>NZ_JAXLPB010000001.1:626118-1080144 GCF_034321785.1 Fulvimarina uroteuthidis | reverse complement strand
ATGTTGCGCGTGCCGCCGGCGCCCGAGCCCATGGCCGAGACCGTGTCCTTCATGGCGGCGACGACCTTCTCGTTCTGGCCCATGCCCAGATAGTCGTTCGAGCACCAGACGGTGATTTCGCGGACCTCGCCCTCATGGCGCCAGATCGCGCGCGGAAACCGGCCGGAGATGCGCTCCAGATCGGCGAACACCCGGTAGCGCTTTTCGGCGTGCAGGGCTTCGATCGCGTCGGCGAAGTGCCGCCCGTAATCGACCTCCTCGGGCAGTTCGACCCGCCGATAGCCCATGGGGCAGGCGGTCGCCTGGCTTGCGGCACGTTCGTCGAGGAGCGCGGCTCCCTTGATCGGGTTGAACATTTACGCCGTCCTCCAGCCGAAATAGTGTCCAATGTTCTGCATAAGGATGCGCCCGTGAGCCAGCGGGCTCTCGCGGGTCAGCTTCTTGTGCATGTAGGATTCCCAGGTCATGCGCTGGACGTCCGCGTCCTTGCAGATCGCGACGAAGCGCTCGCGCAGCCAGTCCGACCGATACCAGACGCCCTGCAGCAGGCCGAGAATGGCGAAGACCGTGCCGTGATCGCCGAGGAATTCGCGGCGCGCGGCGCTCAGGCATTTCGGATTGCCTGTCTTCAGGAATTTCTCGCCCGCGTCCGCGACCATCCGGCCGCATTCGAGCGCGTAATAGATGCCCTCGCCGGAGGCCGGCGCGACGACGCCGGCGGCATCGCCAGTAAGAAGAACGTTGCGCCCGTCGTCCCAGCGCTTCAAGGGTTTCAGCGGAATCGGCGCGCCCTCGCGGCGGATCGTCCTCGCATCGGCGTAGCCGGACGCGTCCCGAAGGTCGCTGACGGCCTTGCGCAGACCGTAGCCCTTGCGCGCGGTGCCGGTGCCGATGCTGGTGGTCTCGCCGTGCGGAAAGACCCAGCCGTAGAAGTCGGGCGAGATCCTGCCTTGATAATAGACGTCGCAGCGATTGTCCGGATTGCGCTCGATGCCGTTCTCGCCGCCGGTGGATTCGACGATCTCGTGATAGGCGAACACGCAAGGGGTCGGCTTCTGCTTCGGTAGAGCCAGTCTTGCGACGAGCGATTTCGCGCCGTCCGCGCCGATGACGAGCCTGGCCGACAGGCGCAGGCGCTCGGTATCCTCGCCCTTGCGCCGCAGGACAACCGTGCGCATCGCGCCCGTCGCGTCCTCGAAACCTTCGAAGGTCGCCGCGATGCGCTCGGCACCCGACAGGGCGGCGCGTTCGCGCAGCCATTCGTCGAACTCCTCCCGGTCGACCATGCCGACATAGCCGTTGTCGATCGGCATATCGACGGTCTTGCCCGAGGGCGCGATCATGCGCGCCGAATGGATCCGCGCCTTGATCTGGGAATGGGGGATGGCGAAATCCTCGATCGCGCGTGGCGGGATCGCGCCGCCGCACGGCTTGATGCGGCCGCCGCGCTCGACGAGCGCCGTGCGATAGCCGGCCCGCGCGAGGGCCCGCGCCGCCGTCGAGCCCGAAGGCCCGCCGCCGACGACGATGGCGTCGTAGACGGTTCCGCCGGCCTTGCGGTCGGTGCCGTAGCGGGACGTGTCGAGATAGGCGAGTTTTCGAGGGCTCTCGGTCATGCCGTCGCTCCGGGCAGTGAGTAGGATGGGGGGCCGGCGGATCGAGGGGCCGCGGACCGGTCCGCGACGCAGACCCAAGCGAGGGCGCCGGAGATGAGGAAGCAGACCGCCTCGACGGCGAAGACCGAACCGTAGGCGGTGGCGGGCGAGCCGCCGCCGAACTGGACGAGATCGACGAGGGCCGTTCCGGCGAACCCGCCGAGCCCGAAGGCGATCGCCTGAGCGGCGCCCCACAGACCCATGCGGATGCCGTGGCGCGGGCAGGTGTCCTCGGTTCGGGCCGAAAGTCCCATCATCGAGCCGATCGCGGCGACGGCGAAGACGCCGTTGAAGAAGCCGAGACCGGTCACCACCGCCGAGAGCGGAAAGGCGCCGGGACTCTCGCCGGCAGGCTGAAGGGTCGATCCGTAGAGCAGCCCGAAGGCCGAGGCCGAACCGATGCAGCCAGCCACGCAGAGAATGCGCAGGAGACCGGGAAAGCGTCTGGCGAACAGCCAGCCGGCCAGTGCGACGGCGATCATGCCGGCGAAGGTTCCGCCGTGCTGGGCCCCGGACAATTGGGTCGTCTCGCCCGGCGACATGGCGAAGAGGCTCCCGGCGAACGGCTCCAGGATGAGATCCTGCGCATTGTAGGCGAACATCGAGATGAAGACGAAAAGGGTGAAGCGGCGCGTCTCGTCCTCGCGCCAGACGGAGGCTAGCGCTGCGCGAAACGCGGCCGACGATCGACGCGGCAAGCGCGGGGCAGCATCGCCGACGGCGCGGGACGGCTGTTCGATGCCCCGGATCGAGAGCGCGCTGACAAGGAAGGCGAGCCCGGCGACCACACCGGTCACGGCCAGCAGCCTCGCATCGGAGAAGGGGTCGAGAAAATGCCCGGCCGTGCCTGCGGTGACGGCGAAGCCGGCGATCATCAGCGTCCACATCAAGGTCGCGGCCTGGCCGCGGCGATGGGCGGCGGTGCCTTGCGCGACGAGGGCGAGGAGATTGGTGCCCGCCGCCCCGACGCCGGCGCCGATCAGAACGAAGGCGAGCGCCGAGGCGAGAAGGCCGGGGAGGGGATGGCTCGCGGCAAGCCCGGTCGCGGCGGCGGCGCCGATCGTCCCGACGGCAAGGACGGCGAGACCGCCGACGATCCAGCCGGTGCGGCCGCGCCCCGTATCGGCGCCATGACCGAAGCGGGGGCGCAGCATCTGGACCGCATAATGGAGCGCGACGAGCGCGCCGGGGACGGTCGCGGCGAACCCGTGTTCAATGACCATGACTCGGTTCAGCGTCGAGGTGGTGATCACCACCATCGCGCCGATCGCCGTCTGGACCAGGGCGAGGCGCATGAGCTGGGGCCAGGTGAAGCCGGCCGGGGCCGGATCGGGCTTGACGGCGAGGGCTGGCGTCATGGGAACACTCCGACCGCGACGGCCGAGACCATCATGCCGAGAACGAAAAGGCCGATGCCGGTGCCGTTGTAGCGGATCGCCTCCTTTTCGGGATCGGCGATCAGCCGGGGCATGCACAGGCCCTGGCCGATGAGGAGGAGGGCGATGATGCCGGCCGCGACCGGGTGGCCCCATGCGGTCATGACGCCGATGACGAGAAGCTGCGGCAGGGCCATCACGACGCAGGCGATCTGTGCGGCCCGCTTGACACCGTAGCGCACCGGCAGGGTGCGGATGCCGAACTGGACATCGCCCGCGATCGCCTTGAAGTCGTTGAGCGTCATGATGCCATGGGCGCCGATGCTGTAGAGCGCGGCCAGAACGAGGATCTCCGGCGCCGGAACCCCTTGCGCGATGACGGCGGCACCGGTGATCCAGGCCAGGCCCTCATAGGCGATCGCGACGCTGGCATTGCCGAGCCAGCCATCCTGCTTGAAGCGCACCGGAGGCGCGCTGTAGCCCCAGGACAGGAGACAGCCGACGAAGGCGGCGAGAAAGACCACCGGGCCGAGAAGGGCGGCGACGGCGAGCGAGGCGAGGGTCCACAGAACCGCGATCGCAAGCCCCGTGCGGCCGGGCAGGCGGCCGGAGGGAATGGGGCGATCCGGTTCGTTGACCGCGTCCACGTGGCGATCGAACCAGTCGTTGACCGCCTGGCTCGCGCCGCACAGCATCGGGCCGGCGAGCGCGAGGCCGAGGGCGACCTGTGCGACGAGATCGAACGTCGAGGCGTCCGCCGGGATCTGCGCGATCGCCGAGATCGCGCCGCAGGCGAACGCCCAGACCGGCGCAAACCAGGTTACGGGCTTGAGCACCGTGACGAAGGCGGAGAACTGGATGCGCGTTCGCTGCGCGTGGGGGGCGACCGTTCGGCTCATGCCCGCGATGCTAGGGCGAAGTCGCAGCTCGTGTCAACTAAACTTGACACATTCTAAAGTCGGAGGAGTACGACAGAGTTAGCTGGCTAGCGGAAAAGTCAGCGTGCGTCGCCCGCCTCGCCGATGATTCCGAAACGCCGCAGCTTGGTGTAGAGCGCTTGGCGGCTGATGCCGAGGAGCTCGGCTGCCGAGGCGCGGTTGTCGCCTGTCAACTCCAGCGCCGCTTCGATGCAGAGACGTTCGATGATGTCCGTCGTGTCGCGCACGATGTCGCGCAGCGGCATCTGTCCGACGAGGCCGATCATGTCGTTGGCGGGCCTTACCTCGGCACCGGCCTGAACCGGCGACATCGCCGGGCGTTCGCGCCGTCGGATCACGAAGCCGTAATAGCGGTCGCCGCCCGATTCGAACGATGTCCCGCCGATATCGACGGTGATCGGCATGCCGTGCGCCGGTGTCAATTGCGTGGACAGGCTGCGCACGATGCCCTGATTGTCGACCGCGTTCTTGAGGACGCGCAATTCGACGCCGCGATTGCCGATACTGCCCGAAAGGTCCCGCCCGACGATCTGGGTGAGTTCCGGGATCTGGACGAGATCGAGATAGCTCTGATTGGCCACGACGATCCGCATCTTGGAATCGAGCACGATCAGGGCTTCGGGCAACTGAAAGCCGAGCTTCGCCAAAAGATCGTCGGCTCGCCCGCCCTGTTGGCCGAACGCGGCGTCGCCCAAGGGCTGGATCTGGAGCGACAGGCGGGCATTGCCGAGATGGCGGAAGAAGCGGAGCGCGACCGCGACGCGCGTCCGGTCGTCGTCGCGCAGGCGCAGCACCCCGTTCTCGGTGCGGCCGGACGAATGGGCGATGGCGATCAGCCGGTCGAGCTCGGTAAGGGAATCGCGCGCGAACAGCTCTTCCGCGCTCGTTCCGACCACGTCCTTCGCGCCGCAACTGGCGCGCGCGACCGCGTTGGCCTCCGTCACGAGGCGGGTCGCCGGATCGATGACGAGGCGGGTCTCGGCGCCGGTCTCGAAGAGAATGCGGTATTGTGCCTCGATGCTGCGGACACGCTCGAACTCATGATCATAGGAAAGCTGCGCGGAGATCAGGCGCTGCTGGAGATCGGAGACGGAGCGCAGATCCCGGCCGAGCGCCACGCGGCTCCCGTCCTTGGTCAGCGTCAGCATGGTGTAGCTGACGGGAAGATCCCCGGCCCCGGGAATGGCATGGTTGATCTCGCGGCGAATGTCCGCGCGGTTCCCGCCATCGGACAGGAGCCGCTTGGCCTTCAGCTTGCATTCGCTCGTGACGATGTCGATGAAGGGCTTGCCGATCCACGCCTGATAGACTTCCGGCGGGCAGACATCATGGCGCATGGCGACGTCGACGACACGTCCGTCCGCGTCGATCAACAGGGCGAAATCCGCCGTCGCCGTGACGAGCGACGCGACCAGACCGGGATCCATGTCGGAAAACGAACGATCCGGATCGGTGAATGCCCGGCCGCCTTCGGCGTAATTTACTCCCATGGCATCATGATCCGGTCCAAAGTTCCAGCGGAAGGAAAGCTTTATTCCCCACGCTCAAAAAGCCTGACCACGTCGTCCAAGGCCCTGCGGCCATCGGTCACGACCAAGTCTGCATCAAGCTTACTTAATGACTTGTCGCCCGTCTGCAAAGCCCACCCGCCGACAAGGATGCGGATTGCGCGGTTGCAGCTTGCCTGCCGCAGCTTCGCGATCAACGTCTTGAGGATGGGAAGCGTCCTGTCGCTGTTGCAGCTGAGTCCGAGCGCCGAATAGGACCGTTCGCGAACCCGGTCGCACAGCTGGCCGGCATCCGCGTCAAGCACGATGTCTGTCGGAAATCCTTCCGCAATCAAGAGGTTGCCGAACACCGAGGCGCCGAAGCTGTGCTGTTCGCCCGGCGCGGGCGACATCAGGAATGTCGGCTTGTCTCGCGTCAGATCGTTGGGCAGGACGCGGCTCGTGAAGTTCGAGACGGCCTTCTGGAAACGCCCGACCTTGAGGGAAACTTCGGCGAAGCTCATGAGATCTTCCTCCCATGCGCGACCGAGTTCGTCGGCGACCGGAACGACAACGTCCTCGAGCAGCCTCCGCAGCGGCAGCCCCTGGGCGTGGATCTCGTGCAGGCAGGCCTCCTGCGCGTCCGACTGCCCGGCCAGAACCATGCGGTGGAGGTGCTCGATCGCCGCCTGCTTGAGGATCCCGGTCGTCAGGTCCGATTGTGGGAGATGGGCCGCGGCCTTGTCGTTCTCGACCATGCGGCGGGCGTAGAGACGGGGAATGACGGCATTCTTGATCGCGTCTTCGAGGTTCTTCGCGGTGGCGTTCGGGCCGGGGCGCTCGAAGGCCGGAAGGTCCCGCGCGATCTGCCCCTCGACGAAGCGCTCGCCCTGCCCGATGTCAAACTTGGTTGACGGGAATGGATTCTCTTCGGAGTCGTCTTCCAGACGACGAAGCCCCGGACCTGCGGTATTGTAGGCCATAGCGTCTCCTCCCCCCTTGGCAATTCGATCGGGTCGTGCGGCATGCCATGCTCGACTGGTCCGGTGCGTCTCGGTCAGTCTGGAGATGCGATGCGCGACGCGGCCTGAAAACTGTTTCCGACACTACGCTTTCAATGTCTTGCGCACGATTGCCAAACGGTGCGGGTGTCGGAATTGGCAGCACCCTCAATATGCGGGTGCATTTGCGCAATCCTCGCTCATTCCCTTTCCGCATGCAACTGCGCCAGCTGGTTTTCGCGCCCGCGCCCTCTGTCGCAGCCCGGCCTGCGGGCGTGCGACCCGCCGGCATGTGTAAAGTCTACTTGACAGTTTTCGGCCGAGATGTTCAGACTGATCGGCATGAAGAGCCAGGAAACCCACGCGCAGATCGCCGAAATCCAGCTGAACGGCCAGCGTTCGGGCCGGCCGCAGTCTGCAGGCCTTTACACGTCCGAAGAGCGGGCTCGGCGTGACGCCACGGGCTGGACTCTGGTCCAGGGCATCCTCGCCCCCGTCCAGTTCCTGGTCTTCCTCGTCTCACTCGCGCTGGTGTCGCGAGCCCTGTGGACCGGCGAGGGGCATCAGCTCGCCACGGCGTCCGTCGTCCTGAAGACCGTCGTTCTCTATGCCATCATGGTCACCGGCTCGATCTGGGAGAAGGTGGTGTTCGGCAAGTGGCTGTTCGCCCCGGCCTTCTTCTGGGAGGACGTCGTGTCGATGGGCGTGATCGCGCTTCACACGGCCTACCTCGTCATGGTGTTCGCCGGCTACGGCACCCAGGCCGAGCAATTGACCGTCGCGCTCGTCGCCTATGGAACTTACGCGATCAACGCCGCCCAGTTCGTCTACAAGCTCCGCATGGCCCGGTTGCAGGCCGAACGAAGCAGCCCTTCGATGCCGCTTCGGGGCGTCGCGGCATGAGCGGCTCGGTCTCGATCCTTCCCGAGCGCATGCGCACCGAGGCGGCCCTGCCCAAGGCCGGCTGCGCCGAGCCCGTCGTCCTGCGCGAACGCGGCCAGCACGAGGTCTTCTGCGGGCTGACCGGCATCGTCTGGATGCACCGCAAGATTCAGGACGCCTTCTTCCTCGTCGTCGGTTCGCGCACCTGCGCCCATCTGATGCAGTCGGCCGCCGGCGTCATGATCTTCGCCGAGCCGCGCTTTGCCACCGCCGTGATGGAAGAGCGCGATCTCGCCGGCATGGCCGACGCGAACGAGGAGCTCGACAAGGTCGTCTCGCGTCTCCTCGAGCGCCGCCCGGACATCAGGATGCTGTTCCTCGTCGGGTCCTGCCCGTCGGAGGTCATCAAGCTCGACCTGTCCAAGGCCGCGGCGCGCCTGTCCCGATCCTATGCCCCGAACGTGCGAATTCTCAGCTATTCGGGATCGGGCATCGAGACGACCTTCACGGAAGGCGAGGACCGGTGCCTTGCCGCGCTCGTCCCCGAGCTTCCCGAGGCGTTAAACGACGCGCCCGCGCTTCTCGTCGTCGGCGCGCTCGCCGATGTGGTCGAGGATCAGTTCGCAAGGCTCTTTGCCGCGATGGGCCTCGAGAATGTCGGGTTCCTTCCGCCCCGGCGCTCGAGCGCGCTGCCCGCGATCGGTCCGAACACGAAGATCCTGCTTGCCCAGCCTTTCCTGACGGAGACGGCGCGGGCGCTGGCCGAGCGCGGTGCGACGCATATTCCGGCGCCGTTCCCGCTTGGCGCCGAGGGCACGACCGCCTGGCTGCTGGCCGCCGCCAACGCCTTCGGCGTCGATCCGATGGCTTTCAGGGCTGCGACGGCCGCGCCCAAGGCCCGCGCCGAACGCGCGCTCGAGCCCTTCCGCGAAGCCCTGTCCGGCAAGACCATCTTCTTCATGCCCGATTCCCAGCTCGAAATTCCGCTGGCACGCATGCTCAGCCGCGAACTCGGCATGGTGCCGATCGAAATCGGCACGCCCTTCATCCACCGGGCGCACCTTATGCAGGAAATGCCGATGCTGCCCGAAGGCGTCGCGATTTCCGAAGGCCAGGACGTCGATCGCCAGCTCGACCGGGTGCGGGCCGCAAGGCCCGACCTGACGGTCTGCGGCCTCGGTCTCGCCAATCCGCTGGAGGCCGAGGGGCTGACCACGAAATGGTCGATCGAACTCCTGTTCACGCCGATCCAGGGCTACGACCAAGCGAGCGATCTCGCCAATCTCTTCGCGCGGCCCTTCGACCGCCGCACGCGGCTTCGGGTTTAGGGGAGGGCGGACATCATGCAGCTGACCGTCTGGACATATGAAGGCCCGCCCCATGTCGGCGCGATGCGCGTCGCGACCGCGATGCGGGACGTTCACTACGTGCTGCACGCGCCCCAGGGCGACACCTATGCCGACCTGCTCTTCACCATGATCGAGCGTCGCGACAAGCGGCCGCCGGTGACCTACACCACCTTCCAGGCCCGCGATCTGGGCAGCGACACCGCCGAACTGTTCAAATCGACGCTGATCGCGGCCTATGAGCGCTTCCAGCCGGCCGCCATGCTGGTCGGGGCATCCTGCACGGGCGAGCTGATCCAGGACGATCCGGCGGGGCTGGCGAAAGCCGCCAATCTCGCATGCCCGGTCATTCCGCTCGACCTGCCATCCTATCAGCGCAAGGAAAACTGGGGCGCCGGAGAGACCTTCTACCAGATCGTCCGCCATCTTTCCGGCGATCCGGTCGAGGCCGGCACAAGGATCCGCGCCGCGCGCCCCACCTGCAACATTCTCGGCCCCACGGCCCTCGGCTTTCGCCACCGGGACGACGTCACCGAGATCCGCAAGCTGCTCGGCGAGAACGGCATCGACGTCAATGTGGTCGCTCCGCTCGATGCGAGCGCTGCCGATATCGGCCTTCTCAAGAATGCCGATTTCAACGTGGTGCTTTATCCCGAGATCGCCGAGCCCGCCGCGCGGCTCCTCAAGAAGAACTTCGGTCAGGCCTACACGAATGTGGTTCCGATCGGCGTCAACGCGACCCGCGAATTCGTCGCCGAGGTCCGCAAGCTGGCGGATCTTCCAGGCGAGAGCGATCAGGGCGACACGCGCCTTCCCTGGTTCTCGCGCTCGGTGGATTCCAACTATCTCACGGGAAAACGCGTCTTCGTCTTCGGGGATGCGACCCACGCCGTCGCGGCGGCGCGTGTCGCCAGCCAGGAGTTCGGGTTCGAGGTCGTGGGCCTCGGCACCTACAGCCGCGAGCATGCCCGCAGCGTTCGCGAGGCGGCAGCCACCTACGGGCTCGAGGCGCTGATCACCGACGATTATCTCGATGTCGAGCAGGCGATCTCCGACGCCGAGCCGGAACTCGTTCTCGGCACGCAGATGGAGCGCCACATCTCCAAGCGCCTCGGCATCGGCTGCGCGGTGATTTCCGCGCCCGTGCACGTGCAGGACTATCCGGCCCGCTATTCGCCGCAAATGGGCTTCGAGGGCGCCAACGTCCTCTGGGACACCTGGGTCCATCCGCTGGTGATGGGGCTGGAGGAGCATCTTCTCGGCATGTTCCGCGAGGATTTCGAATTTTCCGACGAGGCGATGCCGTCCCATCTCGGCCACGGCAGCCGCCTTGCGGTAGCCGAGCCCGCGCCGCGGGTCGATCATGACCCGATCGCAATGCCCGACAAGGGCGAGCCGGCCACGGCGAAGACCGCCAACCTCTGGGACAAAGACGCAGAAGCGGAGCTGAAGAAGATCCCGTTCTTCGTGCGCGGAAAGGCGCGAAAGAATACCGAGCGGTTCGCCGAGGAGCAGGGCATCGCCGAGATCACCGTGGAGACATTGTACGATGCCAAGGCACACTATGCACGCTGATCTCACCCCGATGCCCCCGGCCGGCGAGACGGACGGACCGCGGATGGTCATCATCACGCTCGACGCGCGCCTCGGCGGCGCCGTGGCCGCGGCCCGCGAGAGTCTCGGACGGCAGGTGCCCGGCCTCGACGTGACCCTGCATGCCGCGACCGACTGGGACCGCGACCCCAAGAGCCTCGAGCGCTGCATCGCCGACATCGCCAAGGCCGACATCATCTTCGCCAACATGCTGTTCCTCGAGCCGCACGTCGCCCCCATCCTGCCCGCCCTGACAGCGCGCCGTCCGGACTGCAGCGCCTTCATCGGCGCCATGTCGGCCGGCGAGATCATCAAGCTCACCAAGGCCGGCAAGCTCGACATGGGCAAGGAGGCGAGCGGCGTCCTCGGCCTTCTGAAGAAGCTGAAGGGCTCGCCGAAAAAAGGCGGCCAGGGCTCCGGCTCGCGCCAGATGAAGATGATCCGCCGCCTGCCCAAGCTGCTGAAGTTCCTGCCCGGCACGGCGCAGGACCTGCGCGCCTACTTCATGGTGCTGCAATACTGGCTCGGCGGCTCCGACGAGAATATCGGCAATCTGATCCGCTTTCTGTTCGCCCGCTACGCACCCGGCGACATCGCCCTGTCCGAGAAGGGCATCGAGCCGAAGGAATATCCCGAGACCGGCCTCTACCATCCGCAGATGCGCGACCGGATCGCGACGCGGATCGAGAGCCTGCCGGGCAGCCGCAGGCAGACGAACGGCACCGTCGGCCTGCTGGTCATGCGCGCCTATGTCCTGTCCGGCGACACCGCCCACTACGACGCGGTGATTTCCGAGATGGAGGCGCGCGGCCTCAAGGTGGTCACCGCATTCGCCAGCGGCCTCGATTCGCGGCCCGCCATCGACGCCTTCTTCAAGGATGCGAACGGCCGCACGACCATCGACGCCATGGTGTCGCTCACCGGCTTTTCGCTCGTCGGCGGTCCGGCCTACAACGATTCCGATGCCGCCCGCCTCGCGCTGATGCAGCTCGACGTGCCCTATCTCAGCGCCATGGCGGTCGAGTTCCAGGCGCTGGAGGAATGGCAGACCTCGTCCACCGGCCTCAGCCCGATCGAATCCACCATCATGGTCGCAATTCCCGAGCTCGACGGCTCGATCGGCTCGGCCGTGTTCGGCGGACGCTCCGCCATGCCGCGTGCCGACGGGCACCGCGCCATGACCCCCGATCGCGAGCGCGCCCGCATGCTGTCGCGCCGGGTCGCCAAGCTCGTCGCGCTGCGCCGCAAGCCCAAGGCCGAGCGCACCGTCGCCGTCACTCTCTTCAACTTCCCGCCCAATGCCGGCGCGGTCGGAACCGCCGCCTACCTGTCGGTCTTCGCCTCTCTCTTCAACACGCTGAAGGCGATGAAGGACGACGGATATGCCGTCGACATGCCGGCAAGCGTCGATGCGCTGCGCGAGGCGATCGTCGAGGGCAATGCGCAGACCTACGGCACGACCAGCAATGTCCACGTGTCGATCGCCGCCGAAGACCATATCCGCCGCGAGCCATTCCTCAAGGATATCGAGGCCCAGTGGGGGCCGGCGCCCGGCCGCCAGCAATCGAACGGCTCGGCGATCTTCGTCCTCGGCGCCCGCTTCGGTGCCGTCTTCGTCGGCGTCCAGCCGGCGTTCGGCTACGAGGGCGACCCGATGCGGCTCCTGTTCGAGAAGGGCTTTGCGCCGACGCATGCGTTCTCGGCCTATTATCGCTGGCTGCGCGAAGACCTGAAGGCCGATGCGGTGCTGCACTTCGGCACCCATGGCGCCCTCGAATTCATGCCCGGCAAGCAGGTCGGCATGGGCGAGGCGTGCTGGCCGGACCGGCTGATCGACGATTTGCCGAACGTCAACCTGTATGCCGCCAACAATCCCTCCGAGGGCGCGCTCGCCAAGCGCCGCGCCAACGCGGTCCTCGTCTCGCACCTGACCCCGCCGCTTTCTGCAGCCGGTCTCTACAAGGGCCTCAACGACCTGAAATCGACGCTCGATCGCTTCCGCGGCCTCGAACCCGACGCGGCCGACGAACGCCGCGAACTGCTGGAGCTCCTGAGCCTGCAGGCCGAAGGTCTCGATCTTGCGGTGCCGAAAGCTGAAGACGAGGTCGCGGGCCTCGTCCTTGCGCTCGACGAACTCGAGAAGACCCTCATTCCGAACGGTCTTCACGTCGTCGGCGAAGCACCCTCGCGCGGCGACCGGATCGGCTGGCTCAAGGCCGCGGCCGAGGCGCAGGCCGGATGCGAGATCGATATCGCCGCCGTAGAGGCGCTGGTCGACGGCGATCAGGGCGCGGCGCTTCGCAAGATCCCGGCGCTGGTGTCGGCCGAAACGGCGCTGGACAAGGGCGACGCCGTCGCGACGCTTGCCAAGCTGGCCGGCGATCTGACGATCGACCACGAACTCCCCGCGATCCTGAGGGCGCTCGACACACGCTATATCGAGCCGGTGTGCGGCGGCGATATCCTGCGCAATCCCGGCATCGCGCCGACGGGGCGCAACATTCACGGCTTCGACCCTTTCCGCATTCCGAGCCTGTTCGCGGTCGGCGAAGGCCGGCGCCAGGCCGACCGTCTCCTGGAGCGTCACGCTTCGAGCGGCAACGGCCTGCCCGAAACGGTCGCGATCGTCCTTTGGGGCACCGACAATCTGAAGAACGAGGGCACCTCGCTCGCCCAGGCGCTCGCCCTTTACGGTGCGGTGCCGCGCTTCGACGGTTATGGTCGCCTGTGCGGCGCAGCCCTCATGTCGCTGGAAGACCTCGGTCGCCCGCGCATCGACGCGCTCGTGACCTTGTCAGGCATCTTCCGCGATCTTCTGCCGCTCCAGTCCAAGCTCATCGCGGAAGCGGCCTATCTTGCCGCGAGCGCCGACGAGCCGCTCGACCGGAACTTCGTTCGCAAGCACGCCCTCAGCTACGCCGAGGAGCATGGCTGCGATTTCGAGACCGCGGCCTTGCGCGTCTTCGCCAATGCCGACGGGGCCTACGGCTCCAACGTCAACCTGATGGTGGACGGCGGCTCCTGGGAAGAAGAGGGCGAACTCGCCAACGCCTATACCCGCCGCAAGTGCTTCGCCATCGATCGCAAGGGCAGGTCCAGCGAGCAGCGCGCGCTGCTCCAGTCGGCGTTCTCGACGGTCGATCTCGCCTATCAGAACCTTGATTCGGTGGAGCTCGGCGTGACCACGATCGACACCTATTTCGATACGCTGGGCGGCATCAGCCGCGCCGCGTCCGAAGCCAAGGGCCGCCAGGTCCCCGTCTATATCGGCGACGATACGATGGGCAAAGGGGTCGTGCGCACGCTCGAGGAGCAGGTGGCGCTCGAAACCCGCACCCGCACGCTCAATCCGAAATGGGTCGAGGGCATGCTCTCCCACGGCTACGAGGGCGTGCGCCAGATCGAGCTGCAGCTTGCCAACACCCTCGGCTGGTCGGCGACCACCGGCCAGGTCAGCCCCTGGGTCTACAAGCGGATCGCCGAAACCTTCGTCCTTGATCCCGACATGCGCGAGCGGCTCGCCGCTCTCAATCCCACAGCATCCGCTCGCATGGCCGAACGGCTGATCGAGGCGGACGAGCGAAAATACTGGCGTCCCACCGACGCCGAGCGGGAGGCGCTGCTCGATGCCAGCGCCGATCTTGAAGACCGGCTGGAGGGAATCCTTCCCGCGAGCCCGGCAACCAGACAGATGGAGGCCGCGTGATGAGTGGTTTGAAGACGACGTTGAATCTGCCGGGAACGGTCTATCGCCGCGAAGACGGGGAAGGCTCCGTCCAGGTGAAGATGAAGGACGATGCCAAGATCGAGGGCGCGAAAGTGTTCGCGGTCTACGGCAAGGGCGGGATCGGCAAGTCGACGACATCGTCGAACCTGTCGGTCGCCTTTTCCAAGCTCGGCAAGCGCGTGTTGCAGATCGGCTGCGATCCCAAGCACGATTCGACCTTCACCCTGACCAAGCGGCTCCAGCCGACGGTCATCGACATTCTCGAGACGGTCGACTTCCACGCCGAGGAGCTGCGCCCCGAGGACTTCGTCTTCGAGGGCTATAACGGCGTCATGTGCGTGGAGGCCGGCGGCCCGCCCGCCGGCACCGGTTGCGGCGGCTACGTCGTCGGCCAGACGGTGAAGCTGCTGAAGGAACACCACCTTCTCGAAGACACCGACGTCGTCATCTTCGACGTTCTCGGCGACGTCGTCTGCGGCGGCTTCGCGGCCCCGCTCCAGCACGCCGACCGCGCGCTCGTCGTCACCGCCAACGACTTCGATTCGATCTTCGCCATGAACCGCATCATCGCGGCGATCCAGGCGAAGGCGAAGAACTACGACGTGCGGCTCGGCGGCGTCATCGCCAACCGTTCGGCGGGCACCGACGAGATCGACCGGTTCGCCGCGGCGACGGGCCTCAACCGCTTGGCCCACTTCCCCGACCTCGACGCGATCCGACGCTCGCGGCTGAAGAAGTCGACGCTGTTCGAGATGGAGCCTTCGCCGGAGCTGGAAGCCGTTCAGAACGAATATATGCGTCTGGCCGCGCTGCTCTATGCGGGCACCGTTGCGAACGACGCCAAGAGCATGAAAGACCGGGAGATCTTCGATTTCCTCGGCTTCGAATAAGCAACCGATATGGCGGGCTCCGTGACATACGAGACCAGGCGTTCCGAGATCGAGACCTATTTCGATCGCACCGCCGCCGAGACGTGGAAGAAGCTGACTTCGACCGCGCCGGTCGGGCGGGTGCGGGCGACGGTCCGCCGCGGCCGGGACGCGATGCGCGCCACGCTGCTCTCCTATCTGCCGAGCGACATGAGCGGCCTGCGCGTTCTCGACGCCGGGTGCGGAACCGGGGCACTGGCGATGGAAGCGGCGCGGCGCGGCGCCGACGTCGTGGCGGTCGACCTGTCGCCGACCCTGACGCGCCATGCGCAGGAACTGGCCGATGCCGAGGGCCTCGGCCACAAGATCCGCTTTTGCGCGGGCGACATGCTCGATCCGGCGCTCGGCCGCTTCGACCATGTGGTGATGATGGATTCGATCATCCATTACGAACCGGCCGACGCCGTGATGACGCTCGGGCGGATCGCCGAGCGCACGGACGGCTCCCTCGCCGTCACCTTCGCGCCCAGGACGCCGATGCTCGCGATCATGCACAAGGCCGGCAAGCTGTTTCCGCGCGCCGATCGTTCGCCCGCGATCGTGCCGGTCGCAAAGGAAAAGCTCGTCTCCGCGATCGAACGCCATCCGGCGTTCGCAGGCTTCGACATCGGCCGCGACGTCAGGGTCGATACCGGATTCTACAAGAGCCATGCATTGGAGCTGAAGCGCCGATGACCGCGACACCGAAGGACACCACCGCCATCAGGAACGAGCGCGCGGCCGCGTGGCGTTCGATCATGCCGTTCGCCGATATCGGCACGAACGCGCTTCCCCTGTCGCGGCTCTTGCGCCTGTCCCTGTTCCAGGTGTCGGTCGGCATCACCATGGTGCTGCTCGGCGGAACGCTGAACCGCGTGATGGCGATCGAACTCGGCATTCCGATCACGCTGATCGCGGTCGCGATGGCGCTGCCGCTGGTTCTGGCGCCGGCGCGCGCCTTCATCGGCTTCAAGTCGGACAATCGACGCTCCTACATGGGCTGGCTGCGCACGCCCTATATCTGGATGGGCGCGATGACCCAGTTCGCCGGTCTCGCCATCATGCCCTTCGCCCTGTTCATCGTCTCCGAAGCCGATCCGGACGCGGTCATGGTGGGGCAGGTGGCGATGCTGCTCGCCTTCGTGCTCGTCGGCATCGGCGTCCATGCGGTCCAGACCGCGGGCCTCGCGCTCGCCTGCGACCTTGCGACCGACGACAAGCGCCCGCGGGTCGTCGCCATGCTCTACACCATGCTGCTCGTCGGCATGTTCGGCGGCGCGCTCGTGATCGGCCAGCTCCTGCGCGACTTCTCCTACATGAACCTCATCCGCGTCCTGCAGGGCTCGGCGGTCCTGACGATCCTCATGACGACGGTCGCGATCTGGCAGCAGGAGCCGCGCCGGCGCGACCTGGCACCGAGCCCGGACCTCAAGCAGGCCGGCCCCCGCTTCTTCACCGTCGTGAAGACCCTGCTGTCCGGGCAGGCGGACCTCAAGCGCCTTCTCCTGGCGCTCGCCATCGGCACCGCCGGCTTCGGCATGCAGGACGTTCTCCTCGAGCCCTATGGCGGCGACGTCTTCGCCATGGGCGTCGGGTCGACGACGTTCCTGACCGCGATCTTCTCGGCCGGCAGCCTTCTCGGCTTCTTTCTCGCCGCCCGCCTGCACAGCCGGTACGGCGCCAACCCACACGTCGTGGCGGCGGTCGGCCTGATGGGCGGCATTCCGGCCTTTTCGGTCGTCGTCCTGGCCGGCGCGCTCGGCTCGATCGCGCTGTTTGCCGGCGGCGTCTTCGCCATCGGTCTCGGCTCCGGGCTGTTCTCCGTCGCCATGCTCGTCGCGGTGATGGAGCGGATCGGGCACGCCCGGCTCGGCAGCGGGCTGGTGCTCGGCATCTGGGGCGCCGTCCAGGCGCTCGCGCTCGGCCTGTCGGTCCTGTTCGGCGGCGCGCTTCGCGACCAGGTGGCGCTGATGGCCGAGGCGGGCCTTCTGGGGCCTGCCCTGCAAGGCCCGGCCGCCGCCTACGGTGTCGTCTACCATCTCGAGATCGGGCTGCTGTTCACGGGTCTTCTCGTGCTCGGCCCCCTCGTGCGTCCCCAATTCCTGGAGCCTCGCGCGCCGCAGAGCGGTCGCTTCGGCCTGCCCGACCTTCCGAACTGACAGAGGAGAATGAACATCATGCCGACAGGAGCCTTCACCGAGCAGCTGGATCTGCCGTTGCTACTCGTCATCGCCTTCTTCCTCTTCTTTCTGGCGCTGGTGTATTATCTGCGCGGCGAGGACAAGCGCGAGGGCTATCCGCTCGTCTCGGACCGCACGCGCGGCACCGGCAAGCGGATGTCCGTGGTCGGCTTCCCGAACCTGCCGAAGCCGAAGAGCTTCCTCATGCAGGACGGAACGCTGCGCTACGCGCCCCATGCCGACAAGGAGCGCGACCTCAACATGGCGCCGGCCTATCCGTTTCCCGGCGCACCGTTCCAGCCGCTCGGCGATCCGCTTCTCGATGGTGTCGGCCCCGCCTCCTATGCCCTCAAGGAAGACAAGCCGCTGCGCTCGATCGAGGGCCATCTGACCGTCGCGCCGATGCGCAACAATCCGGACTATTATCTGGAGGAATCGGGTCCCGCTCTGATCGGCATTCCCGTGGTCGCGGCCGATGGGGCGCCCATCGGCACCGTGAAGGACCTGTGGGTCAACGCGGTGGAGTATTTCATCCGCTACGTGGAGATCGACGTGAACGTCGAGGGCGGCAAGACCGGAACCCTGCTCGCGCCGTTCTACTTTGCCGAGCTGCACAACGGCCGGATGAAGTTCGGCACGCTCACCCGCGAGCAGCTGCTGCGGGTCCCGACCCTCGCAACGTCCGAATACATCACCGCCCGCGAGGAAGATCGCCTCAACGCCTATTTCGCCGGCGGCACGCTGTACGCCAAGAACGGTGCACAAGGACCATTCCTATGAAACATCTCGAACTCGACGAAACCGCCGACATCCAGGCCCACATTGCGCAGGCGGAGCTTCCGGACGGCGAGACGATCCTGTGGCAGGGCAAGCCCGACTGGTGGCGCTTCGCCGACAGGGCGTTCCGCATGAAATGGGTCGCCGGCTACTTCACGGTGATGATCGCCTGGCGCCTGGGTTCGGTGCACAACGACACCGGATCATGGGAGCTCGCCTTCGCGGAGGCGATGCCGCTCGTCACCGCGTTCGTCGTCTCGGGCACGATCCTGATGGTGATGGCGTGGTTCTACGCCCGCACCACCGGGTTCCTCGTGACCGATCGCCGCGTCGTGTTCCGCTACGGCGTGGCCCTGCCCTCGCAGCTGAACATTCCGCTGAAGGACGTCGAGGCCGCCGGCCTCAGGCTCTACAGGGACGGGACGGGCGACATTCCGCTGGTGCTGCCCGAGAATGCGCGGCCCTATTATTTCCAGATCTGGCCGTTCGCGCGCCCGTTCAAGCTTGGCGCCGCCGAGCCGATGATGCGGGCGGTGCCGAACGCGGCCGAGGTCGCGCGGACCCTGTCGCGGGCTCTCGCCCAGACCGGCGGGACGGCGGCCTTCGGCGTTGCGGCGGGCGAACCCTCGAGACCCGCGGTGACACGACACGAGGCGGTCGCGGCATGAACGGCATCACGGACAAGCTGAAGAGCGTCGACGGCAAGCCGCTCAAGTTCTACCCCACTCCCGACCGCCCGATCCCGCTGGCGATCCTCGTGGGGGCGGGTCTTCTCGCGTTCTCCGCCGTCGCGTTCGGCCTCGCCAGCAACCGCACCGGTGTCGGCAACTTCGTGACGCCGGTGATCGAGACGCTCGCCAGTCGCGACCTGATCCTCGACGACAGCGATCCGGCGGTGGCCATCATCGCCGATGCCCGCACCGGCGAGACGCTTCTGAGCCTGCCGACGGAAGCCGGCGGATTTGCCGTGGAGTCCTTGCGCAATCTCCAGCGTTACCGCACAATCCGAGGGGCGCGCCAGGAGGGCGCGTTCGTGCTCGCGCTGAAAGCCGATGGCCGTCTTGTCGTCGAGGATCCGCTGACGAGCCGGCAGGTGGAGTTGCGGGCGTTCGGCGCCAAGAACATGGAAGTGTTCGCCGATCTGCTCCCTTGGAAGAACGCGAAGAGCTGATGTTGCGAACCCTTTTTGGCGGCGCCGAGGACATTGTCGACTGCACGGTCGAAATCTCCAACACGTTCGAAAGCCTGCACGCCCACGTCCGTTTCGACGGTGGCGTGACGGTCGAGCCGGGCGACGCGGTGATCGTTCACGGCAGCCCGATCTCGGTTCCCTACGGCGATCAGGCCGAATTCCGGCGCACCGCCACGATCCGTCGCGCGGGATGGTTCGAACGGACATGGACGCGACTGACCGGCGACTTCGAATTCATGGAACTTTGCGAGTTCTCATTCTCCGAAAAGGCAACGCTATGAACGCTCCGGCCAAGATCGACGGTGCGCGCCGCATCCAGGGCACCGTCAACGAGACGACCAAGTCCGCGCAGGAAGACACGCTCCTGTCGCCCCGCTTCTACACGACCGATTTCGACAAGCTCGACAAGGTCGACGTCTCGGCGGTGCGGCCCCAATGGGACAGGCTGATCGCCGAGTTGAAGGCCGATCCCAATCGCGGTCATTTCAAGCGCGACGAGAACTGGGACAAGATCGAGCTGTCCGACCTGCCCGAGGGCCTGCGCAAGGAATTCGTCGACTTTCTCGTCTCCTCGCTCACGGCCGAATTCTCCGGCTGCGTCCTCTACAAGGAGATGAAGCGGCGCGGCACCAATCCGGACATCTGCGAGCTGTTCTCCTACATGAGCCGCGACGAAGCCCGCCATGCCGGCTTCATCAACGATGCGCTGAAGGAGTTCGGCATCGGCGTCAATCTCGGCTTTCTCACCAAGCAGAAGAAGTACACCTTCTTCCAGCCGAAGTTCATCTTCTACGCGACCTATCTGTCGGAGAAGATCGGCTATGCCCGCTACATCACGATCTACCGCCATCTGGAGCGCCACCCGGACAAGCGCTTCCATCCGATCTTCAAATGGTTCGAAAAGTGGTGCAACGACGAGTTCCGCCACGGCGAGGCCTTCGCGCTTCTGATGCGGGCCGACGACAGGGTGCTGAAGGGCCACAACAAGCTCTGGATCAAGTTCTTCCTGCTCGCGGTGTTCGCGACCATGTACGTGCGCGACCATGCCCGCCCGGAATTCCACAAGGCGTTCGCACTCGATCCCTCCGAGTACGGCATGAAGGTGTTCCGGATCACCACCGAGATCTCCAGGCAGGTGTTCCCGCTCTCGCTCGACATCGAGAACCCGAAATTCATGGCGGGTCTCGAGGCGCTTCTTGCGGCAAGCCGCGAGATCGAGGCGGGCCGCAGGTCCGGCGGTCTGCCGGGCAAGCTCAAGGTGCTGCGCGGCCGCGCCAAGGCGACAGCCACCTTCGCCCGCCTCTACGCGATGCGCTCGATCCCGAACGCCATTCCCGAAGACGGCACCCTCGTTCCGGCTTACTGAGCCGGGCGAGACGTCCCCTTCCGACCCGACATTCTCCACCCCGACAGGACTTCCAGCGATGACCGAGTACGTCTATCCGGCGCTTTTCGCACTTGGCGTCTGGTGGGCTTCCACCGTCGCCATCATCTATCTGGACGGTCTGCCGCAGAAGACCTTCAAATATTCGATGATCGGCGCGACGATCATCTTCGGCGTGTCGCTCTGGGGCCTCGTCTGGAGTGCGTCCGACACCTCGATCGCCGGGGCCTACTGGGCGTTCACCTTCGGCCTCCTTGCCTGGGGCTGGCAGGAGATGAGCTTCTACATGGGCTACGTCACCGGCCCGCGGAAACAGCCCTGTCCGGAAAACTGCAAGGGCTGGAGCCATTTCGGCCACGCGATCCAGACCAGCCTCTGGCACGAGCTGGCGATCATCTACGCCGCGATCCTCGTCGTCGCCTTCACCTGGGGCGAGCCGAACCAGATCGGCACCTGGACCTTCATGGTGCTGTGGTGGATGCACCAGAGCGCCAAGCTCAACGTGTTCTTCGGGGTGCGCAACCTCAACGAGGAGTTCCTGCCCGAGCATCTGGAGTTCCTGAAAGGCTTCCTCAACAAGCGTTCGATGAACCTGTTGTTCCCGTTCTCGGTGACGATCTCGACCATCATCACCGTCCTGCTCTTCACCTGGGCGTTCGCCGACGGCGCGACCCCGTTCGAGAAGGCCGGCTACACCTTCCTCGGTGTCCTGATGGCGCTGGCGATCCTCGAGCACTGGATGCTCGTCCTGCCGATGCCGACGGCGACGCTCTGGTCTCCCGGCCTCAAGTCCCGCGGCGATCGCAAGCCCTTCGCGGTCGACATCGTCGTCGGCTTCCTCGGCTCGGGCAAGACCACGACGCTGCGCCGCATGCTGTCGGAGGCCAATCCGGCCGAGAAGACCGTCGTTCTCGTCAATGATTTCGGCGAACTCGGCATCGACGGATCGCTCCTGTCGGGGCAGGGCGCGGACGTGATCGAACTGCCGAACGGCTGCATCTGCTGTTCGCTGCGCAAGGATCTGGCCGCCCAGCTTCGCGAGGTCGTCTCCAAGATGGCGCCGGACCGGGTTCTGATCGAACCCTCGGGCGTCGCCGACGTCGCGTCGCTGCTGCAGGTTCTGGCGACCCCCGAGATCGCATCGCTGGTCAAGGCGACGCGCCTCTACACCGTGATCGATGCCGGCGCCTTTCTCGGCGATTACGCCCGCATGCCGGACTATTTCGACGTGCAGGCCCGGATCGCCCCGGTCTTCATCCTCAACAAGATCGATCTCGTGTCCGAGAGCCAGCTCGGCGCCGTGCGCGAGACGCTCGTCGCCCTCAACCCCAAGGCGAAGGTGCTGCCGGCGCGTTACGGCGCCGTCGAGGACGAGCTTTCGCCGAGCCAGGCGATCTATGTCCATCCGACGGACAATGAGAAGCTCGACAGCGGCGCGGAACACGACCACGGCCATGCAGACGGGCACGGCCATGCACACGGGCACGGGCACGGGCACGGGCATGGTGGGCACCACGGCCATGCGCACGATCACAGCCACGATCCGGAACTCGGCATGCGCTCGTGGAGCCGTCCGCTGTCGAAGCCGATCCCGACCGACGATCTGTCCGAAAAGCTTCACGCGGTCGCCCGCGGGGCGGCCGGCAAGGTCGATCGGATGAAGGGGATCGCCCGCTCCGGCGATGGCTGGCTGCGCTTCGACATTGCAGGCGGGCGCGTGTCCATGGCGGTTCATATTCCCGGCAAGAACGAGACAGCCCGCGCGCTCGCGATCGGCAAGACGCTTGATCTTGCCGTGCTCGACCGCATGTTCGACGTTCCGGCCGCAGCCAGGAGCGAGGCGGTGGACGGTGAGAGCGACCGGTCCGGTTTCGGCGCAGAGCCGGCCATGGCGAGCTGAGTGTCGTGCGCCGTGGGCACGGCTGGGCGATCGGCTGAACGAGGCGCTGGCTCCCTGTGTGATGTCGCGCATCATGGTGGGCGGGGGATCGATTCCGATCTTCGGCACGCCTGATACTTTAAGTTTTCGCGACAGGTTCGAGAGCGCCCGGATGGAAACGTCCGGGCGTTTTTGCGTCCGGCGGGGGGCTTGTCCCGGGCGCCTGCAGGGACGAAAGCGGCCCGGGGCGTGTCTTTGGCGACAGCGCCGTCCGGCGGAGACCGGCGCCGGGTTCCGGTGCCTCAAAGCGCCAGATCGTCGTCGCTTTCTTCCTCCCGTGTTTCGTCGGGCACCGCGAGGGCAAGGCCGAAGGTGAACACGCCGAGCCGCCCGATCAGCATCAGGACGATGATGATCAGCTTGCCGAGCGGCGAGAGCTCTCCCGTCGCGCCCATGGACAGCCCGACCGTGCCGAGTGCGGAGACGGCCTCGAAGGTCATGACGTCGAAGGCGATGCCGGTTTCGGTGAGGAACAGGAGATAGAGCGCGACGCACAGGACGCCGAGATAGGTGCAGAGCGTCGTCGCGGCGAGATTGAGCTGGGTGTCGTGCACCTCGCGCTTGAAGAAGCGGATGCTGTCGCGCCCCTTGAGGGTCGATCGCACGAGGGCGATGAGGGCTGCGAACGAGGTCGTCTTCATGCCGCCTCCGGTGCCGGAGGGGGACGCGCCGATCACCATCAGGACAAGCATGACGATGAGGACGGCATCGGAGATCCCGCCGATCGCGAGGGTGTTGAAGCCGACGGTCGTCGAGGCGGTCATGGCCTGGAAGAAGGCCGCCATCAGCCGCTCGTAGGGCGGCAGGGCACCGATCGAGGGTTCGGCGACGAGGATCAGCAGCGTGCCGCCACCGATCAAGAGGGCGGTCATCCGGAAGATGACCTTGCTGGTGAAGCCGAAGTGGCTCTTGCGGCCGACGATCCGCCGGTAGGCGTCGGCGACGATGATGAAGCCCATCGAGCCGAGAATGCTCAGCACCGCGATGGTGACGTTGACCGCCACATCGTCCGCGAACCGGACGAAGCTGTCCGGATAGAGCGAGAAGCCCGCCGTGCAGAAGGCCGAGACGGAATGGAAGATCGCGCTCCAGAGCGCGTCCTCGAGCCCGTCCGCCCGGAAGATCAGATAGAGGAAGCCCGCGCCGATCGCTTCCGTCGCAAGGGTGAAGACGACGACGGAGCGGATGAAGAAGGCCGGCGCAACGTCCTTCGGCAGCGCGAACGCGGTGCGCGCGGTCTGTTCCTGCGTCCGGTTCAGCTTGGCCTGGATGGCGAGGAAGGTGAAGGAGCCGAGCGTCATGTAGCCGAGGCCGCCGAACTGGATCAGCAGGAGAACCACGAGCTCTCCGAAGAAGGTGTAGCTCGTCGCCGTGTCCACTGTGGCAAGCCCGGTGGTGGAGACGGCCGACACGGCGATGAAGAGATTGTCGAGGGCCGACACCGCGACGTCCTCGTGGGCGGCGGGGAGCGAGAGCAGGATCCAGCCGATGATCGTGTAGGCCAGATAGCCGAGGAGAAGCAGCTTTGCCGGCCCGGCTCTCCGGCGCGCGACGTCCGCCGTCCTGTCGTGGCCCGTCGCCACCTTCTGCAGGGCCGCGACGGCATTCTCTAAACTCATGGGAAGACGCACGGCGGGGATGACCCTTCGAAAACAGGACCCGGCCCGAAACGCGATCCCTGAAGGGTGCGGCGGGCCGATGCGGGATGCTTAAAGTTCCGGCCGGGGACATCGGTTCCGTCGGTCCTTCTGGAAGGCCCCGGCTCGTCTGCGGATGGGATCGGCCATTGTTGCGCATTGCATGGGGCGAGCCGGGCTCCGTCCCGGGTCGCGCGGACAGTCTTGCACGGCAGGATTGCCAAGTTATTTCGCAGCGGGAAAAAGCATGGTGCCGCCGAACGAAGCGATCCGGCCGGTCACGCGCCCCTGGCGCAAAATCCTCGCCGGGCGGCGGGACCTTCGTGAAGCCGTATCGTCTCGAGCCGGATCAAGGCGGCAGGAAAACCAATCGCCAAACGAAAAGCCCCGCCGAGCCGGGCTCGACGGGGACTCTCAGTGGTCTGGCCGGACGCGACCGCGGCGATCCGGACCGGTCAGTTCGACGGCCGGGGAACGATCGTCACCGCGGGGCGGCCCGCATTGCGTCCGGCGGCCGGCGGTTCTGTCTGGCCCGCTTGCGCAGGCGCCTCGCTTCCCCCTTCCGTGCCTTCCGTGCCTTCCGTGCCTTCCGTGCCTTCCGTGCCTTCCGTCGTAGTCGATTCGTCGGCACCGAATTCGGTCGAACCCTCGTTGGTCGGCGACGGCTGTCCGACGTCGGCGCCCGCCTTGCCGGCGTTCGACAGAGCGTCCTCGCCGCTATCGGTCTCGCCGCCCGTTCCCGTTCCCGTGCCGGGATCGCCGGCCGAGGGTGCGTTGTTCGTCGAGCCGTCCTCGTCGACGCTCGTTCCGGGAGCAAGCTGTTCGGCCGGGGCTCCGGAGGGGGCGTCGGCACCGGTCGGAAT
Organism: Fulvimarina uroteuthidis; assembly: GCF_034321785.1. Taxonomy (NCBI): domain Bacteria; kingdom Pseudomonadati; phylum Pseudomonadota; class Alphaproteobacteria; order Hyphomicrobiales; family Aurantimonadaceae; genus Fulvimarina; species Fulvimarina uroteuthidis. The sequence continues at coordinate 1,055,259 of NZ_JAXLPB010000001.1, read as the reverse complement.
GCCGCCGGGCGCCTGTGCCTCACCCTCGGTTTCCGGGGGAACGGCTCGGGTGGCGTCCTCGATGGCAGGGGCCGTGACGGGCCCGCCCGGCTCGGTCTGCGACTCGTACTCGACATCGCCATCCTCCTGCGGAACGACGGACTGTTCGATCGCCGTTTCGCTGACGGGAGCGGCCTGCGGCTCGGGCTGCGCGCCGGTGTCGGGACCCGTTTCGGCCACGGGAACCGCCGTGCCGAGAAGAACCGCTTCCTTGGGTGCGGGATCGGGCACTTCGCCGTTCTCGCTCAGGCCCGCCACGTAGGAATGCATCAGCTCGTAGCCGTTGAGGGGCTGGGGCTCGCCGCGATGGCAGGTGCCGCAGTGGACCTTGGCGGGATCGCCCAACGGTCCGAGGCGTTCGGCGGGGAACACCTCCTGCAGCGTGGTGATGTAGTTGATGTTGATATCCCGCACCATGCGGATGCCCCAGTAGCCGATCCAGCGGAACGGCGTGGACTGCGACCAGTCGAAGAAGGCGCGCGAGTTGTGGCAGTAGGTGCAGTTGACGCCGAGCGCGTTCGATTGCTGCATCATGAACAGATAGAGGTTTTCCGCCGTCTGTTCGAGGGCGACTTCCGCCTCTCCGCTGGCATTGACGAGCGGATCCCTGGACTGGATCTGGGCGCTTGCGGGATCGCCCTGCAGATATCTCGCATATGGCACCGACGGGAAGAACTGTCGGATCGATTTCGCTTCGAGATACCAGGGCCGGGGCTTGCCGAGGAACTGGCTGCCGTCCGGCTCGTTCTGGTCGTACCAGCTTTGGGCCGGCACGTTCTCGCCGCGATGGCAGGTGTAGCAGGTGACGCCGGCCGGAGCGACATGCTCGGGCCAGTTGGTGTTCATGTGCCGCGTCATTTCCAGCATCTTGCGCGCCACCACCTTGGTGTAGAGGCTGTCGGAGGCGAAGCCCTCCTCGATATTGTGGCAGTATTCGCATCCCTGCTCCGGCGAGACCCATTCGGTGATGGCGAGCATCAGCCGGGTGAATTCGCCTTCGGAGAGCTCGCCGAGAACCTCGACGTTCTCGTAGACCTCGCTTGCCTTCAGCTCGCCCTCGTAGGGCTCGGCTGCCGGCAGCGGCTCGGGGAGGATATAGGTCTGCGTGCGGTCGCCATCCGTGAACTGGACCATCTCGATCGCCGCAGGTCCCGTCTCGATCGAATTGATCGGCGGCAGGACCCAGGGCGGGACGGCAAGGAGGACGACGACCGTGGCGAGTGCGAACACTCCGAAGATGATGGGCGCGACCCGATATTTCGGGGCTTTTCGCTTTTCACGTTTCTCGATCATTGTCCGACAGCTCCCCGCATGGCGTCGTTAGGAATTGGGAAGTCGGGGTAGACCGACGGATAGCTGGGCGCGATCCCGTGCTTGACACCCCAAAGGTACCAGTTGTCGACGACGGTTCCCGTCAGCAGGACGCCGATGGCGCCGGTGAAGGTCGTCAGAACCGCGAACCACCAGGCCCAGCGGTGGATCGATTCGTAGGAGGCGTTGAACCCCATCGTCCAGCGCCAGAACAGACCGGCCCGTTCCGCCGCCGTTCCGCGATCGACGATTTCCTCCGCTTCCCGCTCGCCGCCGAAACGGGAGACCGCCAGAATGGTCGCACCGTGCATCGCGAACAGCATGGTGGAGCCGTACAGGAAGACGATCGAAAGCATGTGGAACGGGTTGTAGTACCAGTTGCCGTAGAGCACCGAGACCGACGCCGTCCAGTTGAGGTGGGTGATGAGGCCGAACGGCACGGCTTCGGACCATGACCCCATCAGGATCGGCCGGAACAGGCCGAGGGACAGGTAGAGGAAGATGGCCGAGGCGAACGCCCAGGAGGTGTGCGTTCCAAGCCCGAGCGCCCTGGCCCGGCTGTAGCTTCGAACCCACCACAGGAGGATCGATGTCGTCAGGAAGAAGCCGGCGAGAATCCACCAGCCCCCGTCACCCAGCGGAACGAACGGGTTGAGACCGTATTCGGCCGGCGGCGGATCGAGCGACAGGAAGGCGATGTTGCGCACGAATGCGTAAGGGTCCCAGTCGACCGAGGCCCACATGTTGAGGCCGATGATCTCGATGGCGATGAAGCCGAAGGCCAGCGACAGGACGCCGGACCATCCGAGATAGAGCGGGCCCAGCTGAGGATCGCCGATCGTGCCGAGCCAGTAGCTGAACGTCTTGGCTTCCTGGATGCGCGGCAGGTCGTGCTTGGGAAGCGGCACGCCGGGATCGAAGGGACCGCGGATCTGCGAGCGGAAGTAAATCGAGGAATAGTAACCCATGTCCGAGCCCCCTCAGTAAGAGATATTGCCGATAGCGGCCGGTGTCTGGAGGAAGAAATCATAGAAGTACGGCCATCCGCGATCCCAGAACGGTCCGGAGATGATGATGCAGACCGCGCTCCAGAATCCGGCGTTCAGCGCGAAGAACAGGCCCAGGCGGTGGATGCCGTAGGGCCCGACCGAATAGGCGATGTAATCGCGGAAATAGGCGTTTTCGGTTTCGCCGTACTTGACCGGCTCGCCCTTGGGCGGGTTGACGGCTCCGAGGATGACGCCGGCGTGAAGGCCGAGGAACATCGTCGTGGTGAAGAAGAACGTCACCGCCAGCATGTGTGCCGGATTGTAGTGGAAGTGCAGGAACTGGTAGCCGACATTCGACACCCAGTCGAGGTGGCTCATGATCCCGTAGGGAAATCCGTGGCCCCAGGCGCCCAGCAGCAGCGGGCGGATGACGACGAGCGAGACGTAGGCGAACACGGCCGTGGCGTAGGCGATCGGAATGTGCCAGCCGATGCCCAGCTTGCGGCAGATCTCGATCTCGCGAAGAATCCAGGATCCGAACGCGCCGAGCGCGCAGATCGTGACGATCTGCCAGATGCCGCCTTCGTCGAGCGGCGCAAGACCCAGGCCGTACTCGATCGAGGGCGGGTTGACCGAGAACGCGAACACGTTCGTTTCGGTGCCCTGGCTGATATCGTAGAAAATCAGAAGGGAGCCGAGGAGCGCGAAGAAGATCGCGGTGACCCCGAAGAACCCGACATAAAATGCGCCGACCCAGAAGTCGAAGAGGTCGCCGCCGACGAGCGTACCGCCACGGACCCTGTATTTCTTTTCAAATGACAGCATCGCCATGGCGTCTGCCTCCCTAGAGCGGTGACATGCGGGTGGTTGGGGTCGAAACCCGGGGCCGACGATGATCGACGCCCCCGGTCACGTCGGGCGGACCGTCCTCAGACGATCCGGTGGTCGATCACCAGCGCGCTGGACTGTCGCACGCCCTCAACCGCGGGGTTCGCCAGCCAGTTGAAACGGGCCGTGGACAGGAGGACGAAGTGGATCAGGAGCGCCAACACCAGAAGGAAGGTGAAGAGGCCGATGAGCACGCGACGCGGATCGAAAAGCAACCAAGCTTGTGCCATTGAATTCGCCTTTCTTAGCTGAGCATCGACAGAAGCGGCTGAGCCAGATCGAGGCCGGCCGCAACTTCGGGTGTCTGGAGCCACGGGCGCCACATCCAGACGAGGATGTGTGCGAGAACCGCGACGGCGGTGAAACCGGCGAAGGATTTCATGAAGAGCGAATTGAATTCATTCGCTTCCCTCTCGGTCAGGCCGGTGAGCGTTCCCGCGTCCGACCCGGTAGGCGTTGTATTGGACATGCCTTTCTCTCCGTTGTTCGATGTGTCTTCTCTTCGCGGGCGGCCCGACCGGCCGCGCGCGATCGAAGGGATGGACGAGCGTCAGCGCATGAATGCGTAGGGCAGGACCGAATGCGCGGTCTGGCGCGCATCGGCCATGACCGCGAAGAAGCGGCCACGCTCGAATGGAAGCGGCCTCATGGAGGCCGGAAGGAAACGCGACATCAAAGCCACCGCGAAGAAGAGCGGGAAGCTGAGTGCGTAGGTCAGCCGGTACTCGCGACGCTCTGACGAAAAGAGCGAGGGCGCATGACGGGTCACGAGGCTCATCGGATTTCCTCCTTGGATGTTGGAACGGGGTGAAGAAAGGCATCGGCGCGTCATCGGGCCGCCTCCGCTTCGTGTCGGATCGACGGGTCGAGATGACGGATCTCGACGGCGAGCGCATCTTCGGCGAGCGCGCGCCGCTCGGCCTCGTCCCGCCAGCGTTTGGCGATCGAGATGCGCGTCAGGATCGGTTCGTTCTCCATGGCGCGCTCGAGCGCCGTGGAAGCGGCTCGCGACCAGCCGACGCTGGATTTCTCGCGGGCCGGCGTTGGCGGGATCGCGTCCATCTCCGTGCCGAGCGGCAGGATGAAGAACAGCGCGTCGAACAGGGCGTTGCACACGTCCTGGACGAGGTAGGTCGCGCCGGCATAGCCCATGAAGGGGGTGCCGGTGGCGCGCCTTATCGCGGCGCCCGGAAAGGACGCCGGAATGAAGGTCGAGCGTCCGCCGGATTCCGCAAGGTACATGCGCTCGTTGAAGCTGCCGAAGATGATCAGCGGCTTGAGGGTCCGGATGTTCGCGCGGACCTCGTCGTTGAGGGTCTTGCCGCCGGCCTTTCGCGAGACCGCGAACTTGCAGGGCAGGCCCATCTCGTCCTCGAGGAAGAGACGGATCCCGCGGGCATAGGTCTCGTTGGCGACGACGCCGAAGCTCGCCGTGCCGAAGAAATCCTGGGTGACCGAGCGCCACAGGTCCCACAGCGGCTTGATCGTCGTGTGCTTCTCGCGTTCGATGAAGGGCTCGGGATCGAGGCCGGTCAATTCGCCGAGGGCGCGCAGGAATGCGGTGGTGGAGTGGAGACCGACGGGTGCCTGGAGATAGGGCTTTGCGAGCGTCTCGCAGAGCATGCGGCCGAACTCGCGGTACATGCACACGTTGACGTCGGCATCGTCGAGCCTTGCGGTGTCGCGAAGATGGCTTCCGAGCGGATAGACAAGGTTCACCTCCGCGCCGATGCCTTCCACCAGGCGGCGGATCTCGGCGAGGTCGGACGGCATGTTGAACATGCCGTAGGCGGCGCCCACGATATTGACCTTGGGTCTGGCGTCGGCCGCCCTGGGCGCCGGCTTGCGCTTCTTCGGGCCGTATTCCGTGTACAGCCAGTTCAGGGCGCGATCGGCGGCCTGCCACTGGTCCTCATCGATGGTACGCGGCAGGAACCGCTTGAGATTGGTGCCTTCGGGCGTGACGCCGCCGCCGATCATCTCGGCGATGGAGCCGGTGACGACCACGGCCGGCTGCTTGGGGTCGAGCACCGAATGGGCCTGCTTCATCGCCCCTTCGGTGCCCGTCTGGCCGAGATTGTCCTCGGACAGGCCGGTGACGACGATCGGAAGCTCGTGGGGAGGGAGGGCGTCGGTGTAATGGAGCACCGAGGTCACGGGCAGGTTCTCGCAGCCGACCGGACCGTCGATCACGACCTGGAGACCCTTGACGGCGGCGAAGACGTAGACGGCACCCCAATAGCCGCCGGCGCGATCGTGATCGAGGACGAGCATCTAGTGAGCCCCCTCTGACGCGGCGACGCTGCCTTCGACGGCGTCGAACTTCGACTTGGCCCGGATCGGCACGTCGTCGCGGCGCGACACGGCCTTGCGCTTTTCGGGCGCCGTCGGCCACACGCCGGCATTGTCGCCGGTGCCGACCCCCGCGAAGAACGCCTTCATCGTGTCGAAGCGCGGCTTGGACGCGATCGCGCCGTTGATGACTTCGGCGAGAGAGCCCGCGCCCGCCGGTCCCATCAGGGGACGGGCGGAAATCAGATTGGTGAAGTAGAGCGACGGCGTGCCGCTTTCCTTGGCCTTCTGGACGACCGGCGTGGTGCCGATGGCAAGATCCGGCTCGAACGCCTCGAAGGCTGCGAGATCGTTTTCGAGCGAGGCGCGGAAGTTGACGTGGACGCCCCTTTCCTCCAGCCATTCGCGGTCGTGATCGGACCATTTCGTCCTCGGGCAGGCGGTGCCGACATAGCGCACGTCCGCGCCGCTTTCGACGAGAAGCCGTGCGACGAGAAGTTCGGAGCCTTCATAGCCCGAAAGCGTGATGCGTCCCGTGATGGGCGAGCCTGCGAGCGCGCCGCGGATCGCGGGGAGGATGGCGTTCTGGGCGGCCGCGACCCTGTCCGCAGAGACGCCGGCAGCCTCGCCGATCCGCGCGAGCCAGCCGGCGGTGCCGTCGACGCCGACGGGGGCCGAGCCCACCACCGGCCGGCCGGCCGTCTCGAACTCGCGAATGCTCGCCGTATAGAAGGGATGGATGGCGGCGACCGCCGCGCAATCGAGCGCGCCGTAGAGCTCGCGCCATTCGCGGGTCGGAACGACCGGCCCTGCGGCAAGGCCCATCGGCTCGAGAAGCTGGCCGATGATCATCGGGTCGGCCGGGAACATCTCCCCGATGAGGGCGATCTCCGGACGGTCGCTCGCCGCCCGGCTGGGGCGCGATACGGGACCGGCTTCGGCTTCCTCGCGGGCGCGCTTCAGCATCGCACCGGCCAGGATGTCCTTGGCTTCCGCATGGGTGGGAACGCCGAAGCCCGGCACGTCGATGCCGATGATGCGAACCCCGTTGATGGTCTGGGGCAGGAGGCGAAGCGGAACGCCGGAGGCCGAAGGCACGCAAAGGTTCGTCACCACGATCGCGTCGTAGAGCAGGGGATCGGCCAGATCGTGGACCGCGTCGCGAATGTCCTCGAACAGCTTTCCGGTGACGAGCGATTCGGAATTGAACGGCACGTAGCCGACGGTGCGTCGCGCGCCGTAGAAATGCGACGTGAAGGTGAGCCCGTAGACGCAGCAGGCCGAGCCGGACAGGACGGTCGCCGTGCGGCGCATGCGAAGGCCGACGCGAAGCGAGCCGAAGGCCGGGCACATGGACTGGGGCTGTTCGTGGGGACCGAGCGGATAGTCCTTGGCATATTGGTCGAGCGCTTCGCTCTGGCCGGCCTTGCGCGCCGCCGCCAGCATCTCGGCCTTGCCGCCGTGACAGCCGGCATCACCGTCGCGTGCCTGGCGGGCGTCCGTCCGGGCGATCGTCGCGGCGGAGCCTTCGCTCGTATCGGCGCTGTCGTCTCGGTTGCCGTCTTGGGGGTCGAAATTCATTGCGCTCGGCCTCATGCGTTGTCGTAGACGACTTCGAGGGACGGCTTGGGCGCGACCGGCTTGCCGCGCATGTCTTCCTGGGAGGCCGGTTTCAGAACATAGTCCCTGCCGGTGTCGTGGCTGGAGAAGAGGGCGAGCAGGCCGTCCTGGTCGAGCGGGGTGGGACGCAGGGGCGGCGCCTCGTCGAGGCCCACGGCGAGCTCCTCGAAGAGCGAGGCCCAGCGGCCGCCGGGAATGCCGACGATCTGGTAGTTCGCGCTCTTCTTGCGGATGTCCTCGTCGGCGGGGATCGCCGCGAGGATCGGAATGCCGACGGACTTGGCGAATGCGGCCGCTTCGCCGGTGCCGTCATCCTTGTTCACGACCATGCCGGCGACGCCGACATTGCCGCCGAGCTTGCGGAAATATTCCACCGCCGAGCACACATTGTTCGCGACGTAGAGGGACTGGAGATCGTTCGAGCCGACGACGATGACCTTCTGGCACATGTCGCGGGCGATCGGCAGGCCGAAGCCGCCGCACACCACGTCGCCCAGGAAGTCGAGGAGGACGTAGTCGAAGCCCCATTCGTGGAAGCCGAGCTTTTCGAGGAGTTCGAAGCCGTGAATGATGCCGCGGCCGCCGCAGCCCCTGCCGACTTCGGGGCCGCCGAGTTCCATGGCGAAGACGCCGTCGCGCTTGAAGCAGACATCGGAGATCTCGACCTCCTCGCCGGCGGCCTTCTTCCTGGACGAGGTCTCGATGATGGTGGGGCAGGCCTTGCCGCCGAACAGCAGCGAGGTGGTGTCCGACTTCGGATCGCAGCCGATGAGGAGAACGCGCTTGCCCTGCTGGGCCAGCATGTAGGACAGGTTGGCGAGGGTGAAGGACTTGCCGATGCCGCCCTTGCCGTAGATCGCGATGATCTGGGTTTCCTTGGTGACCGGCCCGGTGGCGGGCGCGTCGACCGCCTCGTGAGCTTCCTGCCGCAGCGCGGAATGCATCTCGGTCTGGCTGGTGCCCGAGGGAGTTTCTCTGAGTGCACTCATGAGTTTGCGTCCCATTCAATCATCATTTTCAGGCAATCGGCGTCTTCGAACGCCGTGCGATAGGCCGAGGCCGCGTCCTGCGGCCTTGCGGTGTGGGTCAGGAGGCCGCCGAGCGACAGCCGGCCGTCGGCGATCATCGCGGTGACGGCGCCCATGTCGCTTCCGGCCCATTCGGCCGCGATGCGGATGCGCGTCTCGCGCATGAAGGCGGGCGGGAACGCGAAGGAGAGCGCCGCCTTGTAGAAGCCGGCGAGAACGATCTCGCCGCCGCGGGCCGACCTTGAAATCAGCGTGTCGAGAATGTCCGAGGCGCCGCTCACGTCGAGGATTGACGCATAGTCGCGGCGCGCGTCGGCTTGCGGGTCGATGCAGGCGTAACCGGCCGCACCGGCGCGGCGATCGGCGGCGATCTCCCAGACCGTGGGCGTGCCGCCCATGAGGGTGGCGATCCGTGCGCAAAGCCTGCCGAGAACGCCGTGGCCGACGATCAGGTCGGGCAGCGCCGCACTCGTCGCCACCGCGTGGTGGGCGGTCGCGGCGAGAGCGAGGAGCGTGCCTTGCGCGCCGGCAAGCGCATCGGGCAATGCGACCAGCCTGTCGGCCTTGACGACGAGATGGCGGGCCTGGGCCCCGAAGAGGCCGTGTGCCTCGGTAAAGCCGTGGGAGCCGGGAACGAAGACGCGGCCGCCGATCGGCGGCCCGTTTTCGGCTTCGCAGGAGACGACCCGTCCGACCGCCTCGTAGCCCGGCACCAGCGGATAGCCCATGCCGGGAAAGGGCGGCATCTCGCCGGTGAAGAGCAGGCGTTCGGTTCCGGTGGAAATGCCCGATGCCTCGATTTCGACCAGGGCTTCGCCCGCCTCGACCGATTTCAGCCCGGTCGCATGGAATGCGATGCGGTGGGGCTGTTCGATCATGATGGCGTCGGTGCGGGGCATCCGGTGGGGACTCCTTGGGTTTGTGTCAAGGTAACTGGACACAAAGAAATGTCAATTGGCTGGAGCGTTCGTCTCTAGTGTGCGTCCGCACAGAGCGCCGAGGTCGCGATCGGCATTCCGGTGGGCAGTCGGCGCACGCGGCGAAAGCCGATAGCGTGAAGCAATTCAACGAGTTCGGTGGGTGTTCGCGGACGTCCCGAGCCCATCGCGTGCAGGTAGATGTTGAAGTAGGCGTCACCGATGCGTGATCGGGCCCGTTCGTCGGCCATCGGCTCGGTGACGAGGAGCCTGCCGCGCACCGGCCTAAGCGCCGCGTGGACCTTGCGCAGCAGGGCCTCGACGACATCGTCGTCATGGTCGTGAAGGATGCGCACGAGCGTTATCAGGTCGCAGCCAACAGGAAATTCGCTCGTCAGGAAGTCGCCGCCATGGACAATGAAGCGCGAGGCGTCGTCCCGGCCGGCAAGGGTTTCGCGCGCCAAGGTAGCGACCGACGGGCGATCGAGCAGATGGAGTTCGGCGTGGCCGTTGCGGGCGGCGACATGGGTGAGGAAGCGGCCGCTCCCCCCGCCGATATCGAGGATGCGGCGGTAGGGCGACACGTCGAAGACGCGCAAGGTTTCACTCGCCACGAGATCCTGGCTCGCGGCCATCAGTCGCGTATAGCGTTCGGTTTCGGGGGTCGCGTCGCCGGCCGCTGGCTTCCCATCGTCGCTGGCGTAGTCCCACAGCTTGGCGAGTTCCCCGCCGCCGCGTTTCCGCAATGCTTTCAAGGGGTCCGCAAGGTCCTGGTAGAGCGCGTCATGATGCAGGACCATTGCCGCGACGCCGGGATTGGCAAGCAGGGCGGCGCCCTGGGCGCCCAGCATGAACCGGGCGTCGGGCAGTTTGTCGAGAAGGCCGAGGGAGGTGGAGGCGGCGAGCAGCCGGCGCGTCGCGTCATCCGGCAGATCGATCGCGGCGGCGACCTCGGCGACGCTCATCGGCCCGCCGGCCAGATGCTCGAACAGCCCCGATCGCACGCCGCCGGCCAGCACCTGTGAGTAGATGAAGCCGGCGGTGAGATCGAACAGTTTCCGGGCCGATCGCCGCGCGAAAAAGCGTCCGATCGTCGAGCCCATGGCAAGCCTGTAGAATAGCGGGTTCCGCAGAATGCGATTGCGCACCGCGCGCCACTGCAGGGCGAAGGATTGGTGTTTCTCTGGCAAGGATCGGTCTCCGGCAGGGGCCTCGTGCGGGGGAAGGGCGTCTTGCGAGGACCCGATGTCCCGACAAATCGACGCGTTGCTGCGCCCTGCGAATGGACATGGGACGGGCGCGTGTGTCAAATAAAGTTGACACTTGTGTCCAGGCTGATCGAGGATCGTCCATGAATGTCGTCGTCATCGGAGCTGGTATCGGCGGACTGACGGCGGCCGCACGATTGGCGGCCGGCGGCTTCGACGTGACGGTTTGCGAGCGCGGCCGGCGCCCGGGCGGCAAGATGCGCAGGGTCGCCGTCGCCGGAGACGAGATCGACGCCGGGCCCACCGTCTTCACCAAGCGCGCCGTCTTCGACGCCCTGTTCTCCGATTGCGGCGAGCGGCTGGACGATCACGTGACCATCACGCGCTCGGACGTGATCGCGCGGCACGTGTTCGCCGACGGCGCGCGGCTCGATCTTCATGCCGACCGGGCGCACTCGGTCGAGGCGGTGAAGGCGTTCTCGGGCGCGCGCTCGGCGCGCGAGTTTTCGGCCTTCATGGCCCGCGCCGACGGCGTGCTGGACCTGCTCGATCCGATCTTCATGAGCGCGCAGAAGCCGCGGAGCCCGATCGCCCTGACCATGCGGGCCGGCTTCGGCGGCGCGATGAGGATCGCCCGGCTCGGCGCGACGAAGAGCTTCTGGCAGGCGGTGCGGGACGAGTTTTCCGATCCGCGCCTGCAGTGTCTCTTCGCCCGCTACATGACCTATGTCGGGTCTTCGCCGTTCGAGGCCCCCGCCACCTTGCGGCTGATCGCGGCCGTGGAAGCGCGGGGCGTCTGGCGCGTCGCGGGCGGCATGTCGCGGCTGGCCGAGGCCGTTGAGGGACTGGCACGGCGCCGCGGCGCGATCTTTCGCTACGAGGCGGCCGTCGATCGGATTCTCGTCGATCAGGACCGGGCGGCGGGGGTCTTACTGAGCAGCGGCGAGACGATCGCCGCCGATCTCGTCCTTGCCAACTGCGATGCGGACGCGCTGGCGCTCGGTCATCTGGGAAACGAGGCGAGGGCCGCGTGCGAGGCGCCGACCGCGCCGCGCGACCGGTCGCTCTCGGCCCTCGGCATCGCCGTCAAGGCGCGGGTCTCGGGGCCGCCGCTGGCCCATCACACCGTGTTCTTCGCGCCCGATCCGATGCGCGAATTTACCGAGATCTTCAAGGAGCGCCGCCTGCCGAGCGATCCCAACGTCTATGTCTGTGCCGAGGATCGCGGCGACGACGCTCGCGGCCCTTGCGGTCCGGAACGCCTGTTCCTGATCGTCAACGCGCCGGCCCTGTCCGACGAAACCCAACCATTCGAACAAACGGAGGTCGAGAGATGCACGAACGCGGCTTTTTCCAGACTCGCAGCCTCGGGCTTGACGCTCGATTTCAAGGGCGGCGGGATCAGCCTTTCGACGCCCTCGGAGTACTCGGCTCTTTATCCGGGGACGGGCGGAGCGCTCTACGGGCGGGTCTCTCATGGGTCGACGGCGTCGTTCCGGAGGCCCGACGCGCGATCGAGGATCCCGGGGCTCTATCTGTGCGGCGGGAGCGCCCATCCGGGGGCGGGCGTGCCGATGGCTTCGCTTTCGGGAACCCTGGCGGTCGAGGCCATCGTGAAGGACCTCGCTTCGACCAGACGGTCGGGCCGGGCGGCTATGCCTGGTGGTATTGCGACGCGATCTCGGACGACGGCGTCTTCGGACTGACGATCATCGGTTTCGTGGGCAGCGTCTTTTCGCCCTACTACAAGATCGCCGGACGCGGCCGTCCGGAAAACCACGTCTCGATCAATGTCGCGCTCTACGGACCGGGCGCCCGCCGCTGGGCGATGACCGAGCGCGGCGAGAAGGACCTTGCGCGGGACGCCTCGGTGCTTTCGGTCGGTCCGAGCGCCATGCAATGGGACGGCGATTGCCTGACCGTATCGATCGACGAGATCACTCCGCTGATCCCCAGGCGCGTGCGCGGCACCGTGAAGCTTTACCCGGAAGCCCTGCAGAACAGGCCGATGCCGCTCGATCGGGCGGGCAGGCATTGCTGGTGGCCGATCGCGCCGTGCGCGCGGGTGGAAGCCAGGTTCGACGATCCGGCAATATCGTGGAACGGGCACGGCTATCTCGATTTCAACACCGGTGCCGAGCCGCTGGAGGACCGGTTCTCGAGCTGGAACTGGAGCCGCGCCTGCGTGCCCGGCGGCACGGCCGTGCTCTACGATCTGGTGGAGCGGGACGGGGACAATCTCACGCTGGCGATCAAGTTCGATCCGAAGGCCGATGTGACCGATTTCGAGCCGCCGAGCGCCAAGACCCTGAAGACAAGCTTCTGGCGGATGAAGCGGACGACGCGGACGGAAGCGCCGCTCGAGACCGGGGTGCGCAAGACGCTCGAGGATTCGCCCTTCTACGCCCGCTCCCTCGTGGACACGGTGCTGTTCGGCGCGAAGACCGTGGCCATGCACGAGAGTCTCGATCTCGACCGGTTCCGCAATCCGGTGATCCAGACCATGCTGCCCTACAGGATGCCGCGCCGGTTCTTTTGATCGCGCGGTCCTGTTTCCCGATCCACGCCCCGCAGGGCCGTGCCGGCGGGCGATCGGGGCCTGCCCTGCACCCGTCTCAGCCGGATGGCGGCGCTGCCGCCACTGCCGGCGCAGCACGTCCCGTGGCACCGAGAATGATCCCGGCGATCGCATCGGGCGCTTCCTCGTGGGCCAGATGGCCGAGGCCGTCCAGCATGAAAAGCGCCGAGCCCGGCAACCGCTCGTGGACGGTCCGTGAATTCTGCGGTGCGATCGCCTTGTCGCGCAGGCCGTGTACCAGGATCAGCGGCGTTTCGAGCCGCGCGAGCCGCGTCTCGAAGCTGGCGAGGTCCCAATGGCTCATCATGGCGAGCGTGCCCTCCACGTGGCGCGGATCGCGGAACAGCCTTGCGTAATAATCTCTCGCCTCGCTGGACAGGTCCGAGCCGGTGGCCGTCAGGAGCTGGTCGACGGCTCGCTCGCTGTGGGCGCGGAACGCGAACAGTCGCGGCGTGACGGGGTTGAGGAAGAGCAGTTTGGCGAGCGCCGGATACAGGCGGCCGCGCCGACCCGGAAACGGCAGGAGCGCGCCGCCGAGCGAGACGATGGCGTCGGGCCGGGCATTGTTCGACAGCGCCATCTGCACCGCGATCACCGCGCCGGCGGAATGGCCGACGATCAATCTCGGGCTGGCCTCCAGCCGCCTCAGGAGCGCGCCGTGAAGGCGGGCCATCTCGTCGAGCGTCGGACGCCGTTCGGGCCTGCCGGAAAAGCCGACGCCGGGACAGTCCGCCATGATGACGCGGTGGGTTCTGGCGAGGATCGGCGCGAGCTGGCGGTAGGAATGGGTCGAGGCGCCGGTGCCGTGGATCAGCAGGATGTCCGGGCCATCCCCCAGCATCTGCACGTGCCAGTCGATGCCTCCGGCCGACACCGAACGGCTGTGCTGGACGAGGGGCCAATCGGCCGGCGGCAGGCCGCGTCCCGCCATCATGCCCGGTGCGCCTTCGTGGCGTCGCCCGCGACGGCCGCCGCGAGCGTCGAGGCATCGCCGTTGGGAAGCGCGAGATAGCGCGCTCCAAGGCCGTCGGCGAGATCGCGCGCCGCCTGGCCGGGGCGCAGCGAAAAGTCGATCACCATGCTGGCGAACCCTTCGGATCTGAGACGTGAGGCCTCGCACAGCATGTCGCCCCTGGCACCCGGTCGGCCGGCCATGCCGTCGAGACCGATATTGGCCTTGCCGTCGGTGAGGAAGACGATGAGCGGCGTGCGCTCCTGGCGCGCGCACTGGCGGGCAATGTCGGTGGCGAGCTTGATGCCCGAGGCGATCGGCGTGCCGCCGCCCGCCGCAAGCCCGGCGAGCGCGCGTCTTGCGCGGGTCAGCGACTTCGTTTCCGGCAGAAGCGTCTCGGCCCCGGTGCCGCGAAAGGCGACCATCGCGACCCGGTCGCGTCTCCTGTAGCATTCGGCCAGAATCCGCTCGACCGCGCCCTTGGCCTCGGCGAGCCGTGCGAGCGCGGCCGAACCCGAGGCGTCGACCACGAAGATCGTCGCGGTCTCGCGCTTCGACTGCAGCCGGCGAATGCGCAGGTCACCGGGGGTCAGGATGACGGACCGCTCGGACAGGCGGGCGAACTGGAGCTTGCGAAAGCGTTGCCACGGCAAAGCCGCCGTCAGCGTGCCGGACAGGTCGAGGGAACCATGGCGCGGATCGCCGGGCCGGCTGCCGACGGGACGGCCCCGCTGGCCGCCGCCTTTCGCGCTCGCCCCCTTGCGCGCGGACTTTCCGGCAAGGCGCTGACCGGCAAGCGTGGCCACGAGCCGCTGCAGGAGATCGAGCGGAACCGCGACTTCCTGCGAGCGGACTTCGGTGGCCTCTTGCGGCATGCCGCCGGCCGCTTCGGTCCTGTCGTCCGGGGTCTGCCCGTCGTCCGCCGCGCCGCTCTCCCGCGATGTCTCGGGCGGTTCGTTGTCGTTGTCATTGTCCTTCGCGCCGTCCGGATCGTCCTCGCCGGGCGCTTCGTCGTCCGCGTCGCCGGACGGCTCCCCGAACGCGGGCGCTCGCGTGGCGCGGGGGGCGAGAACGAGGCGGCAGGCCAGAATCACGTCCGCATCCGACACCGCGCCGCGCCCGTCGAGCGAGGCGGCGACGCGGGCGACATGAAGGGCCGACAGGGGCGCGCGCAGGCTTCTGATGCCGAACCCGCTCGCGGCCTCGCACAGCGCCGCGATCGCGGCGTCGGGCACCTCGACGGCCGGTCTCGCCGCACCGTTCGGCAGGTCGGTCCCGAAGCGTTCGAGGCCGAAGCCGGCGTCCATCCCAGCGGGCGCGGACAGGTCAAGCACGATCCCGAGCCGGTCCGACAGGGCCTCGGGCAAGGTTTCCTCGCCGAGCCCCTCGTCGAAGGCGATGGCGGGCCGGCTCTCGCCGAGCTCCGCGACGAGAAGCGCGGCCTCCGTTGCGCCGTATCGATCGGTGCCGGGAAGGATCAGCGCGCGCCGGTCGTCGGCGGCGTTCTCGTCGTCGTGGGGTGTCGCGGTCTTGGTGCCCGCCTGCTTGCCGCCTCCGGCCTGTTCGAGCCCCGCGAGCGCGAGAAAGCTCGAACGGCGTGCGGAAAACTGCCGGATATCGCGTTGGGCAAGCCGCCGGGCCGTATCGAACGGCGCGAGGCGGCAGAGCTCTTCCATGAAACGGTCGCGCAAGGGGCCGGGCTGGGCGCGAAGGACGAGACCGATTCCGGGCGCGGCGCCGAGGATCGCGATGGCCGTTCGGGCCAGAGGCGAAAGGGCGAGCCGTTGCGCGAAGCGGCGTTCCATCAGGCGGCGGCGAGTTCGGCGAGGGCCCGTTCGATGCGCGCCTCGGAGCCCGATTCTTCGAGGGGATTGCGGCGCAGGCGATGGGACAAGGCGTAAGGGGCAAGTTCCGCAAGGTGCGCGAAGGTCACCTCGCTCTCCCCCTTGAGACTGGCGAGCGCCCGCGCGGCGCGCACCAGCGTCAGCTCGGCGCGCAGCCCGTCGGTCTGAAGCGTGATGCAGAGTTGCGTCGCCTGTTCGAGGAGGCGGTCCGAAACCATGACGTCGTCGAGGCGCGTGCGCGCCGACCGAAGGGTCGCGCGCAGCGCCTGCTCGTCGCGTTCGGCCTCGGCCATGAAGGCGGCCGGGTCGCGGTCGTAGCGGTTGCGCGCCTTGACCACGGCGACGCGGGTCTCGACGTCGCCAGGTGTCGTGACCGTGACGGACAGGCCGAAACGGTCGAGAAGCTGGGGGCGCAGCTCGCCCTCTTCGGGGTTGCCGCTGCCGATCAGCACGAACTGCGCCGGGTGGCGGACGGACAGGCCCTCGCGCTCGACGACGTTCTCGCCCGAGGCGGCGACGTCGAGGAGGAGATCGACCAGATGATCCTCGAGCAGATTGATCTCGTCGATATAGAGAAAGCCCCGATTGGCCTTGGCCAGAAGCCCCGGCTCGAAGCGTCGCTCGCCGCTCAGCAGCGCATGTTCGAGGTCGAGCCCGCCGACGATCCTGTCTTCGGACGAGCCGAGCGGCAGATCCACCACGGGGACCGGAACCTCGATGATCGCCGGCGGTTTGCCGCCGGCAAGGGCCCCTCGGCAGGTCTCGCAAAGCCGCGATTGGCGGGCCGGATCGCAGCGATAGGGACAGGCATAGGCCCGAAGCGGCGGCAGGATGGCGGCAAGGCCGCGCACGGCCGTCGACTTTCCGGTGCCCCGATCGCCGAACGCCAGGACACCGCCGATCGCGGGATCCACCGCCGCAAGTTTCAGCGACGCGGTGAGCTCGTTTTGACCGACGATGGCGGTAAAGGGGAAATGCCGTTCCATGGGTGTCAACGTTACTTGACGATGCCGGGAATGCAAAAGGGAAAATACGCCCGCAGCGGCGATTTGGCCGGCAAGCGTTGCGCGGCATGGGCGCGGGGTCTATTTCCCTTCGGATCGATCGAACACGGGTTTGCGGGCGGCTTCTTGCAATTTTCACCACAACAGGACGATGCGCTGAAGGCTGTGGCGGAATGGCTGGAGAACGGGGACAGCCCGGTCTTCCGCCTGTTCGGCTATGCCGGCACCGGCAAGACGACCCTCGCCAGACATTTTGCCGAAGGCGTCGACGGCGCGGTGCAGTTCGCCGCTTTCACCGGCAAGGCCGCGCAGGTGCTGCGCTCCAAGGGCGCCAAGACCGCCCGGACGATTCATTCCCTGATCTACCGCCCGCGCGGCGAGGAATCGGTGGAGGACGAGGAGGGCGGCACGGCGCGCGTCTCCCCCACCTTCTCGATCAACCGGCAGAGCCCGCTCGCCAAGGCCAAGCTCGTCATCATCGACGAATGTTCGATGGTGGACGAAGCGCTGGGGCAGGATCTGATGTCTTTCGGAACGCCGATCCTCGTCCTCGGCGATCCCGGACAGTTGCCCCCGGTGTCCGGCGGCGGCTTCTTCACCGATGCCGAACCCGATTTCCTGCTCACCGAAATCCACAGGCAGGCGCGGGACAATCCGATCGTGCGGCTTGCCCTCGACGTGCGTGAGGGCAGGGAGATCATGCATGGCGACTACGGAACCGTGCAGGTGATCGGCAAGCGGGATGTCGAGCAGGCGAAGGTGCTGGCCGCCGACCAGGTTCTCGTCGGCACCAACCGGACGCGCCGGGCCTACAATCGACGGCTTCGCGAGTTGAAGGACTTCACCGACGTCCTGCCCCAGGTGGGCGACAAGCTGGTATGCCTGCGCAACGATCCGACGAAGGGTCTGCTGAACGGCTCGCTGTGGCAGGTGATGACGGCCGCAAAGGAATCGGTGAAGCCGGGCATCAACCTGATCGTCAGGCCGGACGACGACGATATCGACAAGGGCGCGGCGAAGATCCGGCTGCTGAAGGCCGCTTTCGAAGAGCCGGAGGCCGAAATCGCCTGGGCGACGCGCAAGCGCTTCGACGATTTCGATTTCGGCTACGCGCTCACCGTGCACAAGGCGCAGGGCTCGCAGTGGGACGATGTGATGCTGTTCGACGAAAGCTGGGCCTTTCGCGAAAGCCGCGAGCGCTGGCTTTATACCGCGATCACCCGGGCCGCGAAAACCCTGACGATCGTGCGTTAGACGCAACGCTCGACCCATCGCGGCCTCGACGGCGTTCGCCGGGTCGTCGCAACGCAATGCCGGCTTGCGGCGCAAGGCGAGGCGCCAGCCATTGTCTTGGTGCTGCGTATCGGGCTTTTTGGAAAATCGGTTCCGATTGGCGAGCCGGTGCTCTAGAGCGAAATGTGATAAGTCTGAATCGACATTTTTCCTAAGTATTTGTTTTTCCGCATGATGTTGTCCGAAAAGTCATGCAACTTTTCGGCATCATGCTCTAGCTGCGCGTGCCGTTCTGCCGGTTCTGATTGTCGCCGCGGCGACCGAAGGCCTGGCGGCGCGGGCCTGTGGACCGCACCGGGCTCGGAAGATCGGCGCTCGCCGGTTGCAGCCGCGGCGTGATCGGCGCCGGGCTTTCGGGCTTGCCGAAGCGATGTGCGGCGGCGGACGGCGCCAATTGCTCGTAATGGTTCTTCGCGATCGCGAAGGTGGCGATATTGGTCGAGATCGCCTCGTCGACGAACATGAGAACCGTCATCGCGTCGGGCGTCGTCAGGCCGAGGGCTTTGAGGGCGCCGGAAAGTTCCGGAAGATTGTCCGGATCGAGAAGCGCCTCGGCGGCGGCGATATCGAGGGCGAGATTGCTTGCCAGATAGTCGCGGAGCGCGATGCGATCGCGGCTCCGGGCGATCTGGATGACGGCGCTTTTCGTTTTGGCGGGCCTTGCCGGGGTTGCGAGGAGATTGCGCAGCGTATGGCGCGCCTCGGCTGCCGAGGATGCGGTGAGCTTCGGGGCCTCGCCCGTCGTCTCGGCGCTCGCCAGAAGCGCCATGTCGCTCATCGAGATCGCGCCGGGCTCGTCCGTGTCTTCGTGGGCCGCGGCGGATGGACCGGTGGCAGTCTCTTCTTCGATCCCGCGAGCGATCAGGCTCGATATGCCGGCCGGGACCGACGGATGATGGGCCAGACGGCCGGCGATCTCGGCACGCGTGTCGGCACCGAGATGCCGCCACAGGGGCTCGATCAGCCGGGTGAGCGCACCGGCCTGGGCCGCAGAGGGGGTTGCGATCGACAGGAAATTGAGCGTCGCCGCCATGGCGATGGCATCGTAACCGTTCGCCGTTCCGCTCTTTTCCATGGAGCGGTAGAGAGAGGGCAATTGGCTCCGCATCCGGTGCTCCCATGGTTTCCCGAAGGTTTCGATGAGGTTCAGAATGCCGTAACAGGTATTGATGCGAGGTTAAGTGACAGGGTTAACGCAATCATTAAACTTGCAGGCATTGCGCCGGACCGCCTGCGGTCCGGGCCATCGCGCCGCGGCCGCGTCCGGTCAACCATGCGCGGCGCACGGGCCCCGCGAGTCGTGGCGCCGGCGGGCGATCCTCCCGTGCGGTGAGTGGAATGCGCCGCCATGGGGACGGCCGGAAACGCTCAGCCCTGCTCGGAGCCGGCTTCGCCCGAAGCCGTCGGCCGGATGTCGATCGGGAAGCAGGCGACGGTGCGAAGGAAGCTGTCGGCGGCCGGGCGCTTGCTCTCCTCGTCGATGAGAACGCGAACCGTGACGTAGCCCTGCAGCACGTCGACGATGACCGGCAGGGCTGGGCTGTCCTCAAGAAGTGTCGTCGCGCGCACGTCCTCGATCTGCTGGGCGGTGCCCACCACGAGATTGACGATGCCGTCGATCGCCGCCCGGTCGTTGATCGAATAGATGTTGCCGCCCCGGGAATCGTAGATCGAGGCCGACCAGAAATTATCGATCGTGCCGTTCGCGGTGATCTCGACCGGGCCGTCGTCGAGCACGAAGCGGCAGCTTGCCACGACGAAGGCCGGATCGGCGAAGGCGAACGCATCGCGCGGGGTTTCGGACGCGCCGTTCTGGCGCGTGAAGGCGGTGTCGCGCAACGGGGCGATCCGCACGACCTCGAAATAGTCGCCGAGCGCGGACAGCCGGCTCCAGGCGCTGTTCTCCGAGATCCGGGGGATCATGAAGACGATCGCGATGTGGACGAGGCCGGCACCGACGAGCCCGGTCAGGAGGGCGAGAATGAATCTACCCATCGTCGCTGCATCCTTCCCGCTCGATCGCCGGCATTTCGAGCCCCGCCGCGCCGGTGATGGCGCTTGCCGGCGTATCGTAGAGCGCGAAGGTGAGGCGGTAGGGCCCGGTCCGGTCCGTCGCGAGCCAGTTGCCGGCGCGCGCCTGCGGTCCGACGGTGATCTCGAAGCTGTTGTCCTCGCGGCGCAGCAGCGCGTTGGAGGTCAGCCAGCCCGGCCGGCCGCTCTGCGGAAGATCGACCCGGCCGTCGTCCGAATGGGCCGACAGGGTAAAGAACCGCGCGGCCGGGGTCCGCCCTGTCAGGCGGTAGGTGCATTCGAGCAGGAGCCGGCGGCCCTCGCCATCCGCCTCGGCCTGGAACATGATGCCTTCGCCGCCGCCGAGCGTCAGCTGGGCGAGCTTGGCGAGACGCGCCTTGGCATAGGGGTCGGCTTCGCGCGTCCCGATCAGCGGGCTGGCGCGCCAGGGACCGAGCGCGACCGAATCGAAGTTCGTGCCGCCGTCGATCGCAAGCTTCGCCGACCATCCGCCGAGACCGAGCGCGATGGTGATCGCCAGGAGAGAAGCCAGAAGAAAACGCATGGGAAACCGGTTCTAGTCGATCATGGCCGGGTGTCCATATCGACCCGTCAGTTTTCGGTGGTCCGCAGGGCCGCTTCGCTCGCCGCAACGGGCGTGCCGGCCACCGGCGAGGCGGACGCGACGCGCTCGTCGGCCAGCGGTTCCAGCGTCTCGAAGCGATCGGCGATCGTTGCGAGAACCCCTTCCGCCTCGACGGTCAGGCCCGTCTGGCCCGACGTCATCAGCGGGTTGTCGCTCGGCTCGGCGACGTCGCGCTCGCCTTCGGGGAACGGATCCTCGATGTAGGGAATGGGCTTCAGTTCGATGCCCTGGTGAGCGGCTTCCATGAAACGCTGCCAGGTGAGGGCCGGCAGCGAGCCGCCGGTGACCTTGTTCGTCGGCCGGAAGCTGTCATTGCCGTACCAGACCGCGCCGACGAAGTTGCCGGTGAAGCCGACGAACCAGCCATCGCGATAGGACTGCGTCGTGCCCGTCTTTCCGCCGACGCGCGTCATGGACAGCTGGGCCCTTCGCGCCGTGCCCTGTTCGGTCACGCCGACGAGCATGTCGTTCATGTTGCGGGTCGCCTCCTTCGTCAGAACCTGCTTGCGGGGCGGCAGGTCGCGGCGCGCGTCCCATAGGATCCGCCCGTCTGCGCTGGTCAACTGGGTGATCGAGTGGCGCCTCGGCGAATAGCCGCCATTGGCGAAGACGGTGTAGGCCGTCGCCTGATCGAGGACGGTGACCTCGGACGTGCCGAGCGCCATCGTCTTGTCGCCGCGCAGCTCCGATTCGATCCCCATCTCGTGGGCGAGCTTCACCGTATTGTCGAAGCCGACCTTCTGATAGAGGCGCACGGCCGGCACGTTGAGCGAGCGGGCGAGCGCGTTCTGCAGGCTGACGCGGCCGGAAAACTTGCGATTGTAGTTCTGCGGCGACCATTTGCCGATGGTCAGCGGGCTGTCGACGATCGTATCGTCCGGCTGCATGCCCGCCTGCATGGCCGCGGCATAGACATAGACCTTGAAGGACGAGCCGGGCTGCCGCATCGCCCGCGAGGCCCGGTTGAACTGGGATTCGCCATAATCGCGGCCGCCGACCATGGCGCGCACGCCGCCATCGTCGGACATCGCCACCATCGCGGCCTCCTCGACATCGTAGCTCTTGCCGAACTGGCGCATGTGATAATCGACCGACTCGTTGGCCAGCGCCTGGAGCTTCATGTCGATGGTGGTGCTCGCGACGAGGTTGCGCGTGCCGAGCTTGTTCTCGCGCACGAGGCGCTGGACCTCCTCGAAGGCGTAGTCGAGGAAGTAGTCGGGCGACTGGCGCTGGGACCGGTCGACCGCTTCGGCCGGCGAGCGGCGCGCGGCGACGACCTGGCCCTCGGTCATGAAGTCGGCCTGGACGATGTTCGTCAGGACCACGTTGGCGCGGGCCCGGGCGGCCGGCAGGTTGATGTGCGGGGCGTATTTCGCCGGGGCCTTGAACAGGCCGGCCAGCATGGCGGCTTCCGCCAGATTGACGTCGCGGATCGACTTGTCGAAGTAGAAATCAGCCGCCGCCGCGACGCCGAACGTGCCGCCGCCCATATAGGCGCGGTCGAGATACATGGACAGGATCTCGCGCTTGGTGAGGTTCGCCTCGATCCACAGGGAGAGAAACGCCTCGTTCACCTTGCGCTCGAGCGACTGCTCCGGCGTCAGGAAGACGTTCTTGGCAAGCTGCTGGGTCAGCGTCGATCCACCCTGCACGACGCCGCCGGCGCGGGCGTTCTCGCCCATTGCGCGGGCAAGGCCGAAGAAGTCGATGCCCCAATGCTCGAAGAACCGGCGATCCTCGGTGGCGAGTACCGCCTTGATGAACTGGTCGGGCAGTTCGTCGATCGGAACCGCGGCTGCGCGCATGATGCCGCGCTGACCGATCTCGTTGCCCTTGCGATCGAGGAAGGTGACGGAGAAATCGGCCTCTTCGGGAAGCCCGTCCGCGGTCATCTCCATCGCCGGCTGGGCGAGCACCAGAAGCAGGACGAAGCCGGCGACGCCGAGCGTGAAGCCCTCGCCGGCAAGCTCGACGACCACTCGCGAGAAACCGCGGGCGCGCAGCCGCCGAGACTGGATCGTCACCGCTTCCCACCATTGGGAAAAGCCGTTCCACAGGCCGAACATGGACGAGTCGATCCACGCATCGACCTCGATCAGGCGCGATGGGCCCTTGCGCGAACGTTTGGCTTCGGTCTTGTCTGTCACGCGTCGATGCCGCCGTTGATCAAAGTGTCGATCGGGTCGCGCCGCAAGGGGCGACCGCTTCAATGGTCCAGTGTGGATACCTATTCTATAATCATGGACGGAAAAAGTTGCGACATCGATTCAGAGATTTTGACCATGCGTGATTCCGGCAACAAACCCTATTGGCAGATCAAGACCTTGGACGAG
Organism: Fulvimarina uroteuthidis; assembly: GCF_034321785.1. Classification (NCBI taxonomy): domain Bacteria; kingdom Pseudomonadati; phylum Pseudomonadota; class Alphaproteobacteria; order Hyphomicrobiales; family Aurantimonadaceae; genus Fulvimarina; species Fulvimarina uroteuthidis. The sequence continues at coordinate 1,032,307 of NZ_JAXLPB010000001.1, read as the reverse complement.
ATGTCCGCGCAGGAGTGGGAGTCGCTCTGCGACGGCTGCGGACGGTGCTGTCTGAACAAGCTGGAAGACTACGACACCGGCGAAATCGTCTGGACGAACGTCGCCTGCAGGCTGCTCGACGGCCAGACCTGCAGCTGCTCCGATTACGAAAACCGGCAGGCCACCGTGCCCGATTGCGTCGGTCTCGATCCGAAGACCGTGCGGGAGATCGGCTGGTTGCCCCCCAGTTGCGCCTACCGGTTGGTGGAGGAGGGGCGCGACCTCTACTGGTGGCACCATCTCCTGTCGGGCGACCGGGACACGGTGCATCAGGCCGGCGTTTCCGTGCGGGGGCGCACGATCAGCGAGGAAGGCATGGACGTGGAGGCGTTCGAGGACCATGTCGTCGAGTGGCCGGAGGAAGATCCGGGCAACGGCCTCCTGGCGCAGGTCAACTGACCGGCCGGCACGCCTGCGCCGCCCGATCGCGGAAACCGGCGTGTCGGTGCTCCCCCTGGCGGCACCGGCCTACCGCCTCAGATGGGCGGCGACGCTTTCCAGCCATTGGTCGCGCAGCCCCATGCGATGGATCTCCGTCAGCGCGTTGGTGACATAATCGACGTTCGGCCCGGACCGGCCATGGGCGTTCATCACGATCCGCGCTGCCGCCTCGACGGATATCTTGCCGGCATATTGCTGGTGCCCGCGGTCGACGACATAGGTCACCGCGTGGGTGCCGCCGCCTTCCAGAAAGCGCAGCGAGACCGTCTTTTCCAGATAGACATGGGTGACGAGCTCGCGGGCCCTCAGATAGGCCATCGTCTCCTCGTGCCGGGCGCCGGCCACCTTGAACGCCATGCCGACGCAGGAGCCGCCGCGGTCGAGGCCGAAGACCAGCCCCGGCGTCTCGGGCGTTCCGCGATGCACATGGCTGCGAACGCAGAGCGAACGGTGGAAGCCGGACAGACGGGCGATGGTCCGGTCGACAAATTCAAATCCCGGGTTCCAGATCAGCGAGCCATAGCCGAACACCCAGAAGTCACTATTCTCGCTCATGCCAGTCCGTTATGCCTTCTCGCCGATCCGATCCGTACCTCAAAGGGGAGCTTTGGTGCCTTCGTCAACCTTAGAATCGCGCCGTGTGCGCCGCGCCTATCGCTGGATCGTGGCGACAGCCTTCGTCCTCTTCCTGATTCTGACGGGGTTCTGGTTCTTCGCGGCTCACCAGCTCGACCGGATCGTCACGCGGGAGATCGAACGAGCCGGTGCGCGGGGGGTGACGGTGTCCTGTCCCGGCCAGGACGTCGTGGGCTATCCGTTCAGGATCGGCCTGTCCTGCGACGATGTCGCCGTCGATGCGCCCGGCGAAGGCTTCAGCCTCGATGCCGGTCCGTTCCGAAGCGCGGCGCAGATCTACCAGCCGAACAAGGTGGTGAGCGAGCTCGGCTCGCCGGTCCGGATCCGGTCGCAGGGGCAGCCGCCGGTCGATCTGACCTGGACGCTCGCCCAGGCCAGCACGAGCTTCTGGACAGAGGGTCTCGACCGCCTGTCCATCGTCTCCGACAGCCCGAATCTCGCCGTCGACGGACAGCCGGTGTTTTCCGCCTTGCGCAGCACCGCCCATGTGCGGCGACGCGAGGCCGATCTCGATATCGCCGCGACCCAGACCTCGGCCAGGGTGGAGGTGCCGCAGGCGCGCGGCCTTCCGCTCTTCGACCTCTCGGCCGATCTGACCGTTGAGGGGGCCGCCGGTTGGCTGTCGGGCAGCGCGACCGGCCAGTCCGCGCGAGAGCTTCTGGCGGGCCGCAGCGGAACGCTGCGATCTCTCGCCCTCGCCTTTGCGGGCGAGCCGTCGGGGGCGGATCTTTCAGGTGATTTTTCGTTCTCCGACGATGGCCTCCTGTCGGGCGATTTCGCGCTCGCCGTGACGTCCCCGGACCGGCTGGCGACCATCGTCGCCGGCCTCGCGCCGCAAGCTGCGTCCATCGCCCAGACGGTCGCTTCGGTCATTCCGTTCGTAGGAAAGACCGAGAACGGGCGGACGGTCATCCGCATCACGGCGGACCAGGGCCGGTTGTCGGCCGGCGTCCTGCCGCTCGGCACCGTTCCGCCGCTGAAATGAGGCGTGAGATGGTTCTACGGGACGGCGGGCGAAGCGGCGGCAGGATGCCGACGCTGAACGGCAGAGGGGAGCGGGCGCGCCGTCAGTAATGCGGCGGCTTCGTCGCTTCGGGTCTTCCGCCGCCGGCTTCCACCGACCCCACCCGTTCCGTCAGATGTTCGACCTTGAGCTGAAGGTGCCGGATCGTGGAAAAGGCCTTGGTGAGTTCCTCGGAAAGCTCTTCGAGGGTCTTGGCCTGATGGCTCGAAAGGACTTCGAGGTCTTCCAGCCGGCTTTCCACGGATGAATCGGTTTCGGCCATGGTTCTCGCTTCCGCTTGGATCATCCCTTGCGGGGCAGCTTTGCTCAAAACCGGCTGGTTTGTCCACCGCCCGGCGGGCCGATCCGGGCTGCCTTCGAGCGCGGGGCCGAAGGTTTGCGGAAGGGGTCCGGTCCGCAAGCGCCGCCCGGTCGACAATCGGCGGCAATCGGTGTCCTATGGCCGCGACCGGGGACGGTCGAGCCTTGCCGGACCCGCCCGATACAAGACGCCCACCCGACCGGGCCCTCACCAGAAGCGAGACGACCCATCGCCGACGATCTCTTCGCCAAAGCCAGATCCGCCATGCGCCGCGCCCACGCGCCCTATTCGAAGTTCCCCGTGGGCGCGGCGCTGCGGACCACGGACGGCCGGATCTATGCCGGCTGCAACGTGGAATCGGTCAGCTTTCCCGAAGGCTGGTGCGCCGAGACGACGGCGATCGCCCATCTCGTGATGGACGGCGGAGGGCGGATCGCCGAGCTTGCGGTGGTCGCCGAAAAGCTTGCTCTGTGCAGCCCGTGCGGCGGATGCCGCCAGCGTATCGCGGAGTTCGCCTCTCCCGAGACGCGGATCCATCTCTGCGATCTTCAGGACGGCGTGCGCAGGACCGTCACGATGGGCGAACTTCTGCCGCTCGCCTTCGAGACCGCCTCGCTCGGCGACGCCTCATAGACCATCGCTCTGGTTTCACGCACCAGGCTGTCCGACAATCGGGTTCCTTTTTTGGGGCCGATGCCCGAACAGGCGTTAGCGGGGGAACGCCGCTAACGGACCAGGGTCAGGCGGCCGTCTTCCACGGAATAGCGACTGAGCTCGGACAGGAAGCTCATCCCCAGCAGCGTCATGCCGAGCCTGCCGTCTTCGAGGATCAAAGCCTCGACGTCGCGCACCGTGATCGGTCCGATCTCGAGCCGGTCGATCCTGGCCGGGGCCGCCCTGGCGGCGCCGTTCGCGGTCTGGACCGCGACCGTCCAGTCGCCGGGGCCTGGATGGATGCCGATCTGGCGGGCGATCGAGGCGGTGATGGCGACCTGCGTCGCGCCGGTGTCGATGAGGACGTCGTTGCGCATGCCGTTGAGGCGCGCATCGGTCCTGAAATGACCGGACGCATCGGCTTCCAGCACCACGCTCCGGTCGAAGGACGCGGTCGGCGGTGCGGCGGCCTCGACGACGGGCGATGCTTCATCGATGGTCTCGACGCTCCCGCGTTCCTTCTTCAGATAGGTCTCGAAGACGGACGGGACGGTAAGGCCGCCGAAGGTGCAGACGGCGAGAATGATGATCGCGCGGTTGATCATGGCAACGGGGTTCGCTTCCGGTTCAAGACGAGCGCGAGCATGCCACGGGCCGGTTGCGCAATCGCCAACGGAACCCGTGCCCTTCCGGTCTTGCTTTCAAGACGGTGAACGAAGGGCAAACGGATCGCGTGCGAGGCCGGCCTACTTCGTGCCGTACATCCGGTCTCCGGCATCGCCGAGGCCCGGCACGATATAGCCCTTCTCGTTGAGATGGCTGTCGATCGAGGCCGTGAATACCTGGACGTCGGGATGGGCGTGCCGGAACCGCTCGAGACCCTCGGGCGCGGCGAGCAGGCAGAGGAACCGCAGGTTGGAGGCGCCCTGCTGCTTCAGCCGTTCCACCGCGAGGATCGCGGAATTGGCCGTCGCCAGCATGGGGTCGACGACGATGACGAGCCGGTCCGCCATGTGGTCGGGCGCCTTGAAGTAATATTCGACGGGTTCGAGCGTGCGTTCGTCGCGGTAGAGACCGACATGGGCGACGCGGGCGGCCGGCACCAGATCGAGCATGCCTTCCAGAAGCCCGTTTCCGGCGCGCAGGATCGAGGCGAAGACGAGCTTCTTGCCTTCGAGAACCGGAGCGTCCATTTCGGTCAGCGGCGTCTCGATGCGCTCGGTGGTGATCTCCAGATTGCGCGTCACCTCGTAGCAGAGCAGGGTCGAGATCTCGCGCAGAAGCTGGCGGAAGCTCGCCGTCGACGTCTGCTTCTTGCGCATGATCGTCAGCTTGTGCTGCACGAGGGGGTGATCGATGACTGTGACGCCGTCCATGTCGGAACCGTCCTTTGCTTTGTGGGGGGGGGTGTCGGGAATCGAATGGCCACCGGATTGCTGCCGGCGATCCTCAGGCCGTTTGCACGAACGCGGTTCCGAAGCGCCCCGGATCGAGCCCGAGATGGACCGCGGCGCTGGCGCCGATATCGGCGAAGCTCTCGCGCACGCCGATGTCGGCGCCAGCGATACCGGGCCCGAACCCCAGCACGGGAACGCGTTCGCGCGTGTGTTCGGTGCCTGCGAAGCTGGGGTCGCAGCCATGGTCGGCGGTGAGGATGCACAGGTCGCCGGGTTCGAGCGCCGCCTCGATCTGCGGAATGCGCGCGTCGAAGGCCTCGAGCGCGGCGGCATAACCTGGAACGTCGCGCCGATGGCCGAACAGCATGTCGAAATCGATAAGATTGGCAAAGACGAGATCGCCGTCGCCGGCCTGCCGGATCGCCGCGAGCGTCGCATCGACGAGAGCCATGTTGCCGTCGCCTTTCAGGATTTTGCCGATGCCGCGATGGGAGAAGATATCGGCGATCTTCCCGACCGCCCAGGTGGTTCCGCCGTTCGCCTGCACCCGGTCGAGCAGCGTCTCGCTCGGCGGAGCGACCGAGAAATCGCGCCGGCCGGCGGTCCTTTCGAAACTGTCCGCCGTCTCGCCGGTGAAGGGTCTGGCGATGACGCGCGCGATGTTCAGCGGGTCGCAATGGGTGCGTGCCGCCGCGCAGAGCGCCATCAGGCGGTCGAGGCCGAAATGGGTTTCGTGCGCCGCGATCTGCAGCACGCTGTCGGCGGAGGTGTAGAGGATCGGCTTGCCGCTCGCGATGCTCTCCTCGCCGAACGCGCGCAGGATCTCGGTGCCCGAGGCGCGCCTGTCGCCGAGAATGCCGGGGATGCGGCTATCGTCCATGATCTGGCGCACGAGGGAGGCGGGCAGCGCGGGCTGCGTGTCGGGAAATGTGCCCCAGGCGAAATGAACCGGCGCGCCGGCGATCTCCCAGTGCCCGGACGGGGTATCCTTGCCGTGCGAGGTCTCCACGGCTGCCCCGTGAAGGGTCGACGGGGCGGGTCCCGCCTCGCCAAGCCCGGCGACGCGCATCAGGCCGAGGCGGGTGAGATGGGGAAGCTGCAGGGCCCCCGAGCGAAGGCCCTCGCGGTCGCCGCGGCCGGTCCGGCACGCCGCGAAGACCGAGCCGAGCGTGTTCGCGCCCGCGTCGCCGTAATCGGCCGCATCGGGCGCGTGGCCGATGCCGACGGAATCGAGGACGATGATGATGGCTCTGGGCATTGCGTGCCTCTTCGAAGGACGATCGCTTCAAAGATAAGGCTCGCAGGGCGCTGGCAAGGGACAATCGCAAGCGCCCTCGCCGGACGCGCGCGCCGGATTATTTGGATGCGGCGGTCTCGGCGATGCCGCGCCGCGTCTCGTATTGGTTCGAGGCGGTCGAGAACACCTCCATCGTATCGCCGATCGTCACCGTCGGCTCGCATTTGGGTGCGCAGGCGTAGGTCTGGCGCAGTGCCTGGCGATAGATGCGAACCGTATTGGCTTCGAATGTCTGGACCGCGACCTGCTCGTCCATCAGCACCGCATTGTCGCGGCCGAGCACGACAACATTGGTGATGCCGTAGCTCTTTCCCGTCAGGACGAGCCGGGTTTCGCTCAGGACCTCGACGTCGACGATGGCCGGATTGCCGATGATGACGGTGCCCGCGCCGCGATCGATTTCCAGGATGCGCGCATGGTCGACGGCGACGGCGATCACCGCCTCGGCCCGCGCCGGTGCATGGAAGACCGCGAGCCAGCAGACGATTGCGACGGCCGCCGCAAGGGCTGTTCTGAAAAGGCGTGAAGTCATGGCGGGTCCGTTCGATTGCGCATCCAGGAGGGCCACTATGACCGCCCATGATGAATCCGAGGTAAAAGCTCTTTTAGGGATCGATTAAGCCTATCCGCCAACAACGGTGCGTCCGGACCAAGGATAACCCGCGTTAAGGCGATCGAAAGAAGCGGCTTCTATTTTGGGTGTCAACCGATCGATGCCAACAAGTCGACGGTCGTGCTGTCGAAACAAACGAAAGGGACACCCATGTCCAAGACATTCCAGCGTTTTCTGAAGAACGAGTCCGGCGCCACCGCGATCGAGTACGCTCTCATTGCAGGTATCATGGCAGTGGCTCTCGTAGCCGCGTTCGGCGCCTTTACCCCGAAGCTGACGACCGGTTTCACGAACATCGGTTCGCAGATCAGCGCCGCTCCCGCTAAGTAACAGAGGTGCCCGGACACTTCGGTTTTTAAGTATGTGTCCGGTAAAAAAAACGGGGCCGAGCCAATCGGTCCCGTTTTTCATGGTGTGCCCATCGTGCTGGAGCGCTGACCTGATTAATGTGTTGAATAACCCGGGGCGGCATTCGCAATTCCGCCGAGGTATGTCGTTAGACGGCCCCGGGATCATTTACGAAATATCAGCGGGAAACATTCACGCTGGTTGAGACCCGGTTCGATCTGAAAGCGGAAAGCGCACAGATGGCCTACATTTTCCTGATCACGGTCTTCCCGTTCTGCATGATCTTTGCCGCTGTCTCGGACGTCATGACGATGACGATCCCGAACCGGCTTTGTCTTCTTCTCGCCGCGGGTTTTCCGGTCGCGGTTCTCGCTGGCGGAATGCCGCTTGAGCAGGCCGCCATCTTCGCGGCGTTCGGCGTCGGGACGTTCTTCATCGGGTTTGCCCTGTTCGCCGGCGGCCTGATCGGCGGGGGCGACGCGAAGATGCTGGCCGCGACCGCCTTCTGGATCGGTCCATTCGATGCCGGCCTGTACCTCGTCTACGCGACCGCGCTCGGTGGAGCGCTTGCCCTGTTCCTTCTTTATTCCCGAACGATGATCGCCCCCGTGACCGGCTTCGCCTTCGCCGATCGTCTCCTCTCGCGCGAGACCGGCGTTCCCTACGGCGTCGCGCTCGCCATTGCGGGCCTCCTCGTCTATGCGGACGGACCCTTCATGGAAGCGGCCCTGCGGGCCTCCTGACGGCGTCGTCTCACTTTTTCAGATTCGGTTAACCATACATTGAGGAATTCCGGGCGATAACCAGCGCGAAGACCTGCGACGATCGCGGGGACCGTGCGGGGAGTTATCGATGAACCGAAGCCAGATCATCGTGGTGGCGGTCGCAGCGTTCGCGGCGCTGGGCGCCGGCTTCGTCGCCCTGAACTTCGCGGCACCCGCTCCCCAGGAACCCGTCATCATCACCGCAAGCCCCGCGGAACCGCCCGTGAAGCTCGAGGACGTTCTCGTCTCCGCGAACGCGGTGCCCATGGGCATGCGGATCGACGGCGGCTTCGAATGGCAGAAATGGCCCGTCGACGGCATCGGCGACGGCTTCATTCTGAGGACTGCCAGACCCGACGCCCAGAGCGAACTCAACGGCACGATCGCACGCCAGGCGTTCTTCGCCGGCGAACCCGTCCGGGAAGCCAAGCTCATCAAGTCCGATTCCGGCTTCCTGTCCGCCCTTCTGCCGGCCGGCAAGCGCGCCGTGTCCGTCCAGATCGCCGCGGCGACCGCGGCCGGCGGCTTCATCCTGCCCAACGACCATGTCGACGTGATCATGACGCGCCGCAAGGAATCGGCCAATGGCGGCGAAGCCCAGATCCAGACCGAAACGGTGCTTCGGAACCTCAAGGTCCTGGCGATCGACCAGACGATCGAGGACACCGAAGGCCAGCGCAACGTCATCGGTTCGGTGGCGACGCTGGAGGTCGACGGCGAGCAGGCCGAAGCCCTGACGGCGGCCCAGCAGATTGCCGATCGCTTCGTCCTCTCGCTTCGCTCGCTTGCCGATTCCGTTCCGGGCTCGCCGGGCTATGCGGCGTTTCTGCTGGCCGAGGAAAAGGCGCGGCGCGGCCCGGTCCGCATCGTTCGCTACGGCCGCGTGCAGGACGTGAAGGTTCCCGAATGACCACGATCCGGACGTCCCCCACACTCATCAAGGAGCGAGCGATGTCGATCATTGCAATCTTGCGCGCCGTCAGCCTGTCCGCGACGCTCGTGGTCACGCCGTTCGCGGGCGTTGCGCCCGCCAACGCCCAGTCGCCGGGCCAGGAGAGCATCGTCAATGTCGGTTTCGGCCAGACGCGGATCGATCTCGGGCTCGACAAGTCCAAGGTGCTGGTCCTGTCCGCCGACGCCCACGACATCCTCGTCGCAAATCCGGCGATCGCCGATGCGCTGACCCGCGACAAACGCCACATCTATCTGTTCGGCAAGCAGGTCGGCCAGACCAACCTGATCGTCTTCGACGAGGCCAACCGGCAGATCGCCTCGATCGACATCCGGATCGAGCGCGACATCAAGGGCCTGACCGCGGCGATCGAGAAATACGTCCCGGATTCGGAAGTCGTGGCCGAGATCATGAACGACAACGTCGTTCTGACCGGGCGCGTGCGCACACCGCTCGATTCCAAACGTGTCAGCCAGATCGCCGACGCCTATCTCAGCGGCGGCGAGGCGACCACGGGCGCCTACATCCGGTCCGCATCGGCCGGCGGCGAGGCCGAGGGCGGCGGGGATGTCGCGTTCGCCAGCGAACCCCGGCGCTCGAGCAAGGTCATCAATCTCCTGCAGATCGAGGGCGAGGATCAGGTCACGCTGAAGGTCACGGTCGCCGAAGTCCAGCGTTCGGTCGTCAAGCAGTTGGGTTTGAACGGGACCGTCGGGACCGTCATCGACGGGATGACCTTCGGGGCAATCTCGGACAGTCCCTTCGGTCTCGGCAAGGCCTTGTCGAACTCGGGAGCGCTGCTGAACGGTACGATCGGCGATACCGGCATCAGTGCCCAACTCTCCGCACTCGAGCAAGCGGGCGTCATGCGCACGCTCGCTGAGCCGAGCCTGACCGCCATTTCCGGCGAGAGCGCCAGCTTCAAGGTGGGTGGCGAGTTCTCCGTCCCGACAGGTCGCGACGTGACGCCGGAAAAGATCACGAACATTCGGGACGACAATGGCAATATCGTCGATCAGGAGGTCACGGAGGGTGTCGTCACGATCGACAGTCGACAGATCGAGTACGGCATCGGTCTCGACTTCACGCCTGTCGTGCTTTCGCCGGGCCGTATCAGCCTGAAGATCCGCACGAGTGTTTCCGAGCCTTCGTTCGAATCGCCGTTCAGCTATCCAGGCGACAAGTATGGCGCCGGCGTCGGTACCATCGGTCTGCGCAAGCGCCTCGCCGACACCACCGTCGAACTGCCCTCGGGCGGCTCCCTCGTGATCGCCGGTCTCGTGCGCGACGAGGTCCGTCAGGTCGTTTCGGGTTTTCCAGGTCTTTCCAAGCTGCCGATCCTCGGAAGCCTGTTCCGCAGCCGTGACTTCCAGCGCTACGAGACCGAACTCGTCGTCATCGTGACGCCCTATCTCGTGCGCCCCGTCTCGCGCGAGGCGCTGGCCCGGCCCGACGACGGCCTGGCCTTCTCAAGCGACGGCGCCGCCAATTTCCTCGGCCGCGTCAACCGCATCTACGGACATTCCGAAACCAAGCTGCCGCCCGGCCGATATCACGGCGTCGTCGGCTACATCTACAAATAGGCCGGGAGATCGAGAGCCATGAGATTTCTGTTCGCACGGGTCCCCATCGCCGCTTCGCTGCTGGCCCTGTCCGCCGCGCTCGGCGCGTGCGCGAACGTGCACCATATCGATGTCGGATCGGTGCCCGACGACTACCGCACCCGCCATCCGATCGTCGTGGGGGAGGCCGAGCAGGCCCTCGACATTCCGATCCTTTCCGGCGAGCGCCAGCTGGCCATGCCGGATTCGGGACGCATCGAGGACTTCGCCAAGCGCTTCCGGCATTCCGGTGCCGAGACGATGCGGGTGATGGTTCCCTACGGATCGCCCAATGCCGCGTCCGCCGCAAGCATCTCCCACGAGGCGATCGCCGTCCTCACGCGCTCCGGGGTCCCGCGCGAGCGGGTGTTCGTCGAAAGCTATGCGGCCCACGACGCGCTGCGCCCGACCCCGATCCGGCTGACCTTCTCGACGCTGACCGCGCAGACCGCCCCTTGCGGCCGCTGGCCAGAAGATCTCGGCTCGACCAGCGAGAACAAGAACTACCAGAACTTCGGCTGCGCGACCCAGCAGAACCTTGCGGCCCAGATCGCCGATCCGCGCGATCTCCTGTCGCCGCGCGGCCTGGGGCCCGTCGATGGCGAGCGGCGCGATCAGGTGATCGAGAAATATCGCAAGGGCCAGACCTTCACGTCGCAACGGCCTGAGATGGAAAGCGAATACCAATGGTAGACAAGACCAACGGTGTCACGGGCGCCGCCTATGCCGAGCCTGAAATCGTCGACAATGTCCGGCCGATCCCCCGGGTCTCGATCCAGGCCTTCTGCGACAGCGAGGGCGTGTCGGCACCGCTGCACAACGCCGCGCGGGACCGCCGCGTGGCCAAGGCGAACTTCCGGGTGAACATGGGCGGGTTCAAGGCCGCGCTCGAGCATTTCTCGTCGTCTCCGACCCCCAATCTGGTGATCCTGGAAACCCGGCTCGAACCCGTCGAACTGATGGCGGCGCTCGAACGGCTCGCCGACGTGTGCGATCCGGGATCGAAGGTGGTCGTCATCGGACACTACAACGACGTCCACCTCTACCGGGAACTGATGCGCTGCGGCATTTCGGAATATCTCGTCGCGCCGATCTCCATGGCCGACATTCTGGGCGCCATTTCGGAGATCTTCACCAGCGGCGACGAAAAGCCGATCGGCCGGTCGATCGCGTTCCTGGGCGCACGCGGCGGCGTCGGATCCTCGACGATCGCGCACAATATCGTGTGGACGATCTCGCAGCTGTTCGAAACGGAATCGATCCTGATCGACTGCGACCTGCCGTTCGGAACCGCCAATATCGATTTCGATCGGGACCCGTCCCAGGGCGTGTTCGAGGCGCTGTCCTCCTTCGAGGACATGGACGAGACCCTGCTCGACCGCCTCCTGTCCAATTGCGGCGATCATCTGTCGCTTCTGGCCGCACCCAGCGTCCTCGACCGGAACTACGAGTTCGACGTCGAAGCCTACCGCATCCTGATCGAAACCGCCCAGCGCAGCGCGCCGATCGTCGTTCTCGACTTGCCGCATGTCTGGACCGACTGGACGCGGGCGGTGCTGTCGGACGTCGACCGGATCGTCATCACGGCGACGCCGGACCTTGCCAATCTGCGCAACGCAAAGAATCTCATCGAGACCCTGGCGAAGCTCAGGCCGAACGATCCGCAGCCGTTTCTGATCCTCAATCAGGTCGGCGTGCCCAAGCGCCCCGAAATCAGCGTGGCCGAGTTCTGCGAACCGCTGAACCTTTCACCGACGATCCAGATCGGATTCGATCCGGAACTGTTCGGGGAGGCGGCCAATGGCGGTCTGATGATCCGGCAGAGCGCGCCCAAGAGCCCTGTCGCCGATCTGTTCGACGATCTTGCCCATAGCCTGACCGGGCGCGGGATTGCGAAGGTCAAGAAGAAGCCGAACCTTCTCGACCGTCTCGGACTTCGCAAGTCGGCCGCGTGAGCGCGGCCGGCCTCGCTCGGCTTTCCTGCGTTCGGCACGTCGGTCCGATCGCAATAATGATACGGCAGAAGAAGCGCTTGGAGACGGACCATGTTTGGTAAACGCACGCATCAGGGGCCGTCCGACGCAGGTGCTTCCGTCCGGGAGCGCCCGGTGGAGGCGAAGCCCGAGGCGCCGGCAAGGCCCGTCGCGAGCGCGCCCCGGGCGATGCTTGCCGAGATCGAGACCAAGGTCGGGCGCGGCTCGGCGCCGATGCCGCCCGCGGCAAGGCCTGCCGGCGAGACGCAGCGCAATACCGGCCGGCGCGACGACGCGTTCTACGAGCGCAAGAGCCAGGTGTTCGCGGCCCTGATCGACACGATCGATCTGTCGCAGCTCGCCGCCATGGATGTCGAAAGCGCGCGCGAGGAAATTCGCGACATCGTCAACGACATCATCCAGATCAAGAACTATGCGATGACCATCGCCGAGCAGGAGGACCTGCTCGCCGACATCTGCAACGACGTCCTGGGATACGGCCCGCTTGAGCCCCTGCTGATGCGCGACGACATTGCCGACATCATGGTGAACGGCGCCAAGAAGACCTTCATCGAAGTCAACGGCAAGGTCATCGAGACCAATGTCCAGTTCCGCGACAACCAGCAGCTTCTCAACATCTGCCAGCGCATCGTCAGCCAGGTCGGGCGCCGCGTCGACGAGACCTCGCCGATCTGCGACGCGCGCCTTCCGGACGGCAGCCGCGTCAACGTCATCGCGCCCCCGCTCGCGCTCGACGGCGCGGCCCTGACGATCCGCAAGTTCAAGAAGGACAAGCTGACCCTCGATCAGCTCGTCCAGTTCGGCTCGATCTCGCCGGAAGGCGCGGCCATTCTCCAGATCATCGGACGGGTGCGCTGCAATATCGTCATTTCCGGGGGCACGGGTTCGGGCAAGACGACGCTTCTCAACTGCATGACCCATTATATCGACAGCGACGAGCGCATCGTCACCTGCGAGGATTCGGCCGAGCTGCAGCTCCAGCAGCCCCATGTGGTGCGGCTGGAGACGCGGCCGCCGAACATCGAGGGCGAGGGCGCGATCACCATGCGCGATCTGGTGAAGAACTGCCTGCGCATGCGTCCCGAGCGCATCGTGGTCGGCGAGGTCCGCGGGCCGGAGGTGTTCGACCTTCTCCAGGCAATGAACACCGGCCATGACGGCTCGATGGGCACGATCCACGCCAACAGCCCTCGCGAATGCCTGAACCGTATCGAATCGATGATTGCGATGGGCGGGTTCGCCCTGCCTTCGAAGACCGTGAAGGAAATCGTCTGCGGCTCGATCGACATCATCGTGCAGGCCGCGCGCCTGCGCGACGGCTCGCGGCGGATCACGCACATCACCGAAGTGGTCGGCATGGAAGGCGACGTGATCATCACCCAGGATCTCTTCGTCTACGACATCAAGGGCGAGGATGCGAACGGCCGGCTGATCGGCAAGCATCGCTCGACCGGCATCGGCCGTCCGAAGTTCTGGGACAAGGCGCGCTATTACGGCGAAGAGAAGAGGCTTGCCGCAGCGCTCGACGCGAGCAACGAGGAAGCTCCGGAGGGGAGCTTCTAAGATGAGTTCGCTCGGCATCCTTCTCTTCGTGTTGCTGTCTACGGTCGCGGCCGGCGCCGTCGCCTATGCGTTCATGCAACCGAAAATGGCCAATTCCAAGCGCGTGAAGGCACGCAAGACGGCCTATTCACGGGACGAGGCGGCGCGCGCGCGCGTCGGTCAGATGAAGGATCGGATGCAGGAGCAGGCCAAGCGCCGGCGCGTTTTGCAAAGCAACCTGAAGGATCTGGAAAGCCGCACCAAGGCGCGGGGGGATCATGGCGCGAAACCGTCCCTCGAACATGCCCTCAAGCAGTGCGGCCTGAAGATCACGCCGACGACGTTCCACCTGTTCTCGGGCGGCGGCGGCATCTTCGTCGCGTTTGTCTGCCTGATGTTCGGACTTCCACTTCTTGTCTGTGCGGGTCTCGGCATCGTCGGGGCCTTCGGCCTGCCGCGCCTGTTCCTCGCCAACCGCAGGAAGAAGCGGCTCAAGGATTTCTCCAACCATTTCCCCACCGCCATCGATCTGATCGTGCGCGGCGTGAAGGCCGGCCTGCCGCTCAACGACACCTTGCGGAACGTCGTCAGCGACGTGCCCGAACCCGTCGCCGGGGAGTTCCAGCGCATCATCGAGACGCAGCAGCTCGGCATTCCGATCGGCGAGGCCTGCGAACGGCTGCATCGCCACGTTCCGCTTCCGGAGACGAACTTCTTCTCGATCGTGATCGCCATCCAGTCCCAGGCGGGCGGCAACCTGTCGGAAGCGCTCGGCAACCTGTCGCGGGTCCTGCGAGAGCGCAAGAAGATGCGCCAGAAGGTCGAGGCCGTGTCGATGGAGGCGAAGGTCTCGGCCGGCATCATCGGCGTCATCCCGTTCTTCGTCGCCGGCATGATCTACGTCACGTCCCCCGACTACATGGCCGTTCTGGTCCAGGACCCGCGCGGAAACCTCGTCCTGATCGGCGCGGGGATCTGGATGCTGATCGGCATCCTGATCATGAAGAAGATGATCAATTTCGACGTCTGACAGGGCCGCGCATCCCGCGCGTCGATGAACCGGACCGGTCGGGCCGGTTTCCATACGCTGTTCGAAGGAGCCTTCCGACATGCAGAATGTCTTTTCCCTGATCGGCATCCAGCCGCAGGTCTTCTTCAGCGTCGTCCTGACGCTCGCCGTCTTCGCCAGCCTCCTCGCCGTGCTGCTGCCGCAGATCTCGCGCAGCAAGCTGCAGAGCCGCATGAAGTCCGTTGCGATCGAACGCGAGGAGTTGCGGGCGCGCGAGCGCGCCCGCATGACGAGCCTGAACGGACAGTCCAGGCGCGGTCTGCGCCAGAGCGAGGAACAGGGCGTGGCCGCCAAGGTGGTTGCCATGCTCAACCTCAAGAAGGGACTGGTCGACGAGGCGACGATCGCCAAGTTGCGGGTCGCCGGCTTCCGCAGCCAGCGTCAGCTCACCCTGTTCCTGTTTGCCCGCATCGCGCTTGCCCTCGGCTTCCTGGGGATCGCGATGATGGCGATCTTCGTCCTGGGATTCCTGGCGGCCAAGCCGTTCGCCGTGCAGTCGGTCGCCATTGTCGGGTTCGCCTATGCCGGCTTCGTGCTGCCCGTCTTCTACGTGCGAAGCGCTGCGGAAAAGCGCCAGAAATCCATCCAGCGCGCTTGGCCCGATGCGCTGGACCTCCTCCTGATCTGCGTGGAGTCCGGACGGTCCATCGAAGCCTCCTTCCGCAAGGTCGCCGAGGAGATCGGCATCCAGTCGATCCCGCTCGCCGAAGAGCTGATGCTGACCTGCGCCGAACTCTCCTACCTGCCCGAGCGCCGGGGCGCCTACGAGAATCTCAGTGCGCGGACCGAACTCGACGGCGTCAAGGCGACCATGACCGCGCTCACCCAGGCCGAGCGCTACGGAACGCCGGTCGGATCGGCCCTGCGCGTGATGGCCCAGGAAAACCGCGATCTGCGGATGAACGATGCCGAAAAGAAAGCTGCCGCGCTTCCGCCCAAGCTCACCGTTCCGATGATCGTCTTCTTCCTTCCCGTGCTGATCGTCGTCATTCTCGCACCGGCCGTGTTCAACATCATGGACACGATGAGCAACTGATGCGCCGGACGAAGGAGCCGGCGGGCCTTTCCCGGACGTGCACGGGGCGAGGGGAACCCCAAGCCTTCATTCCGTTCGCACGGTCCCCGTCTCCGACCCGACGTCGCGGCGATCGACCGGCTGCCGGGCCTTGTCGGCGCCGAACGTGGCGGTCGGAAGGCCGGCCGGCGCGATCATGCCCGGCGCGATGCCATCCTGCGTCGGCGCCTTCGGGGCCTGGTCGATCCCGGTTTCGGCGGTGACCTCGCCCATGGCGGGTCCGAAGAAGGTCTCCAGCGCGTCCAGGAACGGTTCGCGGTAGCGGTCCTTTTCCTGCAAAAGTTCGTGCCGCGCGTCGGGCAGGGTCAGGCTCGAGCCCGAGCGCATGCGCCAGGCGAGCCGTTCGGCGGCGCGCGTCGAGACCACACGGTCGCCCCCCGCGCAGATGAACAGGGTCGGGATCGAATGGCGCGCGATGACGGTGGAGCGCTCGAACCGTTTCATCGCGCTCGTCATGCTGGCGAGCCAGCCGAATGTGGGGGCCGACTGGAACAGGCCCGGATAGCGTGTCGCCAGACGCTGGTTGCGCTCGAAGCGCCTCGGATCGCTGGTCAGCGGATTGTCGGCCGGCGTGCCGAGCGCGCCCGGCAGCGCGCCGCGCCGCACCGGCACGCGGCCGAGGCCGACAAGCCGCGCACCCCAGGCGACGAACCGGACAAGGCTTGCCGGCACCCGGCTTTCGGGCAGCGCGACGAGCGGGGCCGAGAGCACCATGCGCTCGACCCGGCTCGAAAGCTCCGCTGCCGCCGCAAGGGCGACGAGCCCGCCCATGGAATGCGCAAGGACCGCGAAGGGAGGGCGGCAGTCCGGCAGGAGGAGCGTCTTGACGACGCATTCGAGATCCGTGCGATAGGCCCTCATGCCGCGAACATGGCCGAGCCGGCGGCCCGTTGCGGGCGCAGGGCGGTGCTTCTCGCGCTTTTTCGGGCTGCGGGCCGCGGAGGCCCCCTGACCACGCCAGTCGAACGTCGCGACCATGTAGCCGCGCGCATTGAGGTCGCCTATCGTCTCGAAATATTTCTCGATCGTCTCGTTGCGTCCCTGCAGCATCAGGATCGTCCCGCGAACCGGGCCGTCGGGCGCGGAGACGGCGCAACGAAGTTCGACCCCGTCCGGCGTGGTGACGAGCTTGGCGACGAGGTTGGGCGGCGGTGGATTGCCGGCGATCTCGACGAAAGCGTCAGGCGTTGGGTGGTCCGACATGGGCGTTCCGAGCAGTCCGAAGAGAAAGGCGTGCCCCGATCGCGATCGCCGCAAGCGGAGCACCACGAGCACCGCGCGGCTTATATCGCGCTCTTCGCTGAACGGTCAAAGCCGTGTGCTGGTCGAGGAGGCCGATTGTCGGGGCGGGTCCCGAAGGCGGACCGGGAGTCCCGGCGAAGGGATCTCCCGGCCCTGGCGGCCACAGCGGAAGGGACGGGACGCTGCGACCGTTTCGGATCGGTCCGGGGACGCGAGGCAAATGGACCGAAATTGGAACGCCGTCAAATATTAAGCCTTGCATACCACAAAGCCAACGGCGCGATGAAGCGCATCGGCGGGTTTTGCGGAGAAATTGCTCACCAGACGATGAACGGCATGATCCGTTTTGTGTGGATCCTGCGTCGGGGTTTCGATCCGCTTGGAAAATTGTGCAGGTGATTCAGTCTGTTGATCGATGGCGCGCGCGAGCGGATCGAACGGTGGCCGATCCGGTCCCGGACGCCGAAGTCGAACGCCAATTTTTTTCTCGAAGGGATTGGCGGGCTCTTGAACGGAAAATCGTGCGAAATTATCTCCTGCACGTGGCCGCCGACAAGGGGTCACGAGCCGGGGACGCTGCCCGATCGGGGGCGTTCCGAACCGGTTCACACCCATACGCACACCGTTGCTTCACAAGGAGAACATCCATGCGTCACGTTGATTTTGCACCCCTGTACCGTTCGACCGTCGGTTTCGATCGCCTCTTCTCAATGCTCGATAACGTGTCCGCGCCGGAGAATGGGCAGACCTATCCGCCCTACAATATCGAGCGCACCGGCGAGAACGACTATCGCATCACCATGGCGGTCGCAGGCTTCGGCGAGGCCGAACTCTTCATCGAATCGCGCGAGAACGTGCTGACCGTGAAGGGCGAGAAGGCCGATTCCGAAACCGAGACATCGGTCGAATATCTCCATCGCGGCATTGCGGGTCGCTCGTTCGAGCGTCGCTTCCAGCTCGCCGATCATGTCGAGGTGCGCGGTGCCAGCCTGAAGAACGGGCTTCTGTACGTCGAGCTTCAGCGCGTCATCCCCGAGGCGATGAAGCCCCGCAAGATCGAGATCGCGACGGCCGGAAATTCGAACGCCAAGGCGATCGAGACGGAAGCGGCCTGATCCGATCGCATCCCTGCATCGATTTGAGATGATGGACGGCGTCCCGAAAGGGGCGCCGTTTTCGTCTGATGGGACTTCGGGCGTTACTTCAGGAGGGACACGAACCGGTCGACATCGCTCTCCTGCGTCGACCAGGACGTGACCAGCCGCGCCAGCATCTCGCCGGGGCCCGTCAGATCGTGCATCGAATGGGGCGCGTTCCATTCGTAGAACTGCGCGCCTTCCGCCCTCAATCTCTCGGCCGTCGCGTGTTCGAGCACCGCGAACACTTCGTTGGACCTCGTCGCCCATGCCTGGCGCGCGTGGCTCGATCCGTCGAGCCCGTCGCGCAGGCGGTCGGCCATGCGGTTGGCGTGTGCGGCAAGCTTCAGCCAGAGCCCGTCTTCAAGATAGGCGGAGAACTGGGCCGCGACGAAGCGGGTCTTGGAAAACAGCTGCGCGCCGCGCTTGCGGATGTAGCGGAACTGCTCGGCGCGCTTCGGATCGAAGAAGACCACGGCTTCGGCGCACCAGCAGCCGTTCTTGGTCGCGCCGAACGAGAGAATGTCGACACCCTTCTTCCACGTCATGTCGGCGGGCGACTGGTTGGTGGCGCACAGTCCGTTGGCAAAGCGGGCGCCGTCCATGTGCAGCGTCAGCCCGCGCGCGTGGGTGATCGCGGCGATCGCCTCGATCTCGCTGGCGCTGTACAGCGTTCCGGCCTCGCCCGGCTGGCTGAGCGTCACCGCCATCGGCTGGCCGGCATGGACGAAATCGGGCTTGAAACGCGCGAGCTCGCGTTCGAGATTGTGCGGATCGATCTTGCCGTCCGGCCCGTCGACGGGCGCCATGCGGGCGCCATGGGTGAAGAATTCCGGCGCGCCGCACTCGTCCTCGATGACGTGCGCTTCCCGGTGACAGAGCACCACGCCGCCCGGCCGGTTGACGGCGGCGAAGGCGAGCGCGTTGGCGGCCGTCCCGGTGCCTACGAAGAAGACGGCAACGTCGCGCTCGAAGATCTCGTTGAAGCGCTTCTCGACCGCCTTGTCGAGCAGGCTTTCGCCGTAGGCGGCCGCCATGCCGGCGCTCTCTCGCGTGATCGCTTCGTTGATGGCGGGATGAGCGCCGGACCAGTTGTCGGATGCAAAAATCATGGGGAGCCGGTATCCCGTCATCCGGTCGAGCGCAAGCCTCGCGCGCCTTCGGCCCGTCCCGGTCAAAGGCTCGCTTGCGCGGCGTTCCGCCCGCTTGCTGACATCTTGCGCATCTGTCATATTGCCGGTAATAGGACAGCAATGCTGCCATATTTCCGGGCCGGAATTTCGCGGCCATGCTTTCGCGGCCACAGGTTGGAGGGCGGGGCGCCTGCCCGGTGGACCTGACGTCGGGGCGGCTGGCGCGATGCGATCGACGCCGGTACGGTCCTGTGGCGGATGGAGAGATACGTGGTCTGTGTGCGGGAAACGCACGACGACACGGCACCCATCACAGATTTTTGACGACAGACGCGTCGGGTTCTCGGCGCGGGAGAGGACGACGACGCGATGACGACGATAACGCCATCCCTCGAACTCGGCGCTGCGAGCGCGCTTTCGAAGACCCCTTCCGGCGAGGCGCCGTTCGATCGCGCGCGCCCGTCGCGCGCCGGCCTCTACGATCCGAGAAACGAGCACGATGCCTGCGGCGTCGGCTTCATCGCACACATGAAGAACCACAAGTCCCACTCGATCGTGGAGAAGGGGCTCGAAATTCTGGAGAACCTGACCCATCGCGGCGCGGTGGGCGCGGACCCGCTGATGGGCGACGGGGCGGGCATGCTCGTCCAGATCCCGCATGATTTCTTCAAGGCGGTGATGGCCGAGCAGGGCGTCGATCTGCCCGAGCCCGGCCATTACGGCGTCGGCCACATCTTCATGCCGCAGGACGATGCGATGCGGTTCCGCATCAAGGACATCGTCGAAGAGGTGGTGCGCTCCGAGGGGCAGACGCTTCTGGGTTGGCGCGAAGTGCCGGTGTCCAACGAGAGCCTGTCGAAGGCGCCCGAGATCGTCGCCACCGAACCCGTGCATCGCCAACTCTTCATCGGTCGCTCGCCGAGCATCGAAAGCGATGACGAGTTCGAGCGCCGCCTCTACATCCTGCGCAAGGTCATCTCGAACCGGGTGCAGGCGGAAGAGGACGGCCGCGACCAGGGCTTCTATCCCGTCTCTTTGTCCTGCCGCACCATCGTCTACAAGGGCATGTTCCTCGCCTATCAGCTCGGCGCCTATTACAGCGACCTGAAGGACGAGCGTTTCACCTCGGCCCTGGCGCTCGTCCACCAGCGTTTCTCGACCAACACCTTCCCGTCCTGGAAGCTGTCCCATCCCTACCGGATGGTCGCCCACAATGGCGAGATCAACACGCTGCGCGGCAACGTCAACTGGATGGCCGCGCGCCAGGCTTCGGTCGATTCCGAGCTCCTGGGCAACGATATCTCGAAGCTCTGGCCGATCTCCTACGAGGGCCAGTCCGACACGGCCTGCTTCGACAATGCGCTCGAATTCCTGGTCGAGGGCGGCTATCCGCTCGCCCATGCCATGATGATGCTGATCCCGGAAGCCTGGGCCGGCAACAAGCAGATGGCGCCCGCCACCAAGGCGTTCTACGAATATCACGCCGCGCTGATGGAGCCGTGGGACGGCCCGGCCGCGGTCGCCTTCACCGACGGTCGCCAGATCGGCGCGACGCTCGACCGCAACGGTCTTCGCCCGGCCCGCTATGTCGTGACCGACGACGATCTCGTCATCATGGCCTCGGAAGCCGGCACGCTGGCGATCGACGAATCGCGGATCGTCAAGAAGTGGCGTCTGCAACCGGGCCGCATGCTGCTGATCGACCTGGAGAAGGGCCGCATCGTCTCCGACGAGGAGGTCAAGAAGGAGATCGCCGAGGCCCATCCCTTCCATGACTGGGTCAAGAACACCCAGATCATCCTGGAAGAGCTGAAGCCCGTCGCTCCCCGTGCCTCGCGGTCCGACGTGTCCCTGCTCGATCGCCAGCAGGCGTTCGGCTACACGATCGAGGATACGCGCGGCCTGATGGCGCCGATGGCCACGACCGGCCAGGAGGGCATCGGCTCGATGGGCACCGACACGCCGATCTCGGCGATGTCGTCCGAAGCCAAGCTTCTCTACACCTATTTCAAGCAGAACTTCGCGCAGGTCACCAATCCGCCGATCGATCCGATCCGCGAAGAGCTGGTGATGAGCCTCGTCTCGTTCATCGGTCCGCGTCCCAACATCTTCGATCTCGAAGGCCTGTCGCGCAAGAAGCGCCTCGAGGTGCGCCAGCCGATCCTGACGAACGGCGATCTGGAGAAGATCCGCAATATCGGCCACACCGAAGACCGGTTCGACACCAAGACGATCGACATGACCTATCCGGCGTCCCAGGGCGCCGGCGGCATGGAGGGCGCGCTCGACCGTTTGTGCGAGCGGGCCGAGGCGGCGGTCATCGGCGGCTACAACATCATCATCCTGTCGGACCGTCAGGTCGGGCCGGACCGGTTGCCGATCCCGGCGCTCCTGTCCTGCGCGGCGGTCCATCACCATCTCATCCGCAAGGGCCTGCGCACCGCCGTGGGTCTCGTCATCGAATCCGGCGAGCCGCGCGAGGTCCATCACTTCGCCTGTCTGGCGGGCTACGGCGCCGAGGCGATCAATCCCTACCTCGCCTTCGATTCGCTCCTTGCCATGCACCAGCGCGGCGACTTCCCGCCTGAGGTCGACGCCGCGGAGGTCGTCACCCGCTACATCAAGGCGATCGGCAAGGGCATCCTCAAGGTCATGTCCAAGATGGGCATCTCGACCTACCAGTCCTATTGCGGCGCGCAGATCTTCGATATTGTCGGCCTCAATACGAGCTTCGTGAAGAAGTACTTCACCGGCACCGCCACGACCATCGAGGGCATCGGCCTCGACGAGGTCGCCAAGGAGAGCGAACAGCGCCACGCCGCCGCCTTCTCCGACGATCCGGTCCTTGCCCGGTCGCTCGCGGTCGGCGGCGAATACGCCTACCGGATGCGCGGCGAGAAGCACATGTGGACGCCGGACAATGTCGCAACGCTCCAGCACGCGGTGCGCACCGACAGCTGGGAGCGCTACCAGGACTATGCACGCCAGGTGAACGAGGCGGCGACCGAGCAGCAGACGATCCGCGGCCTGTTCCGCATCAAGTCGGCCGAGGAAAAGGGCCGCCGGTCGATCCCGATCGACGAGGTGGAGCCGGCCAAGGACATCGTGCGCCGCTTCGTGACCGGTGCGATGTCGTTCGGCTCGATCAGCCGCGAGGCCCACACGACGCTCGCACGCGCGATGAACCGCATCGGCGGCAAGTCGAACACGGGCGAGGGCGGCGAGGAGCCGGACCGGTTCCTGCCGGGCCGCGACGGCTTGGCCAATCCGGAGCGTTCGGCGATCAAGCAGATCGCCTCCGGCCGGTTCGGCGTGACGACCGAATATCTCGTCAATGGCGACATGCTGCAGATCAAGGTGGCGCAGGGTGCAAAGCCGGGCGAGGGCGGGCAGTTGCCCGGCCACAAGGTCGATGCGACCATCGCCAAGGTCCGCTTCTCGACGCCGGGCGTCGGCCTCATCTCGCCGCCGCCCCATCACGACATCTATTCGATCGAGGATCTGGCGCAGCTGATCTACGATCTGAAGAACGTGAACCCGGCGGCCGACATTTCGGTCAAGCTCGTCTCGGAAGTCGGCTGCGGCACGGTGGCTGCGGGCGTTGCGAAGGCACGCGCCGACCACATCACGATCTCGGGCTATGACGGCGGCACCGGCGCCTCGCCGCTCACCTCCATCAAGCATGCGGGCTCGCCCTGGGAGATGGGTCTGGCCGAGACCCAGCAGACCCTGGTTCTCAACGGGCTTCGCTCGCGCATCTGTCTTCAGGTCGATGGCGGGCTGCGCACCGGCCGCGACGTCATCGTCGGCGCGCTTCTGGGCGCCGACGAGTTCGGCTTCTCGACGGCCCCGCTGATCGCGGCGGGCTGCATCATGATGCGCAAGTGCCACCTGAACACCTGTCCGGTCGGCGTTGCGACGCAGGACCCCGTCCTGCGCCAGCGCTTCAAGGGCACGCCCGAGCACGTGGTCAACTTCTTCTTCTACGTCGCCGAAGAGGTCCGCACGATCCTGGCCGACATGGGCGTCAGGTCGATCGCCGAACTGATCGGCCAGTCCGACTGGCTCGACAAGAAGGACGTCATCGACCACTGGAAGGCGAGGGGGCTCGATTTCAAGAATGTCTTCTACAAGCCCGAGGCGACGAACGAGGAACTGCGCTGGACCAAGCTCCAGAAGCATCCGATCGACGACGTTCTCGACCGCACGCTGATCGCGAAGGCCGAGGCTGCGCTCGAGGCGCGCCAGAAGGTGGAGATCGAGACGAAGATCTCGAACGTCGATCGGTCGGCGGGGGCCATGCTGTCGGGCGAGGTGTGCAGGCGCTACGGCCTGAAGGGGCTTCGCGACGACACGATCCACGTGAAGCTTTCCGGCACGGCAGGCCAGAGCTTCGGCGCGTTCCTCGCCCGGGGCGTCACGTTCGAACTGTCGGGCGAAGCCAACGACTATGTCGGCAAGGGCATTTCCGGCGGGCGGATCATCGTCAAGCCGGCTGCCGAATCCAGGATCGTACCGGAAGAGTCGATCATCGTCGGCAACACGGTTCTCTACGGCGCGATCTCCGGCGAGTGCTATTTCCGGGGCGTTGCGGGCGAGCGGTTCGCGGTTCGCAATTCCGGCGCGGTCGCGGTCGTGGAAGGCGCGGGCGATCACGGCTGCGAATACATGACCGGCGGCGTCGTCGTCATTCTCGGCAAGACGGGGCGCAACTTCGCGGCCGGCATGTCGGGCGGCGTTGCCTACGTGTTCGACGAGATCGGCGACTTCTCCGAACGCTGCAACATGGCGATGGTCGATCTGGAGCCGGTGCCCGAGGAGGACGATCTCCTGGAGAAGCTGCACCACCATGGCGGCGATCTCCAGCACAAGGGCCGCGTCGACGTCTCCTCGGACATGACGCGCCACGACGACGAACGCCTGTTCCAGCTGATCTCGAACCATCTGCATTATACGGGTTCGGCCCGCGCCAGGATGATGCTGGACGATTGGGAGCACTATCGCCCGAAATTCGTGAAGGTGATGCCGGTCGAATATCGCCGGGCGCTGCAGGAAATGGAGCGGATGAAAATGGGTGTCGCCGCCGAATAAGTCCCGCAGCCGGCTCGACAAAAGCGCCCCGTACGCGGTCATGACGCGGACGGGGCGTTTGATGTTTCGCGCGGCGGTGAACCGACCATCCACCGGCCCGCCATCGCACAAGCGCTCCCCGCGCCTAAGTAACTGCCGGAAGTCTGCGCGTTCGCGCACGGCTTGGCGATAACGAAAGAAGGACAAGAAGACATATGGCCGACTACACCCTCTACGGTTTCGACGGTTCCACCTATGTGCGCACGGTCAAGATGCTGTTCGCCGAAAAGCATGGCGGGGCCTACGACCAGGTTCCGGTCAATGTTCTCGAAGGCGAGCCGAAAAGCGAAGAGCATCTGGCGCGCCATCCCTTCGGCAAGATCCCGGTCCTCGACCACAAGGACATGCGCATCATCGAGACCTCGGCGATCTGCCAGTATCTCGATACGGTCCTGCCCGGCATCGCGCTGGTGCCGTCAGACCCCAAGGGGCGCGCGCGCATGGACATGGCGACCGCCATCGTCGACTCCTACACCTATGGTCCGGTGATCGCCGGCGTCGTCGCCTATCACCTCTTCCCCGACTTCGTCGGCGGCAAGGACGAAGAAGCGCACAAGGCCGGGATCGAAGACGCCAAGAAGGCCATCTCCGAGCTGATGAAGATCAAGGGCCACGACCAGTATCTGGCCGGCGAGCAGATCTCGATCGCCGATCTCTATCTCGCGCCGCTCCTCGCCTACATCGCGATGACGCCGCACAAGGACGAGTTCATGGCGCTGGAAGGCGTGGCCGACTGGTGGGCGCTGATTTCCGCGCGCGAGAGCTTCAAGGCGACCGATCCGTCCTGAACCCGCCCTGCCTCGACCGTGCTTCGGCACGTCGAGCGATCAGGCACATGCTCCGGGCATGTGCCTGACGTCGCCAGCGCGGGGCATGCCGTGCTCCTGAGCGGCGCGCGGCGCCCTTGACGGCCCGTATCCCGCACGCTCTGCGCGCGGCAGCCGGTCGCAGGTCCGGCGCGCCGGTTCCGGGGGGAGCCGGAGCACCGCACCGGCGGGTCGCTCGAGGCGCGAGGCGTGCCTTGCGACACGGGCCGCGGCGGGTTCGCAACGCGGCGCGGCCAGCGCCCGAAAGCGGCGTGCGTTCGCAGTGCACTCCCTTGCGCACCATGGCCTTTTAGTGACAGACAGACTCGAAGTTTTCGTCCGCGTTGCAGGTTCATGAACGCATGGTTTATCTGCGCGAGGACGCGCTGCCGGGCCGGTGGTTTCGCCCGTTTCGCAGCGATGCCGCAAGCGCCACACGTTGAAAAGGGGTTCGAATGGGTAAGGTCACCGGTTTTCTCGAGATAGACCGTCAAACGCCGAAATATCAGCCGGCCTCTGACCGCATTCGACACTTCAAGGAATTCACGCTTCCCATGTCCGAACCCGAGGTCGCCAAGCAGGCGGCCCGGTGCATGGATTGCGGCATCCCCTATTGCCATGGGCCGACGGGCTGCCCGATCCACAACCAGATCCCGGACTGGAACGACCTCGTCTACCAGGGCGACTGGGAAGCTGCGGTTCGCAACCTGCATTCCACCAACAATTTCCCCGAATTCACCGGCCGCATCTGCCCGGCGCCGTGCGAGGAAGCGTGCACGCTGAACCTCGAGGACGCGCCCGTCGCTATCAAGACGATCGAGCAGGCGCTCGCGGACAAGGCCTACGAGCTCGGCATGATCAAGCCGCAGCCGGCGCAGGAGCGCTCCGGCAAGAGCGTCGCGATCATCGGTTCGGGTCCTGCCGGCATGGCGGCCGCCCAGCAGCTCGGCCGCGCCGGTCACGACGTCCACCTCTACGAGCGCGAGACGCGCCCGGGTGGCCTGATGCGCTACGGCATCCCCGACTTCAAGATGGAAAAGCACTATATCGATCGCCGGGTCGAGCAGATGGAAGCGGAAGGCGTTCGCTTCTTCTGCGGCGTCAATATCGGCGTCGACAAGACGGTCGAGGAACTGCTCGGCGAATATGACGCGGTGCTCTACACCGGCGGGGCCGAAAAGCCGCGCGATTCCGGCATTCCCGATCACGGCCTGTCCGGCGTCTACGACGCCATGCCCTATCTGGTGCAGCAGAACCGGCGCGTCGGCCGGGAGGAGATCGAGTCCATCGGCTGGCCGCAGGAAGAGATCTGGGCCGGCGGCAAGCACGTCGTCGTGGTCGGCGGCGGCGATACCGCCTCCGACTGCGTCGGGACGGCGTTCCGCCAGGGCGCGGTGAAGGTCACCCAGCTCGACATCCGCCCGCAGCCGCCGGTGCGCGAGAACAAGCTGACGGTCTGGCCGTACTGGGCGACCAAGATGCGGACCTCGTCGAGCCAGGCCGAGGGCGCCGTCCGCGACTTCCAGATCGCCACGCTCGATTTCGTCGGCGAGGACGGTGTGCTGACCGGCGTCAAATGCGCCGAGGTGAACGAGAAGCGCGAACCGATCGAAGGCACGGAATTCGTCATCAAGGCCGATCTCGCCTTCATCGCGATCGGCTTCTCCGGTCCGATGGAGACCGGCGTCCTCGCCGAACTGGGCGATCGCCTGAAGACCAAGACGGATCGCCGCGGCAATGTCTCGGTCGATGCCGACGACAAGGTCTACCTGACGTCGGTCGACCGGCTCTATACGGCCGGCGACGTGCGCCGCGGCCAGTCCCTGGTGGTCTGGGCGATCCGCGAGGGTCGCCAGGCGGCCCATGCGATCGACAAGGCACTGATGGGCAGGACGACGCTGCCAAGGTAAGTGCTGCCAAGGTAAGTGCTGCCAAGGTAAGTCTTCGGCGGCACGCCGGCGCCGCCGGCCTCCGCCACGCGAAGCAAAGAGCGTAAAGGGGCGGACGCGTGCCGCCCCCGTCAGCCGCCGGAGCTCTGCGCGCCGTCCGCGCCGCTGTTTTCCCAGTCCTCGATGATGGCGTCTAGGATCGTCGGCATTTCCTTGGGCGGTGTCAGGCCCGAATTTTCCTTGAGCGTCTTCACGTCGATCGAACCGCGATAGATGACGGGCGGCGTGCTTCGGATGGCGTCCGATTTCGCGTTCCAGGCGAAATTGTCCGCGCGGCCCTCGCGTGCATTCACCGGGTCGCCGTTCAGGACGAGGCGATCGCGCGGCGACATTTCCAGCGAGAAGGCGTTCTGCTGCGAAGCCGTTCCGAGCAGCGCGTCGCTGCCGTCGAAGCTCGGATCGTTCAGCGCGATGGGCGCGGATACGGTGGCGTTGGCCGCGTTCGAAAGCGGCTGAAGCTGCAGGCTCGGCAGGGCCTCGTCGTCGAGCGCCACCTGGGCCGGGCTCTCGCCGAGCGCGCGATCGACGGCCTTTCTCGTGAAGAAGGCGAGCTTGTCCTCGCCGTCGTCCGTCAGGCTCAGGCCATCGCTGCCGCGAAGGCGCGCGGTCTGCCCGTTCACGTCGGGACCCGAATAGATGAAGCTGCCCTTCTCATCGACGAAACCGTCCCAGATGCTGACGAATTCGCCCGACACACGCTCGGCGGCGCGTTTGTAGATGTCGTTGAAGAAGACCATGTCCTCGCTCATCGCATCGTACTTGAACGAGGGCATGCCGACCCAGATGAGCGGGACCTTCCTGGCTTCGGCGATCCTGGCAAGATCGGTGGCGCGTTTTTCGTATTCGGCCGTCCAGCCGTCCGAGCGGACCGCAAGAATGTTGCCGGACACCCGCATCGGCTGGCGGTCGTTCGCGCCGATCATGACCGCCAGAATGTCCGGCTCGACCGCGTCGATGATCGGTCCGAGTTCGTTCGGCCAATCGTAGAAATCCTCGCGGACGAGGCCGGACGATCCGTTCGCCTTGGACGTCACGAAAACCAGCTCGTCGTCGGCAAAGGATTCCATCAGGCCGTCGGCAAGCGAAGCTGCCATGAAGTCGCCGACCACCAGGATCGTGCGGGCGTTCTCGCTCTTTGCCGGGGCGGCCGTCGAGGTGTCGGCGGCGGCTGCCGCCGCGGCCGGTGCGCTGCGGGCCGGCTTGGCGGCGCTGGCCCTGGTCGGGTTCGACCGGTTCTGCCGGGTTGCCGTGCGCTTCTTGCGCGGCGTCGCGCGTTGCGCGCGAACATCCCGTTTCTTGCGGATGACGCGCTTCTTGATGACCCGCCGCGGCGGCTCGGCACGGGTGCCGGACCCGAACAGCATCTCGACCACGGTCTTCGGCCGCTGCTGCGCCTCGGCCCGCGTCACAGGCAGGACCGACGTCAGCGCCACGACCAGCGCCACGAGCAGGGCGAGAAGCCGCACCGTCCGGTTCAAATCCCGCCTGTTGCGTCGCGATGCGCGTGCCGTCATGCGTCTCATCCTTGTTGAGGCCGGGCGGGAGCGCTTCGAGAAAGGCTCCCATCCGGCCCGTCGGCAGGATCAGTTCTGCCGGAGGTAGTTCAGGACCGCCTTGGAAGGGTTGCCGTCCTGCGGCAGGCCGGCGCGGCCCTGGATCGCGACGATCGCGCCCTTCGATCCGGAGCCGATCTTACCATCGATCTTGCCGTCATACAGCCCCCTCGACGCCAGACGCTTCTGCAGCTCGAACCGCTCATCCATGGAGAGCGGCGTGTAGCCCCGCGGCCAGTCGTTGACGAGCCCGCCATAGCCGCCGATCCGGTCGCCCAGCATGCCGACGGCAAGCGCGTACTTGTCGGCATTGTTGTAGTTTTTCAGGACGAAGAAGTTCTTCATCATCAGGAAGGCAGGCCCGGCGTCGCCGGCCAGCCGGACGAGATTGGCGCGGTCGCCGATGTTGGGCAGAGGGCGTCCGTCGGCCCGGGTGAAGCCGAGCCCGGCCCACTGGCTGATGGTGCGGTTGTCGCGCTCGAGCTTGCCGCCGCGATATTGCGCGGGAACGCGCACTTCGTAGCCCCATGTCTTGCCGCTCTGCCAGCCGTTCTTGCGCAGGAGATTGGCCGCCGTCGCAAGCGCGTCGGGAACCGACGACCAGATATTGGCGTGGCCGTCCCCGTCCATGTCAGCCGCATAGGCGCGGTAGCTCGTCGGAATGAACTGGGTGTGCCCCATGGCGCCGGCCCAGGAACTCGTCAGGTCGCGGGCCGCGACGTGGCCGTCCTGGACGATCTTCAGCGCCGCGATGAGCTGCTGGCGGGCGAATTTCGCCCGGCGCTGGTCGAGATAGCCGAGCGTGGCCAGGGAGCGCGGCAGGCTCTTCATCACGTCGTCGCGTTTCAGGATTTCCCCGTAATTGGTCTCCATCGACCAGATGGCGAGCAGGATGTCGCGATCGACGCCGAACCGCCCCTCGATCCGGTCGAGCCAGCCCGACAACTGGCTCCGATAGGCCTGTCCCTGCTGCACCGACAGTTCGTTCACCCGGTTGTCGACATAGTCCCAGACCTTGGCGTTGAACTCGGGCTGGTAGCGCGCCTTTTCCAGAACGTCGGGATCGGGCTCGGTGACGCCGGCGAAGGCCGCGCGATAGACGTCGCGGCGAACGCCGTTCTCGGCGGCGGTGTTTTCGAAGGACTGGATCCAGCGTTGGAAGCCGGCATCGGCGAGCGCCGTTGCGGGCAGCATCGCGGTGCCGACCCCGATCGCGAGCGCCGCACCGAGCGTCTTGGCGCGCGCGGACAAAGCGTCAAAATACTTCATAATCTCAAGCGGTTCCCTTGATAGCCCCATGGTGAGATCACACGATGCACCAACAGCGTTAACGTTTCGTTCACCTTGCGCGCCGGATCCGGAAAACTCTCGCTTTCCGCAAAAAAGCTTATGCCCGCCGTTTTCGGCGAAAGATGGACGGCGTTGCTTTTTTCGCCGAGAACCTATTCTTCCCTCTGCACGGATTAGAAGACATCTGGAGATTCGACCCATGAAGCGTGTGCGCAAAGCTGTATTCCCCGTCGCGGGCCTTGGCACCCGTTTCCTGCCGGCGACGAAATCGATTCCGAAGGAAATGCTGACCGTCGTCGATCGTCCGATCATCCAATATGTCGTCGACGAAGCCCGCGAGGCCGGCATCGAGCACATGATCTTCGTGACCGGCCGCTCCAAGGAGGTGATCGAGGACTATTTCGACATCCAGATGGAACTGGCGACCAGCCTTGCGGAGAAGGGCAAGACCGACCGGCTGAAGATCCTCGACGATCTGCAGCCGGCGCCCGGCACGACCAGCTTCACGCGCCAGCAGGCGCCGCTGGGCCTCGGCCACGCGGTGTGGTGCGCGCGCGAACTCGTCGGCGACGAGCCCTTCGCCCTGCTTCTGCCGGACATGATCATGCAGGCGAAGAAGGGATGTCTCGCCTCGATGATGGACCTCTACAACACGAACGGCGGCAATGTTCTCTCCGTGGAGGAGTGCGCGCCGAACGAGACCGACAAATACGGCATCGTCGGCAAGGGCGAGGCGGTCGGCGACGGGTTCAAGATCACCGGCATGGTCGAGAAGCCCGATCCGAAGGACGCGCCGTCGAACTTCTACCTGTCGGGCCGCTACATCCTGCAGCCGGAAATCTTCAAGATCCTCGAAAAGACCGAGCGCGGCGCGGGCAACGAGATCCAGCTGACGGACGGCATGCAGACCCTGTTCAAGGACCAGCCATTCTCGGCCTATCCGTTCGAGGGGCGCACCTTCGACTGCGGCTCGCCGGAAGGCTTCATCGAAGCGAACGTCGCCTTCGCCCTCTGGCGTCCGGACATCCGCGAAAAGGTGATCGACGATATCAGGCGGCTGATGGAAACGGTCCGGCCGCACGGATAACCATCGGCCGTTCGGCGCGGGCCGGCCGCCGCGCGGGCGAGCAGATCGCCCCGCCCCATGCCGCGGAGCCGACGCCTAGCGGCGAAGCCGGACGCCGAGGCTGACGGTGTTGGCGGACCAGTCGTCCGCCGGGTCCGTCTCGAAGCTCGTTTCGTACTCGTAGAGCCCGGTGAAGGAGAGGGATCGGTTGAGCCAGTAGGTGAAACCGATCTCCGCCGCGAGCGCGAGCGGATCGCGCGCGAGCGCGTCGTCGGTTTCCAGTTCGGCGCGCAGGGCGCCGTTGAGGTCGAGACGATTGTTGAGCGTATGCAGAAAGCCGAGCGAGCCGTTATAGGTGGCGCTCGATCCGCCCGCGCCATCGGGATCGAAGGTGGTTCGGGTCTCCAGCACCAGGTCCGTTCCGCGCTGGAGGGACCAGACAAGGTTCGCGTCGAGGGTCGGCGCGCTGCTGGCCTCGCCCTCGTCCGGCATGCTCATGGCATAGCCGAGCGCGACTTCGCCCCGGAGCTTTTCCGCAAGGTCGATCGCGAGACCTGCCCGAAGCGATGGAATGGTCGCATGATCGCCGCCCCCCAGGGGCTCGTCGAAGAAGCGCCGGCCGATGCTGGCTTCGACGAAGGGGGCGAAGGCGGGCGACAGGCCGTAGGCGGCGCGCAGGTTCGCCGTCGCCGTGCTATAGCCGAGGTCGGGCAGTCCCGCCGGTCTCGACAGATAGTGCTCGCGGGCAAGCGTCAGGCCGCCGGTCACGGTGCTGCGCCCGAATTCGCGCGCGACCTGCGCGCTCACGGAACCGGCGAGAATTTCCGGTTCGCTGCCTGCAAGCTCCGGCCCGAGGCTGACCTCGTCGTCGCGCCGATAGGTCATGGCGCCGCGCAGGGTGGCGGTCGTCAGGGCGCCGAGATCGAGTTGCAGCCGGCCGTCGAGAGCGGCCTCGGGTTCGGTCCGGTCATCGCCGCCGAAGTTCCGGCGATAGGTCAGGCGACCGTTCAACTCGGCGCCGTGCCGCGACCAGTCGGTGACGGCCTTGACATTGAGCTCGGTTCGCGAGAACGCGCCGCCTTCCCCGCCCGCCCGCTCGTCGATATTGGAGGATGCGCCCGCCCCCTGATAGAGTTCGGGATAGATCGTCACGCTGCCGGCCCTCAGGCCCACGGCTGCAAATGGATCGTCGGCGCTGGGAGGGCGCGCGATGCGCTCGATCGCGCGGGCCGGATCGTTCGACCGGAGGAGCGAGTCGGAGGACAGGACCTCTCCCGCAACGCCTGCGCTCAAGGGTGCGTTGGCGAATCCGGCGTCGCTTGCCGCCACGCCGATCTTGCGGTCGGCCGGGTTCGTCCGGACTGCGGAGCCGTCCGGCATGTCGGGAGACTGGGTCGAAAACGGCGATTGCAGGCCCGCATCCGAGCCGTCGACGGCGCTCGCGCTCGCATTCGCGCTCTCGCCGGCGCGGCTTTCGGGCCGGGCCGCCGCCGCGCGTCGGTTGATGCCGGCGGCGGCCGGGGGGCCGGGCGTCTCCTCGGGTCCCGCGAAGATATCGAAGCTGCGCGCTTGCGCAGCGTCCTCAGTATCGTCCGGACCGTCTCGGCCGAACTCGTCGTCGTCGAGCCGGTCGACGCTGGAGCCTTCCCGGTAGAGTTCGCGCATGAGCTCGCGCTCGGCCGTCGTCATCTGGTCCGTCGTCTTGAGAAAGATCGAGGGGCTTTCGCCGAGCGGTCTGCGATCGCGGTCGGGCAGCGCGTCCGTCTCCTCGTTCCGCAACTCGATGCGGCGGTCTTCCATCCGGTCCACCACCGCGCGCCGGGTGGTTTCCTGGGACGAGGCCGGCAGCACGCCGAGACACAGGCCGCACAGCGCCGTGCCTGCCAGCCATGCTGCAAGATCACGGCGGCTGGGAGAAAAGCGGTTGGCGGCCATGAGCTGCGCGGATCTCGATCGCTGTCGGGTGACGATGACGGACCGCGGACATGCCGCAGCCTTTGCCAAACCATGAAGAATTATGGTTAAGGAATCGTTGCGGCCGCCTGTCGAAGGCCAAGGCCGTCCCCCTGCAACGATCCACGAGCCGAACTTGTCCGACCAGAACGCGCCAGCCCTTGCCGATTTCGATGGAACACCTGACCGGACACCGGCAATTTCCTCCGCCCTTCGCACGATCGCGACGGAGGTCGAGGGTCTGAACGCGCTTGCGCAGGATCTCGAGGGCGCGCGGGCAGAGGCCTTCGAGCGCGCGCTGCAGACGATCGCGCGGATGAAGGGCCGGCTCGTCGTGACGGGCGTCGGCAAGAGCGGCCATATCGGCGCCAAGATCGCGGCGACCTTCGCTTCCACCGGAACCCCGGCCTTCTTCGTTCACGCGGCCGAGGCCAATCACGGCGATCTCGGCATGATCGGCACCGATGACATCATCCTGGCGATCTCCTGGTCGGGCGAGACGGTCGAACTGAAGGGGATCCTCGACTATTCCCGGCGCTTTGGCATCACGCTGATCGCCCTGACCTCGCGCGAGAATTCGGCGCTCGGCCGGGCCGCCGACGCGACGCTGCTTTTGCCGAAGCGCGTGACCGAGGCCTGCCCGCACGGCCTTGCTCCGACCACCTCGACGACGCTCCAGATCGCCATGGGCGACGCGCTGGCCGTCGCGCTGCTGGAACATCGCAGCTTCACCCCGCAGGATTTCCGCACCTATCATCCGGGCGGCAAACTGGGCGCCAGCCTCGTCAGGGTGGGCGACATCATGCATTCGGGCGCCGAATTGCCGCTGGTGGCGAGCGGGTCCGCCATGTCGGAAGCGATCATCGAAATGTCCCGCAAGAGCTTCGGCTGCGTCGCTGTCACGACGCCGAAGGGCGCGCTTGCCGGCATCATCACCGATGGTGACCTGCGCCGGCACATCTCCTCCGATCTCCTGGCCAAGACCGTGGACGAGGTGATGAGCGTCAATCCGAAGACCGCCCATCCCGACATGCTGGCCATGTCGGCCCTCGAGACCATCAACACGTCCAACATCACCTCGCTGATGGTGGTCGCGGACGCACGGCCGGTGGGGCTCGTCCACCTGCACGATCTCCTGCGGATCGGCGTTGCCTGAGACCTGGGCCGCGCCCGGCCGCGCTCCGGTCCACCGGAGAGAGCCCGCCGTCCGGCCCGCGGTGAGCATCGGCCTTGAAGGCCGCGATTGCGTCGATAGGCGCCGGATGAGAGGAGAGGGGCGGTCCCCTTCTCCGGGCCCGCCGATCCGCGCTGCGGGCGGCGAGGGGCGGCGAGGGGCGGCGAGGGGCTTGACCGTCAGGCGACGTCCGGCGGCAGGGGGGTCGCCCGACCGTCATCGTCGATGGAGACCATCACGAACGTGCCTTCCGTCACCTTGGTCTCGACGCGCGAGGTGCGCCGCTGCGTCCAGGCCTCGATGAGGATGGTCATCGATGTCCGCCCGACCTTTTCGATCGACGTGTAGACGCAGAGCGTATCGCCGATCTTCACGGGCTTCTTGAAGGTCAGCGTGTTGATCGCGACCGTCGCGACCCGGCCCCGAGCCCGCTCCGCCGCCCGAATGCCTGCGGCCATGTCCATGTGCGCCACGACCCAGCCCCCGAAGATATCGCCGTTGGCATTGGCGTCACCGGGCATGGCCGGAATGCGAACCGTGAGGTCCCCGCTCGGCATTTCGTCGCTCTGGTCCATCGCTCGTTCCCTCTCGATTCGCTTCGCCGCACCGGCCCGCAATCTTAAGGAGCAAGTCGCAAACGGCGCAAGCCGACGCTTTCGGCCGATAAGCGGAACGGGACGCGATGATGGGGAGGGGAGCCGGTGGTAAAATCACGGGATCCCGACCAGCACCCGGACCGACCTCGGGCCCCTTTCGGGGGCCTGTCCGGCAATCATGCATCGGGGATTGTTTGACGTGTCTGCCTGAACCGGATCCGACCGTTCAAGACAGGAATTTGGTGCCCAGGAGAGGACTCGAACCTCCACGCCTTGCGGCACACGGACCTGAACCGTGCGCGTCTACCAATTCCGCCACCTGGGCTCGGGGCAAGCCTTTAGAAGCTGGCAGGCGGCGTGTCAACGCGGTTTGTTTCGGCTTCGTGAAATGACGTGCGGAGGGGTCGGCTGGCGCAAGGCGTCGGCAGGTGCGGGCGGCGGCACTCAAGGGGCCGGGGCGGCCCGTGCGGCTGCGGCCAAGCGACGTGCCCGCCTGCCATGGGCTCTGGCGAAACCCATGTGTTCGTTATAGGACACGGGGGACATGCGAACGGGCCCGATCGATGCGGGCTGGAAACGTCCCCCTCGAAAACGGGTGCGACGGCAAGGAGCGACAGGCGATGACGGTCGATACGGGCAAGACGGTTGTGGTGTTTGGTGGGTCGGGCTTTCTCGGCCGCTACGTGACCCAGGCGCTGACGAAACGCGGACATCGCGTGCGGATCGCCTGCCGCAGGCCGGATCTCGCCTATCATCTCCAGACGGCGGGCATTTTGGGTCAGGTCCAGCCGATCCAGGCCAATCTGCGCTATCCCTGGTCGGTCGAGCGCGCGGTGAAGGGCGCCGACCATGTGATCAATCTCGTCGGCATCCTGGCCGAAAGCGGCAAGCAGTCCTTCGACGCGCTCCAGTCCAAGGGCGCGAAGCTCGTCGCGGACGCCGCAAGGGCCGAGGGCGCGAAGATGACGCAGATCTCGGCGATCGGCGCCGACGCAGAGGCCAATTCGCGTTACGCCCGCACGAAGGCGGCCGGCGAGGCCGCCGTCTTCGCGGCCTGTCCCGACGCCTATATTCTGCGCCCCTCGATCGTGTTCGGTCCGGAGGACGAGTTCTTCAACCGCTTTGCCGAGATGACGAAGTTTTCCCCGGTGCTGCCGCTTCTGGGCGGCGGCAGGACGAAGTTTCAGCCGATCTACGTCGTCGACGTCGCCCAGGCGGTCGCCGACACGGTGGACGGCAAGGTCGCCGGCGGCACGATCTACGAACTCGGCGGACCGGAGGTCCTGACCTTCCGTCAGTTGATGGAGGAGATGCTGCGGATCATCGCCCGCAAGCGTCGCTTCGTCACCATCCCGTTCCCGCTCGCGGCCACAATGGCGAAGTACATGGAATATCTGCCGGGCGCCCCGATGACGGTCGACCAGGTCAAGCAGCTGCAGAACGACAATGTGGTGTCCGACGCCGCGATCGCCGAGGGCCGTACGCTCGAGGCGTTCGGTATCCGGCCGCGCACCCTGGACACGATCCTGCCGACCTATCTGGTGCGCTTCCGCCCGCAGGGGCAGTTCACCAAGCCGCAGCGCCATGCGGGCGGGCTCGATGCGGAAAACCAGGACGGCCTCGTCTAGCCCATCTTCCTGGTTTCACGCATCGGTCTTTCCGAAGATCGATTCCGATCTTCGGGCCGATGCCCGAAGGCAAGCGCGAAGGCTTCTCATCGACCGTGACCCTTGCCGAATGGATTGCGCCCGGCATGCCGCTGTGGGTCGGGCTCGGCCTCGTAGCGGCAAGCTTCTTCACCTCCGCGCTGACGGCGGCCTTCGGGCTCGGCGGCGGGGTGACGCTGCTCGCTTTGATGAGCTTCGCCCTGCCGGTCGCGGTGCTGATCCCGCTGCACGGGGTCGTGCAGTTCGCCTCCAATGCCGGCAGGCTCGGCGTCCAGCGCCGTGCGGTGCGCTGGGACAAGGCGATGCCGTTCATCCTGGGAGGGCTGATCGGCGCGGCGATCGGCGCGCTGACGGTGGTGACGCTTCCCGAGGCGGTGCTGCGGCTCCTTCTCGGCAGCTTCATCATGATGACGATCGTCCTGAAGCTTCCCGCCCTCGGCCGCCTGAAGGACTGGCAGTACGCGCTGGCGGGCGCCGTCACGACGTTTCTGTCCATGTTCGTCGGGGCGAGCGGGCCGCTCAATGCCGTGCTGTTCACGCGGGCCTTCTCGGAGCGCAAGCAGGTGGTGGCGACCATGGCGGCCGTGAACGCCAGCCAGCACGCGCTGAAGGTCGCGGCCTTCCTCGTCGCCGGCGTCGTGCTCGGGCCCTATGCGGTGCTTGCGGCCGCGATGACCGTGACCGGCTTTCTGGGCACGCTGGCCGGCACGAGCGTGCTCGGACGTCTCGACGAGCGCCTGTTTCGCAAGGCGCTGAACATCATGCTGATCGTCCTCGCCTTCGAGCTGGTGCGGCGAGGACTGGCCGGCCTGATCGGTTGATCCCCCGTCGACCAGAAGCAACGCCGATCGCCTGTCCGAGCCCATCCTGCACGCAAGGAGAGGGCGTTGCCCGTCACGGGTCTCGTCAGGGGTGCGGGCGATCGGTCTTCCCGGTGGTGACGGGGGCCGCAGACGCGCTCGACGCGCTGCCGGTCACGGCGCCGCTCATCGAGGCGCGCGGCTGCTCGGTCATCGCGCCCTCCGGCGACAGCGCGAAGATCAGACCGATCCCGAGAACACCGACACCGATCCGCCACCAGGCGAAGGGTGCAAATCCGTGGCGGGTGACGAAGTCGAGAAGCGAGCGCACGACGATCAGCGCGGCGACGAAGGCGCAGACGAA
Source organism: Fulvimarina uroteuthidis (assembly GCF_034321785.1). Lineage (NCBI taxonomy): Bacteria > Pseudomonadati > Pseudomonadota > Alphaproteobacteria > Hyphomicrobiales > Aurantimonadaceae > Fulvimarina > Fulvimarina uroteuthidis. The sequence continues at coordinate 994,701 of NZ_JAXLPB010000001.1, read as the reverse complement.
CCCCACCGCCATCAGGCCGAGATCGTCCGAGGAGAGATAGTCGCGGTTCTTGTAGAGATCGTAGACGACGGCGCCGAACATGGTCGGCATGGCGAGAAAGAACGAAAATTCGGCCGCCGAGCGCTTGTCGGTGCCCATCAGGAGCGAGCCCGCAATGGTCGCGCCGGAGCGGGACGTGCCGGGAATCATGGCGAGGCACTGGAAGATCCCGATCTTCAGGCAGAGCGAAAGCGGATAGTCCATGATATCGGTGTAGCGGACCTTCAGGGGCATCTTGTCGATGACCAGCAACAGGATGCCGCCGACGATCAGCGCCGCGCAGATGACGAGGGGCGTGTCGAACAGAACGGTCTTGATGAAGCCGTGGGCGAGCACGCCGATGAAGGCCGCCGGCAGGAAGGCGAGCAGGATGCCGGCGACGAAGCGCCGGCTGCGCGCGCTGGACGGCAGGGTGACGAACAGCTTCCAGAGCCTGGCGAAATAGACCAGGAGGATCGCCAGGATCGCGCCGAGCTGGATGACGATCTCGAACACGAAGCCGGTCGATTCGAAGCCGAGAAAATGGCCGAGCAACAGGATGTGGCCGGTCGACGACACCGGCAGAAACTCGGTCAGCCCTTCCGTGATCCCCAATATGACGGCATTGATGATCGAGCCGTTGTCCATACCTACTGTCCCCTATGCCCGCAGACGGCCACGGGTCTCTCGATATCGTTTGGTGTGGTGATGACGCATTGCGCCGTGGCTTTATCCGGCGAGCGAACCGTTCACCACCCGTTGACGGATTTCTGCAAACACTGCCGGGATGTTTCTTTCGCGGTGATTTGGTCTAAACGGGTGAAAACCCAACCGTTTTGCCCTCCATAGCTGCAGAACCTTACGTGAATGCGATCGATACAGGACAGATGCTAAAACTCTTCCACCATCCCATGTCCGCCGCCTCCCGCTACATCCGGCTTCTGGCCGGCGAATATGGCGAGAAGCTCGAACTCGTCGAAGAGCGTCCCTGGGAGCGTCGGCGGGAGTTCCTGGCGATGAACCCGGCCGCGACCTTGCCCGTGCTGGTCGAGGACGATGGGCCGGCGGTGGTGGGCGGGGTGATCGTCGGGGAATATCTCGACGAGACCCACGGCGTGTTCGCCCGCGACAAGCGCCTGATGCCGGAAAAGCCGGCCGAGCGCGCCGAGGTGCGCCGTCTCACCGAATGGTTCATCGACAAGTTCGATCAGGAGGTGACGCGCTATCTGGTCCGCGAGCGCGTCTTCAAGCTGGAAATGTCGAAGGAGGACGGCGGCGGTTCGCCCGATGCCGGCGCCATCCGCGCCGCCCGCGCCAATTCCAAGCATCATCTGCGCTACATCGGATGGCTTGCGGAAAACCGGAACTGGCTCGCGGGCTCGCGTATGACCCAGGCCGACCTCGCCGCCGCGGCCGCTCTATCGGTTCTCGACTATCTCGGCGAAATCCCGTGGGAGAACGAGCCGGCGGCAAAGGAATGGTACAGCCGCATCAAGTCGCGTCCCTCGTTCCGGCCGCTCCTCAGCGAAAAGGTGCGCGGCGTGCCGGCGGTGCAGCATTATGCGGATCTGGATTTCTGACGCGGCGCGTCGTGGCGATCGCGTCGCCGCGCGCGTGAGACAAACGGGCTGAAACGATAAAGGCCCGGCACTCCGTTGAGGAGCGCCGGGCCTTATACATAGGAGGCCGGTACATAGGAGGCCGGCCGCCGGCTTATTTCTTGCGGGCCGCCGAGCGGCGCGCGCGGCGGTTGCCGCCGGGCTTGGGCGCGGGCGGGGACGGCCGTCTTGCGGGCGATGGCGACACCGTCTCGCGTCTGGCCGGCTCCTTGGCGGCGGCCGCAGCGGCGGCTGCTGGTGCCGGGTTCGTCTTCGTCTCCGTCTCCGGCCTTGCGGCGGCGTCGGGATTGGACGCGGTCGCGTTCTTCGGCGCATCGGCTTTCGAAGGCGCGGTCCCTGCGTTGCCGGCGGTCTCGTCCGGCTTCGGCGCCGCGGCTTTCGCGACCGGCTTCGCCTCGTCCGGTGTTGCTGTCGACCCGCCACTCTCGGTCCCGGGCCTTGCTTCGTCGGTCGCGATCTGGGCCGGCGCATCGGCGGCCTTGCCCTGATCTTCGCGCTTTGCCTCGGTCGGCTTTGGGGTCGGCTTTGGGGCGGGCTCGGCCTTTGCGTCGACCGGCTTGGTCCCGGTAGGCTTGCCGTCTTTCGACGTCTCCGCCGTCGCCGCCGGCTTCGAGGCGTCCGCCTTCGCGCTTTCAGCCTTCGCGTCTGCCTTGGTGCTGTCCGCCTTCGCGTCCGGCTTCGAAGAAGCCTCCGTCTTCACGGCCGACTTTGCGGTTTCGGCCTTGACCGGCTCGGCCTTGGCTCCTTCGGCTTTCGAAGGCTTGGCGTCGGCGGGCGAGGGCTCGCCGGCGGACGGCTTGTCCGCCGCCTCCGAAGCCGTCTTCGCCGGTTGTGCGTTGCTCTTGCCCGCGCTCGTCTTGCCCGCGCTCGTCTTGCCCGCGCTCGTCTTGTCCGTCTCGGCTGTCTTCGTGTCGGCCTTCTGGGTCTCGCTCCTGGCCGTGCCGGTCTTCGCTGCCGGGTGAGACGCCTTGGCCGTCTTCGCTTCGGCCTCGACTTTCGCCCTGGCCGGCTTGGCCGGCGCGGGCTCGGCCTTCGACGTGTCGGCGGGCTTGGCCGGCGCGGCGCTCGCGCCCGTCTTGGCCGGGATTTCGACCTTGGCGGATTCGACCGATTTCGTGCCGCGCTCTTTCGAGCGAAGCACCTGCGCGAACGCATCCCCCGCCGGTTCCGCGAACGCGCGCATGAAGCGCTCGCCGACGGCGAACATGTTGTTCTCGAACATCAGCGGATCGGCGATTCCGGTTTCGCCGCCAGCGCCGAGCCGCTGGCCGAGCTCGCCCGCCTTGGCGCGGCGCTCGGCGTGGGCGCCGAAATTGCGACCCTCCCGCTTGGTGACCTCGGTCTTCTTCGGCAGGTCCGCCGTCCCGTGGGTCGTTCCATGGGTCAGCGCGAAATCGATGATGCGGGGCACGATTTCCGCCTTAAAGCGGGAGCCGTTGAACACGCCGTAATGGCCGACCTTGGGCTGCACGTAATGGACGCGCATGTCCTCCGGGATGTTCGGGCACATGTCGTGCGCCGCTTCCGTCTGGCCGACGCCGGAGATATCGTCGTTCTCGCCCTCGACGGTGAGGAGCGCGACGCGCTTGATGGCGGTGAGATCGATCGTCTCGTCGTTGAACCGGATCGTGCCCTTCGGGAGCGAATGCTTGATGAAGACCTCTTCGACGGTCTCCAGGTAGAACTCCGCCGTCATGTCCATCACGGCATTGTATTCGTCGTAGAAGGTGCGGTGCTTTTCCGCCGAGTCCCCGTCATCCTTGACGAGATGCCAGTAGAAGTCCTTGTGCGCCGCCATGTGGCGGTCAAGGTTCATCGACATGAAGCCGGTGAGCTGCAGGAAGCCGGGATAGACAAGGCGCCGGAAGCCGGGCTGGGGGAAGGGGACCTGCATGATGACATTGTCGCGGAACCAGTCGATGCCCTTCTCCTGGGCGAGCCGGTTCACGGCGGTCGGGTTGATGCGGGTGTCGAGCGGGCCGCCCATCAGCGTCATCGTCGCCGGATAGCAGTCGTCGCCGTGCATTTCCATGTGCGCGACCGCCATCAGCACCGGTACGGCCGGCTGGCAGACGCCCAGCACGTGGGTGTCTGGGCCGAGATGGCGCAGGAAGTCGATGACGTACTGGGTGTAATCGCTCAGATCGAACTTGCCGTCCTCGATCGGGACCGTGCGTGCATCCTTCCAGTCCGTGATGTAGACGTCCGCATAGGGAAGCAGCGCCTCGACCGTGCCCCGCAGGAGCGTCGCATGATGGCCGGACAGCGGCGCGACGACGAGGAAGCGGGGATCGGACTTGCGATCCTTCGGCAATTGCCGCTCGAAGTGCAGGAGCTGGCAGAACGGCAAGTCGAGAACCACGGTCTCTTTCACGTCGACGCGGGTGTGGCCGACCACGGTCTCGGTGATGTCGAAGGACGGCTTGGCGTAGACGCGCGTTGTGCGCTCGAACAGTTCGGCCGCGGCTGCGATCGATCGGCCGACCGTCGTGCGCGAGATCGGGTTCAGCGGGTTCTGGTATGCGATACGGGTCACGTCCGCGGCCGCGCGCATCGGCGCCAGCATCGCGTGGTTCCATTCGTAGAGGTAATACAACATAGGCCCTGTTTCCGTCCTGATTTACGCCGATCCTACCAGACTATGCTGCGCTGCACAAATTTCGCTCAGCCGGAAGGCCTGTCTGTCATGTAAGCGTCACAACCATTTGAGCATGACGATCCGGTCGTCCGGGTCGTCACCGTCCGCTACCCTGCGTCGCTTCGTGTCGAGCCACGCCGGCAGGTCCGTTTGGGGAATGCGGATAAATCCGTGGTTCTGATAGAATGACGCGCTTCGCGACGCGGCGCCAGCGACCGGGACGCCCAGCGCACGATAGAAGAACCAGTGTGCGCGCTCTGCAACGGCCCTGAGCAGCGCCCCATCGAGACCGATGCCCGCAACATCGGGGCGCACGGCAAGGCGGGCGATCCAGTAAAGGTCGTGCTCGGCCGCCGCCGCCGCGAAGCCGAGCCGCTCCCCGGTCTTCTTCTCACGCGCGACGAAAACCTCGTGCGCAAGCAGGAAGCGGGTGAATTCGTTCAGCGCGAAGGCCGGATCACCGGAGGTTGCGACGGCCGGGGGCTCGATTTCCCGCGCGCTTTCGTGCAATGCCAGCAGCGTCGGAACCTCGCCCGGCTCCATCATGTGGATCGCGTAGCCCTTCGGCGCCATGCCCTTGAATGCCTTGCGTCCGCCCTTCGGTGGCATGGGTCTATCCGTCATGCCCCTCGACGATGAAGACGTCGGCCTCGGCGATCGCCTGCCGGATCGCGGCGGCCTTCCGGTAGGCCGGGCTGTCGTAGCAGGCCTGCGCCTTCTCCACGCTGTCGAATTCGATGACCACGTTGCGCGGACGGGCGCTGCCCTCGAGCTCGGTCACCGCGCCACCGCGCACGAGGAACCGGCCGCCGAACTCGGAAAAGGCGGGCTTCGCCGTTTCGACATAGTCCTTGTAGCGATCGGGATCGCGAACATCGACGCGGGCGATCCAGTATCCTTTGGGCATGTCCGACGTCCTCGCTCGGGTTCCTGATGGCATGGTACCTATGGGGCAGCTGCCATTTCGGCAAGGATGCTGCGCGCCGCAAGCCGGGGATCGTCCGCGGCGACGATCGGGCGGGCGACGACGAGATGCGACGCGCCGGCGCGCAAGGCGTCCGCCGGTGTCACGATCCGCTTCTGGTCGCCGGCCGCCGCGCCCTTCGGCCGGATGCCGGGCGTGACCAGCGCCAAATCCGCACCGATGATCGCGCGGATGAAGGCGGCTTCGGCGGCGGACGCCACCAGCCCGCCCATGCCGATCTCGCCTGCCTGGCGCGCGCGCTTGGCCACCAGATCGGCGACGGTCGTGGCGTAGCCGGCCTCGAGAAGGTCCGCATCGTCGAGCGCGGTGAGGACGGTCACGCCGAGAACCAGGAGATCCGAACCCCTGGCGGCATCCATCGCCGCGCGCATGGCGTGGGGGTAGGCATGAACGGTCAGCATGGCCGCGCCGAGGGACAGGGCGCTTTCCACGCCCTTGGCGACGGTGTTCGGAATGTCGAGGAGCTTCAAGTCCAGAAACACCGACTTGCCGGCCTTCGAAAGCTCGGTGACCAGCGGCAGGCCGCCGGAATAGGCGAGCTGATAGCCGATCTTGTAGGTCGAGACGTCATCGCCCAGCCATTCGACGAGGCGCATGGCCTCGCTGGGCGTGGCGACGTCGAGGCCGACGATCAGCCTGTCGCGTGTCGCCACGGCCTGCCCGGGTCTGAATTCGCTCTCGTTCATGGCCATGCTTCTTCGTTGGTGTGACGGACGGCTTGCCGGTAAGCCGGGATCGGGTCGGTTTCGCCCTGCGGCCTAATGGGCTTCGTCCCAGTTCGTGGCGGCCTTGGCGTCCACTTCGAGCGGCACCGACAGGCTGACGCTTGGGCCGGGCGCCGCTTCCATGACGCGCCTGACGACCGCGATCGTCTCGTCGATCTCGCTGTCGTCGACCTCGAAGATGAGTTCGTCGTGGACCTGCAGCAGCATCTGTGCCGAGAGCCCGGCCGTCTCGAGCGCGCTTTCCATGCGCACCATCGCCCGGCGGATCACGTCGGCGGCCGTCCCCTGGATCGGCGCGTTGATCGCCGCGCGCTCGTTGAAGGCGCGGACCTGCGGGTTCTTGGAGGTGATGTCGGGATAGTGCGCCCGCCGCCCGAACAGGGTTTCGACATAGCCGTGCTTCTTCGCGTAGGCCTTCGTCTGGTCCATATAGTCGCGAATGCCGGGAAAGCGCTCGAAATAGCGCTTGATGTAGAGGCCCGCCTCCTCCCGCGGGATCGACAGCTGGTTGGCGAGGCCGAAGGCGGAAATGCCGTAGATGATGCCGAAATTGATGGCCTTCGCCCGCCGCCGCACCATCGGATCCATGCCCTCGACGGGAACGCCGAACATTTCCGAGGCGGTCATCGCATGGATGTCGATGCCGTTCCGGAAGGCGTCCTTCAACTGCGGGATGTCGGCGATGTGGGCGAGAATGCGCAGCTCGATCTGGCTGTAGTCTGCCGAAACGAGCTTCTTGCCCTTCGGGGCGACGAAGGCGGTGCGGATCGCCCGGCCTTCCTCGGTGCGCACCGGAATGTTCTGCAGGTTCGGCTCCGACGAGGAGAGCCGGCCCGTCGTGGTCGAGGCCATGGAGAACGAGGTGTGGATGCGGCCGTTCTCGTCCATGTGCGAGGGCAGGGCATCGGTATAGGTGCCCTTCAGCTTGGTAAGCTGGCGCCAGTCGACGATGCGCCGCGGCAGATCGTGGCCTTCCGCCGCCAGATCCTCCAGCACCCGGGCATCCGTCGACCATTGGCCGGACTTGGTCTTCTTGCCGCCGGGCAGGCCCAGCTTGCCGAACAGGATCTCGCCGAGCTGCTTGGGCGAGCCCGGATTGAACTCTTCGCCGGCCATCTGGGCGATGTCGGCCTCGATGCCGGCCTGTTTCTGGCTGAACCGGCCGGACAGCCGCGACAGGATCTGCCGGTCGACCATGATGCCGCGCTGCTCCATGCGGGCAAGCACCGGCGCGAGCGGCCGTTCGAGCCGCTCGTAGACATGGGCGAGTCGTTCGGCGGCAAGGCGCGGCTTCAGGACCTGCCACAGCCGCAGCGTCACGTCCGCGTCTTCCGCGGCATATTCGGTGACCTTGTCGATCTCCACTGCCGCGATGGGCCGCGCGGTCCGCCCGGAGCCGCAGAGCTCCTTGTAGCTGATCGGCTTGTGGCCGAGCCAGCGCTCGGACAATTCGTCCATGCCGTGGCCTTCGAGGCCGCTCGAGGCATCGAGGGCATAGGAGATCAGCATGGTGTCGTCGATCGGCGTCATGGCGATGCCGTGCTGCAGCATGACGAGGAGATCGTACTTGATGTTCTGGCCGATCTTGAGGACCGAGGCGTCTTCCAGGACGGGCTTCAGGATATCGAGCGCCTCGCCGAGCGGGATCTGCCCGCCGAGGCTCGTTGCGTCCTTCGGCCCGCTGAGAAGATCGGCGTCGGCCGCGACGTGGGCGATGGGCACGTAGGCCGCTTCCCCCGGCGAGATCGCGAAGGAGACGCCGACAAGATCGCCGTTCATCGCCGACAACTGGCTCGTTTCGGTATCGAAAGCCATGCTGCCCTTGTCGCGGGCCCTGTCCATCCAGGAACGGAGCGTCTGCGCATCGCGGATCGTGACATAGCGCGATCGATCGATCGCCTGGCCGGTCGCGCCGTCCTTCAGCCTGGCGGCGAGCCGGGCCGGGGTCGCGGTGAACACCGTATCTCCGGGCGCATCCGGGACTTCGAACGGATCGAGATCGGGGCCGCGCGGCACGCCTTCGATCTTCAGATCGGCGCTTTCGACGTCGCTCGCATCGGTATCGAGCGCCGCGGCCACGCGGCGGGTCAGGGTGGTGAACTCCATCGCCTTCAGGTAGGCGACGAGCTTTTCGCCGTCGGGCTCGTGGATGAACAGGTCGTCGAGCTGTTCGCCGTCGCCCAGCGGCGTGTCGGCGTCGAGCGTGACGAGACGCTTCGACAGGCGCGCCTGGTCGGCGAAGGCGATGAGGTTCTCGCGCCGCTTGGTCTGCTTGATCTCCGGCGCGCGCTCCAGAAGCTCCTCGAGCGTTCCGTACTCCTCGAGAAGCTGCGCGGCCGTCTTCGGGCCGATGCCGGGGACGCCCGGCACGTTGTCCGAGGTGTCGCCGCACAGCGCCTGGAGATCGATCATCTTCTCGGGATAGACGCCGAACTTCTCCTTCACCTCCTGCGCGCCGAGGCGCTTGTCCTTCATCTGGTCGTAGAGGATGACGTTCGGGCCGACGAGTTGCATCAGGTCCTTGTCGGAGGACACGATGGTGACGTCGCCGCCGGCCTCGACCGCAAGCCGGGTATAGGTCGCGATGAGATCGTCCGCCTCGAAGCCTTCCTTCTCGATGCAGGGCAGGTCGAAGGCGCGCACGGCCTCGCGGATCAGTCCGAACTGGGGCTTCAGATCTTCGGGCGGCGCCTCGCGATTCGCCTTGTATTCGGAGTAGAGCGTGTTGCGGAACGTCGTGGACGAATAGTCGAAGATGACCGCAAAATGGGTCGGCACCACGCCCACGGAGGTGTCGCGCGATTCTTCGACCAGCTTCCACAGCATGTTGCAGAAGCCCGACACCGCCCCGACCGGCAACCCGTCCGACTTGCGGGTGAGTGGCGGCAGCGCGTGATAGGCCCTGAAAATATATGCCGAGCCGTCGACGAGGAAGAGATGATCGCCCTTTTTCATGGTCGTCAGAGGTAGCTTGCAGGACGCGGAGAGTCCATCTGCCGGAGCGCCGAAATCGATCCTCCGCCGGCACCGGCCGATCCCCGGCGAACGGGTTTTGCGACAGGGGCCGAACAAACCACCAAAAATGAGATCATATGTGGCCCTGAGGACGTGGTCATCGGCGCTTGCATCCTCTAACGGTCATACGATCATACGCAGAAGGGCATTCTTGCAAAAGCGGTAAGTCATGAGTGAGATGGATAGACTGGGCGGGGAACAGATCGGCGGTGAACCCGACCAACCGGACTTTACCGCGTCTGCCAAGGAAGAGCTCGCCTACAGATTGCAGCAGCAAAAGCTCGTGTCCGAATTCGGCCTCTTCGCGCTGCGCTGCACCTCGCTCGACGAGATCATGCATCAGGCGACGCTGATCGGCGCGCAGGGGCTGAATGTCGAACTGTGCAAGTTCCTTCACTATCGCCCGGTCGAGGCGGACCTTCTGGTGCGGGCCGGGGTCGGTTGGGAAGAGGGGACGATCGGCGTCGTCTCGCTGGCCACCGACATGGCGAGCCCCGCAGGCTATGCCTTCCAGACCGGCCAGCCCGTCCTGTCGAACCATCTGGACACCGAAACACGGTTCCGCACGCCGAAGCTGCTGGTGGATCACGGGGTGCGCCGCGCGCTCAACGTTCCCGTGCGCGACGGTGGCACGCCGCATGGCGTGCTGGAGGCCGATTCGCGCAACAGCTACAAGTTCACGCAGGCCGACATCACCTTCCTGCAGGGGATCGCGAATGTCCTGTCCGTGGTCATCGAGCGCGCCGCGCGGCGGCGGGAACTGAACGAAGCGCTGGAGCGAGAGCGGCTGCTGGGCGGCGAGATGCGCCACCGGGTCAAGAACCTCTTCACGGTGGTCAACTCCCTCATCTCCCTGTCCAAGCGCGAGGCCGACACGAACGGCCATCCGGAAAAGGCGATCGTTCTTCTGGGCGAGCGCGTCTCTGCGCTCGCGCGGGCAAGCCAGGCCGGCCTTGCCGCGCTCGATCGCGACGGCACGACGGCCAAGAAGATGTTCGATCCGATCGAGACATCCAAGCTCGTGCTGATGCCTTACGAAACCCGCGTCACGGTCTCGTCGGGGCATGCGATCCAGATCGAGTTCGACCTGACGACGCTGGCGCTTCTCATCCACGAGCTTGCGACGAACGCAGTCAAGTACGGCGCCCTGTCGAAGGCCGGCGGCACCGTGCATGTCGAATGGATGGAAACCGAGGAGGGCGTGGCGGCGATCTGGTCGGAAGAGGGCGGTCCGGAAATATCCTCCGCGCCCGTGACCGAGGGGTTCGGCCTGAAGCTCATCCGCCGCATGTTGCAGGCGGCCGGCGGCCAGATCGATTACGACTGGCGCCCGGGTGGGCTCGTCGCGACCGTTCGGTTCCGCCGTCCGGTTGCCGCCGATCAGTAACCGGCGTGCGACAGGCGATCGGAACGCGGTTTCCTGATCGCATGCTGCAACCCTGACAACGAATTCGGGGCACCGGATCCGACGATCCGATGCCCCGAAGGAACTTCCTCATCGCAATAGGCCGACCCCTGACGAGGGACGGCGGGTGACGGCGCGAACCGGCCGTCCCCCGTGCGATCCGTCAGCGCTGGCCGGCCGCTCCGGGTGCGTTCGTATCGGCCTTGATGGCGAGAAGCGCGCTCGGATACGTCACCGCGTTCGAATTCGCGCCGTTCTTCGCGACGGAATATTTCGGCTGGACGCTCTGAACGGGTGCGTTCGCTTCCGTCTTCGGCTTTGTAGGCGCCGCATCGGATGCGGACGACGGGCCGTCCTGCGTACCGTTCGATCCATTCATCTCGCTCTGGCGCGATCCGATGACCCGGGCGCTTTCACCGTGATCGCGCGCCCGCGCCTCGAGCACGGGCCTGCCGCTCGTCCCGTCATGTTCGACCGGCGACTTCCACTCGACCGCACCGAGCTTGTGCGTGACCGGCGAGATGGGCTGCCAGTCCTCCAGAATGACGCCGTCGGCCATCCACACGCAATCGCGCGGCGCGCCGATCGCCTTCGCCAGCCATTCGCGAATACGGCCGACCTCGCCGCTCTGCTCTTCCTCGATATCGGCAAGCAGCAGATAGACGCTTTCGGTCGGACGCTTGTCGGCCGCATCGAGCGCGGACGCGCGGGCCAGATCGTAATCCCCGGCATCCAGGGCCGCGCGGGCGACTGCGATGTCGGAATCGGGATGATTCTCGTAGAGGCCCTTCAGCTTCTCGGCCCGGCGAAGCCGGTCCTTGGCGCTGTCGCCGGCCCGCGCATGCACATAGGCCTCCGCAATGTCCGGGTGCGGCGCATTCACCCAAGTCGTCTCCAGATACCGGGTCGCCCTGCGCGAATCGTTGAGGCGGAGAGCGGCCTGCGCGGCGACGAGGGCGGCAGGCACGAAGTCCGGTGCGAGCTTCTGGGCACTGCGCGCCGTCGCGCGTGCGGACTTCGGATCGGCGTCGGCCTGATCCTTCGCCTTCGCCGTCAGCAGAATGGCGCGCAGGCGCTTGGCTTCCTTGTCGGCGACCATGTCGATCGAACGTTGGGCTTCGAGAACCCGCAGGGCGCCGTCCCAGTCGCGGCTCGACGATTTGCGCTCGAGAACCGCCTCCGCCGCCCATGGAAGGTTCGGCGCGATGCGCAACGCACGCTCGGCGTAATATTCCTGTGCGGACAGATCGCCGACACGCTTGGCCTCGAGGAACAGACCGCGCAGGGCCAGAAGCTTCGTGTTCGGATCGTCTTCCATGCCGCGGAAGATCGACACCGCGCGCTCGTGATCGCCTTCGATGAGGGCGGTCTGGGCATCCAGGAAGCCGAGAATGGCCCTGTCGTCGCTGCCGATCCGGCCTTCGCTCTTCTTGATCATCTGGCGCGCCAAGGTCGCGTTCCCGGCGCCGGCAGCCAGAACGCCACGCGTCAGGTAATCGTGGCCCTTGCTGTTGCGCCGCCGCCGGTTCCACGTCGACGCCGTCGCCGGAGCCCTGAAGAGCTTGACGAGGACCCAGACCAGAAGGATCGAGGCGACGATGACGGCGACCGCGATGGCAAGGAAGATGATCATCGAGACTTCGACGGTCTGTCCCTGCCACGCGAATGTCGCAGACCCAGGATTATCCGCCAGCCAGCCGAAGCCGAGGTAGAGTGCAAGGATCAGGATGAAGAATGTCAGTATGCCCCACATGTTTGGCAGTGGCTCCCGTTATCCCTGGTTGTTCTGGCCGGGCGCATCCACGCTCGAGCCGTTCGATTGCGTCGCGGAGATGGCATCCGACAACGCCTTGTTTGCAGCCAGACGGGCCTCGACGTCGGCGAAGAACGCGCTGCCGGCCTGCTTGGCGTCGTCCGGCAGGGTCTGCCATTCCTGGACAAAGCCCTGAAGATCACCAGCGGAAATGGCGCGGTCGAGCTTCGCGATCACCGCATCCGGCGAGGTCGCGTCGGCCGGGATCTCGCCGCTCGGGCGGGTTTCCACCAGCGACCTGAAACCTGCCATCACCTGATCGCCGATGGGCGCGTCCGTGCCCGGACCGGTGAGGGCTGCAGAGACCGCGCCTTCGACATCGTTCCAGCGTTCCGCGAGCATTCCGGCTGTCGGCACCCCGCTTCCGGCGTAGGGCCGCAGCGTCTCCGTGGCTTCCTGCGCGCCGCCCGCATCAGCAAAATTCTGAAGTTCGGTCTCGAACGCCCCGCCGCTGTCGATCGCGCTCTTCAATCCGGCCGCGGCCAGCGCCGTCGAAGCGTCGGCCTGCCGCTGCTCGATGGACGCAAGGCGCGTTTCGAACGTCTGGCGGGTCTCCTCGAGGGAGGATTGCAGCGCCTCGACCGAGGATTGTGCCGAGGACGCGGACTGCGCGGCCTCCTCGGCCGCGGTCTGCGCACCCGTTGCGGTGTCCTGGGCGGCGCTGGCCGTCTCCTGCGTCTCGCTGAGGGTCTGGCGCAGTTCGGCAATGTCCTCGGCCGCTTCCGCCGCGCCGGCCTGGCCGGATGCCGCGTCCGAAGCGCTCGTCTCCAGCGCCTGGAGACGACTGTTCAACGCATTCACCTCCTCGGGCGTGAGACCCGGAACGCTTTCGTCCTGGGCGCCCGCCGCCGCCGTGCTCTCATCGACCTGCGTACGAAGGGCGGCGAGTTCCTGCTCGAGACGCTCGATCTGCGAAGTCGTCGTATCGGCGGCGGCGACCTCCTCGGGGCGCGGATCGAAATAGCCGGTCTGAAAGAGATAGGCAGCCACGGCGAGGGCCGAGGCGGCACCGATCAGACCCGCGAACAGGGCGCCGCCGAAGCCGACACCCGACCGTCCGGTCGCATCGGAGGGCGACGTCGTGCCGGCGGAGGCGGTCGCCGGGATTGCGGCGCGTCCGGTGCGATCGTCCGGCCCTGCGTTCCCTGCCGCGCCCGTCGAGCGCACCGGATCGGGCGTGCGCGTCACCGCTGCCTGGCCCTGATAGCCGCCGGTCTTCGACCAGTCGGAATTCCTGCCGGACCGGCTGTCGCCCTCGGCTCCTTTGCCGCTGGTCTGCGCGCCCGCCACGGGCTCGTCGTCGGCGGGCCTGGGCGGCGCCGCAGCGGTCGCCGGCTGCTCGGCCGGTGCCGGCAACGACTTGTCGTGATCGTCCATGTCCGCGCGTTCGCCCATCGCCGCATCCTGCGCCGGGTCGTCATGAACGGGTTTTTCGAGTTTTGAATCGTTTTCAGCCATAGGCTCGCTCAATACTTCCGACTGCGCATGGGTTTCGTCAGTTTCGGTGAATGTCTCGTCCGGCGTGGATCGCGTGCCGTCGCCAGCTTCGACCGGCGCATCGACCTTCTTCGCGTCTCCATCGATCGTCACGTTTCGCGAACGGTTGGCTCGCGAACGACGCGGGCGGTTCGTCATCGGGACAGCTCCATCATCTCAAGCGAAACGTCGAGCCGCTTCTGGTTGCCAGCGAAGTACGTTACCGCCAATTCGTCACCCATTCGAAGATCGAGCGCAAGTTTCACGCTTCCGTTTCGGTGAAACTAGGCGATCAAAGCCGTTCGAAAAGCGAGACGAGGCTCGGCGCGTCGGAAATTTTGATCAATTCGCGCGCACGGGCCGGGAATGCCTCGGCGATTCGCGCCGACAGGCACAGGAGGCGCGGGGGCGGCTGGAGCGCCTCGAACCGCGGCAGGAGGATATCCGCGAACGCCATCGCCTGCGCCTTTGACAGAAGAAGCACCGCGCCGATGGCATCGCCTTGGAAAAGCGCGTCGATCTCCCGATCCGGAGGCGTGCGCCGGACGATGTCGTAGACCTCCCAGGCCCGCAGCGCGATCGAGGTTCCGGTCACGGCAGCTTCGAGGGCGCCGGTCCGGTTTCGACCTGCCGCATACAGCAGCGTGGCACCCGGCAGGGCATGTCCGAACGCGGATTCGACGAGACGCGGCAGGGTTTCCGCCCGCCCGTCGCCGGCGGCGACATTTTCGAAGCCGCATGCCCGCACCGCATTCGCCGTCGCCTCGCCGACGGCAAAGCAGATGCGGTTGTCGTTCGGAAAGGCGTCGGCGAGCGCTTCGGCAGCCTGCGCGCTGGTCACGACGAAGCCGTCGAACGTCGTCTGCGGCACGGGCGTCCTCAGCCGGACCACCTCCTCCAGCGGGCAGCTGACCGGATCGCGGCCGAGGGCCGACAGCTGCCGCGCGGTGTCGCGGGCGGCCGCCTCCTCGCGGACGACGAGAACGCGCGTCATGGAGGCGCTCGCCCTCAAGGCTGCGGCTCGCCCCACCCGTCGAAGAAACGGGGGCCTGCCTTTGCGAGGACGGCGCGACCGGCACGTTCGCCGATCTCGGTTGCGGCATCGGCGTCGCCCGCCTCGTGGATCTCGTGGACCTCCGTTCCGTCGGGCCGAAGGATCATGCCGTGAAAGCTCATCCGGCCGTCATGGGCCAGAACGGCGCGCGCGGCGATCGGGGTGCGGCAGGAGCCGTCGAGAACCTTCAGGAACGCGCGCTCGGCATGGAGCGTGTGCGTGGTCTCCCGATGCGCGATGGCCGCCACCAGTTCGTCGACGCGGGTGTCCGCGTCCCGGCTCTCGATGCAGATCGCGCCCTGGCCCGGCGCCGGCGGAAACTCCTCCGGCGACAGGATGTCAGTGGCGTGATGGGCCATCTCCATGCGGTTGAGGCCGGCAATGGCCAGAAGCGTCGCGTCCGCATGCCCTTCGGCAAGCTTGCGCAGCCGGGTCTGGACGTTGCCGCGGAACATGATCGTCCTGAGATCGGGACGCATGCGCTTCAAAAGCGCCTGACGGCGCAGCGAGGCCGAGCCGACGGTCGCACCCTCGGGAAGGTCTGCAATGGTCCGGGCGTCGCGCCCGATGAAGGCGTCGCGTACGTCCTCGCGCTCGAGGAACGCCGAAATATGAAGCCCGTCGGGGATCGCCGTCGCCATGTCCTTGGAGGAATGAACCGCCAGATCGATCCGCCCGTCGAGAAGCGCGGCCTCGATCTCCTTGGTGAACAGGCCCTTGCCGCCGACCTCGGACAGCGGCCGGTCGAGAATGCGGTCGCCGGCTGTCGAGATCACCTCGATCGCGAAGTCGGCCTCCGACAGCCCGTGGGCGGCGATGAGACGGGCGCGGACTTCGCTCGCCTGGGCAAGCGCGAGCGGGCTGCCACGGGTTCCGATCTTGAAGATCCTGTCAGTCTCGGCCATGTCGTCGTCCGCCCGTTGTCAGTCTCGCGTGGTCACGTTCGTTTGTCATCAATAGGCAGGCGGGGCGGCCCGTGGCAACGGATGGCCCCGGCTTTTCACGCAAAACGGCAGGCGTGCAGGGTTCGCGGGACCGGACACTGGATCGGCGCGAAGCCTTCCCGCACTTCCATCCCGCGCCCGGACCTGCGAGAACGCCGCATCGGACATGAGGACGGCGTTCGGCATGAACAGCGCAGATTTCCTGGTGGCGGACCGAGGCTTCGGCACGCCCGTCATTCTCGGCATCGAGACGAGTTGCGACGAGACGGCGGCCGCCATCGTCACGCGCGATGCCTCGGGCATGCCGGTCATCCGCTCGAACATCATCTACAGCCAGATCGACGACCATGCCGCCTTCGGCGGCGTCGTGCCGGAAATCGCGGCGCGCGCCCACGCCGAAGCGCTGGACGGCATCGTGTCCGCCGCGCTCGATGCGGCCGGCATCGATCTGTCCGCCGTCTCTTGCGTTGCGGCGACGTCCGGTCCGGGCCTTATCGGCGGCCTGATCGTGGGGTCGGTCACCGCCCGCGCGATCGCCCATGGGCGCGGACTGCCCTTCATCGCGGTCAACCATCTGGAAGGTCACGCGCTGACGCCGCGCCTCACCGACGCGCTCGCCTATCCCTATCTCATGCTGCTCGTGTCCGGCGGGCACACGCAGATCGTTCTGGTACGCGGTCTCGGCGCTTACGAGCGCTGGGGGACGACGATCGACGACGCGCTCGGCGAGGCGTTCGACAAGACGGCCAAGCTGCTCGAACTCGGCTCTCCCGGCGGCCCGAAGGTGGAAGCGGCGGCGCGCGGCGGCGATCCGAAACGCTTTGCGCTGCCCCGCCCCACGCGCGGCGAAACGCGCCTCGATTTCTCCTTTTCCGGCCTGAAGACGGCCGTGCGGCAGGCGGCCCTGAAGGCCGCTCCCTTGAGCGCGGTCGACGTCGGCGACCTCTGCGCGAGCTTCCAGATGGCTTGCGCGGACGTGATCGCCGATCGGATGATGCGTGCATTCGCGAGATTTCGCGCCGAATATTCCGATATCGCGGTTCCGACGGTGGCGGTCGCCGGCGGCGTGGCGGCCAATGAAACCATCCGGCAACGGCTGGACGAAGCGGCGAGAAAAGCGGGCTTCACGCTCGTCGCGCCGCCGCTCAGGCTTTGCACCGACAATGGTGCGATGATCGCCTATGCCGGCCTCGAGCGCTTCGAGGCGGGCCTCGTCGACCGGCTCGATACGCCCGTGCGCTCGCGCTGGCCGCTGGACGAGACCGCCGCACCGCTAGTCGGGTCTGGACGCAGGGGAGCCAAGGCATGAAACAGATCACCGTGATCGGGGCGGGGGCCTGGGGCACCGCGCTCGCCAGCCTTTACGCAAGGGCCGGCAACGATGTCGTGCTTTACGGGCGCGACGCGGCGGCGATGGCCGCCATCGCCGCCGAGCACCGCAACGCCGCCTATCTGCCGGATATCGAGCTGCCGGCCGCGCTGCGCGCGACGAGCGATCCCCGGATTGCCCTGGAGCACGCCGAGACCGTGCTGTTCGTTCTGCCGGCGCAGGCGCTCGACGGGGCGAGCGAGGCTTTGGCGCGCTTCGTGCCGAAGACGGCCCTCCTGGTCCTCTGCGCCAAGGGGATCGACCGGAAGAGCGGACGGTTCGCCTCGCAGATCGTTCGGGAGCGCCTTGCCGACAATCCGTTCTGCGTCCTGTCCGGCCCGAGCTTTGCCCGCGATGTCGCAAGGGGCCTGCCGACGGCCGTGACGGTGGCGGCGCCCACGATCGCGCTTGCGGAAGCGGCGAGCGAGCAGCTTTCGACCGAGGCGTTCCGCTGCTATGCCAGCGACGATATCGCAGGCGTCGAGGCGGGCGGCGCGCTGAAGAACGTTCTCGCGCTGGCCGCCGGCATGGCGATCGGGCGCGGGCTCGGCGAATCGGCCAAGGCCGCCATCGTCACGCGTGGATTTGCCGAACTGCGCCGGCTCGGCGACGCGTTCGGGGCGCAGCCCGAAACCCTGATGGGCCTGTCGGGCCTCGGCGATCTGATCCTCACCTGTTCCAGCGAACAGTCGCGCAATTTCGCCTATGGCGTCGCCCTTGGCCGCGGCGTCGACCGCACGGACCTGAAGCTTGCCGAGGGCGTCTATTCCGCCGGGATCGCGGCAAGGCTTGCCCGCGAGCGGGCCATCGAGGCGCCGATCCTCGAGGTGGTCTCGCACATTCTCGCCGGCGAGATTTCGGTCGACGAGGCGATGCGGACCCTTCTCGCCCGCCCCTTGCGCCGGGAAGCCGAGAGCGTCTAACGCTGCGAACCATCAGTTTGCGAGGAGGAGATCACCCATGTTGTTTGCCATCATCTGCGAGGACAAGCCGAACAGTCTCGAATTGCGCAAGGCGACGCGCCCGGAGCATGTCGACTTCCTGAACGGGCTCGGCGAGACGCTGTCGTTCGCAGGTCCCTTCCTGAACGACGAGGAAGCCCCCTGCGGCAGCCTCGTCGTCGTCGAAGCCAGGGACAAGGCCGAAGCCCAGGAGATTGCCGGCCGCGACCCTTATGCCCGTGCCGGGCTGTTCGAAACCGTCACCGTGCGTCCCTGGGTCTGGGCGATCAAGAAGCCGGCGGACGCCTGAGGAGACACGCATTGCGTTACTGGTTGTTCAAGTCCGAACCCTTCAAATGGTCCTTCGACATGCAGAAGGCGAAGGGCGATGCCGGCCAGGAATGGGATGGCGTGCGCAATTATCAGGCCCGCAATTTCATGCGCGAGATGAAGGTCGGCGATCGCGGCTTCTTCTACCATTCCAACGAGGGCAAGGCGGTCGTCGGGATCGTCGAGGTGATCGCGGAAGCCCATCGGGACTCCACGGCCGACGGCGACCGGTGGGAGTGCGTCGACGTCAAGGCGGTGATGGACGTGCCGAGGCCCGTCACGCTCGATCAGGTGAAGAACGACGAGCGGCTGAAGGACATGATCCTCGTCAACAATTCGCGCCTGTCGGTGCAGCCCGTCGAGGAGGCCGAGTTCCGGCTCGTCTGCGAACTGGGCGGTCTCGATCCGGCCGAAGCGATGGGCGGCTAGACCGCCCCCACGCATCCAGCCGCCGCCGCCCGATCCGCCGGGCGAGCGGCGGAGGTCGCGCACCTTACTGCGCGGCGTCTTCGCCGAAGCCGAGCGGGTTGCCCTCGACGATGGTGCCGGTGCCCTGGCTCTCGCCGTCCTTCGACCATTCGAGCCGGTCGCCTTCTATGGTCGCCTGATAGCAGCCATATTCGGTGTCCGGATAGCACACGCCCTCGTCGGTGATCTCGTATCGGCCGGTGGTCGTGGCGTCAGCATAGGTGCCGTCCTCGCCGAAATAGCTCGTATAGGCAGCGCCCCCCATGCCGCCCTGGAACGTGTTGCCGACGAGGGCCGAGCGGATGTCGTCAGCCGACGATTGGGCGAATGCCGGTGCCGCGAAGGCAAGGGCGGCGGTTGCGGCGAGTAGCGGAAGGCGCATGGACAAATCCTCGATGGAAGGGGGTCGCATCGCGACCGGACCGGGTTACTCCCGGCTATCTCGGTCGCGGCGCCGATTCGGCCACCTTCTGCGACCTGCACATATTGTCCCGCCCGCAAACGTCGGGAGCGCCTGTCGCCGCCTGGCGATCGATGCGCTGCTTCACCTTGGCCGCGATCTCGTCCATCGTGGCGGTGAGCCGATTGATCTGTGACAGCGTGCCGAACTGCCGGGGCGCGTATCGGCTGACGAGATATTCACGCCGGTCGGACATGGCGACGAGATGGGCGGCCGTCCTGCCGCGAAGGCCGAGACCGGACGCCAGGGCATGATCGGCGCGCTTCCCAAGGTCATGGTGAAGCGCACGGATGGCCGCCGGACTGACCCCGTCCAGCAGCATCCATGCGTTGAGATAGAGTTCGACCGCATGGGTCGCCGTCAGCCGGAAGGGCGCGCGGGACAAATGGTCGCCGGACCGGCCGAGCGCAGAAAGGGCGTTGGCCGCGATGCGATATTCTTCCGCGAGACGGAAGATCTCCACGGCCGTCGCTTCGCTTCCGGGGAAGGGGGTGCGCTCGAGGGTCATCCCGGCAAAATCTGCTACCGAAGATGTTAAGGTCGGCTTTCGGCCAGCTGTCCGGAGCCAGGCGACAGAGGCCTGCGCGAATGTTTCTCGTCACGTGGCTAATGCCGGATGAAGCCGGGACTGCGACATCTTGAACCGCGGAACCTTCGGATGGCCGGAACATTTCAGGAACAGTTGAGATCGAACCGAAGAGACATTCCATGTCCGATGCGACACCCAAGACCGATAGCTCGTCGAACACCGAGAAGGACCCTGCCGACTGGACGACCGGAAACGAGCCGATGACCGGTGCCCAGGCCTCTTACCTGAAAACCTTGTGCGAAGAGACCGGCACGCCGTTCGACGAGACACTCGACAAGGCCGATGCCTCGATCATGATCGACAAGCTGCAGGGCCAGAGCAAGCGCGTCGGCGGCGATTGATCCGCGCGACCTGATCCGATCCATCCGCGCGCGTCGTAACGCTCGACGCGCGCGGTTTCGAGCCGCCTCGCACGCCGGAGGTGCGATGCCACAGTCCATGCTGCGGCGCCATTCCATGCGTTCGCCCTTGATCCTTTCTGGAATCGTTCCAAACTGGATGGATCACGCGGCCTGAAGGACTGGAGTGGGCAGGATGAGCCTTGTTCGCAATCTCGGCGACCTGTTCTTCGAGGACGAGGAAAACCGGGTCTGCAGGGATATTCCGGCCAGTGCCTGCCGGGACCAGCCGCAAAATGCCGGCATTCACCTGATCAGCCTGACCGCCACGAAGGCCGGCGACGGGCTTCTCGATCCCAAGCTCATACTGCCCTGGCTTCTGCAGTCGGTCGGCGCGCCGGGTGCGGCGATCGGGCTCCTGGTGCCGATCCGCGAATCGCTGGCGCTGCTTCCGCAGATATTCACGGCCCACCATGTCCGCGCGATGCCGCGCCGCAAATGGATCTGGAGTCTCGGCTCGGCCATCGAAGCGGCAGCGATCTTCGCGATGGCCGCATGTCTCGTCGCGTTCGAGGGCGCGGTCGCCGGCTGGTCGGTGGCGGCCTTTCTCGCCCTGTTCGCGCTCGGCCGTTCGCTGGCGTCCGTGTCCTACAAGGACGTTCTCGGCAAGACGATCTCCAAGACACGGCGCGGCGCGATCACCGGCATGGCGGGTTCCATCGCGGCAGCGCTGGTGCTCGTCTACGGCGCGGCGCTCGCCCTCGACGTTCTGCCGCTCGACAGGACGGTTCTTCTCGTCGGCCTTGGCATCGGCGGCGCGCTGTTCGCGGCCGCCGCCTTCAGCTTCACGATGCTGGCGGAAGAGGCCGGCGCCAACGAGGGCGGCGAAAGCGGGCTGAAAGCGATCCTCGACAATGGACGCCGCGCATGGGCCGACCGACAGTTCCGCCTGTTCGTCACCACCCGGGCGCTTCTCACCGCAACGGCGGTCGCGCCGCCCTATCTGCTTCTTTCGGCTGGCGAAAATGGC
Organism: Fulvimarina uroteuthidis; assembly: GCF_034321785.1. Lineage (NCBI taxonomy): Bacteria > Pseudomonadati > Pseudomonadota > Alphaproteobacteria > Hyphomicrobiales > Aurantimonadaceae > Fulvimarina > Fulvimarina uroteuthidis. The sequence continues at coordinate 973,484 of NZ_JAXLPB010000001.1, read as the reverse complement.
GGCGAGGCGCTTGGAACCCTGGGCAGCTTCGTTCTTGCCTCCTCGCTTGCGGCGATTGTCGGATCCTCGGTCTGGGGCTGGCTGTCGGACCGCTCCAGCCGCGCGGTTCTGATCTGTTCGGCGATGGCGGGGTTCGTCGTGCTCGCCGTCTCCTCGGGGCTGGCGCTGGCGGAAGCGACACGGGCGCTCTGGCCGATCGCAGCCCCCTTCGCGCTGTTCTGTCTGATGCTCGCCTATCAGGGTGTCCGGCAGGGCCGGTCGATCCATCTTACCGACATGGCAAGGCCCGAGGACCGGGCCGTCTATACGGCGGTCTCGAACACAATCATCGGCGCGGTGCTTCTGGCCATGGGCGCGTTCGGCCTTCTCGCCGACAGGCTCGGCACGCCCTGCGTGCTCGCCGCGTTCGCCGTTCTCTGCCTTGGCGCGACGGTCACCGCGGCCCGGCTCGAGGACGTCCAGCAGGATGCCGGCGACGGGCGTTGAGGACGCAGGCGGCGCATCCCCTCGCGCCGGGAGCTCTGCGCGGGTGCTTCAGCCGTTCGAGCGGTCCATGTCCCCATCTTCGCCGCCGTCGCCCGTCTCCTCGTCATATCCTGCGTCTTCGTCCTCTTGCGCACCCCCATCCTTCAGAAGGCCTGCCGGGCCGGGATCGACCCGCAGGATGCCCGTCTCGATGTCGAGTTCGGGAATGGCGGCCTCGGAGAAGGGGATCATGATCGTCATGCCCTCGTCGGGCGCGACCTCGAGGAGATCGCCAGCGCCGAAATTGTGGACGGCGATGACGGTCCCCACCGCCTCGCCCGCCAGCGTCTCGACCGTCAGGCCTTCCAGATCGTCGAGATAGAACTCGTCGTCATCCTCGGGTTCCGGCAGGAGCGCCCGCTCGACGAAGAGTTCGCGGCCGTTGATCCGTTCGGCATGGTTGCGGTCGGTGACCTCCGCGAACGTGACGACGACGACGTTCTTCTGCTTGCGCGCCGATTTCACGGTGTAGCGGTTGCCGTCGGCATCCTGCAGGGGGCCGTAGGCGCCGAGATCGGTGGGAATGTCGGTGTAGGATTTCACCCGGCATTCGCCGCGAATGCCGTGCGCACCTCCAATGATTCCAAGGAGAACGGGGTTTTCAAGCGTCATCGAGTTCGACCGTCCGCAGATGAAACGAAAAAGCCCTGCCTTCGAGGGCAGGGCTTTCTCTCATAAGCCTTGTCGCGCACGCGTCAAACCTTCGCGGATCCGGGATCAGGCCGCCTCCATCGATTTTTCCGGTGCCTTCGCGCCGGTCATCAGCGCGACTGCGTCGTTCATCGTCGCCTGCTTCGGATCGATGACGCAAAGCCGCTTGCCGAGCCGGTGCACATGGATGCGATCGGCGATCTCGAAGACGTGCGGCATGTTGTGCGAGATGAGGACGATCGGAATGCCGCGCGAGCGCACGTCCTGGATCAGTTCCAGAACCTTGCGGCTTTCCTTCACGCCGAGCGCTGCCGTCGGCTCGTCGAGAATGATCACCTTCGAGCCGAACGCGGCGGCCCGCGCGACGGCGACGCCCTGGCGCTGGCCGCCCGACAAGGTCTCGACCGCCTGGTTGATATTCTGGATCGTCATCAGGCCGAGCTCGGATAGCTTGTCGCGGGCGATCTTCTCCATCGCGGGGCGATCGAGCATGCGCAGATACTTGCCGGCAAACCCCTTCTTGCGGATTTCGCGCCCGAGAAACATGTTGTCGGCGATGGAGAGTGCCGGCGACAGAGCGAGCTGCTGATAGACGGTCTCGATGCCGGCATCCTTCGCCTCGATGGGCGAGGCGAACCGCACCGGTTCGCCGTGCAGGCGGATCTCGCCTTCGTCCGGCACCACGGCGCCGGACACGGCCTTGATCAGCGAGGACTTGCCCGCGCCATTGTCGCCGATCACGGCAAGGATCTCGCCGGGATAAAGGTCGAAATCGGCATGGTCGATGGCGGTGACGCGGCCGTAGCGCTTGACGATGTTGCGGCCCTGCAGGGTCGGTGTCGGCTTCGTCATGACGAGATCCTCCGGATCCATTGGTCGATCGCGACCGCGACGATGATCAGCCAGCCCGTCGCGAAAAGCTGCCAGAGGACGTCGACGCCGGCAAGGCGAAGGCCCGAATTGAAGACGCCCACGATGATCGCGCCGATGAGCGGGCCGAGGATCGATCCGCGCCCGCCGAACAGCGAGATTCCGCCGATGACGACGGCGGTGATCGATTCCAGATTGGCTTCGAAGAACGAGGTCGGCGACACCGATCCCACGCGGCCGATCGAGGCCCAGGCGGCGATGGCGCAGATCACGCCGGACAGCATGTAGACGCCGATCAGGGTGCGGTCCGTGCGGATGCCGGACAGGTCTGCCGCTTCCTTGTCGTCGCCGATCGCGTAGATGTGGCGGCCGAAGGCGGTCCGGTTGAGGATGTACCAGAGGAGCGCGAAGATCACGACCATCAGGACGACGCCCCAGGTGAGCACCGCGCCGCCCAGGTTGAACCGCTCGCCGAACAGCTTGAGGAGCGGAGCCTCCGCGTCCAGCGTCTGCGAGCGGATCGTCTCGCGATTGGAGAAATAATAGTTCAGCGCGAGGAAGATGTTCCAGGTGCCGAGCGTGGTGATGAAGGGCGGCAGCTTGACCTTGGTGACCAGGACGCCGTTGAGCAGGCCCGTGCCCGCGCCGCAGACCATGCCGACGAGAATGGCGAGGGGAACCGGAAGACCGAATTCGACCGAGAGCCGGCCCATGATGACCGAGATCATCATCATGACGGCGGCAACCGACAGGTCGATGCCCGCGGTCAGAATGACGAGACTCTGGGCGGCCGCAAGAATGCCGACGATCGCCACCTGCTGCATGATCAGCGACAGGTTGAAGGCGGAGAAGAAGTTCGGCGAGACGAGGCCGAAGGCGACCACCGACATCGTCAGAACGATGACCGGGACCATCGTCGGATTGCCGTGGAGAAAATGCTGGGTGTTGCCCAGCAGCCCCCGCGACTTGTGTTCGAACCGTGCGACCGCCTTGTCGCTATCTTTGAGGGACGATTCGTACTCCGTCCCCTTGCCGCCGGTTTGGCTCATGGCGTGGTTGCTCCATCATGAGGAGAAGACATCCACCCGGATATTCGGACGGACCCATTTCGTATCGGAGACGAGACTATGCCGGCCCGCTCCGCCTCCGTGGCATGGGCGCCGAACGGATGACGGACGCGTGACGAACGACGATCGACGAACCCTGATCGAAGGTCCGCGCGTCCGCATGCGCGGGACCGTCGCTTCCGGCGAGCGCCGCTGGCGCGGCGCCCGCAATCAGCGGCGTTCGGGCATCAGCCCCAGCAGCGATCGAGGCCTTCCGCAACATCGATCGATTCGACCCCCTCGACCGGCGCGTCGGTGACGAGATTGACGCCCGTGTTGAAGAAGTCGAGGCCTTCGCTGGGCTGCGGAACCGTGCCGTCCTTGGCGTATTGGGCGATCGCCTCGATGCCGAGGCTCGCCATCTCGAGGGGATATTGCTGCGAGGTCGCGCCGATGACGCCCTCTTCGACATTCTTGACACCAGGGCAGCCCCCGTCGACGGAGACGATGAGGACGCCCTCTTCCTTGCCGAAGGAGCGCAGCGCCTCGTAGGCACCGGCGGCCGACGGCTCGTTGATGGTGTAGACGACGTTGATGTCGGGATCCTGCTGGAGAAGGCTCTCCATCGCTGTGCGCCCGCCTTCTTCGTTGCCCGAGGTCACGTCGTGGCCGACGATCCGCGGATCGTCCTCGTCGCCGATCGTGTTCTTGTCCTTCACGTCGATGCCGAAGCCTTCGAGGAAGCCCTGGTCGCGCTGGACGTCGACGGACGGGGCCGACGGCGAGAGATCGAGAAGGGCGATCTTGGCGTTGGCAGCCTCGTCGCCGAGCGTTGCGGCGGCCCACTGGCCGATGAGCTGGCCGGCCTTGTAATTGTCGGTGGCGAAAGTGGCGTCGGCGGCATCGATCGGCTCGAGCGGCGTGTCGAGGGCGATGACGAGCACGCCCTGGTCGCGCGCCTGCTGGACGACGTCGGTGATCGCCTTGGTGTCGGAGGCGGTGATCAGGATGCCCTTGGCGCCGGCCGCGATGCAGCTCTCGATCGCCTGGACCTGGGTCTCGTGGTCGCCGTCGATCTTGCCGGCATAGGTGGACAGGTCGACGCCGACTTCGGCGGCCTTGGCGGTCGCGCCCTCCTTCATCTTCACGAAGAACGGATTGGTGTCCGTCTTGGTGATGAGGCAGGCCTTGGTGTCGGCGTCCTGCGCGGCGGCAGGCAGAGCGAATGTGGTGGCTGCGACGAGTGCGGTCGTGCCGAGAAGCGTGCGAAATCTCACCTGAATGTTCCTCCCGTGAAACAGTCTGGCCGGACCCGTTAGACAAGGGCTTTCCGACCTGTCCGCCCGACCTCCCTGGTGCGGGCACTGATAGCAGGAAACACCGAACACGACCGGCTGTCAATATATAAATCACAGAAAGTTATTTATTGGACAAGCGGTTTTTTCCGGGCATTATACAGGCCGGAACGCGCACATGTCTGGGATGGAGATCATGCGCCGGGCCACACCGCGAGACAAGCGGTTCGTTGCAGGACGACGACCGCGCCGCAGGGAGGACGACATGACGAACGGGACGAACCCGGAGGCGCCAGCGGTCGACGGACGGGCGCGCGGATCCAACCAGTCGGGCCTCAGGGCCCACAACGAGCGCGCGGTGCTGTCGCTGATCCGCCGCCACGGCGAAATGGCGAAGGCCGACATCGCGCGCAGGACCGGACTTTCGGCGCAGACCGCCTCGGTCATCATGCGGGCGCTGGAACGCGAAGAGCTGGTCATTCGCGAAGAGCCGCGGCGCGGCCGGGTCGGCCAGCCATCCGTGCCCATGCGGCTCAATCCCGATGGGGCCCTGTCCTTCGGCCTGAAGATCGGCCGGCGTTCGATCGAGCTCGTCCTGATGGATTTCGTCGGCCGGATCCGGGCGCGCCGGGTGATGCGCTACAGCTATCCGCGCGTGTCCGAAACCTGCGACTTCGTCAAGGCCGCCCATGGCGAACTGACGGCGGAGCTCGATCCCTCGCTGCGCGGCCGCATCGCCGGCCTCGGCGTCGCGATGCCCTTCGATCTCTGGTCGTGGGCGGCCGAGATCGGCGCGCCGGAGGAGGGGATGGCGCCCTGGCGCGATTTCCACGTCGAGGCCGAACTCGCCAGGCTGACGGGCGTATCGGTCTACATGGCGAACGATGCGACCGGGGCCTGCGCCGCGGAGAACGTGTTCGGCCGCGGCGACTCGGCCGATTTCGTCTACTTCTTCGTCGGAGCCTTCGCCGGTGGCGGCATCATCATCAACGGCGATCTCATCCTCGGCCGTCTCGGCAATGCCGGCGCTTTGGGTTCGCTGCCGATCCCGCGCCGTTCGGGCGGGGCCGGGCAACTGATCGAGTTCGCCTCGATCAACGTTCTGGAAAATCTCATCCGCGATGCCGGGGGCGATCCGGCGTCGATCTTCGAGGACGAGACCGTCTGGGACGGTCTCGGCGACATTCTCGATCGCTGGATCGACGACGCGTCCTACGGGCTGGCCTATGCGGTCCTGGCGTCGAGCGCGGTCTACGATTTCGAATGCGCCATCATCGACGGGGCCCTGCCACGTCCCGTGCTGCAGCGCCTGATCGATGCGACCGGGACGAAGCACGCCGCGCTCGTCCAGAAGGGCCTGTCGCCGATCGAGTTGCGGGCGGGAAGCGTCGGCCCGAGCGCCCGCTCGCTGGGCGCTGCCAGCCTTCCCCTGTTCGCACGCTTCCTGCTCGACCAGCGCGTGCCCTATGCCGAGCGGGGATGAAGCGCCGCGCGTGCGGCCACCGCGCCGCGAGGCGCGTTCGAAGGCAAGGCGCGCCGACGTGCTCTTCGGGACGGCCACCGTCACGAATTCCCGACGATCGCGCGCCTTTGGCTTCGATCGCACTAGGTGAGCCCAGCATGCGCATTTGCAAGGCGGCGGCGCCGTGACCATCTGGGGTTATCGCGGCGGTGACCCGACCGGATGCGGGCCCAGTTTCGAAGACGAGGACATCAGACCATGGCACGGTCGCTCTTTTCAGGTTTTCGCGACCTGCTCAACCAGATTTCCCCAGATGCCGCTCCGCGCGAGGCCGGTGGCCAGGACGAGTTGGTCGTCGCCATCGCGGCGCTGCTCTTCCACGTGGTCAGTGCCGACGGCATCGTCACCGAGGAGGAGCGCGAAAGCCTCGATGCGGTGCTGCGCGAGGATTACGGCCTGTCGCACGAGCAGGCGCTGGAAGTGGCCGCGGCCGGCGAGCGCGCAAACGAGGAGGCCGTCGATCTCTACCGTTTCACCTCGGTCCTGAAGAACCGGCTGGAGGCCGAGGAGCGCGCCGATGTCGTGCGCCATCTGTGGGAGGTCACTTTCGCCGACGGCGCGGTTCACGAGCTGGAGGACAATGTGGTCTGGCGCGTGTCCGAGCTTCTCGGCGTCTCCTCCCGCGACCGGATGATCATGAAGAAGGAATTCGCCGATCGCGCGCGACCCTGACCCGATGAAGCACCATTTTCCTTACGATAGCCCGGGCAAGGACGGGCGGACGCCGGACGGCGTGGAGCGCTACCGGCTCGATGGCCGCGACCTCAGGCCGCTGCTCGTGATCCTCCACCAGGAGAGCTCGACCACGGGCCGCGTCGGCCAGGTTCTCCAGCGCCACGGCGTCCGGCTCGACATCCGCAGGCCGGTGCTCGGCGATCCCTTGCCGGAGACGCTCGAGAACCATCACGGCGCGATCGTGTTCGGCGGGCCGCCGAGCGTCAACGACGGCTTGCCCTATCTCGACCGCGAGACCGACTGGCTGGCCGTCCCCTTGCGCGAGGAAAAGCCGTTCCTCGGCATTTGCCTCGGGGCGCAGATGCTCGCCAGGCATCTTGGCGCGAAGGTCGGAAGCCACGCCGAGGGCCTCTCCGAAATCGGCTATTATCCCTTGCGGGCGACCGAGGCGGGCCGGAGCTTCATCTCCCATTGGCCGGACATGGTCTACCAGTGGCACACCGACGGGTTCGAGCTGCCGGCGGGCGCCGAGCTTCTGGCCGAGGGCGACTGGTATCCGAACCAGGCGTTCCGTTACGGCAGGCGGGCCTTCGCGGTGCAGTTCCACGCCGAACTGACCATGGCGATGGTCTATCGCTGGACGACGAAGGGCCACGAGCGCCTGAAGCTGCCGGGCGCGCAGCCGCGCCGCGACCATTTTCACGGGCGCCGCGTGCACGACGAACCCGTGCGCCAATGGCTCGACACGTTCCTGACGAAGATCTTCGGCGACACGGTTTCCCCCGACTGACATCCGCCCCGTCAGCGCGCCTATTCCCGCGCGGCCAGATGCTTGGCCTTGCGCAGCTCCGGGAACATGTAGGCCCAGAGCCCGGCGACGCCGACGGTGGCAAATCCGCCGAGGACGACGGCGGGAACCGCCCCGATGAAGGCGGCCATCGTGCCCGCCCGGAACTCGCCGAGTTCGTTCGATGCCCCGATGAACACCATGTTGACCGCGTTGACGCGCCCGCGCACCTCGTCCGGCGTCCACAGCTGCATCAACGTTTCGCGCACATAGACCGAGATCATGTCCGATGCGCCCATCAGCGCCAGCGCGACGATCGACAGCCAGGGTGCGGTCGACAGGCCGAAGATCACGGTGAACGCGCCGAAGGCCGCGACGAAGGCGAACATGATCGCACCCGCATTGTTCTTGATCGGGTGGGCCGCGAGCCAGATCGCGACGGCGACCGCGCCGACGCCGGGGGCGGCCCGCAACAGGCCGAGACCCCATGGCCCGACCTCGAGGACATCGCGCGCATAGACGGGCAGGAGCGCCACCGCGCCGCCCAGAAGGACCGCGAAGAGGTCGAGCGAGATCGCGCCGAGCACCACCTTTTCGTGCCAGATGAAGCGGAAACCCGCGATCACGGTTTCGAGGCTCGCCGGCTCGTTCGCAAGGCGCTGGGCCGGCGCTCGGATCGACAGGACGAGGATTGCCGAAAGGAAGAACAGGACGGCGCCCGTGCCGTAGGCGCCGAGGGGAGAGACGCCGTAGAGCAGGCCGCCGGCGACCGGCCCGGTGATCGAGGCGATCTGCCAGGACGAGGAGTTCCACGCGATCGCGTTGGCCAGCTCGTCGCGGGTGACGAGATTGACGACCAGCGACTGGGACGCCGGCCCGAAGAAGGCCCGCGCGATCCCGAAGACGACGAGAATGACGAAGACCGGCAGCGGCGAGGTGAGGCCCTCCCAGGTGAACACCATCAGCGCGAGCGCCCCGCAGCCTTCGACGAGCACCATGAGCCCCATGATCCATCGCCTCGAATAGCGGTCCGCCACGGCCCCGGTGACCAGCACGAGAAGCAGCGCCGGCAGGAACTGGCAAAGCCCGACGAGCCCGAGATCGAACGGATCGCGGGTGAGATCGTAGATCTGCCAGCCAACCGCCACGACGACGATCTGGATGGCGAAGGCGGCAAGGAACCGGGCGAGCCAGTAGCGCAGGAACCGGTCGTTCCGGAACGCGGCGAACCGGTCCTCGTCGGGCGTCCGCGCCGGACCCGCGCCGGGCTTGGACCCGAGATCGTCGGGGATCGGATCGGTCGGTAGATGGGCCACGCTGGTTCTTCCTGAATGCTGACCGATCGTCGATGGGTCCTTGAAAACCTGTCGCCTTATCGCCTTGCCGGAGCCGTCGCAATCAGCCTTCGACCGATCGCATGGCGTGTATGGGCCCCGATTTCACGTTTTCGGCCCGGGTGTTGCCGCCGGACGACCCGCGTCCATTCGCCTTGACACAAGAAACTGCGTAAGACTTGAGGCAGCCCGCCGATCGATTAGCTTGGCAGGTGAGGCGGCGTGCCCATGCGGCACGAATCGTGACGGTCTTGATTGGACGAACGGCGAAACGATCACGCTTTGTGATCCACGGGACGGAGCAGGCGTGCAGGCATCGGGATACAATCAGATCGACATCGCGCTCATCGGCGGCGGGCTTGCCAACGGCCTGATCGCCTGGCGGCTCGCGGAGTTGCGGCCCGACCTGAAGGTCGTCGTCTTCGAGGCGGGGGACGCACCGGGCGGCAATCACACCTGGTCGTTCCACGAGCACGATCTCACGCACGCGGAGCACCGCTGGATGGCGCCGTTCATCGTGCATCGCTGGTCCACCAACGAGGTGCAGTTTCCCGATCGCTATCGCCAGCTCTCGACGGGCTATCTCAGCGCGTCCTCCGATCTGTTCCGCGACCAGCTGACCGGGCGACTGGCAGGCGCGATCCGCACGGGGCGGACGGTGGAAGGCGTGACGCCGACGCAGGTGACCCTGGAGGGCGGAGAGACGGTCGCGGCGGGCGCGGTCATCGACGGGCGCGGCTACCGGGCAAGCCCGCATCTCAATCTCGGCTTCCAGAAGTTTCTCGGCCAGGAAATCGAGTTCGAGGCACCGCACGGGGTTGTCCGTCCCGTGATCATGGACGCAACCGTCCCCCAGGCGGACGGGTACCGCTTCGTCTATCTCCTGCCCATGTCGGCGACCCGGCTTCTCGTTGAGGACACCTATTACGCGGACGGCGAAGCGCTCGACCGGGACGTGATCCGGGCGAACATCGACGCCTACCGCCGCGACAAGGGCTGGCCCGCGGGCAGGGTGGTGCGCGAGGAGGACGGCGTCCTTCCGATCGCGCTCGCCGGGGACATCGACGCGTTCTGGGCGCAGAAGGGCGAGGTCGCCGCGAGCGGCCTCAACGCCGCGCTGTTTCATCCGACCACCGGCTATTCCCTGCCGGACGCGGTGCATCTGGCCGACCGCATCGCGGGGCTTCCCGAACATTCGGCGGCCGCGCTGTTCGATGCGACACGTCGCCACTCGGTCGAGACATGGAAGAAGCGCGGTTTCTTCCGTATGCTGAACAGGCTTTTGTATCTCGCGGGCGATCCCTTGAAACGCTATGTCATCCTGCAGCATTTCTACCGGCTCCCCGAACCGCTCGTCTCGCGTTTCTACGCCGGCGATCTGACCCGTGCCGACAAGGTCCGCATCCTGACGGGCAAGCCGCCCGTCAGCGTGATCGGGGCCTTGAAGGTGCTTTCGCCCAGTTCCGTCGAGGGGGCGGCCGCATGAACCAGATCCCGCAGAACGATTTTTCCGCAGGCACCAAGACCGCCGTCGTCATCGGCGCAGGCTTCGGCGGGCTCGCGCTCGCCATCCGGCTGCAGGCGGCGGGCATCCAGACGGTGCTTTTGGAAAAGCGCGACAAGCCGGGCGGCCGCGCCTATGTCTACGAGGATCAGGGCTTCACCTTCGATGCCGGGCCGACGGTCATCACCGATCCCACCGCCCTGGAAGAGCTGTTCGAGGTCGCCGGCGCGAAGCTCTCCGACTATGTCGAGCTTCTGCCCGTCGCGCCGTTCTACCGGCTTGCCTGGGAAGACGGCTTCGTCTTCGACTATGCCGACGACCAGGAGGATCTCGACCGCCAGATCGGTGCGAAAAGCCCTGAGGACGTGGCCGGCTATCGACGGTTCCTGGCCTATTCGAAAGAGGTCTTCCACGAGGGCTACGAAAAGCTCGGGACCGTTCCCTTCCTGAATTTCAGGGACATGATGCGCGCAGCCCCCCAGCTCGTGAAGCTGGAGGCCTATCGCAGCGTCTATTCCAAGGTCTCCCAGTTCATCAAGGACGACCAGCTGCGCCAGGCCTTCTCGTTCCATTCCCTGCTCGTCGGCGGAAATCCGTTCGCGACCTCCTCGATCTATGCGCTGATCCATGCGCTGGAGCGCAAATGGGGCGTGTTCTTCCCGCGCGGCGGCACCGGTGCCCTGGTGCGCGGCATGGTCAAGCTCTTCACCGATATTGGCGGGCGCATCGAGGTCGATGCCGAGGTCGCGGAGATCACGATCGAGAACGGCCGGGCGAGCGCCGTCCGCACGCGGGGCGGCGCCGTCTTCAAGGCCGATCTCGTTGCCTCCAACGCCGATGTCGTCCACACCTACGCCTCCCTGATGAAGACCTCCGAGCGCGGCCGCAAGCACGGCAAGGCGCTGCAGAAGAAGCGCTTCTCCATGTCGCTCTTCGTCATCTATTTCGGCCTGAAGACCCATCGCCCGGACATCGCCCACCATACGGTGTGCTTCGGGCCGCGCTATCGGCCGTTGATCGACGAGATCTTCAAGGGGCAGGAACTGGCCGGCGATTTCTCGCTCTATCTCCACAATCCCTGTGTCACCGATCCCTCGCTCGCCCCCGAGGGCATGGGCTCGTTCTACGTGCTCTCTCCGGTGCCCCATCTCGGCAATGCGCCGATCGACTGGGCCGTCGAGGGCCCGAAATATCGCGACAGGATCCTCGACTATCTGGAAGCGCGTTACATTCCGGGCCTCAAGGCCGATCTCGTCACCAGCCGCATCTTCACGCCGGACGATTTCAGGGACGAGCTGAACGCCCATCTGGGCTCGGCCTTCTCGCTCGACCCGGTGCTGACGCAGTCGGCCTGGTTCCGTCCGCACAATCGCGACGACCAGATCCCGAACCTCTACATTGTCGGGGCCGGCACCCATCCGGGGGCGGGCGTTCCCGGCGTCGTCGGCTCCGCCAAGGCGACCGCCGGCCTGATGATCGAGGATGCGCGCGCAAGCATGGTGCGCGCGTGAGCCTCAGCGAAAGTCTCGATGCCAAGATTGTCGGCAGCCTGCCGTTCGGGACATGCGAGCGCGCGAAGATCGCCGCCGAGGCGCAGGCGACGATCGCCAAGGGGTCCAAGAGCTTCGCGGCCGCCGCGCGCCTGTTCGACCGCGACACGCGGGCGAGCGCGATGATGCTCTATGCCTGGTGCCGCCACTGCGACGACGTCGTCGACGACCAGATTCTCGGCTTCCGGCAGAAGGGTCGGATCTCGGACCTTTCGGCCGAGGAGCGCTTGCGGGAATTGGAAACCAAGACGCTCGCCGCGATCAACGGCTCGCGCACCGGCGAGGCCGCGTTCGATGCGATCGGCGACGTGGCGCTGCGCCATGATCTGCCCGACGCCCTGGTCATCGCGCATCTCGAGGGTTTCCGCATGGACGTGGACGGACGCGTCTACGAGACCATCGAGGATACGCTCGACTATTGCTACTGCGTGGCCGGCGTGGTCGGCGTGATGATGGCGCGGGTCATGGGCGTGCGGCCCGGAGGCTTTGGCGGCGAAGCGGTGACGCGGACGCTCGATCGCGCCTGCGACCTCGGCATGGGTTTCCAGCTCACCAATATCGCGCGCGACATCGTCGAGGACGCGGAGGCGGGCCGGGTCTATGTCCCCGCCGAATGGCTTCGGGATCTGGGCCTCGATCGGCGCGATCTTCACCTTGCGCGCAACCGGAAGGCCGCCGCCGAGCTCGCCTTTCGCCTGATCGATCTTGCCGAGCCCTATTACGCGTCGGCGTCGCACGGCCTTGCCGCCCTGCCGCCGAGGGCCGCCTGGGCGGTCGCGACGGCGCTCGGCGTCTATCGCGACATCGGCATGGTGATCCGCAAGCGCCGCGAGGCGGCATGGGACGATCGTGCATCGACGGGTGCGGCGGCGAAATTCGCCCATGCGGCACGCGGCGCGGGCCGGACCCTCGGCTCGCGGGTCTTCAAGGGCGGACACGGGCGACCGGACGATCTGTGGACACGGCCGCGCTTTGCCGCGCTCGGCGACGCGTCGGATCGCTGACGACCGCCCTTTCCACGACGCTTGCCGGCCGTTCGCAGGCGATGGGCCTCAAAGGAGCGGGCTGATCAGCCGGGTGAGGTTTTCGGCGAGCTGCTTGAAGAAGCCGCGCTTGCGCCATTCCTCCAGTTCCAGCCGCTTGGATTTCGAGCGATAGTCCGCCTCGATGCGCTGAAGCTCCGCGTTCGCGGTCTCGTCATAGGCGATGAGCGTGACTTCGGAGTTCAGCTCGAAGGATCTGAGATCCATGTTGGACGAACCGATGATCGCGATGTCCCCGTCGATCGACAGGTGCTTGGCGTGCAGGAATCGCTCGCTGTAGAGATAGACCTCGACGCCGGCGATGAGGAGATCCTCGAAGTAGGAGGCCTGCGCGGTGTCGATGAGGAAGCTGTTGGTCGTCGCGGTGATGAACAGCTCGACCTTGACACCCTTCTGCACGGCCGTCGAGATCGCGTTCAGGAGTTCGTCGTTCGGCACGAAATAGGGAGTGGTCAGCGCCACCCTGTCGCGCGCATTGTGGATGATGTCCGTGAACAGGACATCCACGCCGGCTTCCGGAAAGTCGGGCCCCGTCGGCATGACCTGGCAGATCGCTGCGCCGCTGCGCTCGAGGTTTTCCGGCGGCACGAACTCTCCGGTCCCGATATCCTCCTCGGTCTCCAGATACCAGTCGGCCACGAAGATGGTCTGGAGTTCGAGCACGACAGGACCGGTCACCCGGGCCATCAGCTCGCGGTAGAACGTGTTCGGCTCGTATTCGATCCGGTGCATGTTCTGGGAGCCGACCCAGCCGATCTGTCCGTCGACAACGACGATCTTGCGGTGATTGCGAAGATCGAGGCGGGTCGCCTCGTTCCAGAAACGCAGCGGCAGGATGGTGTGCATCTCGACGCCAGAGCCCTGAAGCCGCTTCGAAATGCTCTTGTAGTCGGAGGACGACCCGACCGCATCGACGAGAAGCCGGCAGTGGACGCCGCGCTTGGCGGCACGCTCCAGCGCGCTGATGACCCGGTTGCCGGCCTCGTCCGCTTCGAGGATGTAGAAGCAGAGATGGGCATGATGCCTGGCCCCGTCGATATCGGCCGCGATGCGTTCCACCACCCGGTCGTAATCGGCGTCGAACTCCACCTCGTTGCCGCTGACCGGCGGCAGGCGGCCGATCTTCTCGACGAGTTGGGCTGTGATGCGGTGAGGGGACCGAAGCGCGCCCTTGTCGGTCGCCGCGCCCCCGCCGATCCGCTGGATGATCGGCTCCAGGACCGCCGGCAACTGCGCCAGCCGCACGCGGCGCCATTTGGGATGCAGGGCGTTGCCGAGAACGAGGTAGAGCGGCAGGGCGACCCAGGGCAGGAAGAAGAAGAGCAGAAGCCAGGCCTGCGATGCGGCGGGCGACCTGCGGAACGGAATGTAGACGAGGGCGCCGAACAGGATCGTCCAGCCCGCGATCTGCAGGAGCATCGTCAAAACACCGATGGCGGTCATGTCCAAAACTGGTTTCGTCCTTGAAATCGTCTGCGCCGCGACGGACGCGTCGCCATCGCGCTTTTCCAGCACGCCGAACGGGAGATCAAGTCTAAGGCACAGGAGGCGAACGGGAAGCCCGCCGCATCGGAACGCGGTCGCCGCCGGCCTTGCGCGCAAAACTTCGCGGCCGACCGTTTGCATCCCGCGCCCGGCGATCTATCTGGCCAGACATATCCGCCGTGCCTTGCAAACCCACATGCCCGTGGACCCTCTGAAGAAGCGCTGTATCCCTTGACCCGCATCGTCTACGCCAATCTCGGCTATCTGCGCGGGATCGATGGCTCGTTCCGCCAGCATGTCGGTCGCTTCTGGCGTCACGTCTACACGCCGATCAAGGCGCAGACGACCAGCATCTCGCAACTGACGGCTGTGGTCGAGGAACTGTCTCCAGACCTTTGCTGTCTCGTCGAACTCGATCGCGGCTCGATCACCAACCGCTTCTTCGACCAGTTGCCGACGATCGGCGGCAAGCTGTTCCCGGTTTCGGTCGCGCACGGCAAGTACGGGACGGAACGCATCCTGTCGCCGCTCCACTTCTCCTACGGCAAGTCGAACGCGTTCCTCGCAAAGGCGCCGGTCGAGGCGGCCGACCGCTATCTGACCGACGGCAAGAAGAAGCTCGTCTACGATATCCGGATGACCGGGCCGACGACGAACCTGCGCATCCTCGTCGTCCATCTGTCGCTCGTCGTCACGGAGAGAGCGCGCCAGATCGAGGAGCTCGCCGGCTGGGTCGCGGAGGAGGATGCCTCGACGATCGTCGTCGGCGATTTCAACGTGTTCCGCGGCGAGCGCGAACTGAAGCCGCTGCTGGCTTCCGGCCACCTGTTTCACGCCAACCGGGGCATGGAGCCGACATTCCGCTTCGGCCCCTGGCGCGCGGCCCTCGACACCTGCCTCATCTCCGAGGATCTGAGGAGCAGCGCCTGCGTCACCATCGTCGATCAGCCCTATTCCGACCACCAGATGCTGGTGATGGACGTCTGATCCGAGGGCCTCCGCGGAAAACGACAGAGAGCTGCGGCCCGGGCGGACCGAACCGGCTTCGGTCCTATTCGGCGCCGGGCGTCGTCACGGTTTCGGGCTCGGCAAGATCGCTCGCGGTCGCAGGTTCCGTCGGATCGTCGGTCGGCGTCGCGTCCTCGGGATTGCTCACGAAGAAGAAGTAGATGCCGATCGCGGCCAGGACGACCACGACCGGCCACAGGATCGCACGGCTGCGGCCCTTCTCGAAACTCGGTCCCATTCTGGGTGCCATGGATCAGTCTCCGCGCTGATTGAACCGACGGAGATAGCTAGCGCGAGCGGCCCGGCGGCCAACCGCCGGGCCTTGCCGTCAGCCGAACACCCGCCGGAAGATCGTGTCGGCATGCTTGGTGTGGTAGCCCAGATCGAAACGCGAGCGGATCTCCTCTTCGGACAGGGCCGCGCGCACCTCCTGATCGGCCAGCAGCTCTTCGAGGAAGTCGACGGTCGCAACGCCGGCCACGTGATAGCTTTCCCAGACTTTCATGGCGTTGCGCTGGACGAGGCGATAGGCGTCCTCGCGCGAAGTGCCGGCCTGCGTGAGGGCAAGGAGGATGCGCTGGGAATGAACGAGGCCGCCCAGCCGGTCCATGTTGCCGCGCATGCGCTCGGGATAGACGAGAAGGTTCTCGATCACGTTGGTGAGGCGGGCGAGCGCGAAATCGAGGGTGATCGTCGCATCCGGCGCGATGTAGCGTTCGACGGAGGAGTGCGAGATATCGCGTTCGTGCCACAGCGCGACGTTCTCCATCGCGGGCAGGGCGTAGGAGCGGACCATGCGGGCAAGGCCGGTGAGGTTCTCGGTCAGCACCGGATTGCGCTTGTGCGGCATCGCCGACGAACCCTTCTGGCCCTTGGAGAAGAACTCCTCGGCTTCCAGGACCTCGGTGCGCTGGAGGTGGCGGATCTCGGTGGCGAGGCGCTCGATCGACGAGGCGATGACGGCGAGGACGGCGAAGTACATGGCGTGACGGTCACGGGGGATGACCTGCGTCGAGACCGGCTCGGCGGTCAGCCCCATGGCCTTCGCCACATGCTCTTCGACGCGTGGATCGATGTTGGCGAACGTGCCGACGGCGCCCGAAATCGCGCAGGTCGCGATCTCCTCGCGCGCGGCGACGAGGCGGGCCCGGCAGCGCTCGAACTCGACATAGGCCTGGGCGAGCTTGACGCCGAACGTGGTCGGCTCGGCGTGGATGCCGTGGGAGCGCCCGATCGTGATCGTGTCCTTGTGCTCCAACGCGCGCGTCTTCAGCGCCGCGAGCAGCCTGTCCATGTCGGCCAGAAGAAGATCGGTCGCCTTGACGAGCTGCACGCTGAGGCAGGTGTCGAGCACGTCCGAGGACGTCATGCCCTGATGGACGAAGCGCGCATCCGGCCCGACGATCTCGGCGAGATGCGTCAGGAAGGCGATGACGTCGTGCCTGGTCTCGCGCTCGATCGCGTCGATCCGGTCGATGTCGAAGGTCGCGGCATTGCCCTTTTCCCAGATCGTCCGGGCCGCATCCTTGGGGATGACGCCGAGCTCGGCCAGCGCGTCGCAGGCGTGGGCCTCGATCTCGAACCAGATGCGGAACTTGGTTTCGGGCGACCAGACGGCGACCATCTCGGGCCGGGCGTAACGGGGGATCATGGCGTGGACTTTCGACGGCGTGTGGCGGAACGGTTCGCCCTGCGATCTAACAGACCGCTTGCCAAGGCTCAATCGAAACCCCGTCCGGGCGTCCGGCCGATCCTTGCCGAGGGCCTATCGCCGGCTGTCCTGGCCCGCAAGGCGCCCTCTCAGTCCAGCGGCACCGGCAGGGCGATATGGCGGATGTCGGGACCTTCGAAGCCGCGGCTCGTCACGGTGAGCAGCGCGACGCCCGCAAATCCGCCGGAGGGCTTCTCGTAGATGCGCACCTGGCGAATGCCGTAGTCGAGCGGGCATGACCGCGAGACCGGAATACCGGTATCCTCGTGGAGGACGGACGTCGCCGCGCCGGCGACCAGCGCGATCCGGGCCAGCCGGAAGCCGCGCGTCTCGGCCTCGCAGAACTCCGGCCCCTGAAGCGCGAAGGTGGAGAGGCGCAGTTCGATCGGATCGTCGATCGGGGGCAAAATCGCCCGGGGCACGAAGCGGGCGGTCTTCGGATCGGCCGACAGGTCGGTCGGCAGGTTTTCGACGACCACCTCTCCCTTGCGGGGATCGGCGAGACGTTCGGCCAACAGCATGGCGACCATTGCGCGCGCTTCGCTCATCGCGTCCGCGACGCTCGCCGCCTCGTCCTTCAGCAGCACCCGGACCGGCGAGGGATCGACGAAACGGTCCGCGTTCAGGTCGAGCACGAAGATATGCGCATAGGGAAAGCCGGAGCCGTCCTGGATGCCGGATTCCTGATAGGCGAAGAGATCGCCGTCCTGCGAAAAGCCGATCGGCTCGAGGGTGGCGATGTCGCCGGCGGCGGCCGAGCTGCCGAAACCGAACGCGGCGAGCAGAAGGCCCAAGACCATTCGGGTCCCGAACGCTCCTCTTCCGCCTGCCGACGTCTGCCCTTGCGCCATGTCTTCGGGTGTCCCTCGATCAGCGGGCCGTGATGCGCGTGCAGTCGAAATCGTCGCCGCTCGCGTGAGAGTACCAGCCCATCTCTTTCCCGGTAAAGCCCGAAAGCGTGATGCGGTAATCCTCGTCGAAGACGAGGGTGTAGGCTCCGTCCGCGCCGGTCTCGACATGGCGGATCGGCAGATCCTCGCTCCCATTGTCGTAGACGTTATCCGTGAAGGTGAAGACGGCGACGCCGCAATCCCATGTGCCGACGAAGGGCGGCGCCTCGGCGTTCGCTTTCGCGGCGGACGGCACCATGAAAGCCAGGCACGCTGCGGCAAGGCAGGACGACAGGGATCGCATCGAAAGGTTACTCCTCTGCCGGCAGGGACGGGTCGCCGGGGCGGCGAGCTTCGCCCGGTTTGCGCCCGCCGGCAAGATCGCTTCGTGCGTCATGGATGATCGCGGTTCGCTTCGAACACGCCGCGCGCGACGGCCCGGGCCATGACGGCCGCGCCCGCCGCCATGAGTTCGATCCGCGAGACGGCGTCGGCGGGGACCGCGCGCCGCGCCGTTGCGGCGGCGAAGACGAGATCGCCGTCGAAATCGGTATGGGAGGGCCAGATCGCTTTCGCGTAGCCGTCCTGGCCCGCGACGGCGAGGCGTTTCAGGGCCGGCTTGTCGAGGGTCGCATCGGTCGCAAGAATGCCGATGGTCGTGTTGCCGCCCGCTGAAACGTGCAGTTTCGAGAACGGAGAGGCGGCGTCCCGCGGCAGTGGGCAGGGCAGGCCCCGCCCGCCGAACTCGCCGTCGATCTCGAAGGGCGCGGCCCAGAAATGGGGCCCGGAGCCGATCGTGGCGGAGCCGGCGGCGTTGACGGCGACGAGGGCCGCGATGGTGACGCCGGAGGCAAGGACGCAGGAGGCGGTGCCGAGTCCGCCGCGCATGCGTGCGGTCATCGCGCCGTAGCCCGAACCCGATCGCCCGCAGACCACCGGATCTTTCGAAGCGCCCGTCGCGGCGGCGTAGCCGAGCTCCCGGTAGGGTGGATAACGGCCCCAGCCCTTGTCGCCGCCATTGAGGAGATCGAAGAGGATCGCGCCGGGAACGATGGGCACGCGGGCCGTGCCCACGGCAAAGCCGCGCCCTTCCTCGCGAAGGTGGGCCTGGACGCCGCCCGGCGCATCGAGCCCGAACGCCGAGCCGCCGGACAGGACCAGCGCATCGACGCCGCCGACGAGATTTTCCGGACCGAGAAGATCGGTCTCGCGCGTGCCCGGCGCGCCGCCGAGGATCGAGACCGAGGCGGTGGCGGGTGCGTCGAACAGGACGACCGTCGTGCCGCTTGCCAGTTCGCGGTCCTGCGCATTGCCGACCGCGAGGCCCTCGACGTCGGTGATGTCGTTGCGCGCGCCCGCGCGCCAGAGGGGCGTGTTTTCGCTCATTCGGGCGGTTCCTGCGGCGCCGCGTCCTCGCCCGCCTCGGGCACGAAGGCCTCGCCGTTCCAGCGCAGGGCACGATAGCGAACCGCGTCGCTGTCGCCGTTCGCGTCGAAATCGACGGGCCCGAGAAGCGTCTCGAACGTGGCCTCGTTCAAGATGTCGGCCAGACTGCGCTCCTCGATGGTCGAGCCGGCGAGCGTCGAGACGGCCGCCTGCGCGATCTGCATCGCCGCATGGGCCGGGCCGGCATAGCCGCGAAGATCCTGCGCGGCGGACCCGTCCGCCGCCGGTGCCGCGTGGCGGAGCGGCGGAGCGACAGCGGTGACGCCTTCGGCCAGCGGCTGGTCCGGGCTCGCCTCGTCGACGAGGCTTTCGCCGCCGATGATCTCGAGGCCGAGACCGAGTTCGGCCGCGTCCCGCGCGATCACGGCGATATCGGATCGGTCGCCGGCCATGAAGAACCGCGTCACGCCGGTGCGCATCAGGCGTCTGGCGAGGCCGAACTGCTTTTCTTCCGCCGGCCGATAATTGTCGGTGGCCGCAGGCTCCAGCCCTTCGTCGGCAAGGAGCCGGCGCACCGTGTCGGTCAGGCCGCGATTGGCGATCGAGCCGTCCTCGACGAGGCCGAAGGGCTCGGCACGCCAGCGCGCGATCATCGTATCGGCGATGGCGCGCGCCTCCGCATCCGAGCGTGGGGCGATCCGCCAGACCTTGTATCCGGTCTTCTCCCGCGCCTCGGTGATGCGGCTCGTGCGCACGCCAACGGCAAGCACCGGAATATCGGCCTGCGTCAGGACGGGAAGCGCGGCCTGCAGCGCCTCGGTGCACAGAAAGCCGACGACCACGCGTGCGCCCGACGCGACGAAGCGTTCCGCGGCGTCGCGCCCGCCATCGGCGCTGCATCGGGTGTCCGCCGTCGTGACGGTGGTGTCGCCCTGTGCCGCGGAGCGTGCCCCGCGAACGACCTGCTCGCCGAGAAGGCTGCTCGATCCCGACAGCGGCGCGGCAACGCCGACGATCGTTTCGGCCGCCGAGACGGCCGGCAGACATGCGCCGAGACCGGCCGAGACGAGGCCGTAGCGGAGCAGGCGGGGGAGACGGGAACAAGGACCGGACATGGCATCGTTCATAAAGCGCCGGGCGACAAAGAGGAAACCGGTTTTTTGCCTCCGAGGGCCACGCCTCGCGCGCCCCGAACGATGGGGCGTTTCGACACGTGCGCCGGCGGCCGCGAACCCGAAGGCCTGTCCGAACGTTGATCCGTCGCGGCCCGACGAGGCGGCCGTGCAGGGAAAGGGCAAGCAGGATGAGCAGCGACAGGACCGAAAGCCGTACGATCCGGGCCGAGGAGCCCGCCGAGATTCCGGGAGATGGACTGTTCTTCGGCTATCTCGCCATGCTGCCCCTGGTGGCCGGCGCGATCGGCCTGTTCGTACTGCCGGACAATTGGGCGTTTCTCACCCTCAACCTGACGTTGTTCTGGGGCGCGGCGATCCTGACCTTTCTTGCCGGCGTGCGGCGCGGCGTCAGCTTTCGCCAGCCCGGCGGACCGAAAGCCACCCAGCTCGCCATGATGCTGTTCCTGTTCCTGACGGGGTTCGGCGCGACCGTCGCGGTGGTGTGGGCCTATCCGCTTCTCGGCATCGGTCTGGAGATCGCCGGGTATCTGGCGCTCGCCATCCTCGATCCGATCAGCGCGCGAAAAGGCCGCGCGCCGCTCTATTTCGCAAAGCTGCGTCCTTTGCAGATGGTGCTGCCGATCGCGTCTCTCGCCGCCGTCGCCTATTGGGTCTCGACGAGCGGGTTCTTCTGACCGAAGGGGCGGATCCGTCCGCCGTTGCGGGCCCGAACGCAAAATTTGTTCGAAGAGCGGCGCAACTAAAGGACATCCCGGTGCTGCGAAAGCGCCGGGCCTCCCCTATGTTGGGACGCAACGCACCGCCGGTCTCGTTCGAGCGTCGGCGAAAGACATTCAGACGTCGGGAATGGCCGAGACTGGTGGCGCTTGCCGAAAGGCGCCCGGACTGGTCTCGGTTTCCGGCCATGCCATGAAGGACGCTGCATGAGTTCCGTTGCTGAAACGACTGCCGAATCGATGCCTGAGACCGGTGGTTTCGCCATTCCCGCCAATGTGTTCGCCGAAACCGTCACCTCGGTCACCCACTACACCGATCGGCTGTTCGCCTTCCGCATGACGCGGCCGCAGAGTTTCCGCTTCCGTTCGGGCGAGTTCGTCATGATCGGCCTGCCGAACGCCGAAAAGCCGGTCTACCGCGCCTATTCGATCGCCTCGCCCTCGTGGGACGAGGAGCTGGAATTCTTCTCGATCAAGGTGCCCGGCGGTCCGCTCACGGAGCATCTGCAGAAGATCAAGACCGGCGACACGGTGCTGATGCGCAAGAAGCCCACGGGGACGCTCGTCCACGACGCGCTGATCCCGGGCAAGCGGCTGTTCATGTTCTCCACCGGCACCGGCATCGCGCCCTTCGCTTCGGTGCTGCGCGATCCGGAAACCTACGAGAAGTTCGACCAGGTCATCCTCACCCAGACCTGCCGCGAAACGGCGGAGCTCGACTATGGGCGCCAGCTCGTCGATCACATGAAGACCGACGAGATGATGCAGGAGATCGTCGGGGGGAAGGATCTGTTCTTCCACGCCAGCGCGACCCGCGAGGGCGAGACGCGGGGCGAGCGCATCACCACCCTGATCGAGAACGGCAAGCTGTGCTCGGATCTCGGCATCGAGCCGCTCAATCCCGAGACCGACCGGGCAATGATCTGCGGTTCCATGGCCATGCTGAAGGACACCGAGAAGCTGCTTCTGGCGCGCGGCTTCGAGGAGGGCGCGAACAACGCGCCGGGAACCTTCGTCGTCGAGCGCGCCTTCGTCGATTGATCGGGACAAGCGGCAATTCATGACGCCTTGCGGCCGTCGCGGATCGTCCCGCGGCGGTCGTATTTCGTTAACCGCAGACAATAAAAGCGAAGCCTTACGCTCCGTCCGTTCAATGTTTGAAAATCGCATCTGCTTACAACAGGGCCAGGCGAACCGGCTGCGACAGCCGAGGCGGAGGCCCGATCATTGGACGCACGTGTTACACAGGCAGAGCGCACGGTCTACGTCGATCTCGACGGAACCCTGATCCATAGCGATCTTCTCTGGGAGACGCTGTTCCTGGCCGCGCGCCAGGACCCGAAGCTTCTGGTCAAGGTGCCGGTCTGGGCGTTCCGCGGCAAGGCCTGCCTGAAGGCGGAGCTGGCACGCCGCGTCAGGTTCGACGCCGCGTCGCTGCCCTACCGCACGGAAATCGTGGACGAGCTGAAGGCGCTGAAGCAGGCCGGCCGCCGTATCGTGCTCGCGACCGGCTCCAACGAGCGTCTCGCCCATGCGGTCGCGGACCATCTCGGCCTGTTCGACGCGGTCATGGCGTCCTGCGACGGGGTGAACCTGACCGCGACCCGCAAGCTGCAGCGCATCGAGGCGGAGACCGGCGCGGACGGCTTCGAATATTACGGCAATTCCCACGAGGATATCTGTCTTCTGGAAGCGGCGGCCGAGGCGACCGTCGTCGCGCCGGACCGGACGGCGCGGCGCTGGCAGAGGCGCACCGGATCGACGCTCATCGATCATGAGAAAGGCCGCCTGAAATCCGCCGTCAAGGCGATGCGCCCGCATCAGTGGACGAAGAACGTTCTCGTCTTCGTGCCGGTGGCGCTCTCCCACGAATTCATGAACTTCGGCATGCTGTTCGCCGCCCTCCTGGCGTTCGTCAGCTTTTCGGCGGCGGCATCCGCGGTCTATATCGTCAACGATCTCCTCGATCTCGAAGCCGATCGCCGGCACAAGACCAAGCGTCGCCGACCGTTCGCGAGCGGGCGTCTCGGCATCCCGACAGGGCTGAAGATGGCGACCGTGCTTCTCGCCGTCTCCGTCTTCGCCGCACTCTTCCTGCCGATCGGCTACGCCCTGGTGCTCGCCGGCTACATGGTCGCGACGACGGCCTATTCCTTCGCCCTGAAGCGGATGCTGCTGATCGACGTGATGACGCTGGCCTTCCTCTACACCACGCGCATCATCGCGGGCGCGGAGGCCACGGGCGTCAACACCTCCTTCTGGCTGCTCGCCTTCTCGATCTTCTTCTTCCTGTCGCTGGCCCTCGTGAAGCGCTTCACCGAACTGCAGGATTTCGGCGTCGGTGCCGGGCGTGCAACCACGGGGCGCGGCTATGTGGATGCCGACATCGAGACGATCGGCCAGATGGGCATGTCCTCGGGCTTCGCCTCGGTGCTGGTCCTGGCGCTCTACATCAACAGCCCCGAGGTCGCGCAGAACTACGACATTCCCTATCTCGTCTGGCCGCTCTGTCCGATCCTCCTCTACATCATCTCGCGGATCTGGATTCTGGCCCGCCGCGACCAGATGCACGAGGACCCGGTGGTCTTCATCCTGCAGGACTGGCGCTCGCAGATGATGATCGGTCTGGGCGCAGCCATGTTCCTCGGTGCGGCCTATGTCTGATCACGGGGACCGGGTGCGGTTTTCGAGCTGGGGCGGATCGGTCGCGAGCGGCGCGCATGCGGTTTCTCCCGCCGATTTCGACAGGGCGTCCCGGCAGCCGGGCGTTCGCTGCCTGCCCTACGGCAATGGCCGCTCCTACGGCGACAGTTGCCTTCTGTCGGGCGGCGGCATGATCGAGGCGCGCCGCAACGCAAGGATCTTGAGCTTCGACGAAGAGACCGGCCTTCTGGAAGCCGAGGCCGGCATCCTCCTGTCGGAGATCATCGCATTTGCCGGCCCCAGGGGCTGGTTTCCGCAGGTTTTGCCCGGAACCCAGTTCGTGACGCTGGGCGGTGCGATCGCCAACGATATTCACGGCAAGAACCACCATCGCCGGGGCACGTTCGGCGTCCATGTGGACAATCTGGTGCTCATGCGCTCGGATCAGGGACGGCTCACCTGCTCGCGCACCGAACATGCCGATCTCTTCGCCGCCACCATTTCCGGCATGGGGCTGACCGGGCTGATCGAAGAGGCGACCATCCGGCTGATGCGCGTCGGCTCGACCGAAATCTGCGAGACGACGACGCGCTTCGACCGGCTGGAGGACTATTTCGAGCGTGCCGAAGCGGCCGACGAACGCCATGAATACGCCGTCGCCTGGATCGATTCCCTGGCGACGGGCAAACGGTTCGGCCGCGGCCATCTGATCTGCGGCGACCATGCGGCATCCGGCAGGCGCGACGGCGTCGGCCGACCGCCGATCGCGAGCGTGCCGCTGACCCCACCGGTCAGCCCGCTGATGGGCCCGGCCCTGAAGGCGTTCAACGAAGTCTATTATCGCAAGGCCAAGCCCGGAACCCACGCGCGCACCGTGCCCTTCGACGGCTTCTTCTTTCCGCTCGACCGCGTGGGCCGCTGGAACCGCCTCTACGGGCCGCGCGGGCTCTGCCAGCATCAGGGCGTGATCCCGGACGAACACGGTCCGGCGGGCGTGCGGGCGCTAATCGAATGCGCCCATACGCACGGGCAGGGATCCTTCCTGACCGTCCTCAAGCGGTTCGGCGCGATCGCGAGTCCCGGCATCACCGCCTTCGCGCGGCCCGGCTACACGCTCACCCTGGATTTTCCCAACCGCGGTGCCCGAACGCTGGCGCTGCTGGAAGAGCTCGACCGGATCACCATCGAGGCGGGCGGCGCCGTCAACCCCTACAAGCACCACCGCATGAGTTCGGCGACCTTCGCGACGAGCTTTCCCCGCTTCCAAGACCTCGACGCCCTGCGCGATCGGGCGATGGTGTCCGATTTCTGGTTGCGGACGGTGGGCAACGCCGCAGAACGGCCGGTTTCGTCGAACCAGGCCGAAGCGCCGTCGAACGATACGTTTACCCTGCGAGACGATGCCCGGCCGGCACCGGTCGGAACGCCGGCCTTTTAACGAATCAGTCGCATCGCACTCCGTATAACGGGCAGCAGAGACACGTCGTTTCGAACGGAGACATTCTGGAATGTCAAAATATCTTCCCTTTATTCTGTTTACCGTGTTCACCAACGCGGCGGCACAGATCCTGTTGAAGTACGGCATGATGCAACTCGGCAATCTGAGCTTTGCCGGCGTCAATCCGATCTTCAAGATCCTGTCGATCGTCTTCAGCCCCTTCGTCTTTCTCGGGCTCCTGACCTTCGTCGTCTCCATGGCCTCGCACCTCTACGTCCTGTCGAAGGTGGAGCTGTCCTATGCCTATCCCTTCCTGTCGCTCGCCTATGTCGCGGTCGCGGTGATCGCGTATTTCGTCTTCCACGAAGACCTGAACGCGTACCGGGTCGGCGGCATCGCCCTCATCTGCGTCGGAACGTACTTCATCGCCCAGGGCGGCTCGGCCGTCCACGAGGAGGCCGGGACCGTCGCCGAACTCACCAAATCCGCTGCCCACGAGGTTTCGCAATGAGACATATCCTGTTCGGAGGAGACGGCTTCGTCGGCCGTCATCTTGCCCGCAAGCTCAACGAAGACGGCGAGGAAGCCATCGTCGTCGATATCGCCAAGGGCGATTTCCCCCACTATGCGACCGTCGCCCACATCCGTTGTGACGTGACCGACCCGGCGGCGATCGCACGGCTCGGGATCCGGCCCGACGACATGGTCTACAACCTGTCGGCCAAGATGCTGTCGCCGCTCCAGGTGCGCGCCAAGCGTCACGCCTTCTTCTATCCGGTGAACTACGACGGCACGAAGAACATCATCGAGGCGATGGACAAGGCGGGGGCCTCGAACCTCGTCCATTTCACGACGGACATGATCTACGGTCACACCAAGACCTATCCGATGACCGAGGAGCACCCCGTCGCGCCGCTGGGCGAGTACGGTCAGTCCAAGCTCGACACCGAATATCTCGCCCATGACTGGCGCGAGAAAGGCATGAACATCTCCCTGTTCCGCCCCCGCCTGATCATCGGTCCCGGCCGTCTCGGCATCCTGGAGAAGCTGTTCAAGCTGATCGACAACAATCTTCCCGTTCCCATGATCGGATCGGGCCGCAACCCGTACCAGTTCATCTCGGTGTTCGATTGCGCGGAGGCCGCGCGCCTCGCGTGGAAGGCGGGCGTTCCGAACGAGGCCTACAATCTCGGTTCTCTGAACCCGCCGCCGGTGAAAAAGCTTCTCGGCGATCTCATCGCCCATGCCGGATCGAAGTCGATCCTGATCCCGACGCCGGCCTGGGCCGTGAAGAAGACGCTCGACGCGCTCGACTGGCTCAACCGGCCGCTGATGGACCCCGAGCAATACCTGATCGCCGACGAGGAATGCGTTCTCGACGTCACCAAGGGGCGCGAACAGCTCGGCTGGGTTCCGCAATATCGCGACGAGGACATGCTCATCGCCGCCTACAGCGAATATCGCGCCAAGCTCGCCGGCACGTCCGGCAAGCGCGCATCCGTCATGCAACCCGCCGAATAAGGAGAGGCATCATGCTCGATCGTGCAACGGTCGAGGCCCCGAGCCTCGACATGAACCGGACCGGACCGAAAAAGCCGGACCTTCTGAGCGTCGAGGATGCGAAAGCCCTCGACGTCAAGACGATGGCCGATCTGTTCAAGGATCACATCAATCCCGGCCAGTTTCATTTCATGAAGCTGCTCGGATTTCACAAGGTGAAGGTCGAGCGTGCCGAGGGCATGTACTTCATCGACCAGAACGGCCGGAAGATTCTCGACTTCTTCGGCGGCTTCGGCTCGCTCGCCCATGGTCACAACCATCCAAGGGTGATCGCGGCGCGCCGCTCCTTCCAGGACGAGAACCGCCACGAGATCGCGATCGCGTTCCTGTCCCAGTACGCCTCGGCGCTCGCGAAGAACATCGCGGCCTGCTCGCCGGGCGATCTCGACATGGTGTTTCTCGGCTCGACCGGATCGGAAGCGATGGAGGCGGCCGTCAAGGTCGCCGAGCGTGCCTCGGGCCGCAAGAACTGCAAGATCGTCCATGCCGAGAACTCCTTCCACGGCAAGTCGAAGGGCGTTCTTTCGCTGACCGATTCGCCGCTGTACCAGGGTGATTTCAAGCTCGTCGGCAACACCTACAAGGTGCCGTTCGGCGACCTGCCGGCCCTGAAGCGCGCCATCGAGAACGACAGCGACATCGGCGTCGTGGTGCTCGAGACCGTGCAGGGCGGCGGCGGCATCATCACCGCGCCGACCGAGTACTGGCAGGGCGTGCGTGCGCTGTGCGACAAGCACAATGTGATCTGGGTCGCCGACGAGGTGCAGTGCGGCTATGGGCGCACCGGCAAGTTCTACGCCTTCGAGCATCACGGCGTGGTGCCGGACGTTACGGCGCTCGCCAAATCGCTCGGCGCCGGCAAGGCGCCGGTCGGGGCGATGATCGCCACACGCGACGTCTACATGAAGGCCTACGGCACGCCGAAGACCGCGATGATCCACGCCCAGGCGACCTTCGGCGGCATCGGCGAGGCCTGCGTCACCGCCATCGAGGGCCTCAACGTCCTTTACGACGAGGACCTCATCGGCAATTCGGCCGAAACCGGCCGATATCTGAAGGACCGCCTGGAGGCGATCCGCCTGAAGTACCCCAAGCTGATCAAGGAGGTGCGCGGCCAGGGCCTCATGGTCGGCCTCGAGTTCCAGGACTTCTCGCAGGCCCTGCCGCTGGCGCTCCGGCCGATGGTGGCGCTTCTCGACGACAAGCTGAAGGGTTCGCTCTCGGGCTTCATCGGCTCCGCGCTCCTGCGCGATTACGACGTGCTGGTCGCCTTCACCGAATACAACCGGAACGTCATCCGGCTGCAGCCGCCGCTGATCTGCGACGAAAGCCATGTCGACACGTTCTGCGACGCGCTCGACGATCTCCTGTCCAAGGGCATCGTGTCGATCGTGAAGAACTTCGTCCAGTCTCAGGTCGGCTGAGACCGGACGGAACCATCGGCGGGGACGCCAGATCATGACGAGGGGCCGGGCGGAAAATGTCCGGCCTTTCTCGTCCGGCGCTCCGCAGATCGGCTTCCTTACGGGCGAGGGGGATCTTGCCGCCGGCCCCGGGCGGCGAACCCGCGAGGCTTTCGAGAAGACCGGCCCCGCGCGGGCGCAAATGGCGGCCAGACCCGCCACCCGGGAATGCGCTGTCCCCTTCTCCCCGACACGGCGGGGGCTCGGCACCGGCACGCTCGCGTCCGGCGCTTTCCCGACAGACGCCGCTTAAAGACGATCGATGGCCGGCGGCAAATTGCCGGAACCCGGCAGCGGTTCGGGGGCTGGCGCCTTCAGCATGGCACCGTTGACGGTCACCGAACCATCGGCGCCGAGATGGACGATCCATTCGTGCCGCCCGTCGTCGAAGGGCTTGGCGAACCCTTTTGCGACCTGCAGAAAGCTGACGCCCTGCATGGCTTCGGGAACGTCCGCCCCGGCCGCCTGGAGATGGGCGATGATCCTGTCGAGCCCGTCCGTCTCCACCGCGATCGTCGTCGCGCCGTCCTTGAAGGCGGCGGAATAATCGATGGTGTAATCCTTGCCGGACAGAAGCGAATCGCTGATGCCGAAGCTCGGTCCGGATGCTTCGAACTGCTGCGCCATCGTTTCGAACGCGGAGGGGATGAGGGGCGCATCGGCGTCGAGCCGAAGGTTCTCGATGGCGGTCCGCGCCGGATTGGCGAGATCGATGTCGGACGCCGTCAGTTCGATGCGCAGGCGCTCGGGCACGAGGGGGCTTGCCCATGCGGGAATGAAGGGCGAAGCGACGGACACACCGGTCAGGTCGTAGGCGAGGGAATAGGCGCCCGACGTTTCGGCGCCGTCCATGTCCACGTCCATCTCGATAGCCGCGATCTCGCCCGAGCCGAATGGGCCGAGATCGACCTTCGCGCCGGCGATCGTCGCGGCGATCGCGAATTGTTCGAAGACGGGGAGCGCCGCCGTCAAGCCTGCCTGCAACGCCTTAAGAAGCCCCGGCCTCTCCGGCTCTTGCGACAGTTCGACGAGAAGGGGGAGAAGCCGCCCCAGATCCTGGCTCTCGAAGCCCTCGCCGGTCACCTCGGATCGTGCCTCCTGCGACGTGATGAGAACCGGGATGGTCCGGTCGGGGTTCGCCGGATCGACCGAAAGATCGAATGCCTGTCGGGTCGCGCCGATGGTCTGGATCGCGTCCATGTCGACCGTTCCGTTGCCGCCCTCGCGGCTTTCGGCGACCATCGTCGAGGGTCCGGTTTCGCTCGTCGATACGAACTCGCCGGTCGTCTCTGTCTGACGAACCGTGCCGATGACCCAGTAGCTCCTAGTATAGCCGAACAGGTTCGGATCGAAATAGCCTTCGAACGCGGTGTCCTCGACCGACATGCGCAGGGACCGATCGACCATGCGCGCGCCGGTCGTTCCCGGCTGCGGGACGCTCATCTTCATCGCGATCGCCAGCGGGCCGGAGATCGACACATACCATTGCCCGTCCGGCTGTTCGCTGATGAGGAGAGCGTAGTCGCTCACCGTCATCGCGATCCCGGTCGTGTCGGCCAGGCTGTCGAGAACATCCTGGAAGGACAGGTCGATCCTGTAGCCGTCCGAAACCGGCGTGATGGCGACGATGCCGCTCTCGAACGCCTCGGCGGTGACGTAGGGGATGAGAGCGGCCCGGATCGCCCGCGCACCGGCCGGCGTGCCCGGTGCGAGCACCGGCCGCGGCATCGCGGCCTTCATCTCCGCAAGGCCGGGCAATTCCGCGGAAGCCGGGCTTGCCGTCGCGGGCTCCTGGGCGAGCGCAGGGGACGCCGACAAGGCTGCGAGCAAGGCGACAACGGGCAGGCGCATCGTGTCCCTCCAGACGTGTGATGGCCGAGTATTCCCGGTGGGGCGAGTTGAGTCAAACGCGCGCTGAAACAGGGCCCACGAGGCGGTGGCGCCGGCAATGTGCGGGCCTTGCGGGGCATTGGGTCTCGCGCTCGCCAAGCCGCGTTCGGACACGAAAAAAGCCGGCGCTGAGGCCGGCTTTTTGAAGCGAAACGTTTCGTTTTCGCGTCTAGATCAATGAAGATCGCCTTTGCCGCGATATTCCTGGATCTGCGTCGTGCGCAGTCCTGCAAGGCCGTGCTGGTCGATCGACAGCTGCCATGACAGGAACTCTTCGACCGTCAGCGTATACTTGCTGCAGGCCTCGTCCAAGCTCAGCAAACCGCCTCGAACGGCAGCCACCACTTCCGCCTTTCTTCGAATCACCCAGCGCCTCGTGTTGCATGGCGGAAGATCCGCCAGCGTCAACGGCGACCCATCGGGGCCGATGACATATTTAATTCTTGATCTAACCTGATCGGCCATCGGACTCTCTACTCTACACAGCGACCCAATCGAGCCTGAAGGTAGCCGGGGCTTCCTAAGAATCCGTCAAGCCACGGGTAAGCTTTCGTTCAGAGCTTGCGTTTGGTAAACGAACTCCTTCTTTTCGCCATCCCGCCGTCCCAGGTGTTAACGGTGAAGCGTCGAATGCAGGCCTTGCGGCCTCGATGCGTTAACGCCTGCCCCCGCCCTTTTGCGCGGGCCGGACAAAATGCTTAAGTGTCTCTCACGTCTCATCGCAACGACCGGCCGGCGGAGCGCCAGCAAACCCATGACCATGACCGACATGTCCACGCCTTTGAACAGCCTCGACATCGCCAAGGACCCCCGGGACACGCGCGTCATCGTCGCCATGTCCGGCGGCGTGGACTCGTCCGTCGCCGCCGCGATGCTGAAGGAAGAGGGGTACGACGTCGTCGGCATCACCCTTCAGCTCTACGATGCGGGCGACACGCCGGCGAAGGCTGGCGCCTGCTGCGCCGGTCAGGACATTCGCGATGCGCGCCGCGTCTGCGACCTGCTCGGGGTTCCCCATTACGTCCTGGATTACGAGGAGAACTTCCGCGAGGCCGTGATCGATCCCTTCGCCGATGCCTATGTGGCGGGCGAGACGCCGATCCCCTGCGTGGCATGCAACCAGACCGTCAAGTTTCGCGACCTGTTGAAGACCGCGATGGATCTGGGCGCGGACGCGCTGGCGACCGGCCACTACATCGAAAGCCGCAGGCGCGGCGAGCATCGCAGCCTGCATCGCCCGTTCGATCTCGACCGCGACCAGAGCTATTTTCTCTACGGCACGACCCAGGCGCAGGTCGACGTGCTGCGCTTTCCGCTCGCCTCGCTCACCAAGGACGAGACCCGCGAGATCGCGGCACGGCACGGGCTTGCCATCGCCTCCAAGCCCGACAGCCAGGATATTTGCTTCGTGCCTGCCGGCAAATATTCCGATCTGATCCGCAAGCTTCGCCCCGAGGCCGGCGATCCGGGCGACATCGTCCATGTGGACGGCACGGTTCTGGGGCGCCACGAGGGCATCATCAACTACACCATCGGTCAGCGCCGGGGGCTGGGCGTCGCCGCAGGCCAGCCGCTCTACGTCGTCAGGCTCGACGCCCAATCGCGTCGTGTGGTCGTGGGCCCGCGCGAGGCGCTCGCCACCCATGCCGTGCGCCTTCGGAACGTGAATTGGCTGGGCCTCGAAACCCCGCTTGCCTATGCGTGCGAAGGCCGCGAGATCTACGTCAAGCTGCGCTCGACGCGCCCGCCGAGCCCGGCGAAGATCGTTTCCGACGGGGAGGGCGGCTTCCTGGTCGAGCTTCTCGCCGCCGAATATGGCGTGGCGCGGGGCCAGGCCTGCGTCTTCTACGCCGAGGAGGGAGCCGGCGCAGAAGTTCTCGGCGGCGGCGTCATCGCCGGATCGATCCAGGGTCGCGAGACCCTGCGCGAGACGGTTCCGACGGCAGCCGAGTGACGCGTTCCGGTCCTCTCATCCGTCCCGCCTTCCTGGACGGATCGAAATCCCCGCAAGGCCGGGAGGTAACGTTTCCGCGTTCAGGACGAACAATCCCATGACCCGGCGACCGCCGGAGGTTCGATTTCGGACGATCGAGGAGACGGATCTTTGCGCGACCAACCTTATCTGCGAGGCCCGATCTTGGGTTCCGTCCCGAAAACGCGCGTATGCGCCGTGCTCCTGCTCGCCGTCTCCCTTCTCGCGCTCCCCGGAAAGGCATCGGCGTTCGAAGCCGTGCCGTTCGATGCGGCGGGGCTGAACGATCGGGCGGACCGGGCGATCGCCGAGACATTTGCCGGCCATGCGACGCGCGAGACGGTGGAACTCGACTGGCAGCCCTATGCCGAATTTCTCGGCCGGTACGTCGTCGACGATCCGGACGGGCTCAACCGCGTCCGCTACGGCGATGTCACGGATACGGACCATCAGGCGCTGAAGGACATGATCGCCGGCTGGACGGCGCTCGACGTCGACGCCCTCACGGCGCCCCAGAAGTTCGCCTTCTACACCAATCTCTACAATGCCCTGACGCTCGACGTTGTTCTCGATCGCTATCCGGTCGAGACGATCCGCGACATCAAGATCGAGACCGGCGGGGAGAAGGGCCTGTTCGCCTCGCTCTCCTCGGCGTTCGATATCGGTCCCTGGTCGGCAGATCTCGTCACGATCAAGGGATCGGAGCTGTCGCTCGACGATATCGAGCATTCGATCCTGCGCCCGATGGGCGATGCGAGGGTCCATTACGCGGTCAACTGCGCGTCGATCGGATGTCCCGACCTGCAGGCTGCGCCCTTCACCGCCAAGACCCTCGATGCCGATCTCGACGCGGCGGCGCGCGGCTACGTCAATTCCGATCGCGGTCTTCGCCAGTCGAGTTCGGGAAACCTCCTCGCTTCGAAGATCTTCGACTGGTACGCCGGCGATTTCGGCGGGCCGGACAACATTCTGGCCTATATGAGATCCTATGCCGAAGGCGAGCGGGCCGAATGGCTCGCCTCGCCCGATGCCGAGATCGTCGGCTATCGCTACGACTGGGACCTCAACGACGCGAACACCGTGACGGATCGCGCGTCGGACTGAACCCGCCGCCGCCGTGGCGCGCCGCGTTCCCCGTCCGGTTCCGCAGGGATGGGAAGCGCATGCGCGTTCGCACCCTATCCCCGTGATCGCCCAGCCTAATCCCGGCTGCGAACACGGAAAATTCCGGTGCGTCTTCAGTCTTCGCTAACCGCGTTGATTTAAACCCTCGGTCCAGAAGCTCGACAGCATCATAAGGACCCCGGGGCATGGTTTTGCGGATTTGCGTGGGCGCGATTGCGGCCCGCGTTGCGACGGTAGCGGCGCTTGGCCTTGCGGTGACGCCGGCCCTTTCCCAGCAACAGGGAACGCTCGTCTGGGGCGGGGCCATGCCGGCGCCCGGCGAAGCCTATCGGCCGAGCCCGTCCGCCGTCGACATGATCGACACGAACGTGGCGCCGCTGCAGCTGGCGCCCGCGCCGCAGATCATCCCGCAGGCAAACCCCGTCCCGGAGATCGTCCCGGAGGCCGCCGCCGCCGATTCGCTCGCCAACGATCTGGTCGGGCTCAGCGTGCCGACGCCGCAGCCAAGTGCGCTTCTGCCGGTCTCGCAGGAGGCGCCGACCCTTGCCCCGCCGCAGATGCTGCGTGAGACCCAGCCGCCCGCAGCGCCGCCGGTTCCCGTGCCGATGCGCGACGCCGATACCCTGTTCGGGGGAACGACGGAGCCCGAGCCGCCGCGCCGGGACCCGTGGGCCGCCATGAAGGCCGTGACGCCGGGAGCCGTCACCGAGGCCGATCGCCGCCGCCTCGAGCGCCGCACACCCGTGCGCGTGGAAGCGGCCTATGCCTCTCTCGAGCGCGCGCCCGCGCCGCGCCTCGAGGAGCCCGTCCGGCGCACGGCTCCACCGGTCACCGGAACGCCCTCCGGCTGGCGCAACCTGTCGAAGAAGGAGGCGCTCTGCCGCGCCGCTCTCGTGCAGCTCGGCGTCGAGTTCACCGAGCCGTCGCCGATCCGCGCCAGCAAGAGCTGCGGCATCCCGAACCCGATCAAGGTCACGCGGATCGCCAAGGGCGTCGCGATGTCGCCCGCCGCGACCCTCAACTGCGACGCGGTGTTCCGGATTTCCCGCTGGGTCGACCAGGAGGTGAAGCCGGCGGCCCGCTCCGCGCTCGGCTCGCACCTCGTCGCGCTCAGGAATTCGTCCTCCTACCGGTGCTCGCGCGTTGCGGGGTCCGGCGGGCTGTCCCAGCACGCCACCGGCAACGCGCTCGATGTCGCCGCCTTCGTCATGGCGAACGGCGAGGCGATCGACGTCGAGAAGAAGGGCATCTTCTCACCGCGCGAACAGGCCTTCCAGACCAAGGTCAGGCGTTCGGCCTGCCGCTGGTTCGGCACGGTTCTCGGCCCCGGCTACGACTATCTCCACCGCAATCACTTCCATCTCGACGCCCGCGAGCGCGAGAAGACCTTCTGCCGCTGAAGCATCGATCCGATGATCGGACCCGATATGGATGGAGCCGGCACCGGCGATGCCGGTCGCGTTCAGAACCAGCCCTTCATGCGGAAGTAGAGCGTCGGCAGGAGCCCCGACATGACCATCAAGACGATCGCCATCGGGTAGCCGAAGGACCAGTCGAGCTCGGGCATCAGCCGGAAGTTCATGCCGTAGATCGAGGCGATCAGCGTCGGCGGAAGGAACGCGACGGAAGCGATGGAGAACACCTTGATGATGCCGTTCTGCTCGATCGAAATCATGCCGACGGTCGTGTCCAGGAGAAAGGTCGTCTTGTTCGACAGGAACGAGCAGAAATCGTTGAGCGAATGCACGTCGCGCGACATGATCTTCAGGCGCCGCCTCAGGCCCTGAAGGGTGTCGTCGCGCCCCTCGAAGGCAAGCTGCAGGAACGGGCTCAGGCGATCGAAGGTGGCCAGCGCCTCGCGAACCCGGGAGGCAAGGTCGCCGGCGGCGCCGATGCGCTGCAGGATCTTCTTGAACTCCGGTGTTCCCGTCGGCCGCTTGTTCGTCGACGACGAGAAGATGTCGGCCGCGATCTGGTCGAGGTCTCCGGATACGATCTCCAGAAGATCGGCGATGCGGTCGACGATGGTTTCGAGAAGACCGACGAGGATCTGGTCGCCCTGGCGATCACCGTCCCGCGCAAGCATCACCGAGGACGCGCTGCCCGGAAGGGGCTTGTCGTCCTTGTCGAGGCCGATGATCGAGGGATCGTGGCACAGACGCGCGGCGAAGATCCTGAAGCTAGCCGGATCGTGGTAGCGGATCGTCACGAGCCGCCCTGCCGCCAGAAGGAAGGTGATGGGCGAAAATGACGGCCGTTCGCTGTTCAGACCGTGAAGCACCGGGATGTTGAGGACCACCGCCCCATCGTCGCTGTACAGCCGGCTCGAGATTTCGATTTCCATCATTTCCGCGCGCGAGGGAATGACGGCGTCGACGAGTGTCTCGACCCTGGCGATTTCCTCGCCCGTCGGGTCTGAAAGATCGATCCAGACAGCGTCTTCGGGCACGGATTCGTTCGTGACCTCGATCGATCGTCGCGCCATTCGCGCGCCGTCCGGCACGTATGCGTGGATCATCTCAAATCTCGTCTCCAGGCTGAAAAGCGCCGCGGCACCGGTCAGGGCAGCGCGGTCACGTCGTGATCCGGGCCCGTTCCATATCAGCGTCCGGATGCGGTGGTAACCTTGCGAGCCGTTCAGTCCCCATGTTTGCCGGTGACCGGCTCGGCGCTTTCCGTCGGGGCTTCGAGGCTCCAGACGACGCCGGTTTCGGCGAACGACATGCTCACCTTGCCGCCGAGACCGCGCGAGGTCATCTTCTGGGTCACCAAGGTGCCGAAGCCGGAGCGCGTCGGCGGCTTCACCGGTGGTCCGCCGGTCTCGCGCCATTCCATCCTGAAAACGTCGTCGTAGGACCAGTCGATCGTTACGACACCGTCGTCGACGGACAGCGCCCCGTATTTGGCCGCATTGGTCGCAAGCTCGTGCAGCGCCAGGCCGATGGTCTGGGCGACGGAGGCATTCACCCTGAGCTTCGGCCCCGAATAGCGGATTCGCCGGGTCTGGACGCCGAACGCGGACAACTGGTTGTCGATGAGGGCCGAAAGCTCGACGCTTTCCCAGTTCTGGCTCGACAGGAGATCGGCCGAACGCGCGAGCGAGGCGAGGGCGTCCGACAGGGTGTCGAGAAACTGCCCCGTGTCGGCGCTTTCGCGCGCGGCCCGCCGGGCGATCGCGGCCACGAGGGCATACTGGTTCTTGGCGCGGTGCGTCATCTCGCGCATCAGGAGCCTGGTCTGTTCCTCCGCCTCGATCCGCTCGCGCGAGGCGCGGTTGAGGACTTTCGACACGTCGCCGATTTCCGCAATATTGGTGGTGACCGTCACGGCCGGCTCGCCGCGCCCGATCGCCCGCGCCTGGCGGGAAAGCTCGAGGATCGGCCTTGCCACGCGCCGGCCCGTCAGGATGCCGAGGACGATGCTGAAACCGGTCAGGATGAGGCCGACGGCGATGAGCGCGTACCAGGACCGCATGATCGGCCGCTCGATGATCTCGGTCGAAACCGAGACGGTCGAGCGCCATCCCGTCAGGTACGACGTGTTGGCGGCGACGATCTGCTCTTCCGCCCCGCCACCGGCATGGGGGGGTGCATCGAGACTTTCGGCGGCGAAGACGCGCGGACCGAACATCTGCCCGTCGGCCGCCCCTGCGGAAAAGATCTTCTTCCCGGCCCGGTCCTCGACGACGACCGACCATGCCCCGGGAAGGCTGCCTTTCTCGATGACCCGTTCGAGGCTCTCGAGCGGCTTGGTCAGGACGACGACGAAGCGCGAGCCCGGCGCGTCCGACGTCGGCACGGCGACGAGGAACACGGCGCGCTTGATTCGCGGATCGTAGGCGACGCCGGATACGCCGGCATTGCCCGATTCGCGCGCGGCCGAGACGACGTCGCGCTCGTGCTGCTGGATCGCCGGCTCGTCGGTCTGCGTTGGTGCCGTCGAGATCACGACCATGCCCTCGTCGTCGACGAGATCGGCGACGATCCCGCTATCCTTCAGCGCTCGCACGGAGCGGTTGCGGAAGGACGGAAAATTCTCCTCCTCGATGGCGCCGGAGGTCGCGAGCACCCGCGCCGTCGCCAGAAGCGCGACGACTTCGCGGTCGAATGCGTTCGAGACGATCTCGGCCATGTCGTAGACCTGCGAGCGCGCGAGTTCCTCCTGCTGTTCGGAGAACCGGAAGATGAGAAAGGCGCTGAAGAGCAGTGCGGGCGCAAGCACGATCAGCGTCAGCGTCGTCAGGTGAACGAGCAGGGAGGGCCGCAACATGGCGT
The DNA here is from genome assembly GCF_034321785.1 of Fulvimarina uroteuthidis. NCBI lineage: Bacteria > Pseudomonadati > Pseudomonadota > Alphaproteobacteria > Hyphomicrobiales > Aurantimonadaceae > Fulvimarina > Fulvimarina uroteuthidis. Next base: position 935,985 of record NZ_JAXLPB010000001.1, on the reverse strand, counting down.
GCGTGAACCGGCCCGGACGCAGACGCGCCCACGGGAAGGACAGGCGGCTCCACTGCAGGAACCGCTTCGATGGGCCGGCGTTGTTGCCGAGGCTCATAACGTCATATGCCTTGCCACTGTGCCGAAACGATCGGCGTCGATCCCCGCGGACCTTCCACGTCCCCTATGAAGCAGGATGCCGGGCAAGGAGCGGATTGCGCGCCTGCCTGTCCTGCCTATCCGTAATTGTCGAGACAAATTGAGACCTTAAAAAGCCGGCACCGGCAAACTTCGGATCGTCGGACAGGCTTTCCGTTCGAACGCCCCGGCAGACCTACGCCTTGCCGGCGGCAAGGAAACTCGCACGCAGCGGGGTTTCCTCGATGCGTAAAGGGTGTGTTGTCATATTACAACTCGCCCTCATGGCCTTGACGCCGGCCCGTTCCGATGGATCGCGCAGGAAGCGGCCGGGCGCTTGTTCGCCAGGGCGGCTTGGGGCTACACCGAACGGGTCCGACGAACCCGGGAGGCCGACCATGCTCGAACACGGAAAGATCTTTCTCGGGACAAGCCGGGACCCGTCCGGTGCCAACAAGAAGGGCGAATATCTCGACCTGAAGCTCGCCAACCGGCACGGCCTCGTCACCGGCGCCACCGGAACCGGCAAGACCGTGACGCTGCAGGTACTCGCCGAGGGTTTTTCCGAAGCCGGCGTGCCGGTGTTCTGCGCCGATATCAAGGGCGACCTGTCCGGCATCGCGGTGCGCGGGGAGGAGAAGGATTTCCTCACCAGGCGAGCGGGCGAGATCGGTCTCGATCCCTATTATCGCGACTATTACCCCGTCGCCCTGTGGGACATCTTCGGCGAGAAGGGCCATCCGGTCCGCACCACGGTGTCCGAGATGGGGCCGCTGCTTCTGGCCCGGCTCATGGAGCTGTCGGACGCTCAGGAAGGCGTTCTCAACATCGCCTTCAAGATCGCCGACGACGAGGGATTGCTGCTTCTCGACCTGAAGGACCTTCAGGCGATGCTCGCCCATCTGGCCGAGAACGCCTCCGAGGTGTCCGCCTTGTACGGCAATGTCGCCAAGGCCTCGGTGGGCGCGATCCAGCGCTCGCTTCTGGTTCTGGAGCAGCAGGGCGCGGATCGGTTCTTCGGCGAGCCGGCGCTGAAGATCGCCGATCTCATGGCGCATGACCGGGACGGTCGCGGAATCGTCAATGTCCTGGCCGCCGACAGGCTGATGATGAGCCCGAGGCTCTACGCGACGTTCCTCCTCTGGCTCCTGTCGGAACTGTTCGAGGAGCTGCCCGAGGTGGGCGATCCGGAAAAGCCCAGGCTCGTCTTCTTCTTCGACGAGGCCCATCTCCTGTTCGACGGCGCGCCCCGGATCCTGCTCGAGCGCGTCGAGCAACTGGTCAAGCTGATCCGCTCCAAGGGCGTCGGCATCTATTTCGTCACCCAGAACCCGCTCGACGTGCCCGACAGCGTGCTCGCCCAGCTCGGCAACCGGATCCAGCATGCGCTCAGGGCCTATACCCCGCGCGAGCAGAAGGCGGTGAAGACCGCCGCCGACACCTTCCGTGCGAACCCGGAATTCGACGCCTTCGAGGCGATCACCAATCTGGGCGTCGGCGAAGCGCTGGTCTCGACCCTCGGGGCGAGGGGCGTTCCCTCCATGGTCGAGCGCACCCTCATGCGCCCGCCCGCCGCCAGTCTGGGGCCGATCTCCGACGAACAGCGCGCCGATCTCGTCGCCAGGAGCCATGTCGCGGGTCGCTACGATGTTCCGGTCGATCGTGAATCGGCCTACGAAATGCTGATCGGCCGCGCCGAAGCCGATCTGAAGGCCGAGGCGGAGGCGAGGGCGCGCGAGGAGGCGGCGGCGGAGAGGCGGCGCCGCGACGAAAACGAGAAGCGTGCCGACGCTGCCCGCCGCCGGGCGGAAGAGGCGGCGTCGAACGAGGCGCCGGAGCGCACGCGCACCGGCTTCCAATTGCCCGATCTCGGCTGGGGCGGGCGCGACGACAGGCAGGATTACGACGACGGGGAGCCGTCCGCGCCGCGCCGTCCCGCGCCGCGCGGGCGCGCCCGCTCCTCCTCCGGATATCAGCGCCAGACGGTGACGGAGACGATCATGAAGCAGGTCGGGCGCACGGTCGCCTCGACGGTGACGACGGCGATCGTCCGCGGCATTCTCGGAAGCTTCAAGAAAGGCCGCTGAAGGCGGCTCTCGTGCCCCTTCCCACGGAAAAGGCCTGAAAACTGACGCCGTGGCTCTTTGACTGGCGGCCGTGCCGCACCACATTCCGAGCGAGCCGGCGGCAATCGCGTGCGGGCCTCACCCTGATGGAGCGAACCAGATGAACGAAAAGTCTCAGGCCACCTCGTACCTCCTGTGGTTCTGCTGCCTGTTCATCGTGTGCGGGCTGCACCGCTTCTATCTCGGGCGGCCGTGGACGGGGCTGCTCTGGCTCCTGACCGGAGGCCTTCTCGGCATCGGCCAGCTCATCGACCTGTTCCTCATTCCCGGCATGGTGCGCGAGCAGAACATGGCGCGGCGCATATCCGGCTACGAGAACGATCGGGTTCGTTGATGGCGATCGATCGACCGGTCCCCGAACGCAAGTCGCAACTCGTCTCCTACCTCTTGTGGGGGTCGTGCTTCTTCGGCGTCTGCGGCATTCACCGCTTCTATAACGGGCGTCCGATCTCGGGGCTGATCTGGCTCCTGACGTTCGGCTTCCTCTTCATCGGCCAGATCATCGATCTGTTCCTCATACCGGGCATGGTGCGCGAGCAGAATCTGGAATCCCGGCTGACGGATCTCGACGATCGGCGCGGTCGTCTTCGCTAGAACCGGAGGTTCGAACCGAAACAGGGCCCGCGTCGAGGATCGATCGCGCGCCCTGTCGTTTCCGTTTCCAGAATGTGCCGGTTGGCCGGTCAGCCGATCAGCGCCTTCGGTTTCCATTCCACGGCCTTCAGCGATGTCACGCTCGGGCAGGGATCGGACAGCATCACGCCATGCAGATCGGCGGTCACGTCGTCGTCGCCCCGTCCGATCGCCGCGATCACCTTTTCGTCCTTGATATAGTACGCGGTGTAGCTGCCCTCGGCGACGTCGCCTTCGATATGGATGTCGTCATAGCTTTCCGCGTGGCCGACATAATGGATCGGGCCGTATTGCGCCGACCAGAAGAACGGGACCCCGGAAAACGGGCGATCGTCGCCGAGCATCGCGCGCGCGGCGTGCCGGCCATGCTGTTCGGCGACGCGCCAGTGCTCGATCCGGGTGGAATAGCCGCGCTTGTAGAGCGGGAAGCTCGCCACGTCGCCACCGACCCACAGATCGTCCGCCGCCTTCAAGGTGGCGTCGACCGCGACCTTGCCGTCTTTCGCAAGTTCGCCGAACGCGTCGAGGTTCGGTTTCGCCCCGATCGCCAGGATGATCATGCCGGCGTCGATCGTCTCCCCGTCGTCGGTGGAAACGCCCGTCGCCATGCCGTCGAGGGCCTTGATCGCCGTAACCTTCGCGCCGAGCTTCAGCGTCACGCCCTTGGCCCTGTGCTGCCCGGCGATCTGCCGCGCGACGGCATCACCCCATTTGGAGGCGAACGGCAAGGTCTGCGGCGTGACGACCGTGATCGTCCGGCCCTTGCCGGCCAGCGCCGCGGCCGCCTCCATGCCGATGAAGCCGGAGCCGACGACGACGATCTCGGTCTCGACATCGGCCGCGCTTTCCAGCGCCTCCGCATCCGCGAGGCTGCGCAGCGAGAAGACGTTTGGCATGTCGGCATTGTCGAGGGGGAGTTTGGCCACGCCGCTGCCCGGCGCTGCGAAACACGCATCATAGGTGAGTTCGGTCGGCGCGCCCCTTCCCTCGAGAACGAGACGGCGATCCCCGGCATCGATCCGCGTGACGTTCGCCACGATCCGTTCGATCTTCAGTGCCTGAAGTTCGTCGACGCTTGCAAGCACCACCTTCTCCGGGCTCGACGACCCCTTGAGATAAGCCTTGGAAAGATCGGTCCGGTCGTAGGGGGGCGTGTTTTCCGGGCCGATCATCACGATCCGGCCGTCGAACCCCTGGCGCACGAGTTCCTGGGCGCAGGCAAGGCCCGCAGCGCCCGTGCCGACGATGGCGAACACGCGCTCGCCGCCGGTCTTGCGCGCGTCGGCCGGAACCTCCGGCCTCGTCATCCCTGCCTTGTCCGGGACCTCCACCAGGATCCGTCCGTTCTCGACGGAGACGGCGAAGCGCGCCAGGCAACCCTGTCCAGGAGGCTCGGCGTGATCGCCGGTCTCCAGATCGAACACGGCGTGGTGCCAGGGGCAAACGACCCTGTTGCCGACCCGGGTGCCGTTCTTCAACGGCGCGCCCTTGTGGGTGCATTTCGCGCCGGTCGCAAACACCCGGTCGCCGTCCCTGGCCAGAAGCAGCTTGATCTCGCCGACCTCGACCTCCTTCAGCTCGGTCTCGCCAAGTTCGTCGAAGCCCAGAACATCATGCTGCATCGCTCGTACCTTTCGGTTTCGAAGAAAGAAGACGCCGCTCACCGCGCGTCGTGCCTTGACAGGTCAAACGGGAAAGCGCCCGCCCCGTTCCGGCGGCGCGCCCGAAGCGGGGCCGGCTGCGCGGAAAGGGCGCGGAACGAGAAACGGGCCGCATGGCGCGACCCGTCCGTGAAACGACCTGATGTTCGAAAGGGCCCCGAACCGCCGAGCCCGCCTCGATCAGACGATTCCGCCCTGACGCACCAGAACCTGCGAGCCCGACGGCACGCGGTCGTAGAGATCGATGATGTCCTGGTTCATGAAGCGGATGCAGCCCGACGAATCGTTGGTGCCGATCGTCCAGTATTCGGGCGAGCCGTGCAGGCGGTAGAGCGTGTCCTTGCCGTTCTGGAACAGGTACAGCGCCCGTGCGCCGAGCGGATTGCCGATGCCCGGCTCCATGCCGCCGTTCGCGGCGGAATATTCGGCGAGCTCGGGCTTGCGGGCGATCATCTCGGCGGGCGGCGTCCAGGTCGGCCACTTCTTCTTCCACTGGATCTTGGCACGGCCCGACCATTCCATGCCGGCCCGTCCAACGCCCACGCCGTAGCGCATGGCGCGGCCACCGGGCTGGACCACGTAGGCGAACTTGTTGGCGGTGTCGACGACGACCGTCCCGGGGGCCTCGCCCGTCGGGTCGGCCACCTCGCGGCGATAGTAGATCGGGTCGACCCGGGACAGATTGATCGCGGGAATGCGATAGCCCTCGTCGAACATCGCATCGTACATCTCGCGGTAGCGCGCGCTCGGCGCGCCGTAGGACGAAGCCGGGTTGCTGTCGTAGACCGATGCGCCGCCCTGGCCGTCGAAGGCGGACATGCCGATAATCCGGGCGCGCGGTCCGGACGGTGCGCAGCCGGCGAGCGCCGCGCCCGCGGTCAGGCCGAGGCCCGTGAGAAAGGCACGTCGCGAGGGGTGCGAAGTCATGATGGGTAATCTCCAGCCTTGCCGATGTCGTGCTCTTTTGGCACTTACACCTGTTCTTTCGTGGCATAAGCCCCGATTGATACAGACAGTTCCCGTGCGGCGCGCCGATGTCACGCCGAGTTGATGACGAACGATCATTGTCTTTGGCTGCGGGGCCCCTGTCTAACGGCGGCTGCGCCGCGTTAACCAAACCGAAACGCAATCCCACGCAGAGAGGCTGAAGCGACCACGATGGCTCAACAGCAAGACACGCAGCCGGCGCGACGCTCGCGCACCTGGTTCGACGGGGCCTGGCACGAGGGGGCGTTCGCCTGCGTCAGCCCCGCCACGCACGGGCTCTGGCTCGGCAGTTCGGTGTTCGACGGAGCCCGATGGTTCGACGGCCTGTCGCCCGATCTCGACCTGCACTGCCAGCGGGTGAACCGTTCGGCCGAGGCGATGGGACTGGCGCCGACCATGACGCCGGATGCGATCGAAGCACTCGCGCACGAGGGCATTGCGGGGTTCGATGGACAGACCGCGATCTACATCAAGCCGATGTACTGGGCGGAACAGGGCGGCTTCATGGGCGTGCCGCCCGACGAAGGGTCCACGGTCTTCAGCCTCTACCTCTTCGAATCCCCGATGCTGGAGCCGACCGGCTTCACGCTCGCCTTGTCGCCGTTTCGCCGTCCTACCCCGGAGGTCGCGATGACCGACGCCAAGGCCGGCTGCCTTTACCCCAATTCCGGCCGCGCCATCACCGAGGCCCGCGCGCGCGGGTTCGACAATGCGCTGATGTGCGACATGCTCGGCAATGTCGCCGAGACCGCCACGTCCAACGTGTTCCTCGCCAAGGACGGCGTCGTGATGACGCCGATCGCCAATGGCTGCTTCCTGTCCGGCATCACCCGCGCCCGGGTGATCGAGCGCCTGCGCGCCGACGGCGTCGAGGTGATCGAGAGATCGCTTCGGCCGAAGGATTTCCTGGAGGCCGACGAGCTGTTTTCGACCGGCAACCATTCCAAGGTCGTCCCGATCACGCGCTTCGAGACCGTCTCGTTCCAGCCTGGCAGCTTCTATCGCCGGGCGCGGGATCTCTATTGGTCCTATGCGAAGGGCGAGGCGCATTGAGGCGACGCGCGACGGCGCCGGATTGTCATGGGGATTTCACGCAGGCGCCCGGTGGAATTCGGCGCCTGCCCCTCTAAATTTGACAGCAACGGTTCGCGGCCACGTTCTGCTTTCGGCCGCCGATCCCGACGACCGAACGAAATGATGGAGAGACCCATGGCGTTTACGCTTCCAGACCTTCCCTATGCCTACGATGCGCTCGGACCCTACATGTCCAAGGAAACGCTCGAATTTCATCACGACAAGCATCACAATGCCTACGTGACGAAGGGCAACGAGCTGGCCGAAGACGCCGGCATGGCGGACAAGTCGGTTGAGGAGGTCGTCAAGGCCTCGCACGGGACCAACCAGCCGCTCTTCAACAATGCGGCTCAGCACTACAACCATGTCCACTTCTGGAACTGGATGAAGCCGAACGGCGGCGGCAAGAGCCTGCCGGGCTCGCTCGAAAAGGCGTTCCAGAGCGATCTGGGCGGCTACGACAAGTTCAAGGCCGATTTCGAGGCCGCGGGCGCCGGCCAGTTCGGTTCGGGCTGGGCCTGGGTCGCGGTCAAGAACGGCAAGCTCGAGATCATGAAGACGCCGAACGGCGAGAACCCGCTGGTGCACGGCGCGACGCCGATCCTCGGCGTCGACGTGTGGGAGCATTCCTACTATATCGACTACCGCAACGCGCGCCCGAAATATCTGTCGGCCTTCGTCGATAATTTGATCAACTGGGAGTATGTCGAGGAGATGTACGCCAAGGCGACCGCCTAACCGTCGTCTCGACGATCGCGCCGTTCTCGAGGGCCCTGCCGGCGTTGCCGGCGGGGCCCTTTTTCGTTCACAGGGGCTCGTGTCAGTTCAGCCGCGCATCGTCCGCGGGCAGGCGCGAGGCGAGAACGGCGAGAAGCAGGAACAGCGCCACCTGCAGGTAGAGCGTCGCCATGAAGCTCGCCCTGTAGTCGTCAGGCGTCGTGCCGCCGGCGAGCGCGCCGAAGAAAATCTGCCCGAGCACCGCAACGCCGAGCGCGCCGCCGATCTGCTGGAAGGTCTGCAGCGCACCCGATCCCGATCCCGCATCCTGATCCTTCACGACGGTCAGGATGGTGGCGAACAGCGGCGCGACCGTAATGCCCATGCCGAGTCCGGCGATCACCAGCGGTCCCGTGAACACCCAATGATCGATCGCGGTCGTCGCCCCCGAGGCGACGAAGAGCAGGAACGCCATGCCGGCGGCGAGGATCAGCGGCCCGGCGACGAGCCGGGCCTTGGCATGGGAAGATCCGAAGCGGCCCGAGACCAGCGAGGCGACGAAGACGCCGACGGAGAACGGCACCGTCGTCAGGCCGGACTGAAGCGCGGTGAAGCCGAAGCCGACCTGCAGAAACAGCGCGATGACGAAAAAGAAGCCGGGAATGCCGGCAAACAGGGTCGCTGTCATGGACAGGCCGAGCAGAAAATGCCGGTTCGCGAGCAGTCCGACCGGCACGAGCTGCGTCTCGTGCCGCCGCGCGCGGCGCGCTTCCCAGCTGACGAACGAAACGGCGAGGGGCAGGCTCGCCGCCATCATCCCGAAGCACCAGAGCGGCCAGCCGAACTCGCGTCCCTCCACCAGCGGAAAGACGATGGCGAAGACGGTGAGCGCCGCAAGCGCGACGCCGACGACGTCGATCGGCTGGTAGGCGCTGCGCTTCGTCGCCGGGATCAGCCGCCACCCCATGACCAGCGCGAAGATGCCCACGGGGATGTTGATCAGGAAGATCGGCCGCCAGACGAGGCCGTAGAGATCGGCGCCGATGAGAACGCCGCCGAGCAGCGGCCCGGTGACCGCCGCCATCCCCGCCGTGACGCCGAACAGAGAGAAGGCGAAGCCGCGTTCCTCGCGCGGGAACGTCACCTGAACGAGGGCGAGCACCTGCGGCATCATCATCGCCCCGCACGTGCCCTGCATCAGCCGGGCCGCGATGAGAAATCCGGTGGTGGGCGCAAGGCCGCACAGTGCCGATCCGACCGTGAAGCCCGATACGCCGAGGAGGAACATGCGCTTGCGCCCGACCACGTCGCCGAGCCGCCCGAAGGGAAGCAGGCCCAGGGCGAAGGCGAGGATATAGGCGGCGACCACCCATTCGATCTGCGAACTCGAGGCGGACAGATCGTCGATGAGGCTCGGAATCGCCACGTTGACGATGGTGACGTCGACAAGGTTCATGAAGCCGGCGAGCAGAAGCACCGAAAGGGTAATCCAGCGGCGGGGATCGAGCGCGGCCCGTTCGTCAGTCCGCACGTCTGCCAGTCGGCTCATCGATCGTCTCCGTTCGCCTTGCGGGAGATGCATGACGCCGATTTCGGCTCATGCGCAAGGGCAGGGCGGTCTCAATCGCGGTCCCGATCCGGCCGCGAGGTCGCGAACAGCGGCACCTGCGGCGCGCTCTCGCGCGGATAGAGCCCGGTGCGGCGCGGATCGTCGGCCAGTTCCAGATGCTGGCTGACCGGCACGAAGCCGGAGCGACGATAGAACGCCATCGCGCGCGGGTGATCGATCGTGTTGGTGTGGAGCCAGAGCTTGTCCGTTCCGCTCTGTCCCACGAACGACAGCACGTGGGCCATCATGAACCGGGCGGCGCCCGAGCCGGTCAGGCCCGGTGTCACGCCGAAATAGACGAGCTCGCAGACGCCGGGCGCCGAAAAGTCGAGGTCCATGATGCCTTCGGCCGCGCCGTCGACCTCGAGCGTGAAGATCGCCGTCGTTTCGGCCGCGAGATAGGCCGCGACCTCCGCCTCCGTCTGGGTCAGCCGTCCGTACCACAGGTGCGAGGCGCCGATACGCCGGTAGAGATCGAGATAATCGTCGAGGCGCGGCGCTTCGACCCGCCGGATCGTCCAGCCGGCCCGCGCGTCGATTCCGGCTTCGGGGAGGGGCGCGTCCATCCGCCGTTCGAGAACCGTCGCGATCGCCGCGATCTTGCCGGCGGGGATCTGCGTATTGCCATCGAGGAGTTGCATGAGGAAAGGGCCTGTCTGAAAGGGGATCGGGTCTGTCCGCAATCGTGGGCTGATAGCCACCCGCGCCGTCAAGCGCAACGGCGCGTTGGCTTCCATGCACCGAAACGGGGTTCTCATCGCCGTCCCCTTCGGCTAGACACGGCGCTCGCTTCCGGGGCTCTCGTCCCCGTTCTCCCAAGGACATCAGATCCGTCGGACCGATCCGTGCCGCGCGCAGGGCGAGGGACCGATCGATTTCGCGCCATTGAGCCCCTGCCATGACCCGACTTTATCCCGGCCTCGATTTCGGAACGACGAATTCGACTCTCGGCCTTGCCGGCGCGGCCGGCACGAATGCCGGCCCGAGGCTGCTTGCGCTGGAGGGCGGCGCGCCGACGCTGCCCTCGGCCTTGTTCTTCAGCATGGAAGACGGCCGGACCTATTTCGGACGCGAGGCGATCTTCGAATATACCGATGGTGCGGAAGGCCGCTTCATGCGGGCGCTGAAATCGATCCTCGGCTCGTCCCTCATGGAGGAGACGACCCCGGTGCGCCGCGAGCGGCTCTCCTTCGTCGACATCATCGGGCGCTTCCTCGAGCATATGAGGCACAAGCTCGAAGCCGAGGCGAAGCGCGCCGCCCTGGCGGGCGAAGGGGCGATCTCTCTCGATCAGGTCGTGATGGGGCGCCCGGTGCGGTTCGTCGACGAAGACGATGCGGCCGATCGGGCTGCCCAGGACCAGCTGGAGGAAGCGGCCCGCGCGCAGGGCTTTTCCGACATCGAGTTCCAGTTCGAGCCGGTCGCCGCGGCGCTTTACTACGAGAGCGGGATCGCGTCGGAAGAGCTGGCGCTCGTCGTCGACATCGGCGGCGGCACCTCCGATTTCACCGTCGTGCGCCTGTCGCCCGAGCGCGCGCGCGCCGCCGATCGCCTGTCCGATATTCTGAGCTCGACCGGCGTTCATGTCGGCGGCACGGATTTCGACCGGCTGCTCTCGATCGCCGAGGTCATGCCGCATTTCGGGCTCGGATCGCAGACGGCGGACGGCAAGCGGCGTATTCCGGTGTGGTATTTCAACGACATGGCGACCTGGCACCGCATCAACACGCTCTATACGGCGCAGGTGAAGCGCGACATCGCGGCGCTCGAGAAGGAAGCGGCCGAGCCGCGCAAGCTCGTGCGCTACGCCCATCTTCTGGAGCATCGCTCCGGCCACCGGCTCGCCAGCGCCGTCGAGACGGCGAAGATCGCGCTGACGGATGCGGCGGAGACGCAGGTGACGTTGACGGAGCCCGGTCTCGCCTTCCAGGCACCGGCGACGCGCTCGGCCTTCGAGACCGCGACGCGCGACCTCGTCACGAAGATCGACGGCGCCGTCGGCGAGGCCCTGCGTGCCGCAGGCGTTGCCGCGGATGCGATCGAGACCGTGATCCTCACGGGCGGCGGCGCGCAGGTGCCGGCCGTGCGCGCGGCCGCCCTTGCCCGCTTTCCGCACGCCCGCGCGGCCCAGTCGGACGCGTTCGGCTCCGTCGGCCTCGGCCTCGGTCTCGACGCGGCCCGCAAGTTCGGCTGACGCCGAACGCCCTGAACGAACGGGCCGCGCGATCGCGGTGGCGCCTCAGTCCGCCTTTCCCGCCACCTTCAACGCGAAGGCGTAGATGTAGGCGACCTCTTCGAGCTTCGAGAAGCGTCCCGAGGCCCCGCCATGGCCGGAATCGAGGTTCGTGCGCAGGATCACGGGATTGTCGTCGGTCTTTCGCGCCCGCAGGCGCGCCACCCATTTGGCCGGCTCCCAATAGGTCACGCGCGGATCGGTGAGGCCGGCGAGCGCCAGGATCGGCGGATAGTCCTGGCTCTTCACGTTGTCGTAGGGGCTGTAGGAGGCGATCACCTGATAATCCTCGCCCGACAGGATCGGATTGCCCCATTCGGGCCATTCGGGCGGGGTGAGCGGCAGCGTGTCGTCGAGCATGGTGTTGAGGACGTCGACAAAGGGCACCACGGCGATGATCGCGCCGAAGGTTGCGGGCGCCATGTTGGCGACGGCCCCCATCAGCATGCCGCCGGCCGAGCCGCCATGGGCGATGATCCGCCCCTTGCTCGTGAAGTTCGCGGCGCACAGATAGTCGGCCGAGGCGATGAAGTCCGTGAAGGTGTTCGCCTTGTTGCGCCGACGGCCGGCCTCGTACCAGGCAAAGCCCTTGTCCTTGCCGCCGCGGATGTGGGCGATGGCGTAGACGAAGCCGCGATCGACGAGCGACAGGCAGTTGGTGTTGAACGAAGCCGGGATCGACATGCCGTAGGAGCCGTAGCCGTAGAGCAGGCAAGGCGCGGTTCCGTCGATCGGCGTCGTCCTGTGGTGAAACAGCGAGATGGGAACGAGTTCGCCGTCCTTCGCGGGCGCGAAGACGCGGCGCGACACATAGTCGTCCGGATCGTGGCCGGAGGGAACTTCCTGGGTCTTCAGGAGCGTGCGCTCGCGGGTGTCCACATCGTAGTCGAAGGTCTGGCCCGGCGTCGTCATCGAGGAATAGGAGAACCGGATGACGGTCGTGTCGTACTCGTAGGTTCCGACGAGTCCCAGGGAGTAGGCTTCTTCCGTGAAGGCGATCGAATGCTCTTCGCCGTCGCCGACGATGCCGTTGCCGTTCAGGTGCTTGACGACGATGCGCGGCAGGCCGTCGCGCCGCTCCAGCCAGACGAGATGGTGCTTGAGCGCGATGTGGCTGAGGATCAGCCGGCCTTCCTCGTGCGGAACGACGTCCTTCCAGGCCGAACGCTCCGGCGTCGCCATCGGCGTCGTGACGATCTTGAAGTCGCGCGCGCCGTCCGCATTGGTGCGGATGTAGAGGCAGTCCTCGCCCTCGTCGACATCGTACTCGACGCCGGTTTCGCGCTCGGCGATGAGGCGTGGCTCGGCCGCAGGGTTCGACGCGGGGATCATCCAGCATTCGGACGTCTCGTGATCGTGGATGTCGATCAGCACCAGCCGCCCGGACTGGCTTGTGCCGACCCCCATGAAGAAGCCGGTGTCGGTCTCCTCGTAGATCAGCTGGTCGTTCTCGGCCGCCTCGCCGAGCGAATGGTAGAACACCTTGCTCGGCCGATGGTTGGAATCGAGGCGCGTATAGAAGAAGCCGCGCGAATGCGCCGCCCAGGTCGCCGAGCCGCTCGTGTCCTCGATCACGGTGTCGTCGTCGTCCTGGCTGCCCGCGTCCCGCACGGCGAGACGATAATATTCGGAACCCTTGTCGTCGAAGGACCAGGCGATCTTCTCGTGGTCCGGCGAGTGGCTGATGCCGCCGAGCGAGAAATAGGAGCGGTCCGCCGCTTCCTTCGGACCGTCGAGCAGGACGAGCGGCGCGTGGCCGGACGGATCGCGGGGGTAGCGCACGAATTTCGGATATTCGGCACCGGTCTCGTAGGCCACGCCGTAGGAATAGTCGCCGTCGGGCGAAGGCACCGACGAATCGTCCTCCCTGATTCGCGCCCGCATCTCGGCGATCAAGGTCTCGCGAAGCGCCTTCGTGTCGCCCATCACCGTTTCGGCATAGGCGTTTTCGGCTTCCAGATGGGCGCGGATCTCGGGATCGAGGACGCTCGTATCCTTGAAGACATCCTGCCAGTTGGAAGCCCGCAACCAGGCATATTCGTCAGACCGTTCAATACCATGGCGGGTGTCGCTGGTGGGTCTGTGTTCGGGCGAGGGGGGACGGGGACGATCGACGGACATCAGACGCACTCACACTGATCAGAGTTCTGCAACCCGGCACGGCCATGCGCCGCCGGTCTTTTCGGTCGGCAAGATAGCGTCATCGGCCCCGCCGCGCAAAATCGGCGAGAATTTCCCGTTTCGCGAACCGATGGCCGAAATCCGCGCCTCGGGCCGGGCGCGAGGGGAGTTTTTGCGCTGCAATGCCTTGCCGGGGGCGGATACGGTTTCTATGAAGAACCCTATGAGGCGTTTGGATCACACCCGGCGCCATGGCCAATTCGGGGAGACGAGGCGCTGATGGACGAATTGACCGGTTTCGTTACCGAGTTCGGCTATGTGGCCCTGATCCTGCCGTTTCTGGCTGCCGCGATCGCGCCTCTCCTGACCTCCGTCCTCAAATCCCATTCGACCTGGCTCCTGGCGCTGGCGCCGCTGGGTGCGTTCCTGATCTTCTTCGCCGGCGTCGGCGAGGTCGCGGAGGGCACGGTCCATCGGTTCGGCTTCGAATGGATACCCTCGTTCGACGTCGCGTTCTCGTTCCGGCTCGACGGGCTGTCGCTGGTCTTCGCCCTTCTCGTGACCGGCATCGGCACGCTGATCATCCTTTATGCCGGCGGCTACATGAAGGGCCACAAGGACCAGGGCCGGTTCTACGCGTTCATGCTGATGTTCATGGGCTCGATGCTCGGTCTCGTCGTCGCCGACGATCTCGTCACCCTGTTCGTCTACTGGGAGCTGACCTCGATCACCTCGTTCCTTTTGATCGGCTTCGACCATACGCGCGAGCGGGCGCGGCGCGGCGCGGTGCAGGCGCTGGTCATCACCGGCGGCGGCGGTCTTGCGCTGCTCGCAGGCTTCCTCGCCATTCGCGAGCTGACCGGCCTGACCTCGCTGAGCGAGATCCTCGCGGCCGGCGACACCCTGCGCGACAGCCCCTATTATCTGCCGATCCTGCTTCTCGTTCTGGCCGGCGCCTTCACGAAATCGGCGCAGATGCCGTTCCATGTCTGGCTGCCCAACGCGATGGAGGCGCCGACCCCGGTGTCGGCCTACCTGCACTCGGCCACGATGGTGAAGGCCGGCGTGTATCTGCTTCTGCGCATGCACCCCGCGCTCGGCGACACCACCGCCTGGATGACCATTCTGCCGGCCTTCGGCGCCGTCACCCTCGTCGTCGGGGCCTTGCTCGCGGTGCGTGCGAGCGACATCAAGATCACGCTCGCCTATACGACGGTCGCCTCGCTCGGCCTCCTCGTCATGCTGATCGGCGTGTCCTCGAAGACCGCGATCATCGGCGCGGTGCTCTATCTCATCGCGCATTCCTTCTTCAAGGGCGGGCTCTTCATGGTCGCCGGCTCGGTCGACCACAGCGCCCACACCCGCGAGATCCACCGGCTCGGCGGTCTTGCCCGGCACATGCCGCTGACCTTCGTCGCGGCGATGCTGTGCGCGCTCTCCATGGGCGGCGTCACCCCGTTCATCGGCTTCCTCGCGAAGGAAGAGATCTATCACGCGCTCGAATATGCCGACGCCTACCATCTCGCCATCCTCGCCGCGGCCATCGTCGGCAACGCGCTGATGTTCGCCGCCGCCTTCATCGTGGCACTGCAGCCGTTCGTCGGAACCAAGCCCGCCCATATCGACCATCCGCACGAGAGCGGGTTCCGGGTCTGGTTCGGGCCGCTGGTCCTCGGCGTCATGTCGCTCGTCGGCGCGCTCTATTACGGCGTCTATCACGCGCTCTTCTCGTCCCCGATGGCATCGGCGGCCTATGGCGAGGCGGTGGAGATCGACATAGGCTGGATCCCGCATCTCAACCTCGCCTTCGCCCTGTCCTGTGCGACGCTGGTGCTCGGCGTGATCATCTATCTCGCCTCGACGCGGCTGCGCCAGGGCCTCGCCTCGCTCCTGGCCGCGATCGGCTGGGGTCCGGATGTCGGCTTCGATCAGGCGATGCGCGGGCTCATCAAGCTGGCCTCCGGCGTTACCCGGATCATCCAGAACGGCCGTCTCGACTATTACATGACCACGGTCATGATCGTCATGGTCGTCGCGCTCTGGGGTTCCATGTGGTGGTCGGGCGGTTTTCCGCAGGTGCCGACAATCCCGGCGCTCGAGGTCTATGAGTGGATCATCCTCGGCCTCATCGTCTTCGGTATCGCCGCCGTCGTGCTCGCCAAGAACCGGCTCCAGGCGATCGTCGCGCTGGGCGTCCAGGGCTATGCCGTCGCCTTCATCTTCATGCTGCAGGGCGCGCCCGATCTCGCCTTCACGCAGTTCATGGTGGAGACGCTCTCGGTCGTCATTCTCGCCCTCGTCATGACCCGGCTGAAGCTGCAGCCCTCCGATCACCGGCCGCTCGCCCAGAAGCTGCCCGATGCGACGATCGCCGTCCTTGCCGGTATCGGGTTCGGCCTGTTCCTCCTCGCCGTCGTCCAGGCGCCGTTCGACCGCACCTTGTCGGACTTCTTCGAACGCTACAGCTATGCGATCGCCCACGGCCGGAACATCGTGAACGTCATCCTCGTCGACTTCCGCGGCATCGACACGATGGGCGAGATCGGCGTCGTGATGACGACGGGCCTCGCGGTCCTCGCGCTCATCCGCATCCGTGTCGGGCGGCACGGAAGACAATCGGTCGATCCGCTGGAGAGGGCACCATGAGAACGATCATCTTCCGCTTCACGGCGCCCTATCTGACGAGCCTGATGGTGCTGTTCTCGATCTTCGTTCTCCTGCGCGGCCATAACGAGCCGGGCGGCGGGTTCATCGGCGGCCTCATCGCCGCCTCCGCCTTCGCGATCTACGGCATTGCCTGCGGCGTCGCGCCGGTGCGTCGGGCGATGCATTTCCACCCGTTGGCGATCGCGGCGGCGGGCCTGATGCTGGCCGTTCTCTCCGGCCTCGCCTCGATCTTCGTGGGCGCCGAATTCCTCACCGGTCTCTGGGCGTTCCCCACCTTCATGGGCACGGAAGTCGCCCTGTCGTCGCCGCTGTTCTTCGATATCGGGGTCTATCTCGTCGTCGTCGGCGCCATCTCGACGATCGCCCTTGCCCTCGAAGAAAGGGAGAGCGACTGATGGTCATCGCGCTCAGCTTCGTGGTCGCCGCACTGTTCGCGGTGACCATCTACCTCATCTTGTCGAAGCACATCATCCGCATGCTCCTGGGCGTCGTGCTTCTGGGCAATTCGGTCAATCTCCTGATCTTCACCAACGGACGGATCGGGTCGATCGTGCCGCCGGTCATCCCGGAGGGGCAATCGGTGCCGCTCGAGCAATTGTCCAACCCGCTGCCGCAGGCCCTGATCCTCACCGCGATCGTGATCTCCTTCTCGTTCTTCGCCTTCCTTCTGGTCCTGTCCTACCGGGCGTTCCAGGATCTCAACACGGATGACACCGACGAAATGCGCGTTGCCGAACCCGAGGACGAGGGGCTGCCGCCCCTCGGATACTGACCGACATGGCGGCCGATACCTCCCTCGAAGCTCTCAAAGAGCAGGCCATGACCCAGGTGCCGATCACGGCGCTCGACTATTCCGTCGTGCTGCCGGTCGTCATCTGCTTCGTCTTCGGCGCGGGCCTTTTGATGATCCGCAAAAGCGTCGCCTGGCATCCGCTCGTCGCGCTGTCCGGCCTGGCGCTTCTCTTCCTCGCCGATCTCGCCGTGCTCTACCGGGTCGCGACGGGCGGCACCGTCACGATGATGATGGGCGGCTGGATTCCGCCCTTCGGCATCGCCTTCACCGCCGACCTGATGGGCGCCCTGTTCCTCGTCGCATCCGGCTTCGTCGCCTTGTGCTGCGGCATCTATTCGGTGGCGAGCGTTTCCAGGGTGGAGCGCCGGTACGGCTTCTTCCCGCTTCTCTTCATCATGATGGCGGGCGTCTCCGGCGCATTCGTCACGGGCGACGTCTTCAATCTCTACGTGTGGTTCGAGGTGTTCCTGATCGCCTCGTTCGGCCTCCTGATCCTCGGCTCCGAACGCGAGCAGCTCGACGGCGCGACGAAGTACTGCTTCCTCAATCTCGTCGGCACCACCTTCTTCCTCATCGGAACAGGCTATCTCTACGGCATCTTCGGCACGCTCAACATGGCCGACATCGCCCGCAAGGCGGCGGCGATGGAGGACACGGCCGCCCTGTTCACGCTGGCCTCGATCTATCTGGTGTCCTTCGCCATGAAGGCGGCGGCCTTCCCGTTGAACGCCTGGCTGCCCGCCTCCTACCATACGCCGCGTTTCGTGGTGTCCGCGCTGTTCGCCGGTCTTCTCACCAAGGTCGGTGTCTACGCCGCCATCCGCATCAATCTCATGATCTTCCCGCCCGAGCGCGCGGATCTCAGCCTCGTCTTCGCCTGGATCGCGGGGCTGACCATGCTCGTCGGCGGCCTCGGGGCGCTCGCCCAGACGGATTTGCGCCGTCTTCTCAACTATGTCGTCATCGCCGGCATCGGCACCATCTTCGTCGCCCTCGCCATGCCGGTGCCGCTCCCCGGCGGAGAGATCGCGGGCAGCGCCCTGTCGGTCGGCCTGTCGGGCGCCATCTTCTACGCGCTCCATTCGATCATCGTGATGACGGGCCTTTATCTGGCTGCCGGCGTCGCGGCCCATCTGGCCGGCACCTCCTCGCTGCACGAGATGGGCGGGTTGTGGCGCAACCATCCGCTGTTTGCCGCGATGATGCTGATTCTTCTCTTCGCCGTGTCCGGCCTGCCGCCCTTTTCGGGGTTCTGGCCGAAGGTCGCCCTGGTGCGGGCCTCGATCGCCGCCGACATGCCATGGCTTGCCGCGACGGTTCTGTTCTCGGGCTTCCTCCTGACGATCGCGAGCGCACGGGTCTTCGCACTCGGCTTCTGGCGCTCGCTTCCGGCGGCGAGCGCCCCCGCTTTCGGCCGCACGGACCGCCAGGAGATCATCTACGAGCGCTTCACGGCGGCCGGGCCCGACAAGGCCTGGTCTGCGGTGCCGCTCCTGGCATTGATCCTCGTCGTCATCGCCGCCGGCGTCTGGCCCCAGTGGCTTCTCGATCTGACCGATCTCGCCGCACAGGGCGTGATCGATCCGGGCAGCTACATCTCTTCCGTCTTCGGAGGCCTGGAATGACGCTTTACCTCATCAATCTGGTCCTGGCGCTCGTCTGGGTCGTCGTCAGCGGCAGCTTCACGCTTCTCAATCTCGTGTTCGGCTTCGTGCTCGGCGCATGCGCGCTCTACCTGATCCGCGAGCAGGTCGGCGGTGCGGGCTACATGCAGCGCGGCTGGTCAATCACCAAGCTGGTGCTCTTCTTCCTGAAGGAGCTGCTTCTGTCGGCATGGCGGGTCGCGATCCTCGTCCTCAAGCCGAACATGAACATCAAGCCCGGCATCTTCGCCTATCATCTGAGGGCCGACCGCGATTTCGAGATCGCGCTCCTCGCCAACATGATTACCCTGACGCCGGGCACGCTGTCGGTCGACGTCTCGGAGGATCGATCGACCCTTTACGTCCACGCGCTCGACTGCTCAGACCCGGAGGCCAACCGCCGGGACATCGCCACAGGGTTCGAACGTATGATCCTGGAGGCCTTCCGATGACGATCGAGGACTATGCCAAGCTCTTCTTCGACTATGCGATCAATTTCGGCCTCATCCTGCTCGGGATCGCGTTCTTCCTGACGACCGTGCGCATCATCCTGGGGCCGACCCTGCCGGACCGGGTGCTGGCGCTCGACATGCTGACCAGCGTATCGATCGGCTTTATCGCGCTCATCGGCATCGACACCGGCTTCACGCTCTACGTGGACATCGCGATCGCGCTCGGTCTCGTCGGGTTCCTGGCAACCGTGGCGTTTTCGCGCTTCATCCTGGCACGCGGACAGAGCGGTGATACGGATCAGGTCCAGGACCTGCCGTTCCGCGACCCCCATGCCCGGTCCGACAGGAGGAAAGGGGCATGACCGCGATCTTCTACATCATCGAGGGCGTCCTCATTCTCGGCGGATCGCTCTTCATCGCACTGGCCGCCGTCGGCATCATCCGCCTTCCGGACCTTTACACCCGCATGCACTCGGCCTCGAAGGCCGGTGCGGTGGGCAGCGGATTCCTGCTTTTGGCGCTTGCCTTCAACTCGTCCTCGACGCCGGAAACCCTGCGGGCGCTGGCCGCGATCGTCTTCTTCCTCCTGACCACGCCGATCGCGGCCCATCTTCTCGGCAAGGCATCCTACGCGGTCGGATACAAATTGTGGCCGGGTTCGGTCCTCGACGAAATGCCCGAG
Organism: Fulvimarina uroteuthidis; assembly: GCF_034321785.1. Taxonomy (NCBI): domain Bacteria; kingdom Pseudomonadati; phylum Pseudomonadota; class Alphaproteobacteria; order Hyphomicrobiales; family Aurantimonadaceae; genus Fulvimarina; species Fulvimarina uroteuthidis. Next base: position 916,470 of record NZ_JAXLPB010000001.1, on the reverse strand, counting down.
GTCGAGCCGTCGGCGGGCAAGGAGGTGGCTGCCGGGCGACCGCAGGAAGAGTTCTTCCGGGGCAAGGCCGACGAACCGGCCTGGCGCCGCGACAGGCGCGGGGCAAGGCAGCGCTGGAGCGATCTGGGGAAGAAGTGAGGCAAGGCGTGCGTTCATCGATCCAGTTCGCGGCGTCCGTCATCGGCGCGTCCGGTGTCGGATTTGCGGCTTACGCCTCCCACGGCACCGCCGATCAGGCGCTGGCGGCACCTGCCGCGGCCATTCTCCTGACCCACGGTCCGACGCTTCTCGCCCTTTCGATCATGGTGGAGCGCAGTCCGCGCATCCTCGCAATCACCGCACTCCTGATGATCGTGGGCGTCGTGCTCTTCGCCGGTGATCTGGCCGCCCGCATCGCCTGGGGCGAGCGGCTGTTCGAGGGCGCGGCGCCGGCGGGCGGCGGTCTGATCATCCTCTCCTGGCTCCTCCTTGCGATCGAGGCACCGTTCGCCGCCCTCAGGGACCGGCACGCGCGCAAGCTCTCGCAACGACCGATCCAGTCGCGACTGACCTGAAGGACCACGGCATGGCCAACCCGTTCAGCGAAACGCTCTTTGCGGGCGAAACCATCGTCGTCACCGGGGCGGGGCGCGGGATCGGCGCGGCGGTCACAGCCGCATATCTTGCCTGCGGCGCCCGCATCGTGGCCCATGCGGGGCGGGATCTCGCCCATGCCGAGACCGACCTTCTGACACGGCTTTCTGCGGACGAGCGAAGCCGCCTGTCGCTCTTCACCGCGGATCTGGCGAAGCCCGGCGCCGGCGAGGAACTCGCCGGGCGGATCGCTCGCGCGGCGGACGGCCCCGTCCATGGTCTCGTCAACAATGCCGGTACGATGGAAGGCCGGTTTCCGGCGCACAGCGTCACCCGCGCCGAGTTCGACCGGATCGTCGATCTCAACGTGCGTTCGGTGGTGGAACTGACGACGGCGCTCCTGCCGGCGCTGAAGGCGGCGCGGGGCGCATCGATCGTCAACACCTCCTCGATCTCCGCCACCGTCGGCGGCTCGCCGGGATCCTCGCTCTATTCGGCCTCCAAGGCGTTCATCTCCACCTGGACACGGGCGCTCGCCCGGGAACTCGCCCCCGATCTCATCCGCGTCAACGCCGTGTCGCCGGGAACGATCATGACGGATTTCCACCGTCGCTATTCCTCGCGGGAAAAGCTCGACAAGACCGCCGCATCCATTCCGTTGCAGCGCCTCGGGCAGGCCGAGGACTGCGCGCCGGCCTATCTGTTCCTCGGTACGCCGCGCCTGTCGGGCTATATCACCGGCCAGATCATCGAGGTGAACGGCGGCCAGTTCATGGGCTAACGCCCAAAGCGGGGGCCGACATCCGGTGTTTCGACACGCCAGACGCGCCTTGCGATCACAGTCTTGCGAAGGCCGTCTCGCACAAGCGCACCCAGTAGCTCGCCCCGAACGCGATCGCCTCGTCGGAAAAGTCATAGCGCGCATTGTGGAGCGAGGCGCTGTCGCCATTGCCGACGAAGACGTAGGCGCCGGGGACGTCCTCAAGCATATAGGCGAAATCCTCGCCCGCCATCAGCGGTTGGGCGGCCCGGTCGACCCTTTCCGCGCCCGAGACCTCGCTTGCCACATCCGCGCAGAACGCGGCTTCGGCCGCATCGTTCACGGTCGGCGGATAGCCCTTGTGCCAGGCGATCTCGACGCTCGCGCCGAACCCGGCCGCGATCGCGTCCGAAAGCGTCCGGATGCGGTCCTCGGCGAAGCCGCGCAAGGCCGGGCTCAGGCAGCGCACCGTGCCGGACAGGACCGCCTCGTCGGGAATGACGTTGTGGGCGTAGCCGGCATGGAACTCCGTTACCGAAACGACCATGCGCTGCAGCGGGTCGAGATTGCGCGAGACGATCGATTGAAGCCCTTGCACGATGGCGCTTCCCGCCACGATCGGGTCGGTCGTGGCATGCGGCAGCGCCGCGTGCCCGCCCTTGCCGCGCACGGTTATCCTGAAGAGATCGACGGCCGCCATGATCGGGCCGGGGCACATGGCGAAATGGCCGACCGGCAGGCCGGGGAGATTGTGCATGCCGTAGACGCGCGCGACCGGAAACCGGTCGAACAGGCCATCCTCGATCATCGCCTTGCCGCCGCCCCCGCCTTCTTCGGCGGGCTGGAAGATGAGTGCGACCGAGCCGTCGAAGGCTCGCGTCTCGCAGAGGCTGCGCGCGGCCGCCAGCAACATGGTCATGTGTCCGTCATGGCCGCAGGCATGCATCAGGCCGGGCCGGGTGGAGCGGTGCTCGGCCCCCGTCTCCTCGACGATCGGCAGCGCGTCCATGTCGGCGCGCAGTCCGATCATCGGCCCGCCTTCGCCGGCGCGTCCGTGGATCAGCGCGACGACCCCCGTGCGCCCGATGCCCGTCTCCACGAGGTCGCAGCCGAAGGCCCTCAGCTTGTCCGCAACGAACGCCGCCGTGTCGTGCACCTCGTAGAGAAGCTCGGGATGGCGGTGGAGGTGGCGGCGCCATCCGGAATGTTCCTCGGCGCTGTCTGCGATGCGATTGTTGACGGGCATGGGAACTCGAATGGTTTGGTGGACGAATTAAGGATGTGCGAACCCGAATAGGTGAACGATTTCGCAATGTCTTCCCATATGTGCCATTCTTGCGTCACAGGATTTAATTATTGCCTTCCGTTCTCGAGGACGCGCGCGGATAGCTGTGCCCATGGGTGCCCCCCATGGGGGCCCTTGCGGCGCCATGACGGAATGATCGACGACGGGGTTTCCAGGTGAACGACATGAAGCTGTTTGCGGAGTTGAAGCGTCACTGCGGATCGATCCTGTCCGCCCTCGTCGTCAGCCTGGCCTTGTCCATGCCGGCTCTCGCGCAGGCCGATTCCGAAGGGGAGGAGACGGGGGCCGAAGAATCCGCGTCCGACCCGCAGGACGTCTCCACGAAGACCCCCGACGGCAACAAGAACGCGCTCGCCTCCATCGTCGTCGATCTGGAAACCGGCAAGGTCCTGTCCCAGGCGAATGCGACCGAGCGCCGCTATCCGGCCTCGACCACCAAGCTGATGACCGCCTATCTGGCGATGAAGGCGGTCAAGGTCGGGTCGATGGGCTGGGACACGCCGGTCGTCATGACGCGGCAAGCCGCCGGCGAGGCGCCTTCCAAGCTCGGCATCCCGCCCGGGTCCATCATGCGACTGGATCACGCGGTCCGCGCGATTCTGGTGAAATCGGCCAACGACGTCGCCACCGCCATCGGCCAGACGCTGGGGAACGGGTCCAACGAAACCTTCGTCGCCATGATGAACCGCACGGCGGGCCTCATCGGCATGCGAGACACCCGGTTCATCAACGCCCATGGTCTTCCCGGTCCCGGCCAGCATTCCAGCGCCAAGGACCTGGCGATCCTCGGGACCACCATCCGCAAGGAATTTCCCGAATACAAGGACTGGTTCGGCACCGAGGCGATCGTCTTCAACGGCAGGCTCATGCAGAACGGCAACAAGCTGCTGGGCCGCTTCGAGGGCGCCGAGGGCATGAAGACCGGCTATATCTGCGCGGGCGGGTTCAATCTCGTTTCCGCAGCGACCCGCGGCGAGCGGACGCTCGTCGCCGTGGTCCTCGGCGCGAACGGCACGATCGAGCGCGAGACATTGACCGCCGAGCTTCTCGATGCCGGCTTCAAGGCCGATCCGAAGGCCGATCCGAAGGCCGATCCGAAGGCCGATTACGAGACCGTGCGTGATCTGGAGATCGTCGGTGACGAGGCGAAAACGCTCGACGTCAGCGGCTATATCTGCTCCGGGGAAGGGCGCACGGCGCGCGCCAACGACCGTGTAGAGGATCGCCGCGACAAGAGCGTCGTCTACGGCTCTTCGCTTCTGAAGGAGATGGGCCGCGCGCCCCGGAGCGTGAAGGTGACGCTCGGAGGCGCCGCCGCCGGCAAGAACTTCCCCGCCGATATCGCCCTGATCGAGAATTACGGTATCCCGCTGCCGAGCCCCCGTCCCGTCCAGCCGCAGGATGCCCAGAATCTTCTCGCGGCGGCCGTCTTGCGCGAGAGCGTCGACGAGCCGGGGAACGAAGTCGAGGCCGGCGACAGGGCCGAGCCGGGCGAGACGGGCGAAGCCGTCGAAACGGCGGTTGCGGCATCGCCTGCCCGCAGCGACGGCACGCCGGCACCGGACAAGCCGGTTCCGACCGCCGCTCCGCGCTGACGCCGAAAGCGGCGTCGACGGACCGAAGGTCTGAAACGACCCGCGTCGACGAGGCGCCGCATCATGGCAAGGACATGCTTGCTTGCCCACGCGCCCGCACGGCACCATTTCTTCGCCATGCAAGCACTCGACCCCATGCGCACCGCGCCGCCCCCGCCGATCCGCCTGACGCTCCTCACCGGATTTCTCGGCGCCGGCAAGACGACGATCCTCAATCGGCTCCTGTCCGAACGCACGGTGGTCGACACGGCCGTCGTCGTCAACGAGTTCGGCGAGGTCGGGATCGACCAGCTTCTCGTCGAAGCCGAGGTCAGCGACGGGCTGATCGAGCTTTCCGACGGGTGTCTCTGCTGCTCGGTGCGCGGCGAACTCGTGGAGACGCTGGAGCGTTTGATCGACCGCAGGTCCGGCGATGGCCGACCGCTCGCCCGCGTCATCGTCGAGACGACGGGGCTCGCCGATCCCACCCCGATCCTGGCCGCCATCATGACCCATCCGGTGTTGAGCCAGGCCTATGCGCTCGACGCGATCATCTGCGTGATCGACGCGTTGAACGGGGCGGCAAACCTCGAAAACCATGTCGAGGCGGTGCGGCAACTGGGTGTCGCCGACCGGATCGTTCTGACCAAGAGCGATCTGGCCCCGGCCGATTTCGATATGCTCCGCGATGCGGTTCGGGCGGTCAACGAGGGCGCGGCCCTGATCGATGCGAGCAAGGCCGCGCCGCTCGCGCCGCGCATTCTCGACTGCGGCCTGTCGAAGATCGACGGGACGCTGGGCGACCCGGCCGAATGGCTCGGCGAACGGCACGGGCGCGACCATGGGCGCCATGCCGGCCATTCCGGGCATGGTGACGCTCACTCTCACGCTCACGCTCACACTGACACTCACGCTCACGACCATGCGCCCCATCGTCATGGTGCGGTCCGCTCCATGGCCCTCGTTCACGAGCAGCCGATCGGCGAGCAAGCGATCTTCGCGTTCCTGGAAATGCTCGCTCGCTTCGAGGGTGGCAACGTTTTGCGCATGAAGGGCATCGTCCACACGGTCGAACAGGGCGAACGCCCGCTCGTGCTGCATGGCGTGCGCGGCTATCTGCACCCGCCGGCGCGCCTTCCGACCTGGCGCGCGGGTGCGAGCCGAAAGTCCCGCCTCGTCATCATCGGCGAGAATCTGAACGAGGCGCGCGTGCGCGACCTCTTCGCCGCCTTCACGGGAAAGCCCGGCGTGGACGCGCCCGACCGGACGGCGATCGAGGACAATCCGCTCGCCGTGCCGGGCATGCGCTTCAGCTAGACGGGCCGTCCCGGTCGATCCGATCCGACGGCGCCGCGCCGGCCTCGACCACGAACCAGAGCTCGGTCCCGTCCGCCTCCCGTCCGCTGTCGACGAGACGATGGGGCGAGCCGCCCAGAAAATGCGGAAGATCGATCGCGGCCATCGGGTCGTCGGCGACGACGCGGATGCGCGTGCCCGGCGCCGCCCCGTTCAAGGCCTTGCGGGCCTTCAGCGTCGGCAGCGGGCATTTCAGCCCCCTCAGATCGAGGTCACGCATCGCCCTGCTTTCCGTCCCATCGTCTTTTCCAGGTCCCGTACCCCATCTATATCAGGAGCGGCCGTCGCGCGAGACAAACAGAGAGAGCCTTTCCATGAGTGAGTATGCGGTTTTGCCGGAAACGATCGTCGAGTTCTGGTGGAGTGCGGGCCTGGAGAAATGGTTCGCCAAGGATGATGCGTTCGACGAGACCATCCGCACACGGTTCCTCGACCTTTACGAGCGGGCCGCGACCGGTGGTCTCGACGACTGGATGGACGAGCCGACGGGCGCGCTTGCTCTCGTCATCCTGCTCGATCAGTTTCCGCGCAACATGTTCCGCGGCACGCCGAAGGTCTATGCGACCGACGAGAAGGCCAAGGCGATCGCCGAGATGGCGCTCGAGCGCGGGGATCACGAAACCGTTTCCGAGGATATCAACCAGTTTCTGGCCGTCCCGCTGATGCATTCGGAAGATCTCGCCGACCAGGACGCCTGCATCGCCTGGATGGAGCGCATCGGCACCGAGGAGAACGTGAAGTTCGCACGGCATCACCGGGATATCATCGCAAGGTTCGGCCGTTTTCCCCACCGCAATGCGATCCTCGGTCGTGAGACCTCGCCGGAGGAACAGGCCTTTCTCGAGGAGGACGGGTTCACCGGCTGACGTGGCAGGGCTTACGCCAAGCGGTCCGGGCATGGGAAATCTTAAATTCTTCATGTCAGTTTCGATGCGATCGCGCGTCCGGCGCGCCGCCTCGCAACCATGATCGAAGGTCGTAAGCCCATGTCCGCCACTTTGGTCGCGATCGAAGACCACGCCGTCGAGCGTGTCACGGAACGCCCGACCAGGATGCGGCCGGTACCGCTCGTCGAGGTCGATGCGGGACCTGCCTATCCGGACCGTCTTCTCTCGATCTACGAGCCGCGGGATGCCTACGGCCTCATCGACGAGCTGATCCATCTCTCCGAGCGTTCGATCGAGCGCAACGTCTTCTACGACCCGCGATTTCTCGTGCCCGCCATGCCGCGCCTCGAGGACCGGCGCGTGCGCCTGCTGGTGATGCGCGACGAGCGCGAGGACCGCAGCCGGTTGCGGTTGCTGCTGCCCTATTCGCTCGAGAGGCTGGGCGGCCTTCGAAAGCGGTCGGTCATGCGTGTCTGGAGCCATCCTTTCGGCCCCCTCGGCTCGCTTCCGCTGGATGGCGACGATCCCGTCGGCACGCTGAAGAGCCTCGTGCACACCCTCGAAGCCAGGTCGCTCGATCTTCCCGAAACGCTTATCATTCCCCAGGTGCGGATCGATGGCGGCATGATCCAGGCCGTCGAACGATGCGCCCGGGAGCTCGGCCTGCCGATCCGGATCGTCAACCGCTATTCCCGCGCCGCCCTGCGCAAGGCCGGGCCCCCTTCGCTTTCCTTGTTCGACGGCCTGTCCGGCAAGCGACGGCGGGAACTTCGGCGCGGCCGGCGCTGGCTTGCGAGCTTCGGTGCGGTCAGCCTCGAGATCGCCCGCGAGCCGAACGCCTTTCGCCTGGCTCTGGAGGATTTCCTGATCCTCGAGGCATCCGGCTGGAAGGGCCATGCGCGCAGCGCGCTGACGAGCGACAGGTATCGCGCCGCCTTCGCGCGCGAGGCCCTGAACGCGCTGGCCGAGAAGGATCGGGCGCGGATCTTCACGCTTCGCCTCGACGGCGAGGCGATCGCCAGCATCGTCCTGCTCGTCGACGGTGGCGATGCCTATGCCTGGAAGACCGCCTATGAAGAGCGATACGCCAAGGCGGCTCCCGGCCAGCTGATCATGGCCGAGGCGACGCGCGCCCTTCTGGCCGATCCCACGATCCGCAGGGCCGATAGCTGCGCGGTGCCCGACCATTTCGTGATGAACCGTTTCTGGCGGGACCGGACGGAGATCGGCACCATCGTTCTCGGCCTGAAGCCGGGAATGGAGGACGCCGTCGCATCGGTCGCGCGATCGCTGACGAAATCCAACCGCACCGCGAACCGCATCCGGATCGTTCGCGAGGCGATCCTGTCGGTTTTCGGCCGCTGAGGGCGCGGATGCGGTGCTTTTCGGCACGGCGGATGGAGCGAAACCGCTTCCGTGCCGTTGATGACGATTGACAGATCGATCAACGGGACCCGCCATGAACCGCTTCGCCACCACCGCAGCCTTCGCATTCTTCGCAACGACCGCCCTGGCGCAGGATCCGGCGACACCACCACCACCGGCACCCCCCGCCGCGGACGCCGCGCCCGCAACGCCGCCGGAAACGCCCGAATCCCCGGCGGGACAGCCGCCGGCCGGGGCCAACGCGATGGTTCTCGTCCCCATCGATCGGGATGACGCGCCCGTGCCGCCGCTCAACCTGATGGTCGACCAGGTCGAGGAGCTGACGGTGATCGGTGCCGACGACGAGGTGATCGGCGAGGTCGACGACGTGCTCGGTGACCAGAACGGCCAGCCCCAGGCGATCGTGGTGGAGGCGGGCGGCTTCCTCGGGCTCGGGGAAAAGCGCATCATCCTGATGCTGAACCAGCTCTCGCTCGACATGGGGCGCCTGCGCACGGCCCTGACGAAGAACGAAATCAGCAGCCTTCCCGAATATCCGGGCTGATCGCGGGGCTGGATCCGGCGCCTGCCTCGCGTTCGGGCCCCTCCATACCCGATCCGCTCCATTCTCCCGATCGATCAGACGCGCCCGTACGGACCTTTCCTGGTTCGCGCGGGCGCGTTTTTCGTGCCGGCGACCGGTGACCGGCGACAGGCGGGCGTTGCATGGGAACCGATGGCGACAGGCGGGCCCGGCGCGGCGAAAGGCCCCCGGTTGCGTGCGGCGCCGAATTAACGCCGTTTCAAGGATCTGCTTGCAAGGTCGGGGCCGTGTTGCTTGATGGGGCGTGGATCAATCCGTGCTTGTGCTCTCTTTGCTCTTGTTCACGATTCAAGCGGGGGCCTGTCCCAATGTATTTCAGAATCTTCGATTGCTGGCGGCTGCTCGCAGCCCTGCTCGTGATGACCTATCATTTTCTCTACTGGGCACCGGGCGGCGCTGCCGCTGAAATCGCGATTCTCTACCGCCTGCAGCCGCTTCTCGACATGTTCTTCATGATTTCGGGGTTCTTCATCACCAGCCGTTATGCGAGCCGGCTGAACTCGCTGTCCGATTACGGATCGTTCCTGAGACGCCGCGTCGCGCGCCTTTATCCGCTTCATCTTCTGACGACCCTGTTCTTCCTCCTCGCCGCGCTCTACGCCTGGTCGCTCGGGGCTGAAAACTATCCCTATGCTGTCGATTTCGCGAACCTGCCCTACCATCTGCTCGGCATCCACGCACTCGGCATCACCGACGCGCTGGCGCTCAACTACGTGTCCTGGTCCGTCAGCGCCGAATTCTTCTCCTACGCCATGTTCCCGGTCATCATCGTCGCGCTCCGCATAAGGGGCATTGCCGGCCTTGCCGGTCTGATCGCCGCCTATCTGCTCGTGCTGGAGGTCGCCTCGCGCCAGGGTGTCTTCCCCAGCGGCCACTGGACCAGCGCCGATACGTTCGGGGCCTATCGCGCCTTCGCCGACTTCATGGTCGGCGGACTTCTGGCACGGGTCGTGGCGGCCGACCTTGTCGCGCTGAGATCGCCGCTTCCCGGCATCGTGCTGATGGCCGTCGCGGTCATCGGAATGCTGATGATGGTGCCGTGGTACGTATCCTTCGCCGTCCTGGTCCTGTCGCTCTATCTCAGCGCGGTCGCCGAGACCCGGAACCCGGATTCGACGAAGCGGCTGGCCTTCGCCATGCCCGTCACCGCCGCCGCGTTCGGCATCTATATCTGGCACCCGGTGTTCGAGTTCATCTTCCTGCGCGCCCTGTGGGACCGCTGGCTCGTCGATGCCGGCTGGATCAGCTTCTACGTCTTCATGCTGGTGCCGATGGCGATCTCGATCCTCGTGGCCGTCTTGTCGTTCCGTTATCTCGAGCCGCGCATGGCGCATTACATCATCGGGCCGCGACCTGCCGGTCATCCGAGGAGCGGCGCAGTCCCGACCGCCTGAGGCGCGGGGGCCGCGGGCTTTCCGCGCGCCGCGCCCGAGGCTCGCCCCGGACGACCGCTCGCGCTGCCGGGCGGCATTTGCCTGTGGGGACCTGCCTTAATGGAAAGGTTCCTTCTTGGTCATAGGAAATGTGCGTCTGCTGTGGTATCGGCGCGCGTCCATTCCTACATCGGGGGCCGCTACAGTCGGTTGGACCGGGACATCTGGTGTTGCGGCACTTGTTGTCCTCAACCGATCCGTTAAGGCGGACCCTTATCTCGAACGAAGCCGTCGACGTCGCCAGCGTCCGGCCGAAGACCTTTGAACGGTGGGCGATCGAGGCGAGGCGACACCCGACCATCGGTCGGGCACGGCGCCCCTGATCTGACCGCAAGAGCAGTTTGGAAGTGTGAATGAAGGCCGATTACTACGAGACGCTCGGAGTTTCTCGCGACACCGACGAAAAGGGGCTCAAGAGCGCATTTCGCAAGCTCGCCATGAAATATCATCCCGACAGGAATCCGGGTGATGCGGCGGCCGAAGCCCACTTCAAGGAGTTGGGCGAGGCCTACGAGGTCCTGAAGGACCCGCAGAAGCGCTCGGCCTACGATCGCTTCGGCCATGCCGCGTTCCAGAACGGCGGCGGCGGACAGGCCGGCGGATTCCGCGGCGATTTCTCGTCCTCGATGGCCGACATCTTCGACGATATCTTCGGCGAGATGATGGGGGGACGCGGACGCCCCCGCAGCCCGGGAGGGGGCTCGAGCCGCGAACGCGGGTCCGATCTGCGCTATAATATGGAAATCAGCCTCGCCGAGGCCTTCACCGGCAAGACGGCGGACATTTCCGTTCCCACCACCATCCAGTGCGATGCCTGCTCCGGCGCGGGCGCAAAGCCCGGTACGGCGCCTTCGGCCTGTCCAACCTGCGGCGGCGTCGGGCGCGTGCGCGCCGCTCAGGGCTTCTTCTCGATCGAGCGGACCTGCCCGACCTGCCAGGGCAAGGGCACGGTGATCACCGATCCTTGCACCAAATGCGGCGGCGACGGGCGCCTGCCCGAGGAGCGCACCCTCCAGGTCAACATTCCCGAGGGCATCGAGGACGGCACGCGCATTCGCCTTGCCGGCGAGGGCGAGGCCGGGTTGCGCGGCGGCCCGGCCGGCGATCTCTACATCTTCCTGTCGATCGCGCCGCACGAATTCTTCCAGCGCGAGGGCGCCGATCTCTACTGCACCGTGCCGGTCTCCATGACCAAGGCGGCGCTCGGCGGCTCGTTCGAGGTGCAGACCATCGACAATGGCACCGCCCGCGTGAAGCTTCCCGAAGGCACCCAGACCGGCAAGCAGTTCCGCCTGAAAGGCAAGGGCATGCCGGTGCTGCGCTCGCCGCAGGTGGGGGACCTGTTCATCCAGGTCGCCATCGAGACGCCGCAGAACCTGTCGAAGCGCCAGCGCGAGCTCCTGGAAGAGTTCGACGAGATCGGCAGCCACGAGAATTCGCCCCAGTCCAACGGTTTCTTCTCGCGGATGAAGGAGTTCTTCGAAAATCTCAGCGACTGATCGTGTCCCTGGTTGGGCCGTGATGGACGGGATGGAAGCCGGGAACACAGTTAGTTGTCCACATTCCTGCGACGCAATGTCTATATGAACGTCGACGAGTGCAGGGCGGATGTTCCTGTGGACCGCATCGGACAGGATATGTGCCCAATGTCGCTTCTGGAGCCGCTTTCACCCTCGGTCGCGCAGCTCGTGCCCAAGACGAAGACGCCCAGGCCACGGATGACGATCGGCGACGAGGCACGGTTCTTCTCCACATGGCTGCGCAGTCCGCTGACCATGGGCGCCGTCTCTCCATCGTCCCGCCTGCTCGGTCAGACGATGGCGGCCTACCTTCCGGACCCGGAGGAGTTCGACGATCGGTCGGTCGTTCTGGAGCTCGGACCCGGCACGGGCGTCGTGACGCAATGCCTGATCGAACGGGGGGTGCCCGAAAGCGCGCTCGTCCTCGTGGAGTTTTCCGAAGAGTTCTGCGGGCTGCTGCGGGCGCGGTTTCCGAACGCCACCATCGTGCAGGGTGATGCCTACGCGATCGCGGCCGATCTCGGCTCCATCCTCGGCCAGCGCCGCCTCGAAGCGGTGGTTTCGGGCCTGCCGCTTCTCACCAAGCCGGACGCGATGCGCGAGGAAGTCGTGCGGCATCCCTTGAGCGTGATGGAAGAGGGAGCGCCCTTCATCCAGTTCTCCTACTCCCTGAAGCTTCCGGTGAGGCCCGAGGCCATCGATGCGCAGGTCGAGACGAGCCCCTGGGTGAAGCGCAACCTGCCGCCGGCCCGCGTCATCGTCTATCGCGCCGGCTGACGGCGGGCCTTCGAACGGTCGGGCCGTCCGCCCTCCCTTGCCCTATGCTGCATCGCAGCTAAAACCTAGGGGGAGGACGAGCGCCCCCTCTTTCCCTGATGGACGCTCCCGCATTCTGGTAAGCCGACGAGGTCTTATGACGGACAATTCGAAAATCCTGGCGCGCGACGGGAGGAACGGGGACTTCGGACCGTTCTTCGCCAATTGGATACGCCACCCGATCGCGATGGGCGCGGTGGCGCCGTCGAGCCGGTCCTATTGCAGGACCATGGTCGAGAAATCCAGCGTCGCCATCGAAGGGCCGATCCTCGAACTCGGGCCCGGCCTTGGAGCCGTCACGCGCGCCCTCCTCGAAAAGGGGGTCGATCCGTCCCGCATCACCTCCATCGAATATAGCGAGAATTTCGCCGACGCGCTGAAGCAGCGCTTTCCGGAAATCAACGTCATTCAGGGCGATGGCTTCGATCTCGACAAGACGCTGGGCGAGCGCCGGAACGAGACGTTCGCCGCCATCCTGTTCGCCATTCCGATCGTCTCGCAGAAGGCGTCCTGGCGCCAGAACCTGTTCCGGGACTATTTCTCGCGCCTGAGATCGGGCGGCAACATCACCCAGCTCTCCTACATGTGGAAGCCGCCCGTGCCGGCGGTGCCGGGGGTCTTCTCGGTCTCCTCGAGCGATTTCATCTGGGACAATATTCCGCCGGCTCGGGTCTGGATCTACGAGCGCGATCTGGCATTTTCGGAGATCGACGCGTGAATCCCAAGATCGCCATCGTCGCGGGCTCGACGAGAACCGGTTCGGTGAACAAGAAGCTTGCCATGGAAGCGGCGCGCCGCCTCGGCAAGACCGACGTCCATCTGACGCTCATCGATCTCGTCGACTATCCCCTGCCATTGTACGACGGCGACGACGAGGTCGAGCGCGGCATCCCGGTCAACGCCATGAAACTGGCCGAACAGATCAACCGGCAGGACGGGCTTCTGATCGTATCGCCGGAATATAATTCCTCGGTGCCGCCGCTCCTGAAGAACGCCATCGACTGGGCAAGTCGCGTGCGCCGGCTCGGCGATCGTCCGGTCCAGCCGTTCAAGGGGCTTGTCGTGGGTCTGGCCTCGGTCTCGCCCGGTTCGGGCGGCGGCATGAAGGGTCTGGAGGCATGGCGCCCGGTGATGCGGTCCGTCGGTGCGGAGGTGATCACCTCCCAATGCGCCGTCCCCAATGCGGGCAAGGCGTTCGACGACGAGACGGGGCTTGCCGAAGACAGCGTCCGCATGCGCTTCGACGCGTTGCTGGAAAGCCTGATCGACGTGTCGCGCAGCCTGGCGCGCACGCTCGAACGGGACTGAGCTATCCGCTCGTTCCTAGAGGGAGCCGGCCGGCGAAATGGCTGGAGTCGCGCATGCGCAGGACCGGCTTGATGAGCACCGTCTCGTCGCTCGCCGGATTTCCCGAAAGCCGGTCGAGGAGGGCCCCGGCCGCGCGATGGCCGACTTCGGCCTGACCATTGGAAACCGTCGACAGGGACGGCGTGGCGATCTCCGCCTCCTCGATATCGTCGTAGCCGACGACGGCGACGTCGACGCCGGGCGTGAGGCCCGCGCGGGCCAGCCCGTACATGAATCCGAGCGCCACGAGGTCGGAAAAGCAGACGGCCGCCGTCGGGCGCCGTTCGAGCCTTGCGAAACCGAGCGCGGCCTGGAAGCCGGCGTCGCGGCTGCGCGGCCCTTCGATGCGCCATTCGGGCCGTGGCTCGATGCCCGCCTTCAGGAGGGCGGTCCGCCATCCGGCCTCGCGATCCTGGCCCGTCGAGGTCTGGGGCGTGCCCCCCACCATGGCGATCTCGCGATGGCCCTCGCCGATCAGGTGATCGACGGCAAGGGCCATGCCGAACGCGTCGTCGCCACGAAAGCCGCAAACACCGGCGCCCTCGATGGTGCGCGCGATGAGGACGGTCGGCAGGTCGTTGCCCTCGGCCAGCTTGATGTCGGCCGCAGGCGTGCCGACGGCCGGCGAGAGGATCAGCCCGTCCGCGCCCAGCTGAAGGAGCGTGTCGACGAAGGCGCGTTGCTTGGACAGGTCGTCATAATGGTTCGACAGGATGAAGGTCTGGCGTCGGCGGTCGAGTTCGTGCTCGACATATTTCAGAATCTCGCCGTAGAACGGGTTCATCACGTCGTGGACGCACACCCCGACGATGCCGGAGCGCGAGGTGCGCAGGGACGCGGCGCGACGATTGTAGATGTAGCCCAGATCCCGGGCGGTCTCCTTGATCCGGTTCCGCGTGACGTCGGCCACCAGCGGGCTGTCCCGCAATGCAAGCGACACGGTTGCCGTGGAGACGCCGAGTTCGTCGGCGATCGTCGATAGTTTGACCTTCTGCGCCACCGGCCCTCGTCACGCGTTCGTCACTTCGTCCGACGATCTATGGCAAAAGCCGGTGAAAAGCGCAAAGAAAAGCGCGCCCGGTGGCCGCGCGGCCGGCCGGTCAGGCCGTGTTTTCCTCGCCTTTCGTGGCGCCACCGAAATTGCCTTCGACTTTGCGTAGAAGTTTGACGAGCAATTTCTGCTCGTCCTTCGAAAGGCCGTCCTGGCCGATCTTGCGAATCTTCTTGCGCACGGCCTTCAGCTCCCTGGCGACCATCCGGCCCTCGACCGTCAGATAAGCGAGACTCTGGCGCGTATTGTCGGGGGATGCGCGCTTTTCGACGAAGCCCTGGGCGCCGAGCCGCGCGATCGTCTTGGTGACGGTGGGGGGGCGCACGCCGAGCTTGACCGCCAGATCCTTCAACGAAATGCCTTCCGACTCGCAGATCGCCGAAAGAACCGTGTCCTGTCCGGCATGGAGGCCGAGTGCGGCCAGTTCCCGTCCGCTTTCGACGCGCACGGCGCGCGATGTCAGGGTCAGTTGTCCGATCAGATCGCGCTTGTCACGTAGCATTCCATATTCCTCTCCTGTCCGCGACACCATGCGGGAGCCAAGGCCTCTTGTCCAAGGCGGCGCGCTCGTGTTCGGTGGGAATCCAACGAAAACGGATCCGTGATGCAGCGCTTTTTCGAGGACTGGACGACCGACGAGCTTCGGGCCGCGCGCGAACGACTCTGCCACATCGTTCCGATCCTGCCGCTGGCCGCCATCGAGAGCCACGGCCCGCATCTTCCGCTCGGCACCGACGCGATCCTCGCAAAGGCGATGGTCGATCTCGTCGCGTCGCGGGCCAATGCGGACTGGCCGGGCCTGTTCCTGCCCGTCCAGAGCTTCGGCGTCTCGAGCGAGCACACGCATTTCCCCGGCACGATCGACCTTGGCTGGCGGACGATGGGAGAGACGGTCCTCGCGATCGGCACAAGCCTCCGCAAGGCCGGCTTCACGAAGATCGCGCTGGTCAACGCCCATGGGGGCAATTCGCCGACGATGGCACAGGTATCGGTGGATCTGAGGGCCCGGCTCGGCCTTCTCGCCGCGACCTCCGCCTGGCTGCGGTTCGGCTATCCCGCCGGGCTCCTGCCTTCCGACGAGATCCTCGACGGCATTCATGGCGGCGCGGTGGAGACGAGCCTCATGCTGCATTTCAGGCCCGATCTCGTGCGCGGGGATAAGATCGCCGATTTTCCGTCCCGCCAGACGCGGATGCGCGGGGACAATCGCTACCTCACCGCCCATGGCCGTCACGGCTTCGGCTGGATGTCGGACGATCTCAACCCGTGCGGCGTCGTCGGCGACGCGAGGCTCGCCACCCGCGAGATCGGCGCGGCCATCGCCGCCCATCAGGCGGACGCGTTCATCGGCTTCATCCGGGACGTCGCGGCGTTCGATCTTCCCCCTTCGGATGCGTCCGCGCCATGAAGACGATCGTCGGAAAGCCTGCGATCGAGACCGCGCGCAGGCTCGTCGCCTCCGCGCTCGATCAGCCGAACATCTATCCGCAGATCCGATCCGACCTGATGGCGATCGCGAACCGCCTCGGCGGCGCCGGCGACCGGGTGGCGCTCAAGGACGAGCAAAGCGAGATCGTCGAGGCCTATATCGGGCTTGCCCGCAAGCGCCGCCGCCTGGGCCCCGCCGACGAGGCCGCGCTGGTCGAGCTTGCGCGGCATCTGGCCTGAGACCCTCAGCCCGCCTTGCGCGCGGCCTCGACATGGCTGCGCAGGACGGCGTTCATGCGGGTCTGGTAGCCGGGCCCGTCCTTCTTGAAGAAGGCGAGCACGTCCTCGTCCACCCGGATCGAGATCGGCGTCTTCGGCTCGGGATAGACGATTTCCGCATTCCGCCAGAAATCGGCCCCGAGGCTCGGACCGTCGGGGGCGTCGGGATTGTGGTGAAGTTCTCCACGCCGATCCATTTCGACGATTTCGTCAAGGGTGGCGCTTACGATACGCTCTTCGCTCATCGGAACCTGCTTTCCATGCTGTGATCAGACGCCTGCGGTCACCGCGAGGCGTCCATACGACGACGTAAAATTCGTTGTCGACGAACCCGATCGCGATGAACCTGTCCTCCCCATAATCCTCGCGGCGATCCGCGCTCTGGAGGACAGGGTTTTCGAAGATCCTGGCCGCGCGAACGATATCGACGTTTCGCTGCCTGCGAACCATCTCGCGTTTGGTTTCGTCCCATTCGAATTCCATCCGCGAATGTCCGGCTTCCTCTGTCAGTCACGCATCGTCAAAGATTTCGCGGTAGATCGATCTCAACTGTATATACGCCGTCCGCAATCCGACACAAGCCTCGTGCATTCTCGTGCCATCCCGCCTATATCCGGCGCGACAGACGAAGGAGCCCTGGAATTCCATGTCGCAAACCGCCCCCAAGACCGCCCCGATCCCCGTCACCGTGCTCACCGGCTATCTCGGTTCGGGCAAGACGACGCTCCTCAACCGGATTCTGTCGGAGGATCACGGGCGCAAATATGCCGTCATCGTCAACGAGTTCGGCGAGATCGGCATCGACAACGACCTCATCGTCGAGAGCGACGAGGAGATCTACGAGATGAACAATGGCTGCGTGTGCTGCACGGTGCGCGGCGATCTCGTGCGGGTGGTCGAGGGGTTGATGCGCCGCAAGGGCCGCTTCGACGCGATCCTCGTGGAGACGACGGGCCTTGCCGATCCCGTGCCGGTCGCCCAGACCTTCTTCATGGACGAAGACGTGCGCGCCAAGACCGAGCTCGACGCGGTGGTGGCGCTCGTCGATGCCAAGCACCTGCCGCTGCGGCTCAAGGATTCCCGCGAGGCCGAAGACCAGATCGCGTTCGCCGACGTCGTCCTTCTCAACAAGACCGATCTCGTGTCGGCGGACGAGCTGGCCAAGGTCGAGGCGACCATCCGGGCGATCAATCCCCATGCGGTGATCCACAGGACGATGCGCGCCGAGATCGACCTCGACAAGGTTCTCGGCCGGAAGGCTTTCGACCTGAAGCGCGTTCTCGATTCCGATCCGGCCTTCCTCGAAGAGGC
This sequence comes from Fulvimarina uroteuthidis, assembly GCF_034321785.1. Lineage (NCBI taxonomy): Bacteria > Pseudomonadati > Pseudomonadota > Alphaproteobacteria > Hyphomicrobiales > Aurantimonadaceae > Fulvimarina > Fulvimarina uroteuthidis. The sequence goes on along the minus strand of NZ_JAXLPB010000001.1, from coordinate 898,860 downwards.
CGCGCAGGCCCATGACGAGCATGTCTGCGGCCCCGATTGTGACCATGACCATGACCACGGGCACGGGCACGGGCACGACCATCACGACCATGGTCACCATGATCACGGCCATGCCCATGGCGGAGCGTCCGCGATCCACGACGTGACCGTGACGTCGATCTCGCTGCGGGCCGGCGAAATCGACCAGAAGGCGTTCTTTCCCTGGATCCAGGCCCTGACCCAGGAGCAGGGGCCGAACATCCTGCGCCTGAAGGGCATCATCGCCATCGCGAACGATCCCGACCGCTACGTCGTGCAGGGTGTCCACATGATCATCGAGGGCGACCACCAGCGGGCCTGGCGCGACGACGAGAAGCGGGAAAGCCGTCTCGTGTTCATCGGCCGCAATCTCGACCGGGCCGCGCTGGAGGCCGGATTCGCCGCCTGCGCCGCCTCGAATAGCGAGGCGTCGAGATAACGCGATGCCGTCCATTGCCCCTTACGATCTCGGCGAATTCGTCGAGCGCGCGGTCTTTCTGGACGATGCGCCCCTCTTCGCCCTTGCCGACGGAACCGTGCACATGCCTCTCAGCGGGGCGGGAAGCGTTCTGACCGCCCATGATGGCGGGCTTCTGACCGCCTCCCTCGATCGCTTTGCCAACCGTCTCCTCACCGGCGGCGAGGACGGCAAGGTGATGGCGATCGACGGGCAGGGCAGGGTGACGGAAATCGCCTCGATCGGTCGCAAATGGGTCAGCACCGTCGCCGGCGGACCGAACGACGTCGTGGGGTTCGGATCGGGCCGCACCGCCTATACGCGGATGACGGACGGCACGGTTCGCGAGGAGGTCTTTTCGCGCACCGTCGAGGGCATCGCGTTCGCGCCGAAGGGGCTGCGCGCGGCCGTTGCCCGCTATGACGGCGCTTCGCTCTACTTTCCCGCGACCGACGCCGAGCCGATCTTCATGGAATGGAAGGGCGCCCATATCGGCGTCACTTTCTCGCCGGACGGCAGGTTCCTCGTCACCACCATGCAGGAGAACGCCCTGCATGGCTGGCGGCTGTCGGACGGCAAGCACATGCGCATGACCGGCTATCCGGCGAAGGTGAAGGATTGGTCATGGTCCGCCAAGAACCGGTTCCTGGCCACCAGCGGCGCTCCCGCCGCCATCCTCTGGCCGTTCTCGGGCAAGGACGGTCCGATGGGAAAGGCGCCGCTCGAACTCGGCACCCGCGGCGATACGATGGTGACGAGCGTCGCCTGCCATCCGGCCGAGGACATGCTGGCCATCGGCTATCAGGACGGGATGATCCTCGCCGTGCGCTTCCAGGATTCCAAGGAAGCGCTGCTGCGGCGCGGCGGAACCGCGCCGGTTCGGACGCTGGCCTGGGACAAGGCGGGGCGACGTCTGGCGTTCGGGTCGGAAGCGGGAGAAGCCGGCCTCGTCGACATTGCCGGCTGAGCCCGGTTTCCGGCGCTCGCCGGGATCGTCCGGGCGCATCTTGCCCGACGAGGCGCGAGCCGGCGGGGCCCATCCCGACCTGACGCGCCGATGGCGGAACGATGCCGATCGGTGCGAACTGAAGCCGAATTGCCGATTTTCGGGGTGAAAGAGGCCCCGTAGACGCAGACAGGCCCGCCATGTCATTGAGGCAGGGCGCGGGATGTGCCATACCGCGCTTTTTGAAGCCTTGGGTGACGCGAACAATCGCACGCCGTGAACGAGGCATCCATCCTGCCTACCCAAGGACATACCATGTCACTGCCAATCATGAGCGCGCCGCTCTCGGCTGCCCTCACCGAGCGCGGCTATTCCGACCTCACCGACGTCCAGAGCGCCGTTCTCGAAGACAAGGCCGCCGGCCGCGATCTGCTCGTCTCCGCCCAGACCGGCTCCGGCAAGACCGTCGCCTACGGTATCGCCATGGCGCCGACCCTTCTCGGCGACGCCGAACGTTTCGACGAGGCCGGCGACCCGATGGCGCTGATCGTCGCGCCGACCCGCGAGCTTGCCATGCAGGTCACGAACGAACTCACCTGGCTCTATGCCAAGGCCGGCGCGAAGCTCGCGACCCTTGTCGGCGGCATGGACCCACGTGCCGAGCGCCGACGCCTCGCCCAGGGCGTACACATCGTCGTCGGCACGCCGGGCCGCCTGCGCGATCACCTGACGCGCGGCGCGCTGCAGATCGGCGCGCTCAAGGTCCTCGTCCTCGACGAGGCCGACGAGATGCTGAATCTCGGCTTCCGCGAGGATCTGGAGTTCCTGCTCCAGGCGACGCCGGCCTCGCGCCGCACGCTGCTGTTCTCGGCCACCCTGCCGCGCCCCATCGTGCAGATGACCAAGCGCTATCAGCAGGACGGGCACCGCATCGAGATCGCCAAGGGCACGAGCGGCCATGTCGACATCGAATATCGCGCCGTTCGCATCGCGCCCAACGAGGTCGAGCATGCGGTGACCAACGTCCTGCGCCAGGCCGAGACACCGAGCGCGATCGTGTTCTGCAACACGCGCGAGACCGTGCGGCACCTGTCCTCTGCACTGGCTGAGCGCGGCTTTTCCGCCGTGACCCTGTCGGGAGAACTCGGCCAGTCCGAACGAAACCAGGCGATCCAGGCTCTGCGCGATGGGCGTGCCCGCGTCTGCGTGGCGACGGATGTCGCCGCGCGCGGTCTCGATCTTCCGAGCCTCGGCCTCGTCATCCATGCCGACCTGCCGAGCGACGCCGAGACCCTGCAGCACCGTTCGGGCCGTACCGGCCGGGCCGGGCGCAAGGGCGTTTCGGTGCTTCTCGTGCCGATCTCGCGTCGCCGCAAGGCCGAACGCCTTCTTGCCGAAGCGCGCATCACGGCCACCTGGGGCGCGGCGCCCTCGGCCGACGAGATCCGCAAGGCCGACGAAGCGCGGCTTTTGGCCGACCCGATCTTTTCCGAAGAGCCGACGGAGGACGATGCGGCCACCGCCGCCCGGCTTCTCGAGGCCCATTCGCCGGAGGTTCTCGCCGCCACGCTGGTGCGCCAGTGGCGCGCCCGGCTGCCGTCGCCCGAAGACGTGTTCGATCCGAATTTCGGCCGCGACGCCAAGGCGGCGCATCAGGGCGGACGCGAGGGACGCGAGGAACGCGGGCCCAAGAAGCACGACCGCGACGGGCCGAGCACCTGGTTCCGCATGGATGTCGGCCGCAAGAACAATGCCGATCCGAAATGGATCCTGCCGCTTCTGTGCCGCCGCGGGAAGATCACGCGCCAGGAGATCGGCTCGATCAAGATCTTCGATCGCGAGACCAAGTTCGAGATCGCCGACAGCGTCGCCAAGCGCTTCGCAAAGGAGGCGGAGGTGAGCGAGGGAGACGACATCACGATCACGCTCGCGGACGGAGCGCCGACAGGCGGCGGCGACCGTGCAGGTCCGCGGGACGGCAAGCCTGGCGGCAAGCCGAAGTTCAACAAGCCGGAACATGGCGCCGGCGGCCCCTCGCGTCACAAGCCGCGCCGCCCCAAGGCCAAGCCCGGCCGGGACTGATCCCTGGAGCACCGTGCGTCTATCCGGACGCGCGGCGCTTTGGCTATCTCATGGATGTCAAGCGCCAGGATCTGCGAAAATCGATCCCGATCTTCGGGCCGATGCTCCTAGAGTCTGGCGAGCAGTTCGGCCTTCTTCGCTGCGAATTCCTCTTCGGTGAGGATGCCTTCGCTCCTGAGTTCGGCAAGGCCGCGCAGGAGCTGCATCGGGTCGCCGGCCGGCCTGTGCGATCCGCCGCCCGCCCCTTCAACGCCAGAGGTCCGGGGCATGCCGGACCGCTCGGGCACGGCCCTTTGCGACGAGAGCGGGGCACTCTCGCTGGCCGCGTTCATGGCCGATGTCAGAACCTCGCTCCTGATGTCCGGCTGGCCCGCGCCGAAGGATGCGGGGCTGCGGTCGTCGGCCGCAAAGGACGCGGCTTGCGACCTCGACGGGTCGGACGAGGGCGCGGGCGGTCGGCGCTCGCCGGATCGGTCGTCCTCGCCGCCCATCGCCCGCCGATCCTCGTGACCTTGAGCGGTTCGCTCGTTGCCGTCGCCGCCGTCGACGACAGGGAGATCGCGGGCTTCGACCGAACCGAGCTGGCTCGAAAAACGCAGCGACGATCCACTGCGCTGTTGCTGCGACACGCCGCCGATGCGGTGCTCGCCGGTGTCGTGGACCGTCAGTCTGCCACCGCTCTCGATGGCGAGGCGCGAGGTTGCCGGAAAGACGGCGTAGCGCACGCCGTTCTGGGCGCCGCTCGACGAGGGTTGGCCGAGATTGTCCGGCCACCACTGACCGGACGAGCCGAAGCCCGTGCCTGCGGGCGCGGGCGAGCGCATCGGCAGGTCGCCTCGGGACAATGCGCCGGAGACCCTGTCGGCGAGCGTTGCGACGCGGCTCTTCAACTGATTGTTGAACATGTCGCCGATCATCAGCATGCCGCCTGCCGACCATTGGCCGAACCCGCCGAACTCCGAATGGTTGAACTGCGCCATCGTGCCGTTACCGGCGCGCAGGGCGTCCGTCATCGCGCGCACGGCGTCCTCGGAAAAGCCGGTCTCGGACGCGATGCCTGCGATCTCCTTGGCGTCGGTCATGGGGTCGGGATCCTGTCATGTTCGAGAGGGGAATGCGGCGCTTGACGGTGTGCGCCCTCGTGCAAGGCATCCGGTCGGCGTCAGGCGCAGGCAATTCGGGCGCCCTGCCGCCACATCTGCGGCGTCTCGGCCGCCAGTGTCCGGTATATCAGGTGTCGAGGACGGCTTCCATGGCGCATGTGAAGCCGTCGGCGCCGTAGTTCAAGGTCAGGACGCCGTTGAATTCGGCGCTGAGCGATTGCTGGATGAGGCGGGAGCCGAAGCCCTTCTTCGAGGGCGCGACGACCACCGGCCCGCCGCTTTCGTGCCACCGGAACGTCATGGCGAATCCTTCGATGCTGCGCGGCTCCAGCGTCCAGCAGATCGCGACGATGCCTTCGTCGTTCGACAGGGCGCCGTATTTGGTCGCGTTCGTCGCAAGCTCGTGGAGCGCCAGGGAGAGGGCCAGCGCCTGCCTTGCGTTCAGCATGATCTGCGGACCGTCCCAGGTGAGACGGTGGGCACGGCCGGGCCGGTGCATGATCAGGGACTGCTCGACGACGTCGCCCATGGGCGCCGATGTCCAGCTCGTCTGCACGAGAATGTCATGCGCCTTGGAGAGGGCGGAAATCCGGGCGGAGAAGGCGTTGAGGCCGTCCTCGGGATTGGCGGCGCGCCGAAGCGTCTGGTTGGCGATCGCGATCACCATGGCCAGCGTGTTCTTGACCCGGTGCTGCAATTCGCCGGTCAGGAGAAGCTGGCGTTCTTCGGCGAGCTTTTCTTCGGTGACGTCGCGCACGGCGCCGACGAAGCGGACGGTCTTGCCGTTCTCCACGAGCGTCTGCCCGCTCGCATGGATATGGCGGACGATGTTGTCGTCGATTCCGATGGTGCGGTAGGAAATGTCGAAATCGGCCGGATCGTCCGGATCGAGCGTCGCGGCGACGGCTTCGCCGACCCGATCCCGGTCCTCGGGATGAAGGCCGCGCAGGAAGGTGCCCTCGTAGGTGACGGGCGCATCGCCCAGAATGCCGAACATGCCCCGGCAGCGCTCGTCCCAGACGAGCTTGCCCTGCACGAGATCGTAGTCGAACGTGCCGATCTCCGCGGCCTCATGGGCAAGGCGCAAGCGCGCCTCGGTCTCCACCAGCGCCAGCTCGGCGCGTCTGCGCCGCGTATAGGTCCACGAGCGCGACAGGATCTCGCGGATGAAGCCGATATCGTCCTGCGACCAGGCGCGCGGCTTGTCGTTGTGGACGTAGAAGATCATCCGCACCGTGCCGTTCTCGACGACGGTGATGTTGACGAGCGAACGGATGGAAATGGCTGCGAAGCGCTTGGCCGAGCCGGCCGTCACCGGATGCTTGCCGATGTCGTCGATGGTGAGGAGCCCGCCGGAGAGGGACGAATAGAACGACTTGCCGAAATCGTTGAGGTCGAACCGCCCGGTCAGGGCGCCGACGCCGTCCGCCGTCCATTCGTTGACGATCCGGGCGGTGACGCCGTCGGCCTCCACGGAGGCGTAGCCGACGCGGGCGACGCCCAGCGTCTCGCCGAGGATCGACAGGGCATTCATCGAATATTCGTTCGGTCCGATCTCCTTCAGCAGATCGTCGCCCAGACGCAGGAGCGCGCTCTGGCGAAGTCCACGCTCCTTCTCGAAGGTGATGTCGACGACGGCGCCGGGAAACCGCACCGGACGCCCGGCTTCGTCCATGAAACACCGGCCGCGGGTGAACACCCACCGCACGCGGCCCTCCGTATCGATGGTCCGATATTCCTGGACGAGGGGGTCGCCGGTCTCGGACGCCTCGCGAATGGCCGCCGTCACGCGCTCGCGGTCGTCGGGATGGACCCCGTCGAGGAAGGCGGACAATGTCGCGCCCGCTTCGGCGACGTCCGGCGGGATGCCGAAGACGGAGGCGAACCGCGCATCGGCCCAGATCTTGCCGCGTTCCAGGTCCCAGTCGAAGGTTCCGACGATCGCGGAGGCGTCGAGGGCCAGTTGCAGGCGCTCGCGGCTGGTCCGGAGTTCCTTCTGGGCCTCGATTTCGCGGGTGCGGTCCCGCAGGATCTTGATATAGCCGACCGCCTCTTCGTCGTCCCCGTAAAGCGGCATCATCTCGCCCGAGGCGAAGAAGCGCGAGCCGTCCGCCTTGAGGTGCCAGCGCTCGTCCCGCGCCTTTCCCTCGCCGAGGGACAGCCGCATCTCCAGCCCGTGAATGTCGGCTTCGACATCCTGCGGCGTGAAGATCGTCGCGATGGAGCGCCCGACGACCTGGCGCGCCGACCAGCCGAGCACCATTTCGGCCGCATCGTTCCAGGTGGTGATCGTTCCGTTCAGGTCGGTCGCGATGATGGCATAGTCGACGGCGCTCTCGACGATCAGCCGATAGACGTCGTCATGGCGCTTGGGGGACGTACGCCGGCTCTGCAAAACTGTCGCGGCTTCCGGCGGCCGATCCGCACTGCGTGCGAGCTCGGCTTCCATGCGCGACAGCCGCAGGCGCAGATCCTCGTTCTCGGCCTGGAGCGAGGCGAGGCGATGGTCCTGGGCTAAACTCATGGTCCGTTGTTCCGTCAGCCTGAGCCTCTCAAATCGGCTCGAGAGGGCCTGTATCCCTTCAGGCAGCGATCCAGGCGAACATAAACGCGATTTGGTCGGGAGCCAAACGGAAACATCGGACAGATAAAGCTTTTTCGCAAAACGGCATCCGCTCTGCGTGCACGCCGCCTAGGCGGCGACGCCGACGCGCTGGGAAAGCTGGAGCGCGCGGGTGGCGCGCGAACCTGCCGCCCGACCCGTGCCGACGATCAGGCCGCCGGCGGCGCTGAGCGCGCCGGCCTTCAGTTCGAGCGCCAGCAGCCGGTGCTGCTCGAAGGGGCCGGGCATGGCGAGCCGCGCGGTCGACGCGCAGGAAAAACCGAACCGGGCATAATAGGCCGGATCGCCGACGAGGAGGATCGCGCCGTGGCCGAGACGCTTCGCCTCGCCGACCGCGTGCCGCATCAGGGCGCCGCCGAGGCCGAGACCCTGGGCCGAGGGCTCGATCGCCAGCGGGCCGAGCAGCAAGGCTGCGACGGGTGCGCCGTCGCGCGTGCCGGCGGCGACGTGCCAGAGGCGAAGCGTGCCGAGGAGGGACTGATCGAGCCCGGTGGCCGCAAAGGCGAGGCCATCGGCGGGCAGGCGGCCGCGCCGGATGACTTCGGAGGACTTGCGCACCCGTCCCGGCCCCATGGCGCGGTCGAGCAGCGCCTCGCGCGCCGGCACATGGGCCGGAGTCTCGGCGGTGATGACGTAGCCGGCGGCGGGCAGGGCGGCCGGGACGAGGACGCGCAGCGCCTCGATGGAGGACGCGGCGAGATCGGACGGAGAAACGTGAAGCATGGCAACCACCCATCGGGACAAGGCGGTGAAGGACAGCCATATCCCGGAACGGGCATGGCGCGCGGGTACGAGAACCCGGCGCGCCGAGGCGCCGGGTCAGTCGAGATCGCTTCGTCGTCGAAGCATGACGGTCGGAAGCCCCATGATCAGATCACGTAGGACGCCAGCGGCTCGAAGCCGTTGAAGGCGACGGCCGAGTAGGTGGTGGTGTAGGCGCCCGTGCCTTCGATCAGAACCTCGTCGCCGATCGTGAGTGCGATCGGCAGCGGATAGGGCTTCTTCTCGTAGAGCACGTCGGCCGAATCGCAGGTCGGGCCGGCGAGGACGCAGGGCGCCGTCTCGCCACCGTCGCGCTTGGTGCGGATCGGGTAGCGGATCGCTTCGTCCATGGTCTCGGCCAGGCCGCCGAACTTGCCGATGTCGAGATAGACCCAGCGGTTCTCGTCCGTGTCCGACTTGCGCGAGACGAGCACGACCTCGGCCTTGATGACGCCGGCATCGCCCACCATGCCGCGGCCCGGCTCGATGATGGTCTCGGGCAGACGGTTGCCGAAATGCTTCTTCAGGCTCTGGAAGATCGCGGTGCCGTAGGCCTGCGCGGTCGGAACGTCCTTGAGGTAGCGCGTCGGGAAGCCGCCGCCCATGTTGACGAGCGTCAGCACGATGCCCCGCTTCTCCAGCGCCTCGAACACGAACTTGGCGTCGGCGATGGCCGCGTCCCAGGCATTCGTGTCCGTCTGCTGCGACCCGACATGGAACGAGATGCCGGTGGCGCGCAGGCCGAGATCGCGGGCATGGGTCAAAACGTCGATCGCCATCGCCGGCACGCAGCCGAACTTGCGCGACAGTGGCCATTCGGCGCCTTCGCCATTGGTGAGGACGCGGCAGAACACGCGTGCGCCGGGGGCGGCGCGGCCGATTTTCTCGACCTCCTCGACGCAATCGACGGCGAACAGCGAAACGCCGAGCATGTGGGCGGCTGCCACGTCACGCTCTTTCTTGATGGTGTTGCCGAACGAGATGCGGTCGGGACCGGCACCGGCGGCAAGCGCCATCTTCACTTCCGCGAGCGAGGCGCAGTCGAAGTTCGAGCCGAGCGAGGCGAGGAGCTTGAGGACTTCCGGCGCCGGGTTCGCCTTGACGGCGTAGAAGATCGACGAGTCGGGCAGCGCCTTGCGGAAGGCGTTGAAATTGTCCTCGACCACGTTCAGGTCCACGACGAGGCAAGGGCCGTCGGTCGGATTGGCGGCGAGGAAATCGATGATGCGCTGTGAGGCCATGGTAGGCTCTCCCATAAACCAGGCGGCCCGGATCTCACCGGGCGGGTCGACGAGGACGAGACGCGATGTTGCGTTGCCGACAAGGGGCGTCGGAGACGCCCGTTTTCGGTTCATGCAGATCGCGCGACGCGATGGGTCCGGAAACGGCACAGGATGCGAGCCGGCTCAGGGTATCGGTCTGCCATGGATTGGAGGGCTTGGACCCGCCGCACGTCAGGCAAGGAAGGTGTGCCTCTGCAGTATTCCCGGGTTTGGACACCGGGAGAGACCAGAAAGGCCCGGACCGTCGTTGCTTCAGGCGTCCTCGGAATTCGCGCGGCTCGCGATTCCGACTGGGTGTGTTACGTCCAGGTACCGTCCCGGTTCATCCTCGCTATCGTGAGGACCGGGGGACGCCAATGGGCACGTGCGACATTGGGCAAAACTGCAAATAGAGACGCGCGTTGTCATACGCAAGGAGAAATTTCGCCTACCATCAAATTTAGGGATTCGGTTGATTTCCCCGTCAAAATCACCTTAGCGAATGGGCCGTACTTCAAGAAGGAATTCGTCGTGGACACCCTGACGCGAATGCGCGCCTTCATGGCGGTCGTCGAGAACGAGGGCTTTTCGGCGGCGGCCCGCAAGACCGGCCGCTCGAAGGCGCTCCTGTCCAAATATGTGCGCGAGCTCGAAGACGAGATCGGGGTGCTTCTCATCAACCGGACCACGCGCCAGGTGGCGCTGACGGCGGCCGGCGAAGTCTACATGGCGCGGGCCGGCCAGCTTCTCGGCGACATCGAGACGCTCAACGAGGCGGCGCGGGAAGCCACCGGCGAGGCCCGGGGCCTCATCCGCGTCAGCGCCGCGCGCACGTTCGGCGACGCCCATCTCGGCCTCAGCCTCGTCGACTTCGCGGTGGAGCATCCCGACATCAGCCTCGACATCAATCTCGACGACGGCTTCGTCGATCTCGTCAACGAGGGCTTCGATGTCGCGATCCGCATGACGCGGCTGGCCGATTCCGCCCTGATCGCGCGGCGGCTGGCCTCCCTCGACTTCAGCGTGGTCGCAAGCCCCGATCTCCTGAAGCGGCTCGGCAAGCCGACCCACCCCTCGCAGATCCCGAACTATCCGGTGGTCATCGATTCCAATGCGCGGATCTTCACCTCCTGGATGTTCCGCGATCCCGACACCGGCCAGTCCCTGCCGGTGCAGGTCGCCGGCCAGTTCACCGCGAACAGTCCGGTGACCGTGCGAGCCGCAGCGATCGCCGGCCTCGGCCTTGCGCTCTCGCCCACCTTCGTCGTGCGCGACGACGTGAAGGCCGGACGCCTCGTCAACGTCCTGTCGGAGTACATGGAGAGCGAAGCCGGCATCTACGCCGTCTTCCCCCACCGCCGCCACCTGCCGGCCCGCGTGCGTCTGTTCGTGGATTATCTGGCCGCCTGGTTCAAGAAGAACGAACTCGTTCTGACCCGCGACGCCGACGGCGCGATGCCCTGACGCCCGGTCCCGGCCGGGTGGTCTCGACCGGGCCGGGCACCGTTCGAAGACACAGCTTCTCCTTCCTTTTATCAGGCAAGCGAACCATCTGCGTTCGGGCCGGCTCGGCGCGGGGACAGTTTCACGCCTCCCGCGCCTGTCGTCGGCAAACGACAAACCTAGAAAGAGAGTGGACCCGTCCATGACCGCCGCATTGTTTCAGCCGCTCGAAATCGGCTCTCTCACCTTGCCCAACCGCATCGTTGTCGCGCCCATGTGCCAGTATTCGGCCGAAAACGGTTCGGCGAGCGACTGGCACATGATGCATCTGGGCTCGCTCAGCCTGTCGGGCGCGGGCCTGCTGATCCTGGAGGCGACGGGGGTTTCGCCGGAGGCGCGCATCACCGCCTGGGATCTCGGGCTCTATTCGGACGAGAACGAAGCCGCGCTCGCTCAGGTCATCGCGGCTGTCAGGGTCCATTCCGACATGCCGCTGGCCATTCAGCTCGCCCATGCCGGCCGCAAGGCATCGAGTGCGAAGCCCTGGGACGGGGGCCATCAGATTCCGGCGACCGACCCGATGGGCTGGCGCACGCGCGCCCCGTCCGCCGTACCCCATTCCGATGGCGAGGAGGCTCCCGAGGCCCTCGACGCGGACGGCCTGAAAAAGGTCGTCGACGATTTCGTCGCCGCCGCCCGGCGCAGCGTCCGTCTCGGCCTTCAGGGCATCGAACTGCACGCCGCCCACGGCTATCTCCTGCACCAGTTCCTCTCGCCGATCGCCAACAGGCGCGATGATGCCTATGGCGGATCGCAGGAGAACCGGATGCGCTTCCCGCTCGAGGTCTTCGACGCGGTGAAGGCGGCGGTCCCGGCCGACGTTCCGGTCTGGGTTCGCGTTTCGGCCAGCGACTGGGTCGAGGGCGGCTGGGACATCGACGGGACGATCGCCTTTTCCAAGGCGCTCGAGGCGCGCGGATGCGCGGCGATGCACATATCGTCCGGCGGGGTGTCGCCGCTCCAGTCCATTCCGATCGGACCCGGCTATCAGGTTCACTTCGCCGAGGCGGTGAAGAAGGCCGTCTCGATCCCCGTCATGGGCGTCGGTCTCATCACCGAGGCGCAGCAGGCAGAACAGGTGCTTCAGGCCGGTCAGGCCGACGCGGTCGCGCTCGCCCGCGCCATGCTCTACGACCCGCGCTGGCCCTGGCATGCCGCGGCCGAACTCGGGGCGAGCGTGACCGCGCCGCCGCAATATTTCCGCTGCCAGCCGCACGGGCTGAACCAGCTCTTCCACGCCGCCAGCCACGGCCAGCGATAGACGCTGTCGCCGAGCGGGGAATGCGCCGCCGCCGTGCGTTCCCCGACGGCCAGCCCCGACGCCTGTTTCATTCGGCGCCGCCGGCCTTGCCGCCGCACGGCGGGCGCAAGAGGCGTTCAGCCCCGCGGCGCTTCGCCCTTGTTCGTCGATCCGGCGTCCTCATGGCCGCCGACGAAGATCGCGAACCTGCGGGTCGGCTCGAAACGCGAGCAGACGATGACGATCATCGCCGTCAGCGGCACGGCGAGAAGCCCGCCCGCCACGCCCCAGATCCATCCCCAGAACAGGAGCGAGAGGATGATGGTGATCGGCGGCATCGATACGCCCTTCGACTGCAGCATCGGATAGACGAAATTGCTGATGAACAGTTGCAGGACGACGAATCCGGAGAAGACGACGAGCGGCATCACCCAGCCGCCATACTGGATGAAGGCGTAGAGGGTGGGCGGAAGGATGCCGATGATGTTGCCGATGACGGGGATGAAGTTCAGGAGAAAGTTGAGAATGCCCCAGATCACCGCCAGATCGAGGCCGAGGACGAGGGCCCAGGCGAAGGATGCAACGCCGGTGATCAGGCTCGCCAGGGTCGTCATGGCGAGATAGCGGCGCAGGCTCGCGGCCATTTCCGCGACGGTCCTGGACATTACGCGATTGTCTTCGAACTCGTATTCATGCCTGAACTTGTGGGCGAGCTTGGGCACCTCCGGAAATCCCAGGATGACGATGACCGCGACGATGCCCGTATAGCTGAGAACGCTGTAGGCATCGCCGAGGACCGCCCGGATCATGGACAGGATCCGCTGGAAGGCGCTCGATCCGTCGGGCAGGCTTGGCAGGCCGTTCTCGCTCGCCCATTGCGAATAGCTCTCGAACAGCGTCCGGAATTCGCCCTCCCGGCCCGCGAAGTTCTGCACCACCTGCGAGAGCGCGTAGGCGGTGATGCCGAAGAAGGTCAGGAGACCGGCGATCAGGATGATGATCGTCGCCGCATAGCTGACCGCCGGCGGACCGAGCCTGTCGGCCCAGGTCTTGATCGGCCAGGCCGACGCGATGATGCAGAAGGAGACGACGATCGGCATGAGCACCGGGTAGCCGATCTTGACGGCTGCGATCGTCAGGATGATGGCGATCACCGCCAGAAGACGGTTTCGGATGAATTCGGCTTGCATCGGCATCCAGTTCAAATCGTCGGGGCATAGAGGGCGCGCCGTTCGGATGATGCCCGTACCTGGGCAGTGCGGATGTCCGTGGGGCGGATCCGGCGGCGTATTTCGACGGGCGTGTGAGGATGCAACGATCCATCGCGCCGCAAAGTTGCTTCCATCCGACAAGCCGTGCCCGCGAACGATTGCCCGTCAGAGAACGGTGAAGCCGTGGGCGAACGGGTCCCGGTCGTCGATGAAGATCGTGTTGATGCCGGTCTGGCGTGCCCATCCGGCGACGGACGGAACGATCGCCGCTCGTGTCCCGACCATCGTCTCGGCCTCGACGCGGCCCTTGAACAGCGAGCCGATGATCGATTCGTGGACGAACGCGTCGCCGACCTTCAGCCTGCCCTTGGCGGCAAGCTGGGCCATCCGCGCCGAGGTGCCGGTCCCGCACGGGCTGCGGTCGATCGCCTTGTCGCCGTAGAAGACCGCGTTGCGCGCATCGGCGTCCGGGCGACGCGCCTTGCCGGTCCACAGGATGTGGCTGAGGCCCCTGATCTCGGGGTGCAGCGGATGAACGAATTCGTAACGTTCGTTGAGCGCTGCGCGCAGGCGCGGGGAATGGCCGATGAGGTCGCCCGCCGAAAAATCCTCGATATCGCGAAAGTTCCTTTGAGGCTCGACAATGGCGTAGAAATTGCCGCCATAGGCGACATCGACGACGATTTCGCCGAGGCCTTCGACCTCCACCGCAAGATTTTCCGAGTGCAGAAAGCCGGGCACGTTGGTGAGCCGGACCTCTTCCACGAACCGGCCCTCCTGCCGATAGACGATGTCGACCCGGCCGGCCGGCGTGTCGAGGGCGAGGCGGCCGGGCGTGCGCGGACTGACGAGCCCGTTCTCGATCGCCATGGTCACCGTGCCGATGGTGCCGTGGCCGCACATGGGCAGGCAGCCCGAGGTTTCGATGTAGAGAACGCCGACATCGCAATCCTCGCGCGTCGGCGGATAGAGGATCGAGCCCGACATCATGTCGTGGCCGCGCGGCTCGAACATCAGCCCCTGTCGGATCCAGTCGTAGTGCGCGATGAAATGCGCGCGCTTGTCCAGCATGGTCGCGCCCTTGAGGAACGGCGCGCCGCCGGTGACCAGCCGCACGGGATTGCCGCATGTGTGGCCGTCGAGACAGGAAAAGGTGTGGCTCGCCATCGGGTTCGTCCGTCAAAAGCGCTGGGGTGAGAAGGGTGAAAGGTCGATCGGCGGGGTCCGGTCCGTCAGAAGGTCGGCGACGAGCCGTGCGGTGCCTGCCGACTGGGTGAGGCCGAGATGGCCGTGGCCGAAGGCGTAGACGACGCGGGAGGTGGCCTTCGCGTGGCCGATCGCCGGCAGGCTGTCGGGAAGGGACGGGCGAAAGCCCATCCATCGCTGACCGCCGTCCGTCTTCAGGCCGGGCAGGAACCGCTTCGCCTTCCGCAGCATGGCGTCCGCCCGCGCGTAGTTCGGTGGACGGTCAAGGCCCCCGAACTCGACGGCGCCGCCGACGCGCACGCCGCTCGAAAGGTTCGAGACGACGAAGCCGTGGCCGCCGAAGGTGATCTGGGTGCGAAGATCGAAGGCGCCGGAGGGAAGGCTGGTATTGTAGCCCCGCTCGGTCTCCAGCGGGATCGTCTCGCGCAGCGATCTGGCGATCCGGTGCGAGAAGGCGCCGGCCGCCAGCACGATTTTCGCCCCCGTGACGATGCCGGACCCGGTCTCGACCGCGACATGGTCTTCGCGGGGGACGAGCCGGGCGACGTCGCGGCGTTCGATCGTGCCGCCGGACGCTTCGAACCTGCGTGCGAGCGCAAGGACATAGTCCGACGGATCGGCGATCGAATACCATTCCGGCGTGAACGTCCCGCGCCGGAAGTGCGACGAAAGGCCGGGCTGGATGTCCCTCATCTCCTGCGCCGTCAGATGGCCGAACGCGATGCCGTGCCGCTCGCGGGCGACCCAGCCGGGAAGCGAGGCCTCGAACTCGGCCTCGCTCTCGTAGACCTCCAGATTGCCGTTCCTGCGCAGCATGTCACGGGTGCCGGTCGCCTGCATGAAGGGTTCGAGCTCGGCCTTCGAGAGCGCCATCAGCGCGGTCTGGGCGCGGGTGGCAAGCGCGAAACGCCGGGGTGAGGAGGCGCGGGCAAAGCGCAGCATCCAGGGCGTGACGGCGAGCGCGTAGGATGGGGGAATGCTCAGCGGGCCGAGCGGATCGATGAGCCATCGCGGCGCCTTGCGGATGATGCCGGGAGAGGCCAGCGGCAGGATGTCGGTGAACGCGAACGCGCCGGCATTGCCCGAAGATGCGCCGGCCGCCGGGCCTTCCCGGTCGAGGACGGTGACCTGCAGCCCGCGCGCCTGCGCGGCCAGCGCCGCCGACAGGCCGATGACGCCGGCCCCGACGACGACGATATCGGCGCGATGATCTCGTTGACCGGTACGGATGGTACGATCCCTTTCGATCGGGAAGCCCGAGCCCTGGTGCGTGCGCCATGAATCACCGGCACGCCGTTCGTGTTGTTCGAGGATGGGCCGGGCCCTTCCCGGGCTTCGGTCCGACATGTGTCGTTCCCGTCGGGCGCCGGCCCGGACCCCGTCCCAAAGAGGATCGGAACCCCTCGCGGCGCGCGGCACCTCAGGCGGCGCGCCCGACCTGTTCCACCGAATTCTCCTTTGCCCATTCGCCGTACCAGCGCTGGAACAGGGCGAACTGCGCCTCCACATAGCCACGCTGGCTGTCGCTCAGGGCATCGGTCTCGTTGAAGTGCAGCCGGTACTCCTCTTCACCCTTCAGGACCATCATGTGCTTGAAGTAGAGCACGAGGTCCGGGCCTTCGTCGAATGAAGAAAGTACGGCCAGCGCCTTGTCCAGCTCTTCGGCCGCGCGGCGTGCGGCGACGCTGCCGCGCGCCGCTTCCCGCGACAGCGCGCACAGGTGCAGAACCTCCTTCGGCAGGACGTTGCCGATGCCGGTGATGGCGCCGGTCGCCCCGCAATTGACGAAGCCGTGCACCACGGCCGTATCGACGCCGATCATCAGGGAGACGTCGTCGTCGCGGCTGGTGATCGTCTCGGCCGCGTAGCGCAGGTCTTCGAAGCCGCCGAATTCCTTGAACCCGCAAAGGTTCGGATGCTCCTCGCGCAGGGCGAAGAACAGGTCGGCCCGCGTGGCGAACCCGTAATAGGGGCTGTTGTAGATCACGGCCGGAAGGTCGGGCGCGGCCGAGAGGATCGCCTTGAAATGGGCCTTCTGGGCGGCCGGCGCGCTGCCGCGCGACAGCACGCGCGGAATCACCATGAGGCCCTTCGCCCCGACCTTCTGGGCATGGGCCGCGTGGGCGCTCGCAAGCCGGGTGTTCATCGCCCCGGTTCCGACGATCACGGGCACGCCGGCCTCCACCAGCCGGCAAACCCCCGTCATGCGCTCCTCGTCCGTCAGGAGCGGCCAGTCGCCCATGGAGCCGCAATAGACGACCGCGGACATGCCGGCGGCGATCAGCTCCTTGCCCTTCTTCACCAGCGCATCGAAATCCGGCGTGCGGTCGGGCGTGCACGGGGTCATCAGGGCGGGAACGGTACCGGTGAAGATGTCGGCTTTCATGGCTGGACCTTTTCGTGGATCGGCTGCGGCGAACCGGTGGCGGCAGGGCACCCGGCCTCGCGTCGCGTCCAGGATACGCTATTGTATTATGTCTGTCGACAATGTGCGAGGCGCCATCACGAACTTGCTACAGGGTGATGTCGAGCTCGCCGCCGCGTGCCAGGAGCGTCCGGATCTGGTCGACGATCTGCTCGCCGTGACGTTTCGCGAGCCGGTCGCAGGTTTCGAGATCGCGCGCCTCGATCGCGGCGATCATCGCCTCGTGCTCGTCGACGAAGCGCTGCGGAAGCCGGTCCTGGTAGGAATTGTAGTAGATCCGCAGGATCCGCCGTCCATCGTCCATCAGCCGACTGAACAGGCCGTGAAAGTAGGGGTTTCGCCCGGCCTGCGAGATGGCGAGGTGAAATGCCTGGTTCGTCGCGATCATCGCCAGCGCGTTCTGCGCCTCGACGGCCTGCCGGAAGACCGTCTGCCGCGCGCGGATCGTGGCAAGGTCTGCGGCCTCGTGATGTGTCGCGGCAAGCCGGGTCGTGACACGGTACATCAGGACGAGCGCGTCGAAGAAGGTGTGGAGATTGAGATAGTCGATGGTCGACACCATGCTCGAACGGTTCGGCAGGGTGGTGACCAGCCCTTCGCTGGCAAGCCGCACCAGGGCTTCGCGGATCGGCGTGCGGGACACCTCGAAGCGGGCGGCGAGGCTTACCTCGTCGATTGCGCTGCCCGGCGGCAGGACGAGATCGAGAATCTCGTTCCGCAGCAGATCGTAGACCTGTTTCGAGCCGGAACCGCGCTTTCGCTCCATGACCGCCCTTCCGACCCGCGTTGCAACCCGTCGCGCAGGACCCGACCCGTCCTGCCGGACAGGCGCGCCTCGCCGCTCTCCTGAGAGCCATCTTGCATCAATTCAGACGCACGATCCTCTAGCCATGTTTTCGATGTCGCGCATCAGGCTTTCCGAAAACCGCTTGTTCGGGCGATGCTCCAAAGGGCCGCGCCGGCACCCGAAAGGCTGCCACCCGGTCCCGGATCGCGCGCAGCCCGTGTCACGGCGAACGTCGGCCGGCCCGCAGACGAAAACGCCCGGCTGCGTGGCGCAACCGGGCGTTCGTCATGCCGCGTCGATGGGTCGGCGCGCCTACTGCGCGCTGCTGATCCAGGATGCGAGTTTCGACTTGGACTGGGCACCCATGAGCGTGTCCTTGTGCTCGCCGTCCTTGAAGATCATCAGGGTTGGGATCGAGCGGATGCCGAACTGGACGGCCAGTTCCTGGTTCTCGTCGATATTGACCTTGACGATGTCGACGCCGTCGTTCTCTTCCGAAATCTCTTCGAGGCTCGGCGCGATCATCTTGCACGGGCCACACCATTCGGCCCAGAAATCGACGACGACGGGCTTGGAGGCGCCCAGCACCTCGGTCTGGAAATTGTCCTTGGTGACGGTCTTCGTGGCCATGTTCGGCTCCAGTTCAATTCATCGTTGTCGGTTCATTTCCGTGTTGACTGACAGGTAGACGTTGGGAAAGCCCGATTCAAGCTGATCCCATGTCTCCCGGCTTCCCCGATCCGGAATTGTTTTCCAATATCCGCAGCGCGGCGTCCATCATCGCATCGTCGAGCGACAGGATGTGCGGGCCCTCGGTGAAGAGGAGCGCCGCGCGCACCGGCCTGTCGGGAAAGAGCGGAGCGACGAGCGCCCGGTAGATGGCGAGCTGGCGGATATATTCGCGCGGGACGGTCTCGAGGGTCCGCGGCGGCGGTCGGTTCGTCTTGTAGTCGACGATCAGGACCTCGTGCGCGCCGACGGCGAGCCGGTCGATCGTGCCGTTCACCGCAAAGTCGGTCGCGCCGATGCGCACGGTTCCGGCAATGGCGACTTCCGCCCGGCTGGTCGGCGAGAAGAGCGGCGCGAAGCGTGCGTCTTCCATGACCGTGTGGACGGAGCGAAGCAGCGCCTCCCGGTCCTCCTCGCCGACGCCGGGAAGGGCCCTTTCGGCGTAGGCGCGCGCGATCTCCCGCCGCCCCTCGGGAGCGATCGTCGGCAGATGCTGCAACAGGCGGTGGACGAGAAGGCCGCGCCGGATGCCGAGCGTGCGTGCGGCGGACGTGCCGAGCACCGGCGAGAGGCCGGCCTCGTCCGGCTCCCCCACCGCCTCACCGGGCGGCGGGGCCGAAGCTTCGTCCGCCGCGTCCGCGTCGAAGGCCGCGCCGGCGGAGGACGGGGTGAGGGGGCGCGGCGGAAGCGGCTCATCGTCCAGCTTCGACAGATCGAGCGTTCGCAGCGGCAGTTCTTCGCTCGCGGGACGCAGGCTTCCGGCCTCGCCGGTTCGCCGCGAGCCGATGCGCCAGCCGCACAGGTTTCCGCTCGCGTCCACAATCTCGCTCGCTTCCGATTTCAGCGCGGTCTCGACACGCTCGCGCCAGGCGTTCTCGTCGGGGCCGCGCGTGCCGGCCGTGCCGCAGATGACGAGGCGTTCCGCCGCCCTCGTCATGCCGACATAGAGAAGCCGTCGATATTCCTCTTCCGCGTGCCGCTTCTCGGCCTCGCGCAGGGCCGCGATCGCGGACGTCTCCACCTTGCTCGAAGCCCGCCACAACAGGCCGGGCGCCTGCCCGTCGACGAGGCCGGGCATCGTGTCCCACCGCATCAGCCGCGATCCGTGCGAGCCGTGAAAGGGGGCCGCGCCCGGATCGACGAGGAAGACGACCGGGGCTTCGAGACCTTTCGAAGCGTGGGTCGTCATGATGCGGACTTCGCCGGCACCGGCATCCATCTGCCGCTTGACCTCCGGCGGGCTCTGTTCGAGCGCGCTGAGGAATGCGTCGAGGCCCGAGACGCCCGCCGCTTCCTCGGACAGAGCGAGATCGAGAAACGCGTCGACCACGTCCCCGGTATCGCGGCCGAGCCGGGCCATGAGCCTGGCGCGGCCGCCTTCGGGCCCCAGAATGCGGGCGTAGAAGGCGAAGACCGACTGGAAGCCGGTGCGGTTGCGCAATTCGTCGAGCCGGTCGATCGCAACCTTCGCCTTGCGCAACAGGTCGCGCGCGCGCGCACCGTCGGGGAAGACGTCCGGAATCCGGCCCGGCCCCTCGGGACCGGCGAGGCGGCGCAGCCCGCCCGACAGATGTTCGCCCGGCCCCCGCGACAAGGCGAGCGCCATCAGCTCGTCATCGTCGAATTCGAAGAGCGGACTTTTCAGGAGCGCCGCCAGGGACAGGTCGTCCTCGTAGTTCGTCGCGACGCGCCCCAGCGCGACGAGGTCCTGCACCGCGATATGCTCGGTGATGGTGATCCGGTCGGTGCCCGCGACCGCGATGTCCGCGTCCCGCAGGGCGGCCGCCATGGCGGGGATGAAATTCGTCCGCTTGCGCACGAGGATCATGACGTCGCCGGCATGAAGCGGGCGCATTTCGCCTTTCTCGACCACCGGATCGCCGAGCCACTCCTTGATCTGAAGCGCGATCCGCAGGGAGAGGCGATAGGCCGGCGAGGAGGTCGGCTCCTCGTCCATCGGCGCGCGCCAGTCGTCGGGCTCGGGCGCGCTGTCGGCCCTGAACGTCGGCCAGATCTCGACGAGCCCTTCGCCGTCCTTTCGCGCCGAGGTATGGGCGGGCGCCTCGCCGCTCGTCGAAAGACCCTCCCGGTTCTGCGGGTCCGCGAACACCGTGTCGACCGCGCCGAGAACGGTCTGGAGCGTGCGGAAGGACTGGTTCAGCGAGACCTTCCGGAAGACCAGTCCGGCACTCTGCGCCCTTTCTTCGACCGCGCGGCGTTCCTCGTCGAACTTTTTCGGCGAGGCGCCCTGGAAGGAGTAGATCGACTGTTTCTCGTCCCCGACCGCGAACACCGTGCGCGTGCGGTTGTGGCTCGACCGCCCGACGAAAAACTCGTCGACGAGCTGGCGCATCACCTCCCACTGGCGCGGGCTCGTATCCTGCGCTTCGTCGATGAGGATATGGTCGATGCCCTGATCCAGCTTGTAGTGCACCCAGCTCGCCGCTTGCGAACGTGAGAGGAGGTCTGCGGTGCGCGCGATGAGATCGGTGAAATCGAGCCGGCCCCGGCGGCGCTTCATCACGGCATAGTCGCGCTCGAGCGCGTCGGCGATGACGAGGGCGGCGCGGCTGGCGCGAAAGAGCTTCAGCGCGGCGAGCCGGTCCTCGGCCGCTTCGACGAACGTTTGCGCCCGGTCCAGCCGGTCCTCGAGGTCCGGCACCTCGCCGGTCACGGCCTTGGTGGCCACGGAAGCGACGCTGCGCCGCCCGCCGGCCTGCGTCATGACGATCTGCCTCAGGACGTGCAGGGCGTCGAGCGGCCCGGCGGCGTCTTTCAACGCGGGCAGGAGCCCTGCGAGACGAACGTCCGTTTTCTTGTCGCTCAGGCCCGCGACGTGCTGCAGGACCTCGCAGAAGCTTCGATCGAAGCCCGGAACCGGGCCGAGCGCGGCAACGATGCTGGCGTCGTCCTCATCGGGATCGATGTCGAGCGCCTCCGCCAGGAACGCCACCGCGCCGCCCAGCCCGCCGCACCCGTCGATGTGGCGGCGGATATCGTCGCGCTTCTGGACGATCTCGCCGAGCAACCCGTCGAAGCCGAACTCGCCGCCGATCGCCAGCGCCTCGGCAAAGGCGTCCCGCAGATCCTGCGCGGCCTCACGCCCGGCCGACAGCGCCGCGGCGCCGGTGATCAGCCGGCGCTTGACCTCGCCGAGCATCAGCTGGCTTTCGGTATCGTCGAGGACCTCGAAATGGCCCGCGACGTTCGCCTCGAGCGGAAACTGATGCAGGATCGCTTCGCAAAAGGCGTGGATCGTCTGGATCTTCAGGCCGCCGGGCGTCTCGAGCGCGCGCGCGAAGAGCTGGCGTGCCTGCGCGATTCGTTCGGGCGCCGGCCGCGTCTTCTCGAGCGCCTCGATCTGCGCGAGAAGATCGGCCTCCGGCATGGTCGCCCAGGCGCTCAACCGCTTGAACACCCGGTTCGACATTTCCGCCGCCGCCGCCTTGGTGAAGGTGAGGCAAAGGATCCGCGACGGATCGAAACCGGCGAGCAGCAGCCGGACGACCCGTTCGGTGAGGACATGGGTCTTGCCCGCCCCGGCATTGGCCGAGACGAAGACCGAAAGGTTCGGATCGGCGGCGATGCGCTGCTGCTGCGTTGTATGGTCGCTGACGGCAAAGGCGCTCATTCGTCCGATGCTCCTTCGCTGGTCCCGCCCGCGACCGCCCATTCGCGCGCTCTTGCCAGATGATCGTAATCGCCCGAGAAATCGCCCGCGAAAGCAGGGCGGAAGCGCGAGGTGAACGGGGTCGCTGGGTCGAGGAAACTTGCGGCCAGGCGCTCGAACTTCTCGATGGCGCGCTGCGAAAGTTCGGTCGGGTCGCTCCCCTCGCTCGTCTTCGTGGCCGCCCTTGCAAGGCTTTCCTCGTAGACCTCGCGTTCGCGCAGACGCACATAGGAAAGGTCGTGAAGACGCGTCGCGTCCTTGCAGAGCTCGAAACCGCCGCGCAGCACCATGCCGCCCTCCAGCGGCAGTTGCGGCGACAGCAGGCTGCGCACCTGCGCAAGGGACGGGCCGGCGCCGGTCTTGAAATCGACGATGTGGATCGCCCCGTCCGTCATCACGTCGAGCCTGTCGGCCTTGCCCGTCAGCCGGGTTTTAATCGCCGGGAAGTCGAGGCCACCGCCGATTTCGGCATGGCGCACCGCGATCCGGGGATCGCGCGCCCGCTCCCACTCGAGATAGCCCTTCGCGATCGCTTCCATGCGCGGCCACCAGAAGGCCTCGATGTCCGGCGGCAGGGCTTCGGTGTCGAAATGGGTGCGGGCGATATCGAGAAGGGTTTGAAGCGCCGTGTCCGCCATCGGATCGTTGCCGGACGTCGCGAAGTCGGCGAGGATCGCGTGGTAGAGCGTGCCTCGCTCCATGGCATCGGGCGAGCGCATCAGCGGATCGAGCGGTTCGAGCTTCATGATGCGCCTGGCGTGGACCGCGTAAGGATCGCGGATCAGCCGCTCGACCTCCGTCACCGAATAGCCTCTCGGCCGCAACTCCACCGGAGGCCTCGGTTCCGGTCGCACCGCACGCGCGACCGGTTCGGCCGCCTCCAGCCCGCGCGCGGCCTCGAGATAGACCGACCCACGCCGTGCCAGAGCCTCGGACCGGCGGGGGCCTGCGAGCGCCGCGATGCGCTGGATCCAGCGCGCCGCGATCGTCGGCGCGCCGTCCTGGCGCAGCGAGCGTGTCAGGATCACGCGCCTTGCGCCCATCGCCATCCAGAAATCATGGGCGGCAAGGCCGATGCGACGCTCGGGCGGGTCGAGCGCGATGTCCCGCCGCATCATGCGCGACAGGAACGCGCCGCTCCTGGCGCCGGCCGGCCAGGTGCCTTCGTTCAGACCGCCGAGAATCACGGTGTCGACGCTCTGCAGGCGTGCTTCGAGGGTTCCCCAGACGAAGGCCCTGGCCGAGAGGCCGCCGCGCGGGCGCACCGTGACGCCGGTCATCAGGGCGTCGATCACGTCCTCCAGTTCGCCGGACGCGAACGCGAAGTCGGTCCGGGGCGCATCGACGAGATCGGACATGAACGCCTGGAACGCGTGGCCCGCTTCTTCGGCGTAGAGTTCATGCGCCCGCCCGCTCTCGTCGCGGTCGAGCGCTTCGAGAACCTGGGTGAGGATGCGGGCATAGTCGGGCAATTCGCGCGGATCGTCGCCGCGCAGCGCGATCAGCGGGGCGATCGCCGCCTCGAACCTTGCCGCATAAAGGAGCGCGAGTTCGCGATCGGCGCCGGAGACCAGCCGTGCGGGCCGGCTCAGCCGAACGCCGCCGCGCTCGCCGCCGCCCGGCGCCCCGCCAATCTCCGGCTCGCCCTGTTCGGCAAGCGCGAGAAGCCGTTCGCCGACGATCGTGGACAGGCGCGCGGCATCGGCGATCTCCACCGTGCCGCGCAGCGCCAGAAGCTCGATCGCGCGCGCCGCCCGGCGGGCTTCGCCCGATGCCATGCCGAGGCGCACCAGCGGATGCTTCAGGAGGGCGAGGAGCGGGATCGGATCGCCCGGCGCGAACGCCACCGAAAGCAGCGTTGCCGCGAGTGTTCCCGGCGCTGTCGCCTTGAGCGGCCGGCCCGCCGAATCATTGGCGCGAATGGCGAATCGTTCCAGTTCGATGACGACCCGGCGCGCAAGGTTGCGATCCGGCGTGACGAGCGCGCAGCTTGCCGCCTCCTCGCACAGCGCGTCGCGCATGGCGCAGGCGATGGCGAGCGCCTCTTCGCGCGGATCGGCCGCCTCGACGAGTTCCAGGCCTTCCAGCGCATCGTCCCCGTAGGATGCAGCGCTCCCGCTCCAGTGCTCGGTCGTCTCGGCGGGCCGCAATGCGTCGGACAGGAAGCGCTCGCGGATCGCGAGGCGATCGTCCGTTGCTGCAAGTTCCGCGACGCTGCCGCGTTCGATCATCATGCCGCTGAGAATGCGCTTCACGCCATATTGCGGATGGCCGGGGGACGCGATCGACACCGTCCGGTCGATCGTGGCGAACGCGGCTTCGCTCAGGTGCATGTCGAGACCCGGCAGGACGACCGCGCCGCGGTCCATGCGCGCGATGGTGCGCATCAGCGCGATCGTCTGCGGTGCCGTCGCGGTGGATCCCGCGATGATGACGGGGCCGGCGGGCGGGTGCGTCCGAAGCCGTTCGACCTCGGAGCGGAGCCATTCGTTCTTGGCGCGCGCACCGCTGATCCGACCATCGGCCTCGAGCCGGTCGGGCCAGTGCCGGGTGACGATGGTCAGAAAGGTGAGGGTGAGACGCCACCATTCGGCGAGATCGTCCGGCGCAAGTTCTGACAGCTGCGAGAAGGCGACCCCTTCGGTCTCGATCTCGTCGAGCAGCACGCCGAGATCGCCGGCGAGATGGAGCGCGTCGGCGGCGGACGCCGGCAGAATCACGTCCTCGCCCACGAGCGCCTTCAGTTCGGCCTCCCGCGTCATCGTGCGCCATCGGCGCACCAGCCGCGCAAGCTCCAGGCGCCGTTCGAGTTCGCCCATGATCGGCTGGAGCGCCATCGCCGGATCGGCCCCTTGCAGGAGTTCGGCTTCCTCGCCTTCGCCGATCGTCCGGATCTGCGGCAGGATCGCCGCCTGGCCGCCGAGCCGGTCCTGGAAGGCGATGGCGAGCGCGCGCGCCGCGCGCCGGCTCGGAACGTAGATCAGCACATCGGCAAGGGAGAGCGGGTCGCCGTCGTGACGATAGCCGACGTCCAGCCGGCCGGACAGGAGACCGTCGGCGAGCGTTCGAAGGAAGGGCGACCGGAGCGGGATCGAATAGACGTTTGCGCGCATCCGCGGAACGGTACGGCGTCTCTCCGGATTTGGGAAGAACCGTTCCCGTTTTATTCACGTTTCGCCCGATGCGGTCGCCCGCTTGCTCGCGGCGCGTCCCGGTCTGTTTGGACCCTGCGGCGGCTTACCGGTGAAACGCGGTCTTCAACAGGTTGATCTGCTCGCCGACCGGATTGCCGACGGCGCGCTCCTCATGCTGGTCGGAAAAGCCGTAGAGCTCGCGGTCGAGCAGCGCGATCCGGCGCTCCAGAAGCCTTGCCCGCATGACGAGATCGCGGAAATGGTCGGGCAAGTGGGCGTATTGCTCGTCGGTCGACGTGTCGTACTCGCCGTTGAGGCGAACCTTCTTCTTCTCCGCCTCGACCTGGGCGCGGGTCATGTCGCCCTCGTTGAGCGCGCGCTGGAGGAGAAGCCAGGACGCCATCTGCATGAGGCGCGTCGTCAGCCGCATGGATTCGGCGGCATAGAGCGTCGAGGCCGATTTCGGCAGCATCCTGGAGGCCTTGCGCCCCTCGCCGTCGAGATAGGTGGCGGTCTCGTCGACAAGCTCCATGCCCTCGTCGAACATGGGCTGGAACGCGCGGCTGTGAGCCTTGTGTTCTGCAAGGCAAACCGGCGCGCCGGCCGACTGGCTGTCTTTCGTGCTGTGGCTCATGAACTCGAAAGCTGCTCCACTCGCCTGGCATCGATGATCGTCGCCGGCATGATTTCCGACCGGAAGATGCCGGCTGGCCGTCACAAACACAAGAAACCGCAGACGTAAACGGTTAATGGCGTCTCCTGACCTGTGGATGAATACCACGCCTGGCTTATCGGAAACAGGCGTCGCGTCCCGCAAAGGGCATGGCGCGCGAAAAAAAGAGCCGTTCGAGAAAACGGCTCTCAGAGTTTCAACAGGGAGGCGTCAAACCAGACGCCCGAAGGCGCCTCGTCTGTCCGGCGTCACGGGTCGAAGACCCGCATAGCCGAACTGTGGTGATTAGACCTTGTAAACCTTAATCGACCGTGAAGAGCGGGGCCCGCAACCCTCCCCGGATGGCGAAACCCCGCTAGCTCTCCTGCGCAAACGAGGCAGCGGAGAGATGTTGACATGAGCGAAGGAAGAGACATGCGCGTCGTCGCGATGAACGGGACGGGCGGCCCGGACGTGCTCGTCGTCGAGACGCGCCCGATGCCGGAGCCGGGCGAGGGCGAGATCCGCATCGCGGTCGCCGCGGCCGGGGTCAACCGTCCCGACGTCATGCAGCGCAAGGGGCTCTACCCGGCGCCCGAGGGCGCGCCGGACTGGCCGGGCCTCGAAATCGCAGGCGTCGTCGACGGGCTCGGTGCGGGCGTCTCGCGCTTTGCGGTCGGCGACCGGGTCATGGCCCTCGTGCCGGGCGGCGGCTATGCGGAGGCGGCGACCGTCCACGAGACCAACGTCCTGCATGTGCCGGAGGGGTTGAGCCTTGCCCGGGCGGCGGCCGTTCCGGAAACCTTCATGACCGTCTGGAGCAATGTCTTCATGCGCGCGCGGCTGGCCGAAGGCGAGACCTTTCTCGTCCACGGCGGCACCAGCGGCATCGGCACGACGGCGATCCAGCTTGCGAACGCCTTCGGCGCCCGCGTCTTCGCCACCGCCGGCAGCGACGAGAAGTGCCGGGCCGCCGAGACGCTCGGCGCGGAGGCCTGCTTCAACTACAGGGACACCGATTTCGCCAAGACCCTGCTTGCGCGGACCGAGGGACACGGTGCCGACGTGATCCTCGACATGGTCGGCGGCGACTATGCCAACCGCAACCTCGAATGCGCCGCCATCGAGGGGCGCATCGTGCAGATCGCGTTCCTGAAGGGCCCGAAGGTCGAGATCGATCTCAGCCGGATCATGCTGAAGCGTCTGGTCTTCACCGGGTCGACGCTCAGGGCGCGGCCGGTCGCGTTCAAGGCGGCGATCGTCGCGGAGCTCGAGCGTCAGGTGATGCCGCTCATCGCCGCCGGCAAGCTGGGGCCGGTGATGGAGCGGACCTACCCGCTGGAAGAGGCGGCGAGCGCCCATCGCCATCTCGACGAAGACCATATTGGCAAGATCGTGCTGACGACCGGGCTCGGCGCCTGAGCGCGGGCCGCTTCGAACCCGCCGCCCTCTGCGGCGCCCGAAACGGCCCGTCCGGATTGTCCGGCCGAACGAACCGCCGCGCCGGCCGGGCCTGCCGCGATGTCCGGAGCCGCGCCGCCGAAGGTGCTGCGCATCATCCCGCTCGGGCGCCGCGCTCGGGGCAGGGCAGCCACGTCATGGGCTCGGCGGTATCAGTTTGAAACGGCATGTTGCGGGCGGGCGTTCTAAACCCTATAATGGGGCAAATTCCCGCACATTGTGGTAACGCCCACGCCCCGCCCCAGACCCGGCGGAGCAGAAGAAGGATCGTATTCGTGGCCCAGCAACTCCTGATGCCGAAAGCGACGGCCGTCTGGCTCGTCGACAACACGTCCCTGTCCTTCGAGCAGATTGCCGATTTCTGCCTGATGCATCCGCTGGAGATCAAGGCGATCGCCGACGGCGAGTCGGCGCAGGGGATCAAAGGCCTCGATCCGATCGGCAACGGGCAGCTCACGCGCGCCGACATCGAGAACGCCGAGAAGAACGACAAGCTGAAGCTGAAGCTCGCGCCGCCCAAGGTCCGCGTGCCCGAAGCCAAGCGCAAGGCGCCGCGCTATACGCCGGTGTCCAAGCGGCAGGATCGTCCGAACGCGATTCTCTGGCTGGTGCGCAACCATGCCGAACTCGATAACGCGGCGATTTCGCGCCTCGTCGGCACGACGAAGAACACGATCGAGGCCATTCGCGACCGCTCGCACTGGAACTCGGCCAATCTGGTGCCGATGGATCCGGTGACGCTCGGCCTGTGCACCCAGATCGACCTCGATCTGGAAGTCGAGAAGGCCATGCGCGGCCTGCCGCAGCGGCCCGAGGACCTGGCCGAGGAGGAGCGTCTCCTGTCGGCGTCCCAGACCGAGAACTGGCTGTCCTCCGGCCCGTCCATGGACAAGAAGCCCGACGAGGACCAGGAGCTCGACGCCGCGGCCGTGTTCGCCAAGCTGACCTCGATGAAGAGCAAGCCGGACGAAGACGGCGACAAGGACGATCGCTGAACCGTCGCGATCGGTTCGGGCGTCCCTTTCGATCCGCATCCAGAAAAAGCCGTGCCCGATTCGTTCGGGCGCGGCTTTTTTCATGGCCGCGTTCGGCGGGCGATGGCGTCCATCGCGAAGCTCTCGCCGTTTTTATGGTCAGTAAGCGTATAGTGCTTAAAATAAAAGCATGATGCCCGAATATTGAGATCGTTCGTCAGGCCGCGCCGGTTCGCCGGACGGCGAATGGTTGCAGCGGACGGCGGAGGCCTCGGGCGCCGGTCCAGTATTTCCAAGGGATGCGAAGCAAATGGCACGACGATTGCAAGCTGGGAGGCGAGACCCGTGACGTAAGGAGCGTTTCGCCCGTGCCATCAAATGCCGCCGATCTGGAACTTGCCGATGTCACCAAGGCCTACGGCGATACGCTCGCCGTCGATCACATCTCGCTGAAGATTCCGGCCGGCACCTATTGCTGCCTGCTCGGCCCGTCGGGCTGCGGCAAGTCGTCGACCCTGCGCATGGTGGCCGGCCATGAGTTCATCTCCGACGGCGACATCATGATCGGCAATACGATCGTCAACGATCTGCCGCCCGCCAGGCGGGGCACGGCGATGATGTTCCAGAACTATGCCCTGTTTCCCCATCTCAACGTGCGCGAGAACGTCGCCTTCGCCCTGAAGATGGCGGGCGTCGCCAAGGCCGAGCGCCTGAAGAAGGCCGACGCGATGCTCGCCCTCGTCGACATGGGCGCGTATGCCGAGCGCCTTCCGGCGCAGCTTTCCGGAGGCCAGCAGCAGCGCATCGCGCTCGCCCGCGCGCTCGTCACCAACCCGACCGTTCTCCTCCTCGACGAACCGCTGTCCGCCCTCGACCCGTTCCTGCGCATCCGCATGCGTGCCGAGTTGAAGCGCTATCAGCGCGAGTTCGGCATCTCGTTCGTGCATGTCACCCACAGCCAGGAGGAGGCGATGGCGCTCGCCGATATGGTGGTCGTCATGAACGACGGCCGGATCGAGCAGGTCGGAACCCCGCGCGAGGTCTTCAACAGTCCCCGCACCCGCTTCGTCGCCCAGTTCATGGGCGGCCACAACATCGTTTCCGACGGGGAGGGCGCCTACGCCATCCGCGCCGACAAGCTGAGACTGCTCGCCACCGATCCGTCGGCCGCGGCCGACCGGACGGCGACCGTCTCGGACGTCGAATATCAGGGCATGACGGTGCACGTCGCCCTGAAGCGCGCCGACGGAACGGATCTGCTCGCAACCCTGCCCGAACACGAGTTCGACCGCACGCCGTTCGCCGTCGGCGACACGGTGCAGGTCGGCTGGCATGCCGGCGACCGGCACGTCCTGGCCGCCTGAACCCTCACCTTCGCCTGCATTGAAGACCATCCTCAAAGGGAGCCAGACATGACCGACAAGACCACCACGCCGTTTTCGCGCCGCAGCTTGCTGAAGGGCGGCGTCGCCGTCGCCGGCCTTGCGGCCACGGCGCGGTTCTCCAGCTTTCCGACGCCCGCCATCGCGCAGGAGCCGGTGACCCTGCGCTATCTGTCGACGGCGGTGAACCAGTCGCCGGGAATCGCCGCCAAGGCCAGCGAGGATCTCGGCATCACGATCGAATATATCGCGGTCACCACCGACGACGTCGCCAAGCGCGTGATCACCCAGCCGAACTCGTTCGACCTCGTGGACACGGAATATTTCGCCCTGCCCAAGCTCCTGCCGTCCGGCAACATCATGGGTCTCGACGCCAATCGGATCAAGCTCGCCGACAAGATCGCCTCCGTCCTGCGCAACGGCACGATCGGCGGCAAGAAGGTCGGCATGGACGGCACGGCGCCTGCCGAAACCCTCTATCTGCCGTCCGAAAAGGCGACCGAGTTCGCCGGCGAGGAAACCGGTTTCCTCACCCTCATCCCGACCACCTACAACGCCGATACGCTCGGCATCCGGCCGGACCTCATCGACGGCGAGGTGACGAGCTGGGCCTCACTTCTCGACCCGAAGTTCAAGGGCAAGGCGGCGATCCTCAACATTCCGTCGATCGGCATCATGGACGCGGCGATGGCGATCGAGGCGCGCGGCGACATGACCTACGGCGACAAGGGCAACATGACCCGCGAGGAGATCGACAAGACGATCGCCGCGCTGATCGAGGCCAAGCGCGCCGGCCAGTTCCGCGCCTTCTGGACCGACTTCAACGAAAGCGTGAACCTGATGGCCTCGGGCGAGGTCGTCATCCAGTCCATGTGGTCGCCCGCGATCACCGCCGTGCGCACGCAAGGGATCGAGTGCAGGTACCAGCCGCTGGCGGAGGGCTACCGCGCCTGGGCGTCCGGCTTCGGACTTCCGCCCGCCATCGGCGAGCGCGAGAAGGACGCGGCCTACGAGTTCATCAACTGGTTCCTGTCCGGCTGGGCCGGCGCGCATCTGGCCAAACAGGGCTATTACACCGCCGTTCTCGACACGACGAAGGAGGCCATGGAGCCTTACGAATGGGCCTACTGGTTCGAGGGCAAGCCGGCCGAGCAGGATATCATGTCGCCCGGTGGTCAGCTTCTCGAGAAGGCCGGCGCGACCCGCGACGGCGGCTCCTACGAGGAGCGCATGGGCAAGGTGGCGTGCTGGAACGCGGTCATGGACGAGAACATCTACATGATCCGCAAGTGGAACGAGTTCATTGCGGCCTGACGCCATGACCCGATCGGCCATCACGCACGGAACGGGGGCCCCGGAGACATCCGGGGCCGCCGCGATCTCGCCGAAGGCGCGCAAAAGGCGCAAGGCACGCGCGAGCTGGACGCCCGCATGGGTCGCCTATCTGCAGGCCGCGCCGATGGCGCTGGTCTTTCTCCTGTTCTTCGTCCTGCCGCTGGCCGCGACCTTCGTCGTCTCGTTCTGGAACTATACCGAATATTCCATCGTGCCGGCATTCGTGACGACCAACTATTCGGATGTCTTCTACGGCTGCGCGGCGAGCCTGCCGAGCCTGTGCACCACCTTCGCGACCTATCTTTCGACCTTGAAGTTCGTGGCGATCGTCTGGGTGGCGACGCTGCTGATCGGCTTTGCCGTCGCCTATTTCCTGTGCTTCCATGTTCGCACCCTGCCGATGCAGATCGCGCTGTTCATGGTCTGCACGATCCCGTTCTGGACCTCGAACGTCATCCGCATGATCTCGTGGATCCCGCTGCTGGGACGCAACGGGCTCGTCAACGAGACGCTGCAGTCGGTGGGCCTCATCGATGCGCCGCTCGAATGGCTGCTCTATTCCGATTTCGCCGTCGCGCTCGCGCTGATCCACCTCTATACCCTGTTCATGGTGGTGCCGATCTTCAACTCGATGATGCGCATCGACAAGGCGCTGGTCGAGGCGGCCTACGATGCGGGCGCGTCAGGCTGGCAGACCCTGACCAACGTCGTCATTCCGCTGGTCAAGCCCGGCATCGTCATCGGCTCCATCTTCGTCGTCACCATCGTGACCGGCGACTATCTCACCATCGGCATCATGGGCGGCCAGCAGATCGCCTCGGTCGGCAAGATCATCCAGACCCAGATCAATTTCCTGCAATTCCCGATCGCCGCCGCCAACGCCATCGTGCTTCTCGCCGTCGTCCTCTTGACGATCTGGGGCATGCTGCGCCTCGTCGATATCCGCAAGGAGCTGTAAAAAGACCCATGGCGACCAGACCCATGCCCCGCGAGGAGCGGCGCCCACGCAGCTTCTACGCGCTCGCCGCGTTCTTCGCGCTCTTCGTGGTGTTCCTCTACGGCCCCGTTGTGACGATCCTCGCCTTGTCCTTCCAGGGCCCGTCGGGCGGCCTGACATTTCCCATGAACGGCGTCTCGCTCTACTGGTTCGAGCGGCTGTGGGGCGGCGGCGGCACGGTGGATATCGGCTCGGCCTTCCGGCGCTCGCTGGCGCTCGGGCTGACGGTGATGGTGCTGACGGTGGTGATCTCGGTGCTGGCGGGCCTTGCCTTCCGCAAGCGTTTCCATGGCGCGAGCGCACTGTTCTACATCGCGGTCGCCAGCCTCATCGTGCCCTCCATCGTCGTCTCTCTCGGAATCGCGCTGGAATTCCGCATCCTCGACGAGATCCTGCGGCCCTATCTCAGCGCACTCGGCCTCGTCTCGGAGCGCGGCAACTCGCTCGGACTGTTCACCTCCGGGCTCGGGGCGCACCTGTCCTGGACGCTGCCCTTCGGCCTTCTCATCATGTTCGCGGTCTTCAACCGGCTCGACAAATCCTACGAAGAGGCCGCGCGCGATCTCGGTGCGACCAACTGGCAGAGCTTCCGCCATGTCGTCCTGCCGATGATCGCGCCCTTTCTCATCGGCATCGCGCTGTTCGGCTTCACCCTGTCCTTCGACGAGATCGCCCGTTCCAGCCAGGCCATGGGGGCGACCAACACGCTGCCCCTCGAGCTTGCCGCCCTCACCACCACGGTGACGACGCCGGAGATCTACGCGCTCGGTACGTCGGTGACGGCGGTCTCCTTCACGGTGATCTTCGGCACGCTCGCAGCCTTTCTCTCCCTCCAGCGGCGGCGCAGGCGCCGGGCGAAGGGATAGGTCCTGTTGCCGATGGGTGGCAGCACTCCCGGCCATGGCATGCAAGGAATCAATCACTTGCATTACGGAAACGGGATCAGGCGGACATGTCCGCCCTCCGAGGCCAGGGGCGCTGGAAAGTCATGCGAATTTCGATCGTCAACCCGAACTCCACCCGGTCCATGACCGATACCGTCGCCAAGGCGGCCCGGCAGGCGGCGGCGCGGGGCACCGAGATCCTCGCCTACCAGAACGATGCCGGACCGCTGTCGATCGAGGGCTATGTCGACGGCGCGCACGCCGTTCCGGGCCTTCTCCACGCTTTGGCGGTCGCCGAGAGCGATGGCGCCGAAGCCCATATCATCGCCTGCTTCGACGATACGGGCCTCGATGCCGCCCGCTCCATGCTCACCGGTCCGGTCATCGGCATTGGTGAGGCGGGCGCACGCATGGCAAGCCTCGTCGCGCGGCGTTTCTCGGTGGTGACGACGCTGTCCGTCTCGGTCCCGATCCTGGAGGACAATCTGGCCCGTGCCGGTCTGGCCGGCAATTGCGCGAGCGTTCGCGCCAGCGAGATTCCGGTTCTGGCGCTCGACACCGACCCGGAGGCGGCCGACGCCAAGATCGGCGCCGAGATCGAAAGGGCCATCACGCAGGACCGCGCCGAGGCGATCGTCCTGGGATGCGCCGGCATGGCGGATATGGCCGCCGATCTCTCCGCACGCTTCGGCGTTCCCGTCATAGACGGCGTCGCGTCGGCCGTGAAGCTGATGGAGGGCGCCCTGACGATGGGCCTCAAGACCTCCAAGCGCGGCGGCTACGCCGCGCCGCGGGTGAAGCAGGACGCGCGCCTCGCCGTTCCCGCCTGACCCGAGCATCTGCCATCCCGGCCGCCTCCGTGTGCCATCGTCCGGCATGGCAAGGGTCGCCGGGAGCGACCGGAGCATCGTGCGTGGCTTCAGACACACGATGCTGCGGCCATGTCCTCGACGTCCCCCCATCAAGCTTTGCGAAAATCGATTCCGATCTCCTGGCCGATGCTCTAGGATGCCGGCCCGGAACCGAAGCGGTCAGGAACGGGGTGAGGGCATGAACCGGCGCGATTTCACATGGGGCGCGGCGGCGCTGGGCGTCGGCATCGCCGCGACGGGGGGACTGGGCCGCGCCGAGACGCTGCGCGACACCGGTGTCACGACCGTCAGCGACGGATCCCTGAGCCTTTCGCGGGCGTTCCTTCTGCCCAACGGCATTCCCGACACCGCTTCGAATGCGGCCCGTGCCGCCATTGCGGCATCGGACAGGCTGACCGTCTCCTGCAACGTCACGGCCCTGCACCGGCCCGAAGGCGTCGTGATCTTCGATGCGGGCGCCGGCCCCAATTTCATGGCGAGCGCCGGACGGCTCTCCGAGACGCTGCCGCAGGCCGGAATCGCGCTTGCCGATGTGACCGACATCGTTTTCACCCACGCCCATCCCGACCATATCTGGGGGGTGATCGACGCCTTCGACGACCTGCTCTTTCCCGGGGCCCGCTACCATATCGGCGAGGCCGAGTGGGACTATTGGCGCTCGGATACGGCAATGGCCAGCGCGGGCAGCGAACGGCAGAATTTCTTCATCGGCGCGCGCAATCGGTTCGACGCCATCGAAGCGCGCACGCGCCTCTTCAAGCCGAACGCGGAAGTCCTGTCCGGCATCGAGGCGGTCGGCGCGGCGGGGCACACGCCCGGCCATACGGCGTTCGTCGTTCACGGCGCGGTCCCCACCATGATCGTCGGGGACGCGATCGCCAACGATCCCGTGTCGTTCGAGGCGCCCGGCACCGCCTGGGGCGCCGATCACGACCCGCAGATGGGCGCGCAGACCCGGACGCGGCTGCTCGATCGGCTGGCAAGCGAGACCATGCGGTTCGTCGGCTTCCACCTTCCGGCCGGCGGTCTCGGACGGGTCGAGCGCCAGGGGCGCGCCTACCGCTACGTGGCCGAGGGCTGAGAGCGGCGGCGCGCAGCGTCGGCCGACAGGCCGGGCTCGCGGACAGGGATGATGGCCTCGCCATTCGCTCGCGATTGCCGCGTCGGGTCTCCAAGCTCGCCGGAAAGCGGTTGCGATGGGGGCCGTTCACCTGCCATGGCTGCGGTGAAGCCGGGCTCGACGACCGCGTCGCGCGCCGCACGAAAAAAGGAGACATCATGCTCGATGTGGGCTTTGGCGCCGCGTTTCTGGCCGGCCTGCTTTCCTTCGTCTCCCCATGCGTCCTGCCCATCGTGCCGCCCTATCTCGCTTATCTCGCGGGCCTCGGCTTCGATCAGCTTCGGGCGAGCGGCGACGATCCGGCGATCGCACGGCGCATCGTTCGCGCCGCGCTCGCCTTCGTTCTCGGCTTTACCACCGTCTTCGTGGCGCTCGGCGCGACCGCCAGCTTCATCGGCCAGGCCCTTGCGGAATGGTTCGACACCCTCTCGGTGATCGCGGGCGTTCTCATCATCGCGATGGGGCTGCACTTTCTCGGGCTCTTCAGGCTGGCGCTGTTCGCGCGCGAGGCCCGTGTCGCGGTGTCGGCGAGGCCAGCGGGGCCGCTCGGCGCCTACGTCATGGGCCTTGCCTTCGCGTTCGGCTGGACTCCGTGCGTCGGCCCGGTGCTGGCCGCCATTCTCTTCGTCGCCGGCAGCGAGGAGACCCTGGCGCGCGGCGCCGGCCTGCTCGCCACCTACTCCCTCGGCATCGGCCTGCCCTTCATGCTGGCCGCCCTGTTCGCGACACGCTTCCTGGCCCTCGCGTCGCGCCTCCGCAGGCATATGGGAAACGTCGAGACGATCATGGGCGGCGCGCTGGTCGTCACCGGCATCCTGTTCGTCACCGGCCAGATGTCGGCGATCGCCTTCTGGCTGCTCGAGACGTTTCCCGTCTTCTCGGCGATCGGCTGACGCGCCGGGCCTCGTGCCGGCCTCCGGTTTTCGGGTCGCCCGGCGCGGTGGGAAAAACCATCGGCGCGGGGGCAGTGCAATTTCGTCGCCGCGCGCTGTAGGCTGGCTGCGAAAACCGGCGTTCGACGCAAAGGAGAATCATGTCATGCGCAAGACCTGGCTGCTGGCCGCCTTGCTGACCATCGCCGCGGCGGGCGCGGCGCCTGCTGCCGAGATCGGCGACGACGGGCTGCACAAGCAGGACTGGTTCCAGCTGACCTTCAAGGATGTCGCCGAGGACATCGAAAGCGCGAAGGCCGAGGGCAAGCGGCTCGCGATCCTGTTCGAACAGCGCGGATGCATCTATTGCATCAGGATGCACGAGGAGGTGTTCTCCGATCCGGACGTCGCCGCCTATATCGAGGCGAACTTCCATATCGTCCAGTACAACCTCTATGGCGACGAGGCGGTGACGGACCTGGACGGCGAGACCTTGAGCGAAAAGACGGCGGTGCGCCGCTGGGGGGTCGTGTTCACGCCGACGATCCTGTTCCTGCCGGAGGATGCGCCGGACGGCGGCACGGTCGCCGAGGCGGCCGTCGCCACCATGCCTGGCGCGTTCGGCAAGGAGATCGTCCTCCACATGTTCGAATGGGTGAAGGCCAAGCGCTACGAGACGGGCGAACATTTCCAGGCCTACCATGCCCGAAGGCTCGCCGAGGCAAAGGCATCGGCCGAGGCAAAGGCATCAGGGGAGGGCGCACGCTAATCCGCGCTCCGCCCGTCCGGCGGACTTCGTCGTCGCGGGCCGGACGCTGAGGTTCGGGCCGTGTCGCAAACGTCCAATCAGCCCGCCAAGGTTTCGCTCCAAGCGATCGTTTCGGGCTCTGGTGCGCTTTGAAGGCCCGAAGATCTGCGCGTTGCCATCGTTCCGGCTGCGGACCCGTCCACGCGCCGAGCATGCCGAAGTCCCGCATCGGCCACGGCCCGAGGCATCGGCCCGAAGATCGGGCGGGATGTTCGGAACGCCCGATGCGTGAGATCGAAACGATCGTGAGACCATCCCTTGCGTCTGAAGAGACGCAAGGGATGGTCTAGCGGGCGGCCTTGCAGCTCGGCCGGTAGGTCAGCACCGGCCAGCGATCGCTGCGCACCGCCTGCTGGCGGATCCAGCCGGAAAAGTTCGCGACCTGTGCACGGCACCAGTTCACGCCGTCCTGCGTGGTGCACTCGTCGACCACGACGCAGGTGTTGGCCGGAATGGTGGCGACCACGTCCGCGTCGCTCTTGGCCTGCGAACGGGCGTTGAGGGCAACCAGAACCGCGGCCCGTGCCACGCCGTCCTCGGCCGAAGCCTGCGGCGCGGTCAGATCGTCGGGTTTGGCGCAGCTGGCCGTGTAACCCAGATAGACGCAGGACGGCTGGGCGCCCGCGGATGCGGCACGCGGCGGCGCCGTTTCGACGATACGGTCGAACACGACGTTTCCATCCGCCGTGTCGCCGCTCAGGCGGGTCTGGTTTCCGCCCATGAGGGCGACCACGTCCCCGTCGGCCCGCACGAGCGCCAACTGATTGTTGACGATCGACCAGCGCACGAGGTCCGAAAGGGCGCCACCGCACCGCGAGGCGTCGAGGTCATAGCCCGATTCCACCGCATCCGGCTTCAGATCGAGCCGGCACGCGCCCTCGTCGGTGTAGCTCGGATCCAGCGTCTGCCACTGGCCCGCGAATGCGGCGACGAAATCGGCCTCGCTCTGCGCGGCCGCCGGTGAAACGGCGGCCGCGAGAAGAACGACGGCGCCGATGATCATGGATTTCGACATTTCCCGTTCCCCCGTCGAATGTCGTCTGCTCGTATGGTGTTCGTTGAAGCCGGCGCCCGCATGTCAGGGCGTCACGGTCATCTTGCTGGAGGCGATCTCGACACCGTCCGAAAGCACCACGAACGACACCTCCAGCCCGTCGCCCGGCGACAGGGACAGATCGACCCGCGCCATGGACGAAACCTCGCCCGCCCGGAGTTCGGCACTGCCGCCCTGTTTCGATGTCACGGTCCCCGAGGCCCCCGACCTGTCGACCGTAAGGCGCCCGCCATAACGACCCGGCGCCAGCGCGACCACCTGCCCGACAATGGTCACGGCGCCCGCGCCCGGCTCCACGGCGATCGCGGCCAGGGCCATGGCATCCCGGGCGGCGGCCGGCTGGCCCATCAGGCCCAGCCCGAACAGGGCTGCAATGAGCGGAAGAATGCGGTGCATGTCACTGGGCGAAGGATTGCTGGGTGATCACCACGGTCGCGCCATTGGTGACGATGCTCGGCGCTGCCGCATTGGTGATGCCGTTGCCGATCTGGGTGAAGCTCACATCGGAACCCGCCGTCCCCTGAACCACGAGACCCAGATCGTTGTCGTCGCCGATCTGGACGCCGACCCCGGAAATGCCGCTGCCGATCACCGCGAGCGCGGCCGTGTTGCCGCTCCCCTGCTGGGCGAGACCGCCCAGGGATCCGGTTCCGTCGATATTGACGTCGGCGCTGTTACCGTTGCCGTTTTGCAGCGCGAAGGCCGTGTTGGACCCGCCGCCCTGAAGGAACTCGGTTGCGAGCGCCGGCTCGACGTCCATGTCCATTGAACGCGCGGCCGCCTGCGAACCGCCGCTATTGACCGCGATGGTCGCCTCGTTCGCCCCGCCGTTCGGACGTCCGACCTGCTGGAGCACGATGCGGTTGCCGGTGCCGTCGTCATCCACCCTTGCCGTGTTGTCCGAGCCGATCTGCAACGCGTCCGGCGAGCGGAAGGGGGACAGGTCGAGCCTGGAGGGCAAGGCCAGCGCCGGGCCGGTGAGAGCGCTGCCTTCGGGCGAGGTCGAGAGCCCCGAACGGGGCGAGCCCAGTCCGCCGACGGTGCTTTCGGCGGCGTCGGATTGATCCACGAACAGCGTGTTGCGCTCGCCCTCCTGCAGGATCCGAAGCTCGTTCTGCTGCGCCGAAGCCGCGCCAGCGAGAAGCGGGGACAGCGCGAGGAAACCCGCGGCGCATAGCTTTCCGACACCGGACATGGCGTTTCGACTCCTTGGTTGGCGTGTGGAATACTACTACCACGAACTCTGCGTGATGGATACGGAATTCGCGCTGCCGGACTGGAATATTCCCGCCATGTTGGCGCTTCCCGTCTGGCTCACCATCATCTGGTTTCCCGTTCCCTGGATGGCGGCGGACAGCTGGTTGCCCGAGCCGGACTGGGCGAAGGCGAAGAGATTGCCCGAGCCCGCGACGTCGACATTCATCATATTGCCCCGTCCCGCCTGGCTCAACTGCCCGAAGGTCAGGCCGGAGATCAGCGGGGGGGCCGAAAGCGCGGACGCGCCGCCGTTCAAATCGCCGGTTACGCGAACGGTCATCCGGTTCGCGTCCCCCGGTCCGTCCGCATGCTGCTGGACGATGTCCAGCCTGTTGGACGAACCCTCGATCGCCAGGGTCAGCTGGTTGGACGACAGATCGCCCCGGTCGATCGTGAGGAGGTTTTCGTTGGCGAGCACGGGGGCGGAAAGAAGAAGAACGGTGGTGGCGGCAAGAAGGCAACGCATTTTGGGGCTCCTGATCCTGTGAACTGGATCGAGAATGCCCGCCACCGATTGACCGCGCTTTGTCTTATTGTCTCAAATTGTCCGTATCCCTCGCACGCTGCGATCGAATGGGACTGAGGGTTAAGGAGCGATGACGGCCCGGGTCTGCATCACCGCCGTCATGTTCGCCATGCCCAGCTGGGTCACGGATGCGGCGTAGCCGTCGCCCATTTGGTCGATGGCGGCCTGGTTGTCGCTGCCGACGATCGTCAGATCCGCCTGGTTGCCGGCGCCGAGCTGCACCAGCCCGAACCGGTTCCGATCCCCGGTGAGGGTGGCCATGAGATCGTTGCCGCTGCCGCTCTGCAGAAGGCCGGACGGCAGGAAGACGGTGCGCGAAACCCCTGCCGTGCGAACCGCGCCCCCGGCGACCCGCGAGCCCATGTCGTTGTCGTTGCCGAAAACGGTCACCGCCGCGCTGTTGGTCGTCCCGTCCTGGGAAAGGGCCACGGTGTTGCCGTCGCCGTCCGTGCGAAGCGAGGCGAGATTGCCGAGCCGCGCATCGCTGGTGCCGGCGGCACGCCCGCCGAAGCGGGCCTGCGAGGTCTGCACCACGTCGATGATGTTCCCCTCACCGTCCTGGAAGCTGCGAAGCTCGTTGTCGTCGCCGCTCATCACGGACGTCAGGAAATTGGCGTCGCCGGTTTGCACCAGGGAGAACATGTTGCCGTTCGAGCCCCCGCCGGCAAGGTCCGAACCGATGGTGAGTACGAGCAGGTTGTCGTCGCCGGTCTGCTCGATCGCCGCGGCATAGCCGGCCAGCGTCGAGCCCTGGGCGCTCATGGCGCGGTATCCGCCGATCGTCTCGCCGCCATTGTCGTTGCCCACGATCGTGACGCGCGCGATGTTGCCGCCGCCGGCGCCGACGGAAAATCCGGTCTGGCGAACCTGGTCCACGAAGTTGCGCTCGCCGCTGACCGAAACATCGGCCTGGTTGCCGTCGCCGATCTGGTTGACGATGCCGAGCGTGTTGGAAAGACCGCTGAGCACCAGCGACATGCTGTTGACGGTGCCGTCCTGTCGGGCCAGCCGCACGGCGTTGCCGCGAACGCTCTGGCTGAGGAAGAGATCGTTCGACGCACCGCGCTGGCGAACCTGCCAGACGGTCTGCGACGTGCCGACCTGCTCGACGCGCAGCACGTTGCGGCCAGCCGCGTCCGCCTGCGCGACGAAATCCTGCGAAAGCTCGTAGATTTCGTGAAAGGCGGGGCCGGTGGACACGCCGAGCGTGCTGTCGGACGGGTCGTAGGCGCCGCCGATCTGGACCACGCTCGCGGTGTTGCCGCCCTGGGCGGAAACCGCGCCTGCCGTGGTCTGCGAGATCGCGCCGATCAGGCTTCCCCCGCCGGCCTGGCGGGCCGAACGCTGTTCGATCGTCAGGCTGTTGGCGGTGCCGAGCTGGTTGAGCCCCGCGGCCACGCCGTCGGTGCCGGTCAGGAAGCCGGGCCGATTCACCAGATTGAGCGGCCCGATACGGTTTCCATCGCCGACCTGCTCGATGGTGATCGTGTTGCCGGACCCGATCTGGTTCAGGCGCCGGTCGTCCGAATTGGCGCCCACCACGTTCAGCGATCCGGTCTGCTCGATCTTCACCGTGTTGGCTTCACCGATCTGGCCCAGGAACACTTCGTTGGATTGGGCGAGCACGGGCGTGCCGAACGCGACCAGAAAGACGGCGGTCCATGAAGCGCGATACGGCATGTGAGCCCCCATCGGGATTGAAAACGGAAAGAACCGGCCGGGCTCGCGCCCGGCCGGCATTCATGGGAAGCGTGTTACTGCTGGACGACGCCGAGGTTGTTGCCCGAGCCGTTCTGCGTGAACACGACCGTGTTGCTGTTGCTCAACTGAGCGATCGTGGCCTGGTTTCCACCGATCCCGGAGATGGTGCCGGTGATCGAGTTGTCGTTGCCGTTCTGGAGCGTCGCGAAGCTGTTGTTGTTGCTGTTCTGCACCGAGATCAGCAAGTCGTTGTTGCTGCCCGACTGCACCAGGCTGCCGCGACGGAAGCCGCTGACGCCAGCGGGAAGCTCGGCGCGGGCGATATCGCGAACGTCGGCCG
Organism: Fulvimarina uroteuthidis; assembly: GCF_034321785.1. Lineage (NCBI taxonomy): Bacteria > Pseudomonadati > Pseudomonadota > Alphaproteobacteria > Hyphomicrobiales > Aurantimonadaceae > Fulvimarina > Fulvimarina uroteuthidis. The sequence goes on along the minus strand of NZ_JAXLPB010000001.1, from coordinate 857,467 downwards.
CGAAACCGGTGAAGGCCGGCGAGAAGCCATTGGCGTTGTTGCCGTCGCCATTGATCGACACGTTCATCGTATTGCGGGAACCGTCCTGGTAGGTGCTCAGCAGGTTGTTGTCGCCGTTGAGCGTCAGTCTCGCGATGTCGTCGGCGCCGAACTGGGTGGAATTCACCTCGTTCTCGTCGCCGTCGATCGAAACCGTCAGGTCGTTGTCGCTACCGCCCTGGAAGGAGTCGACGGCGTTGAGGTCGCCAGTGATCGTCAGGCCGAACGAGTCCGACGTGCCGACCTGGACAGACTGAGCCGAGTTCAGATCGCCCGTGATGCTGATGGCGACGTCGTTGTCGTCGCCCCCGACGATACCGGTGACGCTGTTGGCGTCGCCGATCTGCTCGAAGCCGAACTGATTGCCGTTTCCGAAGACGCTGTAGGACAGCACGTTGTCGGTGCCGACCTGACGATAGCTGCCGGCCGCATTTTCACCGTTCTCCGGCGACAGGGCCACCGATGCAGCCGCACCGCTGAAACCACCGGCCGTACCGTTGTTGTCGCCCGTGAAATCCATGAAGACTTCGTTGATACCGGCGCCGGTGTTGTTCTGGCGGCCGCTGCGAATGACGTTCCCGGTGCCCTGCTGGGCGATATCGGAGACGTTGGCGCCGGTGCCCGTGCCGACCTAGGTCAGAGAGCCGATCCTGTTGGCGGCGCCCGTGGCGGTGGCGGTCTGCGAGAGGACGAGCGCGTTGACGCCCGCGGTGCCGACCTGCTCGATGTCGTTGATCAGGTTGGTCCGGCCGTTATTGGCGGCGACCCCGGTCTGATTGACGAGCAGCGTGTTGTTGGTGGCGTCGGCGGAACCGGTCTGGCTCTGGCGAACGTTGGTGACCGCGCTGCCCTTGGAGGTCTGCGCCACGTCGAGCGTGTTGGGCGCATCGGCACCCGCCGTGCCGCTGGCGGACTGGAGCACGTTGGTGACGACGTTGTTCCCCTGGACCGAACCGTCGTTCGCACCCTGCTGGACGATGGCCTCGTTGTTGTTGCCGCGCTGGACGAAGCCGCCGGCGAAGCCTTCGAAGGTTTCGGCGTTCACAGGGCTGTTGCCGCCGACACTGTTCTTCGCCACGTCGGACGAGGAAAGCTGCTCGATCACCAGAACGTTGTCGCTGCCATCCTGAAGCACCGCGCGGCCGGCGGTGCCGACGGCGTTGCCTGCGCCGCGCGAGGTCAGCTGCTCCTGCGAGACCAGGGCGGAGTTGCCGTTGCCATCCTGGGTCGTGTTCGAGAAGTTGATCGCCTGGGCGCTCGCGGCGCCGCCCATCAGCGTCAGCGCGGTCGCGGCGAGAAGAGAGGTCTTGAAGATGTTCATTGTGGTTTTCCCCTGTTGGTAAGCTCACACTCGACCATCCGGCACGAGCGGCCCATTCGTTATCCGTGCCGGGCGCTCCCCGGCTTTGGCTGCACCCTTCCGGGGGCTGCCGGCAGGCCTTGCTGTCTTGCAGCGGGCGATCGTCAACCGACGGAACCGAGGGTGCGAGACGGTCTCTCGGCACCCGCAGCGCTGCCGCTATGGTTGCAATCTCCCATGTCTTCAGCGAGGCATGCCGGGCCCGGTCGGAACCGTCGATGCACCGCCGAGGCGCACGCTATGAAGCAAGGATCCCCCGCCCCGGACGGGTATGGCCGATGGTGTGTCTACGCCCGACCCGTCTTAAGGGTTCTTTTACTACCTAAGCTAACGAATCGTCAATCATTTCCGGTTGTTTATCGGATGGGATCATCACATATTGTTAATTGGACAATTTGAGCGAATTGCCTCTTATCCGCCCCGCAGGCGTTCGAGCCTGTAGCAACAACAGGTTGCGCCATTCCGCGGTCGTTCCCACCGGCATGATGATGCCGGCATTGAGCGCGGACGATCGGTTTCGCCACCGGACGGCTGGTCGATCCGGCGGCGGGTGCCGCGACCGGCGCTCTTGCTCCATGACGATGGAAACGCCCGACCCCGTCCGCGAGGATCCGAGTCCCGGCCGGCCGGCGGAATGACGGGCCGAACCACCCCCGGCGTCTCCGGCCGGTGACCAAGGTAGCAAGCGGGACGCAGCGGACTTGTCTCAAACCAAAAAGGGGCGCCTCTTGCGAAGCGCCCCTTCTTAAGTTTCCTGTTAAGTTTCCTGCTCAGGCAGGGCCGCTCGGCCCCGGGAGCCGCGGCCGCACTCCGCTTTTCAGAGACTGGCGCTCTGCGCCACCCGAACGTCCGGGGAGGCGTCGCCGCCCTGGCCGAGCACCGGCTCGTCAGGCTGGGGCGCGGGCGGCAGTTGCGGCGGCTGGCTCTGCTGGCGAACGGCCGGCGCGGCCTCGGACGGCACGAAGCCCACACCGGGAACCTGGCGAACGGCACCGCCGGTGCGCGTCGCCCCCGAGGCCTGCGCCGGCTGCGGCGCGGGCTGCTTGATGCGGCGCTGCGTCACCTGCACGGGGCGCGGCCGCCCCGGCACCGTCGCGGCGATCCGGGCCGCATCGGTGGTCCGGGGAGACGGCGGGTTCTGCGCGGCCAGCGTATAGCGATCGCCGAACTTCTCATTGCGGTAGGCTTGGATATAGGCCTGTCCGGCGGCTTTGTCGGCGAACTGCCACAGATCGAGTTCGGCCCCCTCGATGATCAGCGCCTCCACGGCCTTCTCGATGGCCGACTGCACCGCGATCTGCTTGGGTTCGTTGTAGGTCGTTCCGGTTTCCGCTTCCAGAAGCTCGTCGAGACGCACGAAGCGGAAGGCGCCGCCCTGCAGCGCGTAGGAGGCGACGGCCTTGCGGCTGGTCACGCTGGTTAGGACCTCGCCGGTCTTGGTCGACACCGCGCGAAGCGTCACCGTCACCACGTCCTGCACGTAGCGGGTGTCGGCGCCGATCGCCAGGAACCGCGCGCCGATTCCGCCCGTCACGATATTGGTGTCGTAACCGATGATGCCGCCCTCGATGATGATGCCGGCATGAAGCAGCGGTGGCAGCACGCGCGCGTCGATGTCTGTCTCGCCATTGTAGATGCGGCGCATTTCGGTGAGGATCTGGCGCTCCCGAAGAAGGTTCTCCAGCTCCTTGCGCTCCAGGACGGTGAACCAGCGACGCTCGCCCGCATCCTGGAGCGATTTGATCAGGATCGCCGCGCCGCCCTGGGTGACGGCCCGCGAAAGCGACTGGACATTGTCGCGCTCCTTGAACTGGCCGGTCAGGTCCTCGATGTCGTAGACCGCAACGACGGTGCGCTCGCGCGGCGGCGGCAGCCGGCGCAAGGCGTCGTTGGGTCCGTTCACCGGCGCCACCACCGGCAGCGCGTCGATCCGCGAGCCGGCCGTCACGCAGCCCGAAAGCGCCAACAGGCTGGCGCCGAGGACAAGGAAGGGCAAGCGAGTCTTGCCCGCACGCACATGCAGTTTCATGAAGATCCCCTTCGGGCGCGATCCCCCCGGATCGCGCTCCGCCCCACAATAACGACGCTTTTCGGCGTCGGTCCCCGTCAGCGGCCGCTGGTCAGAAGTTGCGGCACCACGATGTCCGTGACCGTCCCGTCGGTCGCATTGACGATGCTCAGCCGGATCTCGCCCAGCCCGCGCGAGAAGGTCACGGTCGTATCGCCGAAGCGCACGGTCCCGTTGTCCTGCGGCTGGTCGCCGAAGATCGCCTCCGTCACCTGCCCCGCGAGGGCGGACAGAAGGCGACCTTGAAGCTGGCGCACGAACAGATCGGCGTCGGAGGTGCCGCCGCCGGCTCCTGCTCCGGCTCCCGTGCCCACGGACCCGAGCGAACTCGTCACCGCGTCGCTCGCCGTCGCCTGGCGCTGCGCGTTGGCCGTCCCCAGGAGATGGGCCGAGTTCAGGGGATTGCCGCCGAACGAAGGATTGATCGGCTGATAGACGAGGTCGCCGGCCTGAACCGACGACGGCCAAAGGAGCATCAACGCGGCCAGGTAGGAGTTTCGCCAAAGTCGCATGTTTAGAACCCCTGCTGGAAGTTGATCCGTCCTATATCGTGCGGGGGTAGGGCGGGCAAGGCGTCACGTTCCCCGACGTCGTCTTTGGTCACGATGTGGTGAAATCGCACCACATTGCGCCCGGGGCGATGTGCAACGCCCGACATTCTAACGTTCGGATCAGGGGAACGAGACCGGCATAGGCCGTCAAGATCTGGCTCATGGCGTGTCGGAGCAAGGCCATCGCCAGCCCGCTTCCGGTCCCAAGCTTGAGCCGTTCGACCAAACCGCAGAAACCGTCACGCCAGCGCGGCTACACCCCGTCACGGGACACGACCGATCCGGCTAAAATCGAGGATTTGGGCGACTGAAAGCGCGGGACGGATGGTGGGCGCGACAGGGATTGAACCTGTGACCCCCTCGGTGTGAACGTCGAGGTCTCTGGCAAGAACCCAGCATTTCCAGTGCTCTCCGTTGATGTCCGTTGGCGATGTTCAGGTTTTATTCGGGGCAAAAGCGAGAATAGATGAGCAGGCTGCTCAGATTGCCCGCTTTGCCGGTTTGCGCATTTTCGCCCCGGCGACGCCGGTTTGGAAATCGCTGTGGTGGTGAAGATAGGTCCGCTGCATTTCCTGAATGGTCACGCCAGCGAACCCTGAAACTTCGTTCGGATCCACGCCCGCCTGAACAAGCCAGGTGATCCCGGTATGACGGAGGCTGTGAGGCTTCACGTCGAGGTCAAGGCCGGCGTCTTCGCGCGCACGGCGGAAGGCCTTGCTCACACGCTTCAGAGCTTCGCCTCCAATGGCGCAGACGTGCGTCGCGCCGGCGCTGTCCATCCGGCGCCAGCGGCGAAGGTGGGCCATCAGGCGGTCGGGAATGCGAGCCGGTGGGCGGCGCTTGTTCGTCTCGGCTACGCCCGCGCCCCGGCGGTACATCACGCCCGCTTCCAGATCGAACCAGCCCGAAACCGTGTTGGGGTGCCACTGCATCCCTGTGATCGCCTCGTGCCGGGTGGCCGTGTAAAGGCCGATCAGAACGAAGCGAGCAAGGTGCCGGCGCCGAGCCCGCACCGACGCGCCGATCGCCGTCTTGGATTCCTTCGGACGCAAACAGGCCCACAGCAAGCGGGCGGCCTCAGATCGCGTCAGCCAGCGATGGCGAGGACGGCTCTTGTCCGGCAGCGTGATGACCGGCTCGTACTCCATGCCGATCTCGCCCTTGTAGTATTTTACCGCTGCGCGCAGGATCTCCAGATCGCGACGGGCGCCGGACTGCGTTCCACGCTCCGCGGTAAAGGCCCGACAGTTCGCCCCGACAATCTCGGCCGCAGTCATTTCTCCCCAGAAGTCCTCCAGCCGCCCTATCGCCGCCAGGGTCTCCTTCGGTCGCGCCGTTGCGGGCGCACGGTCCGTCGCATAAATCATCAGGATGTCGCCGACGAGAAGTTCAGAACTTTTGCCGGCTTGTCTTTTTGGCTCATGTTTTTGGCCGAGGTACTCGGCAAGCTTTCCTTCAGCGCGCGCAATTTCGCTCTGCGGGCATCCCGTTCGGACGAACCGCTGGCCGTCGCGGATGACCCACGAGCGGCGGGTCGCTCCGTCGGACATCGAGTCTTCTCGGAGGACGAGGCGGGGAGGGAGTTTTGGACGCGGCATTTTTCGATCATGTCCTCTATGTCTGCCGGCGTCACGAACTCTCGACCGGCGACCTTGATTGTTCGCAGGTTTCCACGGTCGCGTTCGGTGCGAAGCGATGACGGGGGCAGAGCTCCATTGAGGAGGATTGCGCAGGCGTCCGCAAGCGATAATAGATCGTCGGGCCGCAGTTCGTCGCGACCGCGTAATGACCGGCTACCCATCACGGCGCTCCTTATGTTTCCGATCTTCGGGCGCAGGCCGATGAACAGGGCAACCCTTCGTTATCCAGAAGCGCGGCCCGCCCTTCGTCGGCACGCCCGCGCCGTGGTGGTTGTCGATCACCGGGCAGGTGCAGCCGGCGAGGATCGCGGCTTCCGATCCGGGGTTTGGCGTCTGCGCATCACAGGGCATGGCGGGGCTCCTCCGGGAACGTGAACAGGTATGGCTCCATCCAGCCATAAGGCGTCGGATCGCATCCGCTGGATACGCGTGCGCAACGGATTTGGTTCGGCCACGTCAACGCGATGAAGGTCACGCCGAGCGGGTTCAACGGCGGGATCGCCCGCTGCATCATCAGCCCTGCGAAAAGGCCGGCTCCCGCGTACATCGAAAGGGCCACCGTTCCGATCGTTCTAACAATCTTTCCCGATTTACTCGGCATCTGTCTTGCCTCCGGAGATTGCGGTGGGCTTAGGCGGGTGATCTACAAGCCGACTCAAGAACGCCGTCGCCGCTTCCACCCATTCCTCTTCACGATCAATGACTTCTTGAGCGTCTGAGGCGTATTTTCGGACCTCGGCAACCGTCATCGATCGGAAGTCACCGCGAAACCGCCGAATAGCGGCGTTCTCGCGCACGGGGGTGTAAGGCCTCTCCGTCTCCACCGCCCTTGCGATAGCGTCGTCTGCCTCGCGGAGACGGCGGGCGGCTTCCTTGAGCGCATCAAGAACCACGGTGTCATCGTCGTGTTTCGGGCGGCACGGTATCGAGAACCGAGGTCTCTTTTCGCTTTCAAGCCGCTCGCCATCGCGCCGGAACGCGCCGGCAATCAACCGCTGGACTGCGGACGAGATTTCGCCCCCAAGGGCGTCAGCCAGTTCGGCGTTCGTCATATCCCTCATCGTCCAGCATCCTTCCCGGCGTCGGCTCCTGCGAGCTTCTCGGTGAAGCGTTCTGTCGCGCGCTGGACGGCGGCCTCAATCATGCCTACGCTTGTTCCGGGCTTGGCATTGAAGCCTTTGGTCATCACCAGCATCGCAGCCAAGAGGGTGCTTTCGACAACCACCATCATTTCAGCTTCGGTTTTAACCTGACTGGCGACATCCATGACGAACTTGCGGGCAAGCTCGTTGTGTAGTTCAGCGCTGTCCGGCATGGTCGGCTCCTTTGGTGAGGGCTGCGCGGGCGCGGGCGCGGGCTAGTTTGCGTGACCGATGCCCGTATTTTTTGTTTGATTGCCGCTGACAAACTCGACACGCTCTTCGACCATTTCGGAGAATTGTATTCTCTTCAGTGTATGGGTGCCCTCGAAGGCATTCGGTCTTCTTCTGGCCTGGGAGACGGCGCTTGTTCGCGGCATCCGATAGGTTTTCGGAATTGCTCCCCGCCCAAAGATGATTTGGATTAACGCAGTTTGGGTTGTCACATGAGTGGCACGCGAACAAACTGCTCTGAAGGTCAAATCCAGTATGTATCGATAGCGAAATTCGTGGCGCAGTGTGGTTTCGCCCTTTCCAACTAAGGGTGCCGCGCCCATCTTTTCTGAACTTTGAGCCTTTCCATGGCCAACATTCGTTGTGACCACGCTTGTCCACATTTCTGTTAAATGCTTCGACAAATTCTTGGTCGTCAATCATTGCTCGATCTCAGCCCGCAGGTCGGCTTCGGACTGGACGGGCGGGGTGGTGTCGTCAGGGTCAACGACGGCGTTCCAGCAATCCGACGAGCATGTCCACCGTCCATCGGACAGTTCACACCCAAAATCGTCGCCACCTTCCGACTTCTCTCGGGTGTCCACGATGCGCCCGCAGTGGCAGCAATTCGCAGTGCCCGCCTCTGTCTCTCCCCCGTCTGTGATGCAGGGAGCGGCGTTGCTCTTTTGGTCAGCCCTCTCGCAAATGTCGCATATTGTTGACGGGTCGCGCCGCTGATGCGCGCACGGCGATATCGCGGAGCAACAGCCGGGAGCTATTGCCACCCGCACGCCATCGCGGGCCTGTTCTTCGGTCTTCATCGGACGGTCCTCACTTTGAGCATATCGTCAAGCGAATGAATGGAAGCCTCGCGGGCATCGTGGTGGACACCGAGGCGCTGTCCGATCTCGCAATGGAGACGCAAGAGGTCCTCGTCCTGGTCGGGGCTCGGGGTCGGGCACATCGATGCGAGCTCGCGGGCGCGCTTGACCAGCAGCATGGAGAGGCTTGCGATCGACGACGCGGCGTTCGTGTGGGTTCCCGTCATGACGATGCCTCGTCGTCCTGCACCGGTGGCATCATGCCCCGCACTTCGTCGAATGCGGCTCGACACTTTGCTTCGGACGCAAACGCATCGAATAGCTTCGTCTCCATCCCGTCTGTCATCTTCCCCGACGGGGTTCCGGTGACTGAAAAATCGACGAAGACGCCGTTCACTTCGAAGCAGCGGTGAACGATCAGATCGTCGCCATCCGGCTCGGTGTAAGCGACCACTTGCGTTCCATCGATGTCATAGATTGCTGCCTTCATCGTCCTGCCTCCGCGCTTGCAGCCCGATACGAACTGCCGAGATTGGTTTCCTGGTTGATAGTGTCTTGGCGGGCGAAATTCGCCTCGGCATTCGCGAGCGCGGCCCACACGAAGCCGAGCAGGCCCCAGATGATCGAGCCGAGGATCACGCCGTTGACGACGCCGCGAGCGGGGGCGAGGGGGTTGGTGTTCATGTCCGGCCCTCCGCTTTGGCAATGGCTTCAGAAATCACTTTCCACTCGGGCGCATGATCCATGATTGCCCACTGCATCATGCCGCGATGGACCATCTTCAGAGCAGCGAGCATGTCAGGAGCGGCGGCGATCAGGTTCGCGTCTTCGGGTTTGCCGACGAGCGCTATGGCCGATTTAAGCTTGCCAGATGCCGGGTGGATTTCCGCATAATCAGGCGTGTCATGCCGCGCCCATGGGCCTGTAGTAGGACCGTTCATGCTGCCCCGCCTTCCGGCTTTACCGGCTGTGAGAGGGCGGAACGGATGCCATCGGCAAAACGATTGTGAGCGTAGGCAAATCGCTGCATTTTCAGCCAGTCACGGCTGCACTTGCATCCGCCGTTGGTGTGCATGCCGACTGGCTTGACAATAATGCACCCGCCGTCTCCACATCCGCCGATAAAGCGCAGCTCTTCGTCAAGCTCATTCTCTAGCGCTACAAGGCGGGGGTCTTCGGCGCGGGTGTTCCATGCTTTGGCTGAAGACCCGTTTTTGAAAAATGCGACTTCAACCTCGCATCCTTCGCATTCGATCTCATCGCTGAAACCGCTGAAATGCGCTTCGCCGCCGCAGAACGAGCATGGCTCCAAGTCGGGGATTAGCGCGCTCATGCTGCCCTCGCTTCGATGCGAGTCTGATGCGCCGCGTCTGCGCGGTCGGCGGCGGGCGTGCGCTGATGCCGGCCCTTATCGACGTTGTGCTGTTCGATATCGCCGAGGATGAGAGCGAGATCGGTCAGCACTTCCTGCGCCGGACAGTCGCCAGCGTCGTGCGCGAGCTCGTACTCGATGTCCTTCTCGTACAGGCGATCGCAGATCTTGTTCAGCCGGACCGCGATACGCATGGCCTCGGATCGCATCTGCGAAACGGTCATGTCGTGAATATCGGAATTGATGGAGGCCATGTCGGGTATCCTCTCGGGTGATAATGGGTGGATGCGAGGAGTGAAGCGAGGATCAGGCGGCTTCTTCGATCGCCCGCGGCGCGGTGCGGACGACGTAGTAGGGCTCGCCCTCGCGCTCGAACCCGGCGACGACGTCCTTGCCGACCCGCTTCTCAAGGCCCTTGCGATCAAGCGACTTGCGGGACTGGAGGGCGACGGTCGCGATGAACTCGTCACCGCCGACGGCGTCACGCTCGCCGGCCATTTCGATGATCTTCGCTTTGAGCGACTTCTCGCGCTCGGCCAGCGCGGCCATCTTGGCCTTCACGTCGACGAGTTCATCGACTGGGTGGCGGTTGGTCTGTGTCATTGGTCTGGTCTCCATCGGGCGGGGATGTGTTTGGCTACAACCAATCTATTGCCATATGGCAAATCATCTGTCAAACAGTTTTTGCCGTATGGCAAATAAACAATGGAGAGACAGATATGGAATTGGCTTTGCCCACACCGGCCGCGCCGGTGGTGTTCGTCAAAAATGGATCGACGTTTGCAAACAGCCGTGATGTCGCGAAGACATTCGAGAAGCAGCATAGCCACGTATTGAGAGCCTATGACCGCCTGGAATGTTCGGCCGAATTCAACCGGTCCAATTATGGACTGGTCGATTATCGCGACGAAAAAGGCGAGCTGCGGCGTTCGATCGACATGACCCGAGACGGGTTCGTCTTCATCGTCTTTGGCTTCACCGGCAGTCGGGCTGCGAAGTTCAAGGAAGACTACATCGCCGAGTTCAACCGCATGGAGGCCGAGCTGCGCGAAGGGGCGAAGCCGGCCCTATCGGTCAACCAGCAACTGCGCATCGTCGCCGAAGCCAGAAAGACGCTGGGCGTCGAGGCCGCCGCACGGGTTTGGGCCGATGTCGGCCTACCGATGCCGGCCAGTGAGGAGCGGTTCGCGCCCGATGCCGACGTTGCCGATGACGACAAAGACGCCGCGCGCGTCTACGCCGCGATAGCCCGCACCGGATCGGCGACCTATCGCGAGGTCTACCGTCGGTGCAAGCCGCTAGATGCGCACCGCTTGCGGATAGTCCTTGACGAACTTCAACAGGCTGGCCGGATCGTCTGCGAAACGAAGGGCCGAGGCGCTGGATGGCCGTTGCGGACTTATCACCCGGTGAAGCCCAACGGCAAACGGATTGCCGCGCCGAACGAAGCCGATCGGATTGACCAGATGATCTTCAAGGCGACTAGGGTCAGTGGCGGCGCGTCCAAGACGGCGATCTATCGGGTGGCCCGCCAGCGGGGGTGGTCGAACGAGACGCTTATGGACCGGATCAACAGCCTTGTGCGTGATGGCCTGTTGCGCGTCTCATACTTCCATCACGGGCCGTCTGGCGGTCGCCCGCTTACGATCTACCACGCCTCGGCGCAGTGAGGGTCACGACATGCTTTCCAACGAAACGGCCTTGGTCTTCGTGACGTTGTGCGCGACCTTCACGTCATGCATGTGCGTCTTCAGCGTTTTCTTGAGCGCCAGAGAGGCGAAGCTTTGGCGGCGGGATATCAGTGAGATGCTGACGGCGCTCGACAAGTTGCGCCGGGACCAGTCGGGCGACGACCAGTCGGTTGACAGATCCTCGCGATAGGTCCGGCTCTCCCCCGGCGGTATCTGCTCTTTCACGTCGAAGGACTGCGGGGGCGAGCCGATGGTTTCGACGTCGAACCGCTCGATGTAAAGCGCGCCGGTCGTCTTGTTCGTCACGGTCAGGTGCAGTTCGGCAATTAGAGGCGAGTCCAGATCGGGCTCGCCTTTGTCGTCTGGATCGTATTGGTCCCGCTCGCGCGCCATGGGTTGACGCCATTCGACGGTCGCGGAAGCGATGACTTGGTTTACCCATTGCATGACGACGAAATAGGCCCCTACGCACGATGCGACAGCGGCGATCGTACTCGCAAAGTCGGCAAGCGTCATCGGGTCATATGTCCGTCACGACTTTCCGAACCCTTCCGACGACATACACATCATCCACATCGGCAGGGATCGCCAAGTGGTCGAGGTTTGTCGAATAGGGCCTCAGCATGGGGCGCGGCTCCCGCCTCCATTGCTTGAACGTCGCCGATCCATCCTCCAAGGCGAAAACGTAAAACCGATCGCTGACGAGCGTTTCGTCTGCCCGGTTCACGATGATGACCGAGCCTTCCGGTGCAATCCGGTTCATGGAATCGCCCATCACCTCAAGCGCGATCCAATCGCCTCGGCCGAGATTGGCTACCGGGACGTGGCGCTCGATTTTTGAAGGCATGACGCCGTCGGCTTTCGTCATGGTCCCGGCGCTGATCCACGTCACGAGCGGGACGAGGGTAGGGGTGGGTTCGCCTACTAGGGCTCCAACGGAAACCTTGAGCCTGCCAGCGATCCGTTGAAGCTCGTCTATTCTAGCAACGCGCTCGTCGCGTTCAATGCGGGAAAGCTGCGAAACTGAAATTTCCGCATCGCCGGCCAAAGCTTCCAGTGTGAGGTGTGCCGCCTCACGAAAATCACGGATTAAAAGTGCGCCCATCTGGCAAGTTTGATCGGTGAGGTGAAAATTCTCCATAGCCAGTTGGCAAATCCCGCTTGACTTAACTTGCCATATGGCAAATAACTGCGTGCATGACACTCGAACAATTCCTCACTCGCGAGAACAAGACGACAGCCGCTTTCGCGGCTGAGGTCGGAGTTCCGGCGTCCACAATCACTCGGATCATTCGGCGTGAGCGAACGCCGCGCATAGAGACGATCCGGAAGATTGTTGATGCGACCGGGGGGATTGTGACCATCAACTCGTTCTTCGATCGAGAGGCCGCAGCATGATCGTCGCGCTTTGTCTATTCGCCGCCTGCATCTGCATCGTGTTCACCATCATCGGCATCCGCGACGAGGACGATCCGTCGTTCTTCGACGACGACCGCGACTGGTATTGAGCCGTGTTCGTTTTTTCATTTCCTCAACAGCGTCAGAGCGGCCCGGCTTTCGCCGTCCGCCCTTCGCTTTCTGATTTCGTTGACGATCGTTTCCGCGATCTCTCCGATGTGTTTCGGCCCGTCGCACCCGTTCATGGTGGGCCTCTTGCTGATGGCATCCGTGCTGTTTCTCTCCGTGTTCGCCGCCTTCTCCATGTCGATCAATCTGACACGGAGAAGAGTGCATGTCCGACATCAGAAGTGTCGTGCGCGACACCAAGCGTGCCGAGGGCAAAATGAGCGATGCGGTCGCCTTTGAAGCCCGGAACATGCTCGAGGAGCTGATGAAGCGCGAGCATCGCGGACCCGCCGACACATGGACGGCGGCGCGCGATCGGAAGGCCAGAAAAATCGGTCTCGAACCGAGCTACGCGAAGCGGCTGTGGCAGCGATGGGAGACCATGACGGACGTTTCCGGTGCAGCCTACCGCGCTATCCGGAATGCCTACGAACTCGAATGCGCCCGGATGGACGCGATTGCCGACCATTACGATGCGGCGACGAAGGAGCTTTTGCATGAGGTTGATCTGGAAAGCGGCCCGCGCGGCAACGAAGGCGGCCGTCTACTGGATCGTCCGGATGTTCCGTCGTCCGCGGCGCCGGTACGCCGAGCGGGACGATAAGGAGCAATGCCCGTGATCGTCGACACGAACAATTCCGAGTTGCCTGCGGTGGTGCGCAGGCCAACCACCGGGGGAGGCGCCTCCCAATCCTCCCCGTTTCCCCCGGTGTCCTTCATCATCCCGACCCCGCCGAGCGTGAACAAGCTGTTCCGCAACGTGAAAGGCAGGGGCAGGGTCAAGACGAGCAAATATGACGACTGGAGGCGCGAAGCCGTCGCAGCCATTCGGCGTCAGAAGGTCGGGACGATGCCCGGCAACGTGATCATCAACATCGGCGTCGAACGCATGAGCGACAGCGCCGATCTGGACAACAGGATCAAGCCGGCCTTCGACGCGATCGTCACGGCCGGGACAATCACCGACGACAGCCGCGTTATCGCGTTCTCCGCTGCCTGGCTCCCGATGGCCGGCGCGAACTGTCACGTCGAAATTCGCACCGCTGCGCCAGGCGCGACGGATGCGACCCTCCACGTTGCCGCCAACGGTGCCAGCGCTTCGTGGATTTTGCCGGCGCCTTTTGAACAAGGAGACGACGATCATGGCGATTCAGCTGTCTGATCTTCGAACGATGCGAGCGGACAAGCCGCCCCGCATCCTCATTTACGGCAACGAGGGCGTCGGCAAGACGACGCTCGCGAGTGAATTCCCGAGCGCAGTCTTTCTTCAGTGCGAAGAGGGCACACCCGGAGAGGTCGAACTCAATTCGTTCGGCTTCCTGCCCGATTTCAACTCGGTCATCGAGGCCATGACGGCGCTCTACGACGGCGAGCACGACCACAAGACGCTTGTCGTCGACAGCGTGACGGCCCTTCAGGCGCACATCTTCGCTGAAGTCTGCCGTCGCGGCGACGAACACGGCAATCCCAAGGCCCGGATCGAGGACTTCGGATACGGCAAGGGCTACGCCAACGCCAAGCCGGTTCTGCGCGAGTTCCAGGACGGATGCGATGCGCTTCGGCGCGATCGCGGCATGTCGATCGTCCTCATCGCGCATTCGGTGGTGACGACGTTCAACGATCCCGAGACCCAGGCATACGATCGCTACGAGATCGACATGCACAAGCAGCTCAACGGCCAGCTTACCCGCGATCTGGATGCGATCCTGCTTCTCAAGAAGCCGGTGAACATGAAGGTCGAGGACGGCAAGGGCTTCAACCAGAAGCGCGCTCGAGCCGAGGGCTCGGCCTCGACGATCAAGATCCACGCCGTCGGCAAGCCGGCGTTCGTTGCGAAGAACCGCTACGGCATCCCGGCCGAGCTGATGTTCAATCGAGGCGAGGGCTTTGCGGCCCTGTCCCAATATCTACCGGCGCCGGCTGACGCCGACGCGAACGCCGAACCCATCAAGAACGCCGCATAAGGATCAACGACCATGGTCGACATTTCAGGCTTCAACGCCAACGATTACGAGCCAACCCAGGAATACGAAGCCCTGCCGGAAGGCAAATACCACGCCGAGATAGTTGCTTCAGAAGAGAAGGAAATCGGCAGCAATGGGGATAAGGGGACGAAGCTCACGTTCCAGTGGAAGATCCAGACGGGCGCCTGTGAAGGTCGGATCGTCTTCCAGGACATCCTCCACAATTACACGGTGCCAGGCGAGAAGGGCGACAAAACGCGCGAGATCGCTTCACGCAACCTGTCGGCCGTCTGCCATGCCGTGGGCCGGCTCGCGCCTGCGAACACCGAGGAACTGCACAACATCCCGTGCGAGATCTCGGTGGGCTTCCAGAAGCCGCAGATTGATCCGAACACCAGCAAGCCGAAGATCAACCCGAACACCGGCGAGCCGTACCCACTGCGCAACGAGGTCAAGGGCGTGAAGCCCTGGAACGGCCAGAGCGCCAGCGCGGCACCGCGTCAGCAATCAAAGCCTGCCGCGCAGTCCGCACCGCAGACAGCTTCGGCCCCTGCCGGCGGCGGATGGGCGCGGCGCGCCGGGTAGCATAGCGGCCGGGCGGGCATAGTCGCCAAACACACCCCCGCCCGGCACCCCAACGAACCCACGTCTTTCAACGTCGCTCGAAGGATAATCAGCGATGACAGAACAAGTGCGCCCTGAAAAGGGCCGGGGGCCAAGCTGATGGTCGCCCTCTCTCAAAACCTCACATCCCCAACCATCGCCGCGATCGATGCCGCCTTGGAGGATCGCCAGCGCCCGCGCCAGCAACGCCGCCTGTCAGGTTCGATGATCGGAAAGAAGTGCGAGCGCGAGATCTGGTTCCAGTTCCGCTGGTGCTACGAACCGGAACGCCACGCCGGGCGCATGCTGCGCCTGTTCGAGACCGGTCATCTGCGCGAGCCGCGCGCCATGCGCGAGCTTCAAAACGCCGGGATAAAGCTCTCCGACGTTGATCCCGAGACCGGCGATCAATGGACCTTCACCGAACTCGACGGCCATTTCGTCGTCAAGATCGACGGTCGCGGGACGGGTTTTGTCGAAAGGCCGAAGACCGAGCACATCATCGGCATAAAAACGCTGAACGACAAGAACTTCAAGGAATTGAAGAAGAACGGCATTTCGGTAGCGAAGCCCGAACACCTCGCCCAGGCGCAGAGCGAAATGCACTGTTCCGGCATCCATCGGTTCTTCTACTACGCCGTGAACAAGGACACCGACGAGCTATACGCCGGCTCCGACGTGCGCATTCGATACGACGAGACTGAAGCCATCCGGCTGATGGTCAAGGCAGAACGGGTGCTGAAGGCTATCCGCCCGCCCGAACCGATCTCGGATGACCGAAGCGCTCGCGCCTGCCGGTTCTGCAAGGCCAAGGCAGTCTGCGGAGGCGAGGTGTTCGCGCCCCGCTCTTGTCGGACCTGCCTGCACTCGACGCCCGCCATGGGCGGCGATGCGGAATGGCAGTGCGAAAAGCATGGCGCGATCCTGACGGTCGCGGACCAGGAAGCCGGCTGCGGCGAGCACCTGTTCATTCCCGAACTGGTCCCGGGCAAGCAAACCGACGTCTCGCCTGACGGCTCGTCCGTCACCTACGAAATGCCGGACGGCTCGCAGTGGGTCGATGGCATCGCGCAGGAGGCGGCGTGATGGCCGAAGAACAATTCCCTTTGGCTGTCCGATTTCCTGACGGGTCAAAAGCGCAAGCACGCTTTCCGAACACGCTCCGCGACCGCCTGAAAGAGGCCGCCGCCAGCAATCACCGCAGCATGAACAGCGAGATCGTGGCCCGTCTTCTGGCGAGCTTCGGTGAAACCATGAGCGAGCCGGAGACCCCGCCGATGACTGAAAATATACAAGCCGGACGAAAATACGATCAGATCATGCTTCGCGTGCCCGATGGAATGCGCGAAGCGATCAAAAAGCGTGCTGGCTCAAACGCTCGATCCGTCAATTCCGAGATCGTCGCAATCCTCGCGACCGCGCTGAACGGCGAAGACGACCGGCTGGCCCGGATCGAAGCCAAGCTCGACGCTCTTCTAAATGGAGGGCAGGCGTGATGTGCCGAGATCTATTCGAAGACGAACTCTTTCATCTGGTAGATCGTAATTTTTGCTCGGCTTTCTTGGCGCAACTGAAAGCGCCAACGGTAATCACACCAGACGACACCGACCGCCTCGCACGCCTGATCGTCGAGGGCGCAACAGACGACGCCCTTGATCTCCTGCGCCGCATCGCGCCGGACACCATCCACCCATCCACCGTCAAGCGCCTGACTGCCGATCGGCAGCAACAGCGGAGCCTTGTCTGATGTTCGATTTCACCATCCCAAGAGCCGACTTCCTGGCAGCCGTCGAGCGCGTCGAGAAGATCGCGCCACCGAAGGCGACCATCCCCGTCCTGTCGCATGTCCTGATCGACCTCGCCGAGGACGGCACGTTGCATGTCACGGCGACCGACCTTCAGCGGCGCGGCATCGCAACGTCGCGAGCCGAAACGCAGGAAGGGCACGGCGCGACGTGCGTCCTGTGCGCAAATCTCGCGACCACGCTCAAGCGCCAGATCGGCGACGTCGTCACCGTGTCGGTTGGCGAACGCGAGGCCGTGATCAAGTGCGGTCGATCCAAGGTCAAGATGCCGACCCTGCCGGCCCACGACTTCCCCGACATTCGCAAGGAAGCGGTCGGCGGATCGGCCATGCGGATGACCGGGCCGGAGCTTGATCGCATGATTTCGGCGTGCGCCTTCGCCATGTCGAAGGATCAAAGCAGGTTTCAGCTGCGCGGCGTGTTCTGGACGGCCGAGGGCGACAAGCTGACGGCGGTCGGTACGGACGGCAGCAAGCTTGCCACGATCTCCATGCCGATGCCTGAGGGGACGCACGACGTTCCGGCGTCTATCCTGCCCGACACGCTCGTTCTGGCGCTTGCACCCTTCACCAAGGCGCAGGTCGTCGACGTGACGATCGGCGATGGCTTCGCCGAGTTCGTTGCCGACGGGTTCTCTCTCACGTCCCGCCTCGTCGATGCCAGCTATCCCGATTTCCGCCGTGTGATCCCCGCCGAGGGATCGTTCAAGGTCCGAACGGATCGCGAAGCGCTGATCGCGTCCATCAGGCGCGTCGAGACGTTCGCCGGCGGCGGCGAGCGTGAGATCGCCTTGGTCTTCACGCCAGACAACCTTCGTCTCGTCGCGGCGTCCTCTTCAACTGGAGAGGCTGAAGACGAGATCGAGGTGGACGGCAATGCCAGCCTGACGATCGGCTTCAAGTCCGAGGTGCTGGTTTCGTCGCTCTCGAGCCTCGACTGCACCGAAATCGAGATCGCGCTCAACGACCAATCGGCTCCGGCGGTCCTGTTCGACCCGGAAGACGACAGCCGCTTGGTTGTCGTCATGCCCTACCGCCTGGGCTCGGCAACCATGCAGGCCGTCAACAGCGGCGCGGTCCAGATGAAGGAGGCCGCGTGATGGATTGGACGCCAGAAGCGACCGCCATGCTCGTCAGCCTTCATCGGGCAGGCACGCGCTACAGCGAGATCGCGAAAGCGATCACAGAGGCCGGGCACGGCGCCCGGACGAAGAACGCGATCTGCGGGAAGATCGATCGCATGATTGCCGCGGGCGAGATCAAGCGGGGCGAAGCGGCGGTGGAGCCGAGCGCCCCTGCAATCCGCATCGAGGACTACACGAGGTTCCTGCAGGCCAAGACCCACGAGGGCGCGAAACACGGCTTCGAACCGTTGTTCATGCCGAAAAGCGCCTTCGATTTTCAGGAGGCCATGATCGGCTATGCGGTCGAGAAAGGGCGGTCTGCGATCTTCGAGGACTGCGGGCTCGGAAAGACGATCCAGTTTCTCGCATGGGCGGAGAACGTCGTTCGTTTCACCAACCGACCGGTCCTGGTCCTGACGCCGCTCGCTGTGGCCGGCCAAACCATCCGTGAAGCCGAAAAGTTCGGCATCCAGGCGGCCCGGTCCTCCGATGGCTCGATCCCGGCAAAGATCGTCGTGACGAATTACGAGCGCCTCGGCGCTTTCAATCCGGCCGACTTCGCCGGCGTCGTGTGCGACGAAAGCTCGATCCTGAAAAGCTTCGACGGATCTCGCAAAGCCGAGATCACCGAGTTCATGCGCAAGGTGCCGTATCGGCTCCTCGCCACGGCCACGGCTGCACCCAACGACTACATCGAACTCGGAACGTCCTCAGAAGCCCTTGGATACACGGGCTACATGGACATGCTGAACCGGTTCTTCAAAAACGATCAGAACAACAGCGCGACACGACGAATGTACGGCGAGGCGACCAAATGGCGCTTCAAGGGCCATGCGGAACTGCCGTTCTGGCAGTGGGTCTGTTCGTGGTCGCGCGCAATGCGCAGGCCGTCTGATCTCGGTTTTGATGATGGGGCATTTCAGCTTCCGCCATTGATCGAAAACTCGCACCTGGTGGAAGCAAACAGCCTTCCGAATGGTCTTCTGTTCAGCCTTCCAGCCTCGACGCTTCCAGAGCAGCGGGACGAGAAGAAGCGCACGATCAAGGAGCGGTGCGAGCGTGCCGCGGCGCTTGTCGATCACGGAAAGCCGGCGATCGTCTGGTGCCAGTTCAACGAGGAGGCCGATCTACTCGAGGAAATCATCCCAGGCGCGAAACAGGTATCGGGATCGCAAAAGGACGAGGTGAAGGAAGCCCGGTTCATGGACTTCATCAACGGGGATATTCGCGTCCTTGTGACGAAGCCGAAGATCGGCGCGCTTGGGCTCAATTTCCAGCACTGCGCTCACGTCGTCTATTTCCCGTCGCACTCCTTCGAGCAGTATTATCAGGCCGTCCGCCGGTGCTGGCGCTTCGGTCAGAAGAACCCCGTCACCGTCGATGTCGTCATGACCGAAGGCGAGCGGAAGGTCATGGACAACCTGCGCCGCAAAGCGGACGCGGCCGAAGTGATGTTCGGCAACCTCATCTCCGAAATGAACAACGCCATGGCCGTCTCGACGGCGAAGGCATTCGATCGCGCAATGGAGGCGCCATCATGGTAAAAGTCATCGATCAGGTCATCAGCGACAGCTACGCCATCTACAATGGCGACTGCATCGAGGTGATGAGCGGGCTTCCAAAAGCGAGCGTTCATCTTTCGGTCTACAGCCCGCCATTCGGCGGCCTCTACAATTATTCGAGCGACGAGCGCGATCTCTCGAATTGCCGCGACTACGATCAGTTCTTCGAGCATTACGCCTACGTGGTCGAACAGATCGCACGCGTCACCATTCCGGGCCGGTGCTCCGCCGTCCACTGCATGGACGTTCCAACCGGCAACACCGGGTCGGACGCCTACATCGACTTCCCAGGAGATATCATCCGGCTTCACCAGCGCCATGGCTTCCACTTCGTTGCGCGTCACGCGATCTGGAAAGAGCCGCTATGGGTCCGCAACCGGACCATGCAGAAGAACCTCGCGCACAAAACCGCAGTGGACGACAGCACGCAATGTGGCGTGGCATCGGCGGACTATCTCTTGATTTTCAAGAAGAAGGGCGAGAACCCGGTACCGGTCGCAAACCCCGTTGGCTTCATGGAATATGCCGGCGACGACAGCAAGATGCCGAATGATGTTCGGCGCCTGCGCGGCTTCGAGGGTGATCAGAAGCAGAACAAGTTCTCGCACTGGATCTGGCGACGGTATGCGTCATCAATCTGGGACGACATCCGCATGGGCAACGTCCTGCCATACGAAGAGGGACGAGAGGCAGACGACGAAAAGCACGTTCACCCGCTCCAGCTAGATGTGATCGACCGCGTCGTCCAGATGCGCAGCAACGCCGGAGAAACCGTGTTGACGCCGTTCATGGGCGTTGGATCGGAGGTCTATTCGGCCGTCACTAAGGGCCGTCGCGGCATCGGGGCGGAACTGAAGACGAGCTATTATCGTCAAGCCGTCCGGAACCTCGAGAACATCGTCAGCGGGTGCCGTGCCGTTAAGGGCGGGCAGATGGACGCCTTCGAGATCGTGGAGGCGGCCGAATGAGCGACGCACCAAACACCGCGAAGGACTTCCCGCCAATCGACGTTTCATCGTCCCGGTTCAGCTATCCAGCGCCGTTGCCCGCCATGTACGGCGTCAAGGGCTACGAAGACCTCTGCCGCACCCTATCGGCTGCATATGATCAGGCCACCAAAGGCAAGGGCAGCGAGCGCCATGCCGACGGAAAGCCGTTCACGGATCAGCCCATCATGACGATCACGAGGCGGCGTGGCGTAGGCTTTCCGTTGGGCCAGATCGAAAAAAAGTCCGACGAAGCGGATGGCATGATCCGCCGCGGTGAATATGGCGCTGCGATCCGTGAGCTTCACGGCGTCATGGTCTACGCGGCCGCACTTGCGATCCGCATTGCAGAGATCGAACGCCTCGAAAAGGAGGGCTCGAAATGACGAAAGATCAGAAGGCAACAGCCTCCGCCATGTGGAGGGCCGGTCGATCGTCCTTCGAAATCGCCGACGCCCTCGACGTGGACCGGGTCAACATCATCCGCATGAGCATTCGCAATCGCGATCTGTTCCCCAAGCGGACCTCGGAAGAACGTCGTGCCATCATTTCCAGATCGATGAGGGCATCATGACCCTCACCCTTCGCCCCTATCAGCGCGAGAGCCTCGACGCTCTCTACGACTATTGGGACACGCAGCGCGGCTCACCGCTGATCGTCCTGCCGACCGGCGCCGGAAAGTCGCTCGTCATCGCCAAGATGGTCGAGGAGTTGCTTGCGCAGTTCCCCGAGCTTCGTATCGCGATCGTCACGCACTCCAAAGAGTTGATCGTCCAGAACTTCAAGGAGCTGATTGGGCTATGGCCTGGTGCTCCGGCTGGCATCTACAGCGCCAGCGTCGGCAAGCGCGACACCCATTCCCGCATCCTCTTCTGCGGCGTCCAGTCGGTCTACAACAAGACGCGGCAGATCGGCCCCCGAGACCTGATCATCGTCGACGAGGCCCATCTGATCCCTCGCAATAGCGCGACCATGTACGGCAAGTTCTTTGCCGGCATGGGCGAGATTACCGAGGACATGCGGATCTGCGGCCTGACCGCCACGCCGTACCGGATGGACAGCGGCATGCTGGCCGAGGGGCCGGACGCCATGTTCGACGCGATCGTCTACGAGGCGAACGTCGGCGACCTGATCCGCGACGGCTATCTGTCGCCGCTGATCTCGAAGGCGTCAGCCGCCAAGATCGACATGCGCGGCGTCCACACCCGCGCCGGCGAGTTCGTCGCCTCCGAGATGGAGGCTGCGGCCATGAAGGGCGATCTTGTCGAGCGAGCCGTTCAGGAGCTTGTCGCCTATGGCCAGGACCGCCGGGCCTGGCTGGCCTTCTGCACGACGGTAAAGCATGCCCACGCGGTGCGGGACGAGATCCGAAAGCATGGCCTGACGGCCGAGGCCGTCCATGGCGAATTGAGCAAGGGCGAGCGCGAGAGCGCGATCGAGCGGTTTCGCCGCGGCGAGATCCGATGCCTGACGTCCGTCAACGTCCTGTCGATCGGCTTCAACGTCCCGCACGTCGATATGGTCGCCCTGATGCGCGGCACGCGATCGACGGGCATGTACGTCCAGCAGGTAGGGCGGGGCTTCCGCACCGCACCGGGCAAGGAGAATGCCCTGATCCTTGATTTCGCATCCGTCATCCGGATGCACGGCCCGGTGGACGACGTTTCGGTGCTTTCGAAGAAGGCTTCGGTGCCGAGCGCGGACGACAAGGACGAGGACGGGTTCCCCGCCAAGGAATGCCCGCAGTGCGACACCATAGTCTCGATCTCGGTCATGGAGTGCCCGGACTGTGGCCACGTCTGGGAGCCGGCGCAGCTTGCGCCGCGGCACGACGCCGAAGCGGACGCCACCACTGGCATCCTGTCGTCTGAAAAGGTGCCGCCCCAGGCCATTCCTGTCGTCCGGTGGGACTGGAAGAAGTGGAAGAAGGAAGGGTCGCCGGACTCGATCCGCGTCACCTACGTCGCCGGTCTTGCGACCTATTCCGAATGGGTCTGCCCCGAGCACGGCGGATATGCCGGTGAGAAGGCCGCGTCATGGTGGGCGATGCATGGCGGATCCATGCCGCCGCCGAAGACGACGGTCGAGGCGATCGAGCGCCGCAACGAGCTCGCCACACCGTCCAGCGTCACCGTCAAGCCGGCCAAGCACAACCCGCGATATTTCGATGTCGTCGGTCGATCCTTCAACGAACAGCAAGAGAGGGCCGCGTGATGAAAAAGCCAAGGCACAAAAAGCCGCCGCTTGCGTGGACGGTGCAGGAAACGGACGATCGCACGGGAGGCATCGTGTTCACGCGATACCGTAGCGAACGCGCCAGGGCGGATGCGATAAGGAAAGGCGCACGTCTGGATTATGGCGAAGCCTATTACCTTGAAGCCTGCCGGACCCGGTGGGCGGACCGTTATGCGCCCGGCCCCGTACCTCATTCTGCCATGGTGGCTGAGGGGTGGTGGTTCGATTGCGCCGGCTGCGGCATGCGCATTGATAGCGACGCCATGTGGGAGCACAAACTCGACTGGCGCGGTGTGATCGGCGCGGGGGATGGCTACACTTACTGTTGCGCCAAATGCCGGGCGGACGACATAGCCATGCGCGCTTCGCGCAAAGCCGCTGAAAGTGCAGCGCTTGCTGACATGAGGCGCCAAGCCTTGGCGGCCTTGCCGGGTGTTTGGTGCGCGCCAATCGACGCCAAGAAATGGAACGGGCGGGCGCACGCCTACGTGACGCGCAAAGGTGCCGACGAACCTTGGGTTACCGAGCAAGCGACGGTGCCGTTTGATTTCCCCGGACGCAAGATTGGGTACGGCACGTTCGGATTTCACAAGCTTGGTGAAGCGCCCCGCGCATCAGTTTGCAACGGCGACTTGGCGGCGTGGGAAGCTCACTTGAAAAATCATCAAGAGAGGGCCGCGTGATGAACGAGCCAAACTTGAAAGACGAATGGTGCCTGCGGCTCTACCGCGAAGGCATGTCCGTCTCGACCATCGCCGATCTGGTCTTCGACAACCGGCCCGATCGGTACACGGCTCGAAACCTCGTGAACGCCGGGATCGGCAGGGCGAGCATCGCCACCCGCGATGAGCGCGGCGGCTGGCCGGATCACGTTCGGAAGGGAGGCGCGTGATGGGAATTGCGGCTTATTCGTCTTTCACCAATCGATCTATCCATCGCGCCAGACTTGCGATCGAGCGGCACGAGGAACCGGAACTGGATCCGGAGCCAAACCCGGAAGATCGGTTTTCGGAATTTCACCCGCTCGCACCGCACCGTCCGACCATGTGCAAAATCATGCTTCGGATATGCCGGGAGACCGGCGTTTCAGTCCAGGAGATGAAGGGGCCGACATCGAACCAGCGCGTTTGCCTGGCGCGTCATGCGTTTTTCTATTGGGCGGTTCGCCTGACGGACAAAAGCCTGCGCCAGATCGCGGAATATTGCGGCCGAAAAGATCACACAACGGTCTGGAGCGGGATCATCCGATATCCCATCCGTCGCGCGAAAGGGGGTCGATATGTCCGTCCACTTCGCTGACCGATCGGCCCGGAACGCCGCCATACTGGCCGACTATGCGTCGGGCAAATCCATGCGGGCGCTGGCCGCCCGTTATGAAATGTCGGTTCCCGGCATCCGAAATGTCTTGATCAGTGGAAACGCCAAGATCAGGGACAATCGCAGGCTTCGTCAGCCCATGTTCGAGATCGTCATGGCGCGGGCGAACAATCATCTCCTGCGCGAGATCGCGACCGATATGGGCGTCGTTCCGTCGCAAATATCAAACCTTTTGCGGTCGATCGGCGCCGATCAGATGAGCGTCAAAGCGGTCAAGCGCCTGAAGCCCAATCAGGTCGAAGTCTATCGGGCCGCTCTGGACGAAGATCACCTTTCGCACGCCGATGCACTGGATGTCGCCAGAGAGGGAGGCTGCGATGCCCCATCGCTTTGACGAGGCCGTGTGCGCCGTCTGCGCACGCTACGCGCAAGGGTACGGCTACGCTCCGAAAGGGGCGAAGCGCCCCATCGCATGGGTCTGCGAGGATCCGGAATGCATCCAGGTTGCAAGAGAGACATACGAGATGCCGAACGACGAATTCAACCGCATCGAGCGACTGGCGCACGCTGACGCCGGCCATGCCCTCGAACGCTATTGCGACCGGATCGGCAAGACGGACTTTCGCGAGTTCGATCAAACCGAGTTCGAAGAAGCGATGGCGTCTGTCTTCTCCGAATATCACGAGGCCATGAAGGGCCGGCTGAAGAACGAGGCACCATTCTGATGATCTACGGTTCTGTGTGCAGCGGTATCGAAGCCGCATCCGTCGCCTGGGGGCCGCTTGGCTGGAAGGCGGCTTTTCTGTCCGAGATCGAGAAGTTCCCGTCCGAAGTTCTCGCCCACCATTACCCCGATGTGCCGAACCTCGGCGACATGACCAAGTTCAAGGATTGGCCCGATGCAACTATCGATATTCTCGTTGGAGGAACGCCCTGCCAGTCGTTCTCCGTCGCCGGACTTCGTAAGGGGCTTGCTGACCCTCGGGGAAACCTCGCCCTTACCTACCTTGCAATCGCTGATCGATACCGGCCTCGCTATGTCGTCTGGGAGAATGTCCCTGGCGTCCTGTCATCTGACGGAGGAAGGGATTTTGGAGCCTTTCTCGCAGGCTTGGGGCAACTGGGGTACGGGTGGTGCTACAGAGTGCTGGACGCGCAGTATGTCCGAGTGGACGGGCTGGAGAGGGCCGTCCCGCAAAGACGACGGCGTGTGTTCGTTGTCGGATATCTTGGAGACTGGCGACGTGCCGCAGCGGTTCTTTCTGAGCCCGAAAGCGTGTTCGGGCATACTGCGCCGCGCCGAAAAGCGGGGCAAGTCGTTGCCCCCACAATTAGCGCTCGCCCTACAGGCGGTGGCGGACTTGGAACCGATTTCGACTGCGACGGAGGGCTGATTTCCTCGACAGGCAATGTGGCACATTGCCTGAACGCAGGCGGCATGGGTCGGCAGGATTACGAAACTGAGACGATGATTGCCCATTCCCTGCGAGGGGAAGGGTTTGACGCCAGCGAGGACGGGACGGGGCGCGGGACGCCGATTGTCCCCGTCGAGCATCCTTGTACCCTCGCCATCCGGGGCCGCAATGGCGGGCACGATCTCGAATACCGACAAGATGGTACTGCCAACGCGGTCCTGACGCCCAATGGGGGCCGGGCTGGCATCGGCGTGGGGGCCATAGCCTTCAACTCGCGCGAGGATCCGGAAGTCACCTTCGACCGATCTGGACCATTGGGATCTTCTTCGCCGCAGGCGCAAGCCATCGCCTACGGCCTTCGCAGTGACGCTTCCCGGTCGGGTGAGGCCAAGACGCCAAGCACCGACGCCGAAGGCCGCGTCAGCCTGCGGGATACCGGTTTCAACGTCTACGAGGAACACGCCCCGACGCTTGACGCCGGTGCTGCGCATTCGGTCGCACATGCCATTCAAGCCGGGGCCTTCCGTGAGAACCCTTCCAGCGGCCCTGATGGGGTCGGTGTGCAAGAAGGCATTTCCTACACGCTCGAGGCTCGCGCCGAAGTGCAGGCAGTGTCCGCTGGATGGGCGGTGCGCCGCCTGACCCCAACCGAGTGTGAAAGACTTCAGGGATTTAAGGACGGCTACACGGCGATCTTGCGCAACGGCAAGCCTGCTGCGGACGGGCCACGGTACAAGGCCCTCGGAAATTCCATGGCGGTGAACTGCATGGCTTGGATTGGTCAGCGGATCGAAATGGTCGAGCGCATCGCGTCTGAAATTGAACGAGAGAGGGCAGCGTGATGAGTGCGGCAGAGGACATCACATCGCAGCGCGAAGCGCTCTGGAGGTCGGGCTACCGGCCTCTCGCCGTCTATAATATCGACGCGCGGGTGAACTCGCCGGGCAAGCAGCCCAAGGGGTTCGCATGGCAGCGCGAGGCGCTTCTGGATCCGCCGACTTGCGTCAAGCGCGCGCCGGATGGGGACGCCATGAACACCGGCGTCATGGCGAACGGATATCGTGTCATCGATCTCGACGTCGACGACCAATCCGTCTCCGATCGTCTGTTGCGCATGGCCGGCGAAATGCTCGGGCGAGCGCCAACCCGGCACCGCGAGAACAGCGGCCGCCGGCTGATGGTCTACCGGGCCGCCCAGGGGGAGCCGGGCAAGCGTTCGATCAAGGGCGCGATGGGCAAGGTCGAGGTGCTGGGCAAGGGACAGCAGTTCGTCGCCTACGGCAAACACCCGAGCGGCGTCGACCTGCAATGGGACCGGGCGCTCGAGGATTGGCCGGCTGACGAGCTGACGGAAGTGACCGAGGATCAGGTAGGGGCGTTTCTGGCGGCGGCGTCCGAGGTCATCGGCAGCGCCGACCAGGCGCGCGACGTCATCCCCTTGCGCCTCGGCGAGTACACGGCCAATTCCCCGACGGGTCTTTCCGAGATCGACCATCTGTTGAGCGCCATCCCGGCCGACAGCCCCTATGACGATTGGCTGAACGCGCTGATGGCCGTTCACGCCGCGACGGGAGGATCCGCCGAGGGGCTGGCGATCGCCGACAACTGGAGCCGCATGGGCTCGAAATACAAGCCGGGCGAGGTCGAGAAGAAGTGGGCGTCGTTCAGGTCGACCGGCGTCACCGGCGCGACCCTTGCGGCTCTCGCTAGAGACAACGGCGCCGATCTGTCGGCCATTCGCATCGCCCATATGCCGGAAGACCCGGAGTGGGCGGCAATGGTGATGCACGGCCGGGAGGTGGCGCGGACGATCAAGGCGCCGCGAGCAGTCGGCATGGCGCCCGTTCGGTATCTGACAGAAACCGATGACGGGACGTTGGTCGATCAGGACGGGGTGGTGATCGATGATCCATCGACGGAGACGGATCCACCTGCTCAGACGAAGCTTGATTATCCACCCGGCCTCGTGGGGGATATCGCCAAATGGATCGTTTCCACGGCGACCAAGCCTCAGCCAGCCATCTCGATCGTTGCCGCAATTACGGTCGTGGGGTGCGTGGCGGGCCGTCAATTCCGAGGTCCAGAGGGAGGTGGAACAGCGCTCTATGCTCTGGCCTTGGCCCCAACCGCACAGGGCAAGGACACGCCGCTCAAGCAAATCGGCCGCATCATGAATGCCGCGGCGCTTGGTCATCATCTGGGGCCGGACGAGTTCATGTCGTTCTCGTCGGTCGTCAACTTGATGACGCGCAGGGCTTTGGTTCTCGCCCCCATGGACGAGTTCGGCGACTTCATGCGCCGGGTGTTCGATCGTAAGGGGTCCATTCATGCCCGAGCAATCCCCAAGGTTCTGAGGAGCTTGTGGGGTGCAAACTTCGACCAGGCGAGAACGGCGGAATGGGCCGACAGAGAGGGTATAGCGCTTTCGGCGCCGCACCTGTCGCTGTTCGGGGCGTCTACGCACGAACAATTCTATACCGCGCTCGAGAACGGGGCGGTTGCCGACGGAACGCTCAATCGATTTCTGATCGTGGAGGGTGAGCGGCGGCCGAAATTCGTCGATCCTCAAGCGCAAAGGGATCTCGTCCCAAAATCGCTGATTGATCAAATCAAAGACATCTACAATGCATCGGGGACGATGCACGCATCCCAGCGGAACAATGCTGATTTCGACCCCACGACCGCCCCCGATTCCATGGTGAATATGACATGGGGACAAGGTGCCGGCGATGCTTGGAAAAAATACAGGAAACAGGTTGAGGACCTGATGTCCGACGACCCGGCGCAGGCCGATCTTCGAGGCAGAACGGCGGAGATGGCAGTTCGAATTGCGACCATCGTTGCCATCGGAAGGGGGTCTGAGACGGTTGATCTCGAAGACCTGCAATATGGAATGACGCTGGCAAGCCGATCCGCGGACACGATGATTGCAGGGGCGGCCGATTTCATGGCTGAGAATGACCAGGAGGCGAACTGGCAGAAGATTGCTCGCATGATCCGAGAGAAGGGCGGGAGGCTTGAATATCGAGCGATCTATCGGAGCATGAAGCACATGCGCAGCCGGGACCTGAAGGACTTGCTGACGCACATGGCGGACAGCGGCGTCATCACCGTCGATGAGATAAAGCGCGATGACGGAGGGCATCCAAAGCGGTGGTACCTGACTGGAAATTAGCGGCCTTCGGGCCGTTTTTCTTTGGTGCCTCTTGCGGTGCCGCTTGGTGCCACTTGAGCCACTTGACCGATAGCAAGTGGCTCCAGTCGGTGCCACTTGAGTTGCCACTTGGTTAGGCTCAAAGCACTGAAATACATACATTATTATCAAGTGGCTCAAGTGACACTAGATGGTGAATAGTCCGACGATTTAACGAATAGGTTGCATAAATCAGCATGAAATGCACGTGGGGATGGGTATATATTGGGGACTGTAAAGTGCCAGTTGCCACTCGCCCCACTTGCCATTCCCCACCTTGCCTTCCCATTCGCCCTCTGCCATCCTCGTCAGTGCACCACCGCAGGCTTCCATTTGATCAAATCGAGGAAGCCGAGAATGCCAGACACGAAGACGAAGCCGGAAATTGGTCGGCCATACACGGCGATCGTTCGGACCTATGAGTCGGTCGGTCGAAGCGGGCGGATTGCCGCTCTCGCCAGGAAACACAATCGGCGGATCGGTGATTTCATTTCGATGCCCGACCTGGCTGGTAAGGCATGGTTCATCGTCAAGACCAATCCCCAATGCGAGATGCGGGCGATCGAGGCCATGTTGCGGATCGGCGTTCACGCCTACGCTCCAGTCTATCGAAAGCGCCTCTACGACGCCCGGTCGAAGCGGCCGATCCTTCGCACCACACCCTTCATCGTCGGCTACGTGTTCGCGCTTCTGGATGCAGGGATGCCGGACGTCGGACTGATCCGAGACTGCGACGGCGTGGCGGGTGTCTTGCCGATGGGTGACTGGTGCCCGCCGATCTCGATTTCCAATCGCGACATCGAGGCCATCCGCCGGATGGAAGCATCCCACTGGCTGGAACAGGATCTAGAGTTTCGCAAGCGTCGGAAGAAATGGCTGAAGGGCAGAGGCGTTAGGGTTTCAACCGAGCCTGTCGTTCTGGCGTCTGGCGCGTTCGAGGGATTCGTTGCGGCGATCACGGCACTGGAAGGCAGGAACGCGGCTCGTGTCATCACCCAGGCGTTCGGAAAGATCGAGGAAACCGTAGTTCCTCTTGACGATCTCCTGAAGGCCGCTTAGAAACTTCATCCGATAGCACATTCGTCCAGAGACCATCCCGCCTTCCGAGGCCCGAAAGAGTTCTAGCGACGGATGACCCCAGCGAGGCGTAGCGCGGGGCGATGTGCGAAGCTATGCAGAAATTCTGTGCAACTTTGCCTCGCGAAAAGCGGGGCTTTTGTTGTCAGGTTTGAATTTTTTCAAAGGAAATCAAAATGGCGCAGCGCGGTGGCAAGCGCCCCGGTGCTGGGCGCAAAAAGGGCAATCAAGACGCTGCCACGTTGGGGCAGAAGGCAACGATTGCAGAACTGGCGCGCGGCTATGCCGACGACGCAATGGGCGTCCTTCATCAGATCGCGATGACCGGCGAAAGCGAGGCGGCCAGGGTGTCAGCTTCGAATGCGATCCTCGATCGGGCATTCGGCAAGCCGGCACAGGCGATGGAGCATTCCGGTCCGGATGGATCCCCGCTGAATCTCACCACCCGCATCGAACTCGTCGCCCCCGGCGATGACGACAGCTAAGGTCGAGCTACCGCCGAAACTCATCCCCGTCTTTAGCGGACCCGCTCGATACCGCGGGGCGCATGGCGGGCGCGGAAGTGCCAAGACCAGATCCTTTGCCCTGATGACCGCCGTGAAGGCATATCAGGCAGCGGCAGAGGGACGGTCCGGTGTCATCTTGTGCGGCCGCGAGTTCGTCAACTCGCTGGACGACAGTTCGCTCCCCGAGATCAAGGCGGCGATCGAGGCGACAGACTGGCTGGCGCCGTGGTTCGACATCGGCGAGAAGTTCGTTCGGACAAAGGGCCTGCCGGGCCGGATCGACTATCGATTCGCAGGCTTGCGCCACAATGTTGGATCCCTGAAGTCCAAGGCGCGGATCATCGTTGCATGGATCGACGAGGCCGAGGACGTTTCCGAGACGGCATGGCGAAAGCTCATTCCGACCGTTCGCGAGGACGGGTCCGAAATATGGGTGACGTGGAACCCGGAGAAACCGGACAGCCCGACGCACAACCGGTTTATCAAGGCGCCGCCCGACAATTCGAAGATCGTCCAGATCAATTACACGGACAATCCGTGGTTCCCCGACGTCTTGGACGAAGAGCGCCTGAACGATCTGGCGCGGCTCGACCCGAACACCTACGCGCACATCTGGGAAGGCGCGCACCTCATCAATTCCGACGCTCAGGTGTTCGCCGGCAAGTGGCGTGTCGATGATTTCGAGATCAACCCGTCATGGGACGGGCCATACCAGGGCGGTGACTTCGGGTTCTCCCAAGATCCGACGGCGGCCGTGCGGTGCTACATCGACGGAGACCGGCTCTATGTGAGCCACGAGGCATTCGCCAAGCAGCTTGCGCTCGATGGGACGGCGGCGTTCGTCGAAGAGAAGATCCCCGGATATGCCGAATACGTGTCCCGGTGGGACAGCGCTTCGCCCGGGTCGATCGAACTGATCAGCCGACATGGGATGCCGAGGGCGACCGCAACCGACAAGTGGCAAGGCAGTATCGAGGACGGCATTCGATACCTGCGCTCGTTTCGCGAGATCGTCGTTCACACGCGATGCAAGGGCATCAAGGACGAAATGCGGCTCTATTCCTACAAGGTCGATCGGTTGTCCGGTGACATTCTCCCGACGATCGTCGACGCGCACAATCACGGTATCGACGCGCTTCGCTACGCCGTCTCCCCGATGATCCGACAAGGTTTCCATTACGGCATGCTGGGTGTGGTCGAATGATGCTTGCTGACAGCCTTCGCAGCTTCGTCGTCGGAATGGCCGGCGCCGTTGGCCTCGGCACGACCCAGGACAAAAGCGCGGGCATCGGGTTTGGTTTCGACCAGATCAGCATTGGCGAACTCGAGGCGATGTACCGGGCCGATTGGCTGTCTCGCAAGATCGTCGACATCATCCCGAATGACATGACGCGCGAATGGCGCGACTGGCAGGCGGAGAAGCCCCAGATCGAGGCCATAGAGGCGGTCGAGAAAGCCCCGCTGATCGATGTGGCCCGCAAGGTCAACCGCGCTCTCCGCAAGGCCCGCCTGCGCGGTGGCGCTGCCATCTTCATCGGCATCCGCGGTGCGGACCATGCCGAACCGCTTGACCCTGCCAGAATCAAGGCGGGCGACCTCGAATATCTCCACGTGCTCGGGCGCGACGAGGTCACCATAGGCCAGCAGATCCGCGACGTTACCAGCCCGCTTCATGGCGAGCCGGAATGGTACGAGGTGCAAGGCACCAACGGCGCGGTCTCTCGCGTCCACCCTTCGCGCATGGTCCGGTTCGTTGGAATGGAGGTTTTGCAGGACGCCGGTCGGCAGACTGAACAGTGGGGCGATAGCGTCCTGCAGGTCGCCTATTCGGCGATCAAGAACGCCACGTCAGCACAGGGACACATCGCGGCGCTGATCCCCGAACTGAAGACGGACATCATTTACGTGCCGGGTCTGTCCAAGGCCGTCGCGACCGATGCCGGCGAGAAGGCGATCACGAAGCGCTTCACCTATGCCACGCAGATGCGGTCGATGTTCTCGACGCTCCTGTTGGAGGGTAACGGCTCGTCGGGCGACAACGCCCAGGGCGAGAAGTGGGAGCAGAAGCAGATCAGCTTCGCCCAGATGCCAGAACTGATCCGCCAATATCTTCAAGTCGCGTGCGGCGCGGCCGACATCCCGTCCATCCGCTTGCTCGGCGAGGCTCCATCTGGTCTCGGATCGAACGGCGAGAGTGCGCTGATCACCTATTACGATAACGTCGGAGCCCGCCAGCGCACGGAGCTTGCCCCGCAGCTTCACCGGCTCGACGAGGTCATCATCAGGTCTGCGCTCGGGTCACGACCGAAGGACGTCTATTTCGAATGGTCGCCGCTCTGGACGCTGAACGAGAAAGAGCGCGCCGAGGTGTTCTCGAAGACGGCGGAGGCCGCGCGCAAGATCATCGGCGGCGGCCAGGACAAGCCTCTCATCGCGCTTGAACCGCTTTCCAAGGCTCTCGCGAACCGGCTGGTTGAGGATGGCGCTCTTCCAGGTCTCGACGCCGCAATCGACGAGTATGGCGGAACGATCGAGGAAGAGCCGAGCGAGGAAGAGATCACCGCGGCGTCGACGCCAGCGGTGCCGGCCCAGATGCAAACTCCGGCCAATGACGCCGCGCCTCGCACGCTTTATGTGCGCCGGGACGTGGTGAACGCGGCCGAGATCACCGCTTGGGCGAAGTCGCAGGGCATGACGGACATCGTCGACGATCTTCACGTCACCCTGATCTACAGCCGGGCGCCGGTGGATTGGATCAAGGCCGGCAACGCCAACGAGTATGGCAGCGACGGCAAGGACACCCTGACCATCGCCGAGGGCGGTCCACGTGCGGTCGAGCCGCTCGGCAACATGGCCGCCGTTCTGCTTTTCGCATCGTCGCAACTGTCATGGCGCCACCAAGACATCATTCACGCCGGAGCCGAACACGGGTTCCCCGACTATCAGCCTCACGTCTCGCTGACGAAGACGCCGGTCGATCTGTCCGGGGTCTTGCCCTATCGGGGCAAGATCATGCTGGGGCCCGAGATTTTCGAAGAGTTGAGAGAGGACTGACCATGGCCGAAGTCGAAAGCACCAGCGACGATCGCACCTCGAACAATGCCGTGCGCCACAAGTATCGCGTCCTGTCCGACGCCGAGAAGGCCCAGATGGTCGCCGTCAAGGACAAGGGCGCGGAGCTTCTGACGCTGATCGAAAGCATCGGCGGAAGTCGCGAGCTTTCCATCGCCAAGACGAAGACCGAGGAAGCCGTCATGTGGGCGGTCAAGCACGTCACCGCCTAAGAGGGCATCCCATGAATTTCACCGACGCATCGCCGCTTACCGGAGCGCGCGAGACCGCTGACGGCTACCTGATCGCCGACGCGTTCGCGCTGCGGACCGGCGTGCAGACCTATCTCGGCTCGGAAGTCGGCCGATCGGATCTCGCGACCGTCAACGTCTACCGCCCGGAGAGCGAAGTGTTCTCGGCTGACAGCCTTCGCTCGCTCTCCCATGCCCCGGTCACGGATGATCACCCATCGGTCGCGGTCGACTCCGCGAATTGGGCGTCCCTTGGCAAGGGCGAGGTGTCGGACGAGGTGCTGCGTGACGGCGGCCGCCTGCGCATTCCGCTCATCGTCAAGGACGCCGCCACGGTCGCCAAGGTGAAGGCCGGCAAGCGCCAGCTGTCCGCCGGCTACGTCTGCGACCTCGAATGGAAGGACGGCGTTGCCGAAGATGGCGCGTCCTACCAGGCGGTTCAGCGCAACATCAGGTTCAACCACCTCGCGATCGTCGATCGGGCGCGTGCGGGTGATGAATTTCGCATCGGCGACGGCGC
Organism: Fulvimarina uroteuthidis; assembly: GCF_034321785.1. NCBI lineage: Bacteria > Pseudomonadati > Pseudomonadota > Alphaproteobacteria > Hyphomicrobiales > Aurantimonadaceae > Fulvimarina > Fulvimarina uroteuthidis. The sequence continues at coordinate 823,399 of NZ_JAXLPB010000001.1, read as the reverse complement.
GAATACCGAGGCCGCGGCCTCATCTTGGGGCGTTGCCCCGATCCAAACCAACGACCGAAAGGAAGCCATCATGGCTGACAATCTGACGACGGTGGTTCTGGGCGACAAGGCCGTGCAAGTCACGGACAAGGACGCCCCGATCATCGAACAGTTCAAGACGCAGTTCGCCGCCGACAAGGCTGCTCTCGTCTCGGATCACGACAAGGCGCTCGCGACCAAGGACGCCGAACTCGCGACCAAGGATGCGAAGATCGCCGAACTGGAAGGCAAGGTGCTTTCCGACGCCGATCTCGACAAGCGCGTTGCCGCCCGGGCCGAACTCGTCGGCAAGGCGAAGACGCTCGCGAAGGATGCCGATTTCTCCGGCAAGACGGACGCCGAGATCCGGCGCGCTGCCGTCACGGCCGTTCGCGGCGCCGACGCCATGGCTGGCAAGTCCGACGCCTATGTCGATGCCGCATTCGATCTCGCAGTTGAGGCCGCCGGCAAGCCGAAGGACAGCTTCGCCGACGCCATCGCAGGCGGCCCGGTCGTCCAGATCGCCGACGCCTTCGCCGCGCGCGAAAAGGCGTTCCAGGAACTCTGCGCCCACGACACCGGCGCGCACGTGAAGAAGGGGGCCTAACCGATGGCGCTTCAGACCACCTACCTCGATGACATGCCGGTCGCCTACGCCGGCATGGTCGCGAACACCGAGCTCGCGGACATCATCTCTCGCACGGTCGAGGACGCCGCCCTGCCGTTCGGCAAGGCTGTCACCCAGGGCACCGGCGACAAGTCCGTCCACCCGACCACGACCGGCGACGCGTCCACTTTGGGCGTTTCGGTCCTGTCGAACGCCACCGAAAACTCAACCGTCAACGGCTATCCGCAGGGCGACACGGCCGCCATCCTCATCAAGGGCGTCATCTGGGTCACGGCCGACGGCGCTGTCGCCGCAGGCGATGACGTGACCGTCACCGTCGCAACCGGGGCCTACGGCACGAAAGCTGCCGGCGCCGGTGTTCTCGCTGTGCCGAACGCTCGCTGGGAAACCAGCGCGGCCGACGGCGCTCTCGCCCAGCTCCGGCTCAAGTAAGGAGGTCTCGATATGCAGACGCTCATGACCAACGACGCGATGCAGTCGAACCTCGGGTTCGTCACGTCGCAGACCGCCTACGTGGAAACGCAGGTCTACCAGACCCGCTATGCCGCCATCCGCTACACCGGCCTCATTCCGGTCGATTACTCGGCCCCGGAATGGATCAAGACCGTCGACTATTACTCGATGGACGTGGCCGGCAAGGCCGAGTGGCTAGCCGATCGTGCGAACGATATCCCCGTCGTCGGGATGCAGCACGACAAGCAGTCCACGCAGGTCTACATGGCCGGTATCGGGTACGATTACGGTCTCGAAGAGATCAATCAGGCCCGGATGCTTGGGATCCCGCTCGAATCCACGAAGGCGGACACCGCGCGCCTCGCCTACGAGCGGATGGTGGATCGTATCGCGTTCTCCGGTGATGCGGCGAAGGGCTTCAACGGCCTTTTCGACTATCCCGGCATCACGATCGATGGCGACCTGACGGGCTCCTGGGAAACGGCCACCGAGGACCAGATCCTCGCCGACGTCAACGAACTTCTCGAAGGCGTCGCGGCCGACACGAACGAAGTCGCGATGGCGGACACGCTTCTGCTTCCTCCGTCGAAGACCCGCTACATCGGCTCGCGCCGGCTCGGCGACGGCAACGGCTCGCTGACGATCCGCGCCTATCTGGAGCAGAACAACTCCTACACGGCCGAAACCGGCCAGCCTCTCACGATCCGGTCGCTTCGCGGCTTGGAGACGGCAGGCGCCGGCGGTACCACGCGCATGATCGCCTATCGCAATGCGCCGGAGGTCATGAAGATGCACATCCCGATGCGTCATCGCTTCTTGCCGGTCCAGATCGTCGGCCTCACCTACAAGATCCCCGGCATCTTCCGCCTGGGCGGCCTCGACATCCGGCTTACGAAGGAAGTCCGTTATGGGGATGGCATCTGATGGCGACCGTCACGAACAACCACACGTCGCCGCTCAAGGTCGGCGGGGTCACCATCCCGCCCAAGGGGTCGAGGACGGTCGAGAACTGGCACATGGCCTCCACATCGGGGGCCGTGCGCGCATGGCTGAAGTCGGAAACGATCACCGCTGACGAGCCCGCCGCCGATCAGGGCCGGGCCGGGCTTCGCCACTCGGAGCTTCGCGAGCTTGCAAATGGACCGACCACGGCGAGCGAGCCTGATCCATCGCCCTATGCGGTGAAGGAGAAGGGTGCCGGCTGGTTCGCCGTCACGAAGGACGGCGAGGAAGTCACGAAGTCGCTGCGCAAGGATGCGGTCGAACTCTTTCCGGCCATGACTGAGGACGAGAAGGCCACGTTCGTCGAAGCGAACAAGGACTGATCCCATGGCGGGCTATGGCACAGACGACGGCCTGACGGCCTACGCGACGGCCAACGGCCTGATTATGCCAGCGGGCGGCAACATAACTGCCGCTCGCCAGCGGGGCTCCCTGTTCGTTGACGGCGTCTATGGTGACCGCTTCTCTGGACGCCCAACCGATGGGGCCGCCCAAGACCGTGAATGGCCGCGCACTGGTGCCTCAGACACCTACGGCAACGTCATTACTCCGGATCTCGTCCCGGCTCGGGTCGAATATGCGGTCTATGAGGCGGCAATCGCCGAGATCAACAATCCCGGCATTCTATCTCCGGTGGTCATCGCGGCCGAGCGTGTGAAGCGCGAGAAGGTCGGGCCTCTGGAAACCGAATTCTTCGAAGGCGCGGACGCTGCCAAGGACGCGATACCGAGCATCACTGCGATCGACGGCTTGCTGCGCCCGCTTCTCGTACCAGTGGCCGGCTATGGCCCCGCCATTCTGGTTGTCTGATCATGCCGACGAAGGATTATGGCCGATCCCAGGCCACGGCGTTGCGATTGATCGACAAGTTCGGCGGCGACGGGCAAATCCTGCGGCCGTCCACGCGAGATCCATACGATCCGGACGGCGCGGGCACGACGCCCGATCCGCTCACGGCCAAGATGGTCCGCGTGGAATATACCCTCGGCGAGCGCGAGAACTCTCTGATCAGCAACCGCGATTGCAAGATCCTTGTCGCGGCCAAGGGGCTCGACCACCAGCCGAACGGCTCAGATCGCATCAGCTTCGGCGGTGAGACCTACGAGGTGGTAAACAGCAAGCCGTTGGCGCCGGACGGCGCGACGAACATTCTCTTCGAAGTGCAGGCCCGTTCGTGACCCACCGCGACACCATCGAACGCCTCATCGCGCAGTTCGGCGACCAGGCTGCGGAAGCTTTCCTGCGCGCCGTCGACGACATCAAGAACCGGGTCACGCTCAGGGTGGTCGTCGAAAAGCTCGAGCGTGGTGACATCCCCGGCGCCGTGGAAGCCATCGGCCTCGATCCTGTCGCTTTCGAGCGGCTTGAGAGCGTCCTGGCCGAAGCATACGCCGCCGGCGGGCAGGCGGAGGTCAACAACCTGCCGATCCTGCGCGACCCTGAGGGCGCCCGCGTCATCTTCCGGTTCGGCACGCGCAACACGATCGGCGAGCAAGAGCTTCGCCAGCAATCCAGCGAGCTCGTCACCCGCATCGTCGAGGACCAGCGCGAGGCAATCCGCGCCGCGCTCTCCGATGGCCTATCTGAAGGCCGCAACCCGCGCTCGACCGCCCTCGACGTGGTTGGCCGGGTATCACGCCAGACAAACCGCCGCGAGGGTGGCGTCATCGGCCTCACAGCCCCGCAGGAGCGCTTCGTCGCCTCGGCGCGGGCCGAACTCGCATCAGGCGATCCGGAAGCGCTGCGGCACTACCTGACGCGCACACGCCGCGATAAGCGGTTCGACGCGACCGTGAAGAAAGCGATCGAGGCCGGCAAGCCGGTCCCAGCCGATGTCGCGACCCGCATCGTCGGACGATATTCCGACCGGCTCCTCGAACTCCGCGGCGAGATCATCGCCCGCACCGAGACCACCGGCGTCCTGAACAAGGGGCGTGAGGACGCGATCCTTCAGCAGGTCCGAGAGGGCAAGGTCGCCGCGCAGGCCGTCAAGAAGGGCTGGCGGAACGCGCGGGATAGGCGAGTGCGTGACAGTCATGTCGTTCTGCATGGTCAGACCGTCGGCTTGAACGAGAGCTTCATCTCGCCGGCCACCGGTGCGCCGATCAGATATCCCGGCGATCCGAGAGCGCCCGCATCCGAGCGTGTCGGTTGCCGATGCTTCCTGCAGATGGAGGTCGACTATCTGGCCAGCACGGTTCGCCGGTTCCGAGCGGAGGCCGCCTGATGGCCGGCTTCGCCGCAGCTGTCGGCGCATGGGCGGACAAGATCCCCGGCGCTATGGAAGCGATCTTTCGGGAGAGCGCATCACGGCTTGCGCGGGAGCTGACGCTTGAACTCGAGCGGCTGGTCTATGAGCGGCCGCAGTCGCCGGACGCCAAGGCGCGGACCGGCTTCCTTCGGGCGTCCCTCGTGGCATCGAAAGCATCCATGCCGACGCTGTCACGAGCGAACCCCGGCGTGGCGGCTGATCTCGATCAAGGAGCGATCGAACTCGCCATCCAGGGCGCAGAGATCGGCGAGACCATCTTCCTCGGCTACACCGCGAACTATGGCGCGTACATCCACTATGGATCTGGCGGGCGACCGGCGCGGCCATGGGTAACGATGGTTGCGCAGAGGTGGCCGCAGATCGTCGCCGACGTTACGCGGGATCTGAAGAGGCGGCTGGGGCTTTGATCCCCGGCACCTCATCGGAGCCTGCGGCCTGGGCGGCGAGAAGCCCGAACATCAACAGATTGAGCGAGCGCCTGGCGGCCTTGATCGCGGTATCGGCCCGCACGGTCGCGCCCGGCTCGTTGCCAAGGGCGTTCAGAGCGTTCGCCAGCCGCTCATAGGCGGCATCATCGGACAAAGGTTCGCGGTTCGGCATCGCGGGAAGGGATAGCACATGAAGTCGGTTCGTGTCGTCAGCGAAGGCGGAACAAGCTTCCAAACAAAGGTGTTCAACGGCGAGACCGGTGAGCGCATTCGCGGAATCACCGAGATCGACATCAGAATTGTCGGTTGTGATTTCGTTCGTGCTGACATTGCGTTCTCAGCCGTTGAGATAGACCGCTTGGACGCCGCCCCTTCTTTCCGCATGATGGACCCTGCAACGGGCGAGATGAAAGAACTCGCCGAAATCACGTTTGCAGACGGCTCAGGCTGGAAGCCCTGATGCCATCGCCGGAACCTGCGATCCTCCGCGCCCTTCGCTCGCACCTGATAGATTTCGCCCGGCATCGCACCCTGCCGATCGCCTTCACCAACCGCCAGTTCACGGCGCCGTCGGGCGTTTACCTGCGCGAAACACTCATTCCGAACCAGACTGGCCGTTTGTTCGTCGCAAGCGACGGTCCGCACAGGCACATGGGCCTCTACCAGGTGGATGTCTTCGCCCCCGAGAACACCGGGGAAACGGATCACGTCGCGCTCGCCGGTGAGATCGCCGATCACTTCGCGGTCGACCTCCGTCTGACCGATGGCGGCGTCCGCACCCGCATCACCAAGCGCCCCAGCGTCGGACCAACGCTCGTTGACGGCGCTCTGGCGATGATCCCCACCACCATCGAATGGGAGACGTTCGCATGACGATCAAAGTCACGAACACGAGCAACCGAATTCAGTCGTTCACCACGAACACCGGCGCCCGCGTCCATCTTGATCCGGGCGAAACCAAGTCGATCGCGCTCGATCGCGACGACACCCGCCTGAAGGCCAAAGAGAACGCACGCCTCGTCAGCGTTGGCCAAGACGCCAAGCCGGCCAAGAAGGCCGCGGCGGTCGACCCTGCCGAGAAGGCGTTCGGCCAAGCCGACCCCGAATAGCGCGGACCATCGCGCTTCAATCCTCGCATTCCGCGAGACCATGGCCGTCCTTCGGGGCGGCTTTTTTGTGCCATCCAAGGAGATAAACGGTCATGGCGAACAACCCCCTTCCAGTCGCATCGGCCAAGTTCAGCATCGGCGGCATCACCGCAGATTACACCGAGGTCGCGCTGGCGGCCGACACGTACATCCAGGTCAAAGGCGTCCGGACCATGCCCGGGTTCGGCGACACGTTCCAGGACATCACCGTCGAGGAAGTGGACGATCCCCGCACCCGTCACGCCAAGGGCACGGCGAACGGCGTCACGATGGAGCTCGTCTGCTCGCGCCGCTCTGACGATCCGGGCCAGCAGGCCATGGTCGCAGCGGCCGAAACGCGCTCGTCCTACAACGTCAAGGTCGAGATCCCGACCGAGACCGGCACCTTCGACACCTACTACACCTCGGTCCTCGTCATGTCGGCGAACACCGGCCTCGGCGGTCCGAACGACACGCAGATGATCACCTTCAGCATGCAGCCGCAGGAAGCCCCGATCGAAGTCCTCGCGGCCTAACCGACGCTCACGTGAGCTAGGGGCGGCGCGTCGTCGGGTCTCGTCGCCCCACCCGACCTTCATCACCCGGCACAATCCGACAACCAAGGAACACCCGATATGTCGAAACTCAACTCTGACACGCCCATCACGCTGGACGGTGAAGACTACGTCCTCCGCTCCAGTCTCAAGGCTGCGACCACGATCAACCGCCACTTCGGCAACATGCAGGCGGCATGGGACGGTTTGATGAAGTCCGATCTCGAGGCATACATCGTCATCACGCGCGCGGGACTGCCGAAGGACGCGAACATCTCAACGGCGGACACGGCCGAAGCGGTCTACCGCACTGGCATGAGCAACATGCTGACGCCGCTCGTCCGCTTCCTGCGGATCATCCAGAACGGCGGCAAGGTGCCGAAGGACATGATCGACGAAGAGCGCGGCGACACGCCGGCGATCGGCCATGTCGAAGATGACCACGACGATGAGGGAAACGATCCCCACGTCTCGTAACCTTCGAGGAGTGGTGCGAGAAGCTTTATGAAGCTGCCGTCACCACCCTTCGCGGATGGTCCGATCGCGACATCATGGAGATGGACCTTGCCCGTCTCCAGTTCGCGGTCGAGGTCATGAGCGAGACGGACGCGCGAGAATGGCGGCAGCGATACCGGATCGGCGGGTTCAAAGTGGACGAGCCCCGGCATATTCCCGAGACCGTCGAAGAGTTCAACGATCAGGCTCGCGAGACCATGCGGGCCATGATGCGCGGGTTCAAAAAGCCCGCGTGATCAGCAATCGTCTGGCTTACTTCTCGCGCCAGCGGTCGCCAAGATAGAGCGCTATCCCGATCAGGATGGCGAAGAAGAAGATCGCGGACGGTATGCCTATAGGTCCGTCAAGAAACCGGACGCCTATCAGCGATATGAGCCCCAAGGCCGCGATTGTCAGGCCGAACTTTCCGACATTCACTTCGCCACGCGGTTCTCGTTTCTTCCAATCGCTCAAAGCACCCTCCACTCGGTCTTTGCGCACATAATCACGCATTTCCGGGCTCGCCAACTTGGCGGGCCTTTTTCTTGAGGAGGCCACATGAGCAACACGACCGGACCCGCTCTTGGCCTATCCATCGATTCGTCGGGCATGGAAAAGGGCCTGCGCGATCTCGAAAAGGTCGCACCGGCTGCGCAGCGCGCGGAGAAGGCTGCAGAAGGGTTCGGCAAAGCCGCCGGCGAGGCGGGCAAGGCGGTTGGCGCCGGCATGTCGATCGCCGAGCGCGAACTGCGGAAAATGAACGAGACCGCGCTGCGCATCGAAAAGATGATGAGCGCCGCGATGGCCGGCGTTGGCGCGTCCGGTGCGGCCGCCGCAAAGGGTGTGTCGCAAGCCGAGAAGGCCATGGAAGACCTGCGCGGGACGGCCGATCAGGTTTCCGCTGCGCTCGCCAAAGAGACGAAGGCGATGGTCGAAGCCGATCGCGCCGCCGCAAGGATGACGGAAGAGCAGCGCAAGCTGCGCGAAGAGAGCGACCGCCTCACAAAGGCCCAGCGCGATCTGGATGCCGCATACCAGCGCCAGGGCAGCGCGCTCCAGTCTATTCGCGAGAAATATGCACCAGCATTGGCTATCAGCCGTCGATACCGCGAGGAAGTCGCGACCATCACGGCGTTGGAAAAAGACGGCTTGATCGTCGCAAGCGAGGCGGCCGTCCTACGGGTAAAGGCCGCCGAAGCGACAGACGTTCAGAACGCCGCCTTGCGGCGCATGAACGAGACGCAAAAGCAGGCCGGGCTCTTGGCGCGTGCTGGGCTCCGCCCGGATCAGGGCCTCAACCTGTTTCGACAGGGTGGCGACATCGCGACCATGTCCATGATGGGAGCGACGCCCTTCGCGATCCTCTCCAGCCAGGGCGCGCAGATCGTTGAAATCTTCGCGGACACGGAGCGCGGGGCGAAGTCCGCATTGCAGGAGATCGGCAAGGAGGTCTTGGGCCTCACCCGCTTTATCACCCCGCTCACGGTCGGGCTGACGGCTGTGGCCGGCGCATCTGTCTACCTCGCGATGAAATCGACCGAGGCCGAAAAGAGCATGGAGGCCAGCGCCAAGGCGGCCGACAGCTACAAGAAATCGCTCGAAGGTCTCGGAGACGCTGCGAACACTGCGGCCGATCGTGTGTTCGACCGAAATTCGCAACTTTCCCCTGTCGCAATCCGCGCGCAACTTCAGACCGCCATATCGGATCAGACGAAGGCGATCGAGGCGGCGCGGTCGGCGCTGACCGAAGCCGTGGCGACCGAAGCCATGGGCGGCAAGGGCTTCTTCGGTTTGACACCCTCCACCCTGGAAAGCCTCGGGGCGGTCGGCAACCTATTCGATTCTGACTACACCCGAACAGTTGAGCAGGTTCGAGAGATTGTTCGCGGCTTCGGCGAGGGCACGATCGAAGCGACTTCGCTGATCGACCAAATCTCGAAGATCAAGCTGGATGCCGATACGCCGGAAGATGTCCGCGCCCTTGTTGATGGCCTTCGGGATGTCGGCAACCGTGCCCTTGAAGCCGAAGCGTCCATCACTGCCCTTCGCGAAGCCGCGAATGAGATGCGGCAGATCAATTTCGAAGAGGCTATCGACGGCCTCGCGAAGATGGGCGGCGTTGCCCGGACGCAAATCCAGCAGCTCGAAGAGTTTCGCCGGGAGGCGATGCGGAACGCGACGACCGAAGCGGACGAGACCCTTGTCGGCGATCGTTACAAATTGGGGCTTGAAGAGCTTTCGCGCGATGCACGCGAGAACCTTTCCGAGGTTCAGGGCGCCTTCAACGATCTCGATCTTTCGCCGTTGCAGCAGGAACTCAATGCGACGACCCGGCAGTACGATCTGGAGATCCAGGAGTACATTAGGACCACCAATGATGCGGCCGGGGTCGCGGCGCTGCGCACCGAAAAAGAGGTCGCGCTCGCAACGATCAGGAAGCAGGCCTCGATCGACGCCGCGGAAGAGATCGCGGAAGCCGTCGAGAAGGAGGTCGAGGCGGCCCGGAAGGCAGAGGAAGCCTGGGCGAAGTCAAGCACGTCGCGCGTCCGCAGCATCGAAGATCAGATCGCCTCCATGAAGCTGGAGGCCGAGACGTTCGGCATGTCCGCGGGCGAAGCTGCAGCATACCGCGCCGAGGTCGAGCTTCTGGCAGCGGCGAAGCGCGCCGCGGCGGATGCCGGCTATGCGGTCTCGCCAGAGGAGGCGGCGTACATCAAGGACGCGGCCGCCGCGATCGGCGAATATACCGCGCAGATGGATGCCGCAACCAAGGCGAAGCAGGCTTTCGACGCCGAGTCGTCCTTCCGCGACGATCTTGTTTTTGAACGTGACCAGGCGGGGCGTTCGCAAAACGAGCAACAGGTCTATTCGCGCCTTCGTACTGCGGACATCGACGCGCAGAGCGCCGCCGGTCAGCAATACGCGGCATATATCCGCGAGACGCAAGCCTTGTCGGACGCCCGCGCTGAAAGCGAGAAGCGGTTCGAGGAAGCGCAGAAGAAGGCGCAGGAAGAGGCGAAGCGCACGAACGATGCGATGAAGTCTGTCGGCCAGACCATCGTCGAGGCTTTCGGCCGGGGCGAGGGCGCGCTCGACACGTTCATTTCCGCTTTCGCCCAGCTGGGCAACGCGAACGCGGCCAAGGGCTTCGACAAGCTGTTCGGCGGCCTATTCGGGGATGGGTCGCAGTCGTCTTCGTCAAGTGTGATCGGGGCGCTTTCAAAGCTGCCCGAGATGATCAACCGGGCGCCGGCATTCTCGCCGATCGCATCCCCGTTCGCGCCGCAGTTCGGATCGCCGGTCGGGCAGATCACTCGGTCGCCGCTGCCGGACATCACCGGCGATGTTTCGGGGCTCGGCTCATCGCTGAAGAGCCTCAACAAGCAGATCACCGGCTCGGCGGTGGCCTACCGTGATGCGATCGCCGCAATCGAGAGCCGGGGATCGGGCGACTATGCCGCGATCGGCCCAACGAACGCTAAGCTCGGGCGCGCCCTTGGCCGATACCAGGTCATGGAAGCGAACATCCCGCAGTGGTCGAAGGCTGCGCTGGGGCGCGTCGTCAGTTCGATGGAGTTCTTGAGCAGTCCGAAGCTGCAGGACGCTATCTTCGACAACCAGTTCGGAGGCTACGTCGCCAAATTTGGTGAGCGGGGCGCGGCGCAGGCATGGTTCGGCGGCCCCGGCTCGGTCGGAAAGCTCGGGCGCAAGGATGTGCTCGGCACGTCCGTCGGCGGCTATGGCGAAAGGTTCATCAGCGAACTTAAGAGGATGGGCGGCGGATCGTCGAAGTTCTCGTCGTCTTCCACGTACGGCTTCGCAGGCGACGTTTCCGCCGGCGTCATCGACGCCCAGCGCAAGATCGTCTCAGGCGCAGTTCCGGGCGCCGCTCCCGTTTCCCCAGGCGATCCCTGGAGTGGCATTCGGGTTGCCGGCGGTGATCCGTGGAGCGGCATGCGCTCGGCAAGTGGGGGCGGGCTTGGCGGCATCACCGCATCCCTCCCGCAGAACTCAGTAGGCGGATTCCTTCAATCGCCCGTCGGCCAGACCGCGCTCGCGGGCATTGGCGCTTTTGCGAGCGGCATGCAGTCAGGTTCTCCGGTCGGGGGCGCCTTCTCCGGCGCTCTCGCAGGCCTTGCGACCCCCCTCGGTCCCGTTGGAGCGCTTATCGGTGGCGCTGCCGGCCTCCTTGGCGGTATCTTCGGCAAGTCCAAGGCCAAAAAGGAGCGCCAGAAGCAGGAGCGCCAAGCGGCGCATGACGCGTGGGAACAGAATTACGCGCAGTTCGCGGAGATCCGAGACACGGTCCAGCGGATCGAGGTCGGCCCGCTGACGAAAGAGCTTCGCACGATCGATCAGACGCTTGAGCAGTTCCGCAAGCTGGCTGACAAGACCGGCAACGGCGGGAACAAGAGCCAGGTGGCCGCGGCCATCAAGGACGCCGAGCAGTACCGCTCGTTCTTGTTCGACAATTTCCGCAAGTCGCTGCCGAAGATGACCGAGGATCTGGCCGCCGGCCTTGGGCTGAACACCGAGTTCACCAAGGCTCGCGATGCGGTCCTCGAACAGGGCAAGCAGCTTCGCGGGTTCCTGGACGACGTTTCGACCGCCTATGCCGACCTGTTCGCCGAGCAGAAGCGGATCATGGACGAGTTCGACCAGGCGGAGGCCTCGGCCAAGGGCAACTTCGCTTCCGCTGGCTCACGCGTCGCGCAGGCCGAGGGCGCAGTGGTCGCCGCTCGCGATCGGTACAACGACTATACCGTCATCAAGGGCCGGGAGCAGCAGGCACAGGACGCGCTCGCGTCTGGCATCATGGGCGTGCAGGGACTGTTCAACACGGTCTTCGAGAAGGCCGGCAAAGGTGGCGGCGGTGGCTCGGCGGTCGATCTGGCCGAGGCCGAGGCGCGCCGGGACGCGCAGCTTGCAGCGATCGCCGAGGAACTGGCTGTCGCGGAGAAGCGCCTGGCTGACGCGCGCAGCGCCGCGATCGAGGGCTTGCTCAAGACCGTCTCCGGTCTCGGCAAGGAGCAGACCGATATCGAGAAGGCGCTCGACCAGATGCAGGGCGCCGCGGCGGGGCTGCGCACCGCGCTCGTGGATCTCGGGCTTTCGGCCGGCGAAGCGGAGGTTCGTATCGGGGAGGCCATTGCCGCGGGCACCGAGCGGGTGCGCAAGGAGGTCTCGCAAGGCCTTACGGACGAGATCGCCAGCCTCGACGGCAAGGGCTACCTCGCCGACATGCGCAACCTCACGAAGGAGTTGGAAGACCGGTTTTCCGGCGCGTCCCTGATCAACGTCGACACCTCTCTGGTGGACGCATGGTTCGCGAAACAGGCACAGGCGATGGTCGACGGGGCCGGGATCGCCGGCGAAGCGTTCAAGGAACTGATCGCCTTGTTTCCGAAGCTGGCGGGCGTGGTCGAAGAGGCATCCGGCGTCTTCGACCAGTACCGGGATCGCGTCTTCGCCGCGACGAACGACAATTCGAAGCTGGCAGGTCAGCTTGCCGAGTTCGACCGGTCGGCGGCCCGCGAGCGCGAAGAAGTCGCCAAGCGGGGGAACGACCACGTCGTCGAGCTCGAAAAGGCTCTCGCCGCCGAGCGGGCGCAGATTCTCGCGCAGTCGGTGCAGGAGCAGGCGCGCCGTCTCAGCGACTATCAGGAGCGCTATTTCGCGGCGACGAACGACAACAACAGCCTCTCGGGCGCGCTGAAGGCGTTCGATCGGGCGTCGGGCATCGAGCGCTATCAGGAGGCAAACGCCGGCGGCCAGAACATGGCAACGCTCAACGCAGCGCTCGCCGCCGAGAAGGTCGTGCTGATCCAGGAGCGGCTGCGAGCCGCCTACGAAGAGCAGACGTCGGAGATCGAGAGCACGATCAGCCGGCTTGAAGGCCTGTCTCGCGAGTGGGCGGACCTGCGGCGCGATCTGCGCCTTGATGACGAACTGTCGGGATTGAGCCCGCTGCAGCAGGCCATGGAAGCGCAGACCCGCTTCCGCGACGTGGCGGCGCGTGCGGCCGGGGGCGACGAGGAAGCGCAAGAGGAACTGGCGAAGGCCAGCCAGGACTATCTCAACGAGTTCCGCGCCTACTACGCTTCGAGCGAGGCCTATTATTCGGCCTTCAACGAGGTGCAGACCACGCTTGAACAGGCCGAGGCCACGGCGGTTACGGAACTGGGCGTCGCCAAGTCTCAGCTTGATGTGGCGAGGACCCAACTCGACGCCATGCGTACCGTGGATGACAGCATTGGCGAACTGACGGCGGCGCTCACTGCGGCTATGGCGAACCTTACCGCTGCACAAACGGCGGTTGGCGTCCCAACGACGGCGGCAGGCGGCTCAACGGGCGGCGGCGGCGGCGGATCGCCTGCGGCCCCGGGCGGTGGAAGTCCGTCTCCATCTGTCGACCGCAACATCGCGTATCTCCAGAGCAACCCCGATGTTTTGCAGGCCATATCGAGTGGAGACACCTTCGGCCTGCCGGCGGGGTCCAGCGTATCCGCAATCGCCGCTGCGCACTACGAGAACTTCGGCCAAGTCGAGGGCCGCCCCTATGCCTCTGGCGGCCTGATCACCGGCCCCGGCACCGGCACCTCGGACGACGTCAATATCAGGGCTTCCAACGGCGAGTTCATGATGCGGGCCGCCGCGGTCGAAAGCTACGGTCTGCCCACCATGAACGCCATAAATCAGGGCCGGCTGAAGCTGCCGACCATGGCACGGATGCCGGCGCCGGCGAACGACGGCGGGACGGCGGTCAACACCAAGCTTCTTGAGCAAGTCCGAAGCCTGGAGCGTGCGATCAATCGCCAAACGGAAACTCTTGCAGGCCTTGGGCTGGAACACTTGTCACTCGCACGCGAGGGCAAAGAGGCGGCCAAAACGGCTGCGAAGACCAATACGCGCAACTCGTTGGATCGGAAGGCTAAGGTGGGATGATCTACCTCGTCGAACTGACAGGCTACGATCCGGCAACGGCCGGGGATGTGGTCCTCCGCTATTGCGGGGGTGAGAGCGCCTACACCACGCGGCCAACCGACGACCCGGCCAATGCCGAATATGAGGGCCGGGTGTCTGATCCGGGCAATCTGGAGCGTCATCTGTTCGGCCGCAACCGGACCTATGGCGAATCCGACATCGGGGTCGGCGTGATCAAGCTCGCCAATCCGGACGGGGATCTCGACGGCCTCCTCGACATGACCTTCGATGGACGCCCGGTGCAAATCTGGGCGCTCGAAGACGGCGCGCCGTTCGGCTCGCGGGAGCTTCTGTTCTCGGGGCTGATCGACGACGCGGAGTTCGGCTACGCCGAAGTGACGGTCAGCATCCGCGACCGGCTGGACGCGCTGCGCGAGACACTGCAGCAAGAGACCTTCACCGGCGAGACCGTCAGCGGGGGCAGGGCAGACGCCGAAGGCGGCGAAGACCTGAAGGACAAGCCCAAGCCCGAAGCCTATGGGCGCGTCCTGAACGTCCCGGCCGTCGAGGTGGACCGGTTCGACCTCATCTACCAGATCGCCGCGAACGGGCTCGCGTCCATAGATGTTGTCCGGGACCGGGGCGTTGCCCTCACCAAAGGGTCGGATTACGCGACGCTGGCCGCGCTCAAGGCGGCGACCGTCACCGCAGGCACCTACGCCTCGTGCGTGGCGCTCGGGCTGATCAAGCTCGGCGCGCGGGCAGACGGACAGATCACGGTCGATGCCAGCGAGGGTGCGACGGCTGCGGACCGCTCGGCGGCGCGCGTCGCCCGGCGGATGCTAGAGCGCGCTGGCTTCGTCGCCGGCACGGACTTCGAGGCGGCCGACTTCGAAGCGCTCCACGCTCTCAACCCGGCCGAAGTGCAGTATTGGGTCGGAACCAGCGATGTCGACGCGCTGGACGCGATCGCGGCAGTTCTGGGGAGCGTCGGCGGCTATCTCCTGCCGGACCGGACCGGCAAGTTCCACGTTGGCCGGCTGGAGCTTCCAACCGGCGAGCCCGGCGCTGTCATTGATGAGGTGCTGATCCTCGACGGCGGATCCGGCATCGACCGGATCGGCACGGACGACGAGGGCAGCGGCAAGGCCGCGCGGACGATCACCGTCAAGTATGGGCTGAACCACTATCCGGTGCGGCGCGACGAGCTCGTGACGGACACCGGCACCGCGTCGGACACCACGGACGCATACCGAGCGTTCGCCACGGAAGAGTGGCGGCAGGTGAAGATCGAGAACGCCGCGGTCGCCGCGATCTCGCCGGACGCGCCGGAACTGACTTTCGAGACGATGTTCGTCAACGAAGCGGACGCGCACGCCGAGGCGAACCGCCTGGCGCCGATCTATTCGGTCCGGCGCGACGTCTTCTCGGTGCCGGTGACGCGGCGCGAGATCGAGACGATCGACCTTGCCGGCGTGGTCGAACTTCAGATGTCGCGCTTCGGGCTGAACGAGGGCCGGCTGTTCCGAGTGCTCGGCGAAACGGCGAATTATGAGGACGGGCAGACCACGCTCGTCCTGTGGGGGTGAATTTGCAGAACGTGATGATCCTCTACCCGAACAGGGCGGACAAGGCGGTGATCACCGGCGGCGAGTGGCAGATCCCGCTGGATCGGCTCAAAGCCCCGTCGCCCCTGAAGCGGGTGGCGCGCTCCGCCAGCGCCGCCTTGGCCGACACGCAATTCGACATCGCGTTCGACCGGCTGCAGACCGTGAAGGCGGTGGCCTTGGCTAACATCAACTTCTCGCTCGCGGCCATGTGGCGGATCCGGGCGTTCGATGATCCTGAAATGACGGTCGAGCGCCACAACAGCGGGTGGATCAGGGTCTATCCGCGGCTCTACAGCACCAAGTCCCTGTCGTGGCGCGATCCGAACTTCTGGCTCGGCGGCCCGACCTCGGAAAGCCTCGAAGGGCTGACGCAACAGGCGATCTATCTGCCCGATCCCGCCCCGTTCGCGCGGTACTGGAAGATCGAGATCGACGACCAGGGCAACCCGGACGGCTATCTCGATATCGGCCGCCTGTTCATGGCCGGCGGCTACCAGCCGAGCATGAATTACGTCTACGGGGGCGGCCTGGGGCTCGAAACGAAGACCCGCGTCGACGAAGCGCTCGGCGGGAACGAGTTCTTCGATCGGCGGAAGACCTATCGCGTCGCCCGGATCGGCTGGGACTATCTGCCCGAGCAGGAGGCGCTTGAGAAGGCGTTCGACCTGCAGCGGCAAGCCGGTATCGACCGCGAGGTCTTCCTCATCATGAAGCCGGGCGACGAGGTCAATCTCACGCGAACGTCGTTCCTCGGCCGCTTCCGCCAACTGTCCCCGCTTGAGCAGATCGTCTACCGGCGCGCCTCGACGGCCTTCGAAATCAAGGAGATCCAGTAATGCCCTTCGGCCAGACCATCCTGGACGCAATCGACCGTCTGAAGAACAAGTACAACAATGGCGCCTATAATCCGGCCACGAATCCAGGCGGGTTCGACCAGGACGGCCATCCGGTCAATTTCTTCCCCGCGCTGACGGATACAGCAACGGTTGCCGAGGGCGCGGCGGACAAGGCCGATAGCGCCAACTCGGCGGCGGAGAGCGCGGCTGGGTCGGCTGGGGCAGCGGGATCGGCGAGGACCGCAGCGGAGACCGCGCGCGACAAGGCGCAGGCATGGGCGAGCGCGGACGATGGGGTCGAGGTCGAGCCGGGGCTGTTCTCGGCGAAAGTCGGGGCGGCGAAAGCAAAGACCGAGGCCGATCGTGCGCAGGGTTACGCGGCGGCTCTGAACCTCCCGCCGATCACAGCAGCTGACGCGCTGAAATATTGGCGCGTGACTGCGGACGGAACCGGCACGGAATTTGTTGCGCTCGATACGACGCCGTCCCTCGTCCGATCCGCTCGCACGTCGAACACGCAAATCGTCAAGGCCGATCAGGGCAATCTGATCGAAATTACGGCGGGCACGTTCACGCAGACGTTCGCGTCGCCCTCCGATCTTGGAGACGGCTTCTTCTGTTACGTTAAAAACGGATCTGGTGACGTAACGATCCCCGCCTCGGACGGACGCAACAACTGGATCATGTATCCGGGCGAGATGCGTCTGTTTCAGTGCGACGGGACGACGTTGCGGTCGATCGTTCTGGCACCCTTCTACAAGGAGTTCATCGCATCTGGAAACTTCATCAAGCCCCCCGGCTACGGCGTGTTCGGCGCCATCTTGTTCGGCGGCGGCGGCGGTGGTGGTAAGGGTAACGGAAGCAATCTCGGAGGGCAGGGTGGCAGAGCAGGATCCGTAATTATCTATCCTAGCATAGCGTCGTCGTTCTTGGCATCGAGTTCGGGAGTTACGGTGGGTGCCGCAGGGTCAGGTGCGACGGCAGTAGGCACAAGCGGTACGGCGGGGGGTGGTACTTTCGTCGGAGTACTGGGCGCGAGCGGCGGTGTCGGTGGGCAAACGTCTCAAGCCGGTCAATCTGGCCCTGACACACAGGGTGGAGCCGAAAGCTTTTCCTCTGGCTCCGGCGGGTCATACGCGATTGGCGGCAGTGCATCCATCGGACAGCCAGGATCCACCTTCGGATTTCGTGGTGGAAATTCGGGCATCGCTGCCTCAGGAGAAGATGGGACCGGAAGGTCTGCCGGTGGCGGCGGAACAGGGACCGGAGCCAAGGGCGGTGATGGCGTAGCCGGGGAAGTTCGCATGTGGGGGATCATCTGATGGCTTACGGAATAGTTCAAAACGGCGTCGTAGCTAACGCGGCAGAGGCGACTTCTGATTTCGCCGCCTCGCAAGGGTGGCCCGAACTGCCGGCAGGCATCGGCATAGGTTGGCGCTACGAAGACGGCGAGTTCTTGCCGCCCGAGCCCGAACCCTTCGACGCTCCTGCCGCGCGTGCCGAAGCCCTCGCGACCGCCATCGCCTACGGCAACCGCATCACGCAGGGCGAGATCAACCAGTGGGCGGGCGTCGAGCCGTTCTCCTGGACGCAGCAGCGAGACGAGGCGAAGATCGTCCGCGACGGCGGCACGCTGGGAGAGGACGCGATCCTGCCCGGCCTCGCCGACGACAAGGGCATTACGCTGGAGGCCTACGCCGACGACGTGTGGACGAACGCCATGCGCTATCAGTCGGTGCTCCGCGCGGCGGTCTACCTGCGCCGTACCGCGACGAACACGCTGACCGACGAGAGCCTCGACACGCCCGAGAAGATCGCCGAGGCGGTGGCGGCGCTGACCGTCGAGGCCGACGCGCTGGCGGCGCAGTTGCTGGGCGGGCAGGGCTGATGTCGGCATACACCGAACCGCTCTCCTACCGGTCCACCGATTACTGGCGCAACGGGCGGCGCCTCTACGAGCTTGAGGCCGGCTTCACGTTCTACTCGGAACTGGCGCAGCGCTCGATCACGGTCCCGGTCGGGTTCCTTACGGACCTCGGCTCGATCCCGGCCTTCGCCCGCTGGTGGCTGTCGTCCGATGATTTCTGGGCGCAGGCATATGTGCTGCACGATCGCCTCTACCACACGCGCGAGATGGACAGGGCGACAGCCGACCTGATCCTGTGGGAGGCGCTCGGTCTGCCGTACCGTGTCTATGACGAGGACGGCGTGATGCGCCGGGAGACGTGCCCCGCACTCGCGCGGTCTGCGATCTACCAGGCCGTCAGGATCGGCGGCGGGCCGGCCTATCAGCGCGGCGGATAATCCCCGCAATCCACAACCGACTTTCCACAGGCTCCGCGAGGGGCCTTTTTCGTGTCCGCAGGAGACCATCATGGATCGAGCCGCATTCTTCAAGAGCGTTCGCGCCCGACCGTTTGGCGGGGCATTGTCGCAGAGTGCCGTAGATGGCCTGTCGGCGCTGATCGCTGCATTTGACCAGTATGGCGACGGCGACGTGCGCAAGCTCGCCTACATCCTCGCTACGGCCTTTCACGAGTGCGATCGGTTCCGGTCAATGGAGGAATATGCCAGCGGTGCCGCCTATGAGGGCCGGAAGGATCTCGGGAACACGGAACCGGGTGATGGGAAGCGCTTCAAGGGCCGTGGCTTTGTGATGATTACTGGCCGGGCAAACTATACCGACTGGTCCGATCGCCTCGACATGGATCTTCTTGCAAACCCTGGGCTCGTGAAAGACCGCGCGATCGCGGCTCGCATTTGCGTCGAGGGCATGATGCTCGGCACGTTCACCGGCAAGGATCTCCCCGACTACATCAACGATGCGAAGGCCGACTACGTGAACGCGCGCAGGACGGTCAACGGCACGGACCGCGCTTCGATGATCGCAGGCTATGCAGCGCAGATGCTCACCGCTCTCAAGGCTGCGAAGTACGGGGCCGAACCGAAGGACGAACCCGCCATGGTCGAAGCCCCGAAGCCCATCACCCCGGCACCTGTCGGCGGTCCTCGCGCGAAAGCCAACGGAGGCGCTGCGGGCGTTGCAGTTGCCACCGGCCTGCTCACGCTTGTCGCAAAGCTTGGCTGGATTCCGCCCGAAGTCGCGTCCGACCCCGAGACCGTCATCCTTCTGTCGGGCTTCCTGCTCGCGGTCGGCGGCTACGTGGGAGCATTCTTTGCGCCCAAGAATGCGGCCTGACCATGTGGCGCAATGCAATCTGGCCCATCGCGGTCTTCGTCGCAATCCTCGCGTTCGCGTTCCTGTTCGGGCTCGTCACTCGCGCCGATGCCGAGCCTCGCATCCCGCCCATCGAAGTGGTCCCGATCCCGACGCCCCGCCCGATGCCATCATGCAAGACCGAAGGCGTCACCGGTAGGGCATCCCTGATCGAATGGGAAGGCCAGCGCATGATCTGCGTCCGCAGTCCGAATGGATGCCTTGTGTGGGTCGTCCTCAACCGTGGCAAGCCTCGGCACGCCTGAAACAAACACATCAAGCCGGGGGCGGATGAATGGACATAACGGCGTTGATCGAGCCGGCGACGAAAGAGCTATTCGGTTATGGCGTCCTCGGCATCGCGGTGATTGCGCTGACAACTCTTTACTGGATGGAGCGAAAAGACCGTAAGGAGGCCGACAAGGCATCTGACGCAGTGCGTGACGCCGCAGAAAAGCGGATCGAAGAAATCCAGACATGCAGGATAAATGAAATGCGATCGGCCATCGATTCCATTCGGAAGGGCGATGAGGTCATGGACGACATGCAATCGAGCTTTGAAAGGCGACTTGATGGGATAAAATCCAGCCTCGATACACTGATCTCGTCGGGGAGGGGCCGGTAAATGTGGCCATTCTCCCGACGAAAGAAGCGAGCGTCATGCACGTTCGTCGTCCCTCACACGGATAAAATAATGAGTTTACAGGCCGAATTGGCCGACGCCCGGATCGCGCATAGTAGAACGGTGTCGTCCATTAAGCGCAGCCTGGAGGATCATCGGCGACTTGTCGATGACACGTTGGCCGCGTTCGATAGGGGCGGGAATGTCTGAAAAAACCGAAAACAGGGAACGCAGCTTTCGGGCGTTCTTTTCAAACACGCTCGTTCAGAGCTTGGTCCTTGTGACCGTGATTTACTGGTCGCTTGCGATCTTCGTGCCGGGTCGATTTCTAATTGAGATCGTCACCATGGCCTTGATCGGGATGTTTGCGGTCGTGATCTATCGATGGGCTCCGGTGTCGTTTGCGGATCTTGCGGAAGGGCGGTCCGGTGGCCGTCCTCAGTTAATGGTCGGCATCGTTTCGCTTGCGCTGTCGAGCATCGGCATTCTTTTGTGGACGTTGGTATGGCGATACACCGGATATCCCGATTGGATGATCGTTAGTCCGTTTCTCGGGTTCATGCGGCTGTGGTCTGTCGGAGGTGCATTTTTGATGGTGATGTCGCCGTCAACGTTCGTCAGTGTATCGTTGCCGAATAATTGGCGTTGGGTCGTTCTCGTCGTCGCAGTTATTGCGTGCGTGTTCGGCTTCATCGCCGGTTCAATGTATGGCGAAGGCATTCCAGACCTTCCTGCGCGGTTTACGCCCGGTTCAAACTAGGCGCTGCCCCGACATCACTGACCTACCCGGCCCGCGTCTCTCTTGATTGAGGGCGCGGGCCAAATTCGTGTCAGCGCCTGAAACGAAAAAGCCCCTGGTGCGCATCGTTGAGAAGCGTGGGGCTTATTATCAACGCCACCCTACAAAGGCGTCACTGTCTGGTCAAGCAAGCATCGCCATGGCTTTAGCGTAGCGCTTGCGGAGAGATTCCGGGGCGCGGGCGTAGTTCTCGGCGAGGTCGGCGCGCTTCATGCGAACCACATCACTTTGATGGCCCATGCGGGAAATGATGGCGATATAGTCCGAGTATCGTACGTCTTTCGGCCTCGAAAGGCATAGGATCTGCGCGTAGAATGTCCGACGATCGCTGATCCATGAGGGCTTTATCGGAACCCACCCATCCTCGATGCCATCGTGAAACAGCGCCAGCCAGAACGCCCGCTCCCAAGGCCAGAAGTGAGAGGCCACGCGTAGATAGTGGATTGGATGGAAGGTCACGGCTTCTCTGCCGCTGCGATCATGGCGCGGTATCCAACCATGGCCCATTCCATAGGCAGTTCTATGATGTACGTCGAATGGGTGTCGGTCGTGTAGTCTATGGCTTCCTGAATAGCATCTTCACCGGCAACCGCCATTTGCTTCGTGGGCTCCCTCGGCACCACCACATGCGTTTCCTCGATAGCAGCGAGGGCAGCGCGGGCTTGGCGCAAAGCTTGGGCGACATGCGGGTTTTCGGCCCCTTCCCGCATCCAGTCTTTGACGAGGCATTCGCCATCGTCGCGCGCTACCATGATAGCCTTCGCCATGCGCCCGATCATATCAGACATCGGTGGTCTCCTGTAGCAGGGTGGGGCGCGGTGATCGGCTTGAATACCATGCTGCAAAAACTTTTTTTGCGATGACCCATGACGGATTAGGTTTCGTCAGTTTCACGATCGACATCCTGATGGTTGGGGTGGTGTCGGGAGATTGCAGGCGGCACGACGTTTGAGAACGTGCATTGATGCGCTCCTGTGCCGAGAAGCCATGCGACCCATCGCCCGACGAGGCCAACCGGCTTGAGGCAATACGGGCATTCCCACCAATCCGGGCGGTGCTTCAGATTGAACTTGTAGCCCATCACGCACCCCACTCGATCAAGCCGAGATCAGCGCTCAGAAACCGGAGTAAATGAGCACCAATCTGAGCGGCGATTTTCGCGATATCGGCTAAGTGCTTGATTTGATGGTGGGCGCGACAGGGATTGAACCTGTGACCCCCTCGGTGTGAACGAGGTGCTCTCCCGCTGAGCTACGCGCCCGGTTCCCGCTCTGTAAGGCTTTACGGCATTCGGCGTCAAGCCCGGTTTCCCCGTGGGCGCCAGGGTCGTTTGCACGGGGCCGAGCGGAGTGCGGAGCGCGGGCCCGGCGGGGGGGCGTTGCCCGTCGGCGAAAGCTGTGCGCCGTCGCGTCCGTCCTTCGAAAGTGCCTGAATGTGGGAGAGGCTGCCGGACGATGCGACCCGGACGCCGAGGCGGCGGGGATGGAAGATCCCGATCGCGTCGGCGAGGCTTCTGATCGGCTTGACGTCGATGGGTGGTGCCCCTGGCCGGGATCGAACCAGCACTCCTTTCGGAACGCGATTTTGAGTCGCGCGCGTCTACCAATTCCACCACAGGGGCACGAGGCGGCGAGGCCGCTTCCCGTGGCAGATGCATACAACGCCGCCGTGTCGGGGGTCAACATGGTTTCCATCCACCGGGCGATGAGCGCGCCGGCGCCGGCGCGGATGCATCCATGCCGGCCGATCGTATGGTCTTTCGCAAACCGACGAAGCGACGTCCGGCGGCCGCGGGACGAGCCGCAAGGCGAGGCCGGAGGCGCGATGCCGCTCCGCTGCCGCGACCATCGCGGCCCGACGTTCCCCGTTTTGCGAAAAGTAGGTGTCGGGAAAGCATTTTCGGCTAAGGGAGGCTCGCCAGGGTTCGTCCGCTGCGGGCGGTTCGATCCTCGCCCCACGGCTCCGGGCAAAGACGCGGCACCCGGTTTTCCACCATCCGGCGCGGCAACAAACGAACTGACAGTGCCGGAGCGATGCGACCGCATGGCGCCGGCACCGCGAAGATGACGATGAGCGGAACGAACGGGCCATGCTGCGAAAGCTTTACGACTGGGTGATGTCACTGTCGGCCACGCGCCATGCGGAGCGGGCGTTGGCCGCCATCTCCTTCATCGAAAGTTCCTTCTTCCCGATCCCGCCTGACGCCCTGCTGATCCCGATGGTGATCGCCAAGCGCGACAAGTGGATACGGATCGCGTCGATCTGCACCGTTTCGAGCGTTCTCGGCGCGTTTCTCGGCTATGCGATCGGCTATTTCTTCTTCGACCTCATCGGCCGGCCGATCCTGGAAATCTACGGCAAGGCCGATTCGTTCGCCGAGCTCACCACGCGCTACAACGAATGGGGCGGCTGGGCGGTCCTGTTCGCCGCCATCACGCCGTTTCCCTACAAGGTGCTGACGATCTTTTCCGGTGTCACCGGCCTCAACATCGTCGTCTTCACGCTGGTTTCGATCGTCGGACGCGCGGCGCGGTTCTTCCTTGTCGCCTGGCTTCTTCAGCGATATGGCGCGCCGATCCAGAGCTTCATCGAGCGTCGGCTCGGCCTCCTGTTCACCCTCTTCATGGTCATTTTGATCGGCGGCTTCCTGTCGATCCGCTATCTGATCTAGAGCATGATGCCGAAAAGTTGCATGACTTTTCGGACAACATCATGCGGAAAAACAAATACTTAGAGCGAAATGTCGATCCAGACTTATCGCATTTCGCTCTAGGCAAGGGCCGGCGCGAACGCCTGCGAAAGCGGACGCGCCGGCATCGGTGAGATCCGTGCGCGGGCCGCGTGAAGAGAGGCCAAGAGGCTGCCGAGGATCGGGGCCAGAGCATGATGCGTCGAACCATCCGGGCGCTGCGCCAGTCATCCCTCCGGTGTCATGCATCAGGCTTTCGGAAGACCGATCCCGATGTTCGCGCCGGTGCTCGAGCCAAGCGAGACGGGTCACCTCACCGACGGCCGGCGCATCCCATGCACCGGCGGGCGCATACGGCGCGCCTTACGTCACGCCCGCTATTCGTCCGGGCGATCGAGGGGCTCGGCCCGCACCAGGTCGTACCCGGCTTTCGCCCAGCCCTGCGTGCCCTCCGGATACCAGAACACCTTCGTGAAGCCGTTCTCGATGGCGCGCCGGGCGGCGTTGTAGCTCATCCAGCAATCGTCGTCGCAATAGATCACGATCGGCCTGGAGCGATCCTTGCCGACGGCTTCGTCGAGACCTTCGAGAAAATAGTCTTCCATCACCGGCGCCAGTTTTCCGTAGCCCGTATCCACGAGCCAGACCGATCCGGGAATGTTGAGGCGCGGTTTCGGGCGCCAATAGGTGCCCTCGGGCAGGCCTTCGGGTTTGGGCGCGCGGGGCAGGACATCGACGAAGGGAACGCCTTCGTCGTGAAGCGCCTTGACAGTGGCGATGTCGGCGACGGTGCCGCCTGTAAGCGTCGAGGGCACGGGAGCGCGATAGTCGTCCATCCGGTAGCCTTCAGGCTCAGGCACCGTATCGACCGAGAGCGGAAGATCGTCGCCCCGGTCGACGTCCATCGCTTCGGCGGCCGCCGCGCCGCTGAGACAGGCGAGCAGCAGGAGAGGGGCCATGCGGCGAAAGACGCTCCACCTTCTCAGCATGGTCCCTCCTCGAGAGTGTCCTTCGCGATCAGTTCGTGCCGGACTGGCTGCCCGTCGCGCCCGTTGCCGTCGCTCCGTTGCCCGCCGCAGGTGCGTCCTGTGGTCCGGAGGCGTCGTCGCTCGCGCCGTCCGTTTCGGAGGCAGGCGCTTCGGCGTCGGTGTCGGCGGCGGCCTGCAGCGGCTCATTGGCTTCGTTCAGAAGCGGCACGCCGTAGGACTGGAGAATGGCGTTGATCGCTTCCTGATTGTCGCGGATCGCGACGTTCAGCGTGCGTTTCCACTCCTGGTCGGCGCTGCGCACGCCCATGGTGATCCGGTAAGCCATGGCCGGGCCCGGGCCTTCGTTGACCAGCGGAACGACCTTGTAGTCCTTCTCCGACTGCTTGGCGTACCAGCCAGCCAGCGGTCCCCAAAGAACGGCCGCGTCGATCTCGCCGGATTCCAGATCCTTCATCATGGCTTCGGCCGAATTGTCGTAGCGGGTGTCGACCATCAGTTGATAGGGCTTGGCCAGACCGATGAGGCCGGCCTTGGCGAGATAGGTCGCCGGCGGCGTTCCGGCGATGATGCCGAGGCGCTTGCCCTGAAGGGCCGGGTCTTCCAGCTTCGTGACGCCGGACAGATCCCCTTCCGCCGGTACCACGATCGCGTAGGCCGTGCGGTAGTAGGCGTTGGTGTTCTGGACGAGCTCGTCGCCCTGGGGGTAGCTGACGATGAGGTCGCACAGGTTCGAGCCGAGCGTCATGCGCACGAAACCGGTCGCCTGCGGGAAATAGGTGTAGGAGACCGACGTGCGGCCGAGCTTTTCGGCCAGGAGTTCGGCGACTTCCTGCTCGAAGCCTTCCTCGGCCTGATTGGCGAAGGGCATGTTGTTGGGGTCGGCGCAGACGCGCAGCACGTCGGGATCGACCAGTTCGATCTCGCCGCCGAACTCGCGGTCCTGCGCCGAGACCGGCCCCGCAAACACACACGAAATCGCGAGCGCAAAAGCGCTCGCGAGACCGACAGACAGGGTTGTCGCTTTGGTCATGATCCTAGAAGCCCAAGCAATCATATTCTTTCTGCTGAGCGGCCTGCGCCAGATCGGACTTGCCCGGACGCTTCGGCTCGCCGCGATCGACCACGCCGTCGCTTCGACCGCGCAGATAGGTGTAGATCGCGTTCAGCGAGCACATGACGTTCGGATCCTCGCCCCAGGCGGGCATGATCGAATTGTTGCTGCCCCACTGGTTCTGCTGGCCGCCGACGATGATGCCCGCGAATTCGTAATAATCGATCGTCTGGAGCGATTCGAGGAGGTTCGGCGCGAAGGACGAGCCCATGCCGTCGGGACCGTGGCACTGGAGACAGTTGGCGCCGTACTTCTTGTAGCCGCGCCATGTGTACCAGTCGGCCGTGCCGTCCTCGGCGAACGCATAGACCGGCTTTTCGGCCGAATCGAGCGCCAGACCTGGATCTTCGGCGGCATCGGCCGGCTTGATCGTCGCGACCGTGTTGGATTCGGCCTTCGTATCGGCCGATGGATTGGCATCCGGCTCAGGGTTCGAAACGCCGGCGACGGATGCACCACCGCCTTCGGCAGGCGCGGCCGCGGCACTGGACGCGTCGTCGCCTGCGGGCGCGCTTTCCTGGCCGGATGTTCCGGTGCTTGCGGCCGGTGCTTCGGACGCGGCGGGCGCCTCGTCGGCGGCGGCAGGCGCCTCTGCCGGGGTCTCGGCCTGGGCGACTTCAGTCTGCGGGCTCTGCTGGCCGGCAGGGACGACGGTCGTGCCCTGCGCCGCGTAGGCGAAGCCGGCGGTCGACAAGAGCAAGGCTCCGGCCAGTCCTGCAATCATAGTGTTCTTCATCGTTTCCTCGACTTTTACGCGAAACATGAGCCGCGATCGATCTGAGTTCGTCAGTTGAATTCGTTGGGCTGATCGGGTCGAAGGTCAGCCAGCTTCGCGTCCCGGAAGGGACGGAAAGGCCGCGCACTTTCGAGCGCGGCCGCTCCAGGGTCTGCGAACGAATTCCGGCCTCGATCTGCATCGAGGCCGGATGGTGTCGTTCGGGCCTTAGTTGGCGGGCTGCTCGCCTTCGGCTGCTGCCGGCGTGGCCGCAGCATCGGTCGAGGACGCCGACGCGGTCTGGTCAGGAACGGTGAAGACCGTCAGCTGGCCGCCGAGTGCGGTGTAGTTCGACAGGGCCGCGTAGCCGCCGACGGCGCCGAGACCGGCGTTCGGATCGGTGAGGCCGGCTGCGAGGCCGATGCCGGCCCAGCCGCCGATGCCCGACAGGATGCCGACCATCTGCTTGCCGTCGGTCTCGTAGGTCATCACGTTGCCGATGATGCCCGACGGGGTCTTGAAGCTGTAGAGCTCGTCGCCCGTCTGAGCGTCGACCGCCTTCAGGTAACCTTCGAGCGTGCCGTAGAAGACGACGTCGCCAGCGGTTGCGAGCGCGCCGGACCAGACCGAGAACTGCTCAGGCAGCGACCAGACGATCTCGCCCTTGCCAGCGTCCCAGGCAATGAAGTTGCCCATGCCGCCGTGGCTGTCCGGAGCCGGATACATCGAGAGCGTTGCACCGACATAGGGCTGACCGGCCGTGTAGGCGACGCGGAACGGCTCGTAGTCCATGCAGACGTGGTTGGTCGGGACGTAGAACAGGCCGGTCTTCGGCGAGAACGCCGCAGGCTGCTGGTCCTTCGTGCCGAGCGCCGCCGGGCAGATGCCGGTGGTGTTCACGTCTTCGCCGTTCTGCTCCGTGGAGTATTCGGCGACGACCTGCGGACGCCCGTACTGATCGGACTCCTTGTCCATGACGACTTCCGTCGCCCAGTTGACGGCCGGATCGAACTTCTCGGCGACGAGCAGTTCGCCGGTCTCGCGGTCCAGCGTGTAGGCGAAGCCGTTACGATCGAAGTGCACGAGAGCCTTGCGCTCCTGGCCGTCGACCGGGATGTCGGCAAGGATCATCTCGTTGACGCCGTCGAAGTCCCACTCGTCGTGCGGGGTCATCTGATAGACCCACTTGGCCATGCCGCTGTCGGCATCACGCGCCATGATGGTCATCGACCACTTGTTGTCGCCCGGACGCTGCGAAGGGTTCCAGGTCGACGGGTTGCCCGTGCCGTAATAGACGAGGTTCAGCTCGGGATCGAACGCGAACCAGCCCCAGGTCGTGCCGCCACCGATCTGCCACTGATCACCTTCCCAGGAGTTCAGCGAGGAGTCGGCGCCGACAGGCTTGCCGAGGGCCGTGGTCTTCTCGGGATCGAAGAGCATCTCATCGTCTGGACCGGTCGAATAGGCGCGCCATGCCTGCTTGCCGTCCGACAGGTTATAGGCGGTCAGCGAACCGCGAACACCGAACTCGCCACCGGAAATACCGATATAGACCTTGTCGTTGGCGACCATCGGAGCGGCCGTACCGGTCTCGCCCTTGGACGGGTCACCGTTCTGGACGCTCCAGATCTGCTCACCGGTCTCGGCGTCGAGCGCCACGACGGTGGTGTCGGCCTGATGGAGAATGACCATCGCCTTGCCGCCATCGGAAGCCGGCGCGTAGGCGACGCCGCGGTTGACGGTATCACAGCACATCACCGGGATGACGTTCGGGTCCTGCTTGGGCTCGTAGCGCCACTTGATCCGGCCGTCCTGCGTCAGGTCGAGTGCATAGACGATGTTCGGGAACGGCGTGTGGACGTACATCGTGTCGCCGACGACAAGCGGGTTGCCCTCGTGGCCGCGAAGAACGCCGGTCGAGAAGGTCCACGCCGGAACCATGTCGCCGACATTGTCCTTGTTGATGGCGTCGAGTTCGGAATAACGCTGGTTCGCGTAGTTGCCCGTTGGCATGACCCACTGAGCGGGGTTGCTTGCGGCTTCCTTCAGCGCGTCGTTTGCAGCAGCATAGCCGCCGCCCGCCAGAAGCAAGCTGGAAGCCAGTGCGGCCTTGGTAAATGTTTTTAGCATCGAGTGTCCTCCCAAAGGAACCGAGTGCCGGATACAGGCGCATTGACCCTCTCGGAAAAGCCCGACAGGTTCGAATCAGCCGAAGCCGGCTATGAGTGGGGACGGTTTCCGGCAGCGTGTCACGACCGCCAATAGGGGTCTTGGTGGGCACCGTTGATCATTGCCCTACCGTGGCCTTCGAAAAATCGCTGTGCTCCCAACACGCTGCGATCTTTGAAGCCGGAAACCATGAGACAGATGCTAGATGCGGAAATTCATCCATGCAAGCGGCAACGAGGACTTTTTCCTTGTGCAGTGCAGCATTAACGGGCGTGCGATCCAGTGTTGGCGCCCGTCCGACAGTCCTTCTGCTGCCGAACACTTACGTTCTATCACGAGATATTTATGAACAGGTGGTTCCGCGGGGCCCCGTGTGGCGTGTGACCACGTCCCGTGCGACGCACCGCTCACGCGCGCGCCGGAAGCTGCCTGTCCTAAGCGATCAAGGACTTTGCCCGGAAAAGATGTTCGCACACTGGGGCCCTGGAAACGTGTGGACGCCGGGCAAAGTCGAGCGGCGAGACGTTCGCTTTCGCAAGTGCGAAGACGTGGTTTCATCGGGCAAAACGACGCAGCATTTCGTCCGGCCTTTTCTTGAAAGGTCAATCAAGATGACTTGTCTGGAGCCTCCACGGGACCATTTCGCCCCACATGTTCATGGTTACCAAAATTTTATTGCGTGATTCGGTGCGGTTCTGCTGCGGCGTGCCGGCGATGATCCTGGCGTTTCTTGCCTTCTCCGCCGTGCTCGGCGCCCCGTCCCGCGCGGAGGAGAGGCCGACGCGTCCGTTCTTCGTGGAGATTGCCGACGGGGTCTATGCCCATCAGGGGCTGGTGGAGGAAACCAGTCCCGACAATCAGGGCGACATCTCCAACAGCGGCTTCATCGTCGGCGACGAGGCTGTCGCCGTGATCGATACGGGCGGGAGCGTCGCCGTGGCGGAACGCGCGCTTGCAGCGATCCGTCGGATCACCGACAAGCCGATCCGCTTCGTGATCAATACTCACATGCACCCCGATCACATCTTCGGCAACCAGGTGTTTGCGGCGGAAGGGGCGACGATCCTCGGGCACGAACGGCTCGGGGCCGCCATCGCGGCGCGGGCCGAATCCTACCGGATGTCCATGGCCGAACAGCTCGGGATCGCCGAGATCGACCGTCTCGACATTGTCGGCCCGGACGAGGGCGTTGCGGTCCTTGCTCCTCGCATCGTCGATCTCGGCAACCGGAAGATCGTGCTGACGGCCTGGAAGACGGCCCATACCGACAATGATCTGACCGTCTTCGACACCCGGACGCAGACCCTGTTCACCGGCGACCTGGTCTTTCTGGACCATCTCCCGGTGCTCGACGGGAGCCTTGCCGGCTGGCTGGAGCAAACGGCCGACCTCATGGCCATAGAGGCTGCGCACGTCGTGCCCGGCCACGGTCCGCTGGATGCGAGGTGGCCGGACGCGATGGCGCCGCAGACCGGTTATCTGGAGCGACTGGCCGGCGACGTGCGTTCGGCGATCGCGAACGGGGACGGTTTGCAGGAAACGGCGGAGAGCGCGGCACGCACGGAAGCGGAAGCGTTCGCGCTCGCCGACGCGTTTCGGCGGCGCAACGCGACGGCGGCCTTCGCGGAACTCGAATGGGAGTAAGAACCGCCCCATGGCCGTCCCCGCGTGCGTCGTCGCCGCCGCGCGGACGGTAACGCCGGAATGATCGGCGGGATCTTGTCGCCGGGGAATGCTTGGGGCACATTCGGTTGAATGGATCAGACATGACATTCCGCGACAGGAACGCCGAAAAGGCGCGCGCGGCCGTCGTCCGGATCGTCAGCGGAGGAACATATCATGGCATTCAGGCGACGTCTCATCGTCAACACCACCCTTGCAACGCTGCTGGCGAGCGCGCTGGTCGCGCTGCCCCGGGCGGGCCTTGCCGAGAGCGACACGCAAACGCCCGAGGCCGCGGCCGCCGCGGCCGATTCCGCTTGGAGCGATCTGAAGGGCGATCTCTTCGGTGACAAGGAGCTGATCGCCGGTACCGATGCGGTCTCGCTCGACGCGCCGAGCCGCGCGGCCGACCCGGCGGTCGTCCCGATGACGATCAGCCTCGATCCGGCCAAGGACATTCGCAAGGTCACGCTCGTGATCGACGAGAATCCGTCGCCGGTGGCGGCGACATTCGACATTGCCGAAGGGGCGGGGCTCACCGAGCTGACGACCCGCGTGCGGGTCAATGCCTATACGGACGTTCACGTGGTCGCCGAAGATGCCGAGGGCAATCTCTACGTTACCCAGACATTCGTGAAGGCGGCCGGCGGCTGCGCGGCCCCGGCGGCGAAGGATCCCGAACTGGCCGCCCGCGAGATGGGCAAGATGAAGCTGCGCTCGTTCGGCAAGGCCGAGGGCTCGTCCACGACGCGCGAGGCCCAGCTGCAGATTCGCCACCCGAACAATTCCGGTCTCCAGAAGGACCAGGTGACGCTTCTGTACATTCCGGCGCACTTCGTGGACGAGATCGCGGTGTCGCGCGGCGGCGAGACGCTCTTCACCATGACGGGCGGCATCTCGATCTCCGAAGATCCGAATTTCCGGTTCAACTATGCGGGCGAGACCGAAAAGCCGTTCGAAGTGAAGGCGACGGATACGAACGGCAACGTCTTCGAGGAGACATTCCCGGTCACGCCCGCCTGAGCAATCGGAACTTGCCGTAAGCATGGATCTGGGAAGGGGCGCTTGAGCGCCCTTTCTCTCGTCGGCGGGGGAACTCGCCGGAGCCTAACGGCCCGAGCTCTTGCGCGGGGTCGGACGCCAGTTGTCCGGCGCCATCTCGAAACTGTCGAAGGTGAAGCCGGGCGCGACCGTGCATCCGACGAGCGTATAGGCGCCGAGGCTCGTCGCGGTCTGCCACCAGTTCGCCGGCACGACGAATTGCGGCCGCTGGTTCCGCAGAAGGTCCGGCCCGAGATGATGCGCGGACGCGTCGTGGCCGTCCGGCGACACGGTGATGACGAGCGGCGCGCCGCGATAATAGTGCCAGGCTTCCGCGGCGTCCGTCACGCGGTGCCATTCGGACGTTTCGCCGGCCTCAAGCAGATAGCAGATCGCCGTCGATCGGGCGCGTCCCGTCCCGTCCACCTCCGTGTCGCGGAAGGTTTCCCTGAACCAGCCGCCCTCCGGGTGTCGATCCAGTCCGAGCGTGTCGATGATCTGCCGGACCTCGGGGTTCATGGACGTTCCTCCTTCCCTCGGCGGACGCCGCCGACCCTTGCGATCCGCATGATTCACCTTGTGATCAGGGCTCGTGCGCGATGCTCTCGGTTCAGTAGCCGTCGCGTATCTTCCGGGCATGGGCGAATACCTCGACCGGGTCGGCACCCTCCATGCCGACCGCCTTCTGGAATGCGGGTTCGTCGACGCGCAGGAAGGGGTTGGTCTTCTTCTCCTTGCCGAGCGCGATCGGAAGGGTCGGCTTGCCGGCGGTGCGCAGATGTTCCACCTCGCTCGCCCGCTCGTGAATGAGAAGATTTGCGGGATCGAGATCGAGCGCGAAGCGCACATTCGTCGCGGTATATTCGTGTCCGCAGTAGAGCATGGTCTCGTCGGGCAGGGCGCGCAGGCGTTGAAGCGAGGCCCACATCATGGCGGGGTCGCCCTCGAAGAGGCGACCGCAGCCAAGCGAGAACAGGGCGTCCGCGGCGAACAGGGCAGGGGCGCCGGGAAGATAATAGGAGACCTCGCCGAGGGTATGGCCGGGCGTTGCGATGACCTGGACCTCGATGCCGCCGATGTCGAGCGTCCGGCCGCCTTCGACCGTCTCGTCGATGCCGGGGATTTTCGCCGCCTCGTCCTTCGGTCCGATGATGCGGGCGCCGAAGCGGGCCTTCAGCGCCTCGTTCGCCTCGACATGGTCCTGGTGGTGATGGGTCGTCAGAACATGGGTCAGCGTCCAGCCTTCGGCCTGGAGAGTATCGACAATCGGCCGTTCCTCGGGCGCGTCGATGGCGATCGTGGTTTCGCCCATGTGGACGAGCACGCCGAAATTGTCGCTTCGGCACCCGAACTGGCGGATCTCGATCTCGGACATGGGGCGGGGTTCCTCGGCTGGAGTCATGCTTGAGACGTCACATAAGGGCTCGATCGCCGCCGCCAAGGCGCTGCGCGATCCCCAGGCAATGCCACCGGCCCGATTGCGAAGCCGGCGGGCCGATGCCTATACTCGGACCTCGCCCTCGAGCGTTGTTCCACAAGGTGAGCGGTCTGACCACGAACGCCGATATCATCGACCTGCGCGATTTCTACCACAGCGCGCTCGGGCTGCAGGCAAGCCGCGCCGTCTGCGCTGCCCTGACGTCGATCTGGACGCCGATTTCCGAGGAGCGTCTCGTCGCGATCGGTTACGGCTCGCCCTTTCTCGACCGGTTCGGCGGGGATGCCGAGCGGGCGCTCGCCTTCAT
The DNA here is from genome assembly GCF_034321785.1 of Fulvimarina uroteuthidis. Taxonomy (NCBI): domain Bacteria; kingdom Pseudomonadati; phylum Pseudomonadota; class Alphaproteobacteria; order Hyphomicrobiales; family Aurantimonadaceae; genus Fulvimarina; species Fulvimarina uroteuthidis. The sequence continues at coordinate 790,293 of NZ_JAXLPB010000001.1, read as the reverse complement.
GCCGGCGACGCAAGGGGCCGCCTGCTGGCCGCATGGCGCCGCATCCCAGACCGCGCTGGTGGGGCTTGAAAGCCTGCCGCTCGGCGACGCCTCGATCGACCGCATCCTCGTCGCCCACGCGCTCGAATTCGCCGAAAGCCCGGAAGCTTTCATGGACGAGATCTGGCGGGTTCTTGCGCCCGGCGGACGCGTGGTCATCGTCGCGCCGAACCGGCGCGGCGTCTGGGCGCGGTTCGAGCATACGCCCTTCGGCTCCGGCCGGCCCTGGTCGCGCGGACAGTTGCAGCGGCTGCTGCGCGGATCGATGTTCACGCCCTCGACCTTTTCCGAGGCCCTGTTCTTTCCGCCCTTTCGCAAGCGTTCGCTGCTGACGGCGACGGGCCCGATCGAGCGGTTCGGGCGCAGGGCCTGGCCGGTGTTCGCGGGTGTCGTCATCGTCGAGGCGGTCAAGCAACTCTATCGCGGCGTGCCGGTCACCTCCCGGGAAAAGGTGCGCAAGCGCGTCAGCAAGCCCGTGCTCGTCCCGGCCGGGGCGGGCGCCGGCGCGCGTATCGCACGGCGTGAGGACGCGGCCGGCGCGGCGGTCGACGCGTCCGGAGCGACCCTTGGCGGGGCGACGAAAGCCTAGAGCGAAATGCGATAAGTCTGAATCGACATTTCGCTCTCAGTATTTGTTTTTCCGCATGATGTTGTCCGAAAAGTCATGCAACTTTTCGGCATCATGCTCTAGATGCGCGCCGTGGCCCGGCACGCAGGGCGGACGGCCTTTTCCGCCCCCGAACGGCCGGCCTGGCGGAAGCCTCGCCGCCTCGATCGGCGGCCGGCTCAGTTGGTGCCGAACAGGTCGCGCGTGTAGACCTTGGCCGCGACGTCGGACAGTTCGCCCACCATGCGGTTGGCGACGATGACGTCGCAGTCGGCCTTGAAGCGGTCGAGATCGGTTTCGATCCGCGAATTGAAGAAGTCGCTCTCTCCCGCCAGAATGGGTTCGTAGACAACCACCTCGATCCCCTTCGCCTTGATCCGCTTCATGATGCCCTGAATGCTGGATGCGCGATAATTGTCCGATTCGGCCTTCATCACCAGCCGGTAGACCCCGACGCGCTTCGGGCCCATGTCGAGGATCTGCCCCGCGATGAAGTCCTTGCGCGTCGAGTTGGAATCGATGATCGCCCGGATAAGGTTCTGCGGCACGTCGGAAAAGTTCGAATGCAGCTGCTTGGTGTCCTTGGGCAGGCAGTAGCCGCCATAGCCGAAGGACGGGTTGTTGTAGTGATCGCCGATCCGCGGATCGAGCGCGACGCCCGCGATGATCTGGCGGGTGTCGAGGCCGTGCGAGAGGGCGTAGCTGTCGAGTTCGTTGAAGAAGGCGACGCGCATGGCGAGATAGGTGTTGGCAAACAGCTTGATCGCCTCAGCTTCCGTCGAATCGGTCAAGAGAACGTCGATACCGTCCTTTCGGGCGCCCTCGAGCAGCAGCCCGGCGAACTGGCGCCCTCGCTCGGAGCGTTCGCCGACGACGATGCGCGAGGGGTGGAGATTGTCGTAGAGCGCCTTGCCCTCGCGCAGGAACTCGGGCGAGAAGATCACGTTCTCGCACCCGGTTCGCCGGCGAATGCCGGCGGTGTAGCCGACCGGCACGGTGGATTTGATGACCATCACGGCCTGCGGCGCACGATCCAGCACCTCGCCGATCACCGCCTCGATCGAACGCGTATCGAAGGCGTTCGATCGCGGATCGTAATTGGTCGGCGTCGCGATGACGACGAAGTCGGCGCCCTCGAAGGCCTCGGCCGGGTCCGTCGTCGCCTGCAGGTCGAGGGCCTGCGTGTTCAGGAAGTCCTGGAGATGATCGTCGATGATCGGCGAGACCCCCCGGTTCACCATCTCCACCCGCTCCGGCAGGAGATCGACCGCGACGACCCGGTTGTGCTGCGCGAGGAGGGCGGAGTTCGAGAGCCCGACATAGCCGAGCCCGGCAACTGCAATCTTCATCGTCCGTCCCTGCGAGGCCCGTCCCGGCGGCATGCGGAGAGGTCGCCTCGCCCGATGCAGTCGGTCCCATCACGTTCGCGCCGGTCGGTCGCGGGCAGGGGGTCCGGTTCTTCGGTCGGGGGTACGGGGTGAAGCCTGGCCGGCAAGCGCAACCGACTCCCGGTCCTTCTCGCTCCCCGACGCAGGCGCGCCACCCCACGATCCGAATCGATCCGGGACCCGCCGGATCCGGCGGTACGGCGAAGCGTTACCGGCCGGTTTCAACAATCGGATGACGGTTCACTCGACGGTGACGGATTTCGCCAGATTTCGCGGCTGATCGACGTCGGTGCCCATCTGGACGGCGGTATGGTAGGCCAGAAGCTGCAGCGGGATCGCGTAGACGATCGGGGTCAGGATCTCCGGCATCTCGGGAAGGACGATCGTGTAGGCCTCGTCGACGATCCGGGCGGCCGCCCCCCTTGCGTCGGTGAGGAGGATGATCTTGCCGCCGCGGGCCGCGACTTCCTGGACGTTCGAGGCGGTCTTCTCGAAGCTTCGGTCGTGCGGAGCGATGACGACCACCGGCATGGTGTCGTCGATCAGCGCGATGGGACCATGCTTCAGCTCGCCCGCGGCGTAGCCCTCGGCGTGGATATAGCTGATCTCCTTCAGCTTCAGCGCGCCCTCCATGGCGAGCGGGAAGGAAAAGCCGCGGCCGAGGAACAAGGCGTGGCTCTTGGTCGCCATCTCGCGGGCGAGCTGTTCGATCTGGCTTTCCAGCTTGATCGCTTCGTTGACGAGGCGTGGCGCTTCCTGAAGCGTCCGCGTGAGTTCGAGCTCCTGCGCCGGCGAGATCCGGCCCTTCGCGACGCCCGCCCTTATGGCGAGCGCGGCGAGCGCCATCAACTGGCACGTGAAGGCCTTGGTCGAGGCGACGCCGATCTCGGGGCCGGCGAGGGTGGGAAGCACGTGCGCCGCCTCGCGGGCGATCGTCGATTCGTCGACATTGACGATCGCCGCCGTGTCGACGCCCTCGGCCTTGGCATGGCGCAGCGAGGCAAGCGTATCGGCGGTCTCGCCCGATTGCGAGACGAAGAGGGCGAGATCGACGTCGTCCAGCGGACTTTCGCGGTAGCGGAACTCGGACGCGACATCGAGATCGCAGGCGATCCGCGCATAGCGCTCGAAATAGTACCGCCCGACGAGGGCGGCATAATAGCCGGTTCCGCAGGCCGACAGGGCCATGCGACCGACCGTGGAAAAATCGATCGACGCCGATGCCGGAAGCCGGGTCCTGCCGGTGGTCAGATCGACAAAGGCGCCCAGCGTGTGGCCGACGACTTCGGGCTGCTCGTAGATCTCCTTCAGCATGAAGTGGCGGTGGTTGCCCTTGTCCACGTAGAGCGGCTTGCCGGACGAGCGCTTGACGGGCCGGTCGACGGGCTTGCCGTGCGCGTCGAAGATCGCGATCCGTTCGCGCGTGAGGACGGCGAGATCGCCCTCTTCGAGATAGCGCACCCGGTCCGTGAACGGCGACAGGGCGATGGCGTCCGAGCCGAGGAACATCTCGCCCTCGCCGTCCCCCACGACCAGCGGCGAGCCCCGCCGTGCGGCGATCAGGAGATCGTCCTCGCCCTCGAACAGGAAGGCCAGCGAGAACGCGCCTTCGAGCCTTGCGAGCGCGTTCTGGACGGCCTCCTTCGGCGCAAGGCCGAGCGCCATCTGGGCGGTGACGAGATGGGCGACGGTCTCGGTGTCGGTCTGGCTTTCGAAGACCGCGCCACCGGCTTCGAGCTCTTCCCGCAGGTCGCGATAGTTCTCGATGATGCCGTTGTGGACGAGCGACAGTCGGCCGGTCTGGTGCGGATGGGCGTTCGCCTCGGTCGGCTGGCCATGGGTCGCCCAGCGGGTGTGGCCGATGCCGATGGTGCCGATGCGCGGGTTGCGGTCGAGCTTGTCCACCAGATTGACCAGCTTGCCCTCGGCGCGAAGACGCGACAGCACGCCGTCCTCGATCGTGGCGATTCCCGCCGAATCGTAGCCCCGATATTCGAGCCGCTTCAGACTGTCGATCAACCGTTCGGCGACGGGCCTGGAACTGACGATGCCGATGATGCCGCACATGGCGATACTCGCTTCCTGGCTGGACTGCTTCGACGCGCGGACCCGGAAGGGACGGGCGCGCCATGGGTTTCGCCTTCATAGCGCACCGGTTCGAAACCGCACGTCACAAAGAATGACCCGATCTTACAAGCGGCCGGGCGGGCGGGCGGCCGACCGCCTCGATCGCAAGGCGGGGGACGCGGGCGCGAGCCCGCTCAGGTCTCGGGCTGGTTCTCCTCGAGGAACGTTGCCACGCGGTCCATGGCCCGGGCGATGTTCACTTCCGAATTGGCGTAGGAGATGCGGATATAGCCTTCGCCCAGAATGCCGAAATCGGGCCCGCCGACCATCGCGACATGGGATCGGTCGAGAAGAGCCGAGGCGAGCTTCTTCGCCTTCCAGCCAGTGTCGACGATGTTCGGGAACGCGTAGAACGCGCCCTTCGGCACCGTACAGGTCACGCCGGGCAGCGCATTGGCCCGCTCGACGACCAGCCTGCGGCGGCGGTCGAAGGCCTCCATCATCCGCTTGACATCCGTCTGCGGCCCGTCGATCGCGGCGATGCCGGCGAACTGGCTCGGCGCGTTGACGCAGGACCAGCAATTGACGGCGAGCTTGCGCACCTTGCCGATCAGCCCGTCCGGCCAGATCGACCAGCCCATGCGCCAGCCCGTCATCGCCCAGGTCTTCGACCAGCCGTTGAGGACGATGAGCCGGTCGCGGATCTCCGGATAGGACAGCAGCGAGACGTTCGTCGCCCCGTCATAGGTCATGACGTCGTAGATCTCGTCGGACATGATCGCGACGTCCGGAAACTCCGCCAGGCCCGCGACGAGCTTGTCGATCTCGGCCTTCGGCGTCACGCCTCCCGTGGGGTTCGCCGGCGAGTTCAGGATGAGAAGCCGCGTCCTGTCGGTCAGGAGGGAAAGGGTTTCCTCGGCCGAGAACGCAAAGCCGTTCTCCTCGCGCATCGGTACGGGAACGGGCGTTGCGCCGGTGAATTCGATCATCGAGCGATAGATCGGAAAACCGGGATCGGGATAGAGGATCTCCGCGCCCGGTTCGCCGAACAGCAGGATCGCGGCGAACATTGTCGGCTTGCCGCCGGGCATGATCATCACGCTTTCGGGCGAGATCTCGGCGCCGGTCACCGTGAACGTGCGCCGGGCGACGGCCTCGCGGCAGGCCAGGAGCCCGTTTGCCGGCGTGTAGCCATGATGCCCGTCCCGCAGCGCCTTGATGGCCGCTTCCACGATATGCGGCGGGGTCAGGAAGTCCGGCTGCCCGATGCCGAGATTGACGACGTCCTTGCCCTCGCTCGAAAGCCTGGTTGCCCGCGCGAGCACGGCGAACGCGTTCTCCTCGCCGATTCGGTCGAAGGCGGAAATGGTCTGCAGCATGTGGGAGGCTTTCATGAGTGAAGGCGTTCGGCCGATCAGTCCTCGTCGTTCCTGACCGGCACCACGTAGTTGAGGGCAAGGCGTCCGCCATCGGCGTAGACCGTCTGACCCGTCATATAGCTCGCATCGTCGGAGGCAAGGAATGCGGCGATGGATGCGATTTCCTTGGGCTCGCCGATACGCCCGAGGGGGGTGCGCGACAGGATCGTGTTCCGCGCCGCGGGATCGTTGGCGACGGCGTGGAGGAGCTCGGTCATGATCGAGCCGGGGCCGATCGCGTTGACGCGGATGCCGTAGGGCGCGAGCGCGAGCGCCATGACCTTGGTGAGCTGTTTCAGCCCGCCCTTCGACACCGAGTAGCCGACCTGATCGGCGAGCGCGAACTCGGCGTTGACCGAGGACATGTTGATGATGGTGCCGGCGCTGCCGCCCTGCCTGATCTTCTCGACCATGTGCTGGGCGACCGCCTGGCCGCACAGGAACGCGCCCTTCAGATTGATGTCCAGGACGCGCTGGAAATCGGCGACGTCGAGATCGAGGAAGCCCGCCTTGTGGACGATGCCGGCATTGTTGACGAGGATGTCGACGTCGCTGAAGGCATCGAGAGCCGAGGCGAGGAGATTGTGGACGTCGAGCTTCTCGGCGACGTTGGCGTGCACGAAACGCGCTTCGCCGAACTCCGATAGGTCCCGCGCGGCCTCAGCGCCGGCCCGCTCGTTGATATCGGCGATGACGACCTTCGCGCCATCGTGCAGAAAACGCCGGGCGATCGCGTAGCCTATTCCCGTCGCGCCGCCGGTGACGATCGCAACGCGTCCATCAAGAGCCATGGTCCAATCTCCTCATCCGGCGCGGCCTTCGGCAACGCCCCTGGCGGACGGCTTTAAACCTCTCGCGCGAAAGCCTCAACCGTTCCCCTTGAAGCCCGGATAGAGCGTCATGCCGCCATCGACGAAGATCGTCTGGCCGGTGACGTAGTCGGAGGCGTCGGACGCCAGCCAGGCGACCACCCGGCCGATATCGTCCGGCTCGCCGATCCGGCCGTACGGGATGAGGTCGAGCATGGCGTTTCGCCCGGCTTCGTCGTCGCGTTCGGCCTCGTTGATCGCGGTCGCGATCGCGCCCGGCGCGACCGCGTTGACGCGGATCTTTTCGGACGCGGTCTCCTGCGCGAGCGATTCCATCAGAAGCTTCAGGCCGCCCTTGGAGGCGGCGTAATTGGCGTGAAACGCCCAGGGAATGCGCTGGTGGACGGAGGAATCGAAGATCAGCTTGCCGAGCGCCGGTGAAATCTCCTCGCGCAGGCCCTTGCGTCGAAAGCGCCTGATCGCTTCGCGTCCGACGAGGAAGCCGCCGCCGAGATTGACGGAGATCGCCTTGTTCCAGTCCTCGAAGCTCATCTCGCCGATCGCCGCGTCGGCCTGCAGCCCGGCATTGGAGAAGACGATGTCGACGGGGCCGAGCGCGTCCTCGGCCGCGTCGAAGAGGCCGATCACATCCTCTTCCTTCGAGACGTCGGCGCCGATGGCGATGGCCGTGCCGCCCTGCTCCTCGATGGTGTCGCACAGCGCGCGGGCGTCCGCCTCGCTGCTGCGATAGTTGACCACCACCCGTGCGCCGGCCTCGGCCAGGGTTCGCGCCGCGGCCGCTCCGATGCCCGAGGAGGCACCGGTGACGATGGCCGACTGGCCCTTGAGGGAGAACAGATCAAAATATGCCATCGGGATCCTCCAGCATGTTGAATTCGAAATAATGCGGATCCTGACTGTCGCCGTTGAGGGCCCGGTCGAGCCAGATGGCGGCCGATATCAGGGAGAGATGCGTCAGGGCCTGGGGGAAATTGCCCAGATGGTCGCCGGCGGACGACAATTCCTCCGAATAGAGCCCCAGATGGTTGGCATAGGTGTGCAGCTTTTCGAACAGCAGCCGGGCTTCGGCGACGTAGCCCGTGCGCGCCAGCGCCTCCACATACCAGAAGGAGCAGATCGTGAAGGCGCCTTCCTCGCCGTCGAGCCCGTCATCGTTCTCCGCGCCGTTCTTGTAGCGGTAGACGAGGCAGTCGTGGACGAGCTCGCGCTTCACCGCCTTCAGCGTCGACGTCCACATGGGATCGCGCGGGTTGATGAACTTGACGAGCGGCATCAGGAGGACGACGGCATCGAGCGTCGTGGAGCCCTTGAACTGGGTGAACGCGCCGATCTCCGGGTTCCAGAACTCCTCCAGAAGGGTCTTCTGGATCGTGTCGCGCTCGCGGCGCCACTCCTCGATATTGGCCGGCAGGGACTGCTCCAGCGCCATGCGCAGCGCCCGGTCGAGTGCCACCCAGCACATCAGCCGCGAGGACAGATATTCCTGCGGCTCGCCCCGGCTTTCCCATATGCCCTTGTCCTTGCGCCGCCAGTTCTCGCAAACCCAGTCGGTCATGCGGGCGAGCTTGATCCAGACCGAATAGGCCGGCTTGCCGCGCGCCTTGGTGGAAATGTAGACCGCATCCATGAACTCGCCGTAGATGTCGAGCTGGAGCTGGTCGAACGCGCCATTGCCGATCCGCACGGGCCGCGAGCCGGCGTAGCCGGACAGATGATCGAGGGCGACCTCGCCGAGTTCGGATCTGCCATCCATGCCGTACATGATCTGGAGGCCCTGCGCCCCGTCCTCGACCGCCCGCTCCATCAAAAAGTGGATGAAGGTCTCGGCCTCGTCGTAATAGCCGAGGCGGGACAGGCTGTAGAGGGTGAAGGCGGCGTCCCGCACCCAGCAGTAGCGATAGTCCCAGTTGCGTTCGCCGCCCGGCACTTCCGGCAGGCCGAACGTCGCGGCGGCCGCGATCGACCCGTGCTGCGCGGACGTCAGCAGCTTGAGGGTGAGAGCGGATCGCACGACGAGTTCGCGCCAGAACGAGGGATAGTTCCCGCGATTGACCCATTTGTGCCAGTAGTCGCGGGTTTCCCGGAAGGTGCGCCTGACATAGGCATCGTCGATCTTCGGCGCCCCGGCCCGGCCCGGGCAGAGGACGACGTAGGCATCCTCGTCCTCCTCCAGGCCGATGCGGGCGGTGACGCGATCGTCCGCGATGGTCACCGGAAAGGAGGTGTAGACCGAAATCGGGCTCTCCGCCCCCTCCCATCCGATCGAGAACCCGCCCTCGATCGCCGTCAGCTGCGGCTTGGTCCGCCCGTAATCGGGACGCGGCGTCATGTCGAACGCGAAATCGACGCTGGCGGTGATCGCCTTGGCGCGCCGAACGATGCGACCCGTGCCGTCGATCGGCATGAAGTCGCAAACCTCGCCGATGCCGCCCTCGTCGAGAAAGCGAGTGATCAGGATGTTGGTGTCGGGCAGATACATCTGCTTGGTGTTGGCCTGACGGCTCCTGGCTTCGGCCGCGAACGTGAAGGAGCCGCCCTTTTCATCGTCGAGGATCGAGGCGAAGACCGAGGGCGAATCGATCTCGGGATGGCAGAAAAAGGTGATCGTCCCGTCGTCGGCAACGAGCGCCAGCGTTCTCATGTCGCCGATGACGCCATGTCTCGAAATGGCGTGCTGGATGTCCTTTGCGGCGGGTGCGGGCATGATATCTCACTGTTCTCGACGGTTTGGATGCTGCGAAGCGTCCAGCTAGGGCTTGCGGTTGCCGGGGCATGTGCGACGTATCGCGCGTGAAACAAGCGCGTCCCGTGCAGGACGGCGATGCGACGGCATGTTCACCTCTTTTGGGTGCTGGCGTGCGCGTGGACCTTGCACGGCCCCCGCGCACGCACAATTGAGAGGATTGGCGCGCGGACCGGCATCCGGCGCCGGGGACAGGCGACGGCCCGTGATTGCACCGATGGGCGAGCTTGCCTAAGCTTGCAGGTGCGAGAAGAGGGCTCGGAGCCCGTCGGGATCATCGATCGAAGCGGTCTTTGGTCGGTGAAGGGGTTTGGGGTTTGGCGAGCGCGATCGAAAACAGTATCCGGCGTGCCCTCGAAGCCGGCGATTTCGAGAGCCCGCACTTTCGTCAAGGCGTCTATGCGGCAGCGGAACGGGCGATCGAACGCGTGCTGGCGGCAACGGACGACGAGGCCGTGGCGGTCGCCAAGCGCCGCGAGTTCGAGGATGCGATCGCCGCCGTCGAGGCCGATTATGGTCCGGGGTCCGCGTCGAACAAGGACCGGGCCGTTTCCCCGGGCGGGACCGAGGGCGATGGCGCGCCGATATCGCTGCACGGGCAACATGACGGCGATTTTCCCGCGGACCTGCGCCAGGACGGCGGAACGGGTTCGCCGGCGGATGGCCCGGCAGGCGTCGAAGCTGCACCGGCCGCCGTGCCCGAAATGGGTCTTCCCGGGTCCCGAACGGGCCCCGTCGTCGGCGTGCCGGTGCTCGACGCCCAGACCCGGGAACCGGCCGGCGACAAGCGGGTGCCCGAGCCGGTTCTCGGCGAGGCCGACGCCCCTGCCTGGGGCGCCGGTCCGCAGGCCTTAGCCGAGGATGGGCGGCAGGATCGGGACGGCGACGGGCCTCGAAACCGTGCGCCGCGTGCGTTCGCGCCGCCGCCGCGCGTGGATGCGGCCGGCGACGAACCCTTCGAGCAGGGGCTCGATCTCGGCCGGGTGACGCCGCAGCAGGAGCCGTCCGGGCGAGCGGCGGACGATCCGGACAGCGTCGTCACGGCCAGCGGGCCGCTCTACACCGGCGACCGTGGGGGCGAGGGGGCGGACAATCCACGTTCACGCCAAGGCTTCGACGACTGGCGCCCGGGAGCGAAAAGTGGCGAGCGGAAGGCGCGGAAGAAGCGCGGCGGCTTTCTCGTTTCGGCGATCATCGGCCTGCTGTTCCTGTTTCTGCTGGCGGCCGCCGCCTATCTGCTGGTGCCCTTCCTCGTCTCCACCGCGTCCAACGAGGCGCCGCGTAGCGCCGCCGAGGGCGAGGCGGGCGGCGAGGATCCCGGCGACGGCCGGAACTGGATCTCGATCTTCTCCGGACGCGAGATCGACCAGATCTCGACGCCGAACGGCGGCCGCGTGACGAGCGAAACGGCCCCCAACGGCGCGGATGCCGTGCGCATCTCCGCTCCGCAGGGCGACGATGGCGGCGAGATCGGCTTTCTCGTCGGCCGGGGTGTCATGTCGCGCCTGTCCGGCCGTCAGGTGCAGGCCGAACTCACCGTCGGGTCGATCGACGGCGCCGAGCGGACCTTCACCGTGCGCTGCCTCTTCGAGGGCGAAAGCCGCTGCGGTCGCCAGCGCTTCACGGTTCAGCAGGTCAGCGCGCCCTTCGTCTTCGTCATCGACCTGACCGCGGTGGAAGGGGAGGCCGGCGAGATCGCGATCGACCCCTCGATCGGCGAAGGCACCGATCTTCTCGTCTACGGCCTGCGCCTGACGTCGATGGGCTAGATCCGCGAAACGGTGGCCCCGCGCTAATTTCGCAAGGCTCACGCTTTCGCGAGTGACGCGCCTTGCGAGCCGAAATTCCGCTTCATATATACGCCTCAACGCCGAACTGGCCGGGCGGCACTCGTACTTCAACGGCCTCTGACATCCCAAGAATTGACAGGGGCTGTCCTCTAGAACGCCTCGCACGAGGGTCGCTGGACGGCTCGCTTAAGAAGGAGAATTTGGAACATGGCGAAGGTCATCGGTATCGATCTCGGGACCACCAATTCCTGCGTTTCCGTCATGGACGGCAAGACCCCCAAGGTGATCGAGAACGCCGAAGGCGCCCGCACGACGCCTTCCATGGTGGCGTTCACGGACGATGGGGAACGCCTCGTGGGCCAGCCGGCCAAGCGCCAGGCGGTCACCAACCCCGAAAACACGATGTTCGCCGTCAAGCGGTTGATCGGTCGTCGCTACGAGGACCCGACCGTTGCGAAGGACAAGAATCTCGTTCCTTACGCGATCGTCAAGGGCGACAATGGCGATGCCTGGGTCCAGGCCGACGGGGAGAAATATTCGCCCTCGCAGATCTCGGCGATGATCCTGCAGAAGATGAAGGAAACCGCCGAGGCCTATCTCGGCGAAAAGGTCGAGAAGGCCGTCATCACGGTTCCCGCCTACTTCAACGACGCCCAGCGCCAGGCGACCAAGGACGCCGGCAAGATCGCGGGTCTTGAAGTCCTGCGCATCATCAACGAGCCGACCGCGGCAGCGCTCGCCTATGGCCTCGACAAGACCGAGGGCAAGACCATCGCGGTCTACGATCTGGGCGGTGGCACGTTCGACGTGTCGATCCTCGAGATCGGCGACGGCGTGTTCGAGGTGAAGTCGACCAATGGCGACACCTTCCTCGGCGGCGAAGACTTCGACATGCGTCTCGTCGACTACTTCGCGTCCGAGTTCAAGAAGGACCAGGGCATCGACCTCAAGGGCGACAAGCTGGCCTTGCAGCGCCTGAAGGAAGCGGCCGAGAAGGCCAAGATCGAGCTGTCCTCCGCGTCCCAGACTGAGATCAACCTGCCGTTCATCACGGCGGACCAGTCCGGTCCCAAGCACATGACCATGAAGCTGTCGCGCTCGAAGTTCGAAAGCCTCGTCGACGATCTCGTCCAGCGTACGGTCGGCCCGATGAAGGCGGCCCTCAAGGATGCGTCCATGTCGGCGAGCGAGATCGACGAGGTCGTTCTCGTCGGCGGCATGACACGCATGCCGAAGGTGCAGGAGACGGTGAAATCCTTCTTCGGCAAGGAGCCGCACAAGGGCGTGAACCCGGATGAGGTCGTGGCCATGGGCGCCGCCATCCAGGCCGGCGTTCTCCAGGGCGACGTCAAGGACGTGCTGCTCCTCGACGTGACCCCGCTGTCGCTCGGCATCGAGACGCTGGGCGGCGTGTTCACCCGTCTCATCGATCGCAACACGACGATCCCGACCAAGAAGTCCCAGACCTTCTCGACGGCCGAGGACAACCAGAACGCCGTGACCATCCAGGTCTTCCAGGGTGAGCGCGAAATGGCGGTCGACAACAAGTCGCTCGGCCGGTTCAACCTCGAGGGCCTGCCGCCGGCGCCGCGGGGCGTGCCGCAGATCGAGGTCACCTTCGACATCGACGCCAACGGCATCGTCAACGTATCGGCCAAGGACAAGGGCACCAACAAGGAGCAGCGGATCACGATCCAGGCCTCCGGTGGTCTGTCGGACGCCGATATCGAGCAGATGGTGAAGGACGCCGAGGCCAATGCCGAGGAGGACAAGAAGCGTCGCGCGACGGTCGAAGCCAAGAATCAGGGCGAGGCTCTGGCGCATTCGGCCGAGAAGTCCCTCGAGGAGTATGGCGACAAGGTCTCCGAGGACGATCGCGACGAGATCCGTTCGGCGATCGACGCGCTGAAGGCCGAACTCGAGAAGGACGGCGCCGACGCCGAGACGATCAAGGCCAAGAGCGACACCCTCGCCCAGGCTTCGATGAAGCTCGGTCAGGCGATGTACGAGGCGGCCCAGTCCGACGACGCATCCAGCGAAGCGGCCGCCGCGGCCGATGCGGCCAAGGATGCCAAGGGCGCTTCGAACGACGATGTCGTCGATGCGGACTACGAAGAGGTCAACGACAGCGACGACGACAAGCGCAAGAGCGCGTAAGTCTTCCAAGCGTTCGAATCTGAATGAAGCACCCCGGCGGGCAACCGCCGGGGTTTTTTGATGCGGGGTGAAGGGTTAGCCGTCCTCGCATGATCAGGCGTCCGGCAGCTTCCGGACGACGCGCCTCCCGAACCCAGACGATCCGATCCTGCGGCGATCTTCCGGCGCTCTAGAACGCGCGCGTCAGCCGTCCGGCTTTACAATGGACGCCGGATCGCCCATGACGGGCGCGAGATATCAGCGCGATGCGAATGAGGGAGCGTGACGAATGTTGACCATACGATCGATCGACCGGACCGCGCTCCCGATTATCGGCGCCGGCGTCATCGCCCGGCGGCGGGCGTCCTGAGAGGACGCCAGCCCTTTCCCGCGATCACGACCGGCCGGCCCCTTGCGAGATGCGACGACGCATCCATCGCCGCCGAACCCGTTTGCTTTCCCATCGTCCCGCGACAGGCGGAACCGCAGCGCCCAAGGCGATCCCAGCCGATCGCCGCGCCTCGCGCCCCGTCCGTCAGCCCGCAAAAGACCCTGTGATGACCGATACCGAATTCACCGCCGGCGTTGCCGAAGCCCTGACCGCGCTTCGCGGCCTCTTTCCCGAGACCCCGCTGCAGCTCAACGAGCATCTGTCGGCCAAGTACGATGCCCGCATCTTTCTGAAGCGCGAGGACCTGACGCCGGTCCGCTCCTACAAGATCCGCGGTGCCTTCAACTTCATGCGCAAGCGCATGGCGAACGGCGGCAATGGGGCGAAGTTCTGCTGCGCGTCGGCCGGCAACCATGCCCAGGGGTTCGCCTTCGCCTGCCGGCATTTCGGCGTGAAGGGCCGCATCTTCATGCCGGTGACGACGCCGCAGCAGAAGATCGCCAAGACGCGAACCTTCGGCGGCGAGGCGATCGAGATCGAGCTGGTCGGCGATTTCTTCGACGATTCCTACAAGGCGGCCAAGGCCCATGCCGAGCGCGAGGGCGCCGAACTCGTCCCGCCGTTCGACCATGTCGATATCGTCGAGGGGCAGGCGAGCGTTGCCCAGGAAATCCTGAGCCAGCTCGGACCGGAAAGGGCCGACATCGTGGTGATGCCGGTCGGCGGCGGCGGGCTGGCCTCGGGCATGACGCGTTATTTTCACGGCACCGAAGGCGCGCCGAGCGACCTTCGCTTCGTCGAGCCGCTGGGTGCGCCCAGCCTCAAGACCAGCCTCGAAGGCGGTGTCCTCGCCAGGATGGAGAAGATCGACGGTTTCGTCGACGGCGCGTCGGTCGCCGAAATCGGGCGGATCCCGTTCGACATCCTCAAGCGCTTCGACGGCAATGTCGTCCATCTCGCGCCCGAGGGCCGGCTGTGCGGCACCATGCTGGAAATGCTGAACGTCGAGGGCATCGTGCTGGAGCCTGCGGGCGCCCTGACCATCGATGCGCTGAAAGGCTTCGGTACGGAGCTTGCCGGCAAGACGGTGGTGGCGATCGTCTCCGGCGGCAATTTCGACTTCGAGCGGCTGCCCGACGTGAAGGAGAGGGCGCTGCGCTTCGAGGGGCTGAAGAAATATTTCATCCTGCGGCTGGCCCAGCGTCCGGGCGCCCTCAAGGACTTCCTCAACCAGATGGGGCCGGACGACGATATTTCGCGTTTCGAATATCTGAAGAAATCGGCGCGCGATTTCGGCTCGATCCTGCTCGGTGTCGAGACGAAGGATCGCGCGAACTTCGACACCCTGCTCGCCAAGTTCGATGCCGGCGGCATCCGCTATCAGGACATCACCAACGATCCAATCGTCGCCGATCTCCTGATCTGACGCATTGAAGGGACAGCCCTTGCATGACGGCGGTCCTCGCCCGCCGCCTGCATTCGCGTCGCCCGCGTGTCGGGCGCGTTAGGGGCTCAGTCGGCCGCCAGCTGCGCCTTCAGGAACGAATCATAGGTGGGCGTCTTCACCTCGCGCGTGGCGTATGAGGTGAAGCCGTGCTTGCGGTAGAGCGCGAAGGCGGCGGGGTGATCGAGCGTGTTCGTCTCGATCGTCAGGCGTTCCGGCTTCTCGTCGAAGCCGGCCGCGATGGCAGCTTCGAGGAGCGGGCCCGCGAGGCCTTTTCCACGAAAGGGCCCGAGAATCCCGAAATGCACGATCCGGGCCTGGCGGACGTTCCGCTTGATTTCGATCTCGAACCAGCCCACGGTCTCGTGTTCGATCTGGCTGAGATAGATCCGCGTGCGCGGGCTGTGGATCTCGTCGGCTAGAGACTTGTCGGAGACGAGGCGCGAGGTCCAGTGGTGGGCGGCGCCCACCGCGCTGTACAGCTCGCGATAGCGCATCAACGGGATGCGCGGCACCTCGAACACCCGCATATCCTGGCCCTTCGCGGGCACCGGCTCCCGCGTCCCGTACGTCTCCAGCGTCATTTCCAGGCTCGTGACCCGTGTCGTGAGAAGCTCGACACGAACCATCATCGTCCGCTCTCCACGTCCGTATCCGATGCCGCGCCCCATTCGCTCCACGATCCGTCGTAGAGCTTCACGTCGCGGTTGCCGAGGGTTTCGAAGGCGAGATTGATGACGGCCGCCGTCACCCCCGAGCCGCAGCTCGTCACGGCCGGCGCATCCGGCTTCACGCCGGCGGCCTCCATCAGCGCGCGCAAATCGCTTTCGGACTTCAGGCGGCCGTTTTCCTGAAGCTGAAGGAACGGCAGATTGGCCGAACCCGGCATGTGGCCCGAGCGTACGCCCGGGCGGGGTTCGGGGACGGACCCGGAAAACCGGTCCGATGGCCGGGCATCGACGATCGTTCGCTCGCCGTTCGCCACGAATTCGCGCATGTCTTCCAGCCCCGCGACCGCCTCCCTGTCGAAGGTGGGCGTGAAGCTGCGCGGCGTCGGTGCCATGGGCCCGGTCTCGACCGGGTGGCCGCCTTCGATCCAGGCCGGGTAGCCGCCATCCAGAATGCGCACGTCCCGGGCGCCGAAGGTGCGCAGCATCCACCAGACGCGCGGCGCCGAGAACAGGCCCATGCCGTCATAGACGACGAGGGTGTCGGTCTCGCAGAGGCCGAGCGCCCCGACCTTGTCGGCGAAGACATCCGGCGGGGGCAGCGTATGCGGCAGGGATGCGCCCGGATCGACGATGTCGTCCTGGTCGAAGAACACCGCGCCGGGGACATGGCCGGCCTCGAACTCGGCTTTCGCGTGTCGTCCCTGGGCCGGCAGATACCAGGAGGCGTCCACGATGGAGAGGCCGGTCCGACCGATGATCTCGGCCAGGGCGCCGGGTGAGATGAGGAAAGGGTTCTGGCTCATGAACTCAAGATTGGAAGACCAGCCCCGGTTCGGCAAGGGACAAGAGGACGCGAAAGCGTGATCGTGCCGTCCTGCGCGCCATCCGGACGCAAAGGGTCGGTTTCAGTCGATATGCGGGAAAGGCAGAAGGCGGACCGCGCAAACGCCAAAAGGCCCGGTTCGACCCGAGCCTTCTCTGGCACTCAATTCTGGCATTCATCCGGTCTGGCATTCATCCGGCGTCGGGACGCCGGAGCGAAACCCGTCCGCCAATGTCAGGCGCCGGGCCTTACGCGTCGGCGAGCTTGCCGACGCGCTGTGCCAGCCGGGAAATCTTGCGCGAGGCGGTGTTCTTGTGGAACACGCCCTTCGAGGATGCGCGCATCATTTCGGGCTCGGCCTGCTTGAAGGCTTCACGCGCGGCGGCCTTGTCGCCGGATGCGAGGGCCTCTTCGACGCGGCGCAGGAACGTGCGAACGCGCGAACGGCGGGCAGTGTTGATTTCGGTGCGGCGGGCGATCTTGCGCGCCGCCTTCTTGGCCGAAGGAGTGTTGGCCATCGGGCGTCTCTCTCTTGTCTAAACTGAACGTCGTCAGATTCGTTGAATTCGTCTTATACGACCGATGAGATTTTGACGTCGCACCCGGACCAAAGACGAAAAAGCGCCCCTGGAGGCGCTGAAGGTCTTGGGGCTCGTATAGTCGCGACGGGCTCATGCGTCAAGCATGCGAACGCTTCTGTGCCGTCGCAATCGAAGGAGCGGCCGTTTCGGGCGAATTGTCCCGGACAAGTTGCCTTTCGTTTGCAGGGGCGGCCCGTCGTGGCTACATGGACACTCGGATCAATCGAGAGGAAAAGTCGCCCGCCATGCTCGCCGTTCTCAATGTCCTGATGCTCGCTCTCAACATCTATTGGTGGATCATCATCGCCTCGGCCATCCTCTCCTGGCTCTACGCCTTCAATATCGTCAATGCCGGCAACCAATTCGTCGATTCCATCGGGCAGTTTCTCTACAGGGCGACCGAACCGGTGTTCCGGCGCGTGCGCCGCGTGATGCCGGATCTCGGCGGAATCGATCTGTCGCCGCTCGTCGTGCTGCTCGGCATCTTCTTCCTGCAGCAGGTCATCTACATCTATCTCTATCCGGCGGTCCAGCGGGCGGGCATCTGATCCGCCGGCGTGCCCGAACCCTTTCTGCAGCCTGTCGAGGGCGGAATGAAGCTGTTCGTGAGGGTGACGCCGAAGGCATCCCTCGACCGCGTGGGCGGCGTATCGGAGGACGGCGCGGGCCGCTTGCGGCTCCAGCTGAAGCTGCGCGCGGTGCCCGAGGAGGGACGTGCGAACGCAGCGCTCGTGAAGCTCGTCGCCAAGGTGTTCGGCGTCGCGAAAACCTCGGTGAGCGTCGTGGCAGGGCATGCGAACCGTTCGAAGACGGTGTTGATCGAGGGCGAGCACGCGGCGCTTGCGGGCGTGGCTGACAGGCTCGGTAAGTCGCCGTCCTGATCGCCGCG
Source organism: Fulvimarina uroteuthidis (assembly GCF_034321785.1). NCBI lineage: Bacteria > Pseudomonadati > Pseudomonadota > Alphaproteobacteria > Hyphomicrobiales > Aurantimonadaceae > Fulvimarina > Fulvimarina uroteuthidis. The sequence continues at coordinate 772,476 of NZ_JAXLPB010000001.1, read as the reverse complement.
CGTCAACTGGCATGGGTGCCTTCGTCGGGTCCGTGCCAGATCCAAGTCTGCGGGCGAACGGGCCGGACCATGTTTTCGGGGCGCTTTGCCGGGTCTCGAAGGCGGCGGGCCTTACGCGTTCCGGCGCTTTCCGGCATCCGACCGTCAGACGAGCCTGACGCTTCCCAACCGCTTCTGCGGCGCTGCCGCATTCAATTGCACAAATGATATGCATGCCTAAAATTTGGGATTGTGTGGTGGGCGCGATGTCTTAATCTGATGAGAGGATCCGGCCTGCCAGGGAAGGAAGGCGACCGGACCCGTCGATCCAAGCGGGAGGTCGATCGGCGATTGTCATCAACGCGAACGAGGTTTCGCCATGATCGCCATGACCCTTTTCCTCTGCCTCAAGTCCGAGCCCGGCGAATGCCACCGCGAGAACGTGTCCTTCCAGGGCACGCTCGTGCAATGCGCCATGTTCGGCCAGGTCGCCGCCCTCGAACATATGAAGGGCCGGCCCAAATGGTCGCTCCGGCGCTATCGGTGCGCGCCGGTGGAGATGTCCGAAGCGTGATGGCCATGGCGGGTGCCCGAGCGCCTGCGTTGCTGGCGCGCGCGGCGGTCCTTACGCCGCGCTGATCGACCAGAGCGCGGAAAAGACCAGGCCGAAGAAGATGATCCACCCGAAGGCGCTGTTCGACTTGAACAGCCGCAGGCATTCGGACGGGTCGTCGATATCGAGGTTCCGGATCTGCCAGCCCATCTGGATGGCTCCGACGGCAAGGCCCGCATAGGCCGGCCAGCTCGTGCTGCTGCCCGTCGCGAGAAATGCGAGGAAGAACAAAGCGATCGCGCCGCCGTAAAGGAGGATGATCGCCTCGCGTGTCTTTTCCCCGAAAAGCTGGGCCGTGGAACGCACGCCGACCAGCGCGTCGTCCTCCTTGTCCTGATGGGCGTAGATCGTGTCGTAGCCGATCACCCAGAGGATCGAGCCGACATAGAGAAGCACCGGCGCGATCGACAGGCTGCCCCAGAAGCAGGCCCATCCCATGAGCGCGCCCCAGGAAAAGGCGAGCCCCAGCCCGAGCTGCGGCCAGTTCGTCACCCGTTTCAGGAACGGATAGATCGCCACCGTGCCGAGCGAGGCGATGCCGAGGGCAATCGCGAAGGCGTTGAACTGGATGAGAACCACGAAGCCGGTGAGCGCCTGCGCCACCATGAAGAGCTTGGCGTCGCGCCGGCTGACGCGGCCCGACGGCAGTGGGCGCGAGCGGGTGCGCGCCACCGAGGCGTCGATGGTCTCGTCGACGAGATCGTTGTAGGTGCAGCCGGCCCCGCGCATGGCAATGGCCCCGACGAGAAACAGGAACAGGTGCCAGAAGCTCGGCAGCCCGGTGTGGACCGCCGTCGTGGGGGCTGCCAGCGGCGCCATCGCGGCGGACCACCAGCAGGGCCACATCAGAAGCTGCCAGCCGATCGGCCTGTCCCAGCGCGCAAGCTGCGCATAGGGCCACAGGGTTTGCGGCAGATAGCGATAGACCCAGTTCTGCGACGGTGCATCCGAAACGCGGTCTGCTTCTGATGCGAGGATTTGATCGCGATTCGACATGGCTTGGAAAAAGCGTGTTCGAACGACGCCAGTCAAGCTTTTTCCTCTGCCGCTTCGTGAAAAACCCGTCACCGGACGGCCCGTCTCGCCCCTGTGGCTTGACCCGCAAGCGCCTGGCTTCGTATCGCGGAGACAACGACCGGGAGCGTTCACTCCCGACCCATGGAGCATTGAATGGCGATCGACATCCTTCTCATCGGATCGGGCGGACGCGAGCACGCGCTGGCCTGGAAGCTCGCGCAGTCTCCGCAATTGGGAACGCTGTACGCGGCACCCGGAAACCCCGGCATCGGCCAATTTGCCCGCCTCGCCGATCTTGATGCCGGCGATCAGGATGCGGTGGCGGCGTTCTGCCGGGACAAGGGCATCGGTCTTGTCGTCGTCGGCCCGGAAGTGCCGCTGGTGTCAGGGCTTGCCGATCGGCTGGAAGCCGAAGGGTTCGCCGTCTTCGGCCCTTCGGCGTCCGCCGCGCGCCTCGAGGGCTCGAAGGGCTTCACCAAGGATCTGTGTTCGCTCAACGATATTCCGACCGCGCGCTACCAGCGCTTCAACAATGCGCCGGATGCCCGGGCGGCGATCGCGGACCGGCCGGGGCCGATCGTCATCAAGGCCGACGGCCTGGCCGCCGGCAAGGGCGTGACCATCGCCGAGACGCGCGCCGAGGCCAACGCCGCCATCGATGCCTGCTTCGACGGGGAGTTCGGCGGCGCCGGAGCCGAACTCGTGATCGAGGAATTCCTGGAAGGCGAGGAGGCGAGCCTCTTCTGCATCTGCGACGGACACCGCGCGCTCCTGTTCGGGACCGCCCAGGACCACAAGCGGGCGTTCGACGGCGACCGGGGTCCGAACACCGGCGGCATGGGTGCCTATTCCCCTGCGATCGGCCTCAGCGAGGCGCAGATCGCCCGCGTCATGCGCGAGATCATCGAGCCGACGATGCGGGGGATGGCGAATCAGGGCGCGCCGTTCAAGGGCGTTCTCTATGCCGGCCTGATGCTGACGGATGCCGGGCCGCAGCTGATCGAATACAATGTCCGCTTCGGCGATCCGGAATGCCAGGTCCTGATGATGCGGCTGAAGTCCGATCTCCTGCCGATCCTTCTGGCGGCCGCGAAGGGCGACCTTTCGGGCGTCACCCCCGAATGGTCGAGCGCGCGGGCGCTGACGATCGTCATGGCCTCGAACGGCTATCCCGGCGCCTACGAGAAGGGCACCGTGATCGCGAGCCTGCCGGAGACGGGCGACGAGACGATGATCTTTCACGCCGGAACCGCAAGGGACGGCGACCGCCTGACCGCCACGGGCGGGCGCGTTCTCAACGTGACGGCGCTCGGCGACACGGTCCACGCGGCCGCCCGCAACGCCTACGATCTCCTGGCCGGCGTCGAATGGGACAACGGCTTCTGGCGCTCCGACATCGGCCACAAGGCGATCATGCGCGAGGAGGGGTAGGCAGCTCTCCCGCTTGCGCGTCCTGGACCTCCGCTCAACTCGTCGGCGAATCCGGTGTGTCTTGCCCGTCGAGAAGGTTCTCCAGCGCCGGGAGCAGTTCCGTGCGGAAGGCTTCCTCCGACAGGGGGCCCGTCTGCTTGAAGACGATGCGTCCGTCCGGGGAGACGAGGAAGCTTTCGGGAACGCCGTAGACGCCCCAATCGATGGTGGCCGAGCCCTTCTGGTCGACGCCGATGGCGTCGTAGGGATTGCCGAGCGATTCCAGGAAGCCGCGCGCATTGGCCGGCTGGTCCTTGTAGTTGATCGCCACGATGTCGAGGCGCTCGTCATGGGACAATTCCATCAGGAAGGGATGCTCCTGACGGCAGGGCCCGCACCAGGAGGCGAAGACGTTGACCAGCATCGGTTTCGTCGGCGGCGTCGTCAGATCGAGGCCGGGCATGGGCCGGCCGTCGGCCGTCGCCACCCCGTCCAGCGCCGGCAGCACGGTCTTCGGCGCGGGCTTGTCGATCAGCACGGAGGGGATCTCGGTGATGTCGCGGCCCAGCTGGTTCTGGTAGAGCGCATCGAAGAAGAGCCCCGCAAGGCCCGCGAACAGGATGAGCGGCAGGGCCACGAGGATGCCGCGCCTGATGGAGAACGGCTTGCGCGGCGTCGGCGTCTTTCGGTTCTCGGGATCGCTCATCGGCTTTGCGCCCCTTCGGGCAGGTTGGCGGGTTGCGGGGCCGAACGGCGGCGGATGCCGCGCGCTTCGAGGTCCTTGAGCGCGCGCGCCTGCGCCCTCGCATCGACGACGATCCAGACCATCAGGAGGAGAATGAACAGCGCGGAGAAGCCGTAGGCGGCCAGAATGAACCCGGTATAGTCGCCGCTCATGCGGGCACCTCGGCGCTCTGGCGCTCGGCCTTGCGGGCCGCGAGCCTCGTCAGCGCCTCGACGCGGCGGCGCAGGATTTCGGTGCGCATGGCCGTGAGGTGCAGCGCGAAGAACAGGAGGGTGAAACCGATCGCCGAAATGAGCAGCGGCGTCAGGAATTCGGCGGGCATGGCCGGCCCCTCGACCCGCATCACGCTCGCCGGCTGATGCAGCGTGTTCCACCAGTCGACCGAGAACTTGATGATCGGAATGTTGATCCAGCCGACGAGGACGAGGATCGCGGCCGGCTTGGCGGCCTTGCCCGGTTCGTCCAGGGCGCGGGTGAGCGCGATCAGGCCGAGATACATGATGAGGAGGACGAACACCGAGGTGAGCCTTGCGTCCCACACCCACCATGTGCCCCACATCGGCCGTCCCCAGATCGATCCGGTGAGGAGCGCCAGCACCGTGAACACCGCGCCGATCGGCGCTGCGGCCTTGATCGAGACATCGGCCAGCGGATGGCGCCAGACCAGGGTGCCGAGGGCCGACAGCGCCATCACGCTCCAGATCATCATGCAGAGCCAGGCGAACGGCACGTGGATGAACATGATGCGCACGGTCGCACCCTGCTGGTAATCCTCCGGCGCGAGGAAGCCCATCACGAGGGCCGCGAGGATCGAAAGGCCGGCCACGGCATAGAGCCAGGGCTGGATCTTCCCCGACAGCTCCAGGAAGCGGGTCGGATTGGCGAGGATGGCGAAGCGGCCGGGCCGCCCTGTGGCTGTGTTGCTCATGCAGGATATTTAGCCCGTCCCTCAAACGCCTGCAAATCCAAAAGCCTGCGGCAACGGTGTTTGGGGTTGAACTGTTCGCGATGAGGCTCGGCGCGTGACACCTCGATGTTCGCTCGTTCGGGTGGCCCGCCGGCTCCGGTCGCCGCCGACACGGAACGCCGGCCGGGACCGAGGCGGTTTGGCGTCAGCGGCGACGGGCGATGTCCAGCAGGCTGTCGCAGTCGATGCTCCGCTCGATATGATCGGCCAGTTCGTCGAGCGCGGCCGCGACGCCCTCGCGGTAGCTCTGGCCGGTCGGGGCGAGCCCGAGGCGAGCCAGGAGGTCGCGGCGAAACCCGTCATTGGCGAAGATGCCGTGCAGATAGGTGCCGAACACCCGGCCGTCGGCGCTCGTCGCGCCCTCCGGCACGCCGCCGACGAGGCAGACCGGACGCTCGCAATCGCGCCCGCGCGTCGCGCCGAGATGGATCTCGTAGCCCTCGAGCGGTCCGCCGGAAAGATCGGTCGCAAGGTTCTCGCGCACGGTCTTGTCCTTGGCGAGCACGGTCTCGACGTCGAGAAGCTTCAGGCCCTCGCAGTCCCGCCTGTCCCCCTCGATCCCGTGCGGATCGAAAACGCGTTGCCCCAGCATCTGGTAGCCGCCGCAAAGCCCGACGACATGGCCGCCTCTCGCCACATGGGCGGCGAGATCGACGTCCCACCCGTTGGCGCGGAAGGCGTCGAGATCGGCGATGGTCGATTTCGAGCCGGGGATCAGCACGAGATCGGCATCCGCCGGCAGCGGATCGCCCGGGGCCACGAACACGAGATCGACGCCAGCCTCGTGGGCGAGCGGATCGCAATCGTCGAAATTGGCGATCCGGCCAAGACGCGGCACGGCGATGGTGATGGCGCCGGTCTTCACGTTCCTCCGGCCGCGCCGTTCGAGCGCGACGGAATCCTCCGCCGGCAGCCGGTTCGCCGCGTCGATATGGGGAATGACGCCGAAGCATCGCCAACCGGTGAACCCTTCGATCGCGCGCAGCCCGTCGTCGAACAGGATCACGTCGCCGCGGAACTTGTTGATCAGATAGCCGGCGATCGTCGCCCGGTCCCGAGGATCCAGGATCGCGTGCGTGCCGACGAGGGAGGCGATGACGCCGCCCCGATCGATATCGCCGACGAGCACGACCGGCACCTTCGCGGCCACGGCAAAGCCCATGTTCGCGATATCGTTGGCGCGCAGATTGATCTCGGCGGGCGAGCCCGCGCCCTCGACGATGACGAGATCGGCATCCCGTCCCAAGGTCTCGAAGCTCGACAGCACGGCGCCGAGAAATCGGCCCTTGAGCGCTTGGTAGTCGCGGCCCTTCGCAGCTCCGGCCATCTTGCCGTTGAGGACGATCTGGCTTCCGGTCTCCGATTGCGGTTTGAGAAGAACCGGGTTCATCAGCACCGTCGCCGGCGTCCCGCAGGCCAGCGCCTGCACCCATTGCGCGCGCCCGATCTCGCCGAATTCGGCGGTGCCGGGAATGCGCGCGACGGCCGCATTGTTCGACATGTTCTGCGGCTTGAACGGGCGGACGGTCAGTCCGCGCCGGGTGAACAGCCGGCACAGCCCCGCCACCAGAACGGACTTGCCGACATCCGAGCCGGTGCCCTGCAGCATGATGGCGGGTGTGCGCTTCGTCATGGAGCTCCTGCCTAGAGCATCGGGCCGAGGATTGGAGGGGGTTTCGGAATGCCGATGTTTGAAATCAAAGAGATGGCTGGAGCATCGCGCGTCTGAACAGACCCACGATGCGCTAGCCGATGAGCAGCTTGGCGGCCAGCGCGAGACAGGTGACGACGAGGAGGGGCCGGATGAGCCTGGAGCCGAAGCGCATGGCCGTCGCGGCGCCCAGCCTCGCGCCCAGGAACTGGGCGACGCCCATCGACAGCCCGACGCTCCACATCACCGCACCGCCGAAGACGAAGACGATCAGCGATCCGATATTGGACGAGAAGTTCAGGAGCTTGGTGTGGGCCGTTGCCTTGAGGACGCCGTAGCCGGCAAGCGTCACGAAGGCGATCATGAAGAACGAGCCGGTGCCCGGTCCGAACAGGCCGTCATAGGCGCCGATCAGGGGCACGGCGAAACCGACGAAGAAGGCCGGCGACACCCGCCGTTCCCGGTCGAGATCGCCGAGGCCGGGGCGGACGGCGAAGAAGATCGCGACCGCGACGAGAAGGAAGGGCAGAAGGGTCTCGAGAATCTGGGTCGGCACCACGAAGGCGAGGAGCGCGCCGCCGGCGGCCCCGACGCCCGAGGCGAGTGCCGCCGGCCATTGGCTCTTCAGGTCGACATGGCCTTTGGCCGCATAGGCGAGGGTGGCCGAGCCCGAGCCGAACATGCCCTGGACCTTGTTGGTGCCGAGCACCGTCAGCGGGTCCATGCCCGACAGGAGCAGCGCCGGAATGGTGATGAGGCCGCCGCCGCCGGCGACCGCATCGATATAGCCGGCGACGAAGGCGGCCGCGACGAGAAGGAGAAGAATATCGACGGGCATGGGATCGAACCTGAACTGGGGCTTTTCGGACCGCTGATCGTGCCGTCCCCGTTGGCAGAGGCGGGGCCGGCGCGCAAGCCGTCGTCATGCGTCCCTCATGCCGGAACGTGAATGCGGCCTTCGAGATACAGGACGCCATGGCCGGACACCACGATCGTCTCCCCGTCGATCTCGCACCAAAGGTCGCCGCCCCGCTTCGAGACCTGTCTCGCGCTCAGCACGCTCTTGCCCAGGCGCTCGCCCCAGAACGGGGCCAGCATGCAGTGCGCCGAGCCCGTGACCGGGTCCTCGTCGATGCCGGCGGCCGGCGCGAACATGCGGCTGACGAAATCGACATCGCCGCCTTTCGCCGTCACCACCACGTTGCGGGCATCGAGAGCCGCGACCGCGCGCAGATCGGGGTCGAGGGCGCGAACATCGGCTTCCGTGTCGAAGACCGCGAGATAGCTTGCATCGCCGGCGACGTCGGCAAAGTGCACCTCGCTCGGCGCTTTTCCGAGGGCGTCCGACAGGTCGGCGAAGGCCCCGGCCGGCTCTGGCCTGCGGATCGGCAGGCGCATCACGAACCGGCCGTCGCGCTCGCGGGTCACGGTCAGTTCGCCCGATTCGCGCGTTGCGAATGTCAGCCTCTCCGCTTTCACACCAAGGCATTCGCAAAGGACGAAGGCGGTTGCGAGCGTCGCGTGCCCGCACAGCGGCACCTCGATCTCCGGCGTGAACCAGCGAAGACCCCAGCGGTTCTCGCCTTGCGCGACGAAGAAGGCGGTCTCGGCGAGATTGTTCTCCGCCGCAATGGTCAGCATCACCGCGTCAGCCAGCCAGTCGTCCAGCGGCACGACGGCCGCCGGATTGCCGGCAAAGAGCGTGCGCGTGAAGGCGTCGACCTGATAGATGGGGAGGGTCGGCATGGCATCGTCCTCGATCGTTGGTCCCGGCAAGGCAAGCCCGAAGCCGGCGGCAAACGCCAATCATTTTGCGTGATCGTCCCATTCGCCCGGGCGATCAGCGCCGGTATTCGATGAACCCCGTCCGAACGCCGATCCGGTCGTAGAGGCACCGTGCGACCGCGTTGGTCTCCTGCGTCATCCAGTAGATCTTTGCGCAACCATGCGCGTCGGCGGCCGCATAGACCGCTTCGATCAGGGCGCGCGCGATTCCCGCCCCGCGCTGGTCCGGTTCGACCCACAGATCCTGCAGATAGCAGGCGTCCGCGATCCGCCAGCCGTGGCGGTGGAAAAGATAATGGGCAAGACCGACGAGCCGGCCGTCCCGGACCGCCACGAGGCCGCGAAATTCGCCGCGTTCCCCGGACATCATGCGCGCAAAGCTCGTCTCGTAGACCTCGTCCTCGACCGATGTTTCGTAGAAACCGAGATAATTCGTCCACGACGCGCGCCATTGGTCCTTGTCCAGGGGCGCGAGAGGGCGGATTTCGCATGTCATGAGGTCGGGTCCATCAGGCCGTTGTCGTCGCCCATGTTCTATCCGGCGCCGGCCTTGCCCGCCAACCCGTCCGGCGTTACGTCGCGACATGGTGTCTCCGGCCGAACGCCACGGCAGCCATGTTCAAGCGCGCCGATCGTCCGCTCCGGCCCTCGGCGCTTCCCGACGATCCTTTGAAACCGGTGCATGTCATGACCGCGACCAGCGACGCAGAAACGGGTTCGACCCTTGCCTCCGAACCCAAGGGCATCGGCACCGTCCTCACCATCCTGTTCGCGTTCGCCTGCGGGGCGCTCGCCGCCAATCTCTATTATGCCCAGCCGCTCGTCGCGCTGATCGGCCGGGACACCGGGCTTGCCGTATCGCTGGAAAGCCTCATCGTCACCGCCGCGCAGGCCGGCTACGCCATCGGGCTCATCCTCCTCGTGCCGCTCGGCGACATCTTCGAGAACCGGAAGCTGATTCTCGCGACCATGGTGCTGAACCTCTTCAGCCTCGCCGGGCTCGCCCTGCTGCCGGGGCTGTTCGCGCTGTTCTCCATGACGCTCCTCGTCGGAATCACCTCCGTCGGCGCGCAGATGATCGTGCCGCTGGCCGCCAGCCTCGCGCCGGCCCACAAGCGGGGCGAAATCGTCGGCAACGTGATGACCGGGCTTCTCGGCGGCATTCTGCTTGCGCGGCCCGTCGCCAGCTTCCTTGCCGAACATGTCGGCTGGCGCGGGGTCTTCGGGGTGTCGGGCCTCGTCGTCGCGCTGATTCTCGCGACCGGATACTTCATCATCCCGTCCCGCCAGCCGAGGACCGGCAAGGGCTACCGCGAACTCATCGGCTCCCTCGGCCATCTTTTCGTGAGCGAGCCGGTGCTGCGCCGGCGCGGGCTCTACCATGCGGCGATGTTCGCGTCCTTTTCCATGTTCTGGACGGCGGCCCCGGTGATCCTCTTCCGCGAACCCTTCGCCTTCTCGCCGGGCGAGGTCGCGCTGTTCACCCTGGCCGGGGTCTTCGGGGTCGTCGCCGCGCCCGTCGCGGGCCGCCTCGCCGATCGTGGCCACACCCATGTCGGCACCATGGTCGCGATCTGTCTGGCCATCGCAGCCTTCGTGCTTGCCTGGTTCGGTCAGACGACCTTCTGGCCGCTGCTGCTCGCCGGCATCGTCATCGATCTCGGCGTCCAGGCCAATCTCGTCCTGGGACAGCGCGAGATCTACCAGCTCGACGAATCGATCCGGAACCGCCTGAACGCGGTCTACATGACGACCTTCTTCCTCGGCGGCGCGATCGGCTCGGCGCTGGCGAGCCCGCTTCTCGAAACCTTCGGCTGGACGGCGGTCTGCCTCGTCGGCGCAGGACTGCCGGCGTCGGCTCTGGCCTATTTCCTGCTGGTCGAGCGCGAGGGCTGAAGCGCTTCCCACTTGTCGAGAAAGGCCTCGATCGTGAGTTCGGCCATGTCGGGCACGGCGTCGAACAGGGTTTCGCGGGGCCAGTCCCACCAGGCGAGCGCCGCAAGGCGGGCGGCGGTCGCGGGGTCGAACCGCGGGCGAAGCGGGCGTGCGGGGACACCTGTGACGATCGTGTAGGGCGCGACATCCTTCGTGACGACGGCGTTCGCGCCGATCACCGCGCCGTCGCCCACCGTGACGCCCGGCATGATCACCGCGTTCTGGCCGATCCAGACATCGTTGCCGATGGTCACAGACGCCGCCCGGCGCGCGTCGATGAACGCGTGGTCGACCGGGCGCCAGCGAAAATATTCGTTGGGCCGGTAGGCGATCTTGTGGGTGGTGACCCGGTCCAGCGGGTGGGCGAGCGCGTTGATCCGCACATTGGGGGCGATCGAGCAGAACTTGCCGATCGTCGCATAGGCGGCTTCTCCCCCGGTCTCGAAATAGGAGAAGGCGCCGACGGCGACGTCGCGCAGCGTCACGCGCGCGGCGATCTCCACATGCTCGCCGATCCGGCAGCCTTTCGTGGAGGCGCTCTGGTGGATCTTCGGCCGGCCGTCGCGAAAGCGAAGCGCGAGATGGGACGGGTCGTTTTCGGGATCGTAATCCGGCATTGCGTCGATTTCGTCGGTCGGGTGGGATCGGGCGCGAAGGAAGCGGGCAGGCGGGTGGAGAAGGCTGCGCTTTGCGGTATACTCGTCGCATGCCGAACTCAACGCAAACCGCAACTCCATCGAACGTTCGCCAGGGACTGCTCCTGGCCGCGATCCTCGTCGTCGTCGGCGGAATTTCGTTCGGGGCGGTTCTCGGCTGGATCATTTACGGCGAGACGATTTTCCGTCAGGCAGTGGCCGATGGCTGGGCGCTGTGCTTCTGACGGAGCCCGGCGCGCGAACGGAACGATGTGGGACTTTGACGACATGAAAGCATTTCGAATTGCGCTCTGGGTGGCTGCCGCCCTCTTGGCTGGGGCGACCGCCGCGATCTTCTGGTCGATGCAGGGGACGGACCCGCGCGCGTTCGCCAGCGACGAGCCCTATGGCGCGCCGTTCCGGCTCGTCGACCAGAACGGCGAGGCGGTGACGGAAGCGGCGTTGCGCGGGCGACCGTCCGCCGTGTTCTTCGGCTTCACCCATTGCCCCGAGGTCTGCCCGACGACGCTCTACGAACTGGCCGGTTTCCAGGAGGAAATCGAGGCTTCGGGCGCCGAGCCGTTCCGGATCGTCTTCGTCACCGTCGATCCGACCCGCGATACGCCGCAGATCCTCAAGGATTATGTCGGTGCCTTGAGCGAGGACGCGCTGGCCCTGACCGGCGAGCCCGACCAGGTTGCGGACATGTTGAAGGGTTGGGGCGTCTACGCCGAGAAGGCGGACGACAGCGAGAACTACAACATGAACCATACCGCGACGACCTTTCTCATCGACGCGGAGGGCCGGCTTCAGGGCACGCTCGGCTACGGCGAGGATCCGGCCACGGCGAAAGCCAAGCTCGAGCGCCTGTCGGGCGTCTAGACGCCCGCGAGCCTTCGCGTGAACCCTTCGAAAGATTGTGCCGGCGCTTCACTGCGTCGCACAATGGGCTTCCCGGCCGGCGTTTCTGGGCTAGGTTCACGGATCCTGGCATCCGTCCCGGTCCGGTACGGTCTGCCCATCCCTTCATGACTCGGAACGGACATCTATGAGCGATCTCGCCTTTCAAATCGCGTTGATCGGGTTTGCCGGCATCGCGGCGCAGTGGATCGCGTGGCGGTTCCAGCTTCCGGCGATCGTCCTGCTGCTTGCCGTCGGCCTGCTGTTCGGCCCGGTCCTCGGCGTGATGAACCCGAGTGTCGACTTCGGCGAACTCTACACGCCGCTCGTGTCCACAGCGGTCGCGATCATCCTGTTCGAAGGCGGGCTGACGCTCAATTTCCGCGAGATCAAGGAGACCTCGCAGGCCGTCCGGCGCATCGTTCTCCTCTCCGGCCCGCTCGTCTGGTTTCCCACAGCTCTCGCCGCCCACTATGTCGGCGGCCTCAGCTGGCCGACCGCCATCGTGCTCGGCGCGCTCTTGGTCGTCACCGGGCCGACGGTCATCATGCCGCTGCTGCGCAACGCCAAGCTGAAGACCCGGCCGGCTTCGATCCTGCGCTGGGAGGCGATCGTCAACGATCCCCTCGGCGCGCTCTTCGCCGTGATCTCGTTCGAGGCCTATCTCGTCCTCCACGGCAATCACGACGCTGAAAACCTCGTCTTCAATCTCGTCTTCGCCCTGACCATCGCCATCGGCGGCGGCATTCTCGCGGGCCGCGCGCTCGGCTGGCTGTTCACCCGCGGACATTCGCCGGAATATCTGAAGGCGCCGATCCTGTTCGCGGCCGTCGTCGGCATGAACGCGATGACGAACCTCATTCTCGAGGAAGCCGGACTGCTCACCGTCACCGTCATGGGCATCACCATGGCGAACGCGAAGATCTCTTCCCTCAACGAACTGCGCCGCTTCAAGGAGACGATCACGATCCTCCTCGTGTCGGGCCTGTTCATCGCTCTGACCGCCTCGCTCAGCCGGGAGACGATCCTCAGTCTCCATTGGGAGGCGCTCTGGTTCATCATCGTGATCCTCGTCGTCATCAGGCCGATCGCCATCGGTCTATCGACCATCGGTGCCGGGCTCGACTGGCGCGAACGGCTCTTCGTCGGCTGGATCGCGCCGCGCGGCATCGTCGCGGTCGCCGTCGCGGGCCTGTTCGGTCAGACCCTGTCGAACATGGGCGTCGCCGACGGCCAGGAGATGATCGCCTACACCTTCGCCGTGGTGGCGGTGACGATTTTCCTGCACGGCTTCACGCTCGGGCCGCTGTCCAGGATCCTCAAGCTGCGGAACGCGGTTCGTCCGGGCATTCTCCTGGTCGGCGCCTCGCCCTTCACCATCGATCTGGCCAAGCGCCTGAAGAGCGACGAGGTGCCGGTGTTGATCGCCGACGGCAACTGGTCGCATATTTCCGATGCGCGCTATTCGGAGGTCGAGACTTGGTACGGGGAGATCCTGTCGGAATCGGCCCATCACAATCTCAATCTCGCCCGCTTCGACCAGCTCATCGCGGCGACTGACAACGATGCCTACAATGCGCTGATCACGACCGACTTCGCGCCCGAACTCGGCCGGTCCGACGTGTTCCAGATCGGTCGCAACGGCGGCTCCGATCGCCGGTCGATGAACTTCACCATCGGCGGGCTTCCGCTGTTCCAGCCGGGCAAGACCTATAACGAGCTGAACGAGATGATCGAGCAGGGCTGGGTCTTCCAGTCGACCCGGCTGACCGAGGAGTTCGACTTCGAGGATTTCCGCGAGGCGCGCCCGCCCGAGACCCAGATGCTGCTCTGGATCAAGCCGTCCGGCGCCATCCTCTTCGCCACGGTCGAGGGCGTCAGCGATCCCGTCGTCGGCGACCGCATCATCTCCTTCGTGCCGCCGCGCCTGGCGCGCGACAAGGAGAAGATCGAGAAAGCGACCACGACCGACAGGATCAAGCGCGAGGAGCGCGCCCGCAAGACCATCGAAACCGTGACGAACAAGGCTTGAACTCATGCAGGTACGCTATTTCGCACACGGGCCGAAGGCCGAGGCCGAGCTTTGGTATCAGGCACTCGAGACGGCGTTCGAGGACGAGGGCGCGCCGCTCGGATTGACCGAGATCGACGAGGCGCGTCAGATCTACGAGGCCTGCGCCTATCTCGACGTCGCGGACGGGGGCGCCGACCGGGCCGGCGAATTCGCCGAGGTGACCGGGGTTCCGCTCGGCGAGGTCGGATGCGAGATGCTGCCCGACAAGGACTGGATGGCCGAGGTGCTGGCCGGCCTGAAACCCGTGCGTGCGGGGCGCTTCCTGGTTCACGGCGGCCATGATCGCGGCAAGGTCGACGCCGACGACATCTCCATCGAGATCGAGGCGGGGATGGCGTTCGGCACGGGCCATCACGGCACGACGGCAGGATGCCTGATGATGATCGAGGAAGAGCTGCTGCGCCGGACGCCGCGTGCCACGCTCGACCTCGGCACCGGCAGTGCGGTGCTCGCCATCGGCGCCGCGAAGTTCGGCGCGATCGACGTGCTCGCCACCGATATCGATCCGGTGGCTGTCGCCGTCGCCCGGGAGAACGCTTCGGCGAACGGGGTTTCGGACCGGGTCGAGGTGATCGAGGTGACCGGATTCGATTCCCCGACGATTGCCGAGCGCGGGCCGTTCGACCTGATCATCGCCAACGTCCTTGCCGGACCCTTGAAGGAGATGGCCCCGGACTTCGCGGCCCATCTGAGCGAGAGCGGCCGCGTCATCCTGTCGGGGATCCTGGTCGATCAAGGCGCCGGCGTCCTCGACGCCTTCGATGCCGAAGGGTTGCGTCACGTCAAGACGCTGACGATGGGCGAATGGGTGACGCTGCTGTTGGAGCGGTGAGACAGCTGCGGGAAGGATTGCGATCTCGTCCTCGAGAAGACCCGGCGATCGGCGCCGCCGTCCGAGCGAGGCCTCAGGGATCGCATCCGCGGGTTTCGCACTCCGGACAGCAAGAAGCCCGCGCTGGCGTCCAGCACGGGCTTTCTTGAGATTTGGTGCCGAGAAGCGGTTTAGCGCCTCGGTGCGGCCACATCGTGTGGTGCGCTGCGGACCATTTCGTCGAAGTCGCGGCCATAGACCGAGAGGTTCTGACGAACATAGGCCCGGGCCTGGCGTTCGCGTGCCTCGATCATCCTGTCGAGCGCGTTGCGGAAGATGCCCTTGGGGGGCGAAACCTTGCGCATGGACAGATCCGTGTAATTGTTCGTTGCCATGTCTGTAGTCCCCTTTATGGTCGTGCGACTGGCGCGTCTGTCTGTCTCCCTGCAACCAATATGGTCCGATCGATCCGGTTCAGGCAGGCGGCCGGACGCATAGCTCCCTTCCGTCTGCTGCAATGCAGCATGGGGTCGCGTTAAGACTTGGGTAAGCAGGATGTGATCGCGGTTTCATGCCCGTCTCCGGCACCTCGCGCTCTCGCCGACGCTCCGGTTTCGGGCATCGGCTTTCCGCAAGTCGATTCCGGTTTTCGGGCCGATCCTCCGGGTCGGACAGTGAGGTGCCCCTGTTTCGCGCCGCGCCGGCGCTGTAAAGACGCGGCGACAGAGCATTTTATCGATCGAAAGGCCGTTTCATGTTTCAGAACTTCGACGACGTCAGCGATTCCTCCACGAGTGCAAGCCGCGTCGCGGACCTTCGGGAGCGGCTGAAGGCGTTCGACATCGACGGCATGGTGATCCCGCGCGCCGATCGTCATCAGAACGAATATATTCCCGAAAGCGAGGCGCGGCTCGAATGGCTGAGCGCCTTCACCGGCTCGGCCGGCACGGCCGTCGTCCTCCCGCACAAGGCCGCCGTCCTGTCGGACGGCCGTTATACGATCCAGTTGCGCGAGCAGATCGATATTGCCGTGTTCGATCCGGTCTCCTCCGTCGAGACGTCGCTTGGCGACTATCTCAGCGAGCATGGCAAGGGGCTCACCATCGGCATCGATCCGTGGCTCGTCACGATCTCGGGCGTCAAGCGCCTGAAGGATGCTCTCGAGGCCCGGGGCGGCAAACTCGTGATGCTTGCCGACAATCCGATCGATCTCGCCTGGACCGACCGCCCGACTGCCTCCGCCCCGGCGGTGCGCCTGCAGCCGATCGAATTTGCCGGACGGCAAGCCGCGGACAAGATCGCCGAGATCGCGAGGGCGGTCGAGGCGGCGGGATGCGACCTGACAGTTCTCACCGACCCCGCCTCGGTCTCCTGGCTCTTCAATATCCGGGGCAACGACGTCGCGCATACGCCGCTCGTCCTGTCCTTCGCCACGGTCTCGAAAACCGGCGAGGCGGTGCTGTTCGTCGATCCGCGAAAGCTCGGCGACGAGGTCAAGGCGGCGCTCGAGGCGGTCGCGCGCATCGCGCCTTACGAGGATTTCACCCAAGGGCTGCGCGCGCTCGCGGCCGGTGCGAAGACCGGGCTCGACAAGGATCTCGCCGTGGCCGCGATCGAGGAGATCGTCCGCGAAGCCGGCGGCACCGTCATGGCCATGGACGATCCGGTTCGCCTGCCACGCGCCCGCAAGAACGAAGCGGAGATCGCCGGAAGCCGCGCCGCCCACAAGCGCGACGGCGCCGCGATGGTGGCGTGCCTGGCCTGGCTGGACCGGCAGGCGCCCGGCTCGGTCAGCGAGATCGAAGTGGCTGAGGCGCTGGAGCAAAGCCGCATCCGGTTCGGGGAGGCCGACGGCGAGGCGCTGCAGGACATCTCGTTCGACACGATTGCCGGCGCGGGTCCGCATGGGGCGATCGTGCATTACCGGGTGAACCGCGCCTCGAACCGCACCCTTTGCGACGGCGAACTGTTCCTTCTCGATTCGGGCGGTCAGTACCGGGACGGCACGACCGACATCACCCGCACCATCGCGATCGGCGAGCCGGTCGCCGACATGCGCGCCATGTTCACCCGCGTTCTGAAGGGCATGATCGGGATCTCGCTGGCGCGCTTTCCGAAGGGAACGCGCGGCGTCGATCTCGACGTTCTCGCCCGTATCGCCCTGTGGAAGGCCGGCGTCGACTACGCCCATGGCACGGGCCACGGGGTCGGCGCGTTTCTGGCGGTGCACGAGGGGCCGCAGACGCTGTCGCGGCGCGGCATGACGGCGTTCGAGCCCGGCATGATCGTGTCCAACGAACCCGGCTACTACAAGGAGGGCGCGTACGGCATTCGCATCGAGAACCTCGTTCTGGTAACCCGGGAGAGCGACATCGAAGGCGGCGAAACTTCGATGATGGGCTTCGAGACCCTGACGCTCTGTCCGATCGATCGGCGCCTGATCGATCCGGGCCTGATGACGGCCGAGGAAATCACCTGGCTCGATGCCTATCACGCGCAGGTCCGGGGGGCGCTCACCCCCATGCTGGACGTGGACGAGGCGGCATGGCTCGCGGAGGCGACCCGGCCGCTCGCTTCTTGAGCGGACTGATCCATGTGATTTACGACGGCACGGATGTTCAAGACGTGCGATCGATCTGGGGAGAAACGGACGATGGATATTCGGCGGCGTGCGGAACGCACATCGGAAACGGCCTCATCGGACTATTTCACCGGTGACGTGACGGCGGAGCGCTTGTTCGAGGCGCCGGATCCGGCCCGCACCGCGGCCGTTCGGGTCACCTTCCAGCCCGGTGCGCGCACCGCCTGGCACACTCATCCGCTCGGCCAGACGCTTTATATCGTCGAGGGCACCGGCCTCGTCCAGCGCGAATGCGGCGATATCGAAACGGTCGGCGTCGGCGATGTCGTGATGTTCGCGCCGGGCGAAAAGCACTGGCATGGCGCTTCGCGGGACAGCATGATGACGCATATCGCGATCCACGAGCGAAAGGACGGCAACCATGTCGAATGGCTCGAAAAGGTGAGCGACGACCAGTATGAGGGACGCGGCTGAGCCTCGGCGCGTCTCCCTTCCTTCAACCGATCAAGGCACGACGATCATGAAACTGAGCTATTTTGCCTGGGTACGCGAGCGCATCGGCGTGTCCGACGAGGAGGTCGACCTGCCGGCCGGTGTCGTCACGGTGGACGATCTCCTGATCTGGTTGAAGGGGCGCGGCGAGAACTACGAAAGCGCGCTCCAGGTGCCGGAGATCATCCGCGTCGCGATCGATCAGGAGCATGTCGGTCACCGCGAAACGCTGGCGGGCGCGAAGGAGATCGCGCTGTTCCCGCCGATGACGGGGGGCTGACCCGATGGCCGACGACACGCTGCAGCCGACCGACATCCACCGCGACATGGCAGCGACCATGTACGATCGCAGCCACGGACCGGACGCGGCGACGAAAGGGGCGCCAGCGGCCGCAACGGCGCAGGCGCGGCCGAACGTGGTGGTGACGGTGTCGGCCGAGCGCATCGACATCGCCGCGGAAACCATGGCGATGTCGGGGGCGGGCGACGCCGGGGCCTTGGTGACCTTTTCCGGCTTCTGCCGTGACGAGGAGGGCCGGCTTTCCGCGCTGGAACTCGAACATTATCCCGGCATGGCGCAGCAGCAGATCGCAAGGATCGCCGAGGAGGCGCTGGAGCGCTGGCCGCTCTTCGGCGTGCGCGCGGCGCATCGCTTCGGCACGATCCTGCCCGGCGAGGAGATCGTCTTCGTGGCCTGTGCATCGAAGCATCGCGGCGCGGCTTTCGAGGCGGCCTCCTTCATCATGGATTTCATGAAGACGAAGGCGCCGTTCTGGAAGCGCGAACATCTGAAGGATGGCAGCGTCGGCGGCTGGGTCGAATCGCGGGCGACCGACGAGGCCTCGCAAGGCCGGTGGCAGAAGCGCTAGGACACGTCCGAGAATTCGTCCGCCCGGTAGCCCTGCATGTAGAGAAGCGCGGTGAGATCGCCGTGGGAAATGCGGTGCTCCGCTCGCTGTGCGACGGACGGCTTGGCGTGCAGCGCGACCCCGGCCCCGGCGAGCGCGATCATGCCGAGATCGTTGGCGCCGTCGCCGACGGCGAGGGCATCGCGCATGTCGACGCCGCGCATTCCCGCAATATCGATCAGCGCCGCGACCTTTGCATCCGAGCCAAGGATCGGTTCGGCCACCTTTCCCGTCAGCATCCCGTTCTCGATCAAGAGCACGTTGGCGCGGTTCTCGTCGAAACCGAGCCTTTCGGCGATCACGCCGGTGAAGGCGGTGAACCCGCCCGAGACGAGCGCGGTATAGGCACCGTTCGCGCGCATGGTCGCGACCAGCTGCGCGCCGCCCTTCGAGAGCGTGATCCGCTGCGAAATCACGGTCCCGATCACCGTCTCGGACAAGCCTTGCAGCAAAGCCACACGCTCGCGCAGTGCGGATTCGAACTCGATCTCGCCGTTCATGGCGCGCGCGGTGATCTTCGACACCGCGTCCTTCGCGCCGATCTCGGCGGCCAGCTCGTCGATGCATTCCTGATCGATCATGGTGGAATCCATGTCGGCGATCAGGATCGACTTGCGGCGCTCGCCCGTACGCTGGAGAACCGCGTCGATCCCGCCCCGGTCGGCAAGTTCGCGGGCGGCTTCCCAGGCGCCGGGCAACGGCTCGCGGTCGAGCATCAGGTCGCTCGCATGGGTCTCGTGCAGCTTGTCTTCGCGAAACACATGGCCGAGAACGTCGCCGATCCGGGCCTTCAGGCCCGCATCGAGACCGGAAGAGAGCGGCGGGGCGATCAGGGTGACGACGAACATGAGGGAGCAGCTATCCTGACCAGAGGCAATCCAGAGGCCGTCCTGATAGCCGGGCCGACCGCGAGCGGCAAGTCGAAGCTCGCGATGGACCTGGCCCTTTCGGCAAAGGGCATGGTGATCAATGCGGATTCGCTTCAGGTCTACCGCGACCTGCCGACGCTGACCGCGCGGCCCTCGCTCGCCGACGAGATGAGCGTGCCCCATGCGCTTTACGGCGTGCTCGAGGCGGGCGATCCGGTGTCGGCCGGGTCCTATGTGCGCATGGCCGGCGCGATCCTCGCGTCCTGCCGCCAGCAGGGGCTCCGTCCGATCTTCTGCGGCGGCACCGGCCTTTATTTCAAGGCGCTCCTCGGCCTTCTCGACGCGATGCCGCCCGTGCCGGACGCCGTCCGGCAGAAGTGGCGCGCGCTCCTGGCCGAGGCGGGCCCCGAGGCGATGCACGCCGAACTTGCCCGCGTCGATCCGGCGATGGCGGAACGCCTGAAGCCGAAGGACGGGCAACGCATCGTGCGGGCGCTGGAGATCGCGGAGGCGTCGGGCACGCCGCTGAGTCGGCTCCAGCGGGGGCGCGGCGAAGGCCTTCTCGATCCCGACCGGGCGCTCAAGATCGTCCTCACCCCGGAACGGCCGATCCTCCGCGAACGGATCGCCCGGCGGTTCGACGCGATGCTCGCCACCGGAGCGATGGACGAGGTCCAGGACTATCTGGCGCGGCGACCGGACGGCGCGGGTTTTGTGGAAAAGGCGATCGGCTTCGACGAATTGTCGGCCGTTCTTTCCGGCGAGGCGACGCTCGATGGCGCCCGCGAGCGCGCGATCATCCGCACACGGCAATATGCCAAGCGCCAGGATACCTGGTTTCGGCACCAGTTCGACGGGCACTGGACGCGCCACGCCGACGCGGATTCGGCTTTCGAGGAAAGCCGGTCAGCCTTCGAATAGGCTGCCCTGAACGCGTGACGCCTCTTCGTCGGCGGTCTTGCGGCGCCGCCGCTTCGGCTTTGGCGTAAGGCCGTCGCCGGAGGTCGGACCGGTCGAGAGCGCGCCGACGCGGCGTTTGCCCGAAAATTCCGCCACGAACACGGTTCCGGCAGGCAGCGCGGCCGGATCGGTGATCGGCTCGTCGTTCTCGCCGCGCAGGATCGCATAACCGCGTTCGAGCACCTTCTGCGGACCGAGGCTGGAGGCGACGCGCCAGACCTGGCTCACCCTGTCGCGCCGCTCCATCGTGATGCGGCTCTCGGTCCGGTCGAAGCGTTCCGACAGGGCGTCGAGCTTGAATCGGGCGGCATCGCTCCGGGCCTTCAGTCCGATCGGCTGGAGATTGGCCGTCAGGCCCTGGAAATGCTGGCGAAGCCGCGACAGGCGGCCGACAACGGCCTGCTCGGCCTCGAGCGCCGTATGGCGCAGGCCCGAACGCTTGTCGCGAACGGCCGCTTCCAGCGTGCCCAGCGAAAGCCGCGATGCCATGGCGCCGAAGGTCTGGCGCTGATGCGAGACCGTGAGAAGGAATTGCGAATCAAGGCCCGAGGATGCGTCGTCGAGCCGCCGCCGCGGCAAGGCGAGCAGCATGTCGGGCGAGGGCAGGGCGCGCGCGGTCTGCGCGACCTGTCGGCGATCATGGTCGAGACGGCGCGAGATGGCGCTTTGCTGGCGCGCGTGGAAGGCCGCCAGATCCGCCATGAGCTCGGCCCGAACGGGAACGGCGATCTCGGCCGCGCCCGTCGGAGTCGGGGCCCGGCGATCGGCGACATGGTCGATCAACGTCCAGTCGGTTTCGTGGCCGACCGCCGAAATCAGCGGAATGCGCGAATCGGCCGCCGCGCGGACCACGGCCTCGTCGTTGAAGCCCCACAAATCTTCGAGGCTTCCGCCGCCGCGCGCCACGATGATGACGTCGGGACGCGGGATCTTCCCGCCGGGATCGATGGCGTTGAAACCCGTGATGGCGGCAGCCACGGCATCGCCCGATCCTTCGCCCTGGACCTTGACCGGCCAGACCAGGACGTGGACGGGAAACCGGTCGGTGATGCGATGGCGAATGTCCTTGATGACCGCGCCCGTGGGCGAGGTGACGACGCCGATGACTCCGGGGAGGAACGGCAGGGGTTTCTTGCGCTCGGGCGCGAACAGGCCCTCGGCCTCGAACTTGCGGCGGCGATCGTCGAGAAGCGCCATCAGGGCGCCCGCGCCCGCCGGCTTCACGTCCTCGATCACGATCTGGTATTTCGAGGAGCCGGGATAGGTGGTCAGCCGCCCCGTCGCGATGATCTCGAGGCCCTCCTGCGGCTTGAAGGCGAGCTTGGAGAAGCTGGTGCGCCAGATCACCGCATCGATTCGCGCCTTCTCGTCCTTCAGCGAAAAATAGGCGTGGCCGGACGAATGCGGACCGCGATAGCCCGACACCTCGCCGCGCACGCGCACATGGCCGAACGCGTCCTCCACCGTCTTCTTCAGGGAGTTGGACAGCTCCGAGACGCTGAATTCGGCGACGTTGGAGACGGGTTCGTTGTCGATGAGGCTCATGGAGCGAGTATCGCCGTCGCCGCCCGGTTGAGCAATGCGCGATGCCGCGATCGGGCCTCATCGTCCACCGATCCGCATGCGGCCCTGGGCACGGCGCGGCGTTGCGATGCATCGCATTCCGTGAAGGAAGGGCGCGGCATTACCAGCCGGCTGCGATCGCGCCCGGCCTGCGGCGCTGGGAGCGGATCAACCGGGTTTCGGGAAGCTGGTGGGGCCTGATCCGCGGCGTATTGGCCGGTGCGAGATTGGCCAGGCTTTCGCGGATGTGCTCGACGAGGGCCGTCACGATCGCGCCCGACGCGCCGGGCGATCGCAGGACGCCGATTTCGGTGTGGTGAAGCCGGGGAAAGCCGTCCCGTTCGCCCAGAACCCGCATGCCGGGCCGCAGGGCGCACTCGGGCAGGACGCCCACCGCCAGACCGGACAGAACCGCCGAGATCAGAATCTGCGCCGACCAGGAACTGAACAGCACATTGTAGGCGCGGCCGCAATTTTCGAGGGCGGCGATGCCGTCGCGGCGCCACTTGCAGTCGATGCGGCCGACGGCCAGCGGGACGGTCTCGCCAAGGTGCACGTCGTGGGCGCTCGAACTCACAAAATGCAGGGGTTCGTGACGCATCACGTCGATCTTCGCTCCGTCGGTTCCGCAGTCGGAGACGAGCGCGAGGTCGAGCCGGCCCTTCGAGATCGCCTCGGCCAGATTGGACGAGGGCTCGCAGGCGATGGACAGTTCGACGAGGGGGTTGGAGCGGGCGAACCGCGCCAGGATCTCCGGCAGGAAACGCTCGGCGTAATCGTCCGGCAGGCCGATGCGGACCGCACCCTGCATCGCGTTCTCGTCGAAGGCCGACAGGGTCTCCTGGCTGAGCGTCAGCATCCGGCGCGCATAGCTCAACAGGCGCTGTCCGCTCTCGGTCATCTCGATCGTGCGGCCGTTGCGCTCGAACAGCTTGCGTCCCAGCCGGTCTTCAAGCCGGCGCATCTGCATCGAGACCGCCGACTGGGTCTTGAAGACGTCTTCCGCCGCCTTGGTGAAGCTGCCCGCGTCGACGATGGCGACGAAGGTCCGCAACTGTTCCAGATCGACGGGAGAGGTCATCGGGTGGCTCCATCAGGAAAATCGATGGCAGAGATTACGAACATTCGTTGGATCGATCAACTGGCAACCGCTATCTCCTGTTGCGTCAGGAAAAAACTTGGAAGCGCTCGGCCATCGCGGTCGCGGCGCTTCTCTTTTCCCGGCGGCGCAGCGGCTTTCGAGAAGGAGATGAAGCCATGGCGATAATCCAGAAGACCTCGACCGGTGAGTTCACCACGCGTATCGGCGATGCCGCGCGCCTGTTCACAGCGGCCGTTCGCGCCATCGCGCTCACCATCGTCAATCGCCGGGCGGCCCGCCGGCTGGCCGATCTCCCCGACTATCTCCTGAACGATATCGGCCTGAAACGCGACGACGTCCACGACGCGCTCAATCGCGACTGGCGCTGCGATCCGACCTATCTTCTGGCGGTGAAGTCGGCCGAGAACATCTACCGGTCGAAGGGCCGGTGAGGGCCGGCGCCGTTCCGATCGAAGAAAGCGCTGTGCCGCCGGAATGACGGAAGGCCGGATGGACCACCCATGCCGTCCGGCCATCTCCGTATCGGCCATGTCGCACAGGGCAGACCCGACGCGGCCGCCGGAGCGATGCCCGGGTGATCAATCCTCGCCGCTGTCCTCGCCGTCCTCTTCCACCGGCTTTTGGGTGAAGAGCAGCTTGTCGATGCGATGGCCGTCGAGATCGACGATCTCGACGGTATAGCCCTCCCATTCGAAGATCTCCCCGACGCCTGGAATATGGCCGATCTGTTCGAGCGCGAAACCCGCGACGGTCTCGTAGTCGCGATCTTCGGGAAATTCGATCGTCTTGGCCTTGGCGGCGAAGCTGTGGACAGGCATCGCGCCATCGACGAGCCAGGAGCCGTCCTGCCGCATGAAGGCCGACACGGCGTCTTCGGGGCCCTCGGGCAGCGAGCCGGCGATCGCGGTCAGAATATCCTGCGGCGTCGCGATCCCCTCGAAGGAGCCATATTCGTTGAGCACCACGGCGATGTGCAGGTTGGCATCCCGGAACGCCTCGAGAAGCTTGAGAATCGGCATCGCCTCGTTGACGTAGAGCGGCTTTCGCATCGCGACCGCAAGGTCGAAGCCTCCCTCGCGCCGCTGCAGCGCGAACAGGTCCTTGGTCTGGACGATGCCGACGATCGTATCCTCGTCATTGTCGAGAACCGGGAAGCGGGAATGGCCGGCCCTCAGGATCTCCTCGAACGTCTCGTCCTCGGTGTCGTGGATGCTCAGCCAATCGACCTCGCGGCGGGGGATCATGATGGAGCGCACGTTGCGGTCGGCGATCCGGATCACGCCCTCCAGCATCTCGCGCTCCTTCTCCTTGAAGACGCCGAGCTGGGTACCCTCCTTGATCATCGAGCGGACATCCTCCTCGGTCACCTCGTCCTCCCGGTCGTCATCGTTGACGAAGGGCGCGGTGACGACGCGGGTGGAGAATTCGAGGAGCCAGACGACCGGTTTGCCGATCTTGGACATCATGCGCATGAACGGCGCGACGAAGGAGGCGACGGCTTCGGGCCTTGCCAGCGCCATGCGCTTGGGCGCGAGTTCGCCGAAAATCAGCGACAGATAAGTGATGACCACGACGACGAGGACGAAAGCGAGATCGTAGGCGATCGCGCGCAGGATGGGCACCTGGCGGAGGATCTCGGCCAGCGGTTCGGCAAAGACCGATCCGCCATAGGCACCGGCGAAGATTCCGACGAGGGTGATGCCGATCTGGACCGTCGACAGGAACGTGGTCGGATTTTCCGCCAGCTTCAGGGCCGCGTTCGCGCCGCTCTTGCGCTTCTTGGCCCGCTGCTCGAGTCGCGACCGCTTGGATGAGACGACCGCCAGCTCCGACATGGCGAAGAAGCCGTTGAGAAGGATCAGTCCGAAGACGATCAGGGCATTGAAAATCAACAAGGCAAGCGACCTGGGAGGAAATGGCTGGGCGGGTGGACGGTCTGGCGAAGTCGAAGGAGACAGGAAGGGCGCAAGGGATCGAGGCTCAAGACAACGCCGCGCATGTCAGGTTCGTTGCAGCAGGGCGCATGGATATGTGCCGGATCAGCTTTTTCCGTTTTCCTCGTCCTTTCGTGGATTGGCATCGAAGAGCGCCGTGATCCGCTTCAGATAATCGGCCTGCATGTCGGCGCTCGCCTCCATGAGGCGGCCGAAGCTGGATGGATCGGGCGAAAGCGGCGGGGCATCTGCCTTGATCGGGGCCGGTTTTCCGTCCGTCGCGGCCGTCGTCGCCCCCTCGGACGCGCCCTGTTCGCCGCCGCTCTCCGCAGCCTTCTGCAGCCCGCGCGAAAAGCCCTCGAAGATCGCGAAGAACGGCGTCGGCGGCAGATCGCTGCCCGTCGTCGAGGATGGTGCCTTGCTGCGCTCCTCATCCTTCGGCTTGATCGCGTTCTTGGGGGACATGACCGGCATGGGCGGCAGCCATGGAAGCGGCCCGCGGAAGGCATCGGAGAAGATGTTGTTCATGCCGAACAGGTCGGTGTTGCGGGCGCGCCCCTCGTCGGGCGAGCGGGAAAACGCTTCCAGCGCGTTGGCACTGCGGCGCATGAGATCGGCAACGTTCGCCGGCACGTCCTGCTGGGTGAAGTCGCCGTCGCGCATGCTTCGCGCAAAGCTTGCGCCGACCATCTGCATCATCGTCTGCATGGCCATCAGGGTGAGATTGCGCATCAGTGGCTCCACCGTATCGGGCGCCGTGCCGGTGACGGAGGAGACCTGACGGGAAATCGCGTCGACGAGCGCCTTGGACCCGAACAGGCTTTCGGTCATCGCCCGAACCTGCTCCTTCTCGGCCGCCTTGCGCGATGTCGCCTCGCTGGAGCCGAAGAAGGGCGCGAACTGCTGCGACAGGTTCGACGCCGTCATCGGGTTGGACATGGCGCGCATCAGGGCGAGCGAGAAGGCGGGGGCGAGCGCCTGCGTCGTGTCACGCAATTCGCTGGGGCTGAGATTGTAGGCGTTCGCCAGGCGATCGGCCGCAAGACCGGAATCCGATGTCGTCAGCCAGTCGAAAAAATCGGTCATTGTCTCGCTCTCCCGCGCGGCGCCAACCAAGCCATCCGGTCATATCGTCGTCATTATGACAAAGAGGGCCGAACCGGTCCCAAGGCAAGCCCCCGCCACGGCAAAACGACGGCGGGCCGGCCCCTGCGGCCGGCGCGGGGAGGGTGAGGGCAGCGCCCCGGGCGCCGTGTCGCGAAGCGTCCGGGCGATGCGGCGTCGCGCGGACGTTCCTGCGTTGCGTTGCAGACGGTCTTTTGTCGGGCGATCGTTCCGGTCAATAGGCCAGATTCTTGAAGACACGCTCCATCGAACGGTCCCACTGGTCCTCGTAGAGCCGCACCAGCTCTTCGGCCGACGTGGTGCCGCGCGCCACGACCTCTTCCAGCGGCGCGAGGAAGAAGCTCTCGTCATTGCCTTCGTCGTTGACGTTCGCCCGTTGGATCAGGCCCTCGCGGGAAATCTTCAGGCATTCGCGCGCAATGTCGAGAACGGTTCCGTCGCGGAACGGCGTGCGGAACCCTTCCTCCGGAACGCGCTGGCGCATGTCGGCGACTTCGGCGAACGTGAAGTCTCGGGTCAGTGCGTCCACCTTGTCGATCGCGGCGTCGGAATAGAGGAGGCCGACCCAGAAGGCGGGAAGCGCGCAGATGCGCCGCCACGGACCGCCGTCGGCCCCGCGCATCTCGATGAAGCGCTTCAGGCGCACGTCGGGAAACAGCGTCGAGAGATGGTTCGTCCAGTCGCCCATATTCGGCTCGGCGTCCTCGAACCGGCCCTTGAGCGCCCCGTCCAGGAACTGGCGAAAGGTGACGTCCGTCGTGCAATGGTAGTGGCCGCCGCGCGAGACGAAATACATCGGCACGTCGAGCGCCCATTCGACATAGTCGCGATAGCCGAAATCGTCGTTGAAGACGAAGGGAAGAAGCCCCGAGCGGTTGTTGTCGACATCGTGCCAGACCTGCGAGCGCCACGAGACGAGGCCGTTCGGCTTGCCCTCGGTAAAGGGCGAGTTGGCGAACAGAGCCGAGGCGACCGGCTGCAGCTTCATGCCGATCTGCATCTTGCGGCGCATGTCGGCTTCGTCGCGGAAGTCGAGATTGACCTGGATCGTCGTCGTGCGCAGCATCATGTCCAGCCCGCGCGTGCCGACATCGGGCATGTAGGCGCGCATGATCTCGTAGCGCGACTTCGGCATGATCGGGGTCTCGGCGAGCGTCCATGTCGGCGAGGAACCGATGCCCAGAAAGCCGATGCCGAGTTCCTTGGCGATCGAGCGGACGTCGGCCAGATGCCGGTTCGATTCGCGGCAGGTTTCGTGGATCGTCTTGAGGGGCGCGCCGGAAAGTTCGAACTGGCCGCCCGGCTCCAGCGAGATCGCGCCGCCTTCCTCGTCGTTGAACAGGCCGATGATCCGGCCGTCGTCCATGATCGCTTCCCAGCCCGAAAGCGCCTTCAGGCTTTCGAGAAGCTTGGCGATGCCGCGCTCGCCGCCGTAGGGAACGGGCGAGAGATCCTCGAGATAATAACCGAACTTCTCGTGTTCGGTGCCGATGCGGAACCGCTCTTCGGGCTTTTCGCCGTCTCTCAGATAATCCGCCAGATCGTCGATCGATCGGATCGGCGTTGCATCGCTCGTATCGCGGGCCATGATCGTCCCCTCCTATGCGTGGCGAGCATCGGGTGCATCCGATTCTGCCCGCGAGAAAATCTGTACCCGTCAGGCAATGCTGCAAGCCGCCCGTCAAGAGACGCGCCGTTCATAGGACTAAGAAATTAAAACTCCTGTTTCCAGTCGCCCACGACGGCTTGCAGAAGGGCCAGCGCCGCGACCGCTGCCGTATCGGCGCGCAGGATGCGGGGGCCGAGCGAGATCGCGGTGGCGAACGGAGCCTCCTGCAGCGCCGCCCGTTCGCTCGGCGAAAAGCCGCCTTCCGGGCCGATGAGCAGGCCCTTCTGTCCCGGGCCGAGGGCTTCCAGCGCCGCCACCGGCGTGCCCTGCTCCATCCGCTCGTCGCAGAAGACGAGGGGCGTGTCCGCATTCCAGCCGGACAGGAACGCGCCGAACTTCAACGGCTCGCGGCATTCGGGGATCGTCAGAATGCCGCACTGCTCAGCGGCCTCCACCGCGTTGGCGCGCATCTTGTCGGTGCGCAACCGGTGCGTCTGGGTGTGATCGGTCAGCACCGGCTGGAGAACGCCGGCGCCCATCTCCACAGCCTTCTGCACCATATAGTCGAGGCGCCCGACCTTGAGCGGTGCGAAACAATAGACGAGATCGCAGGGCGGCGTTTGCTCGCGAATCCGCTCGCCGGCTACGAATTCGAGCTTCTTCTTCGAGGCCTTTCGCAGGGTCGCGCGCCATTCGCCGTCGACGCCGTTGAAGAGAAGGACCTCGTCGCCCCCGTCCTTGCGCAGCACGTTCAGGAGATAGTTGGTTTGCGCCTCGCCGGCCGTCAGAACGGCGCCGGCATCGAGGCGGTCCTGCGTGAAGAGCCGCGGGCTCTTGAAATCGTAGTCGGGCATGATTTGCCGCACCGTTCGTGACCTGTTGCGCCGCAACTTAAGAGCCGGCCGTTCCGTTGTCACCGCAATCGCCCGACGATCGGGCATTTGCAATCGACAAAACGAAGGAACGGCTCCGATGGACTTACAAATTCGCGATCGCGTCGCGCTCATCACCGGCGCAACCGGCGGCATGGGCTTCGAGACGGCCAGGATCCTCGCCGGCGAGGGCGTGAAGCTGGTCCTGTCGGATCTCGCGATCGACGAACTCGAACAAGAGGCAAAGAGCCTTCCCACCGAAACGATCTGCCTCAAGGCCGATTGCACCGATCAGGGCGCGATCGACGCGATGGTGAAGGAAGCCTACGCCAAGTTCGGCAAGATCGACATCGTCGTCCACACCGCCGGCATCACCGGCGCCAAGGGCCATCCGCTCGAGATGGAGGACGAAGACTATCGGGAAGCCTGGGAGATCGATTTCATGTCGGCGGTCAAGGTGGCCCGCGCCACCTTCCCGAAGATGCGCGAGAACGGCTGGGGCCGCTTCGTCTGCATCACGTCCGAGAACGCCGTGCAGCCCTATTGGGACGAGGCGACCTACAACACCGCCAAGGCCGCGCTCGCAGCCTTCGTCAAGAATCTGTCCTACAAGGAAGCCGAGCACGGCATTCTCTGCAACACCGTATCGCCCGCCTTCATCGAGACCGATATGACCGACGGCATGATGGAGAAGCGCGCGAAGGAGCGCGGCGTCTCGGTGGACGAAGCGGTGAAGAGCTTCCTTGAGGAAGAGCGTCCCGGCATCGCCCTGAAGCGCCGTGGCCGGGTGGACGAGGTCGCGGCCGCGATCGCGCTGATCGTCTCCGAGCGCGGCTCCTTCATCAACGGTGCGAACATGCGCGTCGACGGCGGCTCGGTGCAGGCCGTCCAGAACTGATCGGAAAACCGATCCGACCGAAAAGGGGCGGCGTTCTGGTGAGCGCCGCCCATTTCGTGTCCGCGCGTTTCATGTTCGCCCGTTTCGTGCCCGCCCATCTCGTGTTCGGCAGTCTCGTGTCCCGAGCCGTCGCAGCATCTGCCGCAGC
Source organism: Fulvimarina uroteuthidis (assembly GCF_034321785.1). Lineage (NCBI taxonomy): Bacteria > Pseudomonadati > Pseudomonadota > Alphaproteobacteria > Hyphomicrobiales > Aurantimonadaceae > Fulvimarina > Fulvimarina uroteuthidis. The sequence goes on along the minus strand of NZ_JAXLPB010000001.1, from coordinate 742,893 downwards.
GCGGGTGGCGGCGCGTTGAATGCCTTGGCGAGCGCCCCTAAAACGGTGGACACGCGAACCGCGATCATCCTGCGTCCCTGGAGGCTGCCCTTGCCGCTCCCGTTTCGAATTGCCCCGCTTCTGGCCGGCTTTCTCCTGCTTGCCACGCCGTCCGCTTCGGTCGCGGACGGGCGGGACGTGCCGGACGAGCGGTTCGTGGCGCGCGCTGTCTGCCCGCTGTTCCAGTCGTTCCGCAACGGGACCAATCCCGGCAATCTCTCGACGAAGCCGGGGTCGGCCTACGCCATCATCGCCGTCAACGGCACGAACCCGACCCATTACCGGTTGCGGGTGCCGGGCGCGCGTCCGCAGGAGCGGTGGGTCGCCATGGATTGCGGCGGACTTGCAAGCGCCGCCGCGGCGGGGGCAAGGCCCACGCCGGACGGTGGTGCCGCGCCACCCGCGTCCCGCGGAGCCGACGCGCTGGCGAACGCCTTGGCGTCTTCCTCCGGCGGGGCGAAGCCGCCTCGGCGCGACGCCGTTCCGAGGACGCGCTCGCCGGCGGGCACCTATGTCCTTGCCGCAAGCTGGCATGCGGCGTTCTGCGAGGTGCGTCCGCGAAGCCTCGACTGCCGCGGCGGCGGCCTCGACGACGGGCTCAAGCTGCACGGGCTCTGGCCGCAGCCGCGCGACAATGCCTATTGCGGTGTTTCGCGCCGCGACATCGAGACGGACAGAACGGGCCGGTGGGAGGATCTTCCGGAGCCCGAGATCGGCGCGGCGACCGCGCGGGCGCTCCAACGGGCCATGCCGGGCATGGCGGCCGACCTCCACAGCCATGAATGGATCAAGCACGGTACCTGCTATGGCGCGGATGCGGACGAATATTTCGCGGATTCGCTGCGGCTCGTCGAACAGCTCGATGCCTCGCCCGTCGGCAGGCTGTTCCGGAGCAGTCGTGGCCGGGAACTCACCAATGACGCCATACGAAGCGCCTTCGACGACGCGTTCGGGCCGGGTGCGGGCGAGCGGGTTCTCGTGGATTGCAACGATGACGACGGTCGCCGGATCGTGAACGAATTGCGGATCAATCTGAAGGGAGAGATCACGCCCTCGACCGATCTCGGCGCGCTGATTCTGTCGGCGTCGACGGCTCCGCGCGGCTGTCCCGTCGGCGTCGTCGATCGAAGTGGAGACCAGTGAACCCCGGGCAAGCCGCGTTCGACCGTCTTCGCGCGCCGACCCGCCGGACAATGGGCAAAAAAAAACCGGGTTCGAAGACCCGGCTTTGAATTAGGTGGTTTCGTGAGAAACCTTGGGAGGAAACAGTCGGTGCGATAAGATTGGGAGGAGGTAACCGTCTCGACCCGACTGATTACAAAATAATCGATGCTGCAGTGCAGTGGTAGCCCGTTTTTGCGGAATCAGCCATGCGATAGATGCATGGCTCGATCCGATGATAGAAATATTCGATAGAAACTGAACTCTCGATAGAGACTTCGTTAAAATAGTCGGCGTTCGAACTGCAACGGCCTCTCCCGGATTGCCCAATCTTTGCGCTAACCCTGTTGGACGAAACCCGGACACGCTCGACCCCGACGCATTGTCTTGCCTCACGCGAAAGCCTTAATGTGACGTTAACGAACCGGGCATGGTTCAAGTTCGGTTCAGGGGACGGATCGTAGCTGTTGCCCGTCCGAAACGGCGTCATGGCCAATCTGGCGTCGCCCGCCCGCCCGTCGGTTCGCCGACCCGGCGTCGCGGTCGATCTCGAGGATGTTGCAGCGTATGAGCGTATCCCAGTCCTACACCCTTCGCGGCCAGCAGACGCGCCTCGATACGACGACCAAGATCACGCTCGCCGTCCTGGCGCTCGCGTCGGGCGTCTACACCTATCTGGGTGTCCGCGAACTGCTCGACGGCAGTGCCACAGCCGTGTTCCTCGGCGCCATCGTCTACGCGTCCGCCGTGTCGGTCGCGATCTATGCCTTCTGGTCCTATCTCATGCGCTTCATGCCGCATGTGCGCCAGCCCGGCAGCCGGCGCATGCTGTACCTTGCCATGGCGATCGGCTCCTTCATGATCATCGCCATGTCGTCGTGGCTGAACGCCTCGGCGCTCGCCGGTTCGGCGGCGCTGGAACAGCACCTGTCGGTGACCACGGAGGAATATCAGCAGAAGCTCAACGAGGCGCACGAGAACGCGCTCGCCGCCCAATCCCTGCTGCCCGACATCCAGCTCGCAGCCCAGCGTTTCGATACGCTGGCGGTGCAGGAAGCTCGCTCGGGCTCGCTCACCGGAACCTCCGGTTCCGGAACGGTGGTGGCGCTGCTGCGCCAGATGTCGAACCAGCTGTCCGGTCTCCAGAACGAAATCCAGGCGAGCCGCGTCCGCGTCGCGGAAGTCTTCGGCGAGGGCACCGCGCGGCTTTCGGCCATGCGAACGCTGGTCTCCAGCCAGGGTCCGGTGGCCGACCGGGCCAATGCGTTCGCGGAAGAAGCGGTGCAACTGTCCGGCATCATCACCGGGCTCCAGCAGGATTCCGTCGCGCCCGCGGTCAAGCGCGCGGCCGAGGATCTCGGCCGGTCCTTCATTGCCCCGGTCTCGGACGGCGGCGACGAAAGCCTGCGCGCCCGCCAGAGCGAGGTCGTCGTAAGGGTGGAGGAGGCCGTGCGTGCCCAGAGCGTGCAGCTTGTCGCCGCCGCCGAAGAGATCCTGACGCGCCCCACCGTGGAGCCCTTCCGCTTCACCCCGCTCTCGGCGCCGGAAGCCGTCATCCGCTATGCCGGCGATTTCCTGCCGTCCTGGGCCGGCGCGATCTCGATCGATCTCCTGCCGGCGGTCCTCATCTTCATCCTGTGCATCGTCCAGGACGTGATCCGGCGCGAGGACGGCGAGGAAATGGAGACCGGCGACATGTCCGCCGCCGACCTGATGCGCGCGATCCGCATCCAGAAGCGGATCCGGGTGGAGGAGGACGAATGGGTCCCCGAGCGCGTGGAGAGGCCGGCCACGGCGGCGAGATCGCTCGAGCCTCGCGCGGGAACCGAGAGCCCGCGAAGCGCGGCCGACGACCGCGAGATCCCCCAGCGGAACGATCCCGACGGGCCGACGCCCTTTCCCAAGACCATATCCCGCTGACGCATCGTGCCGTCTCTCCAGATCCACGATGCTCCAGCAATCCTTTTGATGTCACGCATCAGGCTTTCCGGACTTCGGTTTCGATGTTCGGGCCGATGCTCCGGATCCTGAAGCGGATGGCGCGGCGATGATCGGCGAAGAGGCAAGTCCGGGTCGGCTGGAACGGCTGGTCCAGGCCATTCCGGACGGGGCGATCCTGCGCGCGATCTTCGTCGGCCTGCTCGTCGTCAGCATCTGCATCGTCTATTTCGACTATCGGGACGTGGCCGAGCGCGAGGCGCGGTATGATACCGCCCGCACCGAGCGGACGGCGCCGATGCCGCTCAAGCGCCCCGAGCCGGGCGATCAGGTCCGGCCCTATCTGCCGAAGACCATCCCCGTCGGTCCAGATCGCGGCGAGCCGGCGCTTCCGGGCTATGACGGACCGGTGGATTCGGAAGCCATGACCCGGCCCATGTCCTTCTTCGAGGCGGGCGGCGGTCTCGTGTCCGCTGTCGGGCGGATCGAGATCGGCACGGCCGGCGAGCTGCGCGCGTTTCTCGCCGCACAGGCCGAGGCGCGCAAGGAGGTGACGCGGCTTTTCCTGCATTCTCCAGGTGGCTCCGTCGAGGATGCGCTGCAGATGGCGGCCGATCTGCGCGCCGCCGGCATCTCGACCGAGGTTCCCGCCGACGGCTATTGCGCGTCCGCCTGTCCGCTCGTCTTTGCCGGCGGGCTGACGCGCCACGCCGGGGAATCGGCCTGGATCGGGCTTCACCAGGTCTATGCGGCCGAGGTTCCCGGAACGCGAAGCGCCGGCGAACTCGATCGCTCGATCTCCGAGATCCAGCAGACCATCGCCCGCTGCCAGCAGCTTCTCGCCGACATGGGCGTTAGTCCGGCGATCTGGATCAAGGCGATGCAGACGCCGCCGGCCGATCTTTATGTCCTCACCGAGGAAGAACTCGTCTCATCGCGCTACGTCCGCGCCTTTCCCGACGGTCCCGAACTGATCGGGCCCCGCCGGCCGGACGATTTCCGCCTCGATGCGCCCCGACCGTCGCCGGGGGTGGCTACGGAGGACCCGCGCGAGGATGGGCCGGGCGGTCCTGCCTCGCGCGAGCCGGATGGAACCGACGCGGGCCCTATTCCAGCTTCTTTACGACGCGAAGGATGAGCAGCGTCATGGCGACGGAGACGATGGCGAGCGCGTATTCGGCGAGACCGCAGGCAAGACCCAGCGCGCCCGCCACCCAAAGGGATGCGCCCGTCGTCAGACCCTTCACCTCGCCGCGCGACTGGATGATCGCGCCGGCCGCGAGGAAGGCGATACCGGAGGTTATGGCGCTGACGATCCGGATCGGGTCGGATCTAACGCCGCTCCCGCCGTCGTCGAAGCGATCGACGAGCGAAATCATCAGGATCGTGAAGAGGCAGGCGCCGATCCCGACCATCATGTGGGTGCGAAGACCGGCGGACTGTTCGCGGGCTTCGCGTTCGTAGCCGACGACGCCCGCGAAGATGGCTGCGAGAGACAATTGGAGCGTCCGCTCCGCGAGCGGCCAGCCAGGTATCGCGGCTGTGATGACATTCCAGGCTTCGTACATCTCGTTCCTCGCGCCATAAACGGTGGAAAAGAGTCCGAAGGTGAAAAAGTGGGACCGGCGTTTGGTTCCTCGCGTTCTTCCCGGCAGCTGCCTCGCATCGCGGACGGGATGCAATCGCGCGTCAGTAGAAAAGTGCGGACGCGTTTTTCACGGTCATCACGATGCCCCAGGCAAGGGGAATGCCGACGAACGCCCAGGCGGCGACGAGTTGTCCGGTGCTGGTGGCGGATGGTTCTGCCATGGGGAAAGGCTCCGTTGAAGGGGCTGAAGGCGGGATGGGAAGGGGGCGGCACCGCCGCAGCCCGCGCGCGATACCACCGCGCGCGCCCGGTCAGGCCGCGAGAGGCTTGGCGCGTGCGTCGGCTTGCATGTGATGTTTCCGGTGGACCGGGGACATCAGGAAATTGAGGACGAGGCCGATCGCGAGAAGCCCCGCCATGATGTACATGGTCACGGTGTAGGCATCGGCCTTCGGCACGCCGGCATCGATCTGGAACTCGCGGAGATAGTTGACGAGCACCGGGCCGACGATGCCGGCCGCCGACCAGGCGGTCAGCAGGCGCCCGTGGATCGCGCCGACATAATCCTTGCCGAACACGTCCTTCAGATAGGCCGGAATGGTGGCGAAGCCCCCGCCATACATGGAGAGGATAACGGCGTAGGCGGCGACGAAGAAAACGATCGAGCCCATGTTCCCGGCGGTGGGGACGAGGGCATAGAGGACGACGCCGAGGGCGAAGAAGATCATGTAGGTGGGCTTGCGCCCGATATAGTCGGAGGTCGAGGCCCAGAAGAAGCGGCCGGCCATGTTGAAGAGGCTGAGAAGCCCGACGAAGCCGGCTGCCGCAGCCGCCGTGATGGTGCCGGGGAACATTTCCTGGCTCATCAGCGAGGCCTGGCCCAGAACACCGATGCCGGCGGTCACGTTGAGGAACAGGATGCCCCACAGGAGCCAGAACTGACGGGTCTTCAACGCCTCGTCCACATGGACGTTGGCCGTCGTGATCATCCCCTTCGAGGTCCGCGGCGGGGTGTAGCCCTCCGGCAGCCAGTCCCTGGCGGGCACGCGCACGATGATCGCGCCGACCATCATGTAGGTGAAATAGATGAGGCCGAGGGCGAGGAAGGCGCCGGAGACGCCGAACTGGCTCATCAACAGAACCGAGAGCGGCGAGGCGATGAAGGCGCCGCCGCCGAAGCCCATGATCGCCATGCCCGTCGCCATGCCGGGCCGGTCGGGAAACCAGGTCATCAGCGTCTTCACTGGCGAAATGTAGCCGAGGCCGAGACCGCAGCCGCCCAGAACGCCGTAACCGAGATAGACCAGCCAGAGCTGGTGCCACACGACGCCGAGCGAGGCGACGACGAAGCCGCCGCCAAAGAGGCAGGCGGCCGTCGCCATCGTCTTGCGCGGCCCGACCCGTTCCACCCAGGTGCCGCCGAAGGCGGCGGCGAGGCCGAGAAACAGGATGGCGATCGAGAAGATCCAGCCGAGTTCGGAGATCGTCCAGTCGGCGGCCGCCGGCTCGGTTCCGCCGATCAGCATGGTCATCGGCTTGTTGAAGACGGAGAAGGCGTAGACCTGGCCGATACACAGGTGAATGCACAAGGCCGCCGGCGGAACCATCCACCGATTGAAGCCCGGACCTGCGACCGTGCGTTCACGCGACAGCCATCCGCCGGACGCGGCCGTCCCCGTTCGTTGCGTCATGATTGTTTCTCCCGCCCTTCAGGCCGAGCGCTCACCTGGCAGTGCGTTAATGTCAGCCATGCGAGCATTCCTGCCTCGCCCGCATAATGGGGAGGGGGCGACGACGAGCACAAGTACACGTTCATGTGATCGAAGTGCACGCAGCCGTTGACGTGGCTTCGATGTCTCTCTTCTCATCGAGCGACCCGAAGATCGGTCTCGACAAGGACGAAGACCGATCGCGCCTTGACGATGAGGCGCTCGCCCGCCCCGAGGCGCCGGGGTGGGAGTTCCGGGCTGTCGGACTGGAGGAACAGGGTCAGCCCGTGGTGCGGGCGCGCCGATGGCGGCAACGTCTCGACATCGCTGCCCGCAGCATTCAGATAGACGATGACCCGCTCGATCTGCCGGCCTTCGTCCTCCCGGCGCTCGAAGAGGCTCATTCCGAGGAAATGCCGGTCGGAATCGTGCCAGTCGCTCGTGCGCATGCGCTGGCCGTCCTCGCGAAGCCAGACGACGTCTTCCATCGGACCGCCGCCGTGATGGCCCGTCAGGAAGGCGTCGGCCGACAAGGCCGGATGGTCCCGGCGCAGCCTCGAAAGCCGTGCCGTGAAGGCGATCAGCGCCTCGTCCGCGCCCTCCCAGTCCAGCCACGTCGTTTTGTTGTCCTGGCAGTAGGCATTGTTGTTGCCGCCCTGGCTGCGCCCGAACTCGTCGCCGGCGACGATCATCGGCGTGCCGCGCGAGATGAAGAGCGTGGCGAGCATGGCGCGGATATCGCGCTTTCGCGCCGCCAAGATCGCAGGATCCTTGGTGTCGCCCTCCCTGCCATTGTTCCAGGAATAGTTCTCGCCGTGGCCGTCGTGGTTCTTTTCGCCGTTCGCCTCGTTGTGCTTCGTCACGTAGGCCGTCAGATCGGCGAGCGCATACCCGTCATGGGCGGCGATGAAGTTCACGCCTGCGGAGGGCTTGCGCCCGGGCTGGCCGAACAGGTCCTGCGAGCCGGCGATCCGCGTCGCCAGATTTGCGATCGTGCCCTTGTCGCCGCGCCAGAACCGCCTGACATCGTCGCGGAACCGGTCCTGCCATTCGAACCAGGGGGGCGGGAACTGGCCCACCTGATAGCCGCCGGGGCCGATGTCCCAGCTTTCCGCGACATGGATGCGATCCTTCAGGACGGGGTCGCGCGCCACCAACCGCAGGAACGGTGCGGCGGGGTCGAACCCGTGCGGCGTGCGCCCGAGTACCGGCGCGAGATCGTAGCGGAAGCCGTCGATTCCCGCCGCTTCCACCCAGGTTCTCAGACTGTCGACGAACAGCCGTGCCACCGGCTCCCGCCATGCCGCGAACGTGTTGCCGCAGCCGGTATCGTTGATCAGCCTGGCGGGGTCGTCGCTGTCGTGCGCATAGTAGAGCTTGTTGTCGAGCCCGCGATAGGAGAGCGTCGGTCCGTTCCCGTCGCCTTCGCCCGAATGGTTGAGGACGACGTCGACGAGCACGCGGATGCCGCGCGCGTGCAAGGCATCGACGACCCGGCGCAATTCGGCGAAGCCGCCGGGCACGAGCCGGGGATCGGGGGCCATGTGCGTCACCGGATTGTAGCCCCACGCATTCGTCAGGCCCAACCTGACCAGATGCTCCTCGTCGATGCAGGCGGCCAGCGGCATGAGTTCGACCGTGTCGACGCCGATCCGTTCCAGATGGTCGAGCAGAGATGGATGGGCAAGCGCGGAGACGGTTCCGCGAAAGCGCTCCGGCACGTCCGGATGATTCTGCGAGAACGCCCGGACGAGAACCTCGTAAGTCAGGCCCGGCGCTGCGAACGGCATCGGTGCGGCATCGCGCGAAAGATCGCTGACGATCGCCTTCGGCATGTAGGGCGCACTGTCGATCCGGTGCGAAAGGGGTGCCTTCATGGCCGGATGAAACTGGAACGGCCTGTCGATCGCAACCGCGTAGGGATCGACGAGCAGCTTTGCCGGATCGAACCGATGGCCTTCCCCCGGTGCGTTTGGGCCATGGGCGCGAAGGCCGTAGCGCGTGCCCGGCGCAAGGCCCGGCACGAAGCCGAATCGGATGTCGCCCTTGGCGCCGGGCAGGGCGAGCCGTGCTGTCTCGAGCGTCCCGGCCGCGTCGAAGAGGCATAGCTCAATGGTCTCGGCATGCCGGGAGACGACCGCGACATGGGTGCCGTCCCGCGCCGGCGTCGCCCCGAGGCGCGTCGGGCATCCCTGGTCTGATGTGATATCGATCATGGCATCGCTTTAACGTCAGAAACCGGTCCATGCCAGAGCGGCGCGACGTCAGCTCCGTCCCCGGCAAAACCCTTGCTCCGGCGTCGGCCAAGGGGGCGGCGTGGAGCCCGCCCGGGTTGCCGATTATGGCCCCGTTCAATCCGCTTTATGTTTCAGTGCGTTTGTCGGTCCGGCACGTGCGCCTGCCGCCTCCGTCCAACCGTGAGACCGGTTCTCCTAAGGGGGGCTGCGTCCGGTTTACAACGGTCAGCGCGAAGGGTACGGAAGACGGATATTGCACGCGCGAAGGGGATCGTGAGGGCTTGAACGAGCAGTTCCTGGGAGACATCGAAGCCGTTGGCCGGGTCAAGGCCGTTCCGACGATCCTCGACGTGATCTGCCGCACGACGGGCATGGGGTTTGCGGCCGTTGCGCGGGTGACGGACACGGCCTGGATCACCTGCCAGACGCTCGACCACACCCATCTCGGCCTGAAGCCCGGCGACGCGCTGGATCTGAAGACGACGCTCTGCCACGAGGTCGAGCGCCGCCGCGAGCCCATCGTCATCAATCATGCGTCGAGCGATCCACACTATTGCGATCATCCGACCCCGCGCACCTATCGCTTCGAGAGCTACATCTCGGTCCCGATCATTCGCGAGAACGGCGAATTCTTCGGGACGCTCTGTGCGCTCGATCCCGAACCCGCCAAGCTGGACAATCCGGAAACCGTCGCGATGTTCGCGCTGTTCGCCGACCTGATCGCCACGCAGCTCGATGCCGACGAGCGGCTGGCCCTGGCGACGGCCAATCTTCTCGACGAACGCCGGGTCGCGCAATTGCGCGAGCAGTTCATCGCGGTTCTCGGCCACGATCTGCGCAACCCGTTGGCATCGATCGATTCCGGCATGAAGATGATCAGGCGCGAGCCGCTGAACGAGCGCGCCCAATATATAGCGACCCTGGTGAACGGCAGCGTGTTCAGAATGCGCAGCCTCGTCGACAATATTCTCGATTTCGCGCGCGGCCGACTCGGGGGTGGCATCACGCTGCAAAAGACCGTCGACGAAGATCTGGAGACGACGCTGGGGCAGGTGATCCAGGAATTGCAGTCGGCCCATCCCGATCAGGCCATCGACAAGAGGATCGACATTGGCGCGCCGGTTCTGTGCGATTCCCTGCGGATCGGGCAGCTCCTGTCCAACCTTCTCGGCAATGCGGTGACGCACGGGGCGCGCGGCGGCGTCGTCTCGGTGGACATCGCGACGACGCAGGAATTCTTCACGATCCGGGTTCGCAATTCGGGAAAGCCGATGTCGGACGATGCGATGAAGAACATCTTCCAGCCGTTCGCGCGGGGGGATGCGACGAACACCCAGCAGGGGCTGGGTCTCGGCCTGTTCATCTCCAGCGAGATCGCCAAAGCCCACGACGGGACCCTCGACGCGGTGTCCGACGATGAAGGAACCCGCATGACGTTCAAGATGCCCCGGATGGGCTGAAGACCCGCTTGGCACAGGCCATGCCCGAACTCGGCGCGCCGGCCCCCGGATCGAGCCCGGCCATGCGCCGCGCCGCGCCCGAAGGCCGGCCGCGACAGTCCGGTCGCAGCGTCGCCATCGGCGAGCGCGACCGATCAGGTGATGACGTCGGGTTCCGTGCGGCCGGTTCTCCTGCGGATCTCGCCGACGCTGTCGGCGATCGAGATCAGCTCGGCGAGGGCCTCTCCAGGTGCGTCGCCATGTCTGTCGGGATTGCTCTCGTACCGCTCGATATAGACCCGCAGTGTCGCGCCCGCGGTGCCGGTCCCCGAAAGCCGGAAGACGATCCGCCCCCCGCCCGAAAACACGATGCGCACGCCCTGGCCGGTCGCGACCGACCCGTCGATCGGATCCTTGTAGGAAAAATCGTCGGCTTCCGAGACGACGAGGGAGCCGAAGCGTTGGCCGGCCATGGAGGCGAGCCGGTCGCGCAGGGATTCCATCAGGCCCTCGGCCTTGTCGCTGTCGACCTCCTCGAAATCGTGGCGCTGATAGAAGGTGCGGCCGAATTCCGACCAGTGGCCCTCGACGATGCCGCGGACGCTTTCCCGCCGCTCCGCCAGAATGTTAAGCCACAGGAGCACCGCCCAGACGCCGTCCTTCTCGCGCACATGGTCGGACCCGGTCCCGGCGCTTTCCTCGCCGCAGATCGTGACCTTGCCGGCATCGAGCAGATTGCCGAAATATTTCCAGCCCGTCGGCGTCTCGAAGGTCTTGATGCCGAGCTTGTCGGCCACCCGGTCCACCGCCTGGCTCGTCGGCATGGAGCGGGCGACCCCGGCGATTCCTTGCCTGTAGGCGGGCGCCAGATGGGCGTTGGCCGCCAGAACCGCAAGAGAATCGGATGGCGTGACGACGATGCCCTTGCCGACGATGAGGTTGCGGTCGCCGTCGCCATCGGACGCGGCGCCGAAATCGGGACCGTCCTCGCTCATCATGGCCGCGATGAGATTTGCGGCATGCACCGCGTTCGGATCGGGATGTCCGCCGCCGAAATCTTCCATCGGCACCGCGTTGACGACGCTGCCCTTGGCGGCACCAAGCCGGTTTTCGAGGATTTCGGTGGCGTAGGGCCCGGTCACCGCATGCATGGCGTCGAAGCGCAGCGTGAAGCCGCCGTCGATCAGCGCGCGGATCTTCGGGAAGTCGAACAGCTCCTCCATCAGGTCGGCATAGTCGGATACGGGATCGACCACCTCGACCACCATGTCGCCGAGCCTGTGCTCCCCGACGGCATCGAACTCGGGGGCAGGGGCGGAGAAGATCCGGAACCTCTCGATCGACCGGGTCTTCTCGTAGATCGCCGACGTGATCCTTTCGGGTGCCGGCCCGCCGTTCTCGATATTGTACTTGATGCCGAAATCGCCGTTCGGGCCGCCGGGATTGTGGCTGGCGGACAGGATGATACCGCCGGCGGCGCCGCGCTTGCGGATGAGGTTCGAGGCGGCCGGGGTCGACAGGATGCCGCCCTGGCCGACGATCACCCGGCCATAGCCGTTCGCCGCCGCCATGCGGATCGCGATCGCCACGACATCCCGGTTGAAGTACCGGCCGTCGCCGCCGATGACGAGGGTTTCCAGATCGCCCCTGCCCACCGTGTCGAAGGTCGCCTGCAGGAAGTTGTGGACGTAGTGCGGCTGCTTGAAGTGCGGGACCTTCTTGCGAAGGCCCGACGTGCCGGGTTTCTGGTCGTCATAGGGTCTGGTGGCGATCGTTTCGATCATCGTGCATCGTCCTTCATCAGATCGCGATAGAGGTTCGCGTAAAGCTCGGCGCTCGCCGTCCACGAGACGTCGCTGCCCATCGCCGCCGTCTGCATCGCGCGCCACGGGCCGGGGGTTTGGTAGATTTCGATCAGCCGGTCGATCGCGGTCAGGATCGATTGCGGCGACGCATCGTCGAAGATGATGCCGTTGGCGCAGCCGGCCTGTCGGGCGGCGTAATTGGCATCGATGACCGTATCGGCGAGGCCGCCCACCCGGGCCACGAGGGGGATGCAGCCATAGCGCAGGCCGTAGAGCTGGGTGAGGCCGCAGGGCTCGAACCTCGATGGGATGAGGATCGCGTCCGCGCCCGCCTGCACCCGGTGCGACAGTGCCTCGTCATAGGCGATCCGCACGCCGATCCTGTCGCGATGGGCGACCGAGAGCTTCTGGAACGCCCCCTCGATCTGGGCGTCGCCGGTGCCCACGACGATCAGGCTCGCGCCTTTCTCGACGATCGCCTCGGCGATCTCGGCCACCACGTCGAGGCCCTTCTGCCATGTCAGGCGGCTGACGATGGAGACGATGGGCCCTTGCGTCGGCGCAAGGCCCATTTCCTCCAGAAGCGCGGTCCGGTTGACGGCGCGCCGGTCGAGCGTCGCGGCATCGTAGGTCGCCGGCAGCATCGCGTCGTCGGCCGAATTCCAGGCGCCGGTATCGATGCCGTTGACGATGCCGCAGACCGCTTCGCCGCGCTCGCGCAAAAGACCGCCGAGTCCCATGCCACCCTCTTCGGTGAGGATTTCGCGGGCATAGGTCGGGCTGACCGTGGTGACCCGGTCGCTGGCATAGATGCCGCCTTTGAGGAAACCGACATTGTTGAAGAATTCGACCCCGTCCATCGACCAGGCCTCGTCTGCGAGCCCCAGCCTTCCGAAGATCGTCGGCGCGAAATTGCCCTGAAACGCCAGATTGTGGATCGTCAGGACGGTTCGGACCGTCTTCTTCTTCCGTTTCGGGAAGGCGAGATAGACCGGCGCGAGCGCCGCCTGCCAGTCGTGGGCGTGGAGAATGTCGGGCGCGTAGCCTTCGATCGCGCCCTCGGCGATCCGGGCGCCGGCGAGCGACAGGGCGGCGAAGCGATGCCAATTGTCCGGATGATCGTAGCCGAGCGCGGTCAGATAGGGGCCGCCCTCGCGGTCGTAGAGCGCTGGGGCGTGAAGGACGAAAAGATCGAGCCCGCCGGACCGGACGGCGCGCACCTCCGCCTCGACCCCCAGGAGATCGTCGAAAACCGCCACCGTCCGGCCGGCGCCGAGCTTCGCTTCGACATCGCGATAGCCCGGCATCAGCGTCTTCATGGTGACGCCCTGACCCTTCAGCGCGCCCGGAAGCGCTCCGGCCACATCCGCAAGACCGCCCGTCTTGATGATGGGATAGACTTCGGACGCGACCGACAGGACTTGAAGGCTCATCGAAGGTTCACTCTCAACTGTACGCCCGCGGACGTCATTTCTCAAAGTTCCGACACCCGGAGCGATCGGCTCCGGGTGGGTGTGTCGTTCGCAAGGATCGAAGCGGTCAGGTCACAGCCGGTCGATCATCGGCTTGGTGACGAGGCAGATCCCGTTCTCCGAGCGCCGGAAGCGCGTTGCGTCGAGCTCGGGATCTTCGCCGATCACGAGCCCGTCCGGGATCTCGACGCCGCGGTCGAGGATCGCGTTCGTCACGCGCGCATGGCGCCCGATGCGGCAGCCCGGCAGCACGACCGCATGGTCGAGCTGCGAATAGGAGCGCTGGCGAACGCCGGTGAACAGGAGCGAGCGATTGAGCGCGCCGCCGGAGATGATGCAGTCGCCCGATACGAGCGAGGAGGTGGCGGACCCGCGGCGGCCATCGATATCGTGCACGAACTTGGCCGGCGGCACGATTTCCGCATAGGTCCAGATCGGCCAGTCGCGATCGTAGATGTCGAGCGGGGGGACGACGTCCGTCAGGTCGATATTGGCCTGCCAGTAGGCGTCGATCGTTCCCACGTCCCGCCAATAGGCCTCGTGGGTCGGCTCGTTGCTCGACCGCACGACGGACAGGTTGTAGCGATGGGCGTAGGCGCCGCCCTTCTTCACGATCTTCGGGACGATATCCTTGCCGAAATCGCGCGAGGAATTGGGATCCTCCGCGTCCTCGCGAAGCACCTCCATCAGGAACCGGGTCTCGAACACGTAGATGCCCATGGATGCCAGCGCGATGTCGGGCCGGCCCGGCATCGACGGCGGGTCCTTGGGCTTTTCCACGAATTCGGTGATCTTGAAGCTTTCGTCGACATGCATGACGCCGAAGCCCGACGCTTCCATGCGCGGCACTTCCAGGCAGCCGACCGTGACGTCGGCGCCGGAGTCCACGTGGCTCTGGAGCATGATCTCGTAATCCATCTTGTAGATGTGATCGCCGGCGAGAATGATCATGTATTTCGGCGCGTGATCCTCGATGATCTCGATGTTCTGGTAGACCGCGTCGGCGGTGCCGGCATACCACTGGTCCTCGGACACGCGCTGCGATGCGGGCAGGATGTCGAAGCTTTCGTTGCGCCCCGGGCGCAGGAAGTTCCAGCCGTTCTGCAGATGGCGGATGAGGCTGTGCGCCTTGTACTGCGTCGCCACGCCGATGCGGCGAATGCCGGAATTGATGGCGTTCGACAGGGCGAAATCGATGATGCGGGTCTTGCCGCCGAAATAGACGGCCGGCTTGGCGCGCGTGTCGGTCAATTCCTTCAGCCGCGAACCGCGTCCGCCGGCCAGGACATAGGCCATCGTGTCACGCGCAAGGGGGGCCGGTGGCCTCTGGTCCGTCATGAATGTTCCTCCCGTTCCAATCGCCATCGCGCAGACGGCGGCTCCCGCCGGATCTGAAGGCCCGGTCGTTCGAAGCACGTCTTGAGATATGGCGCGCCGCGTTGCGAGGAAGGTTAGCCCGGAAAAGATCTGCAAGGCTAGGACTTGCGGCCGCGCCCCGACGTTTTGCAGGGCGCCACCATGGCTCTTCCGATCTGCGGGCCGATGCGCTACGCCGCGCCGGGTCCTGCCTGCCAGATGTCCCGGGCATATTCGCGGATCGAGCGGTCCGAGGAGAACCAGCTCATGCGCGCGGTGTTGTGGACGGCCTTGGCCTGCCACGCCCTCTGGTCCTGGTAGAGCAGGTCGAGTTCACGCTGCTTGTCCCAGTAGGCCTGGAAATCGGCGCAGATCATCCACCAGTCATTGTTGTAGAGATTGGAGATGAGGCCGTGATAGCGCGCCGGCTCTTCCGGGCTGAACAGGCCGGACGAGATGGCGTGCAGGGCTTCGCGAAGGATCGGCGAATCCTCGATGATCGACCGGCCGGAATGGGCCTGGGCGCGGCGTCTGGCGACTTCCGGTGCGGTCAGGCCGAAGATGAAGATATTCTCGTCGCCAATATGCTCCCGCATCTCGACATTGGCGCCGTCGAGCGTCCCGATCGTCAGGGCGCCGTTGAGCGCGAACTTCATGTTGCCGGTGCCCGAGGCCTCGAGCCCGGCGGTCGAGATCTGCTCGGACAGATCGGCGGCAGGCATGATGATCTCGGCGACGGATACGTTGTAGTTCGGAATGAACACGACCTTCAAAAGATCGCGCACCACCGGATCGGAATTGATCAGCCGGGCGACATCGTTCGCAAGCTGGATGATCTCCTTGGCCTGCGCGTAGCTCGGTGCGGCCTTGCCGGCGAAGATCTTGACGCGCGGCGTCCAGCTCTTCTCCGGATGGGAGCGGATCTGGTCGTAGAGGGCGACCGCCTCGATGATGTTGAGAAGCTGGCGCTTGTATTCATGGATGCGCTTGACCTGGATGTCGAAGATCGCGTCCGGGTTCACCTGCAGCGCCATGCGCTCGGAAATCAGATGGGCGAGCTGCTCCTTCTTCCGGCGCTTCACGGCGCCGAACTTCTCGACAAAGCCCGCATCGCCGGCCAACTTGTCGATATCCTTGATCTTCTCGATATCGTCGATGAACGCCGGACCGATCGCTTCCTGGATGAGGTCGGTCAGCTCGGGATTGCACTCCATCAGCCAGCGGCGCGGCGTCACGCCGTTCGTCTTGTTCTGGATGCGGTCGGGATAGAGCTTGTGCAGCGCCTGGAACACCGTTTCCTTCATCAGGTCGGTGTGGAGCGCCGAGACGCCGTTGACCGCGTGGGAGCCGACGAAGGCGAGCTGGCCCATGCGGACCCGGCGTCCGTTGCCTTCGTCGATCAGCGAGATCGCGGCGATGTCCGAGCTCTCGAAGCGCTTTTCCTGGGCCGCAAAGCGGATGATCTCGGCGTTGATCGTGTAGATGATCTGCATCTGGCGCGGCAGGAGCCGCTCGAAGAGGTGGATCGGCCAGTGCTCCAGCGCTTCGGGCAGGAGCGTGTGGTTGGTGTAGCCGCAGGTCGCGCGGGTGATGTCCCAGGCCTGCCCCCACGCAACGCCGTGCACGTCGACCAGAAGCCGCATCAGCTCGGCGATCGAGACCGCCGGATGGGTGTCGTTCAACTGGACGGCGACCTTGTCGGCCAGGGTTTCGATGGTGCCGTGCCGCTTCAGGTGGCGCTTGATCATGTCCTGGAGGGAGGCGGACGAGAAGAAGTATTCCTGCCGGAGGCGCAGCTCCTGGCCGGCTTGGTGGGAATCGGCCGGGTAGAGGACGCGGGTGATCGCCTCGGCCTTGTTGGATTCCACCAGCGCGCCGATATGGTCGCCCTGGTTGAAGGCGTCGAGAAGGATCGGATCGACGGCCTGGGCGCTCCACAGGCGAAGCGTGTTGATCTGCTCGCCGCGCCAGCCCACCATGGGCGTGTCGTAGGCGACGGCGAGAACCCGTTCGGACGGGCGCCACATCTGGCGCGGCGGCTTGCCGGTTTCGTGGATGGTGTTGACGGTTCCGCCGAAGCCGATCTCGTAGGATGCGTCGCGGCGCTCGAACTCCCAGGGATTGCCGTGGACGAGCCAGGTCTCGGGCAGCTCGACCTGGCTGCCATCGGAGATTTCCTGGCGGAAGAAGCCATGCACGTAGCGGATGCCGTAGCCATAGCCGGGCACGCCGGTCGAGGCCATGGATTCCATGAAGCAGGCGGCCAGGCGCCCGAGGCCCCCATTGCCGAGCGCGGCATCGGGCTCCAGGAGTTCGACCATGTCGAGCTCGACGCCGAACTTGGCCAGCGCATCCGTGATCGGCCCGGTCAGTTGAAGATTGTTGATCGCATCGCGCAGGAGGCGGCCGATCAGAAACTCCATCGACAGGTAGCAGACTTCCTTGCCGCCGCTGGTCTCGATCCGGTTGCCGGACTCGAACCACCGGTCGATGATCCGGTCGCGAACGACGAGGGTCGTCGCGCGAAGCCAGTCATATTTGCGCGCCTGATCGGGATGCTTGCCGATCGAATAGGTCATCTTTTCGAGGATCTGCTTGGCAAGCGCGTCGGTGTCGTTGGAGCGCCGCTCTGGAACGGGAGCGTCGATGCGGGTCGTGGCTGACATGATGTCCTATTTCCTTCTCAAAGCCTGGATGGCCGCAACGAGGCCGCGCGTGGAGCCGTCGCGGTCCCCGGCGTCCTGTTCTCCCGTCACGACCGGGACGAGGTCTTTGGCGAGTTCCTTGCCAAGTTCGACACCCCATTGATCGAATGCGTTGATGCCGAAGAGCTGGGCTTCGACGAAAACGCGGTGTTCGTAGAGTGCGATCAGGCGCCCGAGGGTTCGGGCGTCGAGCGTCGCATATAAGAGGGTGATCGAGGGGCGGTCGCCGGGAAACACCCGGTGCGGGGCGATGCGGTCGGCCTCTTCCGGCGAGGCGCCCGCATCGAGCAGCTGCCTGCGGGCCTCGTCGAGGGTGCGCCCGCGCATCAGCGCGGCCGACTGGGCAAGGCAGTTGGCCAGGAGCAGATCCTGGTGCACCCGCATGTCCTCGCCCTCATGGGCGTTGGCGCCGACGAGAAACTCGACGGGGACGATGTCGGTGCCCTGATGGATCAGCTGGAAGAAGGCGTGCTGGCCGTTCGTGCCGGGCTCGCCCCAGGCGACGGGACCGGAGATCGCCACCGGCTCGCCGTCGCGGCCGACACGCTTGCCGTTCGATTCCATGTCGAGCTGCTGGAGATAGGCGGGAAATCGCGACAGGCGCTGGTCGTAGGGGATGATCGCCCGCGTCGGGCAGTCCATGGCGACCCGGTGCCACCAGCCGGCAAGGCCGAGCAGGACGGGTAGATTGTCCGCCATCGGGGCCGACAGGAAATGCCGGTCCATCTCGCGCGCCCCGGCGAGGAATTCGCGGAACCCTTCGGGGCCGACCGCGATCGCCAGCGGCAGGCCGATGGCCGACCAGATGGAATAGCGCCCGCCGACCCAGTCCCAGAAGCCGAAGATGCGATCGTCCGAAATGCCGAATTCGGCGACCTTGTCGAGCGCGGTCGAGACGGCGGCGAAATGATGCTTCACCGCATCCTCGCCGAGCGCGGCGACGATCCAGCGCCGCGCCGTCGCCGCGTTCGTCATGGTCTCGATCGTCGTGAAGGTTTTCGAGGCGACGATGACGAGGGTGGTCCTGGGATCAAGCGTCTCCAGCGTGTCGGACAGGTGCGCGCCGTCGACGTTGGAGACGTAATGGATGTCCGGCCCGTCATGATAGGGGCGCAGCGCCAGCGTCGCCATGGCGGGGCCGAGATCGGAGCCGCCGATGCCGATATTGACCACGTCGGTGAAGGCGTGACCCATCGCGCCGGTCTCGCCGCCGTCGCGCACGCCGTCCGCGAAGTCGCCCATCTGCCGGAGCACGCTCTCGACATCGTCGCCGACCTTCCTTCCGTCGGCGGCAAAGCCGTCTTCGGGCAGGCCGCGCAGGGCAGGGTGGAGGACGCTGCGGCCCTCGGTCTCGTTGATCTTCCGGCCGGCGAACATCGCGTCGCGCCCTGCCTCGACGCCCCGGTCGCCGGCGAAGGCGAGCAGCGCCCGGAGCGCCTCGCCGTCGATCGCCGTCTTCGACAGATCGAGGATCAGATCGTCCTGCGCGAACGACATCGTGTCGAAGCGGTTGCCGTCGGTCTCGAACAGGGCGCGGATGCCGATCTTCTCGGCACGTGCCGCCGCGCTTGCAATCGCGTCAGGATACAAGGCTCACTCCCAGATCTGGCTGTGTTCTTCGGCCCGACGAACTATCATGCGCATTCCGGCAATCCTAGCGAATGGTGCGAATAGTTCAAACGGACCGCGCGAAGGCGGTACGCCGCATCGGGACACATGGGTGCCCTCCATTCGAACAAATTGCAAGATTGCACTTTTATGAGGCTGACCGACCGGCCCCGATAGACGCGTCTCGTCGGCACGGGTCGCCCGGCGCGCCCCGGACGGCGGGGCGGGCTCGGACGCCTCCGCGTCAGAGCCCGCCCGCGAACGATCCTCGCCCGAAGCGTCAGTCGCGCGTGACGGTCTTGGCGTTCATGAAGGCGCGGATGCCCTCGTGGGACAGTTCGCGGCCGTAGCCGGAGAGCTTCACGCCGCCGAAGGGCAGAGCCGGGTGGGACGCCGTCATCCGGTTGATGTGCGTGCCGCCGGTATCGAGTTCGCGGATGAAGCGATCCTGTTCGGCCCGATCGTTCGTGAAGACCGCGCCGCCGAGCCCGAAATCGGAATCGTTCGCCAGATCGATCGCCTCGTCGATGGATGTCACCTTGAACATGATGGCGCAGGGGCCGAAGAGCTCCTCGCGATAGGCCGGGGCGTTTTCGGGAACGTCCGCCAGGATGGACGCCTTGTAGAAGAAGCCCGGTCCCTCCGGTGCCTCGCCGCCGGCAACGAGCCGTGCGCCGGCCTTCACGGAGCGGTCGATCTGGTCCTTGAGATCGGCAACGCCCTGTTGCGTCGAAAGCGGACCGAGATCGGTCTGCGCATCCATCGGATCTCCGAGCGTCATCGCCTCGACCCGTTCGGCATAGGCTTCGAGATAGCGCTCGTAGACATCTGCGTGAACGATGAAGCGCTTGCCGGCGATGCAGCTCTGGCCGTTGTTCTGCATGCGGGCCGTGATGCCGAGATCGATCGCCTTCGGCAAGTCGGCCGAGGGCATGACGATGAACGGGTCGGAGCCGCCGAGTTCGAGGACGGTCGTCTTGATCTCGCGCCCGCACGTTGCCGCGACGGCGGCGCCCGCGCCTTCAGATCCGGTGAGCGTCGCCGCCCTGATGCGACGGTCCTTCAGGATGCCTTCGACCTTGGAGGAGGAGATCAGGAGTGTCTGGAACACGCCCTGAGGCGCGCCGGCATCGAGCATCACCCGTTCGATCTCGAGCGCACAGCGCGACACGTTCGAGGCGTGCTTGAGGAGCGCGACATTGCCCGCCATGACGGCCGGCGCGACGAAGCGGAGGCACTGCCAGTAGGGGAAGTTCCACGGCATCACGGCGAGAATCGGCCCGATCGGCAGATAGGCGACGAAGTTCTCCGAAGCCGGGCCCCCGGCGCGATGATCGTCGGCGATCATCTGCGGGCCGTGCTCGGCATAGTAGCGGCAGGCCATCGCGCACTTCTCGACCTCGGCCACCGCCTCCTTGATACGCTTGCCCATTTCGAGGGTCGCGATCCGGCCCAGATCCTCCTTGCGCGCCTCGAGGCCGTCCGCGATCCGCATCAGAAGGTCCGAGCGGTCCCGAAGGCTCGACCTGCGCCAGTCGCGATAGGCCAGATCGGCATTGCCGAGGGCGCGCTCGATATCGCTGTCGGTGTGCTCGGCATATTCCTCGATGATGTCGCCGGTGGCGGGATTGATGCTGATGGGCATGAAGGCTCTCGCTCAAGCTTGTGGGTGACGGATACGGGCTCGAAACGCGAAAATCGACGCGCATCTTCGCCCCGCATGCCCCCGCGCACGCAGGCCGGAGGCTGGTTGCAGGCAGGTCAGCGCGTGCGAACCCCGCGCTCGCCGCGCCGATCCCGATACGCTCCGGGCCGCATTGCCCGGCGCATCCGGATCGTCCGGGAGGCTCCGATCGCACGCCTGTTTCCGACCGTCTGATATCGACCGTCGGACAGAGAAGTCCAGCCATCGGGCCGGCGCAAGGACGGCCGGCTCACACCACGAAGTCGAAGCGGC
Organism: Fulvimarina uroteuthidis; assembly: GCF_034321785.1. NCBI lineage: Bacteria > Pseudomonadati > Pseudomonadota > Alphaproteobacteria > Hyphomicrobiales > Aurantimonadaceae > Fulvimarina > Fulvimarina uroteuthidis. Next base: position 721,879 of record NZ_JAXLPB010000001.1, on the reverse strand, counting down.
CGCGCCCGGCCCCGGGATCGAACGCCATCAGGAGATTGGGGTCGAAGAGACCGTCCCGGCGGTTCTGCGCGATCCGCGGAAAATAGAGCTGGGTCGTCAGGATCGACCCGCCGCGTGGCTGGACCCGCACATGGATATGGCGCGTGCGGCCGGGATAGAGCCCGGGAAGGATCGTCTGCACGCGCCATCGGCCCTGATCGTCGGAAAACTGGTGGCCGCGCAACCGGAACCCGGAATTGTCGTAGCGGCCGGCCGCATCGGCATGCCAGATATCGATTTTGGCGCCCGGGACCGGGCGGCAGTCCCGGTCGAGAACCAGACCGAAGAGGAGGATCGGCGCGCCGCCCTCGCTGTCGCGGGTGAAGTTGGCCTTGCGCGGGGACCCGGACGAGAAGAACGGGCCCGCCGTCTGCGCCGGCGTCAGCGGATCGTTGCCGCAGGCGGGCGTGCGGACGAGGCGAACGGTCCCGAAGCCGGTCTCTGCGCGCGCATTCGCGGCAAGATGCGGCATGGCGAGCGCGGCGACGAGCCCGGCCGCGAACGTCCGGCGATTGACGGGTCTCAAAGCCATGCGACGACCTCCGTTTGGGCAAGGGTTCGATCCGGCGTCCTTCCCCCAGCGCCTGCGTGACGGGAAGGACGCGGATCCTGTTCCCATAGCTACGCATCGCCGCCCGGTTCGGATGTCTGCCGAAGGCGCGATCGGGGAGCCGGCCGGGTCCCGCCCGTGCGCCGGGCTCGAACCGGACCCGCCCCGGCTGGTCGAAAACGGCAAGCTGCGATCAGAATTCGCCTTCGTAGAAGACGCCGACCTCGCTGCTGCCTTCGCCGTTCACCGAGCCGCGCGCCTTGAGGCCCGCGCCCAGGTTCAGGTCGACGGACACGCGTCCGGTCGAATCGACGCCAAGATAGATGTTGTCGTTGATATACTTGCCGGCCCCGACCGCGGTTTCGCCATCGGCCGTCGTCGAAATGTCGAGATCGTCGACGCCGAGCTGCGAGCGCAGGTTCTCCAGAAGCCCGGTCGAGCCTCCGACGCCCGCCAGCGACGCGGCGGCCTCGGCCAATTGCGCGATCTGCAAGGGCGACAGATCGCTCGTGCCCTGCTGGAAGATCAGGCGGGCCAAGACTTCGTCCTGGGGAAGGTTCGGGTTCGACGAGAAGGTGAAGCTCGGATCGTCCGCCGGGCCCGTCACGGCGATGAACACGGTGACGTCGCCGCTGGTCGAGCTTGCCAAAAGATCCAGGGTCGGCACGAGATTGCCGGTGAAGGTCAAGGTGCCTTCCTGGAAGTCAAGCCGCTTGCCCAGAATGCCGAAGCGGCCCCGGATCAGGTCGAAGGCGCCGGTGATTTCGGGGGAAGCCGAATTGCCCTCGATCTGGATCGTTCCGCCGAGCTCCAGATCAAGCCCCCGGCCACGCACGAACACCTGGTTGGGCGCCGAGAAGGTGATGTCGAGATTGACGCCGGCGCTGCCCGAAGTCCCGGCGGCGCTTTCCGGATTGAGTTCGCGCTGCTGTTCGTAGACCGCCGGATTGGCGTTCACATGGGTCACGTCGATGCGGGCGAGCGAGCTCGGCAGGTTTTCGGGAACGAGAACGTTGATCTCGTCCGATGTGATCGTGCCGGCGATCGTCGGCCCGTCGGTCAACGGGCCGGTGATGGCAAGGTCCGCCGAGAGCGTCGCCGTGACGATCTCGCCATCGGTATAGCGACCGTCGTCGAGGCGCACAGAGATGTTCGCGTCGAAGGGGGCGGCGAGCGAGACCGTGCCCCCGGCTTCGATGGTGCCGCCCTGGCCGAGATTGGCCGAGAACGTGCTGATCGTCGCCGTCTGGCCGTTCAGGTCGATCCTCGTCGTGATGTTGTCGACGACGAGATTGGCCGTGGCGTCGACGAAGCGCGCGCCCGACGTCGAGATCGAGCCGGTGACGTTCGGCTGGGTGACCGGTCCCGTGATGTTGGCGTCGACAGCGACGGTGCCGGTGATCGAGCGGCCGCCTTCCGCGAGCGTCCGGTTGGCCAGTTCCAGAGGGGCGGTGCCGTCGACGGCGATGTTCAGCGTCGGCGTGCCGGACAGGTTCACCGAGCCGCTGGCGTCGAGCGCGATCCCCGCGCCCGAAACGCTGGTATCGGTCGTGACGACATTGTTGGCGAAGGTGCCGCTCGTATCGATGGCGAGCGCACCGATGCCGGCGTTGCGGGTCTGCGCGACCGATACGCCGGACGCATCGATATCGTACTGAACCGACGGGCTGGATGGCGAGCCGTCGACCGACACCGTGCCGTTGATCGTGCCCTGCGGATCGATGCCTGGCGCCGCGGCGCTGGCGATCGAGGCCGGCAGGTTCGCGATGGCGACGTCGAGATCGAGATTGCCGGCGCTGGCCGAGCCCGTCACCGTGATGCGACCCGGGCCGACGTTGAACACGGCCTGCGACAGGTCGACGGCCTGGTCGGCATAGGTGCCGGCGATGGCGGCGTCGATCGCGGGCGCGCCGGCGGCGCGGCTCTGGGCGACCGAGACGTTGGACGCCGAGATATCGAAGGCGGCGTTCGGGTTCGAGACCGAACCGGTCGCTTCGGCCGTGCCCGAGAGCGTGCCCTGTGCGCCGAGACCTTCGACGAAACCGTTGGCAAGGCCGACCGGTAGCTGGTTCAGGGCGAGCGAGACGTCGAGGGTCTGGCCGATCGTGCCCGATGCCGTGAGCGATCCGTTGCCGACATTCACCGCCGCCGTTTCGAGCCGCACGGTTCCGTCCGCGTATGCACCGGCGGCATCGAAGGAAAGGGGCGGGGTGTTCGAGCGCGCGATCTGGGCTGTCGTGATGCCCGAACCCTGAAGGTCGAAGCTGGCGTCGGGGTTCGCCAGGGGGCCGGTTGCCCGCGCCGTGCCGGAGATCGTGCCTTGCGCGCCGAGGCCTTCGACGAAGCCGTTGGCCAGCGCCACGGGCAACGCTTCGAGATCGGCGGTGATGTCGAGGCTGTCGCCGACCGTGCCGGACGCCGTCAGCGAACCCGAGCCGATGTCCAGCGCCGCGTTGGCAAGGGTCAGCGTACCGTTTGCGTAGGAGCCAGCCGCCTCGAGCGTCAGGGGGGCGACATCGCCGTCCTTCAATTGCCGGGTCGTGATACCGGATCCGTTCAGCTGGAAGTCCGCGTTCGGATCGGACAGGGAGCCGGTGGCCGAGGCCGTGCCGGAGATCGTGCCTTCCGCGCCAAGCCCTTCCACGAAGCCGTTGGCGAGGCCGACAGGCAGGGCGTTCAGATCGACGTCGATATCGAGATTTTCGCCGACCGTTCCCGATGCGATGAGAGATCCGGTTCCGACATCGAGTTCCGCCGTCTGGAGGGACAGGGTGCCGTCGCTGAAGGAACCGGCCGCATCCAGCGTCAGCGGCGCGATGCCGGAGCGGGCGATATCGGCCGTGGTGATGCCGCGACCCTGAAGCGAGAATTCGGCCTGGGGGTCGGACAGCGAACCCGTCGCCATGCCGGTGCCGGAGATCGTGCCTTGTGCGCCGAGCCCCTCGACGAAGCCGTTGGCAAGGCCGACCGGCAACTCGTCGATGGCAAGATCGAGGACGAGTTCGTCACCGACCGTGCCCGACGCTGTCAGCGAGCCGGTGCCGACATCGAGCTCTGCATTGGTCAGCGTCAGCGTCTGGTTGGCGTAGGCGCCCGAAACGTCGAGGCTGAGTGGATCGATGCCGCTCGCCGAGATCGCCTGCGTCGTGATCTGGCGCCCGGTCAGCGTGAATTCGGCGGCGGGATCGGATATCGAGCCCGTCGCCGAAGCCGTGCCCGAGATCGTGCCGCTCGCGCCGAGATCCTCGACGAAGCCGTTCGCGAGCCCGACAGGCAAGCGGTCGATCGCCAGGTCGACGTCGAGATCCTGCCCGACCGATCCCGACAGGGCGAGGGAGCCGTCGCCGACATTGACGGTGCCCGTGGCGATCCTTGCCGTGCCTTCCGCGTAGGTGCCCGAAAGCTGCAGGCTGAGCGGCTGGATGCCGGACTGGACGATCTCGCGCGTCGTGATTCCAGAGCCGGAAATGTCGATGGTCGCGGCCGGATCGCCCACCGGGCCCGTCGCCGTCGCCGTGCCCGAAAGCGTGCCGGCGGCGTTGAGGTTCTCGACGAAGGCGTTGGCGATGCCGACCGGGAACTGGTCGAGCTGCGCCTCGAGGTCGAGGGTCTGGCCGACGGTGCCGGACGCTGTCAGCGATGCCGGGCCCGCGACGATGTTCGCCCGTTCGATGGTGGCCGTCCCGTCCGCATAGGCGCCCGCGACGTCGAGGGTCAGCGGCTGGATGCCGGCTTGCGAAACCTGCGGCGTGGTGATGCCGGAACCCGAAAGGTCGAACGTCGCGTTCGGATCGTCGCGCGGTCCGGTGACGCGCGCATTGCCGGACAGATCGCCGCTGGCGTCGAGCCCCGGCACGAAGCCGTTCGCAAGACCCACGGGCAGTTCCCGCAAGGTGGCGGTCAGATCGTAGGTCTCGCCGATCGAGCCGGAGGCGGTGAGCGATCCTTCGCCGAAGGTCGCGTTCGCCTCGGTCAGCGTCAGAACGCCGTCTGCGTACCGGCCGTTCGCGCTGAGATCGACCGGCGGAACGTCGGTCTCGGCGAGTTGCCGCGTGGTCAGGTCTTGCCCCGAAACATCGAAGACGGCCGTCGGATCGGCGCTCGTGCCGGACACCTCGGCGGTGCCCGAAATCGTGCCGGCCGGATCGACGCCGTCGACGAACGGTCCGGCGACCGCCAGCGGAACCGCGTTCATGGCGGCGGTGAGATCGAGGCGTTCGCCGATGCTGCCCTCGACGGAGAGCGAGCCGTCGCCGACGGCGAGGGTGAACCCGTCGAGGCTGGTCGTGCCGTCCGCGATGCGGACCTGCGCACTGTCTTGAAGCGCGACGCGGGCCTCGGGAATGTCGGCGATGAGCCGGGTCAGCGCCAGGACCGTCTCGTCCGGGGCGAAGCGCGCGCGCGCGCCCAGGTCGATCGGCACCCCGTTCGCCCGGGCGGTCGCGGCAAGCGCGTTGAATTCGCCCTCGCGGGTCAGCTGGACGTCGAGATCGGAGAGGGCGACGGCGCCGGTATCGATCGCCGTGGCGGTCACGGAGCCGGTCGCGAAAGGCGTTCCAAGATAGTCGGCGACATCGACATCGATGGCCGCACCCTGCAGCGTCGTGCCGGCGACGGTCAGATTGCTCGCCGTGATCTCGGGCCGGGCGATCGGCGTGCCGTCGGCCGCCCGGTCGAGGCCGATCGTGCCGTTGACGTCGCCCGACGCATCGAGGCCGCCGAGCGCGGCGAGCGGACCGAGATCCTCGATCGCGACCCGGATGGAACCGAGCGGCGTGAAGTTTTCGGTCAGCGTCAGATCGCCGGTCACCCGGTTCTCGCCCTGGCGGATGAGGAGATCGGCGATCTGCCGGTCGCCATTGGGCTGGGTGCGCAGGTCCGCGCGTCCCTCGAGCGGCGCGCCGTCGAGGGTGCCGGTGATCCGGAGCGTGCCGGTGGGGGCGTCGGACGCGAGCGAGCCGCGCGCCAAGACTTCGAGATCGGCCAGTTCCTGGCCGTTGATCGAGAGCTGGTTGCCGTCGAGGGTCAGGTCGATGTCCGGCTTGTCGAGCGGGCCGCTTGCCTCAAGCGCGAACTCCGCGGTGCCCGCAAGGGACGCGTTGAGGCTGGCCGCCTCCTTGAGCTGGCCGGTGATGTCGGCGGACACGCTCTCGTTTTCGAGCGCCGCATTGCCCGCGATCGCAAGGCCGGTCGAATCGAGGGCAAGGTCCGAGACGCGAAATCCGCCGGTCGGGGTGCGCTCGACATTGCCCGCAAGGCCGAGCGTTTCGCCCGCGATGGGGACAAGCGCGGCGGATAGCGCCGATGTCTGGAAGGTCGAATCCACCGTCAGGTCGAAGACGGAAAAGTCGAGCGCCGCCGTGCCCTGCACGGAAAGCTCGGCCGTCTCGGTGGTCGCCGTCGACGGATCGAAGCGCAGGCCCGCTTCGGTCAGGGCGCCGTCGACCGCGATGCGCAGCGGCGCGGTGAGGACGCGTTCCTGGATGCCTTCGGGCGCGGCCATGCCTTCGGCCGTCGCGACGATCCGCAGCGGGCCGCGCAGGCCGGTGACGTCGAAGCCGGCGCTCGTCACCGCAGCGTCGACGCCGGTCGCCCGATAAGGGCCCCAGCCGCCGGCGGGAAGCTGTGCGGCAAGGTCGAGCGCCGCGTTCGAGAGCGCGCCGTCGATCGCGGCGGTGAACGACTGGATCGAGAGGCTCGTCTCTCCGAACGCGATGTCGATCGCGCCTTGGTCGGGGGAGGTGAGCGAGAGGGTGAGATCGTTGCCCGGACCGCTTGGATCGAGCGTGCCTTCGGCGTTCAGCCGCAGCGCGTTCGAGGCGAGCTGGGCCTGTTCGATCCGGTAGGTGCCGTCGGAATTCAGGACGATCTGCGCGTCGAGATTGGCGCCGCCCTCGACATAGCGGCTGTAGGCGTCAGGAACGAAGCGCGCGGCCGCGACCGAGAGTGCGAGGGAGATGCGGCGCCCCGTCTCGATCTCGTCGGCGCGCGCGGTCAGCGAGGCGGCCTGTTCGCCGGCAATGGTCAGTTCGCCGTTCGCCATGAAGTTCGACAGCGGGCCGGACCCGTTCACCGAAAGCTCGACGGCCGGGCGATCGGGAATGTCGAGAAGCGTCGCGACGAGGCCGCCCTGGGGCTCGCTCGCCTGGATATCCACCGTCAGCTGGTTCTCGGCCGGCGCGAAGGCGAGATCGAGCGCGATGCGTCCCGGCTGGTCGAGCCGTTCGATATTGGCCGAAAGGGCGAGATTGACCGGATCGTCCGCGAGCGACAGGGAGGCCTGCGCCGAAAGCCGCGCCCGGGTTCCCGCGATCGCCTCGCCGAGGATGAACTCGTCGATGGCGATATTGTCGATATCGGCGGTGATCGAGGGGAGGGAAAAGCCGCCGCCGGTCTCGTCTTCCGCCGCCTGCGGCTGGCCGACGGGCAGGCGTTCCAGGACGATCTGGCCGGCGGTCAGGTTCTCGACGCTGACGTTCGAGCGAACGAGCGAGAAGGGCGACCAGTCGAGCGCGAGATCGCTCGCGGTGAGGAACACACCCTGCGGGTCCGCGACCGTGACGCTCTCGATCCGCACATTGCCGCTGATCGCGCCCGACAGACCCTGGATGTCGACGGTCAACGTCTCGGAATTGATCAGGTTCTCGATCTGGTTCGCGACGAATTCCTGGGCGCCGGCTTCACGCGGGGATGCGAGCGAGCCTGCGAGCAGGACGCCGAACAGGATCGCGAGGAAGCGGGCGAATGCGGTCATGATCAAAAGGCCTGTCCGATGCCTGCGTAAAACTGGAAGCTCGCGTCGCGCGGGCCCGGATCGAGCGGGACGCCGACATCGACGCGGATCGGGCCGAAGCTCGTCAGGTAGCGCGCGCCGATGCCGGCCCCGATCTTGAGGTCGCCGAAATCGGGAACGAGATCCTGCGAGGCAAGTCCGAAATCGACGAAGGGCACCACCTGAATGTTTTCGGTGACGCCGATCCGCGCTTCGGCCGCACCTTCGAGCAGCGAAAGCCCGCCCTGCGGCGTGTCGACGAAGATCTCGTTCTGGCCGGGACCGGCGACATCGGGAAAATAGGGGCTGATCGACTGGAACTCGTAGCCGCGCACCGATCCGCCGCCGCCGGCATAGAAGCGGCGATCGTTCGGGACGTCCTCGAGGTCGGCGCCGAACACCGTGCCGTAGCCGAGCCGGCCGGCGAGAATGAGCCGGTCGCTTTCGAGCGGCGAATAGTAGGTGCGGCCGTCGAGGCGGGTGTTGAGGAAGAACGTCTGGGTGTTGACGCCGTAGGAGGGCTCCAGCCGGGCCTGCGCGTAGAACCCTTCCGTCGGGTTCAACTCGTTGTCGCGATTGTCGAACGTGTAGAGGATCGGCACCGAGCCGATGAGATAGTCCCGCGTGTCGAGGAAGTCGGTGATCTCTTCATACTCGACCTTCACGCCCGCCGCGATCGTCTGGACGTCGTCGAGTTCGTATTCCACGCCGCTGGTCGCGTTGACGAACAGGCGGTCGTAGGCGAGCGGCTGTTCGCGGCCCGCCGCGATCGATCCGACATAGACCGAATCCGGACCGAGCACGCCCGGCTTCTTGAAGACGAGCGACGTCGCGAAGTCGAAACCGTCGAGCTCGCGCGCATTGCCCGAGATCGCGGTTGCGCCGATGCGCGAGACGGACGCGTCGAGGCGGATGTTCTCAGCCCGGCCGAACAGGTTGCGATGGCCGATATAGCCGGACGCGCCGGCGCCTTCCGTGTTCGAATAGGTCGCGCCGAGGCCGTAGAATCCGAAGTTCTGGCGTTCGGCGACGGTGACCTGAACCGGCAGGCTGCCGTCCGGCGCCTGGCCCTTGGCTTCCTTGACGACGACCGAGGAAAAGACGCCGAGATCGACGAGGCGCTGGCGGGCTTTCTCGAGCTCCTCGGGCGAGAACACCTCTCCCGGATAGATGCCGGCCATGTAGGCGACGAAGCCGGGATCGACATCTTCGGGGCCTGAAACCCAGGTCTCGCCGAACGGGACCGGATTTCCCGGCGACAGGTCGGTCAGATAGTCGAGCCTGTCGGTGGCCGCGTCCGCCAGGATGTCGCGCCGGGTGACGGCGACGAAGGGCCGGCCTTCCTCGCGAAGATCGTTGTAGAGCTTGGCCTCGGCCTCGAGGACGGCGACCGAGGAGGCCGAGCCGCCGGTCTCGAGGCCGAATTCGGAGGGATCGACGGGAATGCCGCCGGCATCCACGGACACCTGGCCCAGCGTATATTTCGGTCCCGGCAGCACCCGGATCAGCACCGGGACGGGCCGGGAATCGTCGAATTTGGTGTCGGGCAGAATGTCGGCGACGTTCTGGCCGTCGATGAAGATGTAGACGAGCCCGTCATAGCGCGCATTCTCGTAGAGTGCGGCGACGAGACGCTTGCGATCGTTCTTGGCCTTGGCGATGAGCCCGAGCGAGCCCGCCGCGGGATCGTCCTCGTCGGACACCAGAACCGAGGCGTCCTCGAGCGTCGAGGCCAGATCCTCGTCGCCGTCGGGCGTCGGCGTGATCTCGATGCGGACCGAATAGTCGAGCGGATTGATGACGTCGAAGCCGTCGTCCTCGTTCTCGCTTTCGAAAAACTTGAATCCGAACAGCTCGAACGCCGAAGCCGGCCTCGGTGCAAGCACCCCGGCGAGCATCGTCGCGACGACGACCCGAACGATCTGGCGGGGCCAAATCCTCAAAACGCAACTACCCCCTCGCAGCGTCCTCATGACGCTCCCCGTCGACGATCGGCCGTATCCCCACGGCGATCGCGTATCGGACCCGATGGCGTCGACCGAAATCGATTCCATCGCGACGGGCGCTCCTAGATACTTGCCGACAAAAAGAACGATTTGGTTAAAGATAACAACCGCCGACCGATCACACTTGCGTCGATTCGACCCGGCGGCGTGCGGAACGCCGGCGCCTTGTGCCGAACCTGTCACAGGACCGCGAAGGTTCGCGGGCCGGACGCCGCCGCGCGATTGCGGCCATGCCCGCCGGATCGCCGAGCGCCTCGCCGCCCGCAGCCCGGGAGCGCTGTGGGGATCGCCGGGCGCGCCTCGGTCTCCCGGTTTCGGCCACGACGCCGCGACCGTTCGCTCGTCTTGCATCCGCCACCGAAAGACGGCACGTTCGGTTTCGAAACTGCGGGTGGCGTGGGAGTGCCGCCGGGCAGGACGGCATCTGGAGAATGCGCGCCGTTCGATCGGGTCGCATGTGGATTTTACGGGAGGAATTCAGTGAGCAAAGTTTCCATGACGGTGAACGGGCGGAACGTTGCCGGCGAATGCGAGGATCGCACGCTGCTGGTGCATTTCCTGCGCGAAACCCTTCATCTGACGGGTACGCATGTGGGATGCGACACCTCGCAGTGCGGGGCCTGCGTCGTTCATCTCGATGGCAAGGCGGTCAAATCCTGCTCGATGCTCGCGGTGCAGGCCTCGGGATCGCATGTGACGACGATCGAAGGCATCGCCAAGGGTCAGGACCTGTCGGCCGTTCAGACGGCATTCAAGGAACATCACGGTCTGCAGTGCGGCTACTGCACGCCCGGCATGATCATGACCGTCACCGACATGATCTCCCGCCATGGCTCCGAGCTCGACGAGGCGACCGTGCGCGAGGAACTCGACGGCAATATCTGCCGCTGCACCGGCTACCACAACATCGTGAAGGCCGCTCTCGACGCCGCGTCCAAGATGGGCGCCCGGGCCGTCGCGGCCGAGTGACGCGATGCCGCCGGCGGCGGCATGGGACAGCATGAATTCGGACGGGCGGCGCGCATGAATTTCATGGACGCGGCCGCCGCAGGCAAGATTTTTGGGAGGAACACCAATGGGTGTCGAAGGTATTGGCGCAAAGGTCCTGCGCAAGGAGGACCGTCGTTTCATCACCGGGATGGGACGCTACACGGACGACATGTCCGTTCCGGGCATGAAGCATGCCGCGTTCGTTCGATCGCCGCACGCCCATGCGAGGATCGTCTCGATCGACGCGTCGGCCGCGCGGGACATGCCGGGCTTCGTCGAGTTTCTCGACGGACAGCAGCTCAAGGCGGACGGCATCGGCAACATCATCTGCGGCTGGCAGGTGACGTCGAAGGACGGTTCGCCGATGAAGATGGGCGCCTATCCCGCGCTCGCCGACCAGATCGTGCGCTATGTCGGGCAGCCGATCGGCATCGTGATCGGCGACACCCAGGCCCAGGCCCGGGACGCCGCCGAGGCGGTCATGATCGAGTATGAGGAACTGCCCGTGGTCGTGAAGGGCCCGGACGCCATCAAGGAGGGCGCGCCGCAGCTTCATCCGGAAGCGGAGAACAACATTTCCTTCGACTGGGAGATCGGCGATGCCGAAGCGACCGCGAAGGCGTTCGAGAACCCGGCCAAGGTCGTCAGGCTCGATATCCTGAACAACCGCCTGTCGCCGAACCCGATCGAGCCGCGCGCGACGCTCGGCCACTACAATCCGGCCGAAGACCATTATACCTGCTACACCACATCCCAGAATCCGCATGTGGCGCGCCTCGTGATGAGCGCGTTCTACAATGTCGCGCCCGAGCACAAGCTGCGCGTCATCGCCCCGGATGTCGGCGGCGGATTCGGCGCCAAGATCTACATCTATCCCGAAGAGATCGTCTGCCTCTGGGCCTCCAAGCGCGCGCTCGTCCCGGTGAAATGGGCATCCGACCGCACCGAGGCCTTCCTCACCGACGCCCATGGCCGCGATCACGTCTCGGACGTCGAGATGGCGCTCGACGCCGATCACAGGATCCTCGGCCTGCGCGTCAACACGATCGCCAATCTCGGCGCCTACATGTCGCTGTTCTCGTCGGCGACGCCCACCTATCTCTACGCGACGCTGCTGTCGGGCCAGTACAACATTCCGGCGATCTACGCGAACGTGAAGGGCGTCTACACCAACACCGCGCCCGTCGACGCCTATCGCGGGGCGGGTCGTCCCGAAGCCACCTTCCTCATCGAGCGCACGATGGAGACGGCGGCGCGCGAGCTCGGCATCTCGCCGGCGGACTTCCGCCGGATCAACTTCATCCGCTCCTTCCCGCACCAGACGCCCGTCATCATGAACTATGATACGGGCGACTTCGAAGCGACGATGGAAGCGGCGATGAAGACCATCGACGTTGCCGGCTTCGAGGCGCGCCGTGCGGAGGCCAAAGCCCGCGGCAAGCTGCGCGGCCTCGGCATGAGCTGCTATATCGAGGCGTGCGGGATCGCGCCGTCGAAGGCCGTCGGCTCGCTGGGCGCGGGCGTCGGCCTGTGGGAATCGGCCGAGATCCGGGTCAATCCCGTCGGCACGATCGAGGTCCTCACCGGATCGCACAGCCACGGCCAGGGCCACGAGACGACGTTCGCGCAGGTCGTCGCCCAGCGCTTCGGCGTCTCCGTCGACAATATCCAGATCGTCCACGGCGATACGGACAAGGTGCAGTTCGGCATGGGCACCTACGGCTCGCGCTCGGGCGCGGTCGGCTGCTCGGCCATCTCCAAGGCGCTCGACAAGGTCGAGGCCAAGGCCAAGAAGATCGGCGCGCATCTGCTGGAGGCCGACGAGGGCGACATCGTCATCGAGAACGGCGAGGTGAAGGTCGCCGGCACCGACAAGAAGCTCGCCTGGCACGAGGTCTGTCTCAGCGCCTATACGGGCCACAACCTGCCGGACGGCATGGAGCCGGGCCTGAAGGAAGGCGCCTTCTACGATCCGCAGAACTTCACCTTCCCGGCCGGCACCTACATCTGCGAGGTCGAGGTCGACCCGGAGACGGGCGTGACCGAAATCATCGACTTCGTGGCCGCCGACGATTTCGGCAACATCATCAACCCGATGATCGTCGAGGGTCAGGTCCATGGCGGACTGGCGCAGGGCATCGGCCAGGCGCTGATGGAGGGCGTGAACTATGACGAGACCGGCCAGCTCGTGACCGCGTCCTACATGGACTACGCCATGCCGCGTGCCTGGGATCTGCCCATGTTCAAGGTCGAGACCCTGGTCACGCCCTGCACCACCAATCCGCTGGGGCTGAAGGGCTGCGGCGAGGCGGGGGCGATCGGCTCGCCGCCGGCTGTCATCAATGCGATCACCGACGCCATCGGCAACAATGATCTGACCATGCCGGCAACCCCGGAAAAGGTGTGGAACGCGATCAACGCCGTCGCCTGACGATGGACGGGCGCGGGCCATCGCAGGCCTGCCGCCCGCTTCGCGTCGATCTCGAACAGGACGGTCTTTCGAACCGGCGCGCGCGTCTCTTCCAGGCGAAGAGCCCGCGCCGGCAAGGACCAAAGGGAGGAAATTTCCATGTATGAAACCAGCTATCAACGGCCGGCCAGCATCGACGAGGCGGTCGCGATGCTCTCGGCGAGCGAGGGCGAGGGCAAGCTGATGTCCGGTGGCATGACGCTGATCCCGACCATGAAGGCCCGGCTCGCCATGCCGAGCACGCTGATCGATCTGCGCCATATCGACGCCCTGAAGGGCATAAGCTTCGAGAACGGCCGCCTGACGATCGGCGGCGGCACGACCCATGCCGAGATCCATGCGAGCGACACGGTCAGGCAGCACGCCCCGACGTTCGCCCATCTCGCCGGCCTCATCGGCGATCCTGCCGTGCGCCACATGGGCACGGTCGGCGGCGCGGTCGCCAACCACGACCCGGCGGCGGATTATCCCGCCGCGCTTCTCGCGCTCGGCGGCACGATCCACACGAACACGCGCGAGATCGCGGCCGACGATTTCTTCACCGGCATGTTCGAGACGGCGCTCGAGGAGAACGAGATCGTCACCGGCGTCTCCTTCACGCCCCCGCAGGCGGCCGGCTGGGAGAAGTTCCGCAACCCGGCCTCGCGCTACGCGATGGCCGGCGTCTTCGTGGCCAAGCGCAGCGACGGGTCCGTCGGCGTCGGCGTCACGGGTGCCGGCAGCAGCGGCGTGTTCCGGTGGGCGGACGCCGAAAACGCCTTGTCGGCAAGCTTCGAGCCGTCGGCGATCGACCCCCTGTCGATCTCGGCGGACGCGATGATGGGCGACATGCACGGCTCGTCCGGCTACCGCGCCAATCTCGTCAAGGTCGTGACGAGGCGCGCGGTGAAGAACGCGCAAGGCTGACCGCACGCATCCCGATCAGGACGACAGGACCCGGAGCGCTCGGAACGGCGGTCCGGGTCTTCTGTTGTATGAAGCACGGGAATGGGCCGTCGGCCGCGTGCGGCTTCTTCGTATGCGACAGGACGTTGCGCCCGCGTGGGCGTGCTCGACGGACGCGGGCCGCCCGATAAATCAAAAAGATTGAATTTTTACAGGCGCCCGCTATCGTGGGAGCCTCATGGGCGAGAAGCGGAGAGGCGGAGGGAATTCGATTCGAGATTGTGAATCTGATGATTTAATCCTCGACATCGAACATGGCCCGTCTAAACTCCTCGCACCAATGACGACCGGAAAAAGGTTGCGGAAACAAACCATTCATCGGGAGGAACCATGACGATCAAGACCCTTTTGAAGACGACGGCCGCGTTCGGCGCGCTTCTTGCCGTGACGGCATCCGTCGCGGCGCAGGAAACGACGCTGACCATCGGCACGGTCAACAATTCCGACATGGTCCGCATGCAGGGCCTGACGGACGCTTTCACGCAGGAACATCCGGACATCGCCCTGAACTGGGTGACCCTGGAAGAGAACATTCTCCGCCAGCGCGTGACCACCGATATCGCCACCAATGGCGGTCAGTTCGACGTGATGACGATCGGCACCTACGAAGTTCCGATCTGGGCCAAGCAGGACTGGCTGAAGCCGCTGGACGATCTGGGCGAAGACTATGACAAGGACGACCTGATCCCCGCCATCGCCAACGCATTGTCGGTCGACGGCACCCTCTATGCCGCGCCGTTCTATGCCGAGAGCGTGCTGACGCTCTATCGCAAGGATCTTCTCGAGAAGGCCGGGCTGGAAATGCCGGAACAGCCGACCTGGGATTTCATCGCCGAAGCGGCCGAGAAGATGACCGACAAGGAAGCCGGCGTCTACGGCATCTGTCTTCGCGGCAAGCCGGGCTGGGGCGAGAACATGGCGTTCCTCGGCAACATGGCCCGCTCCTTCGGCGCGAACTATTTCGATGCGAACTGGCAGCCGCAGTTCGAGTCGGAAGGCTGGAAGAAGGCCGTCACGCTCTATGTCGACCTGATGACGAAGTACGGCCCTCCGGGCGCCGCTTCCAACGGCTTCAACGAGAACCTCTCGCTGTTCGGCCAGGGCAAGTGCGGCATGTGGATGGATGCCTCCGTCGCCGCCTCCTTCGTGACGGATCCCGAGCAGTCGCAGGTTCCCGACCAGGTTGGCTTCGCGCCCGCTCCGTGCGGTGTCGAGAATTGCCCGAACGACGGTTTCAACTGGCTCTGGGCCTGGTCGCTGGCGATCCCGGCCTCTTCCGAGAAGGCCGAAGCCGCGCAGACGTTCATCTCCTGGGCGACCTCCAAGGCCTATCTCGAGCTCGTCGCCGAGAAGGAAGGCTGGGCGAACGTGCCGCCCGGAACGCGCACCTCGCTGTACGAGAACCCGGACTATATCGCCGCGGCTCCGTTCGCCGAGGCGACCTTGAACGCCATCAACAATGCCGATCCGTCGATCACCGACGACAAGCCCTATGTCGGCCTGCAGTTCGCCGCGGTTCCGGAGTTCCAGGGGCTTGGAACGGCGGTCGGCCAGCAGATGGCGGCGGCTCTCTCGGGCTCGTCCACCGTCGATCAGGCGCTGGCCCAGTCCCAGGCGATCGCCACCCGCGAGATGACGCGCGGCGGCTACATCAAGTAAGCCGTTCCGGCTTCACGAAAGACGCTCCGGGCGGCCCGTCGCCGCCCGGGTTCGGCATCTCGGGAGGATGACGCCGAAACCGCGATGTGCGTTCCAGGACCCGAAGTCCCTCGCGGCGCGCGAGCGACCCTTTGCTTCTGGAGCGGAAAGACGGACCGAAGCCGGACGGGTATCGCGATGCGATCGACCGTCCCGGCGGTCCGCACGCCCCCGGTGATCGACGCTTTTTCCGGTGAGTTACAATCCCAACGGTCCGCCCGGCGAACCGTGTGAGGGGGGCCCATGGCGACACGGAATACGACGAAAATTGCGCGCCTGATGATGGCGCCCTCGGTGATCGCCCTCTTCCTGTGGATGATCGTCCCCCTGGCGATGACGCTCTATTTCTCCACGCTGAACTATACGCTCTACAACCCGATGTCGCAGCCCTATGTGGGCTTCGAGAACTACAGCTACTTCCTTTCCGATCCGACCTTTCTCATGGCTCTCGGCAACACGCTGATCCTCGTGGTCGGCGTGCTCTGCATCACCGTGGGCGGCGGCATTCTCGTCGCGCTGCTGCTCGACCAGGCGTTCTACGGCGTCAACATCGTACGCCTCCTGGTGATCGCGCCGTTCTTCGTCATGCCGACCGTCGCGGCCCTGGTATGGAAGAACATGATGATGAACCCGGTCTACGGGGTCATCGGCCAGTTCCTCCAGTCGATCGGTCTTGCGCCGATCGACTGGATGACCGAGGTGCCGCTGCTGGCCATCATCATCATCGTCGCATGGCAATGGCTGCCTTTCGCGACCCTCATCCTTCTCACCGCGTTGCAATCGCTGTCGGAGGAACAGAAGGAGGCCGCCGAGATGGACGGCGCGGGCGCGCTGTCGATCTTCTGGTACATCACCCTGCCGCATATCGGCCGTGCGATCACCGTCGTGATCCTGATCCAGACGATCTTCCTCCTGTCGATCTACGCCGAGATCCTGGTGACGACCCAGGGCGGGCCGGGCGCGCAGTCGACGAACATCACCTATCTCGTGTCGCAGCAGGCGACGTCCTTCGGCGATATCGGCGCGGCTTCGGCCGGCGGCATCGTCGCGGTGATCCTGGCGAACATCGTCGCGATCTTCCTCGTCCGCCTCATCGGCAAGAATCTCGACGCTTGAACCAGGATTGATCGACCATGGCACGCAAAGTTTCCACCGGGCGCAAGATCGGCATGACGATCCTGGCCTGGGCCGTCGGATTGCTGATCTTCTTTCCCATCCTCTGGACGTTCCTGACGTCCTTCAAGACCGAACTCGCCGCGATCTCGATCCCGCCGCAGTTCGTCAGCTTCGACTGGACCCTCGAGAACTACGAGGCGATCCAGACCCAGTCGAACTATTTCCACTTCATGATGAACTCGATCATCCTGGCGCTCGGTTCGACGGCGCTCGGCCTGATCTTCGCCATCCCGGCTGCCTGGGCGATGGCGTTCTCGCCGACGAAGCGGACGAAGGACATCCTCCTGTGGATGCTGTCGACCAAGATGCTCCCGGCCGTCGGCGTCCTGATTCCGATCTATCTCCTGTTCATCCGCTTCGGCCTTCTGGATTCGCGGCTCGGCCTGATCGTCGTCCTGTTCCTGATCAACCTGCCGATCATGGTCTGGATGCTCTACACCTACTTCAAGGAGATCCCGGTCGACATTCTGGAGGCGGCCCGGATGGACGGGGCGACGCTGCGCCAGGAAATCACCAAGGTGCTCGCGCCGATGGCCGTTCCGGGCATCGCCTCGACCGTTCTCCTCAACGTGATCCTGTCGTGGAACGAAGCGTTCTGGACCCTCAACCTCACCACGTCGAGCGCGGCGCCGCTGACGGCGTTCATCGCCTCGTTCTCGAGTCCCCAGGGCAATTTCTACGCAAAGCTCTCGGCGGCCTCGATGCTCGCCATCGCCCCCATCCTCATCGTCGGCTGGTTCTCCCAGAAACAGCTCGTTCGCGGCCTCACCTTCGGCGCCGTCAAGTAAGGAGTCAGAACCCATGGGCCAGATTCAGCTCAGGAGCGTCCGCAAGGCCTTCGGCGACGTGGTCATCATCCCCGATCTCGATCTGAAGATCGAGGAGGGCGAGTTCGTGGTGTTCGTCGGCCCGTCGGGCTGCGGCAAGTCCACGCTACTCCGCCTCATCGCGGGCCTCGAGGATACGACGTCGGGCACGATCGAGATCGACGGCGTCGATGCCACCGGACTGCCGCCGGCCCAGCGGCGCCTTGCCATGGTGTTCCAGTCCTACGCGCTCTATCCGCACATGAGCGTTCGCAAGAACATCGCCTTTCCGCTGATGATGGCGAAGATGGACAAGGCGCAGATCAAGGCCCGCGTCGACAATGCGGCCAAGATCCTCAATCTGGATTCCTACATCGACCGGCGCCCGGGACAGCTTTCGGGCGGCCAGCGACAGCGCGTCGCCATCGGGCGTGCCATCGTGCGCGAGCCCGCCGCCTTCCTCTTCGACGAACCCCTGTCGAACCTCGACGCCGCCCTGCGCGTCGGCATGCGTCTGGAAATCTCCGAACTTCACCAGCGGCTCAAGACGACGATGGTCTACGTCACCCACGACCAGGTCGAGGCGATGACGATGGCCGACAAGATCGTCGTGCTGCGGGCCGGAAACATCGAGCAGGTCGGCTCGCCGCTCGAACTCTATTCCAATCCGCGCAACACCTTCGTCGCCGGCTTCATCGGCTCGCCCAAAATGAACCTCATCGGCGGTGCCGAGGCGAAGAAGTACAATGCGCACACGATCGGCGTGCGGCCCGAGCATGTGCGGATCTCCACCGGCGAGGGATTGTGGACGGGCGTGGTCAAGGTCTCCGAACATCTGGGGTCCGACACGTTCCTCCACGTCGATTCACCGGTCAGCGACGAGCCGCTCACGGTGCGCGCCGACGGCGAGTTCCCGGTCAAGCACGGGGACCGGATTTCCATGACGCCCCAGGACGACAAGATCCACCGCTTCGACGCCGAGGGCCTTGCCGTCCGGTAGCCTGGCCCTTGCTGTGCGGCACGAGAACGGCGAGGACCGGAGAGCCGGTGTCCGCGTGCCGTGCCGCCGGTCCGCCGAAGCGTTTCGAGGGGCGTGTCTCCCGTCGCATCGCGAGCGGCAGGCAAGGGACGCCGGTGTGAAGGAGCGCGAGCCCACCATCCTCCGTGTCCGGACGCCCAACGCGAGACGAAGCGTCTGATCTCCATTCGATCGGCAAAAGAAATATTTGTGCAGTGCAGCAACTGATGGGCAGGCTTTCCGTTGACATCTGGCGGGAGGTGGACCGTTCAGCGGGAAGGTCGCGGTTTCACATTCACATCGATCGGATAAGAGCCATGCGCAACCCATTCCTGACGCTCATCAAGACGACGCGGCGGGCACGCAAGGCACAGCTGGCGTCCGTGCGTGCGGTCGAGACGATGCTGGCCCCCGCCAAGCCGAAGGCGAGGCCGAGGCGCAAGTCGACACCGAAGATTTCGGCGGCGATGCTCAAGACGTTGGCGGCCAAGCCCCGCCCGAAAGCAGCCGTTCCACGCACGCCGTCCCGCCCCGTCCGGCCCGCTCCGGGCAGTTTCGTCGACGGGGAGTTCGCCAGCAGCTGCGGCAAACTCGCGTACAAGCTCTATACGCCGATCGGCTCGGCGCGCCGCGCGCTGCCGCTGGTGGTGATGCTGCACGGCTGCGGCCAGACCGCGGACAATTTTGCCACGGGAACGGGCATGAACGCGCTCGCCGACGAGATCGGCTTCCTTGTTCTCTACCCCGAGCAATCGAAATCGGCGAACATCAACCGGTGTTGGAACTGGCATCTGGCCGGGAGCCAGAAGCGCGGATCGGGGGAGCCGGCGAAGATCGCCGAACTCACGCAGGCGATCGCCGGCCTCAGCAAGGCGAACAGAAGCCGGATCTACATCGCGGGCATTTCGGCCGGAGGGGCCGAGGCGGCGATCGTGGCGGCCGCCTATCCCGAGCTCTTTGCCGCCGTCGGCGTCCATTCGGGATTGCCCAGGGGCGAAGTGCGCACCATCAACACCGCGCTTTCGGCCATGCGAAACGGCAGCGAGGGAACGCCGAGCGCCTCGCAGACCCGCACACACCCGATCATCGTCTTCCACGGAGACGAGGATCACGTCGTCAATCCGCTCAATGTGGACGGCTTCGTCGCCGACGCACTGGCGCTCGCGCCGGGCGCCGTGTCGAGCCGGATCGAGACAGGCCGGTCGAAGGGCGGACGGGCGTTCACCTGCACGGTCTACCGGCACAAGCGCGAGAAGCCGATGATCGAGACCTGGATCGTGCACGGGAGCGGCCACGCCTGGTCCGGTGGCAGCGTCTTCGGCCGCAATACGGACCCGGCAGGGCCCGACGCCTCGCGCGAGATGATCCGTTTTTTCCTGGGGTTCAGGAACCGCACGCCCGCCACGTCCCTGCCGGCATAGGACGCCTGTTGAAGAGGCGGCATCCGGCGCCTCGGTCCGGCAGGGCCGCCCGATCGGACGGCGCGCGCGCGGCCGGTTTGCACGCGGCCCGATGGCGCATTCCGCAAGACAGGCGTTTCGGTCTCCGGGCGCTCGATCGCAGGCGGGATGGACGATCGGGCCTGCGGGGTCGCGGCAAAGCGCCCGGATCGTCAT
Organism: Fulvimarina uroteuthidis; assembly: GCF_034321785.1. Lineage (NCBI taxonomy): Bacteria > Pseudomonadati > Pseudomonadota > Alphaproteobacteria > Hyphomicrobiales > Aurantimonadaceae > Fulvimarina > Fulvimarina uroteuthidis. Next base: position 701,793 of record NZ_JAXLPB010000001.1, on the reverse strand, counting down.
CGGACGATGCGAGGGGTCTGCAACGACATACGTCTTCGTGAAAACGGGTGCTTCGGATCTGCGCGAAGAATGCGTTGATGGCTATCGCTATGTTTCCAAACGTGATTTTCCGCGAGAAACGGGATCGGCCACGATATTGCGGCGCGAACGATGGGGTCCGCCCGGTCCCCGATACCGGTGTCCCACGAAACAAATCGCCTGTCCGGCAGTTCTAGTCGTGTCATGAGTTCCAGTCGTTTAGGATGTGTAGTGGAAGATATCGATGCGTTTCGACTGACGGATGCCCTCGATGCGGAGCAGGGCACGGGCGATCCGTTTGCAGCGGCCGTTCGCTCGACGCGCATGCCGATGATCGTCACCGATCCGCGCAAGAGCGACAATCCGATCGTCTTCGCGAACGATGCCTTCATCCGCCTGTCCGGCTATTCGCGCGACGAATGCATGGGGGTGAACTGCCGTTTCCTGCAGGGGCCCGACACCGATCCGGCCGCCATCGATCGCCTGCGCGAAGCGGTCGCGGCACGCACGGACGTATCGGTCGAGATCCTGAACTATCGCAAGGACGGTTCGACCTTCTGGAACGCCCTCTACATGAGCCCGGTCTTCGGCCATGACGGTGACCTCCAGTTCTTCTTCGCATCGCAGCTCGACGTGACCGAGATCAAGGACCGCGAACTGAAGGCGCACGAGGATCGCGCCTTCTTCGAGGCGGCCGTCAAGGAGCGCACGGTCGAGCTCGAACAGGCGTTGGAGCAGCAGAAGATGTTGCTGCACGAAGTCGACCACCGGGTGAAGAACAATCTGCAGATGGTCTCCGCGATGATCCGGAACCAGGCGCGCGTCTCCGACAGCGCGGACGTGAAGGCGGCCCTGTCGCAGACCCTGTCCCGCGTCGATACGCTGGGCGTCGTCCACCGCCGTCTCTACGAGGCGGAGGATATCAGCCAGTTCGATCTGGCCGATTTCATCCGGGATCTCGCCACCAGCCTTCTCGACACGTCGAGCCGGCCGGAGATCTCCCTCGATCTCGATCTCCAGTCGATCGAGACCAGTGCGCAGAATGCCTCGCCGATCGCGCTGCTCGTGAACGAACTGCTGACCAACGCGCTCAAGCATGCCTTTCCCGATCCGAGCCAGGGCGGGACGATCCGCATCGCCTCACGCCAGGACGCGTCCGGCTTCTCCGTCGTCATCGAGGACGATGGCGTGGGGCTACCCGATCGCGGCGAAGCGGATGCCGCTCCAGCGCCGAAGAAGCCGACATTCGGCACGAAGCTGGTCAGGTCGCTGGCACGGCAGCTGCGCGCGCAATTCATACAGGAGCCTGCCCATCCGGGAACGCGGTCGACGATCCGCATCGATGCCGACAAGACGAGGATGACCGAATGACACTTACTCCCCTGCATATCCTGATCGTCGAAGATGAAGGATTGATCGCGATGGATATCGAAGGGATCATCGAGGATGGAGGCCATGTGGTCGTCGGTTCCGCGGTGTGCGCGAACGAGGCGATCGCGCTCTACGACCGGTGGAAACCGGAATTGTGCATCATCGACGTCGAACTGCTGGACGGGACGACGGGCATCGAGGTTGCCGAGCATATCCGGTCCAAGGGGGGGACGGCGTTCATCTTCCTCACCGCGACGCCGAAGCGGCTGCATGGCGACTATCGCGGCGGCATCGGGGTCTTGTCGAAGCCGTTCACGCACCGTCAGCTCTCGTCCACCCTCAGCTATCTGAACGAGGGATTGTTCGATCCACCACCGGCGCTCGCCTGTCCGTCCAATCTCAACCTGTCCTCGGCGTTCCGACACGATTGGGCCCCCAGGATCGCCTGATGAGGCCGGCGTCAGAGGAGACGCAAATTGCCGAGCGCCGCGCCTGCCTCGAGGCGAACGGGGCCGATGCCGGTCAGGCGTTCGTCTTGATCATCGCCGTGATCTTGGCGGCGAGCGCGTCCATGTCGAAGGGTTTCGTCACGACGTCCATACCCATGTCGAGCTGGCCTTGGTTCAGCACGGCATTTTCCGCATATCCGGTCACGAACAGCACTTTCAGCCCCGGCCGGCGTTCACGCGCCGCATCCGCCACCTGGCGCCCGTTCATCCCGTTGGGCAGTCCGACATCGGTGACGAGAAGGTCGATCTTCGTGTCCGAATTGAGGATTTTCATGCCCTGCGGTCCGTCGGCCGCCTCGATCGCGGCGTAGCCGAGATCCTCCACGACGTCCACGATCAGCATTCGGACAAGCGGCTCGTCGTCGATCACCAGCACGGTTTCACCGGCACCGCTCGGCTGCGGGATCTCCTTCGCCACTTCGATTTCGTCGACGGCCGCGGTCATATGGGCGGGCAGGTAGATGCAGACCGTGGATCCCGTGTCGATCTTCGAACGTATCCGCACCTGACCGCCGGACTGGCGCACGAAGCCGTAGATCATCGAGAGACCGAGACCGGTTCCCACGCCGATCGGCTTGGTCGTGAAGAACGGATCGAACGCCTTCTCGATCACGTCGCTGGTCATACCGGTTCCGGTGTCCGAGACGCACATGGAGACATATTCGCCGGCCGGCAGGTCCTGCTGGCGCGCCACCTGGTCATCGAACCAGGTATTGGCGGTCTCGATGGTGATCCGTCCCCCGTCCGGCATGGCGTCCCGGGCATTGATGCAAAGGTTGAGAAGCGCGTTCTCGAGCTGCGGAGCATCGACGAGGGTGGTGGACAGGCCGGCATTCGTGACGAACCGGACCTCGATCTGCGGGCCTACCGTCCTCTCGATCAACTCCACCATGCCCTCGACGAGACGGTTGACGTCGGTCGGCTTGGGCGCGAGCGTCTGGCGCCGCGAAAAGGCGAGAAGACGATGGGTGAGGGCGGCTGCGCGCTTGGCTGCCCCCTGCGCACCGACCATGTACCGCTCGATTTCGTCGACGCGACCCTGTGCGATCCGGGTCTGCATCATTTCGAGGCTGCCGGAGATTCCCGCCAGGAGATTGTTGAAGTCGTGCGCCAGCCCGCCAGTCAACTGGCCGACGGCTTCCATCTTCTGGCTCTGGCGCAGCGCGTCCTGCACGGCCGCAAGCTCGGCGTCCTGCGCCTTGACCGTGTTGAGGTCGCGGCCGACGGCGATGAAGTTCACGCCGTCTTCCTCCGGCGCGACCGTCCATTCGATCGGCTTCCACTGGCCGTCACGGGTGGAAATCCGGTTCTCGAAGCGCGTCGGACGCATGGTCTCGCCCATGCGGGCAAGGCCGGCGAGCGTCGGCGCCTCGTCGTCGGGATGCATGAAGCTGGCATAGGGCCGCTTCAAAAGCTCGGCTTCCGGCCAGCCGAGCACGCGCGTCCATGACGGGCTGACGGCGGTCATCATGCCACTGAAATCGGCGCGGGCCAGCATGTCCTCCGACAGCGTCCAGAGCCGGTCGCGTTCGGCCGTGCGTTCGGCGACGCGCTCCTCCAGGGTCCGGTTGAGATCGAGCAGGCGCATCTCGCTTTCCTTCAGCGCGCGCTGCGCCTCGACCCGTTGGGTGACGTCGTAGCCGCCGATGAAGATGCCCGTGATCTGGCCGTTCTCGTGGCGGATCGGCTGGAACAGGAGATCGACGAAATGCTCGCTGCCATCCTTGCCGATCTGGATGGGGATCTCGCTTCCCCTGAACGGCTCGCCGGTCGCGTAGACGCTGTCGAGGCGTTCGACGAAACCCTGCCGCACCCGCTCGGGGGAGGCCTGGCGGATGGGCATGCCGATGAAATCGCGCGAGCCGAAGAGCGCGATATGGCTGTCATTGACATATTCGTAGCGGTGGTCCGGCCCCGCGAGCACCGCCACGAAGCCTGGCATCTGCTGGAGGAAGAGGCGCTGGCGATTGTTCGCCTCGGTCTCGCGCCGTTCGGCAAGGACCACTCGGGTCGTCTCGACGCAGGCGCAGAAAAGTCCCACCACCACGCCGTCGTCGTCCGGGATCGGCGTATAGGAGAAGGCGAAGTGTGCCTCTTCCGGATAGCCGTTGCGATGCAGCGTCAGTTCCAGATCGTCCATGTGGACCGGATCGTTCGCGAAGACGCGATCCATCAGCGCGCCGACTTCCTCGCGCACTTCGGGCCAGACATCGAAGAAGGGCCGGCCCAGCGCGTTGGCCTCGCGCGTGCCGAGCATCGGCGCATAGCTTTCGTTGTAGATGAGCGTGCGGTCCTCACCCCAGGCGAGAAACATCGGTTGGCGGGAGCTGAGAAGCACCCGCACGAGGATCGCCAGCGATTCGGGCCAGGTTTCCGGCGGTCCGAGCGACGTCGCGGTCCAGTCGTGGTCGCGCAGACGTCGTCCCATTTCGCCGCCTCCGGACATAAACGTGACCGGCCTTGCTGGAAGTGACGGTTCGTCCAACGTCTCATCCTTCTCGAATCGCGATCGGGCCTGAATGCGGTCTGCGGTTGCAAATGACATTATCGACGAAACGGACACGTGGTAAGCTGTTGATTGCAAATCCTGCGCTCGCGTGGCCAGGTTTTTTGCGAAGTTCGTTCGAACCTCGAACCAACCGAAGAAGCAAGGCATCGACATCGAAACGATCGTCTCGCCGCCCGATCTCTCCTCAAGCGGGCTTCGATCGCACCGTTCGGGCAGTCAGCGGATCGATCTTCGATGATCGCGCGCGGCTTCATACAGAGCCAGCGTTTCGCGGGCGAGGCGTGCGCGATCGAACTGCCCGGCGGCCTGAAGGGCTTTGCCATGGAGCTGAAGGCGCAGGGCGCCGTTGCCGATCAAGGGGAACAGGGCGTCCGCGAGTGCTTGGCCGGTCGCATCGCTCGCCAGGAAGCCCGCGCCGCTCGCCCCGATCACCTTCAGCGCCGAGGCATCCTGGGCAAGCGCGACGACCGGGCGCCCGAAGGCGAGCGCCTCCTGGTAGACGAGGCCGAAGGATTCGTATCGCGACGGCGCGACGACGATATGCGCGGCGCGGTAGAGCGCGTCGAGATCGGGTTCGCTCTGGAACCCGAGCGCTTCGACGCAGCGACGCGCATCGTCCGATAGCCCATCGATATCCCGGTTCGTCACCCCCACGAGACGCAGGCGAAAGGCGGGCAGGGCCCCCTTGATCGCGGCCTTGCTGAGGATCTCCACCGCGCCTGTCAGGCAGTCGAACCCTTTGCGCCTTTCGGGACGGCCGACGAAGAGAAGTTCCACCGGCCCGTCCCCCGCCGCGGGATATCGCGCCGCCGCGGCCGCGCGCAGGCGTTCGGGCGGCAGCGAGAGGCCGACGACCGCGTTCGGGCGCCTGGCGGAAAGCGCGTAGAGCGCTTCGACGACCTCTCCATGCTCCTGCGTGTTGAAGATATGGCCGTCGGCACGGCGCGCCGTGGCAGCCTCGAGCCAGCATGCGGCCCGGCCATCGATGCGGTCGCGCAACCCTCCACTCACCGCACCCGTCAGGGCCGCGGGCGTCGAGTGGCGCGTGACGAAGGGAAGGCCGGGCGTTCGACATGCGAGCGCGGCCGGGGCATACCAGTTGGTCGCCTCGAGGCAATCGAAGGGCCGGACCGCGTGTTCGGCCGCGATCCTTGTCCCGAACCAGCGCGGCGCCACGAGATGGCCGAGGGCCATGCGCTTTCTGGCAAAACCCGAAAGGCCGGGCGCCGCCGGGCTGCAACCCAGGATGCGCACCCCGTTCAGCCAATCGTCGCCCGACCGGTCGAGCGTGAACACGCTGGTCTCGACGCCGGCAAGGGCGAGGCTTTCGGCAATCTCGCGCGCGGCGACCGCCAGCCCGCTGGCGCTAGGCGGATAGTCCCAGGCGATCAGCGCCGTTCGCCGAATGCTCATTGTGAGCGCAGCCTGCGATAGAGCGCCAGATAGTCCTGCGCCATGCGTCTTGCGGTAAAGCGGTCCTCGAACCGCTTTCGGATCACCGATCGGTCAAGCCTGCCCACCCGCTTCAGGGCCTCCACGGCTTCCGCCTCGTCCTTCACGACGAAGCCGGTGACGCCGTCCTCCACGATTTCGGGAACCGAGCCGCGATCGAACGCGATCACCGGCGTGCCGCAGGCCATCGCCTCGATCATCACGAGACCGAAAGGCTCGGGCCAGTCGATGGGAAACAGCAAGGCTCTTGCCGCACCGATCAGGTGCTGTTTCTCGTGATCGTCCTTCGGCCCGACGAACACGGCGTCATCCGCCAGAAGCGGTCTGACGTTCCGATCGAAATAGGTGGGGTTCCCGACATCGATGGCGCCCGCGAGCCTGATCGGCAGACCGGCGGCCCGGGCGATCCGGATGGCGGCGTCCGGCTGCTTCTGGTCGGTCATCCGTCCGATGAACACGGCGAAGCCTCCCTCGCCGGAGCGTAAGGCGTAACGCTCCTGCGCAAGTCCGTGATGGACGATGCCGGCACGGTTGGCGGTGGGAATCTGCTCCCATTGGCTGCGCGAGATCGCGGCGACGGGCAGATCGGGAAACGCCTCGAAGAAGAGCTTGCGGTCCAACTCGTCGACCCGCCAGTGGATCGTGGTCAACGAGTGCTTGCGTCGCTCTCCCAAAAGCGCGGCATGGAAGAACTCGCCGTGGCAATGGACGATGTCGAACAGGTCGAGACGCTTTCGCAGCGCTTCCATTTGAACGGCTTCCAGAACCTGGGGGATCGAGGGCGGAACATGTCCATGTTCGGCTTCAAGGGCTTTCAGGCTCGGTAGATCACCGATACGCGCAATCGGGCTGCGGCTGTCGGAGGGCGCGAACAGCGTGACGGAAACGCCCAGCGATTCCAGAGCTTCGCTGAGATCATGGACGATCCGCTCCGTTCCACCGGAGGTATCGGGCGGTGTCGGGACGATGTTGGGAGCAAGCTGGGCGACGCGCAACGTTTTCATATGCAGCCATATGGCCTTCAAAATCGTTTGGTCATCATACGACTGTAATGGGAAGCGATTCATGTTCATTCTTCACATCGCTCTTCAGGGATGTTTGAAAGCCCGGGACGTTCAGTACGGGCTGACTCCCGATACCGGCGGCCATATCAAATACGTGCTGGAACTGGTGGAAGCGCAGGCGGCAGATCCTGCGATCGAGCGGATCGTGATCGCAACGCGCGCCTTCGACAGCGTCTATGGAGAGGATTATCGGGCCGGCTACGACGAGATCGACGACAAGGTCGCGATCCTGCGCCTGCCGACGGCGAGCCCCGCCTATCTGGCGAAGGAAGAACTCTGGGCCGAGACCGCGAGCTTCGCGGCAGCACTTCGCCGGTGGATCGACGACCAGCCATCGAAGCCGACCTATCTGCATGCGCATTATGCCGACGCGGCAACGGTGTCCGCGACCATCGGCAAGGGCATCGGCGTCCCGTTCGTCTTCACCGCCCATTCGCTCGGCCGCGTCAAGCAGGACGCGATCGGGGCGCAGGCGCTTTCGCCCCAGACGCGCGACATGCTGTCGCGCCGCATCGCGATCGAGGAAGCCGCGTTCGCCGAAGCCGATCTCGTCATCGCATCGTCCCGCAACGAGGCCGAGGTCCAGTATGCCGGCTTCGACACCTACGATCCCGGCAAGATCCGGATCATCGAACCCGGCAGCAAGCTCGATGCCTATCGCGACGCCGCGCCGAGCGATGCGGTGACCGAAATGATCGCGCCCTTCCTGCGCGCGCCGGACAAGCCCGTCATTCTCGCGATCGCCCGCCCGGTCGCCAAGAAGAACCTGCCCATGCTGGTCGAAGCGTTCGGTCGCGACCCCTGGCTGCGCGACAAGGCCAATCTCGTGATCCTGGCCGGCACCCGCGAGGACATCGCCGATCTCGACGCCGAAACGGCGAACGAGATGCGCCACATCCTCGAGGCGATCGACAGGCACGATCTCTACGGTCAGGTCGCACTGCCGAAAACACATCAGCCGGTCGACATTCCGTCCGTCTATGCGTTCGCGCGGGAAAGACGCGGGATCTTCGTCAATCCCGCGCTCAACGAGCCGTTCGGGTTGACGCTTCTCGAAGCCGCCGCCGCCGGCCTTCCGGTCGTGGCGACCGACAGCGGCGGGCCGAACGACATCGTCGAACTGTGCCGCAACGGGCGTCTCGTCAATCCGCAGGATCAGGGTGCGATCGCGCAGGCCTGCCGGGAGATCCTGGAGGATTCGGGCCTGTGGGATAAATATGCGCGGAACGGCGCGCAGGCGGTCGCCGCCTACGACTGGACGCGTCACGCCGAACGCTGCACGGCGCTCATGGCCCGGATGACGAGCCAGGGCCGCAGGCGCGAGGCGGACGGTCCGCGGCAATTGCTCGTCTGCGATATCGACAACACGCTGACGGGATGCCGAACCTGCATAGAGAGCTTCTCGCGCTGGCACGAGACCGAGACCAATCTCGACTTCGCGGTCGCCTCCGGGCGCTCCTTCCACAGTGCGCTTTCGATCCTCGAACAGCAGAACGCACCGTTCCCCAAGATCATCATCTCGTCGGTCGGGACGGAGATCTACCGGCTTCAGCCCGACGGCGTCACCTATCGCAGGGACGACGACTGGACCCGCCAGATCGCCAGGGACTGGCATCGCGCCCGGATCGTCGACGCGCTGCACGACATGCCGGGCATGATGCCGCAGGCGCCCCTGGAGCAGCGCGACCTGAAGCTGAGTTTTCTCACGAACGGCGACCGCGCGCTCCCCGAGCGCATCCACAGGAGGCTTCAGGACAGGCACCTTGCGGCGTCCGTCATCCACAGCCATGGCCGCTATCTCGATATCCTGCCGGTCTCCGCCTCCAAGGGTGCGGCGATCGCCTATCTGCGCGAAGGCCTCCGCCTGTCCGAGGACGACGTGTTCGTGGCGGGCGACAGCGGCAACGACATCGAGATGCTGCGCGCCGTTCCCCAGGCGATCATCGTCGCAAACTATTCCGACGATCTGGCGAGCCGCCCTGATCTTGCTCACACCTACGTCTCGCACCAGAGCCATGCGATGGGGATCATCGAGGGCGTTGAGCACTTCAGGGAGCGCGTTTCGCGGGAGCGGCCCCATTGACCGTCAGCGTTCTGACCCTGACGCGCAATCGCCGGGCCCATCTCCTCAATCTGATGGAGAGCCTGCGCCTCCAGACGGAAAGACCGGACGAGCTGGTGATCGCCTGCATGCAGGAGGCGGTGGAACCCGATCTGCCGGACATCGGCATTCCGGTCCGCCAGTTCCTGGTGCCGGGCGAGCGGCTGCCGCTGGCCAGAGCCCGCAACCGCGCGGCCGCTCGCGCGAACGGCGAAACGCTCGTCTTCCTCGACGTGGATTGCATCGCCTCGCCGCCTCTCGTCGCGCGCTTCGAGGCGGCCGCCCGAGGAGGGGCGGGCCTGTTCCTCGGCGAGGTGCGCTATCTTCCCGGCGGCGCGGTCGGGCGGCCGCTCGATTTCGAGGCTCTTCATGCGTGCGGCATCGTCCATCCGTCGAAGCCGCCCATGCCGCAGACCGGCCTTCGGGAGGAGCCGGACACGGGTGAGTTCTGGGGCCTGTCCTTCGCGATCTCGGCGGCATCGTGGACGCAGCTCGGCGGCATGGACGAGAGCTTCGTCGGCTATGGGGGCGAGGAGACCGATCTCGCCGCGCGGCTGAAGCCCGCCGGCCTTCCGCTTTTCTGGACGGCGGGCGCGGTGGCCTACCATCAGCATCACGCGGTCCACGTCCCGCCGCTTCCGCATTTTCACGCGATCATCGCCAATGCTCGGCGGTTTCACGCCAAGCACGGTCGCTGGTGCATGGATTACTGGCTCGGCCAGTTCGCCGGAATGGGCCTGATCGCCTGGACCCCCGCCGCCCCGGACATCGTCGTCGAGCGGGATCCGACCGGCGCCGAGATCGCGGCGGCGCGGCAACCGGACAGCGTCCGCTTCAGCTGATCGCAGATCCGGGCGAAGGCGTGGGGCTCGGGACCCTGCGGGTCACGTCCAAAGCGTGTCCGTCAGATGTTCGAGCCAGTGGGCGGCCTTCGAGGCGGCTTTCGGGTCGTAAAGCTTCGCGATCGCGGCGGGGTCGAGCTCTCGCGCCTCGGCCATCAAGGCCTGCCAGGCAGGAATGTCTCCCGGCCAGCGCGGTGCGTGAACCGCCGCGCCGAGCCTTGCCAACGCCTCGGCCTTGCGGGTTTGCTCACCGAAATAACGCCATTCCGGCATGACGACGAAGGGCCGCCCGACCCGGGCGATCTCGGTGACGGTGTTGTCGCCGGCGGACGCGATGACGATATCGGCAGCCGCGAGATAGTCGGTCACGTTTTCCACCCAGCCGAGTTCGCGAAGGTTGGAAAAGTTCGTTTCGTGCCCCTCCTTCAGCGTCGGCCCGAGCACGAGCCATTCGGCATCGGGCACCGCCCGCGCGGCAACGGTCAGCGGCGCGTAGGGCGTGCCGGCTCCACCGCCGCCCGTCAGAACGACGACGAGCGCCCGCTCCGGGTCGAGACCCAGCGTCCTGCGGGCCGCCTCGCGCTCGCGAACCGGATCGCGGGTCGTACACAGACCGCCGGAATAAAAGGTCTTCGCCCTCAGATTGGACGGATAGTCGTCCTGTTCCAGGCGCTCGTCGAACGGCGCCAGCATCCCGACGCTCGATTCGTAGGAGCCCAGATGGCCGATATCGGAGCGATCGCCATGCATGCGGATCTGGACGGCCGGCACGGAAGCGATCCGCGACAGAAGCGCGATTTCCGACGAGACGTCGACGACGAAAAGCCCGACGTCCCGGTCGTCGAGATGATCGACGATCGTCCGCATCGTCCGGCGCATTTCCGCAAGGCCGAGCGGCACGCAATGCAGCGTCGAAGGCGTCGGCTCCTCGTAGAGGCGCGCGGTCGGCACACCGGCACCGATCATGTTCGGAAGCGGGATCAGTTCGATATCGCGCGAGAACCCGTCGAACAGCAGCGGCCCGGCCGTCATCACGGAGACCGGCCGGGTCGCGGAGAACGCCTCGACCATCGCCATGGTCCGGTTGGCGTGTCCACGCCCCTGATGGTGGACGAAGAATGCGATCGGTTTCGTCATGCGGTGCGGCTCTCCTCGATCATGGTGCGTGAAATGCGGCCGCGTCCGTGCGTCTCGTTCGGCATCGTCTGTCCAGATCCTCGACAATTCTTTCGGTAACCAAAGCCCGCAACGGTCTCGCCTGTTCCATGCGGTGGACGCAAGAGAAGCGGGCGGGCAGCTTTCTTCGGGCGCTCGGGCGCTCGGGCGCTCGGGCGCGATCGGCGTCATTCGTTGTCGTGGATGCGGATCCGTCCCCCCGCTTCCATCGCGCGGAAGAAGGCTCGTTCCGCCTCCCATCGATGGCCGGGCCATCCGTCGAACCGAAAACCGGTCACATCGATGGGGCTTCGACAGGTGGCCAGCGCCCAGTGCAGGGCGATGAGCCCGGTGGACGGCGCGGGCATCCGCCGCTCCTGCCTTATCTGGCCGATGGTGCGGCAGGCCTCGATGAAGTGACGGGCCGGCAGGATCGACACCGATGCGTCGCTGCGTTCGCCCAGCATGGCGTGCGCCTCGCGCGCGTAGTTTCGTGCGTCCGGGTCAAGCCGTTCTTCGCGCGTCAGCGGCGGATCGATCAGCTCGTCCTTGTCCGGATGGATCGGCAGCAGGATACAGTCGGCGGCCTGCACCTGCGGTCGTTCGGAAAAATCGGGATCGTCCAGCCATTCGCGCATCTGGCCGCCGCAATTGATCAGGAAGAGATGCGTCGTCCGCGATCCGTTGACGCCGCCGAAACCCGCGGCATTGTTGAACCGCACGACGATGTCGGCACCGTCGATCTCGGCCGATCGATCAACGGTCGCCGGAGCGTTGCCGACGATCCAGACCGTCTTCGTATGCGCGGTCCGGCTCGTCACGGCCGGTCTCGTTCCCAGATCATGTTTCATGCGCTACCGGTGCGGCCGGCATGGCGCATGCCCATACCCCTCGTTCCGCTGGATACGACGTTCGATGCAAAAACCCGATGGGCTCAACGACGCCATCGCCGATATTGTCGACGCTCACGGCGGCTATCTCGCCGCGCTCGCGCACGGAACGGCCGAGGTCGCGGAGCCGGACTATATCGCCTGTATCCCCGCCCGCAACGAGAGCGTGCGGGTCGCGGCGTGTCTCGAGGCTCTCGATCGCGTCTTCGGACCGACGCTCCGCGTCGTCCTTCTCGTCAACGATACGGTCGACGAGACCGCGGACATCGCCGTCGCGACGGCCGGGCGGCTGCGCTGTGCGGTCACGGTGGTCTCGATGCGCTGGCTCGGGGCGATCGGTTCGGCGCCGCGCGCCCGCGCGCTCGCCTTCGCGCTGGCCGGTCTCCTCGCGCCGAGGGCCCGGCTCTTTTCCACCGATGCGGACACGAACGTCCTGCCCGGCCTGAGGGAGGCCTATGACACTGCGTTCGCGGCAGGGTTCGACATGGTCTGCGGGCGCATCGGCTTCATTGCGGAGGAGGCCGCGCGCCTGCCGCCCTCGGACCCTCGGCGCGATGCCACGATCCGCACATATCGCGATGCCAGCCGGCACGTCGCTGCACTCATCTGTCCCGACCCGGACAATCCCTGGCCCCATCACGGCAATATAGGCGGCGCCAATTTCGCCATGACGGCGCGGGCCTACCAGATCGCCGGGCCACTGCCGATCACTCCCTTCGGCGAGGATCGCGCACTTCGCCGCCGCTTCGAGGCCTCCGGCCTCCGGATTTCCTACGCGAACGAGCCGCGGGTCGAAACCTCCTGCCGCCTCGACAGCGCCACGGAAGGCGGGCTGTCGGCGGAACTCAAGCGAAACCGGATCGAGGCCGACCCGCTTGCGGACGAAGCGCTGGAGCCCCCCGCCGCGCTGCTGCGCCGGTTGAGGTTGAGATCGCTCGTCGAGCGGGAGCCGGACCGCGCGCGGGTCCGCGCAAGGCTCGTCGCATTCGGTCTGCCGGAGAGCCGCGCTAGCGAGCTGACGGTCCTGCGACCGAGATCGATGGCCTGGTATCATGCCGAGACCGAACTGCGCTGTCTTGAGCGCCGACGCCTGCGCGTCAGCGATCTTGCGCGATGTCTTCCCTCGCTCATCCGGCTTCGCGACCTTTTCGAAAAAGCTCCGCCCGGTAGCCGGGGCGATCGCGCCGGGTGACCGGCGTGACCCGTTCCCCGAGGCAGGCGGCGAAGAGATCCTGCGCGTCCCGTCCCGAAAGCGGGGTATCGGTCGGTCCGAGATAGCTGACGAGAAGAATGTCGCCGCCCGGCGACAGACGGGAGGCCAGCGCGTCGGCCAGCGCGGCTATCCGGTCCTCGTCGAGAAAGTAGAGCACTTCCGAGACGACCGCGAAATCGAACGGGCCGTCGGGGAGCTCGAACGGCAGGCTGCCGGTTCGAAAGGTCAGCCGGTCGTTGCCCGCGTGAACGCTCCTTGCACGCGCGATGATCGAGGCGTCCCGATCCAGCGCGACCATTTCCGCCACCGTGCCGCTCGTCGTCAGGGCGGCGGCCAGATGACCCTCGCCGCAGGCAAGGTCGAGACCGCGCCGATAGCTGCGACCGGCAAGCTGGTCGAGATTGTCCGCACGCTTGTTCGCCTCGTAGGCCGAGCTGCGCACGTGCCACGGATCGCCGTCGTCGGCGTAGAGCCGCGCGAAATGCGCCGCGTCTGGCAGGGTGCCGTTCCTGTACGCCCACCCATGGATCTCGGCCGGCGCGCGCTGGGCTTTCAGGAACCAGTCCGGCAGCGAAAACCCGTCCGGATCGTCGGTGACGATCTCGCCGAGCTGCGATCTGTGGCAGGCGGTCGCCTTCATCTTCGTCTCGACATCGGTTTTGACCCGGAACGGCAGCAGGCGATCGCTGCGATACGGCGCGTCGCTCCCGAGCCGCGGCGACCAGATCGGATGAAGCAGCAGGCGCAGCGACGGGCGGAGCGCGACGACGGTTTCGGCGAGCGCGCCGGCTGCGTGATGGTCGGGATGCGGATCGTCCGGATGGGGGGCCGCAAGGGCCGTCGCTCCCAGGCGATCGCAGAGCGAAGCGATCGCCGCCGCGGCCGATGCGAACCGCGCGTCGCGCGAGGCGCCGCCATCGGGCAGGCCGAGACGCAGCCATTCGGGATGTGCGACGCCGAGTGCGGCGACGGCCGCCGCCTGTTCGGCGCGCCGGATCGCGGCGAGTTCGGCGCGCGAGACGGATTTCGAGCCCTTGTGCGAGGCTTCGCCATCGGTGAGGGCGACGATCCCAACCTTGCGACCCGAACGGCCCGCCTCGATGAACAGCGCCGACGCGCCGAAGGTCTCGTCGTCGGGGTGGGGCGCCAGGACGACGAGACCCCCGTCGCCGATGAGACGCGCCGCGTGCGTCACCGGTGCGGTCTCGCAACGGGCCCGGTACTCGCCCCAGCTGCCTGCGCTCACGACAGGTACTCCGCGGCCATCGCCCGGCATTTGTGCAGGAGGAGGGCGTCCGGATTGGCCTGGCGCAGATAGACCGAGAGATCGGCGACGACCGCGTCGAGAAGGTTGCCGGTTTCGAAGGATGCAAGACCGACGCTGCGGCGGGCCAGTTCCATCACGGCAAGCGCATCCGATTCCACCTGCAGGCGGGCATAGGAAGCGATCGCGACCGCGTGCGTGATCGCTTGGCCCTTGCCGGGCGCTTCGATCCGGCGCGCGGCGTCCTCCACCCAAAGGCGAGCCGTCCGGGCATGCATGATCGCATGGCCGAGGCGCTCGGCCTGCAGGGGGTGATCGATCCGCTGGCTCGCTTCCAGATGACGCGCCATCAGCCGTACGATCGCCTCGATCGCGCCGACATGGACACCGGCACAGCGCCAGATGCCGCCTTCGAAGAAGGGCTCGGTCTTGTAGACGCCCGGCGCGCCGAGGATCGTCGTCTCGTCGGCGGGGATCTGATCGAGCGAGAATCCGCCGGAAGCCGATTCCCGCATGCCGCTCATCGCCCATTTCGATACGTCCTGGCGCGACGGTTCGCTTGCCGGAACGAGGTAGAGCTGGAGGACGCCGCCCTCGCGCGCCACCGGCACGACGGCATGAGACAGGATGCCGAGCCCCGAGGCGTAACGCTTCGACCCCATCAGCACCGGCTGGTTCGCGTCGCCGATCTCGACGCAGGCCGGCGGCGCCCCGTCGGCGCCCCAGACGCCGAGAATGGCGTCCTGCGCAAGCGTCCGGTCGAGACGCGCCTGCTGGTCGCCGTTGCCGTAGAGCCGGACGAGCTGGACCGCATTGGCATGACCTTCGAGCAATCGCCCGAGATTGAGATTGGAACGCCCGGCTTCGGCCAGATGATCGAGAAGCACGATCCACCTGTCGCCCAGATGTCCGTTCGCATCGTAGAGGCTCCCGACCGCCCGGAACATTCCATCTGCCCGGGCCGCGTCGAAGGCGGTCTCGAAGTCGGCATAATCCGCGCCCGCACGTTCGTCGCGCGCGCCGTTCGTCTTTGTCTTCGTCACTGTTACGTTCAGGTCCGGATCTCCTTCCCGCCGCCGACGCTCGGGACGGAGCGTCGGGGGGTGTTGGTGCATTAACGTCATAAGACGGTAAAACGATCACTGCGGCACGGATCTATTTTCGCAGCCCCACGCGCGGCCCGTCATCGGCACAGCGCCGGGACGGGGATACGGCACCTTGGGATCACGCAGGCGAACGGACAGGCCAATGCACGAAGACAGGCACGATCGATGCGTCATCTGCGGCGCGCGGGACTGGCGTTCGACGGCGCGCACGGCGCGATACGCCCCGCGCGACTGGCGCGAATGCAGCCACTGCGGCCTGCTTGCCAGGGCGGACATGTTGACGGCGGATCGTCTCCGCGACTTCGTCGACATGCAGTGGAGCGAGGCGCGATCGCGAGACGGTCGGTTCCGGATCGCGCCGAGCGATCCGGTCTTCATGGAAGCCTATACGTTTCGCAGCCTTGCGCTCGGACGCCGGCACTATGTGCTGCCGCCGGATCGAAGCCCGCAGGATGAATTGACGAAGCCCTACGGTGCGACGCCCGCCGACGCCTGCGTCGAACCCATCGAGGGGATCGCTCCGGTTCCCGTTTCGCTGGCCATGCTGACCCGTTCGTGCGAACTGCCTGGCGTACTGGACAGGGCACGCGGCCTGACGCACGAGTTCGGCGACATCGTGCTCGTCGTCGATGGCGAGGGTCTCGAAAATCCCCGCGACACTTCCGACGCCGGCATCCGGATCGTCCATCGCCCGCTTGCCGGAGATTTTTCGGGCCAGCGCAATGCGGCCCAGGCCACCGCCCGCCACGAATGGGTGCTGCAGCTCGATGCCGACGAGAGCGTGAACCAGGCGACCCTGTCCGATCTCGGCCGCGTCGCGGCGCTGGCGCAGCGGGACGGCGCGCTTTCGGTGGGCCTCGTCAGGTTCAACCATGTCGGCGGCGTCCTGTCGGATCTTTATCCCGACATCCAATACCGGCTCAACCGCCGGGGCGTGCGCTATCACGGCCGCGTCCACGAACGTCCGCATCTGCCGAACGGTTGGAGCCAATCCTTCATCGCCCCGAACCTTGCGATCGACCATCATCTCGACGCCGCCCATGTTGCCGCCCGGTCGGCGATCTACGATACCATGGCGCCCGGCGAGGGCCGTACCTTCGAACGCGGCACGCTCAGCACGCCCTTTCGCAGGTGAGCGCTGCCGCGGGCATGACGCGCCCGGGTCCCGCGACAAGGACGCCCGTCGCCGCGCCTTGTCAGGGGAACCCGGCCACTTGACCCGTCTGCCGGGCACGGCCGGGAGGCGAACGTTTCCGAAGAAAGGGTCGGAGTGAGGGGATCCGAACCTGCGGCCCCCGTCGTCCCGCAGAACAGCGCCGCACGGAAAACCCCCGGACATGAAGACGTGTCGGGGTGCGACGGCTTTCCCCGGATCGGCCCCTGTTCGGCGGGGCGCAAGATGGGCCAGCCGACTTATCGATGTCACGCCTCGGGCTATCCGAACACCGCCTCCGATCTTCGGGCCGATGCGCTATCGGCCGTTCGCCTTCCGCCATTCCTCGAACGTTGCCAGATGCTCGTCCTTCGTCCGGGGATAGAGGCCGATGATCGTCGCGCCGGCTTTGACCTGATCGACGACGAAGTCCTCGTATGCCGTCATTTCGACGGCTTCGTCGGCGATCTCATCCGCAAGGTGGGCGGGAATGACGATGACGCAATCGTCGTCGCCCACGATGATGTCGCCGGGAAACACCGGAGCATCGCCGCAGCCGATCGGCTCGTTGATGGCGATCGCCTCGTTGAGCGTGAGGTTCGTCGGGCTCGAGGGGCGCGAATGGTAGGCACCGATATCGAGATCGCCGATCGTCGCCGCATCGCGAAAGCCGCCATCGGTGACCACGCCGGCAGCGCCGCGCATCATCAGCCGCGTGATCAGGATGTCGCCTGCGGAGGCCGCCCGCGCATCCTTGCGGCTGTCCATGACGAGCACATGGCCTTCCGGGCAGGTCTCGATCGCGACCCGCTGCGGATGCTCCGGATTGCGGAATTCGGCGAGCTGGTTGCGGTCCTCGCGCGCCGGCATGTAGCGCAGGGTGAAGGCCGGACCGACCATATTCCGGCCCTTCGCCCTGACCGGATGGACCCCCTGAATCACCTGGCTGCGCAGGCCGCGTTTGTAGAGCGCGGTGGCGAGCGTCGCGACCGACACTCCCATCAGCTTGTTGCGTGTTGCTTGTTCCATCATCAAGACCTCAGATCGACCGGAGGCAGAGCCTGCGGTATGTTTTGGAAGCAGACCGGCCGCAGGAAGCGGCGGATGGCGCGGGGGCCGAAGGAGGTGGGCCCTGGGGTCGTCGAAGCGGGACAGGGTCCGCCCGGCACCATGGCGCCGGCCTCCTGAACGCCGGTGGGAAGGCCGTTGGCGAAATCGCGGCCGGCCTTGCGCCCGATGATCGGCCGAAGACCACGCGCGTCTTCGGCGTCGTTCCCGGCCATGTGCAGCGTGAGCGTCGGCTGCCCGCGAAGCGCCTTGGCGAGCGACGTCACGTCGTTCATGTGTCGGCGACTGACGACGATGCCGAGGGGACCGAACACCCCCTCGCCGAAACTTGCATCCGCAGAGAAGGGCGCGAACGCCTCTTCCGCAGCCTTCGCGGCTTTGTCGATCGGTTCGGGACTTCCCTGCGAGAAGGCGCGCGGCTCTGCGTCGATCGGATCGGACCGGAATGTCGCGTCGAGCGCGAGGGTTTGCCCTGCAATGAAGTGGGGCCCGGCAGGTCGATCGGTCATGAGGTGCCTTTCCGAGCGGCGCTAGCGTCAGCGCGCGGCAATCAGATCGTTCGTTTTGAGGAAGTCGAGAAGCATCGTCTGCTGTCGATCGGTCAGCGGCCAGGCCGAGGGCGGGCGCGTGGGCCCGCAGTCGAGTCCCTGCGCCTGAAGCGCGGCCTTCACGCCGGTGACGTTCGTGCCGTTCATCTCTTCGGCCCGGATGTCCTCGAAGGCGCGCATCCCGGTGATCAGCGCTTGCGCGCTGGCATAGTCGGATGCTTCGAGCGCGGCGTGGATCGCCATCGAGCGCTCCGGCCAGACATTGACGAGACCCGAGGTGAAGCCCCGCGCTCCCACGGCATAAAGCGGTGGAGCCCAGACTTCGGCGAGACCGCCAACCCAGACGATACCCGGTTCGCAGGCGGCGATGGCTTTGGCAAGGTTCATCGGGTTGGGGGTCGCCCATTTCACGCCCTTGACGCCCGGCAGAGCGCAGAGCTCGGCGATCGCGTTCGTCCCGATCGCGTCGTTGCGCAGATAGAGCATGATCGGCAGCCCGCCCGACGCGTCGGACACCGCCTCGACGTAATCGCTCGTCCCGCGCGGCGAAACGAACGGGTCCGGCGGCTGGTGGATCATCAGCGCCGAAGCCCCGGCATCCGCCGAGACCCTTGCCAACCGGCAGGCATCGCGAATGCCGCGTCCCACCCCTGCCAAGAGTGGCGCGCGTCCTTCGATGAGATCCGCCACCGCGCGGACCATGGTGCAGGCTTCGTCGACGGTCAGCGCGTAGAATTCGCCGGTGTTGCCGTTGACCACCGGCATATGGACGCCCGCACCCAAGGCGCGATCGAGGATGGGTTTCAGCCTTTGGGGCGCAACCTCGCCGGCCCCGTCATAGGGCGTGACGAGAATGCCGGATATGCCGACAAGTGCGGCGTCGAGATCGTGGGCCATCGGGTTCAGCTCCGGTTCGCGTATCAGAAGATGTCCGGCTCGCCGGCGGCTTCGCCGAAGCCGCGTTCCAGAAAGTCGAAATCGCAGCCCTTGTCGGCCTGGGTGACGTGCTTGGAGAACATATAGCCCCAGCCGCGCTGGTAGCGGGGTTCGGGCGCCGTCCACGCGGCCTTGCGGCGCTCGATCTCGGCTTCGTCGACCAGCATGTCGAGCCGGCGGTTCGGCAGGTCGAGACGGACGGTATCCCCGGTCTTCAGAAGCGCCAGTGGTCCGCCGACGAAGGCTTCCGGCGCCATATGGAGGACGCAGGCTCCATAGGAGGTGCCGGACATGCGCGCATCGGACAGTCGCAGCATGTCGCGATGGCCCCGCTTGATCAGGGCCTTCGGGATCGGCAGCATGCCCCATTCGGGAAAGCCGGGGCCGCCGAGGGGACCTGCGTTGCGCAGCACCATCACATGGTCGGGCGTCACCTCGAGGGTCTCGTCGTCGACCGCTTTCTTCATCTCCGGATAGGAATCGAAAACCAGCGCCGGGCCCTCGTGGACGTGATATTTCGGATCGCATGCCGCCGGCTTGATGACCGCGCCGTCCGGACAGAGATTGCCGCGCAGAAGCGCGAGCGAGCCTTCCTTGTAGACCGGGTTCGAGAGCGGACGGATGACGTCGTCATTGTAGACTTCCGCACTGTCGATCGTCTCGCCCAAAGTCTTGCCGGAGACGGTGACGACGCAGGTGTCGAGCATGGCCTCCATCTGCTTCATCAGGGCGCGGAGGCCGCCGGCATAGTAGAAGTCCTCCATCAGATAGTCCTTGCCGGACGGGCGGACATTGGCGATCAGCGGCGTCGTGCGCCCGAGCGCGTCCAGATGATCGAGGGTGAGATCGACCCCCGCCCGGCGCGCCATCGCGATCAGGTGGACGACGGCGTTGGTCGAACAGCCCGTCGCCATCGCGACCTTCGCCGCGTTGTGGAAGGCGGCTTCGCCGAGAATGTCGCTCGGCTTGAGATCCTCCCAGACCATATCGACGATCCGGCGGCCGCAATCGGTCGCCATGCGCTGGTGGCCGGCATCGACGGCGGGGATCGAGGATGCGCCGGGCAGCGTCATGCCGAGCGCCTCGGCGATCGACATCATGGTGGCGGCGGTGCCCATGGTCATGCAGGTGCCGGCCGAGCGCGCGATGCCGCCTTGAACGCCGAGCCATTCCTCGTCGGTGACGTTCCCCGCCCGGCGCTCGTCCCAGTATTTCCACGCGTCCGATCCCGAGCCGAGGATGCGTCCGGCACAATTGCCGCGCAGCATGGGTCCGGCCGGCAGATAGATCGCGGGGACATCGGCGGTGATCGCACCCATGAGAAGACCGGGCGTGGTCTTGTCGCAGCCGCCCATCAGCACGACGCCGTCGAGAGGATGGCAGCGGATCATCTCCTCCGTCTCCATCGCCAGCATGTTGCGGTAGAGCATGGATGTCGGCTTGGTGAAGCTTTCGTCGACGGAGAGCGCCGGCATCTCGACGGCAAAACCGCCGGACGCCAGAACGCCACGCCGAACGTTCTCCACGCGCTCCGGAAAGTGACCGTGGCAGGAATTGAGCTCCGACCAGGTGTTGAGGATGCCGATGATCGGCTTGCCCCGAAAATCCTCTTCCGCATAGCCGAGCTGCATCATGCGCGAGCGATGGCCGAAGGAACGCAGATCGTCGGGTGCAAACCAGCGAGCCGAACGCAGGTCTTCGGGTTTCTTGGTGGGACTCATTTTCATCTCCGGCGAGGGACTGCGTGGGGAAAGCGAAAGCTCACGGCTTGGCGCGTTGCGCCGCCGACGGGCGTTGGCGCTTCGGCAATTCGTCCTCGATCGCAAGGACCGCCCGCTGCCGTTTGCTGGCGCGGATCGTCGAAACCGTCTGCCAAGCCACCGACAGGATCGCGATCGTGAGGAACGCACCTGAAATCGGGTTGGTGAAGAAACCGAGCGCGTCGCCATTGGACAGTTGCAGGCCCCGGCGGAAGTTCGTTTCCGCCATGGGTCCGAGGACAAATCCGATAATGAACGGCGCTGCCGGAATGCCTGCCTTGACGAAGGCGTAACCGAGAACGCCAAAGCCCAGGATCGTCCAGATGTCGAAGATTCGGCTGGAAAGGCCGAAGGCTCCGACGGCACACAGGACGAGGATGATGGGCAGCAGAATATGCTTCGGGACTGCGAGGAGCCGAATGAAGATGCGCAATCCGAAGAATTCTAGGACGAGCATCATCACGGCGGAGAGCATGAGCGCGGCAAACACGGTGTAGACGAGTTCGCCTTGCGTGATGAAGAGCATCGGGCCCGGCTGGATCCCGTGGATCATGAAGCCGCCGAGCAGGATCGCCGTCACCGCATCGCCTGGGATTCCGAGTGTCAGAAGCGGGATCATCGCACCGCCGATGCCCGCATTGTTCGCGGTTTCGCTGGCCACGACGCCTTCGGGATGGCCGGTGCCGAATTTCTCGGGCGTCTTCGACCGCTTCTTGGCAAGGACATAGGCGATGATGTTCGAGGTCCCGGCACCGATGCCGGGTAGAATTCCGATGCCGATGCCGACGAACGCTGACCGGATCGCGTTCGGAATCTGGCTGAGACCTTCGGGGACCGAGAAGCCGAAACCCTTTATCCTGCCGACGGAAGGCGCCTTCATGTCCTCGGCCGAGATCGAGCGTGCTCCCTCGGCGACCTTGATCACCTCGGCGATCGCGAAGAGGCCGACCAGAACGGTCAGAATGGAAAAGCCGGCATTGAGTTCCACCTGGTCGAACGTGAAGCGCTGGATTGCTTCCACCGGCGCGATGCCGACAGTCGAGATGGCAAAACCCGCAATGCCGGAGAAAATGCCCTTCACCATCGAGCCGGTCGAGAGGGTGGCGATAAGCGTCAGCGAGAAGATGGCGATGGCGAAATATTCATGCGGACCGAACGTCAAGGCGACCGTCGCAAGCCAGGGCGCGATGAAGATCAGCGCGGCGATCGACAGGACGGTGCCGAAGAACGAGAAGACGATGCCGAGCCCGAGCGCCTTGGCACCCTCCCCATTCTCCATCATGGGGGCACCGTCGAACGTCGTGGCGACCGAAGAGGGCGTGCCGGGAATTTTCAGGAGGATCGCCGAGATCAGGGCGCCGGACGTTGCGCCGACGAACAGGGCGACGAGCAGGGAAATGCCGGCTGCAGGGTCCAGCCCGTAGGTCATCGGCAGGCTCAACGCGATCGCCATGACCGCGGTCAATCCGGGCACGGCACCAAAAACGATGCCGACGGCCACGCCGAGCGTGATCAGAAGGAAGATCTGCGGAGCCAGGACGTTCGTCGCACCGCCAAGAAGGTCCATCAGCATAACGGTCTCCTACGGAAGGTACGGGGTGAGCGGGCCCGCCGGAAGGAGGAGATCGAAAGCGTAGCGGAACAGGAGGAAGATCGCGCCGGATGCCACCCCTGCGATCAAGGCATAGAGCCCGAAGGGCGGCTTGGTGTCCTTCGGGGTCAGCAGCCAGAATTGCAGGAACAGATAGGCCGCCGTCGCGAACGGAAACCCGATCGGTCGCAGCAAGGCGGTGTAGAGCGCGACCAGAGCCAGTGTCAGCGCGACGACGACGTAGCTTTCGCGGCGGGAGTCGACGCTTAGAACTTCGTCCTTCGTAAGTGGCGGGTCTTCCCGATCCGTCGGGGCAGGCATGGGCCCGCGAAAGACACTGATGCATTGAAGAAGGCCGAGAAGCACCATGCCGAATGCAAGGACGTAGGGAATCGTCGCGGCATCGACCGTTCCGCGGTCCGGCAATTCCATCGTCATGAAGAGATAGACGAGACCGATGCCGAGCATGGCGATGCCGGTCACGAGTTCCTTCGCACGGGTCGCGGTCATGGCGGACCTCCTTTCACCGAAGAGTGAAGACGTGCAGCCCCAGCGGAGCTGCACGGTCGATGCTCAGATCGCAAGGTTCAGCGCGATGCCTGGAGTTCGTCCCGATAGTCCATGTAACGGTCGCGGATCTCGTTGAGGCGCGTGACGGCTTCGTCCCGCGGCATGAAGCTGACCGGCTGCTTGAAGCCCTGTTCGAGCGCCTCGGCATATTCCGGGATTTCAGAGATCTCTTCGGCGATCTCCCCCATCTTGTCGACGATCGCCTGGTCGGTGCCCTTCGGGAAGGCGATGATGTACGGGTTCGTCATCACGAAATCGATGTCCTGTTCTGCGAACGTCGGGATGTCGCCGATCAAGGGATTACGCGCGTCATTGGGTTGCCCGATCACGTTCATCTGACCGCCTTCGACGTAGTCCTGCACGGCGCCGTAGGCGATCCCCGCCACCTGGATGCGTCCGCCCAGGAGAGCGGCGATCTTTTCGGCGGCCGAGCCCGTATCGACCAGACGCATCTGCGCTTCGGTCTGGTTCTGGAGCATCAGTCCCTGGAGATGGGAGTAGCCGCCGAGTTCCGTGCCGTAGATGACGCTGTCGGGGCTTTCCTTCGTCTGCGAGACGAGATCCTCAACGCTCTCGATCCCGGACGCGCTGCTCGTCACGATGACGGCCCCCTGGTCGACCGCGGGAACGCAGCAGATCTCGAACGCGTCGAGACCATAATCGGCAAGACCGGACACTTCGGCGACGATCAGGTGGCCGGTGTGACCGAAGAGGATCGTGTAACCGTCCGGGTCCGCGTCGCGAACCGCCGACGTCGCGATCGTCGCACCGCCGCCCGGGGTGTTCGTGACAACCATCGACTGGCCCGTCACCTGTTCGAAATATTGCGCGAAGGTTCGCGCATTGAAATCGGTGTCGCCGCCGGGGCTGGCACCGATGATGACATTGATGGGTCGGGTCGGCCAGTCGGTGTCGGAACCGGACTGCGCATCCGACTGGGCGAAGGCGGTGGACGAGGCGAACAGCGTCGCTGCGATCGCAAGTGTGGTGGTGAAACGTCTCAAGGCAATAACCTCCCATGCCAAGCGTGATCCAAGGGCCTCCCCCCTTGGGCGCGAACCAGTCAGTAATATATTTGATAAGAGGGTGCAAGGGCGCGCCATATTCGGCATAGAGCTGAAGCTCGGGTTGCGCTCTTCGGCGTTCAGCGATGACAAACGGAAAATGACGCAAGTGAAATCGATGCAGTTCACACAATCGCTCGCGGACGACGTCTACGACGCCTTGCGAATGCTGATCGTCAAACTGGAACTGCCGCCCGGAAGCATCCTGAACGAGACCACGTTGTGCGAGCGCTTTTCCGTCAGCCGAACCCCGTTGCGGGAGGCCATTCTTCGCCTGTCGCGGAACGGCCTCGTCACGGTCGCGCCTCGTCACGCGACGTTCGTCGCACCGATCGATGCCCGCAGGGTGCGCCAGGCCCACTTTCTGCGCAGCAATCTGGAATTGCCGATGGTCCGCAAGCTCTGCGAGCACGATAAAATCGATCTCGGCCTGTCGCGTGAACTGGTGACCGAGCAGCAGAAAGCTCTGCAAACCGGTGATTATTCCCAATTTCTACCCCTCGACGACCGACTGCACGAAAGTCTTTTCGACCAGGCCGGACTCGACGAGATCTGGAGGGTGATCCATGCCAAGAAGGCGCAGCTGGATCGCATCCGCTTCCTGCAGGGGCCTCAGCCGGGCAAGCCAAAGCGTCTGATCGAGCAGCACACGGCGATCCTCGATGCGATCGAGCGCCGGGACGCGGAGGCCGCCGAGGCCGTCTTGAAGGCGCATATCGCAGGCGCGGTGCTCTACATGGAGGAGTTGCTGATTCTGAAGCCGGAACTCTTCGGAACGAAAGCGCAGATCGCGCGCCGCCGAAACGGCTGAGCCGGGGCTTGAGCATCGCGGCGGACGTTCGGCGCGCCGCGCGTTGGGAGGCCGCACCGGCACGATCCGCGACGGCGGGTGAACTCACCTGCTGCGCATTCTCCGGCGCCGGACCTGTCGTCATGAAAAGCGTGGCGCGTTGCAGATTGACCAAAGGCGCTTTCACTGATATTTCTGTAACCTGTTCGTGCGGACTGGGAGGCGTGCACGATACACGCAGCCGAGGCTGCCGGCGGCGGGAGCTGTCGGCGCTGCGGCGGGTCTTCGCCCCCCATGCCTGTCCTGCTTTCCATCCAATCCGTTCCGTCTTCGCCAGCCTTTCGGTGCACCCGTGCTCGGCGATGTTCGGCAGTTTCGTGCGCACGCCGCCCGGTGATCTCGTTCGTAAGGTGACCAACACATGCTCGTGGATATGACGCAGGGTATCGTCAACGTCTTTGCCCCGCAGATCTTCGGTCTCATCACGATCGGCGTCGCCGTCGGCATCGTGTTCGGTGCCGTGCCGGGCCTCACCGCGGTGATGGCGATCGCTCTCACGCTGCCGATGACGTACGGTCTCGGAGCCTCCGCCGGCATATCGCTTCTTATAGCGCTGTATGTCGGTGCAACGTCCGGCGGTCTGATTTCAGCGATTCTCCTGAAGATCCCGGGAACACCGTCGTCCGTGGCGACGACCTTCGATGGTGGCCCCATGATGGAGAAGGGAGAGGGAGCAAAAGCGCTCGGGCTCGGCATCGTCTTTTCGTTCGTCGGGACGATCCTGTCGATCGCTGCGTTGATGTTCATCGCGCCCTGGCTGGCAAACTTCGCCCTGTCCTTCGGTCCTCACGAATATTTCGCGATCGCCGTCTTCTCGCTGACCCTCATCGCCACCCTTTCCACGGGTTCGATGGTCAAGGGTCTTTTCTCCGGCATCGCCGGGTTCGCGATATCGACGGTCGGAATCGCGCCGGTCGAGGCAACCCAGCGCTTCACCTTCGGACAGGTCGAACTGAATTCGGGTTTCTCGATCCTGACTGTCCTCGTCGGCATGTTCGCGATCGCCGAAGTCATCAAGGTCGCCGAAGGCGCACGGTCCGTCCGGTCGGACGATGTGATCGCCCCGAGCATCGGAAAGATCAAAGGGTTCGGCTTTTCCGTCGCCGAATTCATCTTCCAGATCCCGAACGCGATCCGATCGTCGCTGATCGGCATTGGTATCGGGATTTTGCCGGGCATCGGCGCGGGAACATCGAACATCATCGCCTATGTCGTCGCCAAGAAGCGCTCCAAGACACCGGACATGTTCGGCAAGGGCGCGTCGGAAGGCGTCGTCGCCAGTGAAACCGCGAACAATGCAGGCATTGGCGGTGCCATGATCCCGCTGTTGACCTTGGGAATTCCGGGTGACGCGGTGACGGCGATCCTGCTCGGTGGCCTGATGATTCACGGCATCCAACCGGGACCGATGCTGTTCATCACACAGGGCGACCTCGTCTATACCATCTTCGCCGCCCTTCTCCTTTCCGCATTCCTGATGCTGATCCTGGAATTCTTTGGACTGCGCCTCTTCATCCGCTTGCTGGCGGTCCCCAAGCAGATCCTCTTGCCGATCATCCTCGTCCTGTGCGCCATCGGGGCGTTTGGTCTCGCCAGCCGCATCTTCGACATCTGGACGATTCTGGGATTCGGCGTCCTCGGCTATGCCTTCGTGAAAGCCGGGATTCCAGCGGCTCCCTTCATTATCGGTTTCATCCTCGGTCCGATGGCGGAGACCAACTTCCGCCGCGGCCTGCAGCTTTCGAACGGCGACTATGCCGGCTTCGTCACCAATCCGATCTCGGGCGCTTTCCTTGCGATCGCCTTGCTCTCCATCGTCTGGCAAGTGATCGTCACGGTTCGTTCGAACCGGCGGACGGTCGCCGGCATTTCGGTCGAGACCATCGTGCCGAACGACATGTCGGACGAACCTCGTCGCTGAAACCGACGTTCGAGAGACCTCGAGCCTGGATCGTGAGGCCTTGCGCTCGACGGCCGTTCCGACGGCATGGACGAGGCGACCGCTGCGTTCGTCAGCCCGTGATCGGGCGCAGGCGGCCGATCGGGACCTCACACGGAATCGATGCTCCTGTTTCGATCTCGCTCCCAATGTTCGTCAGTCAGACCATGCCGTTGGTGTTCGCCGACGTCTTCGGCGTCCGGGAGCGAGCAGCGGGCAGGCGGACGTCGCGCCGCGGCTTGGTTTCGTGCTCAGATGACGCCTTCGACGTAGAGCAGGACGGCGCCGATGATCACGGCGCAGAAGACCAGAAGCCATTTGCCCGCGCCCTTCCCGAGCCCAACCCGCTTGTCGGCGATCGGCATGCCATCGTGCAGGGTCGTCGGAGCCTTTGGTCCGTTCCGCGTGACGGTCTCGGTCTTACTATCGTTCGCCATTAAATATCGCCCTGTGATCGCGCTGCTTCGGCGCCTTCGACCTGACCAGATCTAACGCCTCACGTCCGATCAGCAATGTCCCAAGGCCTGGTGCGCGACCTAGGCGAACACGACAAACATAATGCCCGCCCGATCCAGACGAAACGCTGCGTCGTCACGCACCCCTCCAGATCAGACCGAGATGAGGGGAGGGGAAGACAGTCTCGCACTGCAAACTCATGCATATCTGAGCGGATAACAGTGCGGATGTTTTCGGCTCGATCTCGAAGCCGCTGAAAAATATGGTCGGAGTGAGAGGATTCGAACCTCCGACCCCCTCGTCCCGAACGAGGTGCGCTACCAGGCTGCGCTACACTCCGACATGTCCGAACCGGCGCGTTACGGGAAATCGCCGATAGGTGAAGGCTCGTATAACGGTTGCGCTCGACGCCTGCAAGCGGGCTGGCAATGAGATTTTTCAGCCGGTGCCCGAGCCGTGGTCACCGGCAGGAAATGGCCCGCCGCCGGAGTGCTCAAAGCGTCGCCTCGCTCGTGCGGTCCGGATCGATGCCCGCGATCGCATTGGCGAAATCGCGCGCCTTGAACGGTTCGAGATCGTCGATGCCTTCGCCGACACCGACGAAATAGACCGGCAATTTGTGCTTCGCCCCGATGGCGACGAGGATGCCGCCGCGCGCCGTGCCGTCGAGCTTGGTCATCACGAGCCCGTTGACGCCCGCGACGTTGCGGAAGATGTCGACCTGGCTCATGGCGTTCTGGCCGGTCGTCGCATCGAGCGTCTGGAGCACCGTGTGCGGCGCGTCCGGCGCACGCTTCTGGAGGACGCGGATGATCTTTTCGAGCTCGGCCATCAGCTCGGTCTTGTTCTGGAGGCGGCCCGCCGTATCGATGATCAGCACGTCCGACCGGTTTTTCACCGCGACGTCGTAGGCGTCGAAGGCAAGGCCCGCCGCATCCGCGCCGATCGGGCGTGCGACGACGTCCGAGCCCGTCCGTTCGCCCCAGACCTTCAACTGTTCGACGGCTGCCGCACGGAACGTGTCGCCCGCGGCGAGCGTCACCGATAGGCCTGCGCGCGTGAGCTTGGCGGCCAGCTTGCCGATCGTGGTCGTCTTGCCGGTGCCGTTGACGCCGACGACGAGAATGACGTGCGGTACCTTTTCGAGGTCGAGTTCGAGGGGCAGGGCGACGGGGCTCAGCGTCTTCTCGATCTCTTCGGCGAGGATGCGCTTGACGTCGGTGCCCGCGATTTCCTTGCCGTACCGGCCGTCCGCGAGACGATCGGTAATCCGCATCGCCGTCTCGAGCCCGAGATCGGCCTGGATCAGCACGTCCTCGAAATCCTGCAGCACCTCGTCGTCGAGGCGGCGCTTGGTGAAGATCGAGGTGATCGACCCGGTGAGGTCGGACGAGGACCGCCCGAGCGCCTGGCGCAGGCGCTGCAGCCAAGGCAGGCGCGGGGCGGCGGCGGCCGTCGCCCGGTCGTCGCGGCGGGCTTCCTCGCGCAGGCGAAAACCCGCATCACCGGCAATTTCGGGAAGCGGGCGGTCGCGCATGGCGGCACCGGCGCGAGGCGTGTCGCCGTCATCCAGCGGATCATCGCTTTCGAGCCAGGAGAAATCCGCCTCCTCCGCCTCGTCGTCCGGCACGTCGGCGCGCAGAAACGCCGCCTCGTCCGCCTCGTCGAGGACCGGCGCATGTTCGCCGGCTTCCGGCACGGATGCGTGGGTCGGGCGCGCCTCGTCCGCCCCTGTCCCGGGACCGGGCGTGACCGTGCGATCCTCGCCCGGAACCGGGGCGCCCTGAGTCTCCGGGTCGGATGGGCGCGAGGCCTGCGCAGGGCGATGATCATCGTGCGGGGTTGCAGCGGGAGCCGGCCGCGTCCCGGCCACCGACGATGTTTCCGGTTCGCCGAGCCCGGTGTCCTCCACCGGCGCGTCGAGAAAGGTGAAATCGTCCGCATCCGCCGCGGATCGCGCGGCTTCGTCGTCCGGCTCGTCCTCGTCGAGAAAGCTGAAATCGGCGGTATCGAGATCCGTATCGCCGTTCTCGGCGTCGGCGTCGTCGCGCCCGGTCTTGGTGGTGCCGAACGCGGACGTCAGTGCCGGATCGACGTTCCCCTCGGCGTCCGCCGGCTCGAAGGCGTGGTTTTCCTCACTTAAGGGGTTTTTTTTTGCGTTTCGCCGTTCGTGTGCGGCCCGTCTGCGTCACGCTTCCTGCCCATCTCGGACACGGGCGTGATGCCGCCTTCCTCCGCATTGCCGGACCCCGCCTCCGCGTCGGCGATCACGCTGGCCGCGGCCACCGGTCGGGTATCGGGATCGGGCGCGTCCTCGCGGCCGATCTCGATATCGTTGGGACGCGGCGTCATGCCGTGCTGCGGTGTGCGCTCTTCCTCGCTCGCGGACCCGAACGAGAAAATCTTGCGAAGGAAACCCTTCTTTTCGGCCATGGCGTGTCGTCTTTCCCTGGGAACGGCGTCTGTTAAGGTTCAATCTGGATGTCTGGCGTCAAAACGCAAGCGGCGCGGCGCGAAGCATTCCGTTCTCGACACCGACGATCCTGGCCTCGACCAGCGAGCCGGGAACCCCGGTTTCGATGCGGCAAAGGGTGAAGTCCTCGGCGCGGCCCAGCCCCTCCCGCTCGACGAGAACGGTCGTCCGCGTGCCGATTTGCCGCGTCAGATGGCGCTCGAACGCGTCGTCGCCCACGGAGCGCAGCCGCGCCGCGCGCGCCTTGATCACGGGCTTGGCCAGTTGCGGCATGCGCGCTGCGGGCGTTCCCTCACGCGGGGAGAACGGAAAGACGTGGAGGAAGGTCAGGCCGCATTCCTCGACGAGGTTCAGCGTATTGTCGAACATCGCCTCGGTTTCCGTCGGAAATCCGGCGATGAGATCGGCGCCGAAGACGATGTCGGGGCGTCTTGCGCGCATTCCCTCGCAGAATGCGATCGAATCGGCGCGCAAGTGCCGGCGCTTCATGCGCTTCAGGATCATGTCGTCGCCCGCCTGGAGCGACAGGTGCAGATGGGGCATGAGGCGCCTGTCCGAGGCGATCGCCTCGATCAGCGCCTCGTCGGCCTCCACGCTGTCGATCGAGGACAGGCGCAGGCGCGGCAGGTCCGGCACGTGGACGAGGAGGGCCTGGATCAGCCTGCCGAGCTTCGGCGCGCCCGGAAGGTCCGCGCCCCAACTCGTCATGTCGACGCCGGACAGCACGACCTCGTTATAGCCGCTCGCCACGAGCCGCTTCACCTGGTCGACCACCGCGCCCATGGGCACGGAGCGCGAATTGCCCCGCCCGTAGGGGATGATGCAGAAGGTGCAGCGATGGTCGCAGCCGTTCTGGATCTGGACGATCGCGCGCGCGCGGCCCTCGATCGCGTCGACCATGTGGCCGGCGGTCTCGGTCACACTCATGATGTCGTTGACGCGCACTTTCTCTTCCGTCGAGACCCCGAAATCGGGCAGGGCGGCATAGCTTGTCGCCTTCAGCTTCTCCTCATTGCCGATGACGGCATCGACCTCCGCCATCTCGGCGAAGCGTCCGGGTTCGGTCTGCGCCGCGCAGCCCGTGACGACGATCCTCGCCGAGGGATTTGCGCGCCGCGCTTTGCGGATCTGCTGGCGGGCCTGACGCACGGCTTCGGCCGTCACCGCGCAGGTATTGAAGACGATGGCCACGCCGTCACCCTGCCCAAGTCCGGCGGCGGTGGCCTCGCGCTTCATCACCTCGGCCTCGTAGGTGTTGAGGCGGCAGCCGAACGAGACGATCTCGACGCCCATCTACGCGGTCTCCCCATCTTGCGGATCGGCCAGGAAATCGCCGGTCTCGGGATCGAGCGTGCCCGACCACATCCAGGTCGCGGGCCCCGTCATCGTCACCCGGTCGTCGTCCCGCCATTCGATGAGGAGGTCGCCCCCCGGCACGGTGACGGTGACAATTCGCCCTGTGCGCCGCGTGCGGGCGGCCGAAACGGCGGCGGCGCAGGCGGCCGAGCCGCAGGCGCGCGTCAGGCCGACGCCGCGCTCCCAGGTGCGCAAGGTGAGGGCCTCGGGCGATGTCACGTGGGCGATGGAGATATTGGCCCGCTCGGGGAAGATCGGATGATTTTCGAGGATGGGTCCGAAGCGTTCCAGATCGTAGCCCCAGACATCGGTCTTCACCCAGAAGATCGCATGGGGGTTGCCCATGGAGGCGACCGATGGGGAGTGCAGCACCGGCGCGTCGATCGGGCCGATCTGGAGCTCGATCGCGCGCGTGTCGCGGAATTCGTCGGCAAGCGGAATCTCGTCCCAACCGAAGCGCGGCTTGCCCATGTCGACCGAAATCATCCCGTCCTCGCCCTCGTGGGCGTTGAGAATGCCAGCGCGGGTCTCGAAGGTGAAATCGCGCTGGCCGCTCTCGCCGGCAAGCGCCTGAACGACGCATCGCGTGCCGTTTCCGCAGGCTTCGGCTTCCGATCCGTCGCGGTTGACGATGCGGATATAGGCGTCGGTGCCAGGCGTCTCGGGATCGTGGATCGCCATGATCTGGTCGAACAGCGTCGCTTCGTGGCGCGCGAGCGCGCGCGCGGCGCGCGCGGTGATGCGGCGCTTGGTTCCGCGCAGATCGGCCACCACGATCTCGTTGCCGAGGCCGTTCATCCGCGCGAACGGCACGGTTCGCCGGGTCTTGTCGTCGTTGGGTGCGCTCATTCGCGCTATATGGCCGATCGTTTGCGGGATTGGAAGACGAACGGGCCCTGCCGGTCGGCCGTTTCGGGGCGGGCCGGTCTCCCGCGGCGTCCAACGGCGCGTTTTTCGCACTGTGCGGGACATGGCGCGCCCGTCCGGTTTCACATTCGCGTGCCGGGGCTCTGCGCGCCCGCCCTATCTTGCTATGCCACCGTTCGATCCCGGCGGTCTCGCTCCACACGGCACCGGGCGCGTTCCTTTCTCACGATATGGCGACCGACTTTCCATGACCGATTTCTTCAGCTTCCTCGCCCGCAACGGGCGCTGGATCGCCGGCGGTTTCCTCCTGTGCTTCTTTTCCTCCTTCGGTCAGACCTTCTTTATCGCCTTGTCCAACGCGGACATTCGCGACGCCTTCGATCTCAGCCATGGAGAGTTCGGCGTCCTCTACATGGCCGCCACCATCTCCAGCGCGGCGACGCTGCCCTTTCTCGGCGGCCTCCTCGACCGCTACCCGGTCGCCGCCGTCTCGGCCGGAACTATGGCGATGCTGGCCGTCGCCGCGCTCGCGCTTCCGCTTGCCGGCTCGGTGATCGCCCTCGGGCTTGCGCTCTATCTCCTGCGCCTGTTCGGCCAGGGCATGATGACCGAGATCGCCCTGACGGCGGTGGGCAAATGGTTCAACGCCAATCGCGGCCGGGCGGTCTCGGTCGCATCGCTCGGACATCACGTGGGAACCGCGATCTTTCCGTTCCTGTTCGTGTTCGCCGCCGGCTTTGCCGGCTGGCGCGGCGCGTGGATGATCAGCGCCGGCATCGTCGCGCTTCTCGCCTTGCCGCTCATCGTCGCCCTGGTGCGGCAGGAGCGCGATCCGAAGGGCGACCCGTTGCCGGCGACGATCCGGCCGGTGACGGACCGCACGCGGGCCGAGGTGCTGAAGGACCCGAACTTCTACGTCATCCTGTGCGGCGTGCTCGCCCCGCCCTTTATCGGCACGACGATTTTCTTCCACCAGGTCTATCTCACCGATCTTCGCGGCTGGCCGCTGGAGATCTTCGCGCTCGGCTTCATGGTCATGTCGATCTCGACCATGGGCTTCTCGCTCGTCGCCGGATGGCTCGTCGATCGCCATTCCTCGGTGCGCCTGTTGCCGACCTTCCTGCTGCCGCTGGCGGCGGCCTGTCTCGTGGCCGCCTATGTCGACGATGTCTGGGCGATCTTCGCCTTCATGTCGCTGCTCGGCGTCAGCACGGGCTTTTCCTCCACGCTTGCCGGATCGCTCTGGCCGGAGCTCTACGGCGCCGCCCATCTGGGTGCGATCCGCTCCATCGTCGTCTCAGGCATGGTGCTGTTCACGGCGCTGGGGCCCGGTGTCACCGGGTTTCTGATCGACCAGGGCGTCGATTATCCGGGCCAGATCGCGGCGATGGGCTTTTATTGCCTCGCAGCCTCGCTCCTCATGTTCGCGATCTCGCGGCGCATGACGATCCGACAGGCGGGCGATGTCCGATAGACGGTCCGGCCGCCGCGCTCCATCGCGGGGATGAGAGACCGCAAGAAGCTCGCGCAACAAGCGGGAGATCCGGTCCGGCAGGGTCCCCCGCCGGACGATCCCTACTTTTCCCAGTCCGTGCCGATCGCCTCGCGGTCGAGGTCTTCGGACTGGTTCTCGATCTCCTCGGCCTCCTCGCGATCGTCGCTGGTCGCCTTTTCCGGGTTCTCGTTGGCCGACGGCTTGTCGGTGAGGGCGAGCTTGAAATAGATCGGATAATGATCCGAATGGATGTGCGCGCAGCGTTCGATCTTCACCAGCGAGAAGTGGTGGTCGTGGAACAGATGATCGAGCGGCCAGCGCAGAACCCAGTAGCGGGCGTCGAACGTGTTGTAGAAACCGCGTCCGACGCGCGGGTCGAGCAGTTGCGACAGGCGCTGGAACAGCCGGGTCGTATGGGACCAGGCGACGTCGTTGAGATCCCCGAAGACGATCGATGGCATGTCGTCGGCCTGGGCGAGCCTCGCCACCCGAACGAGTTCCGCGTCGCGACCCGATGAATCGGCCGTCGGCACCGGCGGCTCCGGATGAACGCAATAGATGCGGATGACCTCGCCGTTCCGCAGGCGTACGTCGCAGACGAAGCAGGGCACCTTCTCCATGGTCAGGTACTTCACGTCGACCTTCACGAATTCGAGCCGCGAATAAAGGATCATGCCGTACGAATTGTCGAACGGCCGGGAGACGACGTAGGGATAGGTTTCCTTTAGCGGCTGGAGACCTTCGGCCCAGCCCTCGTCCGTCTCCATGAAGAGGGCGAGATCGGCGTCCTCGTCCCGCGTCATGTCGAGGCAGCGCTGATAGTCCCGGTTGGACATCTTCACATTGCAGGAAAGGACCGAGACCACGTTGTCACCGTGGGGGTCGCCCTCGTAGAGCTTGCTCTGCTGCTTGCGGATCGATGTGAACTGGCCGATCGCGTAGCCGTGAATGACGAGTACCGCGCAGTAGAC
Organism: Fulvimarina uroteuthidis; assembly: GCF_034321785.1. Lineage (NCBI taxonomy): Bacteria > Pseudomonadati > Pseudomonadota > Alphaproteobacteria > Hyphomicrobiales > Aurantimonadaceae > Fulvimarina > Fulvimarina uroteuthidis. The sequence continues at coordinate 667,202 of NZ_JAXLPB010000001.1, read as the reverse complement.
GAGAAGCAGCGGGTAGAGCCAGGCGGGGTCGGTGATGAAGATCGGCGTCGCGAGCAGGCCGACAAGCGCCAGGGCCACCATCTGAAGCCGCGGAAATTCGCACATCCTGACGATGCCGTGGGAAATCCGCGTGAACGGGATGACGGCCGCAAGGCCGAGGATCACGGCGAGTCCGGTGAGCACGATGGTGGCTGTCAAAACGGTCTCGCTTCTCGTTGCTGAGTGAATGGCTTTCATCTGCCGGAGCGCCGGAAGGTAGGACGGCACCGTTCGAGGTAAACGTCATGAGCGGGCAGGACAATCCGCAAGTCCCGCGCCGTTTGACAATGTGCCCCCATTCGTGGTTTTAACCAGCCCGATCTCACGCGTTCATTCACGTTCCCAAGATCCGCCGACCGGGCTCCCTTCCTTCCAGAAGGCCACCCGGAGGTCACCATCCGCCAGCGAGTTTCGCCCGCGGATGGCGTTTTGCTATGGCGATTTGCCCATGGACGGCGGATTTGCGAACGGGAAGCGGACGCGCCACCTTGTCGGGGGAATTCATCCTTCGAAAAGGGGAAAGGTGAAGCCATGTTCGATACTCTCCAGGACCGCCTAGGGTCCATTCTCAACGGGCTCACGGGCCGTGGAGCGCTCTCCGAAAAGGATGTGAGCGCGGCCCTGCGCGAGGTTCGTCGCGCGCTTCTGGAAGCCGACGTCGCGCTCGAGGTCGTGCGCGAATTCACCGAGCGCGTGCGCGAGAAGGCGGTCGGCGCACAGGTTCTCAAATCCATCAAGCCCGGACAGATGGTCGTCAAGATCGTCCATGACGAGCTGGTCGCGACGCTCGGCGAGACCCAGGTGCCGATCGATCTGAACGCGCCTTCGCCGGTCACCATCATGATGGTCGGTCTTCAGGGCTCGGGCAAGACGACGACGTCGGGCAAGATCGCCAAGCGGCTGAAGGAAAAGCAGAAGAAGAAGGTCCTGATGGCCTCGCTCGACACGCGGCGGCCGGCCGCGCAGGAGCAGCTTCGGGTTCTCGGCGAGCAGGTGTCCGTCGACACGTTGCCGATCATCGCGGGGCAGGGCCCGGTCGAGATCGCGGTGCGCGCCGAACAGGCCGGCCGGCTCGGCGGCTACGACGTCGTCATCCTCGACACGGCGGGCCGCACCCATATCGACGAGCCGCTGATGGTCGAGATGGCCAATATCAAGGCCAGGACCCGGCCGCACGAGATTCTCCTCGTCGCCGACAGCCTGACCGGCCAGGACGCCGTCAATCTCGCCCGCTCGTTCGACGAGCGCGTCGGCGTCACCGGCATCGTGCTGACCCGCGTCGACGGCGACGGGCGCGGCGGCGCCGCCCTGTCCATGCGGGCGGTCACCGGCAAGCCGATCAAGCTCATCGGCGTCGGCGAGAAGATGGACGCGCTGGAGGATTTCCATCCCTCGCGCATCGCCGACCGTATCCTCGGCATGGGCGACATCGTCTCCCTGGTCGAGAAGGCGTCCGAAAACATCGATGCGGAAAAAGCCGCGGCGATGGCCAAGAAGATGCAGACCGGCAAGTTCGATCTGAACGATCTCGCCGATCAGATCCGCCAGATGCAGACCATGGGTGGCATGGGCGGCATGATGGGCCTGATGCCGGGCATGGGCAAGATGAAGGACCAGATGGCTTCGGCCGGTCTCGACGACAAGATGCTCAAGCGCCAGCTCGCCATCATCGGCTCGATGACCCCGCAGGAGCGTGCGGCGCCCGATCTTCTGAAGCACAGCCGCAAGAAGCGCATCGCCGCCGGCTCCGGCACCAATTCCGCCGAGATCAACAAGCTCCTGAAGATGCACCGCCAGATGGCCGACATGATGAAGGTCATGGGCAAGAAGGGCAAAGGCGGGATGATGAAGCAGATGATGGGCGGCCTGGCCGGCAAGATGGGCCTTGGCGGCGGCATGCCTGGCGGCATGGGCGGCATGCCCGATCTGTCGAAGATGGACCCCAGGCAAATCGAGGCGATGGCCAAGGCGGCGCAGTCCGGCGGAATGCCCGGCATGCCGCCCGGCTTCGGCGCATCCGGTGGTCTTCCAGGCCTCCCCGGTTCCGGCCTTCCCGGCCTTCCGGTCAAGAAGAAATAGCCGGCTCACCCCGGTTTGAACGACAACCAGACCATGAAAATCGCGCAGACGCGAAAATCGTCCGCACCCTATCCAAGAAGGAAAACACCATGCCCCTGAAAATGCGTCTCGCCCGTGCCGGCTCCAAGAAGCGCCCCTATTACCATGTCGTCGTCGCCGACGCCCGTTCGCCGCGCGATGGCCGGTTCGTCGAGCAGATCGGTTCGTGGAACCCAATGCTGCCCAAGGACGGCCAGCGCGTGACGCTGAACGAGGAGCGTATCAAGTACTGGCTCTCGGAAGGCGCACAGCCGACCGACCGCGTGCTGCGCTTCCTCGACCAGGCCGGTATCGCCAACCGGCCCGAGCGCAAGAACCCGAAGAAGGCCGAGCCGGGCAAGAAGGCCCAGGAGCGTCTCGCCGAGCGCAAGCAGCGCGAGGAAGACGCCAGGGAAGCTGCCGAGAAGGCCGCGGCCGAGGCGGAAGCCGCCAAGAACGCACCGGCGGCCGAAGAGGCTCCTGCCGAAGAGGCGACGACCGAGGAAGCCGCTTCCTAGAGCATGATGCCGAAAAGTTGCATGACTTTTCGGACAACATCATGCGGAAAACAAATACTTGGAGCGAAATGTCGGTTCAGACTTATCGCATTTCGCTCCAAGCCTGCTTTCCGGTTTTTCGACCGACCTATCAGAACCCGCGCGATGCCACCGGCATCGCGCGGGTTTTTTGCGGCCGGCGCGAATTCGCCCGGGGGCGTCGCGCATCACGCGGACGCGCATGCCTCGCCGACCGCGGACGGGAGAGGGCAGGTCGTCCTGGCGATGCGGTTGGTGAGCAGGGCTCACGCGTAGGCGTAGGGTCCGCCGCGCTTCAGGCCCTGGCGATAGGCAGGGCGGTCGTGGATGCGGGTGAGGAATTCGCGCAGCCTCGGATGCTTGTCGTAGCCGAAGCGCTTGCCGGCCGCTTCCACCGGAAAGCTCATCATGATGTCGGCAATGCTCAGGGACGGTCCGGCAAACCAGCCGGTCTGGCCGATCGAATCTTCCCAGTGGCCGATATGCCTGCGGATCTCGGGCGCGACGAACGCGCTCTCGACCTTTTCCATGGCCGAGGACAGCACAGACTTGACGAGGAACGGCGCGCGTTCGGGGATCATGCCGAGCACCAGCATGAGAAACAGCGGCGGCATCGCCGAACCTTCGGCATAATGGAGGAAGTGGCGGGCCTGCCAGAAATCGTCGGTGCCTTCCGGCGGCATCAGGCCGTGGTCCGGTTTCAGTGACAGGATATATTCGACGATGGCCCCGGTTTCGGCGATCGTGCGCGCGGCATGCGTGACGACGGGGGACTTGCCGAGCGGATGAATTCGGCGCAACGCGTCGGGGGCCCTCATGTCGGCTTCGCGCCGGTAGTGCTCCACGCGGTAGTCGAGCTCGAGTTCCTCCAGAAGCCAGAGGACCCGCTGGGAGCGCGAATTGTCGAGATGGTGGACGGTGAGCGTTTCGCTCATGCAGCGTTCCGGGTCTGCGAACGCACCATTGCCGAGAAGATCGATCCGGCGTCCTGAAGACCGCGGATGGAGGCGACGGTTTCGGGATCGCGCAACAGACGCGCGACCTTCGACAGGGCCTTCAGATGATCGGCGCCGGAATTTTCCGGCGCCAGAAGCAGGAACACCAGATCGACGGGTTCCTCGTCGAGCGCATCGAAATCGATCGGCTTTTGCAGCCGTGCGAACGCCCCGGTGATTCGGGTAAGGCCCGGCAATCGGCCATGCGGGATCGCAATGCCGTTGCCGACACCCGTGGAGCCGAGTTTCTCGCGGCCGAGGATGGTCTCCAGGATCTCACGTTCGGGGCGTCCGATGAGTTCGGACGCCTTCGTCGCCATTTCCTGGAGCACCTGGCGTTTCGATGTAGCCTTCAAGGCCGGCATGATCGCAGCCGGCTCTATGAGCGATTGAAAATCCATCTGGAACGCCTTTTCCTCTTCAGCCCGGCACGTTCGACCATGAACCTTGCCCGATCCTCACGCGTCCTTTGCGTAAGTCGAAGGATCGACCCAGCCGACATTGCCGTCGGCACGACGGAAGACGATGTTGATATCGCCCGAACTTGCGTTCCGGAACAGAACGAGCGGCCCGTCCTGGCGATCGAGTTCCATCACCGCGCCGGCGACCGAGAGCGTGCCGATGTTGAGGGTGGTCTCCGCGATGATCGCCGGGGAATAGTCCTCGGCGACCTCCTCGGTCTCTTCGGGAATCGACTCCATGATGTGATAGGCGAGCGTCTTGTGCCCGCCATTGCCGTGATGGTCCTTGAGGCGGCGCTTGTAGCGGCGCAGGCGCTTCTCGATCTTGTCGCCGGCTTCCGCGAAGCTTGCCTCGGGATCGTGGGCCTGGCCCTGCGACTGGAAGATGACGCCGGTGTCGAGATGGATCACGCAATCGGACGAATAGCGGCTGCCATCCTTGGTGACGACGGCGGTCGCGGAGAAATTGCCGTCGAAATACTTGTCGACCGCGGCCCCCAGGCGCTCTTCGATCCGAGTCCGGAAGGCGTCACCCACTTCCATGTGCTTGCCCGAAACACGTACAGCCATCATGCAATCCTTTTCGCATCTCATTCTACAGGTCGGTTCGCAGTCCACGTTCGCCACGCTAACGCTCGCCGCGCACTTGTACCAGACGCTCTTGCCGGCCGCCTCGCGATTGGGATCGCGGGCAGGACCCGAAGGTTGGGCCTTCTATGAGGCGTCCCGTGCATTGTCAACGCGATAGCCCTTCGGTCGGTTCAGGGGCGGTCGGGGGGAATGCGTCACGTTTTCAGGATGCGAGACGCCGCGCATTGAGTTCCCGGCGACGCTGGATCGACGAGGGGATCGACTGGGCCTCGCGGTACTTGGCGACCGTGCGGCGGGCAAGGTCGATGCCGTCCTTTTTCAGGATCGCGGCGATGTCGTCGTCCGAGAGAACCTGCCCCGGAACCTCGGCGTCGATCAGGAGCTTGATGCGGTGCTTGACGGTTTCGGCCGAATGGGCGTCTCCGCCGTTGGCGGCGGCGATGGCCCGGGTGAAGAAGAAGCGCATCTCGAAGACGCCGCGCGGGGTCGCGATGAACTTCATGCTGGTCACCCGGCTGACCGTCGATTCGTGCATGCCGATGGCATCCGCCACCGATGCGAGGGTCATGGGCTTCATGCCGGTGACGCCCCGGGACAGGAAGCCGGCCTGACGTTTGACGATCTCCTCGGCGACTTTCAGAATGGTCTGGGCGCGGCTTTCCAGAGCCCGCTCGAGCCAGCTCGCCGATTGCAGGCAATCCGACAGGAACGCCTTGTCCGGCTCGCTCGTCGCGCTCCTCCTGACGCGCTTCAGATAGGTCCGGTCGGTCAGCACGCGAGGCAGCGTGTCCGGGTTGAGTTCGACGATCCAGCCGCCGGCGCCGTCCTGCGTGATCAGAACGTCGGGCTCGATGCCCTCGCTGCCCGCCCCGTCGAAGGCGTGCCCGGGCTTGGGATCGAGCGCCCTGATCTCGGACAGGATGTCGAGGAGCCCCGTATCGTCCTCCCCGGTCAGCCGTCGAAGGGTCGCGAAGTCGCGATTGGCGAGGAGATCGAGATTGTCGAGGACGCGAGCGATCACCGGATCGTAGCGGTTCTGCCGCTTCAGCTGGATCGCGAGGCAGTCCTTCAGATCGAGCGCGAAGAGGCCGGCGGGAACCGCCTCGGCCCGGAGCTTGTCGAGCACCGCGCGCACTTGGTCCGCGTCGAACCCGTGTTCCCTGGCCAGGTCGTCCGGCGACGTGCGGCAATAGCCGTTCTCGTCGAGCGCATCGGCGCAGGCTTCCGCGATGGCGCGGGTGTCGCGTCCCCCGGCAATGTCCCGGGCTTCGCCGAGCGCATGCGACAGGAGCGAGACGTTCTCGTCGGCGAGATTGGCAAAGCCTGTCTCGGGCCTGCCGGGCGCCGCTCCCCCCGAAAGCCGCCGCGGCACGGCGCTCGCTGGCGGTGCGTCGTGCTGGTCGGACGCGGGCGGCGTTTCGGACGGCGACGGCGCGATCGAGATGCCGAGCGCCCGACCCGGGGCCATGGCGAGGAGGGGGTTACGTTCGACTTCGGCTTCGAGGAAGGTCTTCAGCTCACCATGGCCGTACTGGAGCAGACGAATCGACTGCAACAATTGCGGCGTCATCACCATGGACTGGCTTTGCCGGAACTGAAGTTTCGCCGCTAATCCCATGGACGTCGAGCATCCCAGACCATCTGAAGCCGCACAAGCACTCGCACATTCAAAGGCCGACCATGGGGCGGTTTCCATCTTCGGCGAGCACTTATGAAGCGCGCCGTTCAGCACCTTGTCAATCAATCGGGAGGTGTTTCGGCGGATTTAGAAACTGAATTGATCGCCAAGGTAAAGCCGGCGCACGTCGGGATCATTGACGATCTCCTGCGGGTTGCCGTGGGTGAGCACGGCACCGGCATGCATGATGTAGGCCCGGTCGATGAGACCCAGCGTCTCGCGCACATTGTGATCGGTGATGAGAACGCCGATGCCCCGCCGGGTCAGGTGCCGCACCAGCGCCTGGATGTCGGCGACCGCGATCGGATCGACGCCGGCGAAGGGCTCGTCGAGCAGCATGAAGGTGGGCTTGGAGGCCAGCGCCCGCGCGATCTCGCAGCGCCGTCGCTCACCGCCCGACAGCGATGTCGAGGGCTGCTTGCGCAAATGGTCGATGTGGAATTCCTCGAGCAGCGCGGTAAGCTCGCTCTCGCGCCGCGCCTTGTTCGGCTCGGACACTTCCAGCACGGCCCGCACATTGTCCTCGACCGACAGGCCGCGAAAGATCGATGCCTCCTGCGGCAGGTAGCCGATGCCGAGGCGCGAACGCCGATACATCGGCACCTTGGTCACGTCGCGGCCATCGAGGGTGATCGTTCCCGCATCGACGGGGACGAGGCCTGTGATCATGTAGAAGCATGTGGTCTTGCCGGCGCCGTTGGGCCCCAGGAGACCGACGGCTTCGCCGCGCCTGACCGACAGCGCCACGTGATCGACGACACGCCGGTCGCGATAGGTCTTCGTCAGGCCGGATGCGACGAGAACGCCCCTGGCCTGTTCCTGCGGAACGCCGTGGGCCCGGTGCGCCGGTTCGCTCTCGACCGCCGCCTCGACCTTCGCATAGCCGACGTCGCGAAAAGCCCCGTCGCCGTCGCGGCTGCGCGAACGATCGGCCGTCATGGTTTCATCCAGCGACAATGTCAGTTGCTGCCCGGTGTCAGCATCATGCGCACGCGCCCGCCACCGCCGGAGTTTCCATCGCAGTTGGACGATTCGAGCCGGGCGCGCCCGCTGCCCATCTGGATCGTCAGGCGGCAGCCTTCCGCGACGTTCTCGCCCTGGCTGAGCACCACGTCGCCGGTCATCACGACGACGTCCGCCGCCATGTCGAAGGAGGCGCGCTGGGCCGTGGCGACTTGGTCCTCGGACTTCACGTAGACGTTCTCGGTGGCTTCCAGCCGCTCGATCGCGCTCGAGCCGCCTGGCAGGGAGCCCGATCCTTCCGAACCATCGGCCGCGCCTGCATTCTTGTAATGGACGACGAGCTTGCCGGTCTTCAGGAGAGTCGGCCCCTGGGAAACGCTGACATTGCCGGTGAAGGTCGCGATCGCCGCCTTGTCGTCGACGTCGAGCGTGCTTGATTCGATCGAGATCGGCTGATCGCCGTCGAGCTGGAGGCCGTTGAAATTGCTTCCGAAGCCGCCTTCCTGGGCTGCGGCCGACAGGGGCAGCGCAAGCGATGCGCCGACGATCAGTGCGGCGGGGATGATCCCAAGTGAAAGGCGCATGTCTATTGTTCTCCAGAGGCAATGGGCGCTGCTTCGGCAAGCCGCGATTCGTCGATGATGGTCAAGGCCTGATCGGTCTCGTCGGCGGCGCCGGCGGGCTTCAGGATGATCGAGACCCCGCCGAAGAACTGGACGCGCTCGCCATTGTCGGAGAGCGTCATGCCGTTCGCCTTGATGTCCTGATCGGCCGTGCGGATGTGCACCGGGTCGCGCGTCGTCATGCTGCCGTCGGCAAGGTCGATCCCCGCCGAGCGCAGGGACACGCTGAGACCGTCGTTCGTCTCGACGGTCAGCCCGCCGCTGAGGTCGAGCTTCTGTTCGTTCGGATCGTAGTGTCCCGCCGAGGCGCGGATCATCGCCGTGGTGTCTTCGCTGACCGAGATCTTCGCGTCGATGCCCTCGAGATCGACGGCGCCGCCGGTGATTGCCTGCATGGCCTTCTGGGCGACGAGTTCGAAGGGGCGGTCGTTGGAATCGACGCCCGACATGCGCGGATCGTCCATCACGACGCGGCCATCCTGGATGGTTGCGCCCGCAAGGTTGACGCCGTCGGGGACGACGCGCGCGACGAGGGTCACGCCGATGCCGCCGATCACGATCAGCACCGCAAGCAGCGGCAGCACGAATTTGAGGATCCTGGAACGTCTGCCGGACCGGGCGGCCTTCTCGAACTCGCGGGCGATCTTCGCGTTTCCGGCGGCCGAATCTGCGCTTGCCCAGTCGACCTCGCGCGAGCGCGGTTCGTCGTCCTGTCCACGGCTGTCCGTCAAATCAGAAGTCCCCCTGATGGACGCAAGGTTCGATGACCTACACGATATACGCGATCGTCGCGCTGAATTTCGCCTCTTCGCTGCGCATTGCGAGAATTCTGAGGCAGAGTGTTATTTTAGCCGATTTGTCGCATAATGACGATGCGTGAAAATTTGGGTAAGAGCTGCCCGGAAACCAGGGCGGCCTGCATGCGGCTGCCCGTACGAACCGGGGGACTGACGTGGCCAGAGCCGATGACCTGATTGATCGCCGTTCGTTGAGACGGAAGGTGTCGTTCTGGCGCGTCGTTGCCGTTCTCGCCGTCCTTCTGGCGGTCGGCGTGGCGGTTCTCTTCAACCTCGAAAAGACCCCGATCGGCAACCAGATCGCCCGGGTCTCGATCGAGGGCATGATCACCGAGGACCAGCCGATGCTGGAGCTGCTGGAGACCCTGAAGGAGGAGGAGAGCGTGCGCGCGGTCATCGTGCGGATCGATTCGCCGGGCGGTACCACCGTGGGCGGAGAAGCGCTCTACGAAGCGGTCCGCGCCCTGGCCAAGACCAAGCCCGTGGCCGCCGAGGTCGGCACGCTGGCCGCCTCCGCCGGTTACATGGTGGCGGTCGCGACTGACCATATCGTAGCGCGACGCACCTCGATCGTCGGCTCGATCGGCGTTCTGTTCCAGTACGCCAACGCATCCGAGCTGCTCGACACGATCGGCGTCGAGGTCAACGCGGTGAAATCGTCTCCCATCAAGGCCGAGCCCTCGCCGTTCGGCCCGCCGCCGCCCGAGGCGCTGGCGGTCATCGACGCCCTGATCATGGATACCTACGACTGGTTCCGCGCCATCGTGCAGGAGCGCCGCAATCTCTCGCCGTCCGAACTGAACGCCGTTGCCGATGCCGCGATCTTCTCGGGACGGCAGGGCCTCGACCGCAAGCTGGTGGATGCAATCGGCAGCGACGCGGTCGTGCGCCAATGGCTCGAAGGCGAACGGGACGTTCCGGCGGGACTTGAAATCGTCGATCGCGAGCCGGAGGAGGAGACGGCGCCGTTCGACTTCCTCGATGCGAGCATGCGCTCGGCCGGGGCGTTTTTCGGGGTTTCGGAAGGCACGCTCCCGGTCTCCGTCCGCGCTTTGAAGCTTGACGGATTGCTGTCGCTCTGGCAGCCTTCAAATTAACGTGTAGATCTCGTGATTGAGAGATCGGCGCGCGTGACGCGAGGCGAGGGTGCCCAACCCGGGCTCTCGCAGAATTGCCCGCACCGGGCGGCGGACATTGAAGGATCATTCGTGTGATCAAGTCGGAACTCGTTCAGACGATAGCTACCCGCAATCCTCATCTCTACCAGCGGGACGTCGAAATGATCGTGAACGCGATCTTCGACGAAATCACCGAAGCCCTGTGCGAATCCAACCGTGTCGAATTGCGCGGCTTCGGGGCCTTCTCGGTAAAGAACCGTCCGCCCCGCACCGGCCGCAACCCACGGACCGGCGAAGCGGTGGAAGTGTCGGAAAAATGGGTTCCGTTCTTCAAGCCCGGCAAGGAACTGCGCGAACGCTTGAACGATCAGGACTGACCCGGCGGCCCTTGGCCGGTCGATTGCGCGCCTCTCGGTATTGCCGGCGCGTTTCAGGACCGGTCCCTTCCCGCCTGTTTTGAAGCTTTGCGATCGCCAGCCTTTCATTCGGGTCTTCCCGCATGGTGTCGTCCTGCTGTCACGACGGTGTTGCGGCCGCACTTCGGGCTGCGTTCGAAGGACACCGGTCCTCATCTTGCGCATGCCCCAATTCCTGCCCTGAAGACGGGCCGATCGATGCGGCCGATGATCGGCGGCTCGTTTCGGGGAATCGATTGACAGGACGGCGTCCTGCCGCATTTGATCACGCATGCGCGCCCGGCAGACCGTATGCCTGGCGCTTTCACGATCACATGCTCTTCAAGGGATGAAAGAGACCGATATGATTTCGCGCGTTTTCACCATCATCGTTCTCCTGCTCGTGGCCATCCCGGTCGTGACGTTCCTCGTCATCAATCGCGCGCCCGTGGATCTCAGCCTCGATCCGTTCGGCACCATGCCGCAATTCACCTATTCGCTCCCGCTCTCGCTCATCATCATCGTCGCGGCGCTGGTCGGCGTCGTCGCCGGTTGTGTCTTCACCTGGATCTCCGAAGGCTCCTATCGCCGCGATTCCTGGCGCCGCAAGTTCGAAATGGAGAAGATGGAAAAAGAGAAGCAGGAGCAGGCCGAAGCACTTCAGCGCCTGCGCCAGGAGCGGGTCGAGCGCGCGAACGCCGAGCGCGAGTCCCGGCCCCAACAGGCTTCCATCGCCGGTGCGCCGACATCGTCCGCGCGCATGATCTCGTCCGACAGGGCGGCATGATCCAACCCCTCCCGCGATCATCCCGCCCGCGATCACGCCGCCCGCGACCACCCCGCCTGCAACCATCGTGATCACGCGCGATTGTCTCTTCCGCGTGACAGGGTCTCGGCGGGCCGCCAGCATGCGGCGCGTCGTTCGTTTCTCCCCGCCACGGTCTGCCGACGAAAAGAAACCCGGCTATCGTCGCCGATGCCGGGTTCAGGCCTGCACGGCTCGCGGCGTCGCCGCTCTCAGGCGGTGACGGTCTCGCCTTCCGCGGTGGCGTTTCCGTCCGAGACCTTCCTGGCGAAGCAGTCGAAGAATTCGGCCGAAAGTTTCTTCGCCGTCGATTCGATCAGCCGGCCGCCCAGCTGCGCCATCTTCCCGCCGACCTGCGCATCGACTTCGTAGGTGAGGATGGTCTCGTCGGGTCCGGCTTCGGCCAGATGCACGTCGGCCTTGCCCTTGGCGAAGCCCGCAATGCCGCCCTTGCCTTCGCCGACGATCGAATAGCTTTCGGGCGCGTTGATGTTCTCCAGGCGAACCTCGCCTTTGAACGCGACCTTCATCGGTCCGATCTTGATCTTGACCGTCGCGTTCATCGTGTCGTCGTCGTTCTTCTCCAGGCTTTCGCATCCCGGAATGCAGTCGCGCAGCGTATCGGGGTCGTTGAGTTCCTTCCAGACAGTCTCGCGACTGGCCGGCAGGCGGTATTCGCCCTTGAGTTCCATGATGTCCTCCCGGTTCAAGCGGTGAGCGACGAACGGGTTCGTCGCATGCTTTCCATGTTTCGCTTCTTTCACGGCTTTGCCAAGGGCGGACCCAGGGTTTATGCAGCCCTTTGAACCTGAGATCGATCGACAACGACAAGAAACGGCGGTGAACGCGTGGCGCGCGAACGCGGGAAGCAAAACGGCTCGAGGGATAAACGCGGCGAACGCCGCCCGCGTCCTGGACGGGACATGCCGCGCACCGGCGCGGCCGAGGCCGGCCCGCAGCGGGCGGAGCCCCAGATCGTGCAGGCGCCCGGCGAGCGCGAGCGCATCGAGGTCTTGCCGCCTTCGGGCGATCGCCCGGCGCTGCGCGCGCCGCAGATCCTGACGGTCGAGCCGACCGAGGATTACGCGCTCCTCGATTCGGGCGCCGGCGAAAAGCTCGAGCGCTACGGCCCGCTGACGATCCGCAGGCCGGAGAACCAGGCGATCTGGCCCCGGCGCCTTCCGGAGCGGGCCTGGGAGATGGCGGATGCGATCTTCACCGGCGATACGGACGAGGAGGGCACCGGCCGCTGGCGTTTCACCGGCGAGGCGCTCGGCGAGACCTGGCCGCTGTCCTATGACGGCATCGGGTTCCATGGCCGGTTCACCAGCTTCCGGCACACGGGCGTCTTTCCCGAGCAGGCCGCCCACTGGCGCTTCGTGCGCGACAGCGTCTTCCAGTCGAAGCGGCCGGTGCGGCTGCTCAACCTCTTCGGCTATACCGGGCTTGCCTCCCTCGTCGCCGCCGATGCGGGGGCCGAGGTGACCCATGTGGACGCCTCGAAGAAGGCGATCGGCTGGGCGCGGGAGAATCAGGCGCTCGCGGAGATGGAAAGTGCGCCGATCCGCTGGATCTGCGAGGACGCCGTGCGCTACTGCGAGCGGGAGATCAAGCGGGGCAACACCTACGACGCGATCCTGCTCGACCCGCCGAAGTTCGGACGCGGGCCGAAGGGCGAGGTCTGGCAGATCATGGAGGATCTGCCTTATCTCCTGGCGCTGACGCGCATGCTCCTGTCCGAGCGCGCCCTGTTTACCATCCTCACCGCCTATTCGATCCGCTCCTCCTTCTACTCGCTCGCCGAACTGATGCGCGAGGAGTTCCGGGGCAGGGGCGGCGCGATCGAGGCCGGCGAACTGGTCATTGCCGAGGACGGCGCGGACCCGCGGCTTCTTTCCACATCCCTCTTTGCGCGCTGGACGGCCTGAACCCATGAACAAACGACCCGATCAGCCCAATCGCCCGCTCTCGGCCCCCGGCCGGGTGAAGGAGGTGACGAGCACCGCCAACCCGATCGTCAAGGACATCCGTGCCCTCGTCCAGAAGAAGCATCGCGACGAGACCGGGCTGTTCCTTGCCGAAGGGCTGAAGCTCGTCATCGATGCGCTCGATGCCGGCTGGGAGATCAAGACGCTGGTCGTCGCGCGCGCCGCGCTTGACAATGCGCTTCTCGAAAAGACCGCCTCGCGCACCGTCGCCCTCGGCGCCGACCTGATCGAGGCGAACAACAAGGTTCTCGAGGCGATCACCCGCCGCGACAATCCGCAGAACGCGGTCGGCGTCTTCCGCAAGCAGACGGTGCCGATCGCCGAACTCGCGCCGCGACGGGACGAGGTGCTCGTCGTGCTCGACCGGGTGCGCGATCCCGGCAATCTGGGAACGGTGCTGCGAACCGCCGACGCGGTCGGCGCAACGGGCGTGGTGCTCGTCGGCGATACGGTCGACCCGTTCTCGCTGGAAGCGGTCCGCGCCACCATGGGCTCGATCTTCTCCGTGAGGATCGCGCGGACGAGCGAGGCTCAGTTCCTCGAATGGCGCAAGGGCGCGCAGGCCCCGTTGATCGGCACCCACATGGCCGGGACGGTCGACTATCGCGAGCCCGACTATGGCTCGAAGGGTACGGTCCTGGTCATGGGCAACGAGCAGGCGGGGCTGACCGATGCCCTCGCGGAGGCCTGCGACACCCTCGTGCGCATTCCCCAGGCCGGGCGCGCCGACAGCCTCAACCTCGCGGTCGCGACCGGCGTCATGCTGTTCGAGGCGCGGCGCGGAACCCTGACACTATGAACCCTGACACCAAGACGACGTCCGCCCGCAACCTCGTCCTGACGAACATCGCCATCGTCGTTCTCGCCGTCGTGCTCGACCAGGCGGTGAAGGCGCTGGTGGTGGCGACCATGGATCTCGGCGAGGCGATTCCAATCCTGCCGTTCCTCGCCCTGCTGCACGCCCGGAACACCGGTATCGCCTTCTCGATGTTTTCCGACATCGGGCCGATGGGGCTCGCGCTCCTGGCCTGCGTCGTTCTCGTCGCCGTGTTCTATCTGTGGATCAAGACGCCGGTGGACCGGACGCTCACCCATATCGCGCTGGCGATCGTCGTGGGCGGGGCGATCGGCAACCTGATCGACCGGGTCTGGCTCGGCTATGTGGTGGATTACGTGTTCTTCCACACGCCGCTCTTCGAGTTCGCCGTGTTCAATCTCGCCGACAGCTTCATCAGCGTGGGGGCGGCCCTCATCGTGCTCGACGAGCTGATCCTGCATCCGCTGCGCGAGCGCCGGGCGCGGCGCCGATCGTCCACCGATTGACTTCCCCGCCGCTCGCCCTCTCCTCATGTGCAACGAAACGCCGGGCCGAGAGGCCGTAATCCAAAGGGAGGGCATCCGATGGCCGACACATTCCGGGCAGTCCTGATCAGCCGCGACGACGACAAGAACCAGACGGTCGAAATGACCGAGATGACGTCGGACGAGCTGATGGACGGCGATGTCGACGTTCGCGTCGAAGCCTCGACCGTCAACTACAAGGATGGTCTGGCCATCACCGGCAAGTCGCCGATCGTGCGGCGATGGCCGATGATCGCCGGCATCGATCTCGCCGGGGAGGTCGTCGCGTCGCGCAATGAGGCCTGGAAGCCGGGCGACAAGGTCGTCCTCAACGGCTGGGGCCTGTCGGAAACCCATTATGGCGGCTATTCCGAGCGCGCCCGCGTCAAGGGCGAATGGCTGGTGAAGCGGCCGGACGCGTTTTCGGCGCGGGACGCGATGGCGATCGGCACCGCGGGCTATACCGCAATGCTCTCCGTCCTCGCCCTCGAAGACGCCGGAATGACGCCTGACAAGGGGCCGGTGATCGTCTCCGGCGCCACGGGCGGCGTCGGCTCCATCGCAGTGTCGGTCCTGTCCAAGCTCGGATGGGACGTGATCGCGGTGACCGGGCGCGCCTCAGAGCATGACTATCTGAAACGTCTCGGCGCGGGCGAGATCATGGACCGGGCCGAACTTTCGGAAAAGGGCAAGCCGCTCGACAAGGAGCGCTGGGCCGCCGGCGTCGATTGCGTCGGCTCGCATACGCTGGTCAACATGCTGGCCGGCACGAAGCGCCACGGCGCCGTGGCCGCCTGCGGCCTTGCGCAAGGGGCCGATCTGCCGGCCACCGTCATGCCGTTCATCCTGCGCGGCGTCTCGCTGCACGGCATCGATTCGGTGATGATGACCCCGGAGCGGCGCATTGAGGCCTGGCAACGCCTGGCGTCCGATCTCGACAGGACGAAGCTCGCCGAGATCTCCTCCGAGGTCCCGTTCGACGCGGTCATCGAAACCGCGCAGGCGCTGATCGAGGGCAAGGTGCGCGGACGCGTCGTCGTCGACATCGGATGACATGGAACGCGCAGACGAGCCGATCATTCATCTGGATAGTGCCGAAAGAGCCCTTGTCATCGGACCGTTGTGTAACGAGACTAGAGGATGCGCGAAGACGCCTGAAGTTGGTGGAGCGAGACGAAGCATGTTTGCATTTGCCGGTACCGGAAAGAATGCGCTGGTGCTGAAACGGGCCGAGCCTCCCCGCTCGAAGGCGGCCAAACTTCTGCCGCGCGATCTTTCCGCCAAGATCGTGCATCTGGCCACACGGTTCGACGCGAATGCCCCCACCCTTGGCAGGATCGGTTCCCTGGAAGTCAGACTCGCCCGCTCGCCGATCGAGGTGAGGGCGGCGCAACATCTGCGCTATCATGTCTTCTACGAGGAAATGAGTGCCAAGCCCTCCCGCGTCCAGACCCTGACGCGGCGCGACAAGGACGGCTTCGACCGCTATTGCGACCATCTTCTGGTCATCGATCACGGCCGGACGGGGCCGGTGACCGAACGCATCGTGGGGACCTACCGGCTGATGCGGGAGGCGGGCGCACGGCTTGCCGGCGGCTTCTACACGGCCGGCGAATTCGATATCGCCCCGATGCTGGAGCGGCACAAGGGCTTGCGCTTTCTGGAGCTCGGGCGGTCCTGCGTGTTGAAGGACTATCGCGGCAAGCGCACGGTCGAACTGCTCTGGCAGGGCATCTGGGCCTATGTGATCGCGCACAAGATCGACGTTCTGTTCGGCTGTGCGTCGATCGAGGGAACCGACCCCAAGAAGATCGGCAATTCCCTCGCTTTCCTGCGCGACGTGGCACCGGCGCCGGCCGAATGGCGCGTGCGGGCGCTCGCCCATCGCGCGACCTTTGCCGAAGCGGGGCCGCTCGCGATCGAGCCGAAGCAGGCGCTTGCCGGTCTGCCGCCTCTCCTCAAGGGATATTTGCGGATCGGCTGCTGCATCGGCGAGGGCGCTGTGATCGACGAGCAGTTCGGGACCACCGACGTCCTCATCGTCCTGCCGCGCGACCGGATCAATCCGCGTTACGTGAACCATTACGGCGTCGATGCGAGCCGCTTCGCCGCCTGATGCGCGTTTCGGGAACGGGATCGCCCTTCATTCCCCGAAAAAGCAGCGGCGCGTGACATAGGCGTCGCCGACGCCCTTCGCCCGGTAGTCGCGCGCCCAGCCTTCCGCCTGCGCCCGCGAGCCGGGCCCTTCGGCGACGACCCAGAGACCGCGGCCCGCATTCGGACTGTCGGAGGAATCGAGCCCCCATGCCGATCCGCCGATCTCGTCGGACCGTCGATCGGCACCGGGAAAACTCGGAAACGCGCCCGCGATCGCGAAGAAGCCGCAACTGTCGGCGGCGGCCGATGGCGTGGCGGCAAAAGCTGAAAGAACGAACAGGGCAGCGGCGAGGGCGCGTGACATCGGCGTTTCCTTCGGCAAGGTCGAATTCCTGGGCCCGTGCGACATGGTGCCGTGCGAAGCTTGCGGACACAAGCTCGGCGCGCGGGCTGCGTGGCCGACATCGATCGCCGCCCGCGCCCGAGGCTGACGGGAGAAGAGTTCGGCGCCGCTCACAGCCTCGGACGCTAAACCGGCATTGCTCGAGACTGTAGGGTTATGGCTTGCCGCGCCGGGTCGATCGACAAACCGGATTCCCCTTTTTCGTCCTTGCCGCTCAGATCGGGCGCCGCGCGGCCAGGGCAAGCAAACCCGCTCCCGCGAGGCAGGCGCCCCCGGCGCGTTGCAGGGCGCGCAGCATGAAGGGCCGCGTCGCAAGACGTCTCGCCCGGCTGGCGGCGAGCGCGAACACGAAGCCGTTCGCCATGGCGAGGGTCGTGAAGGTTGCGACGAAGATGATCGCCTGGGGCCAGTAGGCGGCCGACCAGTCGACGAACTGGGGCACGAAGGCGACGAAGAAGACGATCCCCTTCGGGTTGAACAGGGTGACGAGGAACGCCTCGCGCAGGATCTTCATCTTCGGGACCGTTTCCGACGTGCCGTGCATGCCGGTCTCTCCGATCGGCGTGACCGGCGCGCGCCAGAGTCTGATCCCGAGATAGACGAGATAGAGCGCGCCGATCCATTTCATGAGGGTGAAGGCGCCTGCCGAAGCCGCGAGCAATGCGCCGACACCTGCAAGCGACAGGATGGCGAGGCACAGGTCTCCGAGACCGACGCCGACGACGCTTGCGAGCGCGGCGGGCCGGCCGTGGGCGAGCGACTGGCCGACGACCATGATCACCGTGGGTCCCGGGATCGCGAGGAGCAGCATGGAGGCGGCGACGAAGGCGAGATAGGTGGATGGATCGACCGGCATGGCGCGTTCTCGTGATTGTGTCCTTCCTCCAACGTCAAACGGCGATATCGGAAGGCGTGTGGCGGAAATCTCACTTGTCTTCGATCGACCTGCCACACACACTCGTTCGATGAAAGAGACAGCGCCGACCTTCTCCCTTGGCGTCGAAGAGGAATATCTCCTCATCGATCGCGAAACCCTTGATCTTGCGTCGGTTCCCGATGGTCTGTTCGCCGATTGCGCGGCCGAGCTCGGCGATCAGGTCACCCACGAATTCCTGAAATGCCAGCTGGAGATCGGGACGCGGGTCTGCGGGACGATCGCGGAGGCCCGCGACGACCTGACGAGACTGCGCCGCACCGTCGCCCGCATCGCAGCCTCCTACGGCCTGGCACCGCTCGCGGTCTCGACGCACCCCTTCGCCAAGTGGGACGAACAGCAGTTCACCGAGAAGAAGCGCTATCGCGACCTCGAGGAGGATCTCGCCGCCGTCGCCCGGCGCATGCTGATCTGCGGCATGCACGTGCATGTCGGGATCGAGGACGACGACATGCGGATCGATCTTCTCGGCCAGTTCTCCTATTTCCTGCCGCATCTTCTGGCGCTGTCCACCTCGTCCCCGTTCTGGCAGGGGCAGGAAACGGGGCTCAAATCCTACCGGCTCAGCGTCTTCGACAACATGCCGCGGACCGGGCTGCCGCCGAGCTTTTCGAGCTGGTCCGACTATCAGCGCGCCGCCAACGTCATCATCAGGACGGGGATGATCGAGGACTGTTCGAAGATCTGGTGGGACGTGCGCCCGTCGGCCAATTACCCGACGCTGGAATCGCGCATCTGCGACGTCTCGCCGAGGCTCGAGGACGCGCTGGCGATCGCCGCGCTCACCCAGTCGATCTTCCGCCTGCTCTACACCTTGCGCAAGTCGAACATGCGCTGGCGGCGCTACGACCGGTTCCTGATCCAGGAAAACCGCTGGCGGGCCCAGCGCTACGGGGTCTCGGACGGCCTCATCGACTTCGGCATCGGTGAGATCGTGCCCTTCGCCGAGCTGATCGACGAACTCATCGAACTGGTGTCGCCGCACGCCGAGGCCCTCGGCTGCCTCGAGGAGGTGCTGCATGTTCGGCGGATCGCCGCGAACGGCACCAGTGCCGACCGGCAGGTCGAGCGCTTCGCGCAGCGGCAAGGCGAGGGCGCCAGCGACGCCGAGGCCATCCGCAGCGTCGTCCGCCTGCTGATCGAGGAGTTCGACGACGGTCTGTGACGCTCTGCGGGGGTCCGGCATCGGCCCCGGGAGGGCCGAAAACCCTTGGCACCCTCCTTGTCTTCGACCGCCGCATCGGGTTCGACTGCATCCCTCGTTTCCGATTTCGTCCAAGGACCGTTTCATGACATTGCGCACGTTCTACCCGCCGATCGAGCCCTACGAAACCGGCATGCTCGAAGTCGGCGAGGGGCACGAGATCTATTTCGAGCGCTGCGGAACGAAGGGCGCGAAGCCGGTCGTCTTCCTGCATGGCGGGCCGGGCGGCGGCTGCAGCCCGAATCAGCGGCGCCTGTTCGATCCGGCGCGATACGACATCCTGCTGTTCGACCAGCGCGGATGCGGCCGCTCCGTGCCCCATGCCTCGCTGGAAGCGAACACGACCTGGCATCTCGTCGCCGATATCGAGCGGCTGCGCGCCATCGTCGGCTGCGAGACATGGCAGGTGTTCGGCGGGTCCTGGGGCTCGACGCTGGCGCTCGCCTATGCGCAGACCCATCCCGAACGCGTCAGCGAACTGGTTCTTCGCGGCGTCTATCTGATCACCCGCGCCGAACTCGACTGGTACTACACGTTCGGCGTCTCCGAGATCTATCCGGACGAATTCGAGCGCTTTCAGGCGCACATCCCCGAAGACGAGCGCGGCGACATGATCGCGGCCTATCGCAGGCGCCTCGTCGGGCAGGACGAAGCCGCGAGGCTTGAAGCGGCGAAAGCCTGGAGCCGGTGGGAGGCGCGGACGATCAAGCTCCTGCCGAGCGAGGAACTGACTTCGATCTTCACGGACGGCCGCTTCGCGCTCGCCTTCGCGCGGATCGAGAACCATTATTTCACGCATGGCTGCTGGCTGGAGGACGGCCAGCTCCTGCGCGATGCAGGCCGGCTGAAGGGCATGCCCGGCGCGATCGTCCACGGACGCTACGACATGCCGTGCCCCATGCGCTCGGCCTTCGAACTGGCGAAAGCCTGGCCTGACGCGGCCTTCCACATGGTCGAGGGCGCCGGCCACGCCTTCGACGAACCGGGAATCCTGGACAGGCTGATCGCCACGACGGACCGGTTCGCGCGCTAAAGCATCGTGCGTCTGGATAAACGCCCCATGCTTCAACGATGGTTTCGATCTCGCGCATCGGGCTTTCCGAAAATCGATTCCGATTTTTGAGGCCGATGCTCGAGGTTCCGTCTGCACGTAACGTCACCGGATCATGGCGCGGGCGAGATGAACGAAATTCCCGAAGGCGGGAGCCATCGGGCTCGGGCGCTTGGACGGTGCATCGGCGCGCAAGCGGGGCGGAGCGGGGGCGCGGCAAGGATTGACAGTGTGTCATGGGAACCTGGAGGGGGCGAGGCTCGTATCACAGAGACGTTCCCTCTTTCCACGCGAGACCTTTCTTCCATGGATTATCCGCACCCAGCGTCCAAGGCATCGATCGACGGACAACCGATCCACGCCATGTTCGCCTCGTTCCCCACCGTCTGCTTCACACTCGTGCTGATGACCGATCTCGCCTATGTCGCGACGACGAACCTGATGTGGCAGGACTTTTCCGCCTGGCTTCTGCTTGCGGGCCTCGTCTTCGGCGGCATCGCGCTTCTCGCCGGTCTCGTCGATCTCATCGCCAGCCGGGCGATCCGCGAGCAGTCGGCGACCTTGCCATACGCAGTCGGCTTCGTCGCCTCGCTGGTGCTCGCCTTCGTCAACAGTCTCGTCCATGCCGGCGACGGCTGGACCGCCGTGATGCCCTGGGGCCTCGTCCTGTCGGCCGTCACCGTCCTCGTGATTTTCATGACCGCATGGCTCGGACGTTCGCTCGTCTTCAAGCATGGCGTTGGAGTTTCCAATTATGAATAAGCATCTGCGCACGACCCGCGCGCTCGGCCTGACGGTCAGCGCCGTCGCCCTTCTTACATTCGGTGCCTGCAGCGACGACGGCGATTTCGATCCCTCGCAGCAGTTCGGCGCCGATCCCGTCCTGCCCGAGCCCGAGCAGTCGCTGCTGCCTGACATGAAGGTCGCGGCCGTCACCGGATGGGACGAGGGCGAGACGCCCACCGTGCCCGAGGGGCTGACGGTGACGCCTTACGCCCAGGATCTCGGCAATCCGCGCACGGTCCACACCCTGCCGAACGGGGACGTGCTCGTCGTCCAGTCGAAAGGGCCGTCCGGCAAACCGCTCAACCGCCCGAAGGACTATATCCGCGGCTGGATCATGTCGATCGCCCATGGCGGCGGCGGCGGCGAAGCGCCGGAAACCAACCGGATCACGCTCCTGCGCGACACCGACCGGGACGGCACGGTCGACGAGCGGTCCGATCTCCTGACCGACCTCGCTTCGCCGTTCGGCGTCGCCTGGATCGACGA
Organism: Fulvimarina uroteuthidis; assembly: GCF_034321785.1. NCBI lineage: Bacteria > Pseudomonadati > Pseudomonadota > Alphaproteobacteria > Hyphomicrobiales > Aurantimonadaceae > Fulvimarina > Fulvimarina uroteuthidis. The sequence goes on along the minus strand of NZ_JAXLPB010000001.1, from coordinate 645,814 downwards.
CACGCTCTATGTCGCCTCGACGGAAGCCGTCATCTCCTATCCCTACCAGCTCGGCGACAGCGAAATCACCGCCGAACCGACGGTGCTGACCCCGCTTCCGGGCGGGCCGATCAACCATCACTGGACCAAGGATCTGGCACTGTCGCCGGACGGGCAATATCTCTACGCCTCGGTGGGTTCGAACTCGAACATCGTCGAGCGCGGCCTCGAAGCCGAGAAGGGACGCGCCGCCATCTGGGAGATCGACCGCGAGACCGGCGCGGCACGCGTCTACGCCTCGGGTCTGCGCAACCCGAACGGCCTGACCTTCCATCCGGAAACCGGCGAGCTCTGGGCGGTGATCAACGAACGCGACGAACTCGGCCCCAATCTCGTGCCCGATTATCTGACCTCGGTGCAGGAAGACGGTTTCTACGGCTGGCCGTGGAGCTATTACGGCCAGCATGTCGACGAGCGGGTCATGCCGCACCGTCCGGACATGGTGGAGAAGGCGATTTCGCCCGACTACGCGCTTTCGAGCCATGTCGCGGCCCTCGGCCTCGAATTCTCCTACGATTCGGCACTGCCCGAAGCCTATGCGAACGGCGCCTTCATCGGCGAGCATGGTTCGTGGAACCGCGATCATTTCAGCGGCTATCACGTCGTCTACGTGCCGTTCGAGAACGGCAAGCCGGCGGGGGATCCGGTCGAGGTCGTCACCGGCTTCCTCGACGGCGACAATGCGCGCGGCCGTCCCGTCGGCGTCGGCATCGATGGAACCGGCGCATTGCTGGTTGCGGACGATGCGGGCAATACGGTGTGGCGTGTCGCCGCTAGCGATGGCTCGACGGTCGAACAGGTGATCGGCACCGATCGGGTCGGCGCGCAAGCGGGGCAGGAGCCGCAGGCGCCGGGCGAAACCCAGCCGAGCGACAGCACGGCGGGGACGCCGGATGAACCGGTTTCCGCCGAACCGGCCCCGGCCGCGCAGCCATCCGGCACAGGTGCCGCCACGCCGCCGCAGACCGATATCGCTCCGGCGGTCCGGCCGCAGGGCATGATCGAGCCGGCCAGCCCGCAGCCGGACGCCTCGAACCAGTAGGCGGGGCGCGCCTGCCACGATTGCTTGAGGCCCGGCTTTGCCGGGCCTTTTTCGTGGTGACGTCAGTCGCCGGACCATGAGGGTCGGCGGCGCCGGGCGACAAGGGGTGCTGAAAGTCTTCATCCGGGATCGTCACGGCCTGAAAACCAACGCGCCTTGCATTGCCTCGCACGAATTTCCCCGTATCGTTGGTCGGATACGGCCGTCGGTGGCCGGGAACCTGCAGGGCACCTCATGTTCATCAGCGTCTTCGATATCTTCAAGATCGGCATCGGGCCGTCGAGTTCCCACACCATCGGACCGATGGTGGCCGCCTCGCGGTTCCTCGAAGAGTTGCGGGCACTGTGTGCAACCACCGAAGCCCAGGCCCCCCGACGCCTGCGGGTCCGCCTGCACGGCTCGCTGGCCTTTACCGGCAAGGGGCATGCGAGCGACACGGCATGCTGCCTGGGGTTGCTGGGGGAAAAAGCCGACGAGATCGATCCCGACGATATCGTGCCGCTTCTCGACCGGCTCAACGTGCAAAAGAGGGTGGAAGTGCCCGGCCTCGGGGACGTCGCCTTCGATCCGCAGGCCGATCTCGTCTTCGACTACGAGACGAAGCGCGACGGCCACGCCAACGGCATGACATTCGAGGCCTATGACGCGGCCGGCGAACTGGTCGTCGAATCGATCTTCTATTCGATCGGCGGCGGGTTCGTTCTGTCGGCGGACGAGCTCGCGGCGTCGGCCGAGACCCGCAAGGGCGGGCTCGAAGCCGGCAAGAAGGCGCTCGGCTATCCGTTTCCGTTCGGCACGGCGGCCGAGATGCTGGCGTCCGGCCGGAGCGCGCGGCTTTCGATCGCCGCCATGAAGCGCGCGAACGAGGAGATCCATGTCGAGCGGCATCTTCTGAACGACCGTCTGGACCGCATCTGGTTCGCCATGCGCGACTGCATCGATCGCGGCATGGCCCAGGACGGTGAATTGCCCGGCGGCCTGAAGGTCAGGCGTCGGGCGAAAGCGATCGCGGAGCGCCTGCGCGCGGACGAGGGGCGGAACCAGACCCAGCCCTATTCGAAAAGCGACTGGCTTTCGGTCTACGCCATGGCCGTCAACGAGGAAAACGCGGCCGGCGGGCGCGTGGTGACGTCACCCACGAACGGCGCGGCCGGCGTCGTCCCCGCCGTCATCCGCTATTATCGCGACCATTGCATCGGCGCGAGCGACGAGGGCATCCGCGTCTTTCTCCTGACGGCGGCGGCGATCGGGGCGCTGGTCAAGCACAATGCGTCGATTTCCGGCGCGGAGGTCGGATGCCAGGGCGAGGTCGGATCGGCGTCCGCCATGGCGGCCGCCGGCCTGTGCGCCGCCCTCGGCGGGACCAACGAGCAGGTCGAGAATGCCGCAGAGATCGCACTGGAGCACCATCTGGGCATGACCTGCGATCCGGTGGGCGGCCTCGTTCAGGTGCCTTGCATCGAGCGCAACGGGTTCGGGGCGATCAAGGCGGTATCGGCCGCCTCGCTCGCCCTGCACGGCGACGGGTCCCATTTCATGCCGCTCGACAATTGCATCGAGACCATGCGCCAGACCGGCATCGACATGTCCGACCGCTACAAGGAAACCTCGCGCGGGGGGCTTGCCGTCAACCTGCCGGAGTGCTGAGGCGCGCGCGCGGCAATCTCGCCGCTCTACCGGCCCGCCGCCAGCAGCGACAGGGCGCTTGCGGGCGCGGCGCGGCGTATGTCGTCGCGAACGTTCGAGGCGCAATCGACGAGATCGGAGAAATCCACGACGCCCCGGTCGAGCCGCGCGGCGAGCCGCCTCAGCACCGGGCGGCCGGCACCGGCGACGACGAGGGGCGCATCGTCGGTGATCTCGTCGTGGGACAGGACCTTCAAGGCCGCATCGTGGATCGCGCGCACCTGCGCCTCGGCGAAGGCGTGAGCAAGCCATTCCCAAGCGCCGTCCCTCGCATCGGCCGCGTCCATGCCGACCATGCGGGCGATGCGCCGACGCGAGCCCTCGATCGATTTGTCGGTGCCGTCGGCCGCCTCGTGCAGATCGTCGATTTCCTCGAGATTGCCGATGACGCGCTGCACGTCCGCCATGGTGGCGAAGAATTCGTTCATGACCGGGATCGAGCGTCCGATGAACGGCACCTCGCGCGCGACCGCCATCAGCGCGGTGCGTGTGTAGCCCTGATAGACGAGTTCGCCCGACACGAGACGGTCGCGGTCCGTATGGCCCTTGGCGCGCACCTTGCCGTCCGAGACCGGGACGAGATCCGTCGTCGTCGATCCCATGTCGATGAACAACGCCTCCTCGATGCGCTGGGCGGTGATCGTGGCGCTGGCATGCCAGTTGGCCGATGCGATGTCGAAAACGTTGGACCGGGCGTCGCCGAGGGACAGGAAGCCCGCTTCGCCGCCATAGAGCCGAATATCGCCCGAAAGCCTCTCGCCCATGATGCGGGCGATCTGCTCGACGCCCGTGCGGCGCGAGGGAAAGACGTCGGCGACCTCTCCGGTCATGGTGATGACGTGGCTGACAACGTCCCCGGCCTCTTCGTCGATCCGGTCGACGGCCGACTGCAGGCTCTCGAAATCACGCCAGATCGGCGTTACCATCTGCCAAACCTTCAACACACGGTCGTCTTCGGAGAGCGCGGCCTTCAGATGCGCTCCGCCGATATCCCAACCCAATGCCCGTGCCATGCCCGTCCTCGAACGCCGTTGTCGTTGCCGCGTTCATAGCACCAAGCTGGCCGAAAGATACATCATGCGATTGATCCCGGTTCTGGACCTGAAAGAGGGCCTCGTCGTGCGTGGCAAAGGCGGCGACCGGGAGAGCTATCGCCCGATCGAGACGCCGCTCGCGCCGAGCGCCGAACCGATCGATGTCGCCGCCGGGCTGCTCGAAGCATCCGGCGCAACGACGCTCTACATCGCCGATCTCGATGCGATCATGCACGGGCGGGCGCAGGCGGATGTCCTGACATGCCTCATCGCAACCTTTCCAACCGTAACCTTCTGGATCGATGCGGGGTTCAGGTCGCTTGCCGAGGCGCACGCCTTCGGCGTCTCGCTCCGTCTCGGCGAGGACGAGAACCGCATCGTACCGGTCCTCGGGTCCGAAACGCTCGGGCAGCTCGGCGATCTCAGTATGTCCGGCGGGGCCGGAATCGCGTCGGGTGCGTCGCGTTCGGTGCTCTCGCTCGACTTCGACGGTGCGGGTTTTCGCGGACCGTCCGGACTTCTGGATCGCTCCGACCTTTGGCCGGACGACATCATCGTCATGACGCTCGCCAAGGTCGGCTCGAACGCAGGCCCCGATCTCGGGCGGCTTCGCCAGATCGGTGCGAACGCGGGCTCGCGGAACGTGTTCGCGGCCGGCGGCGTGCGGGGGCCGGAGGATCTTGCCGCCCTCCAAGGGGCCGGCGTCGCAGGGGCGCTGGTCGCAAGCGCACTTCATGGGGGCAGTCTCGCAGGGTGACGAAGGGCATTGTCACAAGCGGGCCCACCGGGCAGCGCGTGCAGGCGTTTCCTGAATCCAGAAACCCCGCGCACAAAAAAGGGAGCCTTTCGGCTCCCTTTCCACATGCGTATCCGCGAGAGCGGATCTCGGCTTATTGAAAGCCGAATTTGGCGGCCAATCGCCGGAGAAGTCCACCGGACATCGCCGATTCTTCCTCTCCCCCGGGATGGTCTCTTGTCTAAGCGCCGGCGAACGGATGCTCGGCCGTGCCCTTGGCGGCAACGACTTCCTGTGCGGTCGGCGTGCCCTTGATGGCGCGCTCGATGGCTTCCATCGTGGCCGTGTAATTGTACTCGCGGATCTTCGCGTCGTCCTCGGCTTCCCAGTGGATGAAGACGCCGACGCAGATGTAGAGGTCGTCGGCTTCGTCGGCCGGGATGATGCCCTTTTCGACGGAATCGGCGACTGCGCGCGCGACGGCGGTCTGTGCCGGGCCGAACATCTGGACAGCCTGCTTGGCGCCCTTGATGGTGACCTTGTTGAACATGACCGTGTTCGGCTTGCACGCAAGGTTCGGTGCGACGACGGCGAGGAGGGTGGTGAAGCCGTCCTTGTTGTTCGTGAGCGAGTGGCAGAATGCCGACTCGGCTGCCGAACCGCGGGGGCCGATGATCAGGTCGATGTGTGCGACTTCGTTGCCGTCGCCGACGAGCGACTCGCCGACCATGACTTTATTGATGGTTGCCATGAGCAATTCCTCCTGTTGGTGAGCCAGGCCGGTTGTTCACCTGCCCAGCCTATCGAATTTCTTGAAGTCCGGGAATCCAGATAGCTTTGAAACCACCTTCATCAAGCCGTACAGACCATCTTCCTCCCGGCCGGTGAAGCGACGCTCGCCTCACCTATACGGCTATCCTTGCTGGCGGCGCCCCGAGACGGGGCCGGTTATCTGGATAGCGACGTTGTCACATGGACCTCGACGCGGCGCAGTCAATCACTGCCGACGACGTTCCGCAAGGGAGGCGCGAAAAAAGCCGGGCCGCAAAGCTCGGCGAGGAACAGCGTCGCGACCGTCAGATCGGCGGACGTGCCCGGATTCAGGCCCTCGCCCTTCAGTTCCGCATCGAATCGGAGCGCGTCCGCGGCGATCGTGCGCGTGTCGATTTCACGTCGCGTGCGATCGAAGAAGGCCGCGAATCGCTCCTGCACGGCCCGGGCCGTGGGAACGCCGAACTTGCGTGCGATGTGGGAATCGGGAAACGCCACCGTGAACGCGCCATAGACCGCGAAGGCCGGCCCGAGCGCCGGATGGGCGAGAACGGCCGGCGGGGTCGCGGCAAGGGCGGAACGTCCCGTCGCGAACAGGTCGGCGAAGCCCGTCGCATATTGCCGGGCGATCCGGTCCTTGCCCTGCGCAAGGCGCATGGCGTCGACGAGGCCGATGGTGGGGGCCTGCCTCACATCGTGCGCGCCCGCCTCTCCAAGGCCGCCCGGCGAGGCGTGGGCGATGGCCGCGAAGACCTGTCTCGCATCCGCATCGCCGAGTTCGGCGAGAACCGGCCCGATCGCGGATCGAAGGCCGTCATGGCCGGCCGTCTCCGCCACCTCGAACGCGCGGGCGATGGGGACGGCCAGAAGCACGATGCCGAGATTGGCGTTGCAGCCGGCCGCTTCGAAGCTTGCCCGTGTCGCCTGGAGGACGCGGTCCCCGACCCCGAGCTCCGCGTCCGCGATGAGGGGCGCTGCGGCAAGCGCGGCGCGTTCGAAGGTTGCCGCGTCCATCGCGTGGCCGGGTGCATGAATGTGGACGTTGCCGGGCTTGATCGCGCAGAGTTCGGCCCGGCAGGCGGCGAGGAACGCCGCCTCGATGCGGGGATCGGACGCCATGAGGCTCACACGGCCTTGGGCAGCAGGGTTTCGGCGAGGGTCCCCGGCCGGTCCCTTGCGCCGAGACGGGCCAGGAGGTCCCGGGCGCGCGTCATGGCGATGTCGATCGGCGTCACTTTCGACAGCCCCGTCCAGGCGGGCATGGAGTTCACCTCGATCAGCTGGATCGCGCCGTCCCCGTCGCGCAACAGGTCGACGCCGCAGAAATCGGCTCCGACCGCCTTGGCGGCGGCGACCGCGATGCGCTCCATCTCGCCATCCGGTTCCATGGGCAGGGCGATGGCGCCCTGCTTGATGTTGGTGATCCAGTTGGCCGCCTCACGGCGCATGCCGGCGACGGCCCTGCCATCGGAGACCAGCACGCGGAAGTCCGTCCAGCGGGTGCCGACGGCCTTTCCGGCAAACTCCTGGAGATAGAAGACGCCGCCCTCGATCGCCTCGTCGGGAGGCAGGTCCTCGGGCGTGCGCAGGAGCTTCAGGCCCTTGCCCTGGCTGCCGAAGAGGGGCTTGAGCACCATCGGGCGATCGGCCGCCGCGATTGCCGCCAGCGCGTCGTCGCGGCGCTCCACGCAGATCGAGCGGGGACTGGGCAGACCCGCGGATCGCAACTGGAAGCTGGTCGCGGCCTTGTCGACGCACAGTTCGATCGACCGGGCGGAATTGGAAACCGGAACGCCGAGCGCTTCGAGGCCGTGCAGGATGCCGAGCCTGCGCGTCACGGCCTCGAAGGATCCGCCATCCATGGTCCGGACGCAGATCGCATCGGGCAATGTCTCGCCGAAGCCGGGGATCGAGAAGCCGGACGCGGACCCGGAATCGAAGGCGATCTCGGAAAGCTTCGAAAACCGGGCGACCGCCCCCAGCGCCTCGAACGCCGTCTTCATCTGCCGCGCGTGGCGGTCGATGGCGGCGGTCACGATCAGGATTCGGGGGGCGTTCTGCATGGGGTCGGTCAGTCGAACGAGGCGTCGATCAGCTTCGGGTCGATCGATCCGCCGCGGAACGTCTCACCCGAATCGATCGCCACGATCTGCACCTCGGCCGGCGAGAACAGCATGGGATCGATCTTGTAGAAGTCGCCATCGTACGCCTTGAAGATCTCGGCGAACGGTTTGCCGTAGTCGGCGGCCGTCGCGCTGGGAAGCTTTTCCGCCAAGGCTTTCGCGTCCTCGGCGGGACCGGTGACGTAAAGCACGATGCGTCCGCCATAGATGACCGCATCGTTTGTGCGGCCCATGGCGGTGATGAAATCGGGATGCGGCGGGGCGAGGGGTGCCGTGCCGATGCCCTCGACGATGCGCGAGAGATCGAACTTCAGTTCGTGCGCCTTGTGCAGCGCCACTTCGACGACGCGGCCGACAATCTGGATCGAGCCGGCGAGCGAGGTGGTGGGCGCGATCGCGAAGGTCAGCCTTTCGGGCGCGACATCGCAGGCGTCCGCGATCTGGCGAACGAGCCCTTCGGGCGGTGCGGTATCGGTTTCGAGGACGAAGACGGCATTGTCGGAGCGATCCGCGTAGCCGATGTCCCGGAAGATGTCCTCCTTGCCGGCGAGCGCGCGGCCGGGACCCGAGCCCATGGAGAAATAGGCGCTGTCGCCCTCGCCATAGGTCATCTGCCAGCCGGCATACTGACTGCCGAGACAGGCGATGACGGGCTGCGAGGTGGTGACCGTCAGGGTGAACGGCCAGCGATCGAGGTAGGAGCCTGCGTCGAGGCGAACATTGCCGAGGCCGCCGAGGCAGATCTCGGTGAGGATCCGTCCGGCCTCGAAGGAACCCGGCACCGCTGCGCCCGCATCGATGATGGTCTCGCCCGCCGCGCCCCTGGTGACTTTGACCCGCAAGGCGTCGGCCCTGTTGGTCAAGGTTTCGATCAGGGGCAGGACACCCTCGTTGACCGAAATCATCATTCTGTCCGAAGTCATCGGTTTCCTCCCGATTTGTTGTTTTCGTCTCGTCGGGGCCCGTCCGCAAACCCGGCGCCCGATGCTTATAAGGGTATTTCGATCCGCAGCGGTTTCATTTTTTCGCCGACGCGGTCCGTTGGTCCGGCAGCTGTTCCGTCAGGCGCCCACGCGCGTCCGGATCGTTCAGCATCGCCGCCCGTTCGAAGAACAGCGCGGCCGCCTCGCCCTCGGTGTCGGCGTCCGCGCAAACGGTGGCGATCGGCTCGCCCGCCTCGTAGCTGCGGGGCAGGGACGAGCGGTCCCGGCACCAGTGCGGCCACGCGAAATCTTCGCCGAGATCGAAGCCGCCCGATGCCCAGGCAAGGCCCGCGGCCCGCACCCGGCCCGCGCGCGGCCAGGGCCCGTCCGGCAACGCGCCGCGGCAGGCGGCGAGGTGGGCGGCGAACAGCGGCGCGCGGGCGCTGTCGAACACATCGACGGTCGCCCCGAAGCGGGCGTTGAGTTCGAGGCACACGGCCTGCGTCCGGGTGACGACGAAGTCCGCGCTGGCAAGACCGGTCACGTGAACGCCGTTCTCGAAGGCCGTGCGGACAAGGTCCGCGACGCCGCGTTCGATCGCCTCGCGCACCCTTTCGGGCGGATCGATCGGTCCGACGGCGCCGCCGTAGCGGAACGGCTCGTCAAGGCCGGGGTCGGCCCATTGTCTCGAAAAACCGATGATCGCGATGGCGCCCTTGCACCCCAGGAAGGCCAGCGACCAGCGCTCACCCTCGACGAACCGCTGGACGTAGCGCCTTGCGGCGTCGTTTGCCGGCTCCGGCGATCCCTCGCCGGCCCAGCGCACATGGCTGCCACCGCATCCGCCGACCTGCTTGGACACCCATCTGCCGTCGCCGGGGCGTTCGCCACGCTCCCCCGCGATCTGCGGATGGGCGACGCCCGCCTCGCGGCACAGAAGGGCGAACGCGTCCGGGTCCTTCAGCTTGGCGGAACTTGCGGCATCGGTGCCGAGAAGCGGCCAGCGTTCGCAGATCTGCCGCAGGAGAGCCGGCCTGTCCTCAAAGCCCGCCCCGTAGACGAAGCCCACCGGCGCCTCGCCCTCCGCCAGCCCGTCGAGGGCCGCCAGAAGGTCGGCATCGGAGAACCCGTCGGGAAAGTGGCTGGCGAGGAGGGCGGCCTTCCTCGATGCGGCCGTCAGGTCGTGATCGGCGAAGAAATCGACGGCGAGCGCGTCGAAGCCGGACAGGCGCGCGCTTTCCGCGATCTGGCGCGCGGAAAACGCCGCGCACAGGATCGTCGGCCGCGCCGCCACCGGGTTCGAACCGTTCAAGTCTTAATCAGCCTTCGTTGACGAGCTTGCGCGCCAGCGTGAAGGCGTGGCGGAAATCGAGCACCTGGCCCTCTTCGGATTCGATCATCTGGCGCAGAAGTCCGTATTCGGTCTTCGACTTGAACATGCCGATGGCGAGCGCCCCGATGCCGAACGCGTCCGTGCCGTCGATCGCGACCACGTCGTCCATCACGTCGATCCCTTCGAGGCCGACCGGCGGCACCGCGTTGACGTCGGCCGCCACGAGGAGCCTGGACGCCTTCTTCATCTGGTCGTGGGCCAGCACCTGCACGCCGGCCTTGGCCGCCGACAGGATGACCTCGACGTCCGAGACGATGGCGGTGTTCTTGTCGTCGGACGATCCGTCGACCGCTTCCACATCGACGCCGAACCGTTCCTTCATCTCGTCGGCGCGCTTCTGCACGCGCTCGACGCCCGAATAGCCGACGATCCTGACCTTGGCGCCCTCGGACGCCGCGATCACCGCCGCGCAATAGCCGACGACGCCGGTCGCGCCGAAGACGGCGATCGTCGTGTCCTTGAGTGCGACGCCCTTCTTGTCCTTCAGCGCCTTCTCGACCTTGGCGACCATCGCGGCGGCCGTCGTGAAGGAGCCGGCGGGATCGGCCATGATGTTGCAGGTGAAGGGCGGAACGAGCGCGGCCTTCGCCTTCTCGATCATGTCGAGGGCGAGCACCGCATCGTCACCGCCGAAGAAGATCGCGGATGCCTGGCCGTGATCGGGCGGACGCGAGAAGATCACGTCCTGAACGAGGTCGCTCACTTCGGAGATGTCGACCATCTCGTAAGGGGTCACCGAATCATAGCCGGCATCGAGCGCCTGGTTCACGTCGAAGGGGCTCACATGCTTGTGCGGCGTGAGCATGTGGAGAATGTTCTTAGGCATATGCGTTTCCCGTTCGCTTCTTTTTCGTCTTCGGCGCCCTGAGTTCCGGACCTGTCTAGCATCGATGGACACGATTGGCGAAGGACCCGAACGGGTAGAAATGTCCAACCGGCCGGCGCTAAAGGCGCGATCCGGCTCCAGCGAGCACCCGCACGTGCCGGCCGGCACCCGTCCCGCGTTCGATCCGCGCGCCCTCGTTACGGCCCTTCGCGATGCGGACCGCCAGCCCGTCGAGCGCGCCGTCCGCCGTCGCCCGCTCGACGATCCGCCGGGCGCTCGCCTCGCTCGGCGCAAAGGCGAAGCCGGTCGGCCCCCACGAACTCTGGCCGATGCCATGCCCGCCGTGGGCCTTCACGGCGTCCATCGCCCTTGCGACCCGCCGGCTGGTGAAGACGCCGCCCTGCGCCGGCGCGAAGTGCGAGCCGACGATCGCCTGGATCCGGGCAAGACCATGCCCGAAGGTCTTGATGTCGCGTTCCACGAGCCCGGGCAGGACCTGCATCAGTGTCAGCGCAGAGACCTCGCCCGCCGCGTCCCTCGGAAACGCCGGCAGGCTGGCGAACGCGTCGAGCTCGGCCTCGCCATGAATGCCGGCAAGATCGGTCTCGAAGACGAGAATCACGCGCCAGTCGTCCGGAAAATCAAACCGGGCGACGAGGGGGGGAGGCGTATCCTCCTCGCCCTTGCCGCCGTCGACGGCGAGGCCGCCGCGCGTGACGAAGGCGGCACCGAGCCCGGAACGCTGGCCGCGCCCGAGAATCGCCGAATCACCCTCCACGTCGAGCGGCCGGCCTTCGAGGGTCCGCAACGCGCAGCTGAGGGCGAGGGCGAGCTGCGTGCCGGAGCCGAGGCCCGAATGGGATGGGATCACCGTCTCGATCTCGACGCGGTAGCCCTCGCCGAGGCCGAGATGGGCCATCAGGCTCTCGAGATAGGATCTCGCACGCGCAGCCTCGGGGCCCTCGACGCTGGTTTCGCGATGACGCGCGATCGAAAGCGAGGTCGCCGGCCCGTCGATCGCAAGGCCGATGCCGCCGAAGCGTCGGCCGAAATTGGCGCCCGGATCGAGAAATCCGAGGTGAAGGCGGGCCGGCGCAGAAATGTGGACGGCGTCCTCTTTCACATTCGATCCTGTCGTCATCGCGCTTTCCGCCTATTATTGAGTACAGAATCGATCGGACAAGGGAGAGACCGATGGCTGCCAAGACCTACTCCGACGCAGAAGTCGAAGAACGCCTGAAAAAGGAACTGCCCTCCTGGCGTCTGGAGGAGGGCTGGATTCGCCGGACCTACAAGACCCATGGCTGGAAGGGAACGCTGATGGTGATCAACGCCGTCGGCCATCTGGCCGAGGCCGCGTTCCACCATCCCGACATCACGGCGTCTTACGCCTGGGTCGAGGTGCGCCTGATGAACCATGCCGCCAAGGGCATCACCGATTCCGATTTCGCGCTGGCCAAGATGATCGAGCAGGTCGTCATGTGGCAGCCCGGCAAGGAGGACGGCCCCCTGTCCGGCGTGCCGGACGATGCGCGGTTCGCCTACATCAACTATGAGAAATCGTCCTGATTTCGAAGACGAATATCGGGGACGCCACGGTCGCGGCGGGTTGCCGGATCGTGGCGACGTGATATCTCCTGAACCGGGCACAGAAAGTGATGAACACGTGACGACTGCATGGATCGAAGGCCGACCGGTCTCGACCGGCGAGGCCATTCGCGAGGCCGTGACGCTCCTGTCGGAATGCCGGCTTCCTCTCGTGACCGGTGCCCTCGACGATATGTCCGCCCTGCGCGAGGCCGCACGGCTCGCAGGTCTCGCAAGGGGTGTCCTCGATCATCAGGGGCTGGCGCCTGCGGTTCCGCTGATCGAGGCGCTGCGCGACAATGGCATCATCCGCATCGCGCCCGCCGAACTGCGCCGCCGGGCCGACCGCGTTCTCGTGATCGGCCGCGACGCCTTCGCCGCGGAGCCCGCACTGTTCGAACAGATCTTCAGTGTCGATCCCGATCTGGGTGCCGGTGCCAAAGGGGGGCTGCGCGAGATCGTGCTGCTCGGGCCGGATGGGCCGGGCCGCTTTGCGGCGGCCAGGGGCAGCGTCCGGACGGTCCCATGCGGGATCGGCGATCTCGGCGATGCCGTCGGCATTCTCCGCGCGGCCCTTGCCGGACGCCCGTTCGGGAACGGCCCGTTCGAGGAGGGCGCCGCCCGCGCGCTGGCCGGCTGGTTGCAGCATGCCGGCTTTGCCGCGATCGTCTTCGACGCCGGCGAACTCGACGCCATCGCGATCGAGATGGTCGCCGGTCTCGTCTCGGATCTCAACGCGGGCACACGGGCGTCGGCTTTGCCGCTCCTGTCCGGTGGCGCCTTGGGCGCTGCGGAAGGTGCCCTGTGGACGACGGGGTTTCCCTTGCGCACCGCGTTCGGACGGGGCGGTCCGGCGCACGACATGGTTCTGAACGACGGTGCCCGGCTCGTGAGCGCGGGCGAAGCCGATTGCCGCGTTCTGGTGACCCACGGCGAGGCGGCGGGCGGCGATCAGGCGCCCGACCGATCCGGCGTGCCGACCATTCTCCTTTCCTCCGCCGAAACCCCGAACGGCGCGGGTGCGCGGATCGCCTTCCATGTCGGCCGGCCCGGCATCGACCATGCGAGCGTCGTTCACGAGCCGCGCTTCGGCAGCTTCGTGACGCGCCAGGCCGAGCATTCCGGCATGGCGGTGAACGCTGCCGACATTCTGTCCGCGATCGCCGATCTTCTCGGCGAACGTTCTTCTTCAAACGACGAGGCCCGCGCATGACCGTGACGCGGGTTAGAAAGGCAGAACCATGCTGAAGCGCCTGAAAGGCGGCCATGTGGTCGATCCGGCGAACGGCATCGACGAGATCCGCGATCTCTTCATCGAGGACGGCAGGATCGTCGCCGCACCCGCCGAGCCCGATTCGGCGGACGAAACCGTCGATTGCAGCGGCATGATCGTGATGGCCGGTGCCATCGACATCCATTCGCATATCGCCGGTGGGCACGTGAACACGGCCCGTTTGCTCCTGCCCGAATGGCACCGCGCCTTTTCCGCGCGGCCCGGCGAGACGGCGCTGTCGAAGATCGGCTGGACGACCGACGAGACCGGCTGCCGCTACGCCGAAATGGGCTTCACCACCGTGGTCGAGCCGGCCATGGGGCCGCAATCCGCGCTCCACGCCCATCTCGAGCTTGCCGACATTCCGATCATCGACAAGGCGACGCTCGTCGTTCTCGGCAATGACGATCTTCTGATGTCGATGATCCGCGACGGCGAAAGCGACGAGGCGATCGCCGATTACGTCGCCTGGACGGTCGACGCTTCCAAGGCGCTCGGCGTCAAATGCATCAATGCGGGCGGTTCGGCGGCGTTCAAGGAGAATGTCCGCTCCTACGCCTTCGATTCCGTCGTGCCCGATTACGGGGTCTCGTCCAGGCAGATCGTGAAGACCCTGCAGAAGGCCGTCGGCGATCTCGGCATCCCCCATCCGCTGCACGTCCATTGCAACAATCTCGGTGTGCCGGGCAAATCCGCCGAGGCCGCCGAGGCGACCATCAAGGCAGCCGAGGGCTCGCCTCTCCACCTCGCCCACATCCAGTTCTACGGCTACGGCACGGAAGGCAGGCGCGCCTTTTCCTCCAGGGGCCAGGAGCTGGCCGCGCTGGTCAACCGGAACAAGGAGGTGACGGTCGATATCGGCCAGGTCATGTTCGGCCAGACCGTGACGATCTCGTCCGACGAGATGCGCCAGTTCGCGGGCCGCGCCCAGGCAAGCCCGGGCAAGTCCATTGTCATGGACGGCGAGGCCAATGGCGGCGGCGTCGTGCCGATGGACTACAAGGAGAAGAGCTTCTTCAATGCGGTGCAATGGGCGATCGGGCTCGAACTGTTCCTGCTCATCGAGGATCCGAGCCGCGTCTTCTTCACCACCGACCATCCGAACGGCGCCCCGTTCACGACCTATCCGGACATCTTCGCGCTCCTGATGGATCGGGACGTGCGCGCCCGGTGGATCGAAGCCCTGCCGAAGGGCGTGTCCCGGTGGACGAGCCTTGCGGAGATCGATCGCGAATATACGTTGAACGAGATCGCCACCATGACGCGTGCGGCGCCCGCAAGGCTTCTGGGCACAAGCGATCGCGGCCATCTCGGCGTCGGCGCGACGGCGGACGTCTCGGTCTACAGATCCGGCGACGACAAGGCGAAGATGTTCGCCGCGGCCGCCTACCTCTTCAAGGACGGCGTGAAGGTGGTCGAGAACGGCGTCGTCGTCGCCAAGCCCTACGGCCGGGCGCTGACGCTCAAGACCCAGTCCGACGCGAAGATGAACGCCCGCCTCGACACCTATTTCGACGATGCCTACGGGCTGAAGTCGAGCTGGTTCAGGGTCGAGGGACAGGCATTGCGCCGAGAAACGCCGTTCCGGGAGGTCCCATGCCTTTGATCGAACTTGCCGCGACCATCAATGGCGTGCGCATCGACGACGATTTCGCGGAAGCCTTTCCGATGCACGGTACGGCGATCCAGATCACCGCGGCGACGGAAGAATGGGCGGTGGAATCGGCGCGCAAGATGACCGGTTTCGCGACCTCCGTCATCGCCTGCGGCTGCGAAGGCGGCATCGATCATGTGGTGCCGGCGTCGCGCACGCGCGACGGGCGCCCGGGCGTGCGCGTCCTCCTGTTCGCCATGGACAGGAAGAGCCTGGCCGGGCAGCTCGGCACGCGGCTCGGTCAGTGCGTCCTGACCGCGCCCTCGACGGCTTGCTATGCCGACTTTTGCTCGGACAAGGAAATCGAGCTCGGTTCGGCGATCCGCTATTTCGCCGACGGGTTTCAGGTGTCGAAGAAGTTCGGCGACAGGCATTACTGGCGGATGCCGGTGATGGAAGGCGAATTCGTCTGCGAGGCGATGACCGGCTATACCGACGAAGGCGTGGGCGGCGGCAATCTCCTGATCATGGCCGCCAATGCCGCGAACGCGTTGAAGGCGTCGGAAGCCGCCGCCGAGGCGATGCGCGCCATCGAGGACGTGATCCTGCCGTTTCCGGGCGGGATCGTGCGTTCGGGCTCCAAGCTCGGCGGAAAATATCCCGGCATGATGGCGTCCTCCAACGATGCATACTGCCCGACCCTGAAGGGCGCGACCCAGTCGAAGCTCGACGACGATATCGGCTCCGTGCTCGAGATCGTGATCGACGGCCTGTCCGCGAAGGCCGTGTCCGAGGCCATGGCCGCCGGCATCAAGGCGATCTGCGATCTGGGACCCGACGAAGGCGCGTTGCGCATCGGTGCCGGCAATTACGGCGGCGGGCTCGGGCCGCACCATTTCCGGTTGAAGGAGCTTCTGCCATGAGCGCGCTGACCTTTCGGCTGAAGGGCGAACCGGACCAGCGGATCGACTGCTCGTCGCTCGTGCCCGACCATCTCGCCAAGCGTTCGACGGCCGATATTGAGAAGCTGCCGGTCGGCACGACGAGGCGCGGCCTGAGGGCTGGGGACCTGTTCGAGATTTCCGGCGACGACGCATCCGACATCCGGTTCGAAGGCGGTTCGGCGCGTCTCGACCGGATCGGCGAGTCGATGTCCGGCGGTTCGATCCGCGTCTCGGGCGATGCGGGCTTCCGGGCCGGCCGCCTCATGCGCGGCGGACAGCTCATGGTCGAAGGCTCCGTGGGGGATCTCTGCGGCTCCGGCCTTCAAGGGGGGCGCATCCGCGTGAAAGGCGATTGCGGCGCGCGCCTCGGCGGGCCGGATGCCGGCGAAATGAAAGGGATGGGCAACGGCGTCATCCGCGTGTCCGGCAATGCGGGCGAGCGGGCCGGCGACAGGATGCGGCGCGGCGTGATCCTCATCGACGGCGACTGCGCCAAGGACGCCGCAAGCCGCATGATCGCCGGTACGATGATCGTCGGCGGCCGGACGCATGGCGCGCCGGGCCGCCTGATGAAGCGCGGCAGCCTGTTTCTGATGGGCGGCGCCGAGCGCTTCACCGCGACCTTCATCGACGCGGGCGTTCACGATTTGCTGATACTGACCCTCATGGCCAGGGAACTGGAGGCGACCATCGGCGACATCCCGTTCGACGGCGCTCCGATGCGCAAGATCAGCGGCGACACCGCGGTTCTGGGGCTCGGCGAGATCTATCTGCCGGCCTGACCGTGTCCGTCGTCCGGTGGCCGGACCGACCACGGATCCGTACGGACGGCACGCCGGATCTCCTTCGGTCGATGAAACCATCGGGATGGCGGGGTCGTAGCTGCATGCGCACCCGGATGGGACGGGACGCGGACGCCGCAGGGCTTCCTCAGGGGAAACCTGCGGCGTCATGACCCTTCTTCGAAGGGTTGCGATCACGACGTGCCGCGAAGCATGATCGCCTCCGGGCACCTCGTGCGGCACGGCGTTTCGCGATCTTTCGCCGGACCGGTTCGTTCTTGAAAGGAACGTGAGGCAATGATGGTCGATCTGATCCTGACAATCTGCATGGTTACCAATCCGGACTCGTGCCGGGAGGAACGGCTGACCTATCAGGCGCGCAACTCGCTTGCCCAGTGCGTCATGCTTTCGACGCCCTACGTTGCTCAGTGGGCCGGCAATCACCCGAACTGGAAGGTGAAGAGCTGGAAGTGCGGCTGGCCGGACGAGCGCAAGCAGAAGATCTGACTCCTCGTCGGGTGGTCGGGCGCGATCGGGTTCGCCACTTGCGGGCGGATCGGTTCGTGGCCGCGTTTTCCCCTGTGACATTCGGGCGCTGGCCGGAACGGATCGGGAACGCTATACTGTCCAGATGGCCAAGCTTTCCCTCAGAGACAAACTCGCGATCCTTTCCGATGCCGCGAAATACGATGCCTCCTGCGCGTCTTCGGGAGCGGAGAAGCGGACGTCCGCGAAAACCGGAGGGATCGGCTCGACCGAAGGCTCGGGGATCTGCCATGCCTATGCACCGGACGGGCGCTGCATTTCGCTCCTGAAGATCCTGATGACGAATTTCTGCATCTACGACTGCGTCTATTGCGTCAATCGGTCCTCGTCGAACGTGCAGCGCGCGCGCTTTTCGGTGCAGGAGGTCGTCGATCTGACGATGAACTTCTACAAGCGCAACTATATCGAAGGCCTGTTCCTCTCGTCCGGCATCGTCAGGAATTCGGACTACACGATGGAGGAGATGGTTCGGATCGCGCGAAAGCTGCGTCTGGAGGAGAATTTCTCCGGCTATATCCATCTGAAGACGATTCCCGATGCCGCCCCGAAGCTGATCGAGGAGGCGGGACTGTTTGCCGACCGGCTGTCGATCAACATCGAACTGCCCACCGATATCGCGCTCGAGCAATTCGCGCCGGAGAAGGATCCGCGCGACATTCGCCGCGCGATGGCGCATCTGCGCGAGAAGATCGACGAGCACAAGGGCGACAGGCGCGATCGGACGAAGCCCGCCAAGTTTTCCGCGGGCGGTCAGTCGACCCAAATGATCGTCGGCGCCGATGGTGCGAACGACGACGCGGTTCTCGGTCGATCGGAAAATCTGTACGGAAACTACCGGCTGAAGCGCGTCTATTATTCCGCGTTCTCGCCGATTCCCGACGCCTCGATCAAGCTGCCCCTGTCCAAGCCGCCCCTCATGCGCGAGCATCGGCTTTATCAGGCCGATTGGCTGATGCGGTTCTACGGGTTCGACCGCGGCGAAATCGTTTCGGGTGGGGAGGCGGGCATGCTCGATCTCGCCATCGATCCGAAGCTTGCCTGGGCGCTGAAGAACCGGGGGCGGTTTCCCGTCGACATCAACCGCGCAGACCGCGAGATGCTCCTGCGCGTGCCGGGGCTCGGAACCCGAGCGGTCAAGCGCATTCTCTCGACCCGACGCTACCGGACCCTGCGGCTCGACGACATCGGCAAGCTTTGCCAGTCGATCGACAAGGTTCGGCCCTTCATCATGGCGCTCGACTGGTCGCCGGGCCGTCTCACCGACGGCGACGGTCTGCGCGAGCGCTTTCTGCCGAAGGCCAAGAAGCGGACCGAACAGCTGGAACTCTTCTGAAACGCTCGGACGAAAGCGCGGGCATAGGCCTGCTTGCGATCGATCGGCCGGCGTGGAACAAGCAGCCATGAACTCTGAACTTGCAGGCCGTCTGACCGACAGCGGCCACGAACTCGATGTCCGCGTCTATTTCGAGGACACGGATTTTTCCGGCGTCGTCTATCATGCCCGCTATCTCCACTTCCTGGAGCGCGGACGCTCTGATTTCCTGCGGCTGAAGGGCATCGGCCATCGCGAACTGCTGGACGGCGCGTTCGGCGAGCCAATGTCGTTTGCCGTGCGCAGGATGGAGATCGAGTTCCTGCGCCCGGCCCGCGTCGATGACGTGCTTCTCGTCGAAACCCGCACGCGACAGATCGGCGGTGCGCGGGTTCTTCTGGACCAGACGATCTCACGCAGCGGCGAGACGCTCATCGAGGCGAACGTCAAGATCGCCGTCATTTCGCCGGCCGGAAAGCCGATGCGCATGCCCAAGGACGTGCTTGCCGTCCTCAAGCCCGAGTTCGATTGACCCCCGGGGGGCAGGGCAAACGGGTTCGGCTTGGGAGAAGGGCGCGCGACATTCGTCCGCAGCGCCCTCGATCGAACCGGACGCTGCCGGATCATAAAAAATGTTAAGAAAATTTATAATGCGTCTTCAACGGCTTGCTTGAAATCGCACGCGGATCGGCGCCGGACCACTAAATTTCAGGATACCGGCCGATTCGCCGTGGGGTTAATGATTAATCACAAGTTAAAGCGGCGGGGGCCGAGGGGATTTTGAGACCATGATCGTGATCGTAGACAACCGCGAACTCGTCACAGACGGCTACCAGTCTCTGTTTGCACGCGAAGGCGTGTCCGCAGCTGGATTTTCCGCCGAGGAGTTTCAGGGCTGGATCGAAACCGCGCCGGAAGCCGACCTGTCCGCCGTGGAAGGCTTTCTCCTGGGCGACTTCGATGATCGCGCCTTGTCGACCCGCACGATCCGCAGCCGCTCCAAGGCGCCGATGATCGCGCTTTCGGAAAGCCGCAACCTCGACAGCACGCTGGATCTCTTCGCGGCGGGCATCGACGACGTCGTC
>NZ_JAXLPB010000001.1:0-626018 GCF_034321785.1 Fulvimarina uroteuthidis | reverse complement strand
TCGAAACTGCGCAAGAAGCTGAAGATGCGCCTGGGCTACGACCCGGTCTCGTCGAAGCGCTATCTCGGCTACGGCATCGGCGTCGAATAGACCCGGCCGCAAAGCCCCCCGCAAGCCGCCTTCAAGTCCTCCCGAGAGCCGTCGTGGTCGTCAAGCCACGGCGGTTTTTTGCGTTCGCGGTCCTGAGCGATCGCGAGCCCATACCAATCGTCCTGGCGAAAGACCCGCTCTCAGGCCAGCACAAGCTTCACCCTCTACCAATCGGGACATCCAAAAAGGAGCCGGGAGACAGGCGATGAGATCGGCGAACAGGGATGTCCGTAAGGGTGGCGTGCGACGCGGATCGTCCTGCGTTCTCGCAGTTCAACGCGTGCGCCATCGCTGGACGATGACGCCGGCCAGCACCGACGATCGCTGCGGTAGCGGGCCCGTTCGCCACGGCTCTGCCGAAACCCCGTTCTCAGAATAGAAGACCCGCTTCCATGTCGCTTCTCTCCGTCTTCAACAATGCGCGCTCCTCCCTCTCGGTGACCAGCCAGCAGTCGGCGCTGATTGCCCGAAACGTCGCCAATGCGGACGATCCGACGGCAACGCGGAAATATGCCAACCAGATTTCCGAGAAGCCCGGCGCGGTCAAGATCCTGTCGATCGCGCAAAGCAGTGACCCGGCGCTCTACCGCACTATGGTCAAGGCCCAGGCCAGTCATGCGACCAACGAGACGATGGCGAAAGCCCTCGACCGGGTTCGCGACGTGATCGGCGACGTGGACGCGCCGACATCGCCGTCGGCGAAGATCGCCGCACTCAAGGGAACCCTCACGGACCTTGCGGCCTCGCCCGAAAACACGAAGCTGCAACGCGCGGCGATCGACGCCGCACACGATATGGCGTCGAGCCTCAACAATGCGACCAAGGCCGTGCAGACGATGCGCACGGACGCGAACACGGAACTTGCGCAAGGCGCCGACCGGCTCAACACGCTTCTCGGCGATCTCGAGACGGTCAACAACAAGGTCGTCGGCGGCACCGTATCCGGGAAAGACGTTACCGACGAGATCGACCAGCGCGATCGCCTGGTCTCCGAAATCTCAAGCCTCGTGGGTGTTTCGACGCGTTATCGCGCCAACAACGATCTCGTCCTGTCCACCGATTCCGGCATCGTGATGTTCGAGACGCGGGCCAGAAGCGTCGAATTCGCCAATCCGTCGAATTTCAATCCCGCCATTCCGCTGGATCCCGCGACGCCTCTGCCCGCCGCACCCGAATTGAAGATCGACGGCGTGAGCATCGGGACGGGAAGTTCCATGGCGGTGCGTGACGGATCGCTGGTCGCCGCCATCCGGATCCGCGACGAAGTCGGCGTCGAGATGCAGCGTCAGTTCAACCAGATCTCCAGCACGCTCGCGGGCAAGACCTTCGCGGAAGATGGTGCTGCATCGCTCTTTGAACTGAGTGCGAACGGGTTCGTCTCGGTTGCCGCAAGTGTCGACTACCGCGTGGGCGGCGATCCGACCAAGCTTCGCGACGGAAACATCAATCCCGGATCGACGGCTTTGCCCGGAGCCGGCGAAGCCGGCTATGCGACGCGGCTCAACGAACTTATCGACCGGTTTTCCGACGTCCATACGCTCGCGAACGGCGAGAGCGGGACGCTCAGCGATCTGGCCGCCGGATCCATGTCCTGGTTCGAGGGCAAGCGCGCGGAAGCCCGCGATGGTGCGTCCTATCAATCCATCATGGTTTCACGAGCCCGCGAGACCCTGTCGAACGAAACCGGCGTCAATCTCGACGAGGAAATGAGCCGTCTCATGGAACTCGAGCGATCCTATCAGGCCGCAAGCAAGCTCATCCAGACCGTCGGCGACCTTCTCGACCGCCTCCTCGCCATTCGCTGACCGCTAGGACTTTTGTGACATGACGAACTTTCTCGTATCGAGCCTCTCTCTTTCCAGCGCGCCGCGATCCTCCGTCTCGCGGGTCCAGCAGGATCTCGTGATCGCCCAGAAGGAGGTCGTGACCGGCCGCTTCGCCGATGTCGGCCTCAGCCTGGGAGTGAGCGTCGGGCGCACGATCTCCATGCGCAGCGAGATGGCAGGCAACGAAAAGCTCACCAGCGCGAACACCCAGCTCGCCCAGCGGTTCGCGACGATGCAGTCGGCGCTCGAAACCACGTCACAGGCGGGCGAGGGGCTGTTGAACTCGCTGATTTCCGGTGGTGATCGCGACGCCAGTGCGAAGGCCAACAAGAATGCTGCCAACAACAATATCGGTCAGCTCGTGGGCGCGCTCAACAGTTCGTTCGGATCCCGTTACCTCTTCTCCGGCGCCAAGACCAATACGCCGCCGATGAAGGTCGACGCATCCAATGCTCCGCCCGAACTGGCTGCGGTAAAGACCGCGTGGCAAGACTTTCTGGGAACGCTGACGCCGCCAGACGACCCTTCGATCGTCACCGGCGCGGACATGGAGGCTTTCCTCAAGGACGATCCTTCGGGCCCGTTCGAAAAGTTTTTCACCGACGCCAACTGGACGGCGAACTGGTCCGACGCGTCCGATCAGCAGACGCAGGCGCGCATCGGCGAGAACGAGACGATCACCAGTTCGGCCTCCGCGAACGACAAGGCCTTCCGCGATGTGATGAAGGCCTACGTCATGACGGCGAGCTTCGACATCGATCTGCTGGGCAGCGAGGCACGTCAGGTTCTCACAAGCCGTGCGATCGACACTCTGTCGGGTGGCCTGTCGAACATCAGGGAACTGCGGAGCGAGATCGGCATCGGGGAAGAGCGCATCGCCCGGACCAATGAAGGCCTGAAAAGCCAGAAGATGGTTCTGAAACTGGCGATCGGCGAGGAAGAATCCGTCGATGTCTACGAGGCCTCGACCCGTGTGACCAATCTGATGAACACGCTGGAAACCTCTTACGCGCTCACCGCGCGAATCTCCCGGCTCAGCCTCCTCAACTATCTCTGACCGAAGGCTTTCTTCGTTCACGGGTGACGTCCCCCACCCTTCGCCCAGAACGCCCGACGCGGTGGTTCCACGGGCGTTTGTAACCTGAAATGTCCGCCAACCGGGAACCGGCGCGGATGCGCATACCAAGAGGTTTCGATGTATCAATTCTCATACGCGGAAGTGGCTCAGGATACGGCCGCCGACGCGCGCGATCGGGAACGCCAGGCCTTCGACCATTCCCTCGCGCTTCTGGAGCGCGCCGAGAAGAACGGCCCGCGCAGCCGCGACGCCATCGAGGCGGTCTACATCACACGCAGCCTCTGGGCGATCCTGGTGGAAGATCTCGGCAGCGCCGACAACGGGCTTCCCGACGAGCTGCGCGGCGAGCTGATTTCGATCGGCCTGTGGATCATGAGCGAAGCCGAATTGATCCGGGCCGGCAAGTCCGAGAACTTCCGCGGCATCATCGAGGTGACCCGCATGATCCGCGACGGTCTGAACTGATGTCGACCCTTCGCATTTCCCTGCGGGCGGGCGAGCGGATCTTCGTCAACGGCGCGGTCCTCAAGGTGGACCGCAAGACGACGCTAGAATTCCTGAACGACGTGACCTTTCTCCTCGAAAGCCACGTCATGCAGGCCGAGGACGCGACCACGCCGCTGCGCCAGCTCTATTTCGTGGTCCAGATGATGTTGATGGACCCGTCCAACCTCGATGGTCCGAAGGACCTGTTCGCGGATTCCCTGCTCGTGATGCTTCGGACCTATTCCAACGGCGACATCATCGCGGGCCTTCAGGAAATCGAGGAACTGGTCGAACGCGGACGTGCGTTCGAGGCGCTGAAATGCCTGCGCACGCTCATTCCCCTCGAAGACAAGATCCTGGGAATTCCCGGGCGGGGCATCGTCAGGCCGCACACCAGGCGGGAAACGCAGATCACGCGGGCGGCCGAAGCCGAACTGCGCCTTGCAGCAGGAGGCATGTCATGAGCATTGCAGGAGTGGACGCCGCCGCCGCGTCCCAGACGACGGCGGCACCGACCGCCGCCGCCAAGGCGAGCAAGAACGACATGAACTATGATTCCTTTCTGAAACTGCTCGTGGCGCAGATGAAGAATCAGGATCCGATGAATCCTTCGAATTCGACGGAATATGTCGCCCAGCTCGCCACGTTCGCCAATGTCGAGCAATCGATCCAGACGAACACCCGGCTGGACAGCATGATGACGGTTTCGGCGCTGACCCAGGCCGATGCGCTGATCGGTCGGACGCTGACCTCGCTCGACGGGGAAACGCAGGGCACCGTGACCAGCATTCGTGCGGTCAATGGCGGCATTCAGGCCACCCTCGAAGGCGGCAAGACCATCGTTCTCGGCGACGGCGTCTCCGTCGCCTGATCCGGCGCTCGGGTTCCGGGGTCGAAGCCCCGGTTCCGGCCATGCGCGATCCCGCATGAAGCGGGCGCCAAACCCAGAGCGAACGCATTCGCTCGCATGCTATGAAGGCTCACCCCATGAACCAGGCAGAAGCGATCGACATCGTCCAGTCGGCAATCTGGACCATCGTCGTCGCGTCCGCGCCCGCAGTGGGCGTCGCGATGATCGTCGGCGTCATCATTGCCCTGTTCCAGGCCCTGACCCAGATCCAGGAAATGACGCTCACCTTCGTTCCGAAGATCCTCGCGATCTTCGTCGTGATCGCGGTCACCGCCTCCTTTACCGGAGCGCAGGTCTACGCCTTCACCCAGGAGGCCTATTCCCGGATCGAAACCGGGTTCGATAGCTGATCTTCGAAAACAGGACAGACCGTTTTCGCCACGGTCCGCGGTCAGTCTGAGATCAGTCTCTTCTCTTAAAAGTTTCTTAACGATTCCTCCGAACCCCGCCGCGGCGGCGGGTGCGGGGCGTTTCGGAACATGATTTCGGAAGGGCGCTCGAACGATGGCCGAGACCAGCGACTTGCAGATCGAAGACGGGACGGAAAAGAAGGATGGCGGCATGATGCCGGTGATCCTGGCGTTCGTCGTCGTCACGCTGATCGGCGGAGGGGGCGGGGCGGCCATGGGCTTCCTGCTCGGCGGCGGATCGGGCGACAAGCAACCCGAAGTGGTCGTCGCCGAACCGGTGCCCGAGGCGAAGGCGGAAGCGAAGGCGGACGGCGAGGCCGCGGCCTCCGGCGACCATGCCGAGACGATCAAGGAGATCGCCGAGGAGGAGGTCAAGCCTCTTCAGGTCGTGGCGTTGAAGCCCGTTCTCACCAATCTCTACAATCCCTCGACCTCCTGGATCCGCATCGAGGCTTCGATCATCCTGAAACAGGACGACGAGATCGATCCTCTGATCCTGGCCGCCGAGATCGAGGCCGATACCCTGGCCTTCGCGCGCTCCCTGCAGATCGCGCAGGTCGAAGGCACGCGCGGCCTGCTGCATCTGCGCGACGATCTCCGCGAGCGCGCCAGGCTGCGCTCCGAAAACGTCGTCGACTATCTCATCCAGGCCATGGTCGTCGAATGATGCGCCCGCCTCGTCCGCTCATGACCGGGCCGGTTCGCCTTGCCGCGCTCGTGGCGCTCGTCGCGCTCGCGCTGTTCGGGCTCGCCAAGGGCGCCAACGCCCAGATCTCGGACGGCTCCGCGCTCGCCGATCTCATTCCCGAAGGCGACGGCACGGTTTCGGGCCGCATCATCCAGCTCTTCGGCATCGTCACGGTGCTGTCGATCGCGCCGGGCCTGCTCGTCATGGTGACGGCCTTCACGCGCATCGTCATCGCCCTGTCGATCATGCGGACCGGTCTCGGCCTGCAGACGACGCCGGCCAACCTCATCATCATCTCGCTGTCGCTCTTCATGACCTTCTTCGTCATGGCGCCGACCTTCGACCGGGCCTGGCAGGACGGGCTTCAGCCGCTTCTGGCCAACGAGATCGACGAGGAAGAGGCGTTCTATCGGATCTCCGACCCCTTCAAGGACTTCATGCTGAGCCAGGTCCGCCCCGCCGATCTGCAGCTGTTCGGCGATATCGCATCGGCCAACGACCGCACCCGCGTGCAGCCGGAAGAGCAGGGCGCGGCCGACGAGCGGGATGTGGAGCTGCGCATTCTCGTGCCGGCCTTCATGATCTCGGAACTGCGCCGCGGCTTCGAGATCGGCTTCCTCATCGTGCTGCCGTTCCTCGTCATCGACATGATCGTCGCCACGCTCACCATGTCCATGGGCATGATGATGCTGCCCCCGACCATCATCTCGCTGCCGTTCAAGATCCTCTTCTTCGTCCTGATCGACGGTTGGAACCTGTTGGTGGGATCGCTCGTCAGAAGCTTCTTCTAACGCGCGTTCAGCCGTGATCCCGCACCGTCTCGGTCAGCGGCATCCGCGTGTTGCGGCGCTCGCCCTTGATGACGCCGAGAAGCGCTCGGCCGGCATCGAGGACGTTGGTGCCGGGGCCGAAGATCTCGGCGACCCCCGCCTTGAACAGGGGATCGTAGTCCCGTGCCGGAATGACGCCGCCGCACACGACCTGGATCTCCCCACGGCCCAGCGCCTTCAGCTCTTCGATGAGCTGCGGGACGAGGCTGAGATGGCCGGCGGCAAGCGTCGAGACGCCGACCACGTCGACGTCGAGTTCGACCGCCTTCTGCGCGGCATCCTGCGGTGTCGCGAACAGGTCGGACAGGTGGACGTCGAAGCCGAGATCGGAAAAGGCGGACGCGATGATCTTCGCGCCGCGATCATGCCCGTCCTGGCCGAGTTTGGCGACGAGCACACGCGGCGTCCGGCCGGCGGTGTCCACATGGTCGGAAATCCGCTTCTTCAGAATGTCGTATTCGGGATCGCCCGCATAGGCATCGGCATAGACGCCCTTGTTCAGCCGGTGGACGGCGGTGTGGCGGCCGCCGAAGCCGTTTTCCATGGCGGTCGAGATCTCGCCGAGCGAGGCGCGCGCGCGCGCGGCCTCGATGGCGGCTTCCAAAAGGTTGCCGTCGCCCGATCGCGCCAGGTCCTCAAGCCGTGCGAGCGCGGCTTCGCATTCGCTCTGGCTGCGCGAGCGGCGGATCTCCGCCAGCCGCTTGATCTGCCGCCGGCGCACATCCTCCGTGTCGACGACGAGGAAATCGATCGCCTCCTCGTTTTCGAGCCGGAAGCGATTGACCCCGACGACCACGTCCTCGCCCTTGTCGACCCGCGCCTGGCGGGCGGCGGCCGATTCCTCGATGCGCGATTTCGGGATTCCGGCCTCCACGGCCTTCGTCATGCCGCCGGCCTTTTCGATCTCGTCCATGAGTTCAAGCGCCTTGTCGGCGAGCTGCTTCGTCAGCGCCTCGACGTAATAGGAGCCGCCGAGCGGATCGACCGTGCGGGTGACGCCCGTTTCGTGCTGGAGGATGAGCTGGGTGTTGCGGGCGATGCGCGCCGAAAACTCGGTCGGCAGGGCGATCGCCTCGTCGAAGCCGTTGGTGTGCAGCGACTGCGTGCCGCCGAGAACGGCGGCGAGCGCCTCGTAGGAGGTTCGCACGATGTTGTTGTAGGGATCCTGCTCGGTAAGCGAGACGCCGGAGGTCTGGCAATGGGTGCGCAGCATCTTGGAGCGATCGTCGGTGGCGCCGAAATCCTCCATGATCTTCGCCCACAGCATGCGCGCGGCGCGCAGCTTGGCGACCTCCTTGAAGAAGTCCATGCCGATGCAGAAGAAGAAGGAGAGGCGGCCGGCGAACTGGTCCACCGTCAGGCCCCGCGCCATCGCCGCGCGGACATATTCGATTCCGTCGGCCAGCGTGTAGGCGAGCTCCTGCGCGGTCGTCGCGCCGGCTTCCTGCATGTGGTAGCCGGAAATCGAGATCGAATTGAACCGCGGCATCTCGGCCGCCGTATAGGCGATGATGTCGGCGACGATGCGCATGGAGGGTTCTGGCGCGTAGATATAGGTGTTGCGGACCATGAACTCCTTCAGAATGTCGTTCTGGATGGTCCCGGTCAGCTTCGCGGCGGGGACGCCCTGCTCTTCGGCCGCGACGATGAACATGGCGAGCGTCGGGATCACCGCGCCGTTCATGGTCATGGAGACGCTCATCTCGTCGAGAGGGATCGCGTCGAAGAGAATTTTCATGTCCTCCACGCTGTCGATCGCCACGCCCGCCTTGCCGACATCGCCCGAAACGCGCGGATGGTCGGAATCATAGCCGCGATGGGTGGCCAGATCGAAGGCGACCGAGAGGCCCTTCTGGCCGGCGGCCAGATTGCGCCGGTAGAACGCGTTCGATTCCTCCGCCGTCGAGAACCCCGCATATTGGCGGATGGTCCAGGGCTGGCCCGCATACATGGTGGCGCGCGGGCCGCGCATGAACGGCGCCACGCCGGGCAGGGCGGCGCCGACGCCCTCGGGCAGGTCCTGCGGTCCGTAGAGCGGCTTGATGGTGAGACCGTCGGGCGTGATCGTCGAAAGATCGAGAATGTCCCGGCCCTTCAGTTCCTTGCGCGCGATGGCCTCCCACGACGGCGCCTCGGCATCGGGTGCCGGGTTGAGGTCGAGATCGGTGGAAGGCTTGCCGCTCATCTTATGCGAACTCCATGATGACATCGTCGACGGCAAGGCTGTCGCCTTCCGCCACCGCGATGGTTTCGACCTTACCGCTTCGCTCGGCGCGAAGCACGTTTTCCATCTTCATCGCCTCGATGATGGCGAGCGGCTGGCCCTCGAACACCTCCTCGCCCGTCGCGACGAGCAGCGACATGACGGTGGCGGGCATCGGCGAGATGAGGAATTTCGACATGTCCGCCGGGACCTTCTCCGGCATCAGCCGGGCCAGGGGGGCGATGTGCTCGGGATAGATCTTCAGCTGCGCGTCGAGACCCGCGCCGCGCATCCGCAGGCCGCTGGTGACGGGATCGACGCGCCACGTGTCGGCCCTGTCCGCAAGGGTCAGGGTCGCGGTGAGCGCGCCGGGTCGCCAGTCGAGATCGGCCGTCACCGGCTTCGATCCGTCGACCGAAACGCGGACGTGATCCTCGGCCTCCATGAGCGAGACGGTGCGCCGGTCGTCGCCGAGGACGATCACGCGGGTGAAATGGTCGGCGACCGGGATGACGTTCGAAAGTCGGCGCGCCTCCACGCCCACGGGCCGGCGAACCCTCAGCCTTTCGACGAGCGTCGCGGCGATGGCCATGCGGCTGAGGGTTTCGGCGTCCGGATGCACGGACTGGAACCCGTCCGGATATTCCTCGGCGATGAAGCCCGTGGTGATGTCGCCCGAGCGCCAGCGCGGATGGCGCATGATGGCGGTGACGAACGGCACATTGTGTTCGATGCCGCCGACGACGAACGTGTCCAGCGCCTCGGCCATCGCGTCGATCGCCGTTTCGCGCGTCCGCCCCCAGGTGCAGAGCTTGGCGATCATCGGATCGTAGAACATCGAGATCGCCGAGCCCTCCTCGACGCCGGTATCGTTGCGCACGATCGTTCCGTCCGCGCGCTGGCCTTCCTCCGGCGGGCGATAGCGGGTGAGCCGCCCGGTGGACGGCAGGAAGCCGCGATAAGGGTTCTCGGCATAGACGCGGGACTCGATCGCCCAGCCGTCGATGCCGATCTCCGCCTGCGTCATGGCGAGCGTTTCGCCCGCCGCGATGCGGATCATCTCCTCGACGAGATCGATGCCGGTGATCAGCTCCGTCACCGGATGCTCGACCTGCAGGCGCGTGTTCATTTCCAGGAAGTAGAAGTTCCGGTTCTTGTCGACGATGAACTCGACCGTTCCCGCGCTCTGGTAGTCGACGGCCCTCGCCAGCGCGACCGACTGCTCGCCCATGGCCTTGCGGGTCGCCGCGTCGAGAAAGGGCGAGGGCGCCTCCTCGATCACCTTCTGGTTTCGCCGCTGGATCGAGCATTCCCGCTCGTTGAGATAGAGCGTGTTGCCCGCCGCATCGGCCAGGATCTGGATCTCGATATGGCGCGGCTCCTCGACGAACTTCTCGATGAAGATGCGGTCGTCGCCGAAGGAGGAGGCGGCTTCCGACTTGGAGCGATCGAAGCCCTCGCGCGCCTCCGCGTCGGTCCAGGCGATGCGCATGCCCTTGCCGCCGCCGCCGGCGGACGCCTTGATCATCACCGGATAGCCGATCTCGCCGGCGATCTTGACCGCCTCGTCCGCGTCCGCGATCAGCCCCATATGGCCGGGCACGGTGGAAACCCCGGCGTTCGCGGCGATCGTCTTGGAGGTGATCTTGTCGCCCATCGCCTCGATGGCCTTCACCTTCGGACCGATGAAGACGATGCCTTCCGCTTCGAGCGCCTTGCAGAAAGACGCGTTCTCCGACAGGAAACCGTAGCCGGGATGAACGGCCTCGGCACCCGTCTGCTTGCAGGCGGCGATGATCCTGTCGGCGAGAAGATAGGAGCGGTTCGCCTGCGCCGGGCCGATATGAACGGCCTCGTCGGCCATCGCCACGTGCACGGCGGTGCGGTCGGCGTCGGAATAGACCGCGACGGTCGCAATGCCCATGCGCCGGGCGGTCTTCATGATCCGGCAGGCGATCTCGCCGCGGTTGGCGATGAGGATTTTCTTAAACACCGGTTCGGTTCTGCCTTGTCATCAAACTTCGAAAACGTCGACGAACGCTTCGGGATAGGTCTTGCGCGCGACGTCCTCGTCGAGCCTCAGGAGCGCCTCGTAGGATTGCGGGTCGAACGGGGTTTCGCCCGGCACGATCTCGCGTCCGAAGAGCCAGCAGATGCGGCCGGCGTCCAGATTGCCGCGCTCGAAGGGTTCGTCGCCGAACATGTGCCAGATCGCGTGGATGAAGGCGGCGTCGGCCATCTTCTCGGTCGAGGTCCGGTCGTTGAACCGCCGGCGCTCGAACAGCTTGGTGCAGCCCTTCGGGTTCGCCCGGCGGATGGTGAACTGGAAACCGGTGCCCGGCAGTCCCGAGGGAAAGCCGCGATGCTTGGTCATGGGTTCGAGCTTGGCCATTGGTCTGCAGCCTCCATTGTATCGGTTCGGCTTGTTGCGGCGGTGGCAAGGGGCGAGGTGTAACCGAGAGATATCGCGTGCGTTTCCATGGTCATTCCGCAGCTTCCGCCGGAGGCATCGCGCCGGGATAGCGCCTGCCATTCAGCATTCCCGAAATCGAAAGGTCCTCGTCGATGAGAGGCCAGTGAACGCCGGACGGAGACAGCTCGATCGTGTTTCGTTCGGTTTCGCTTGCGCGCAGGAGCGTTGGATACCACCAAAGCGGTGTGGAGAGCGTCATCCCGTTTGCGAGTGAAACGACGAGTTGACCCGATGTGCATTCTGCCGAAACCGGTTCGAATGCTTCCCAGTTTTCATCCAAAATGACGGTTCCAGGCATCGAGCAACTCCCTCTCGTTCTTTTCGGCGAAAGCAACGACCGCGTTCACCTCATGGTCCGCGCAGCGGCGATTATAAGCCAATCGGACCGGCAACAGCCATAGTTTCAGTTCTTTCTTGTCTTTACGGGCGTGAACGTGCGGAGGCTCGCTTCGATCGAGACTGTAGAAAAGGAACGTCCACCCCTTCCATTTGAAGATCGTCGGCACGTCTTCCGCCTCACAACGGAATATTATCGTGCTTGCGCCGTGGCTGCGCCACCTCTTTCGTCTTCAACATCTCGAAGGCGCGCAGCACCCGTCGACGCGTCGAGTGGGGCATGATGACCTCGTCGATGAAGCCGCGCTGGGCCGCGATGAAGGGATTGGCGAACCGGTCCTCGTATTCCCTGGTATGCCGGTCGAGCTTCTCGGCGTCGTCGGCATCCTTGCGGTGGATGATCTCGGCCGCGCCCTTGGCGCCCATCACCGCGATCTGGGCCGAGGGCCAGGCATAGTTGATGTCGGCGCGGATGTGCTTGGAGGCCATCACGTCGTAGGCGCCGCCATAGGCCTTGCGGGTGATCACCGTGACCAGAGGCACGGTGGCCTGCGCGTAGGCGAAGAGCAGCTTCGCGCCATGCTTGATGATGCCGCCGAGCTCCTGCGAGACGCCGGGCAGGAAGCCCGGCACGTCGACGAGGGTGAGGATCGGGATGTTGAAGGCGTCGCAGAAGCGCACGAAACGCGCGGCCTTGCGGGACGAATCGATATCGAGACAGCCCGCGAGCACCATGGGCTGGTTGGCGACGACGCCGACGCTCGTCCCGTTCATCCGGATGAAGCCGACGAGAATGTTGCCGGCGAAATCCTTCTGGATCTCGAGAAAATCACCTTCGTCCGCGATCTTCTCGATCACCTCGCGCATGTCGTAAGGGGTGTTCGCATTGTCCGGCACCAGCGTGTCGAGCGAGGCCTCGGTGCGGTTCGGATCGTCCACCGTCTCGAGGAACGGGGCCTTCTCGCGCGAGGAGGAGGGGAGGAAGTCGAACAGCCGGCGCACCTCGGCGAGCGTCTCGACATCGTTGTCGAAGGCGGCATCCGCGACGGAGGATTTCTTCGTGTGGGTCAGTGCGCCGCCGAGCCCCTCGGCGCTGACGATCTCGCCGGTCACGGTCTTCACCACGTCGGGTCCGGTGACGAACATATAGCTCGTGTCGCGCACCATGTAGACGAAGTCGGTCATGGCCGGCGAATAGACCGCGCCGCCCGCGCACGGTCCCATGATCACGGAAATCTGCGGCACGACGCCGGAGGCCTGCGCATTGCGCCAGAACACTTCCGCATAGCCGCCGAGGGAAGCGACACCCTCCTGGATGCGCGCCCCGCCGGAATCGTTGAGGCCGATGACGGGAATGCCGTTCTGGACGGCCAGATCCATCACCTTGCAGATCTTTTCGGCATGGGTTTCGGAGAGAGAGCCGCCGAAGACGGTGAAATCCTGGGAGAAGACGTAGACCGGGCGGCCATTGATGGTGCCCCAGCCGGTCACGACGCCGTCGCCGGCCACCGTCTGGTCCGCCATGCCGAAATCGGTGGTCCGGTGGATCTTGAACGTGTCGTACTCTTCGAAGGAGCCGGGGTCGAGCAGAACGTCGAGGCGCTCGCGCGCCGTCAGCTTGCCGCGTTCGTGCTGCTTGGCAATGCGGTCCTCGCCGCCGCCGAGCCGCGCCTCGGCCCGTCGCGCCTCAAGCTTCTCAACGATGTCCAGCATGTCGTTCCTCCCTCAACGCTTCCGCCATACGTCAAGGGAGTGCACCGGGACAAGATGGCAAGGTATCCTTGCCAAGGCCAGACCCGCCTCGTTTTGCCTCGCTTGCGGACGGCGCTTCGATCGCGTCCAATCGAACACGCAAAGCCCGCATCGGGCGCGGCCGGCGGCGGCGGCCGAAAACCGGAAGCGGCGAACGGATAGAGGAACCATCGATGGCCAACTGGCTGGGGCTCGTGGAGCTGTTCGTCGTCTTCGGCGGCGTCGGTGTCCTGTATTATTATCAGGTCTGGAAGAACCCGTACGAGATCGAGAAACGCGAAAACCGCAAGCGCCTTCGCGCCGAGAAAAAGGCGGCGGGGCGCGAGCGCTAAACTTGGCTATCCGTGCCTCACCTCAGACGTACGTCACTCCAGCTCTTAACCTCTGGCGTTGCACGTCGGGCTTTTTTTGAAAATTTATTCCGATCTTCGGGCCGGTGCTCCAGCGCTCGCCCGGCAACCTGCGCCGCGAGGCCCTATCGCAGCAGAACGACCTGCACGTCGGCCACGTTCGTGCCCGTCGCGCCGGTTCGCACGAGCGCGTCTGCGGCTTCGAGCGCCGGGTGGGAATCGTTGTCGGCAAGTCTTGCTTCGGGATCGATGCCGGCGTCGCGCATCCTCGCCAGCGTCGCCGCGTCGACGATCGCGCCGGCGGCGTCCGTCGGGCCGTCGCGCCCGTCTGTGCCGCCCGACAGGAACACCCAGTCGCCGGTGATGGGAACATCCTCGTCGAGGCAGGCGAAGCGCAGGCCCATCTCCTGGTTGCGGCCGCCCGTGCCGCGCCCTTTCAGGATCACCGTCGTCTCGCCGCCGGCAATGATGGCGATCGGCTTGCCGCCGGACGAGTGACGTTTCGTCAGATCATGCAGCCGCCGTGCCGCGTCCGATACGTCGCCGTCGAGCCAGCCATCCACCCGGTCGACGAGGTAGCCCATCTCTTCGGCCGCCGTCGCGGCCGCGTCGCAACTGATCGCGTTGGAGCCGACGATGACGGTCTCGAAATCCTGCCCCGACACATCCTGGGTTGCGCCCGTCTCGCGAAGACGCGCCCGCGCGACATCCGGAAGCTTGTCCTCGATCCCGTATCGCTGGACGATACCGAGGGCCGCTTCCGGCGCGTCGGCGTTCGGAACGCTCGGACCCGAGGCGATCGCGCTCGGATCGTCGCCGGGAACGTCCGACAGGATGAGGGACAGGACTGCGGCCGGCGCCGTGCGTTTCAGAAGCCCGCCGCCTTTGAGGCGCGAGAGCTTGCGGCGCACGGTGTTGACGGCGTCAATGGGAGCGCCGCAGCCGAGCAGGGCGTCGTTGACGGCGATCTTGTCGGAAAGGGTGAGCCCGTCGGCGGGCGCCGTGACCAGTGCCGAGCCGCCGCCCGAAACGAGGATCAGGGCGAGGTCGCCCGCTTCGGCCTTATCGGCCGCCGCCTCGATGGCGGCCGCGCCTTCCTCGCTTCCCGCATTGGGGGTCGGATGGCCCCCGACATAGACGTCGACACCGGCAATAACGCGAGCGGCCTCCTGCGTCGTCACTGCGACGGCCGCCTTCAGCTTGTCCCCGACGAAGGGGAGCGCGGCCTCCGCCATCTGGATGGCGGCCTTGCCGAACGCGATGAGGACGATGCCCTTGGCCGCATCGATCCGTGCCTGCCGGTCGGCCAGCGCGGCATGCACCGCGCCGGCCGGATCGGCAGCCTCGATCGCCCGACGGAAGATCTCCTCGGCATCGGCTCGAAGGGAAGGGGGCACCATCGTCTCCTGCGCGCTCGACATCCGTTCAGGCCACCCTGTCGCCGGGCTCGGTGCCTTTGAAGAAGGCTTCCAGATTGTCCATGACGCGCCAGCCCATGGCCTCGCGCGTCGACTGGGTCGCCGAGCCCAGATGCGGAAGCATGACCGCATGGGTTTCGAGGAGCGCCGGCGGAATGGTCGGCTCGCCTTCGAACACGTCGAGGCCGGCGCCTGCGATCGTGCCCTTCTTCAAGGCTTCGGCAAGCGCGTTCGCATCGACGACCTCGCCGCGTGCCGAGTTCACGAGGATCGCGTTCGGCTTCATCATGGCGAGACGCTCGGCATTGATGAGATGATAGTTTTCCTTGCCGCCCGGCATGTGGAGCGAGACGACGTCGGCTTCGCGCAGCACCGCCTCGATGGAATCGCGCGCCTCCGCCTTGGTGGTGGCGGCTTTTTCCGGCGAAACCGGATAGGCGTCGTAATAGATCACGTTCATGCCGAAGCCGTGATGGGCGCGCTTGGCCGCTTCCTGGCCGATGCGGCCGAAGCCGAGAACACCGAACGTTCCGCCGGAAACCTTGGTGCCGATCATGTGCGTCGGCCGCCAGCCGGTCCACTCCCCGGCGCGCAGCTCGCGCTCGCCCTCGTTGGCGCGGCGAGCCGCCGTCAGCATCAGGGTGATGGCCAGATCCGCGGTGCACTCGGACAGGACTTCCGGCGTGTTGGTGACGACGATGCCCGCCTTCTTGGCCGCGTCCGTGTCGATATGGCTGAAGCCGACGCCATAGCTCGCAATGATCCGGGTGCGCGGATCGGAGACGTCGAACACCGATGCGTCGACCGTGTCGGAGACGGTGGGGCAGAAGGCGTCGTAATCCTTCAGCGCCTGGCGCATCTCCTCCTTCGTCATCGGCCTGTCGGCCTCGTTGAACGTCGCGTCGTAGGTCTCTGCGAGTTTCTTTTCGACGGCTTCGGGCCAGCGGCGCGAGACGAGGATCTTAGGCTTGCTCATGATGTTCGGTCCTCCCAGACAGGTGAGAAAGAAGGGCAGACGGCGCGGGAGTCGAGCCCCCGCGCCGTTTTCGTTGCGTTATGTCAGCGCCGTCAAGCCGCTTTTCTGTTGCCGATCATCTCCTCGACGATCTCGCCGAAAGCCGATGGATGCGGAACGACCGTAATGCCGCATTCCTTCATGATCGCGATCTTCTCGGCCGCCGATTCGCCCTCGGACGACACGATCGCGCCGGCATGGCCCATCTTCTTGCCCTTGGGTGCTGAGGCCCCGGCGATGTAGGCGCAGACCGGCTTCGACATGTGTTCCTGGGCCCAGTGCGCGGCTTCCGCCTCCTGCGGGCCGCCGATCTCGCCGATCATCACGACGGCATCGGTTTCGGGGTCGGCCTCGAACAGTTCGAGGCAATCCTTGAACGAGGAGCCGTTGATCGGGTCGCCGCCGATGCCGATCGAGGTCGATATGCCGATGCCCTTCTCGAGCATCTGCGCCGCCGCCTCGTAGGACAGGGTGCCCGAACGGGCGACGACGCCGATGCGGCCCTTCTTGTAGATGTTGATCGGCATGATGCCCATGAAGCCCTCTTCCGGCGAGATCATGCCGGCGCAGTTCGGGCCGAAGAGGCGCATCTTGTCCTCGGCGCGGTAGCGGCGCATGTAGCGCTTGACGCGCATCATGTCCTGGGCCGGAATGCCGTCGGTGATGCAGACGCAGAACTTGATGCCGGCATCGGCCCCTTCCATGATCGAATCGGCGGCGAACGGCGGCGGCACGAAGACGATCGAGGCTTCGGCGCCGGTCTCCTCGACGGCGCCGCGCACCGTGTTGAAGACGGGCAGGTCCAGATGCATCTGGCCGCCTTTGGAGGGCGTTACGCCGCCCACGACATTGGTGCCGTAGCGGATCATGTCCTCAGCGTGGAACGTACCGATCTTGCCGGTGAAGCCCTGGACGATGACCTTCGTCTTCTTGGTGAGTAATACTGCCATGGTGTCCTCCTCAAAGGCGGGTCCGGTTCTGCCTTGAAGCCGGACGGCGCTTCGAACTGATGTGATGGGGCGCCGGTAACGGGCGCCCGCTGCAAGACGGATGCGATCGGGCTCAGGCGGCTTTCGCGGCGGCGGCGTCCTTCCAGGCCTTGACCGCCTTTTCGGCGCCTTCGAGGAGCGTGTCGGCGACGATGATGTCTTCGCCCGAATCGGCGAGGATCTTCCGGCCGGCCTCCACGTTGGTGCCGGCGAGACGGACGATGATCGGAACGTTGACGCCGACTTCCTTCTTGGCCTTGATCACGCCTTCCGCGACCCAGTCGCAGCGATTGATGCCGGCGAAGATGTTGACGAAGATGACCTTCACATTGTCGTCCTGGAGAACGGCGCGGAAGCTCTTGGCGACGCGGTCGGGGCTTGCGCCGCCACCGATGTCGAGGAAGTTCGCGGGCTCGCCGCCGGCAATCTTGATCATGTCGAGCGTCGCCATGGCCAGGCCCGCACCGTTGATAATGCAGCCGATCTCGCCGTCGAGGCCGACATAGGACAGGCCGCGGTCCGAGGCGAAGGTCTCGCGCGTGTCTTCCTGGCTCTTGTCGCGCAGCTCGGAAATCTCCTGGCGGCGGAACAGGGCGTTCTCGTCGAAGCTCATCTTGGCGTCGAGCGCCATGACGCTGCCGCTGTGGGTGACGACCAGCGGATTGATCTCGAGCATCGAGGCGTCGTGATCGCGGAATGCGCGGTAGCAGCCGAGGATCGTGTCGACCATGCGGTTCACGACCTTGTATTCGAGGCCGAGATTGTAGGCGATCTCGCGGGCCTGGAAGTCCTGCAGGCCGTGGCCGGGATCGACCACCGTCTTGATCAGGGATTCGGGCTCGTTCTCTGCGATCTCCTCGATCTCCATGCCGCCGGACGAGGAGGCGATGATCATGATGCGCTCGGCTTTGCGGTCGAGCACGAAGCCGAGATAGAGTTCCTGGGCGATGTCGACCGTTTCCTCGATATAGAGGCGGTTGACGAGCTTGCCCTCGGGGCCGGTCTGGTTGGTGACCATGCGTTTGCCGAGCATCTCCTCGGCAGCCGCCTTCACGGCCTTGTCGCTGTCGCACAGCTTGACGCCGCCCGCCTTGCCACGCGCGCCCGAATGGATCTGCGCCTTGACGGCCCAGCGCTCGCCGCCGATCTCGCTGGCGCGGTAGGCCGCCTGTTCGGGGCTGTAGGCCAGCCCCCCGCGCGGCAGGCTTACGCCGTGGCGGGCCAGCAGTTCCTTGGCCTGGTACTCATGAATGTCCATCGATCTCTCCCGTTCAAAATGTAAGGATCAGACAGGTGCGGCCGCGTCGCGGTCCCGCCCCCGATCCTCTTGCTCGTTCCGTCGTTCCATCGAGGGAATTCCGGCTCCCGTTCGCGGCGGTGCCCGCCAGGGCAACGCCGCCCGACCCCGTCAGCGCGACGTGATCGCCTCATGCATTTTCAGGACGTTCTGCGCCATGCGCTCGGACGCGGCGTCGATCATCTTGCCGTCGAGCGAGGCTGCGCCCTGGCCTTTGCCTTCGGCTTCCTTCAGCGCGACGAGGATCTTGCGGGCCTTTTCCACTTCGGCCTCGGGCGGCGAGAAGACGTCGTTGGCAAGCTTGATCTGGCTCGGATGGATCGCCCACTTGCCCTCGATGCCCAGGGAAGCGGCACGGTTCGCGCCGTCCGTGAAACCCTCGGGATCGGAGAAGTCGCCGAACGGGCCGTCGATCGGGCGAAGGCCGTAGGCGCGGCAGGCGACCGTCATGCGCGACAGGGCATAGTGCCACTGGTCGCCCGGATAGTTCGGGTTGAGGCCGCCGATATTCGTGGTGCGCGCCTTGTTGAACGCGGCATAGTCGGCGACGCCGAAATGCAGGGCCTCGAGACGGCCGCCATAGGCCGCGATCTTCTCGACATTGGCCATGCCGAGAGCGGTTTCGATCAGCGCCTCGATGCCGACGCGGGTCGTGTAGCCCTTGCCCATCTCGATCTGGTTGATCATCGCCTCGACCATGTAGATGTCCGACGGATTGCCGACCTTGGGGATCAGGATCGTGTCGAACCGGTCGCCGGCCTGTTCCATGAGATCGACGACGTCGCGATACATGTAGTGGGTGTCGATGCCGTTGATGCGCACCGAAACGGTCTTGTTCTTGGCCCGCCAGTCGATGTCGTTCAGGATCTCGATGATGTTCTTGAGGGCCTTCACCTTGTCGGGCGGTGCGACGGCGTCCTCGATATCGAGGAACACGTAATCGGCTTCGCTGTCGGCGGCCTTTTCCATCATGGTGACGTTGGCGCCGGGCACGGCGAGCTCGCTGCGCTGAAGACGGAATTTCCTCAGATTGTGAAGTTCATGACTCATGGTTCGTCCTCGCGTTGAAAGTTGTCTCGTTATGCGGCTTGTGGGTCCTGCCCGGCGCGCCGTGCACCGGCCGTCGCTCGAGGACGGCATCGATGGTCGCTATTGCGGGGATCGAGCCCGCCAAGCACCTGGCGGAAAGCCTTGTATTCCAGGCCGAGATCTCGGCCGTTGGATGGAGCGGCGAACAGGCGTCCCTCCCTGCTGGCGAACGCCCTGCCGCCTGTCGTCAGGATCGGGCCGGTCGCGATTCCAATGTCGGGCGCGCGATGATCGTCAGGCGTCACGCTGATGGCCTCGCGGACGCGCTGCGGCGCGTTCGTCGCGCCCGGTATAAACGGTTGTTTATAGCCGGCCATTCCAAGTCCTCCCGGAGACTTCTCCACGCCTCCAAGTATCTAGCGTGCACGCAGGCGACACAAGCAAGGCTGGATAGGAAGGCGAGCGGCTTTGGGTAGGAAACGCTACCCGAATGAGACGGGGCTCTTCTCGGCTCGACTTGGGGAAAGGCGCCGTTCCACCGGTCGTCCCGGCCGGCTGCGGCGTCTTTTTCTTTTGCGGTGCAGCAAAGACGCCCTTGTCGTCAGCGCTGCTCGTTCAACCATACCGCAACGGCCATCGCGCGGTTCTGCACGTCCAGCTTTTCGTACAGGTTCTTCAGGTAGTATTTGACGGTGTTTTGCGAAATCCCGGTTCGCGCGGCGATCTGGACGTTCGTCCAGCCGAGCGCGAGCATCGAGAGAAGTTCGCGTTCGCGCACCGTCAGCCGGGAAATCGCCGTGTCGTTCACCGCCGTCAGATCGATGAAGGGGATGCAGATGCGCCCGTTGGCAACCGCGAGCAGCGTATCGAACAGGATTTCCGGATCGTCGAACTGGTAGCAGAAACCGTAGGCGCCGAGCCGCACCGCCTGGCGCAGGATGACGATGTCCTCCTCGGCCGAGAAGATGACGACACGCACGGACGCCTCCCTCTCCTTCAGCTTCTGGAGAAGCGCGGCCGCGTCCATGTCGACGAGGGTCCATCCGACGACGAGAATATCGAAATCGGGATCCTCGGCACGGCGCAAGATGTCGGATCCGCTCTCGGCGGTGTCGACGAAGCGAAATCGGTCGTCCTTGCCGATCAGGTGCTTGAGCGCCGATACGACGAGAAGGTTTCGTTCTGCCAGGAGGACGCGGATCGGTTTTTCGGCAGCCATCATGTTCCCCCACAACGACGTCCCGGCGGTGCCAGACCGAAACGTCGAAATGTTCTTGTGTTTTAGTGCGCTTTCGCCTGGCCGGTAAAGGCCTTGGGCGGTGAATCATGTCCGGAGGCCGGCCCTATCCCGTCCAGCCGAGGCCGGCGGACGTGCAGTGGATCGACAGGAGGAGCGCGTCAAGCATCCGCGGATCGGCCTCCCTGATCTTCGCATTGTCGCGGACACGGGAAAGGAGTTCCACCTGAAGATCGTGGACACCCTTGAGTTGCGGCGCAACCCGGTCGATCTGGCGCTTGTGCACAGGAAACCGCTCGGACAGATCCTCCGTCCCGGTCACGTCGATCAGCATCTTGCGGGTCAGCTCGTACTCGGCCCTGATCTTGCCGAAGATCTCCTCGCGCACGCTCTGCCTTTCGACGAGCCTGGCGTAATCGGTCGCGATCTCGAGATCGCACTGATAGTGCTGCTTCTCCACCTCGTCGACGATCAGGCGGAAGAGGCGGGAGTTGCGGAACATGGATTTGAGGATCTTCATCCCGTCCTCGCCGCGCACCTTCACGAAGCTGTCGAACGCGGTGCCGATGCCGTACCAGCCCGTCATCAGGTGCCGGTTCTGACTCCAGGCGAACACCCAGGGAATGGCCCGAAGCTCCGACAGGTCCTTCGGGCTTCCGCCGAAGCGTCGGGCCGGCCGCGAGCCGATGTTCAGGAGACCGAGCTCCTCCACGGGGGAGGACTGGTTGAAATAATCAATGAAGCCTTCGGACTTGATGAGATCGGCGTAGGCCGTCTGGGACAGGCCCGACAGGGCCTCCATCGCCTCGTTGAACTCGGCGTTCTCCTTCAGCTCCTTCTCGTGCGGGCTCTTCAGCGTGTGCGCGAGGACGCTGGCGGTCAGGATCTCCAGATTATGCAGCGCCGTGCCCTTGTTGGCGAACTTGGCCGACACGACCTCGCCCTGTTCGGTGACGCGCAGGGCGCCGTCGACGGTTTCCGGCGGCTGAGCGGCGATCGCCCGACCCGTCGGCGCCCCGCCGCGGCTCACCGAGCCGCCGCGACCATGGAAGAAGGAGACCTTCACGCGGCGCTTCACGCCGACATCGTGCAGGGTGCGCTGGGCCTTGGACAGCTCCCAGTTGGAGGTGAAGAAGCCGCCATCCTTGTTGCTGTCCGAATAGCCGAGCATGACCTCCTGGCGGTCGCCGCATTCGCGCAGGGAGCGGCGGATTGCCGGGATCGAGATCATCTCGTCCAGGATGTCGGGGGCGGCGCGGAGATCGTCGATGGTCTCGAACAGGGGCACGATGGCAAGCGTCGTCGCCGCGCTCGGATCGTCGCCCGCCGTGATCCCGCCCCACCGCGCGAGAAGATGGCAGGCGACCATGTCCTCCACGGATTCCGTCATCGAGAGGATGAAGGCGCCGATCGCCCGATTGTCCTTGATCTTGGCGTCGCGGATCACCTTGAACAAATTGACGAGTTCAAGCGCGTCCTCGGACAGTTCATGGCCTTGAAGATCGGGCTTTGCCGGGCTGCGCAGGGCTTCGCGCAGGCGCTCGCCCCAGCCGGGACGGCCCTTCTCGACGCGATCGCCCTCGCTTGCCCCCAGATTGAGCAGTTCGGCGACCACCTTGTTGACGATCGTGGCGTTCTGGCGAATGTCGAGGGCGGCGGTGTGGAAGCCGAAGATCTCGAGCTGCCACAAGAGCGGGCGGACGAGGCGCTCGGCCACGGCGATCGCGCCGATCTCGACCAGCGCCTGGTTGAGCGCCTGGATCTCGCCGCGCATCTCGGCCGGGCTGCGATAGGGCGTGGCACCGGCGTCGCGCGGGTCGCCGGTCTCGTCCGCAAGCGTTGCACGAAGACGCGCCAGAAGCGCGCAGATGAACTGGCGGAACGGCTCGTTCGGATTGCGCGTGGCGATCGTGTCACGCCGTCCGCTGAGATCCATCGCGCTGTTCAGGGCGTCCCGGAAGGTTTCCGGGATCGTGCAGACATTGGTCGAGACGCTGAGCTCGACCATCAGCTTCTCGAGCGGGCCGATATAGGATTCGAGCGCGGTGCGGCGGTATTCCTTCAGCGAATCCCGCGTGAGCTCGGCGGTCACGAACGGATTGCCGTCCCGGTCGCCGCCGATCCAGGTGGCAAAGCGCAGGTTCGGCGAGACCGGCGTCGCGTTCTCCGGCGCATGGCGCCTCATGGCGGCCGTCAGGACGTCGCCGAGCTTGGGCACGGTCTCGAACAGGATTTCCTTGAAGAAGTGAAGGCCCCAGGCGACTTCCTGGTCGACGCTCGGCTTTTCGAGGCGCAACTCCCCGGTCAGCCACAGGAGCTCGATCTCGCCGCGCAACCGATCGATCAGCTCCTCGCGTTCGCGCGGCGACCAGCGCTGCTCCTCGGCTTCGGTGAGCGTGCGATAGATGCGGCGGTGGATCTCGAGCACGGTGATGCGCTTGGTTTCGGTCGGATGCGCGGTCATTGTCGGGCCGACCCGAAGGCCGCCAAGCACGCGGCGGATCTCGTCGCCGCTGGAGCCATCCGCCATCACTTGGCCGATGACGTTGGAAAACGATCCGAGAACGGCGTCGGCGCTTCCCTTGCGCTCCACGGCACGGCGGCGGCTCGTGGCCGTGTATTCCTCGGCGATGGCGAGAAGCTGGAACCATGCGGCGATCGCCTGCAGGCCGTCGAGCCAGAGAACCTCGTCGAGTTGGCGGATCGACATGGTTCCGTTCAGCACTTTCGCCAGATCGGGATGGCGGCGGCGCACCACGGCGCTCAACTGGCTGAGCAGCAGGCCGCGAATGCCTTGCCCGCCCTGTTCCAGTCCCGCGTCGGCCATGGCGCTCTCGCGGGTCTGCGCCCTGATCTCGGGCGCATCGTCGTGCTGGCTCATCACTTCGACATTGCTCATGATCCCTGTCTCCTCCCTAGAGATTACAGGCTCGAAAACCCTCCCGGCCCGCGAACCCAGCCTCACCCAATCCGAGCTAAATCGATTTGAGTGTTCTCCTTCTACTCGTTTTGGAGCCGGCTGACGACGTCGGCAAGCCGGACTTCGG
Source organism: Fulvimarina uroteuthidis (assembly GCF_034321785.1). Classification (NCBI taxonomy): domain Bacteria; kingdom Pseudomonadati; phylum Pseudomonadota; class Alphaproteobacteria; order Hyphomicrobiales; family Aurantimonadaceae; genus Fulvimarina; species Fulvimarina uroteuthidis. The sequence continues at coordinate 602,554 of NZ_JAXLPB010000001.1, read as the reverse complement.
GTATCAATGCGGCGTCCGGTGGGTAGAAAAGTTTGACCGTCCGGTTGAGGGCGTCTCGACCCGATCCCACCCCGATGAACGGCGTGGTGCCCGGAACGGGCGGGGATCGGGCCATCGACTTCGCCACCCATGGCCCGCCCGTCGTCGGCCGGTGCCCGGTCCCGTCCGCTCCTTGCCGGCAGGTCAGCGCCGATGCTGTCGCGTGCGGGCGTTCCTGCGGGCGACAGCCTCGACGAACCGCTCGACGATCTGCGCCGGCCCGTCCTCGATGGAGGCGGTGACGACGTCCTCGCCCGCCCCGGGCGGCTCCAGCGTCGCCAGCTGGCTGTCGAGCAGCGAAGCCGGCATGAAATGGCCGGGCCGCACGCTCATGCGGGCAAGAAGCGTCTCGCGCCCGCCTGCGAGAAACAGGAACGTCACCGGGCCGCCGGCCTTCGCGCGGATCAGATCGCGATAGGCCCGCTTCAACGACGAGCAGGCGACGAGAACGCCGGGTTCGGCAAGGCGCCCGCCGACCTGTTCGAGCCAGGGCGCGCGGTCGTGATCGTCGAGCGGCTCGCCGCGGGCCATCTTCGCGATGTTGTGGGGGGGATGAAGCGTGTCGCCATCGACGAAATCGAGGTCGAGCTGCTTCGCGACGGCCAGTCCGATCGTCGATTTCCCGCAGCCCGAGACGCCCATGACCACGTAGCGGCCGCTCACAGGGACGCCGTAATTCCGCCGTCGACGAAGATCGTCGTGCCGTTGACGAACGAGGAGGCGGCGGACGAGAGGAAGATCGCCGTGCCGACGAGCTCTTCCACCTTGCCCCAGCGCCCCGCCGGGGTGCGTTTGGCGAGCCAGGCGGAAAACTCCGGATCGTCCACCAGCGCCTGATTGAGCGGCGTCTCGAAATAGCCGGGCGCAAGGCCGTTGCACTGGAGGCCGTACTTCGCCCAGTCCGTCGCCATGCCCTTGGTCAGGTTGGCGACCGCGCCCTTCGTCGCCGTGTAGGGGGCGATCCCGGGCCGGGCGAGCGCGGTCTGCACCGAACAAATATTGACGATCTTGCCTTCGCCGCGCTTGATCATGTGCCGTGCGACGGCCTGGCCGACATGGAAGACGCCGGCGATATTGGTCTGGAGCAGTTTCTCGAAGCCGTCGGCGGGAAAGTCCTCGAGGGGGCCGCGCTGCTGCACGCCGGCATTGCTGATCAGGATGTCGATCGGGCCGGTGGACGCCTCGAAGTTGTCGACCGCCTGGCGCACGCCGTCATGGTCGGTCACGTCGAAGGCGAGTTCGTGGACGCGCGCGCCGGTCCGGCGAAGGGCGTCCGCTGCCCGCGCGAGCCTTGCCTCGTCGCGGCCGTTGAGAACGATTTCGGCGCCGGCGCCGGAAAGGCCGACGGCGAGCGCCTCGCCAATGCCCTGCGAGGAGCCCGTGATGAGGGCGCGTTTGCCCGAAAGGTCGAAAAGCTGCAGACTCATATGTTCTCCCATGTGCATGCCGCAAGGCGCGCGCCTTGCGTTTATAGCCTATCGCGCGTGTGAAGAGACGCGCGATAGGCTAGGTTGGGTCGAATATCTGTTCGAGGTTGTCATGAAAACAGTCGTCATCCACTCCGCCCGCGATCTGCGCATCGAAGACCGCCCGGCCGATGCGCCGGGCCGGGGGCAGGTCGAGATCCGGCTTGCGGCCGGCGGCATTTGCGGCTCGGATCTGCATTATTTCAACCATGGCGGCTTCGGCACGGTGCGACTGAAGGAGCCGATGATCCTCGGCCACGAGGTGTCCGGCCACGTCGCAAGGCTCGGCGAGGGCGTCACAAGCCTGCGCGAGGGCGATCTCGTCGCCGTGTCGCCGTCGCGCCCTTGCGGCCATTGCCGGTTCTGCCTCGAAGCGTCCTACAACCAGTGTCTCCACATGCGCTTCTACGGCTCCGCCATGCCGTTTCCGCACATTCAGGGCGCGTTTCGCGAATCGCTTGTCGCCGAGGCTTGGCAATGCGCGCCGGCCGGCGATCTGACGCCCGGCGAGGCCGCGATGGCCGAGCCCCTCTCGGTCGCGCTGCACGCCGTCAACCAGGCCGGCAATCTTCTCGGCAAGTCGGTGCTCGTCACCGGCTGCGGGCCGATCGGCATTCTCGCCATTCTCGCCGCGCGCCGGGCAGGCGCGGATCGCATCGTCGCGAGCGACCTGACGCCGTTCACCCTCGACATGGCGAGGAAAGCGGGCGCGGACGAGACGATCGCCGCAGGGGAGGACAGCCTGTCGAAGTTCACGGCCGAAAAAGGAACGTTCGACGTTCTCTTCGAATGCTCGGGCGCCGAAGTCGCGCTGCGGGGGGCGGTGCCGGCGATGCGGCCGGGCGGGGCGATCGTGCAGCTCGGTCTGGGTGGGGACATGACCCTGCCGCTCCAGGCGATGACGGCCAAGGAACTCTGCCTCAAGGGCTCGTTCCGTTTCCACGAGGAGTTCTTCACCGCCGTCAGCCTGATGCGGAAGCGGCTGATCGACGTGAAGCCGTTCATCACCCAGTCGTTTTTCGTCGACGACGCGGTGGAGGCGTTCACCATGGCGGGCGACCGGACGAAGGCGATGAAGGCGCAGCTCGTCTTTTCAGGGACCTGACCGGGCCGCTTGGCGGCAGGGCGGGGGGATATCTCCGGGTGCGGCGGAGCGCGTCCGCCGGCGAAACTTTCACGCAATGTCGAGCAGCGTCCGCAGGTCCGCTTCGTCCAGATCGCGGCCGTGGAACAGCGAGAAGGCGTGCAGGCCCTGGTAGAAGAACAGTTCCACCCCGGACATGATCGTGAGCCCAAGCGCCTCGGCGTCCCGGAGAAACAGCGTCCGCGGCGGCGTGTAGACGGCGTCGAAGACCCAGGCCGCGCCTGTCATCAGCCCGCGCGGGATCGGCGTTCCGTCATGGCCGACCATGCCGAGGGGGGTGCAGTTGATCAGCCCGTCCGCGCCGCGCGCGCCGTCGGCGACATCGATCGAAACGTCGATGTCGACATGCGGCGCGCTCGTGCGCAACTCGCCTGCCAGTTGCCTCGATCGGGCGCGGTCGGTATCGACGAGACGCAACCGGGTGACCCCTAGTTCGAGAAGGCCGAAGGCGACGGCCCGGCCGACGCCGCCCGCGCCCACCATGCAGACGGCGCCCGCGGGCGCCTTTCCGCGTCCCCGTCGGTAGGCGGCGAGGAAGCCCGAGTAGTCGGTGTTGTAGCCGCGTGGCCCATCGGGCTCGAACAGCACCGTGTTGACCGCTCCGAGCCGCGCGACGCGCAGGTCTTCGACGCTCACCAGGGGCACGACGCGTTCCTTGTACGGATAGGTGATGTTGAGACCGCGATAGCCGTTCTCCCGCGCACGCGACACGACGTCCTCGAACGAAGCGCCAAGTTCGGCCGGCACCAGCCGATCGTAGCGAACGTCGAGGCCGATGAGAGCACCGGCACGCTCGTGCATGGACGGTGCCCGCGACTGGGCGATGGCGTCGCCGATGAGGCCGAGACGTACGGGCTCTCCCGAAACCGGCATGAAGGCACCCCTCCTGTTTTCGCGCTCAAAAGCGCTTCCAGCCCGGACACGGCCGCAACGGCGAGGTCCGGGCATGATGTTAAGCCATGGCAAGGGCCGGCCGGTTCACGCGCCGTATGGCCGAGAGTGACGAGGATAAAGGGGAGGGGAGGCTCCGGTCAAAACCGCAAGGGTGATCGAACGGTGCGACGGAGGCTCAACGCATTGCAATGAACGAGACGACCGGCCCTGCCGCGGCCTGCCATGTCCGGCACCTTAGGCAGCGCTTCGAGGCGGCGGCCGGATCATCCGTCCATCCGTCGGGCTGTCCTGGCACCATGCCATTTTGCGGCAACGCTCGAAATGGCTCGGCGCAAAAGACGACGCGAACCGGGCGGCAGGCGAACGACGCGGCGCCGTTGGCGTTCAGCCACCTTGTGTTGCTTGGTCGGGAACCAGCAAGCCATCAAGCTTGGATTGGTACGCCCAACGGGACTCGAACCCGTGTTTCCGCCGTGAAAGGGCAGCGTCCTAGACCGCTAGACGATGGGCGCAACGCGGCGGTTTCTACGAGAGGAACGCCGATGTTGCAAGCATAAAAATCGGGAAAAACGAAAAGATTGAAGGGGAGGGTCGGATTGTCGCGCGGTCAGCGGCGGCGACGGCAGCGCCAGTTCCATTCGCGCTTCGCACCCACGTCGATATGGATCGCTTTCGTGTGGCAGTAGGTGCCCACGCCACCGCGCCCGGGCAGGGAGCGGGCGAAGGCGGCCACCTTGAAATTGTCGACGTTCGGAATGACGATATCGGCGGCCTTGCAGCTCATGTGCTGCGAGCGGTTGGCGCCGCGAACCCGCCGGTTGTGTTCGGGGCTGCGATAGCCGGAGGTGACGACGACGCGCTGGCCGAAGCGCTGCTCGATCGCGCGGATCATGCCGACGAGCTGGCTGGGGAAACAGTCGGTGCGGATGTCTTCGCGCTGGACCCGCAATCCGTTGGGGCTGAGACGGGCGAAACCGCCGGAGAGCGCGGCCACCTCGTAGGCGGCATCCTCGATCGCATCCTCGTCCGCCGACGCGCGCTGGCCGATCTCGAACAGCGATTTCGGATCGACGCCCGGCAGCGAACCGTCATCCTCGTCGCTGGGCGCGCCCTCGCGATTGAGGACGATACGTCGGCCCTTGCCGCGATCGGTGTTCGCGACGGGCGTCCTTGCCGGTTCCTGCGCGAAGAGCGACTGGAAGAGGGACTGGCCCCCGGCACCGGTCGCCGAACCCGACGCGCCGCCCTCGCCGACACGGCCACCCGCATAGGCGGCGACGGTCTGGCGGCCGGCCGAAAGCGGAACCAGCGGACCGTTGCGATCGGGAGAGGCATCCGGCGCCGCGGCGGCGATCGTTTCGGCGACTTCGTCGGAGATCTCGGGTTCGGCCGTCGCCGTCCCGACGTCGCTCAGCGAGGAGACGTCGACTTCAGGCGCGCTGCTCGTATCGACCGGCGCATCGTTCTGCGCCATCGAGGGTGGCTGCGACAGGCCGAACGAACTGATGTCGCTGACACCGGACATGCAGCCGGACAGGAGCGGGGAGAGCAGAAGGGCGGTGACCGCGATGGAGGCCATCCGCCACGACGGCGGGCCTGCTTCGATCGGGCGTGAAACGGGGTCCGCCGCGCTCGTAAACGCGGACAGAGGACGGCGAGCGTCGTCGGTCGTCAAAATGTCGATCCCTCTCCAACGAAGCGGCCCGTGCCCTACCGCTTGAATTCTCAAAATCCGCCGCCGCCATCCCCATGACGGTCGCGAACTGCTATCTCACGGCATTCTCGCCGAAACCTGATCAGACGACAGATCCATGGGACCGGTCTGCGCCAAGTGCATCTGCCGGTGCGTTTGGAGGATCTTGGATTCTCCGGGCACGAAACTGTAGTCGACGAGACTCTCGCAAAAGAGTCAAGCAAGGCCCGATGCCGGTGCCCCGCTGACGTCTTGATGACGAAAAGTTCATGAACTTAGAATAAGGCGGGTTTGTGGACTCCACATTCTTCGCCCGTCACGCGCCTTACCAGGAGCCGGTGTTCTCCATGGAGGCCCACGGCTCCTGTTTTGCTTTCGCTTCGCCCTTCTGCAGGAGCTCGAACGAGATGCCGTCTGGCGATTTCACGAACGCCATGTGACCGTCGCGCGGCGGCCGGTTGATGGTAACGCCCCCATCCATCAGCTTCTGGCAGGTCGCGTAGATGTCATCCACGGCGAAGGCGAGATGGCCGAAATTGCGCCCGCCGGAATAGGTTTCCGGGTCCCAATTGTAGGTCAGCTCCATCAGCGGAGCCTTGGTCTCCTTGGCGTTCGGCAGATCGTCGGGCGCTGCGAGGAAGACGAGCGTATAGCGGCCTTCTTCCCGGTCCATGCGGTTGGTCTGCACGAGGCCGAGCTTGTTGCAGTAAAAGTCGAGCGAGGCGTCGAGATCGGTGACGCGGACCATGGTGTGAAGATAGCGCATCGCGTCTTCTCCTTCCGGGTTGGATCTAACCGGGCCCGAACATGCGAAAGGGGCCCTCACGGACCCCTTAAGCTTGGCTCGCGATCGGATAAGGCCAGCCCTCACCCGAAATTTCGCGTTACATCGTGGCTTGCTTGGCCTGCTCGACCGCTGCCATGCAGGCTTCCTCATTGCCCGCATCGAGCGCTGCCTGTGCTGCGGCGAGATGGGTCGAAGCCATGTCCTGGCCGCCTTCCATCGTTGACCCGTTCGAAGCGGTGCTGCCCGAAGAAGCCTCGCCGCCTGCGGCATCGTCGGCTTCACCGGAAGCCTCGTCCGTCAGCGCCGGCGTCGGTGCGACACCCGACAGGGCGCCGGTCGATTCGGCCCGATCGCTCTGACCTTCGACGTCACCCGTTTCGGTGAACGTCGGCTGATCCGTCGTGACGGCATCCTGATCGGTATCGCCCGGCGTCGCATCGGCGCTCATCGCGTCCGAACCGCCAGTCGCGGCTCCGCCGCTCTCGGAGCCGGTCGCGCCGCTCGAAGCGGAACTGCTCGCACTGGCGGCCGCGCCGCTCTCGGGAGCCTCGTTGCCGGCAGCCGTATCCTCGAGAGCCGGGGTCGGTGCGATGCCGGAGAGTGCCCCGGTCGATTCTTCCCTGTCGTTCTGGCCTTCGTTCGCGCCGGCGGCGGTGAAGGTCGGCTCATCGCTGTTTACCGCAGCCTGATCCATGCCGGCCGGTGTTTCCGCAGCCGGTACGGCCGCGTCCGCGGACGGTGCAACGTCGGACGAGGCCGACGCGCCATCGGTGGAGGCGGAACCGCCGCCCGAGGACATGGATGCCGAATCCGTACCCGCGCTCATGGCGCCGGAGCCGCTGCTGGTCTCGCTCGAAGATCCCATGCTGGACTTCAGCGCCGAAAGCTCGGTTGCACAATCGGCATAGGCGCCGCCTGCCGTCAGGGTCGCCGCCGAAAGTGCAAGGGCCGACGCCAGTGTCTGTAAACGTGTCATATAAGTTCCTCCCCGGAACGTCTTGAGTGCCCATCCCCAAACCAGCCGGTCCACCGGTCGGTTCCAACCCGGATCGGTCACGGCTTCTTGAAGCCGTCGGGCGACGCCTGGAACGGGGGGCGCTCCGGCGCGTGACTTTCGCCGCGACCTCAACCCGGGGGGCAGCGCCTGCGAACCCGTGCCGGGTGCGCCGTCCGCGACAGGGCGCAGGCTCGATCGGGTGTGCCGCCTCCCGACATTCGGCCCACGCCCGGTCGCGTCCTGCAACCGAGCATCGAGCGGGAGCGAACCTTGCGTCAACTTGGGACGTTCGGTGCCGAATTATTCGCGGGGCCTTGCACCGATGCATCAACTTAATGCTAAACTCTCGATACTTCGGTTGCGTAAAGGCGGATCATCCGGATGGTGGAGCGGACCTCTTCAGATCTTGAGGCCCATGACAGGGATATGGAGGCGGTGACGGGGGCGGACGTCCATGTCGTCGCGGGTCATATCAAATGGTTCGATGTCGCCAAGGGCTTCGGCTTCATCGTTCCGGACGACGGAACCGACGATGTTCTCCTCCACGTCACATGCCTTCGGCGAGACGGTTTCTCGACGGCGGTGGAAGGCGCGCGGGTGGTTTGCGAAGTCCAGCATGGCCAGCGCGGCGTCCACGCCTTCCGGGTTCTGTCGATGGATGCCTCCACCGGTCTTCATCCCTCGCAGATGCCGCCCGCCCGCACCCACACCCAGGTCACCGCGTCCAGCGACCTCGTGACCGCGACGGTCAAATGGTTCAACCGCACCAAAGGCTACGGCTTCCTGACCTGCAGGGAGGACGACGACGACATCTTCGTCCATATGGAGACCCTTCGCCGTTACGGCATGACCGAGCTGCGCCTCGGTCAGGAGGTCAAGGTGCGCTACGGCATGGGCCGCAAGGGCAAGATGGCGGCGGAAGTCCATCCCGCCGATGCGACGCCCGCATCCCACTGAGGTTCGTTCACGTGCCGGACAGGGCAGGGCGGGTGTTCCGCACGCCCGGTGCCGAAGCGGTCGTCGTTCATGCAGGCTCGAACCTTGCGGCCAGCCGCACGGTGCTGCATCTTCGGGCTGCGACGCGATCCGACCGCTCCAGCTCTCGGGGCGGCACGAACCCGTCGCGCGACGAAACGGCAAAACGGCGACCTGATGCGTAATTCCTGGAAAATGATCGTGGCCGCGGCGGTGCTGCTGTTCGGGCTCGCCGGCTTCGTCACGTCCGGCGCCAGCGCGGACGAGGTGCGGATCGTGACGGGGACGGCCACCCACACGATCGAGGCCGAGATCGCCGATACGGACGAGGAGCGCCGCGTCGGGCTGATGTTCCGCGAGGAAATGGCGCCGGACCACGGCATGCTGTTCGACTTCGACGAAACCCGTCCCGTGACCATGTGGATGGAGAATACGCTGATTCCCCTCGACATGCTGTTCATCGAGGAAGACGGGACGATCCTGTCCATCAAGCGCAATGCCGAACCCCTGTCGCGCGCGACCATTCCGTCGGGTGGGCCGGTCCGCTACGTTCTCGAGTTGAACGGCGGCACCGCCCGGCGCCTCGGCATCGAGCCGGGGGACACGGTGGAGCATGCGATGATCGGCGCGGCAAACTAGGCGAGGCCGAAACTTCGCTTGCCAAGCGGCACGACAAGGGTTATCAGGTCCGCCGTTGATCGAGCCGTCCGGCAGGGCATGCCGTGGCGGCTCTCGATGCTTTCGCGGCGCTTCATTCCAACGATCGCGGCGGGCAAGGCCTGATGGCCGAAACCCGACCGCTGTCCGGCGTTTGCGGCGCAGAGCGAGCCTGACCAAGGAGAGCAAAATGCCCAAGATGAAGACCAAGTCGAGCGCCAAGAAGCGCTTCTCGATGACGGCCAACGGCCGCGTGAAAGCCGGCCATGCCGGCAAGCGCCATGGCATGATCAAACGCTCCAACGACTTTCTCCGCGACTCGCGCAGCACGAAGATCCTTTCGAAGCCCGACGAGCGGACGGTCAAGATTTACATGCCCTACGACCGCTGAGCGGCGGTTTCGGCATCGATAAGAATTCAGGAGAATAGATCATGGCACGCGTGAAACGGGGCGTCACCGCCCACGCCAAGCACAAGAAGGTTCTTAAGAAGGCAAAGGGCTTTTACGGCCGCCGCAAGAACACCATCCGCGCAGCGAAAGCTGCCGTCGACAAGTCCCAGCAATATGCGACGCGCGATCGCCGCGTGAAGAAGCGGAATTTCCGCGCTCTCTGGATCCAGCGCATCAACGCTGCCGTCCGCGAGCATGGCCTGACCTATGCCCGCTTCATCGACGGTCTCGGCAAGGCCGGCATCGAAGTCGACCGCAAGGTCCTCTCGGACATTGCGATCCACGAGCCGGAAGCCTTTGCGGCCTTGTGCGAGCAGTCGAAGGCATCGCTCGAATATCTGAAGGGCGAAGGCCAGTTTCCGAACGCTTACGAGCGTGCGGTTGGAGAAAAGCGCGCCGCTTAATTCACCGGCGACGCTCACAATCTTTCAAAAGCCCGCGCCGGATAAAGCGCGGGTTTTTTCGTTTCAAGCGATAGATGCCTTGCCCGAAGGACGTTCCCCCATGACCGAGATCGAAACCCTCGAAGCCGAACTGATCACGGCGATCGAAGCCGCCGAGGGCGAAGCCGCGCTCGAAGCGATCCGCATTGCCGAACTCGGCAAGAAAGGGCGCATCTCCGAGATGATGAAGGGGCTCGGCAAGATGAGCCCGGAGGAGCGCAAGAGCGAAGGCCCGCGCCTCAACGGACTGCGCGACCGGGTTCAGGGCGCGATCACCGGGCGCCGGGAGGTTCTCGCCGACGCCGCGATCGAGGCGCGCCTCGCTTCCGAAACCCTCGACGTGACGCTTCCCGTGCGCGTTTCGCCGGCCGCGCGCGGACGCATCCACCCGATCAGCCAGGTCATCGACGAGATCACCGCGATCTACGCCGACATGGGCTTTGCGATCGCGGAAGGTCCGGACATCGAGACGGACTACTACAATTTCACGGCGCTCAACTTTCCCGAAGGCCACCCGGCCCGGGAAATGCACGACACGTTCTTCCTGAACGCGGGCGAGGGCGGCGAGCGCAAGGTGCTGCGCACGCATACCTCGCCGGTGCAGATCCGGACGATGGAAAACCGGAAGCCGCCGATCCGCATCGTCATTCCCGGCAAGACCTATCGCCAGGATTCCGATGCCACCCATTCGCCCATGTTCCACCAAGTCGAGGGGCTCGTCGTCGACGAGAAGGCCCATATCGGCAATCTGAAATGGGTGCTCGAGGAGTTCTGCAAGGCGTTCTTCGAGGTCGACAGCCTCAAGATGCGCTTCCGCCCGTCCTTCTTCCCGTTCACCGAGCCGTCCATGGAAGTCGACATCCAGTGCGATCGGTCGCGGCCCGGCGAAGTGCGGTTCGGCGAAGGCGAGGACTGGATGGAGATCCTCGGCTGCGGCATGGTTCATCCGAACGTGCTGCGGGCCGGCGGCCTCGATCCGGACATCTATCAGGGCTTTGCCTGGGGCATGGGGATCGACCGGATCGCGATGCTGAAATACGGCATGCCGGACCTGCGCGCCTTCTTCGACGCCGATGTCCGCTGGATCGAGCATTACGGGTTCCGCCCGCTCGACATGCCGACCCTGTTCGGAGGGCTCAGTTCGTCCTGACCGGCGCCTCGCGCCCATGGGAGGCGGGATGCGCCGGACGATTTCGCGACAATCGGCCCTGCGGCCGGGAAAGTGCTATGACCTGACATGAATCCAAGATTGAACAAGACGGCGACGACGCTGCGCATCACCGCCCTCGAAGTGATCGCGGTTCTGTCCGGCGCGATCATCGGCAAGGTCGTCTTCGACGGCGTGTCCGCGCTGGCCTTCGATGCAAGCTTCTTCGATTATTTCGCCTCCGTCGGACGCTGGATCGTGGCGATCGTGACGGTCATCCTGTTTGCGGTGATCTACCAGAAGATGCCGTCGACCCCGGCCGCGCTCGTCTGCCTGCTTCTCGGCACGATCGTCAGCTGGACGTTCTTCGGCCTGGCGTTCGAGAGCGAGCAATCCTCGGTGGTTCTCGTCTTCATGACGCTGCTGTTTTCCGCCGTCGCCCTGCTGACCTACCGCTTCGTCCATTCGAATGCCGCGGTCCGCAAGGTGGCCCACGACATGTCGGGCACCGCCGACGCGCCGGACAACGATCGCGGCGACGATGGCGTCGCCTGACGCCGGGCCGACCGACGGGCCTTCCGCAACGCTCCTTCCACCTGTCCGCCGGCACGACGCTGCTGCCCGGCCCATTCATAGGGACGAAACCCGATGAAATTCACACTGTCCTGGCTGAAGGATCATCTTCACACCGACGCGGCGCTGGGCGAGATCGTCGATCGCCTGACCGCCATCGGACTCGAAGTCGAGACCGTCGACGATCGCGCCGTGTTCGAACCGTTCCGGATCGCGCGGGTCCTGTCGGCAGCCCCCCATCCGGACGCCGACAAGCTGCAGGTTCTGATGGTCGATGCGGGCCCCGAGGTGAACGAGGGCAAGCCGGTCCAGGTCGTCTGCGGCGCGCCCAACGCGCGCGAAGGCCTCGTCGGGGTGCTCGGGCGCCCGGGCGACTACGTGCCGGGCCTCGATACGGTGCTGGGCGTCGGCAAGATCCGCGGCGTCGACAGCTTCGGCATGATGTGTTCCGAGCGCGAGCTCGAACTGTCCGAGGAGCATGACGGCATCATCGATCTGCCTGACGACGCGCCGGTGGGCATGCGCTATGCCGACTATGCGGCCCTGGCCGATCCGGTCATCGAGATCAACCTGACGCCGAACCATCCGGATGCGACGGGCGTGTCGGGCATCGCCCGCGATCTGGCCGCCTCAGGCCTCGGCACCCTGGTCACGCCCGGGATCGAGCGGATCGAAGGGGAGGGCGACTGCCCGGTATCGGTTCGGATCGAGACGGAGGTCTGCCAGGGCTTTGCCCTGCGGCGCGTCTCGGGCGTCACGAACGGCGCGTCCCCCGATTGGATGCAGAAGCGCCTGAAGGCCATCGGGCTGCGCCCGATCAACGCCCTCGTCGACATCACGAACTACATCACCTTCGATCGCGGCCGCCCCTTGCATGTGTTCGACGCCAACAAGGTCGCCGGCGATCTCGTCGTCCGGCAGGCCCGGGACGGCGAGGAGATCGTCGGTCTCGACGGGCGCACGCACACGCTCGCGCCGCATGTCTGCGTGATCGCGGACGCTCACGGCGTCGAATCGATTGCCGGCATCATGGGCGGCGAAGCGACGGGCTGCGACGAGACGACGACCGATGTCCTGATCGAATCGGCCCTGTGGGACATGCTGGCGATCGCCAAGGCGGGCCGCTCGCTCGGCATCATCACCGATGCGCGCTATCGCTTCGAGCGCGGCGTCGACACGCAGTTCATGGAGCCCGGCCTCGATCTTGCCACGAAGCTCGTCGTCGAGCTCTGCGGCGGATCGGCTTCGCGGCGGACCGTCGAAGGCGTCAGGCCGCACGCGGCCAAGACGATCGCGTTTCCGCTGACGGAAGTGAAGCGGCTGACCGGTCTCGACGTCGCGCAGGACCGCCAGACCGCGATTCTGGAGCGGCTCGGCTTCACCACCGAGCGGGGCGACGGCGAATTGCGCGTGTCCGTGCCGAGCTGGCGTCCGGACGTCGACGGCAAGGCCGACCTTGTCGAGGAGGTGATGCGCATCGTCGGTGTCGATGAAATCGCGTCCGAGCCCCTGCCGGCGCTCGCCGGCGTCAACGGGCCGATTCTGACGAACGCGCAAAGCCGCGACAAGGCCGCCCGGCGCGCACTCGCCGCGCGCGGCATGGTCGAGGCGGTCACCTACAGCTTCATCCCGAGGGAGCATGCCGAGGCGTTCGGCGGCGGGGCTGAAACCCTCAGCCTTGCCAACCCGATCTCCGCCGACATGTCGGACATGCGGCCGTCATTGCTGCCCGGCCTCGTCTCGGCCGCCGCCCGCAACGCCGCCCGCGGCTATGGCGACACGGCGACGTTCGAGGTGGCGGGCGTCTATCGCAACGACCGGCCGGACGGGCAGGCGCGCGTCGCCGGGGGGCTGCGTCGCGGAACCGCGCAACTTCAGGGCGCGGGCCGCGCCTGGGACGGCGCGTCCGCACCCGTCGGCGTTCACGATGCGAAGGCCGATGCGATCGCGGCGCTGGAAGCGGCCGGCGCGCCGGTCGACAAGCTGATGATCGATCGCGAGGCGAGCCCCTGGTATCATCCCGGCCGCTCCGGCCGCCTGAAGCTCGGGCCCCGGATCGTGCTGGCCGAGTTCGGCGAGTTTCATCCCAAGGCCTTGAAGAAACTCGGCGCGAGCGGCCCGCATGCCGGCTTCGAAGTGTTCCTCGACGCCCTGCCGGAGCCCAAGCGCAAGGCGACCCGCACCAAGCCGGTGCTGGCGATCTCGGCCCTGCAGCCCGTCCGGCGCGACTTCGCGTTCGTCGTCTCCCGGGATGTCGAGGCCGAGACGATCCTGAAGGCTGCGAGAAGCGCCGACAAGGTGCTGATCACCGAGGTGCGCGTCTTCGACGTGTTCATCGGCGAGGCGCTGGGGGCGGACAGGAAGTCCATCGGCATCGAGGTCGCCCTTCAACCTGTCGACAGGACGCTGACCGAGGCGGATCTGGAAGCCGTGTCCGGAAAGATCGTCGCAAATGTCGAAAAGGCGACCGGCGGTACGCTTCGCGGTTGACGCCCGGCGGTTCGACGGCCGAGACGTCATACCGCCGGACGAATGAATTGACCCCTTGGGTCAATCCACGTCTGGCGAGGGGCTCAGACGCCGCTCGGGCTGCCAGCGGACATTCGAAAGCGATGCTTTCATATGTCCGCTGGTATCAGGCCCCGGGACTCGTCGAACCCAACGCGCGGGATCGACCCGCGACGGGATGGGAGCAGGCGGCACCCATCCCGTGTGGGCAGCATCGTTTCGCAGCTCCGGACGAGGACCGTTACGCAAGGTCCCGGCCTGACATCCTGCTGTCAGGCCGCCGCCGAAAGCCGCTCGCCGGCCATCCGGTAGGAGATCGCCTCGGCCAGATGGATGCGGCGGACCATGTCGCTCTCGTCGAGATCGGCGAGCGTGCGGGCGACCTTCAGAATGCGATGATAGGCGCGCGCCGAAAACTTCATCTGCTCGGCCGCCTCGTTCAGGAGCTTGCGTCCACCCGGATCGGGCTCGGAGATCTGCTCGATCAAAGCGGCCGAACAGTGGGCGTTGACGGTTTCCGCAGGCAGGTCGAGCGCCGTGTAGCGTTCCGTCTGCACCGCCCGGGCGGCGGCCACCCGTGCCTTGACGGTCGCCGACGTCTCGCAGGTCTGGGGCCGGATGAGATCGGCCGCGGTCACCGCCGGAACGTCGACGCGCAGATCGATCCGGTCGAGCAGCGGCCCGGAGATCCGCGCCTGATAATCGGTCGCGCATTTGGCCCCGCGGGCGCAGGTATGGCCCGGCTCGCCTGCCATCCCGCAGCGACACGGGTTCATCGCCGCGACGAGCTGCATCTTCGCCGGATAGGTGACGCGATGATTGGCCCGCGCGATCACGCTTTCGCCGGCCTCGAGCGGCTGACGCAGGCTATCCAGCACGACGGGCGAGAATTCGGGAAATTCGTCGAGGAACAGGACGCCCCGGTGGGCGAGGGAGACTTCGCCGGGCCGGGCTCTCAGGCCGCCGCCGACCATCGCGGCCATCGATGCCGAATGATGCGGAGCCCTGAAGGGCCGCCGGTCGGAAAGCTTGCCGCCGGACAATTCGCCCGCGATCGAGGCGATCATGGAGCATTCCAGAAGCTCCCGGGCCCCGAGCGGCGGCAGGATCGAGGGAAGGCGCTGGGCAAGCATCGACTTTCCGGAGCCGGGCGGTCCGACCATCAGGAGATTGTAGGCTAAATCACCAGACGTTAGCGATAGCGCGGCCGGCTAATGCCGATAGCGTGATACACTGACCTAGGACTTAAGATGTGCTCATATAACGATGATGAAGCCCGATGAGAGCGTTCTGTGCGTGATCAGTACCATCTCACCGTAATAAAACAAACGCCCTCAGTGACGCTCTATGGCCTTCTACGAGCATTCGTATGGGAATTTACACGATCCAATAAGACCTTTCCCTATCCGATACTGTTAGTGTCAAGTGTTACAAATGATAGGTGCTCAGTTCACGAACACTTGATCTGTAGGAGCCGAGCACGATAATTTCGATAAGCTCTTGTTCTTGCTGGCGTCTTTACAATCTCATGAATCCGGAGGGGATGCCGTGGCTGAGTACGAATGCCAACTCGGCAACGGCTCACTCTTAGGGGGCAGTATCACGACTTTACGACATCCACATTCCCCAGTTGCCAAATGCATCGCAAAATCATTCATTGGGTGCTGGAGGAATGCGCAATGTTCAAATGTCTGTTCGGTCTGTTTACGAGTGTCAGCGGGCTTCTATGGGCTGGTATGGCGCATTCAGAAATCAATCTCGTTGAACAGGAAACAGACGGGTCCCGATACCTCATTGTCGAGGGCTCTTTCGAAGCCGACTATGACGTTGGTGAATTCCTCCGTACCGTCCGTTCGTTCAATCCAACAGCCGTTAGCTTTAATTCGCCAGGCGGTAACATCCATTCGGCTCTGACGATGGGCAGGGCAATCCGTGCATCCGGGTTGAATACGATCCAGCTGCGATCCTTTGATTGTGCATCAGCATGCGCCTTTGCGTTCTTGGGAGGCGTAATACGCATCGCGGAGCCCGGATCAATCGGGGTCCACAGGTCCTCTCTACCAACCACGGGCATGACACCTGACGACGCCATTTCAGCGATACAGATCGGGACTGTATGGATAATCGAGTATCTGGATGAGATGGGTGTCGATCCTGCCCTTCTGAAAATCAGTCTGAGCTACGGCAGTGATGATATTCGATATCTATCTGGCAGCGAAATGGCTGAACTGCGAGTCACAACCAGTCTCCAAGAATCGTCAGAGCTTACCCCGTCTACTGAGGAAGATGAGTACGAACCACCAGTGCGGAAGTTGGTTGAACCCAAACCCAACAAGCAGGCTGCTATCGTGCAAGCAGCTACAGAACCAGATCGAATAGCTGTTTATGAAGGTGTAGACTTCTACGGTGCTGATGTATCGTTCACAAATGCACAAAGCGCCGGGTCATGCGCACGGGAATGTTTAGAGTCTGAGGATAAACAATGCCGTGCGTTTACCTATAATACGAGCGAAAGCGCGAAGGATGGCCCGAACTGTTTCCTCAAATCCGGTATGGGGTCTATCCTAGACTCAAACCAAGAGGCTGTTTCCGGCTATCTGTTACGTCCATCGGTCCCTGATCCCAAACCATTTTTCGTTGGCGCTATCGATCCCATCACCGACCTGCTTCAGGGCGTTGATATCCCTGGGAATGATCTCGAACGATCTCCCGCTGGCAATATCCAATCCTGCCGTATGGATTGTCTTCGAAACGATCAATGCCATGCTTTCACATTCGTGCATGCATTGGATCAATGCTGGCTGAAACGAAGCGGTGAAGGGGCTGTATTTCGGGATGGAATGGTTAGCGCGTACAAGAAATGGAAGAAGATTGAGTACAGCCGAATTGCTCACCCAAATTAGCCTTTCTGTTGAGGTCAACCTGTTTCTCGCACTCTCCATCTATGCAATCGAATAGATCAATAATGTGCTATGATTTCTTAACCGGTACTGGCTGGCACGATAGCCCGGACACGGCATCGATCATCGCCTGCATCAAAGCGTCTTTATGCCGTTCAGCTACGAGGAAGCTGTCGAATATCGGACAGCAAGGAATGCCTTGATCCAGTAACGAAGATACGATTTTGAGGGATATGTCGCTTTCCATCTTCTGAAGCCAAGTCCATGCAGATTGACCAACAATGTGCGCGATCTTTGAATGATGAGACCAAAACGCCTTATAGAGTTCTTCCGCTTCCTCAGCCTTGGGCTTGAACCCCTCTTTGATCATCACACCACGGATTTTATCCAGTACATTCTCCGCCGGTCCACAGCCAACGGACACTCGGAACACCAGCTTGAAACGGTCTCGATAGTGGCTGGAATAGCCCGGAACGTCATAGGGGTCGCCTTCATAGGGCTGGCCGATAGCGGAATACGATAACGCTGGTTGCATTGCCCTAAAATCGTGTTCCACGACCGGCTCACCTTTGAAGCGTATGAACTGACGATAGTCGCTCGGCACCCGTTGAATCCAGTGTCCATAAACGCGTCCCCCTCGTCCATCTTCCCCACTCATTAGCCGATAGAACTGATCGTTCCCCTCGTACAAACGGCTTCGTTGCGCTTGCCGTTTATGATCCCAAACGAACGAACGTTTATACTGCTGGTAAGTCTCCAGTACGATCTGAGGCTTAGCTGACTTCAGTCGAGCGGTAAGAAGTGGAATGACAGCTTCATTGTCCCGGTATTTACGAGTGAGAGGGATTCTGTCGCTATCGCCTTCATCCTCGTTAGGTGTTTCGTTCACACTCAACTGAAGAGGGCTTACCAGTGCCTTGCGTAGCATTGGCTCATACGGGAAACTTGGGAATATCAGACCCGCGTGCAACATACGATCGGCCAACACATCGTTGGCATAAATTCGGGACTTGGTTCCGTATCCCCTGTTTTTATCAAAATACATCCCGTCAATGTAACACCACGCTCCATTATCTCCGTTACCGCTTAGTAGCATATCTACGAGACGTTTCATTCTCGTATAACTAAGATCAGAATATTGATCCTTTCCATAGTCGTTTGATCTAAGGCTAATGGCTACACCTCGCACATCTGGCTTGGAAAGCGACATGGCCAGATAATGCATTAAAAGCCGAAGATCATGGATATGTTCTTTGATTGACTTGCGAATTGTGGGCGCTTTGCCATTATTCTGCGCAATCAACAATCGTAATTGGTCGTAGGCGAATTGATCCAAATCACTGAGATAGCGCTTACTGCCGTCTATCTTATTGCTAAAGGGGATCGAGCTTTGAGATTTAACTGAATAGCTTTTAACAGCGTCTACCAATTAGTGAATCCTAGTAAGAATGTGAGAGGGATAATAGGCAGCCGGAGGAGAGAGCCGGAGAGGGGGAAGGGCTAACTACTAGACTGATAATGATTATCTCTCGTAAGCCCTGCAAACATTGAAAAATAGACCGTTTATCTGGCCAGTTCAAGCCCTCTGCATTTCCGCTTAACAGTGCCTTCATTTAGCTGACTACCAGTAGCCTATGAACCCTGTCGTCTTCAACCGTGATGGGAAGACCTATACCACCAGCAAGGATGTGGCTGCTTATTTCGGTAAGCGGCATGACAACCTTATCCGAGACATCCAAAACCTCATCGATAAGGGCGTCCTCAATTTTGAGGAAGGGTACTACAAGTTGCCCGTCACCAAGGATCAGTTGCATCGGTACTACGATATGGATCGAGACGGCTTCACTCTCCTGGTTATGGGCTTCACAGGTAAAAAGGCTCTTGATTTCAAGCTTCGGTACATTGCTGCCTTTAATGCGATGCAGGAACAGCTTGAGAAACACGCACTGACACTACCTGATTTCCGTAATCCTGCCATCGCTGCTCGTGCATGTGCTTTGAACGGCATAATGTTTTGGGCTTCAGACTTTGAGCCGCTACCGGAGCGCCTGAAACCTGTTAGTCTATGCATGTCTTAATTTAGCTCATAGAAGCCCACGCAGAGCTGTTGTATAGTTCAGGCTAGGAGGCTTCGAAAATACCAATAACTCCCGCCAATGAGGCGCTATGAGCCAAATAAAGCTATATAAGTAAAAATTAAATCTATTATCTATAATCTTATATCAATTCTAGAATGGCCCTAGGACACGAGAAACAATCCAGAACCCAATTGCTATACAAATTCCCTGGACGATGTGCTTTGAATGCTGCCGTAGCGCGTTAATAGTCTTCCGTACGGACCCCGGCAGCGAGAGCCATATTTTACGATACTCGTCACGGCGATCCTGGCGCTCGATTGCCGAAGAGAATGCACAATCGCTCGCCATCAAACATAGCAAGAATAGGCACACCACTATGAAGAGGACCGTGAAAAAGCCGGTAGCCTGAAACATATATTCTTGCAGTACGAGCGTAAGCAATATTGTGATGGCGATAACGATATGCATGGATCACGTTATCTCGGCTTGAAGGCATCGACAACGCCCAGCTAAACAATGGTATGCCCAGACAATCATTGGGTGATTTAACTTATCGAAATCGGCATAGGAAAGCCCGTTTGATTAGGCCTATACCATGCTGATGAGCTTCAAATAGAAGAATCAAGAGAGATATGTGCGGCTCGACCCCGGAGCGGGGCCTCGCCTATACACCGGATTTCGTATTCTGTCAATCCTCTACCAAGTCCCAAGCCCACCTGACTTCTCGCCCTTATCCCCTGATCCACCATTAGTGCCACCAAAGCCACTGGAGTAACCGCCACTGGAACTGCTGCTTTTGCCCGTATTGGAGGCACTGCTGTTATTGCCCTTGGACGAAGTGGACTTAGTGGATGCCGAACTGCTGCTTTTAGATGGGCTAGAGCTACCACCATCGTAGCTGCTATTGTTCCTGCTGACACTGCGAGCAGAACCCGAGCGGCCGGCAAAGCCACCAGAGTTGTTCGTGCTGCTTTTGCTGCTCGTATTCGTATTGCCCTTGGAGCTTGAGCCACCACCATCGTAGCTGCTGTCACCTCTGGATACGCTCCTGGCGCTACCGGACGATCCTGCAAAACCTGAGCTTCTGTTGGTGCTGCTACGGGTACCGGTGCTGGGGCTATCGTAGCTGGAATCATTCCTGCCGACACTACGGGCACTACCTGACCTACCAGCAAAGCCAGAGCTACGACCATTTGAGCTGCTGCTGGAGCCACCGTCATAACTACTGTCTGCTCTACTCATGCTCCGCGCACTACCAGAACGCCCAGCAAAGCCCGTAGAGGCACCGTCAGCGCCCGATCTGCTGTTTGAGCTACCGGAATAGCCATCGAAGCTGTCATCGGCCTGTGCGAGGCTCCTAGCGCTTCTGGAGCCATTGTTGGAACTGGTGGTATCCCTGGAGAATGAAGGGCTATCGAAGTTGTTATCCCCCAAAGCCATACTACGAGCACTGCCCATAGAGCCTGCGAAGTTGCTCCTGGAGACTGGCCCATTCACATCTGCATCATTACCCGCAACAGACCTAATCGAGCCTACTGCTCCCCCAAAGCCTGCACCAGCGTATGTAGCGGCAATGGAGCGGCCATACTCGTCACGCGCAGCTTGAACGGCTTCAGATGGCTGATACTCACCAACAAGAGAGCCAAACCTGTGCTTTCCAACTACGGATGCATTTTGTAGCTGATCGCCCCAGGTTGGATTGGCAATATCCGGGTTATAGTAATGCGTGTAGTCCTGAGCGGTAGGAGTGATTTCACCATTATAATAGCTTTGAATGGCGTCTTGGAGAGCCGGTCCGAACTCGCCGTAGTTATTCGTCGTATTCGTGATCTCGCTCTCCATCAGTGAATTATACTGAGACGGCGTAACTACACCTGAAATAGGATCACTAAGGCTTTGCTTGTTTAACGACTGGGCTCGGTTCTCGATCGTTGATACGATATTAGCTAGTTCAGTTAGCGCGTCTGGGTCTTTCGCTACCACACCCCTAAGCGTTTCCCCTGCAAGCTCTCCCGCAATAGCGAAAGACATATCCCGTATCTGATCAGCAGTACGGACTGGACCAAAGCCACGATTGGATAGCTCTGCTGCTGTAGCTGCCTGGGGATTTGCCAGAGATGGGCCAAGAGATGAAAACGGGCTTCTCTGACTCCTATTGGCTTGCTCTTTTAAAGCATCGTCAACGGTTATCGATCTGTTAGTGCTCTTAATCGCTGGGCCTTCATACTCGACAGGCTCAGAATCCCTGAACGAGGGTGTTGGGACTGATTTAGCACGGGCTACATTCCTACCCTGCTCGTACGCAGCCTGATCCCAGCCTTCACCCCAAGTACGAGCATTCCGACCTGGTGTGGAGTCTGCGTGCATGTGACCACCGGCCACACCAGGCCTAGTGCCTCCGTAGATGCCTACACCAACCGCACCCTTTTCATGCATAGCCCCGGCGACTGCGGAATAGAGATCGGGAGCATTGTAAGCAGTGACCTTCTGTCCCTGTGGATCAGTCAGGGTGAAATCGAGAGCATGGCCGCCTTCATGATTGCCCTTGGACCTACTACGGCCTGCTTTCTCGTCTCGCGTAAGACCCATGCCGGATGTAGCCGTAACAGACCACCCAGGGCCTAACGTGGCAGCAGCAGCTTCACTGACAAGGCTTTCAATGTCTGCATTGGGCTTCTGATTACGGCTGGCATTCTTCAGGCCGCTATAATCCACAGGAGCGCGATCATAGCGTGAGTTTACAGAAGCAGGAGCAGTCTTAGCAGCCATCGCATCGTCAAAGCTAGGTACGGTATTCCTGTCGTAGTTAAGGTCTCTCTGAGCAATGCTACGAGGGCTGATAGCTGACTTACGAGCTTCTACAGCAGCTTCTACAGGAGCCAGGGCTTCTCTCTCGACTGGACCAAGAGGAGCACCCTTGATCGTTTCAGCCACTCTCGTCGGTGTAATGTCTCTGGTAGCCTCTCCAACCACTCGACCAATTTCAGGAGCAGACCAGCCGAAGATGCTGCCGATGTCCCTGGTCAGATCATTGACGCTATCGATCGCTCTGTTAGCGAACTTACCAATAGCTCCAGGATCAGGTAGCTCAGACTCGAATTGGGCTACATTAGCAGCCTTCTCTTCTGGAGTGGCTAGGGCAATACCCTGACGAGCCAAAGCATCTCTCTGCCTGGCTTCATTGACCGTTAGCGTGGTCCTACGATCAGGTGTGAGAGCTTCAAAGCCTACTGCATAGGTCTCTTCACCGATATTGACATCACCGATATACCCATCTGAATAATCATTGACGCCAACGACAGCTCCAGCCATCTGACCTTTATCGAGTGAAGGCAATCCAAGCGTACTACGGGCAGCATTTACAGCACCGGCATTGTTCAGATTGATACCGGCGTTAAGGCCCTTTGCAGCCACTCCGATAGGTCCAGGAATAGCACCAGCAAGGCCTACGAGAGCAGACTTGTCCGTATAGCCATAGTTATTGGTCATATCCCGATCAGGGGCATTACGAGCATAACTGGATGCAGCAGGGTTCTCATTCCCACTACGCTCGATCTGAAAGGCTTCTTCAGTCCCATCGCCATAGGTCTGCTCTTGCACGATCTGATCGGCAGTATCCGTAGTGGACGCATCAAGCCAATCCAGATCAGTACCCTGCTCGATCAGTTCATACCCCGCTAGATCGCTCACAGGAGCCCCTGTAGAGGTATCTACGAACTGGACGTACATCTTACCGTCAGAACCTCTAACAAGCGTCCTGGTGGCGTATTTGGAGCCTGGTGAGGGTACTGGCTGTGGAGTGGTGGTGCCTAGTAGCTTTTGTCTAAGTAACTGAGTGTAGGTTAAGCCGTCTTCTGTGTATGCAACCATTTTTATCCCAATAATATTCTCTCAAATAACAACTATATACCACAATAGAGGGAGGGTGTCTACGATATACCTTGATTATTTTCCTAATTAATGGTATATTACGATGGTTTGAAACAGAGGGATTACGTTATGCATAATACAAATACGTCTTTGCACATCTATACCGATGGTAGCTGCCTGAATAATCCAGGAAGATCGGCATTTTCTGCAATCATTGAGGAAGTTACCGAAGATGGCGACTTAGTCAAACGCTGGACTGCCACCGGGAGGGAAAAGGACAGCACTAACCAAAGGGCCGAACTTTTAGCGGCCATCGAGGGCCTGCGAGCGGTTCCTAGCGACTTTGATGGCAAGATCGTAGTTGTCACGGATAGCCGCTATTTGTCGGATGGAATGGAAAAATGGATGCCGGGATGGAAAGCCAAGGGTTTGGATAAGCGACCTAATGCTGATCTATGGCGGATTCTCAATAAACTGAGTGATAACAAGAACATTCGGTTTAAGTGGGTAAAGGGTCATTCCGGGCATTCGAGCAATGAAACCGCCCACGCCCTCGCCTACCTCACGCTTCAAACAGAGATCGCCTGACTGAATCTGCATGTGCCATAGGTTTTACAGTTCATAAACACTCAATTTATGTCGTGCTTGTATACGGTAACGTGTATACCCCCCATGGCACATGCGCCCCCCTCCTTTGATAATTCGTCTTTACTTGCCTGATCATAAGCGTCAGTCTAGCGAGATGTATGTCAGAGGAGATTTTATGAGTACGGTTACACTTGCATTAGTGCCAATCCTAAAGGCTCCGTCACACGACATTCAGTCACGGCATGACGTGCCGATATTATCTCATAGAGCTTTGGGGTTGGGTGAACATCATGAAATCTAACGGAAATGCATGGCTGCTATTGAGCGCGGCGATGCTGATGGTTTGTACAGGCGCGCTGGCAAACGACTCGGTGAAGATTCGAACGCTGGTCGAGAGTGGAGCTATCAAAGGGCTTTCAGAGTGCCCAACGGACCAATTTATCGAATGCGCGGCAATATTCGAAGAACGCAAACTCGCTGATGAGAAGCGGGAAAGCGCGTTCAACTCTGACAGTCCAACTCGACAAGAGTTCCCAGAAAGCCTGCTCGGCAGATGGGAAACGGACGAGCGTAACTGTCTCGTAGAGCCTCACCAATCCGGGAATGGAAATACGGGTTCCATGGCGGAGTTTTCGAACAAGGGCGGTGCTAGAATGTTCCATTATTATTATGGGACGGAGCCAACCCATTGCTCGCCTAAGACAATCACGGAAGATGGGGCTGCTATCCTGACAAAAGGCGGCTGTAGGGTAGAAGAGAGTGAGGCTGACCCGGAAGGCGGCTATAGGGTAGAACTGTCAGTCGCTGGAAATTTCATCAACCTATCGTACAGGCCTGGTTCTGAGCCGGGAGAGAAGCTGTATCGATGTGAGAAGGATGCAAACCCAAGCGCTAGAATGACCACCTTGGACACGGCTGCTGATCAAAGCCGGCCGAGAACCTGTAGTGCTGGACCTGATCGGACCCTTTGAAAATCCTCTGACGGCACCGTGATCGCCTATCGACCTATCGATGACACGCCTACGGTTGGCAACATGATCTTCGAAGGCTGGAACGGCACGACTATGCAGTGGAAGGCCACCACTGATTACGGATGCTCAAATGGCATATCGGCCTGCTATATCACGGTCCCTATGGCACGAGCAGACGATATCACGGGTCAAGTTCTGTATATCGAAGAGAACGGGCAATATCCGTATTTGGCAATGCCTGAAGTTTGGCATCAGGTGGCTTGGATTCAAGTCCATCAGATGAGTGAACCGTCTGTCAAAGCAGGCTGGTTTGATCCCGCGATCTCGCGTGAGGATCGACCGATGATTAAAATCCCCCCACATATGAAAGCGGCGGGTTGCGTCAGTGAACGGGGCAAAGCGAATGAGCAAATTGATTAGTAATCTGCTGGCTGTGATCGACTTAGCGCCATCGTCTCAAATGGGTGAATGACAATCCGGGCTCGGTTTCGTCCACGAGCAAATGCCGTATTCGCTGTCCCTACCGATGATGAGGAGGGACAGCTATCGGGTTCATCCGCTGGGGTGTTCGCTAGTGGAATGTTTCCGCGCTGGTGGCTGAATCCAAATCAGACTCGTCTTCTAGAGATTTGATGAAGTCGCATCGATCGAAGCTAGCATTGGGATAATCATCGACTATCGGCTCTTCGTTTCGAACAATCGTGGATATGGTGGCTTGCGCTGCCTCCTTTATTGCGGCTTTGAGCGTTGCCGTCTCTCCGGCTGATAGCTGCAAAGGCGTAAGATCGAACGCGTCCCTTTTGATCCATTCGTATCGATCTGCTGCATTCAGAACCATCTGCTCGTCCTTCAAAAGCAAATAGCGGGTGCCAAGCCCTAGCCGATATGCAAAGCGCCTGGCAGCTTCAGTCCCACCGTCCAGGTGCGAGAAATCTACATCTAGATATCCATTCGTATCGATTTGAACCGTAATTGTGAATGTGTGCATTGCTTTACCCCCTGTCGCTTTATAGGCCTTGGAGACTTTCACTCCATACAAGAAATTCAATTATGGATTTTCAGGGCCGCTGTAAAGCATGTATTTCTAGATTTATTCAAAATAAATAATTCTAATTAACTTATTTTGATACGGCGTATGCTTAAAGATGCATATGGGATTATAGGCCGCTTTGGTTTCTTTCTATATGATGAGGTCTCTAGTTCAGGGTTTACCAGATACGCCTCACCCATTTTCATGCATGAAGGGTCCGAGCTGATCTCCCTGGAATAGGCACTTGCCAATCGTTTAGCGTCTGTTACATCAGTAGCAATGAGCGATGATGCAAACGTAACGGAGCGAGTACGATGGCTGAGGGCAGGTTTGTCTCATATCTCCGGGTTAGCACTGTTCGTCAGGGTGCGTCTGGCCTTGGCCTTGAAGCCCAACGGAAATCGGTTGCTGACTTTCTGAATGGTGGTGCCTGGAACCTGCTCGCTGAGGTCGTGGAGATCGAAAGCGGGAAGAAGTCAGATCGTCCAAAGCTGGATGAGGCGCTAAGGCTCTGTAGGCTTCACAAGGCCACTCTCGTCATTGCCAAGCTCGACCGTCTCAGCCGTGATGCTCACTTCCTCCTAGGCCTGGAGAAGGCTGGCGTAGATTTCGTGGCTGCCGATCTTCCTCACGCTAACCGGCTCACGGTTGGGATCATGGCTATGGTCGCGGACGAAGAGAGGCGAATGATCTCCAAGCGGACGAAAGAGGCTCTAGCAGCAGCTAAGGCTCGTGGCGTTAAGCTCGGTGGAGATCGGGGAAATCTCCCTTCCGTATCAGCTCAGGGACGCATCCTCAGTCAGGAAGTGAGAGAGGCTCAAGCTCATAGCCGAGCTAAGGACCTTTCTCCGATCATTGCAGAGCTGCGGGAATCCGGCTCAGTCTCATTGAGGGAAATAGCGTCGGGGTTGAACGAGCGTGGATTCCGCACTCCTAGAGGAGGAGAATGGAGCGCCGTTCAGGTGAAGCGAGTGCTGGATCGAACGGCGTAGGCCTTCGAGAAAAAGAGGCGCGCCTAAAGGCTAATTCGGCCGATATTGCGCGCTACCATTTTATGCGCGAAATTCGGGAACGTGCAGGACCCGATTTGTGCTCGTTTCTAGTTGCTCTGCTAAACTGATCGCCACCTTGAAGGTGAAGTCATGGACATTCCATGGAGTAATATATTCGATTTTGTAGAGACAATCACCCTAGTTGGCGGTGCGATATTCGCCGTAATAACGATCAAGAAAAATAGCGATTCGCGAAATATTGACTTCATTCTGAATAGTGAACAGTGCTTAGACCCCATATCTCTATCGCTAATGGAAATGGACGAGCCTGCTTTACGATTGGCTCTCCGTTCAGAGATAGGCGATAAATATGATTATTCAGAAATGATCTATTACGTCTACTGTAGACTAAACTATGAACAAATTTCGAGAATGTTCTACCTAGCGAACAATCGCAATATAGATATTGGCATGAATGAATCTGAGAGAAATGAATACATAGAAATATGGAATAACTACCTAATGAAGTTTAGGGGAGACGTATATATGAGAGAGGTCCATAAGAATGCAATGTTTAATCAGGACTTCAATATCAAATTCTTAAAGAACGCTGACGCAATATTGTCATCAGATAAATAGTATAATTGCATCAGATTTTCCGATTTCTTTTCAATTTATTATTTCAACTCAATCTAAAGCCAGTAATGGAATTTCGGGGTCGGAATGCCGCCTTCTAACTTCAATCGATCTACTCCATCAACCAACAGCCTTACCTCACGCCGGTCCCAATGGATTTTGGATGGCCTGTCTGTTGAAGGCAGATTGCGCCGGTTCGTCGTTTATCGAACATTCATGGGTGCGGGATCGATCTAAGCGCTCAATACGGGCATTGCGTATACCTTCTGAAGACTCGTTGCAGTCAGAATTCCACCGCGACCTTCACAACCCCGTCATGCTGAGCTTCACGTCCCGACGCATCCTCGTAAAGCCGTGAGCGAATTGCAGGTTTCAGATGGACCGCAAAGGAGCGCGGGGTTTCCTTATTGCAGAGGTCAATTCGCTCTACCCATCGTGTCAGTTCCGCTGAGAGCCTTCTCCTGTAGATCGGATTGTTTGCCTCCATCCAGAAATCCACAATCGGATTTTTGGAGCCTGAAAATGTGGACTGACTGACACGCATTTCATCAATAGTAGCCTGAAGTTCTTGCTCCTCTACCTGGAGCGCCTTTGCCCTCTGAATAAGATCGGGGATTTCAAGGCCCTGCTCAATTGCAGCAACGATGTTTGTAATGGCTTTTCTCTTACTCTCGATGGCAAGCTCTATCTCTGCGATGTCTTTCGAATTATCAGAGCTACGATTGTGTATCTGATCTAGCAACTCGCTGAAACCATTGATGAAAAGTGCTTCAGTGATTCCGTACTTCAATGACGGTTCGCCGCAACGAACAGCGCAAACTAATCGGTCTTCTTTGTCCCTGATGGACAACCGTTTGAAATGTAGCGAAGAGCCGCATGAACAGTACGCTAAGCTGGAGAACAGATTTCGAGGTCCCGTCGCTGCTGGTTTTGGGCCTGAGGAACGTCTAGTCCGGTTGGCTTTGATGAATGAAAGCTCATCCACGACCATTGGATAGAAATCCTTTATTGGCTGTCCTATCGGCTTCCGGTTCACGCCCCTAGAACCCTGATGAGGCTGATAAACTCCGATCACAGATTGGTTCTGGAGGATTCTCGCCACGGAGCTATGTTGCCAGCGGGTCCCTCGTGGTGGCAGATATCGATGATCATTGAGATGCCGGGCTATGGCTCTCGCACCCAAGCCCTCGTCAACAGCAAGTGCAAAAATCAAGCGCACGACTTTTGCTTCCTTAGCTATTTCAACGAGCTGGCCATTTTCTCCGCGTGTAAGCCAGAACGGTAGTGCAATCTTCGTGTCGGCGTTTTTCCTCTTCTGATCCCAAACCTGAGAGAGTCGCAGACTCTTTCGCTTGGATTCTTCGTGTCCTACGAACAAAGACATCAGGGACATCATGAGTTGCGACATATCCCCCATGAGGGATGAATGCGTGTATTCCCGTTCGTCCTGTAGCGTGACCACATTTACCCCGCTCTCTAAAATGCGACGGAGGAGATCGAGAGCATCAAGGGGATTGAGGCGCGTAAGTCTGTCTAGAGCCTCGATAAGTAGATACGAACCGGAAGGAATTGCTCCTGATTTAACAGCCTCTAGGAAGGCGTTTAGGCCGTAACCCTCCTGTAGGTTCTTTCCAGAGAAGCCTGAAACGCCAAGATCAGCATAGTTTTCTTCGGCTAACTGTAGGCCCTTTCGACTACAATAATCTGAGGTAGCATCTGTTTGCCGTCGAAGGCTGTCTCCTGCAAGTTGGTCAGGAGTGCTGAAGCGAATGTAGCTGTAGGCTAAGGGCATTGTCACACCTGATGAACGCCAGAAGGGATCAGGTTATATAGCACACACCATCAGGAGATTGTGCCCTCCGGCCGCCGCGATCTCGAGGGCGCGCTTGGCGACGATCTGGCCCTTGATCTCGGCAAGATCCGGCACGTTGGCGGGCAGCGCCCGGACGGCCGGTTCGGGACGGGCGACGACCTGGGTTCCGCGAAAATGGTTCGCGATCTGGATCAGGCTCCTTGCGGCGATGATCGGCATGTCGGGGTCCGCCCAGGCGGCCTCCGGCCCGCATTCCGCCGGGCAGATGAGACCGAGGCCGAGGCCGTTCGCCCCCATGGCAGCAGGCAACACACCGGTGACGGAGGTGATGGCGCCGTCGAGCGAGAGTTCGCCGAGGACCATGTAGTCGGCCACCGCGTCCGCCGGTAGAGCGCCGAGCGCCGCCATGAGGGCGAGGGCGATCGGCAGATCGTAGTGGCTGCCCTCCTTGGGCAGGTCGGCGGGCGCCAGGTTGACGGTGACCCGCTTGGGCGGCATGGACAGGCCCGAGGCATGAAGGGCGGCCTGAACCCGTTCGCGGCTTTCGGCGACCGCCTTGTCCGGCAGTCCGACGATCTGGATCCCCATCTTGCCGGGCGCGACCATCACCTGAACATCGACGGGCCGCGCCTCGATACCCTGAAATGCGACCGTCCTGACGCGCGCGACCATGGCGAGCTTCCCCTGACCGAGGCGACCCGTTTCCATGCCAAGGGTCGATCAATTGCCACTCAAGGTAAGCATGATTGCGGGAATAAAACAAGAACGAAAAGAACGCGGGACCACCGGCAGACGGTCTCGCCTTCAGATCGTTCCCGGCTTCACACCCACCCGGGACCTGAACGTGTTTCCGCGTTCGCGGGCATCGCGGCCGTCGCAAATCGACAGGGCCGACACGCGCGCGCTGCCCGGCTCGCGTCTCAGCCCAGCCGGTTCTCGATCGCGTCCCACAACAGAGCGGCGATATCGTTGCCGCCGAAGCGCTTGACCTCCCGAATGCCGGTCGGGGAGGTGACGTTGATCTCGGTCATCATGTCGCCGATCACGTCGATGCCGACGAAGATCAGGCCCCGTTCCTTCAGTGCCGGCGCGATCCGGGCGCAGATCTCGCGCTCGCGCTCCGTCAGCTGCGTCGCCACGGCCTTGCCGCCCACATGCATGTTGGAGCGGGTGTCGGTTTCGGCCGGAACCCGGTTGATCGCCCCCGCGATCTCGCCATCGACGAGGATGATGCGCTTGTCGCCCTGCCTGACATCGGGCAGGTAGCGCTGGCAGATGAAGGGCTCGCGGGAGAGCTGGCCGAACATCTCGACGAAGGATGAAAGGTTCTTGTCGTCCCGGGTGACGTGGAACACGCCGGCGCCGCCATTGCCGTAGAGCGGCTTCATGATCATCTCGCCGAATTCGGCGCGGAACGCCTTCACCGCTTCCGGATCCCGGGTGATCAGGGTTTCCGGCATCAGGTCGGGAAATTCCGTCACGAAGATCTTTTCGGGCGCATTGCGCACCGAGGCCGGGTCGTTGACGACGAGGGTTCCGGGGTGCACCCGCTCCAGCATGTGGGTCGAGGTGATGTAGGCCATGTCGAACGGCGGGTCCTGCCGCAGGAGCACGACGTCCATCTCGGCAAGGTCGATCGTTTCGGTCGCCCGCAGGGTGAAATGATCGCCCTCGCTCTCGCGCAGTTCCATCTTCTCGGCCCGTGCGGTCACGGTGGCGCCGCGCATGGAGAGCCGGTCGGGGGTGTAGTGCCAGAGTTCGTATCCGCGCCGTTGCGCTTCGATGCCGATCGCGAAGGTCGAGTCGCCCCGGATCGAGATCGAGGAGACATGGTCCATCTGAACCGCGACTTTGAGAGACATGGACACCATCCTTCGTGCGGGCCGCCTGTTTGACAGCCGAGGTAAGGCCCAGAGCTTCCGGTGGCAATGGGGCGTCAAGGTTCAAGGGCCCTTCGCCGTGTAATTCGGCCTTTCCCGTCGAACAAGCGAGTGGCGGGAGGCGTCGTTCATCGAAGCTCGAGGGAAGTGCATTGAACCATTTCGATCTTCTGGTCATCGGCTCGGGGCCGTCGGGCCGGCGTGCCGCGATCCAGGCCGCCAAGCTCAATCGGAGCGTCCTCGTCGTCGAGCGCGGACGCCGCGTCGGCGGCGTGTCGGTGCATACCGGAACCATCCCGTCCAAGACCATCCGCGAGACCGCCCTGAACCTGTCCGGCTGGCGCGAGCGCGGCTTTTACGGTCGCTCCTATCGGGTAAAGAAGGATATCACCGCGCACGATCTGCGCGAGCGGCTGCACAAGACGCTGAATCACGAGATCGAAGTGCTCGAACACCAGTTCGCCCGCAACAAGGTGTCGATCCTGCGCGGCGAAGGGCGGTTTCTCGATCGCCACACCGTCGAGGTCGCCGGCGACGACGGCGACATCAGGACGTTCACCGCCGACAGGTTCATGATCGCGGTCGGCACACAGCCGTTCCGCCCCGACTACGTTCCCTTCGACGGCACCCATGTCTTCGACAGCGACGAGATCCTGGACCTTCCCGAACTGCCGCGCTCCATGGCGGTGATCGGGGCCGGCGTCATCGGCGTCGAATATGCCTCGATCTTCAACGCGCTCGACGTGAAGGTGACGCTGGTCGAGCCGCGTCACACCATGCTCGACTTCATCGACGCCGACATTCTCGATGATTTCACCTACGATCTGCGCGACCGCGGCATGGCCATGCGGTTCGGCCAGAAGGTGACGGCGGTCTCGCGCATCGGCGATGGTTGCGAGATCCGCTTCGAGGGCGGGCGCACCGTGCGCTCGCAGATGGTCCTGTTCGCGGCCGGGCGCATCGGCTCGACGGCAACCCTCAATCTCGATGCCTGCGGGCTGACGGCCGATCATCGCGGGCGGCTTTCCGTCAATCCGAAGACGCTGCAGACCGAAGTGCCGCA
This sequence comes from Fulvimarina uroteuthidis, assembly GCF_034321785.1. NCBI lineage: Bacteria > Pseudomonadati > Pseudomonadota > Alphaproteobacteria > Hyphomicrobiales > Aurantimonadaceae > Fulvimarina > Fulvimarina uroteuthidis. The sequence goes on along the minus strand of NZ_JAXLPB010000001.1, from coordinate 570,959 downwards.
CATCTACGCCGCCGGCGACGTGATCGGCTTTCCGAGCCTTGCCTCCACCTCCATGGAACAGGGGCGCATCGCGGCCTGCCACGCGCTCGAGGCGCCGACCCATCAGCCGCCGGAGTTCTTTCCCTACGGCATCTATTCGGTGCCGGAGATCTCGACGGTCGGCATGACGGAAAAGGAAGTGCAGGACCGCGACATCGCCTACGAGGTGGGTGTCGCGCGGCTTCGCGAAACCTCGCGCGGTCACATCATGGGCATCGACAACGGCATGCTGAAAATGCTGTTTTCCCTGAAGACGCGCCGGCTTCTGGGCTGTCACATCGTCGGCGAGGGCGCCACCGAGCTGATCCACATCGGCCAAGCGGTGCTGAACCTCAAGGGCACGCTCGATTATTTCGTCGAGAACACCTTCAACTATCCAACGCTCGCGGAAGCCTACAAGATCGCCGCTCTCGACGCCTACAACCGCATGGGGGGAGCGGCCTGACGGGCCTTCTCCCGTAACACGCCGCAGGGGCCTGACGATGCCGCGCGGCGAGGTCTTGCGACACTCGATCGCCCGGCGGTTGCGGCCGGGCTCTTGTCACCGCGGTTTCGCGGCGAGCCAGATCGTGTGCTTGGCGCCGCGTCTGGTCCGCCCGGCGCGAACGGTCTCGACGGATGTCGAAAAACCCGCCGCCGAAAGCCGCCGGGTGAAACCCGCATCGCCATGGGCCGACCAGACGGCGAGGACGCCGCCCGGCTTCAGCGCCCGGCGCGCGGCCCCGAGGCCCGCGAGCGAATAGAGCGCGTCGTTGCCCTCGCGGGTGAGGCCGTCCGGGCCATTGTCCACGTCGAGGAGGATCGCGTCGTAGCCGGCTTCCGCCTCGCCGATATGTCGGACGACATCGCCGATCTCGATGCGCACGCGCGGATCGTCGAGGCAGGTGCCGAACACCGCCGCCATGTCGCCGCGCGCCCAGTCGCAAAGCGCCGGCACGATCTCGCTGACGGTGATACGGGCGTCCGCGTTCGTGCAGTCGAGCGCTGCGCGAAGCGTGAAGCCCATGCCGAGCCCGCCGATCAGCACCCGGGGGGCCTTGCACCCTCCCAGTCTTGCCAGGGCGAGCGTCGCGAGCGCCTCTTCCGAGCCGCCGAGGCGGCTGTTCATCAGCTCGTTGCCTTGCGAGATCTGGATCGAGAACTCGTCTCCCCGCCGCAGGAGCCTCAACGTCTCGCCGTCCGGGGCGGGCGCGCTCGCAAGATGAATCCAAGGCAGCATGGGCCGGCTCTCACCTCTTCCAGTGACGGCCGGTCGTCTCGAGACCGAAGAAGCGCGGCGAGCGGGCGAAGGCGGCAAGACCGGCCAGCGCCGGCTGCTCTTCCGTGATGACGTAGAGCGGGATTTCCCGCATCAGCGCCGAATGCGGCGCCTTGTCCTCGAAAGCCTCGCGCATCCGTGTCCGGTCGATCAGCGGCAGGATCCGCTTGAAGATGCCGCCCGCGATGTAGACGCCGCCGCGGGCGATGAAGACCAGCGCGATGTCGCCGGCGAGCCGGCCGAGATAGATCGAGAAGAGGTCGATCGCCTCGCGCGCGTGAGCGTCGCCGCCGGTCTCGGTCGCCTGGGTGATCTCTGCGGGTTTGGTGAAGCGGGGCGTCTCGCCGTCGGCCTTGCAGATCGCCTGGTAGAGGTTGACGAGACCGCGCCCGCACAGGATCTGCTCGCCTGAAACGCGCCCCTCGATCGTCTTCAGGTGAGGCCAGATCATCCGGTCGCGATCGGTCCGCGCGCCCAGATCGATATGGCCGCCTTCGCCCGCGACCGGAATCCACATGTTGCGTGCCCGCACGAGGCCCGCGACCCCGAGACCGGTGCCGGGCCCGAGCACGGCGCGGCTGGCGCCCTCGCGGTGGACGCCGCGCCCGATCTCCTCGCGCGCGCCGTCGCCGAGCGAGGAGATGGCGAGCGCCTGGGCTTCGAAATCATTGATGACGACCACTTCGTCGAGGCCGAGTTCGGCGATCATCCGCCGAGGATGGATCACCCAATGGCAGTTCGTCAGGTCGATTTCGTCGCCGTCGATGGGGCCGGCGATCGCCAGAACGGCGCTCTTGGGCTGGATCGAGGTCTGGTCGAGAACGTGGACCTGGATCGCTTCGTCGATGGTCCGGAATGTCTCGGTCTCGGCCGTCTCGAAGAATTTCGGCTCGGCGAACGCGTCCTTGAGGATCGCGAACCGTGCGTTGGTGCCGCCGATGTCGCCGATCAGGATCGGGAACTTCAGAAACGTGTCGGGCTGACGCCGTGCTGCCATTGGTCTGTCTTCCCCTCCGGATTCGCCTCCCCGACACTTAGCCGCGCCGCCGGCAAAGGCAAAGCGGGCGCGGCGAAGATCGGGCATGGCGAAGGTGCAATCTTCGCGGGCAGGCCGGAAACGCCGGGGATCAAGGCCGGCCGGCGCGGCGGCCCCGTTCAGCGCGCCGGGCGGGGCCTGGGGCGCGGCACGTCGCCAGGAGGGGTGGCCATGGCGGCCAGCGCCTCGCCGCCGCCTTCGCCGATGGTCAGAACCTTGCGGCAACTGGCCGGAAGGTCCGCCATCGTCAGATCCGGCTTCTTCTTGTAGGGCTTGGCATCAGGCGGCGGCGGCTGCAGCGCCACGTCGAACCAGTAGTCGAGATCGCCGCAGCCGTCGCCCTTGCCGGTCGAGCGCTGGGGTTCGCAGTTCGGCGATCCCTCCTGGCAGAAGAGGCGGATGTGGAAATGGCTGTCGTGCCCGTAATAGGGACGCACCTTGTTGAGCCAGTCCCGGTCGCCGCCCGCCGTCTCGCAGAGCTTCTTCTTGATGCCCGGATGGACGAGGATGCGCTGGACCTTCGCGTCGCTCGCCGCCAGCTTGATGAGCTCGCGGTAGCTGTCGTCCCAGATCCGGTCGTCGGCGGTGACGCCGCCCTCCTTCAGGACGGAGCGGAAGGGGAAATCCTCGCGCGCCTGCGTGCTCAGCCGCTCCCGCGGCATCGGCCGCAGCCAGACATCGGCATCGAGGCCGATCTGGTGGGAGGAATGCCCAGACGGCATCGGCCCGCCGCGCACCATGGAGATGTCGCCGAAGAGAACGCCCGGCCAGATGCCCCGACGCTTCACCTCGCTGGCGAACCTTTCGAGATAGTCCACCATCACCGGATGGCCCCAGCGCCGGTCGCGCGAAAGCCGCATCGCCTGGAAGGCGTCCGCGTCGGCCGGCAGTTGCACCGCGCCGGCAAGGCACCCCTTGGAGTAGAAGCCGAGGCTTTCGGCGGGCAACGGGGCCGGCGTGCTGGCCTCGGAAAAAAGGGTCTTGGCAGCCGGTTGCCCAACGGCCGGTCCACCCGCCGCGGCAAGCGCGCCGCAAGCCAGCGCGGTCCGCGACAGAACCCGCAAAATCTTCATGACGTTCATGATCCGCCTCGTTTCTCAATGCCGCGACGAAGCCCGTGGGCGCTTCGGCCGAGCCCATCGGGACGCGGCGTGTCGCAAGTCGTGCCGGCTCAGGTGCTTCACGGAAACGTCGAAACGATGACGGGCCATTCGTCCGGCGATCGGGCATTGTCAGGACGCCGCGAGGATGACCGGTGGGCGTAGATCAGCTGGCGAGGATCTCCGCGATCGCGGGAAGATCCTTCAGGGGCCTCTGCGGGCGCGCGCCGATCTTCGCGATGACGTGAGCGGCCGATTCCACCGCGAGGCGTCCGCAGATCTCGCGCGGCATGCCGGCGATATGACCCATCAGATAGCCGCCGGCGAAGGCGTCGCCCGCGCCCGTCGCGTCCACCACCTTGTCGACCGGGCTCGCGGGAACGACGGTGCGCGCCTGACCCTCGACGATGATGCAGCCTTTCTCGCCGCGGGTGACGATGGCGAGCTTGGGCGCGTCGCGGCCGAGCCGGTCGAGCGCCTCGTCGAGATTGTCGGTCTCGTAGAGGGCCAGGGCCTCGGTTTCGTTGGCGAAGACGATATCGACGGTGCCCGAGCGCAGAAGATCGAGAAATTCGTTGCGGTAGCGCGCGACGCAGAAATCGTCCGACAGGGTCATCGCGACCTGGCGGCCCGCCGCATGCGCCGCGTGCGCCGCCTTGACGATGGCTTCCTTGGCCTTGGGCGGATCCCAGAGATAGCCCTCGAAATAGGTGACCTTGGACGCCTTCACGAGGTCTTCGTCGATGTCCTGCGGCCCAAGTTCCGTGCAGGCGCCGAGGAAGGTGTTCATGGATCGCTCGCCGTCCGGGGTCACGAGGATCAGGCAGCGCGCCGTCGGTGCGCCGTCGCCGGCGTTCGGCGCGGTCTCGAACGTGATCCCGGTGGCGTGGATGTCGTGGTTGAAGATCGTGCCGAGCTGGTCGTCCGCGACCTTGCCGATGAAGGCGCCCTTGCCGCCGAGGCTGGCGAAGCAGGCGATGGTGTTGGCGGCGCTGCCGCCCGAAGCCTCGGTGCCCGGCGACATCGCGGCATAAAGCGCCTCGGCCCGTTCCGTATCGATCAGCGTCATGCCGCCTTTCTGGATCGCGTTCTCCACGAGGAACTCCTCCTCGCACGGGGAGATCACATCGACGATGGCGTTGCCGATGCACAGAAGGTCGTATTCAGCCATGGAGATCCTGTTCCTTGTCGCCGGGCGAGGCCGCGTCCGCCCAACGATGGGCGCATGAAGGTTTCGTCCCTGTTAGCGAAGCCGCGCGGCGATGGCTAGGCGCAGAGAACGGTCCGCCCGACGCAGCCGGCCGACCTTTTGAACGATGCGCGCGGCACGCTTTCCAAGCGGAGCGTCCGAGCTTTCGCGTTCGCGGCGATCTTCCAAACGACATGGAGGCGTGCTAGCCGTCAGCGCCATCCTTTTGCACCGCACGCGGGTCGCCCGCGGGGCGGTCATGGGTACTTCGAAAGGACTGGCATGGCCCGCATCATCGAAACCGCTTCAGGCGGCACCGCTCTCACATTCGACGACGTCCTGCTTCTTCCCGGCCACTCGGAAGTGATGCCCGGCGAGGTCGATGTGAAGACGCGGATCACCCGCGAAATCGCGCTGAACATCCCCATTCTTTCGGCGGCCATGGACACGGTGACCGAATCGGGTCTCGCGATCGCCGTGGCCCAGGCCGGCGGCATCGGTGTCATCCACAGGAATCTGACGCCAAGCGAGCAGGCCGAACAGGTGCGTCAGGTCAAGAAGTTCGAGAGCGGCATGGTCGTCAATCCGGTGACGATCGGGCCCGACGAGACCCTCGGCGACGCCCGCGCCTTGATGGCCCGCCACCGCATCTCCGGCATCCCCGTGGTCGACAAGGGCAATGACGACGGGGCCGCGCGCGGCAAGCTCGTCGGCATCCTGACGAACCGGGACGTGCGGTTCGCTTCCGACGACCGCGAGCCGGTCCACCAGCTGATGACCCACGAGAACCTCGTGACGGTCAACGAGAACGTGACGCAGGACGAGGCCAAGCGGCTCCTCCACCATCACCGGATCGAGAAACTCCTCGTCACGGACGCGGCCGGCTATTGCATCGGCCTGATCACGGTCAAGGACATGGAGAAGTCCCAGCTCAACCCGCAGGCGGCCAAGGATTCGCAGGGCCGGCTGCTCGCGGCGGCCGCAACGAGCGTCGGCGAAGACGGCTTCGAGCGGGCCGAGCGGCTGATCGATGCCGGCATCGACCTTCTCGTCATCGACACCGCGCACGGCCATTCCCAGCGGGTGCTCGATATGGTCACCCGCGTCAAGAAGCTGTCGAACAGCGTCCAGATCATCGCCGGCAACGTGGCGACGCCCGCAGGCACCAGGGCGCTGATCGATGCGGGTGCGGACGGTGTGAAGGTGGGTATCGGACCGGGCTCGATCTGCACCACGCGCATCGTGGCCGGCGTCGGCATGCCGCAGCTCGCCGCGGTTCTGGGCGCGGCCGAAGAAGCGGCCAAGCAGGGCGTTCCGGTGATCGCCGACGGCGGCATCAAGTTCTCCGGCGATCTGGCCAAGGCGCTCGCGGCGGGCGCGGCCGGCGTCATGGTCGGCTCGCTGCTGGCCGGCACGGACGAAAGCCCGGGCGAGGTCTATCTCTACCAGGGTCGCTCCTTCAAGGCCTATCGCGGCATGGGTTCGGTCAGCGCGATGGCGCGCGGTTCGGCCGACCGCTATTTTCAGGCCGAGGTGCGCGACGAATTGAAGCTCGTGCCCGAAGGCATCGAGGGCCAGGTCGCCTACAAGGGCCCGGTCTCGCAGGTGCTGCATCAGCTCACCGGCGGCCTTCGCGCGGCCATGGGCTATGTCGGGGCAAAGAATCTCGAGGATTTCCGCAACAAGGCCGAGTTCGTGCGCATCTCGAACGCCGGCCTCAAGGAAAGCCACGCCCACGACGTGACGATCACCCGCGAAAGCCCGAACTATCCGATGGGGGCCTGAAGCCTGAGGGCGGCGCGACCGGGGCGCCCCCCTCTCACCGTTCGACCGATCAAGACTTCACGCTTTCTTCAACGCGTCCGATTAAACTTGGGGGCGCCCGGAAGCGTGAAGGACCTTTCATGAAAATTGCGATCGTCGGCTGCGGCTATGTGGCCGACTATTACATGCTGACGCTCGCCAACCATCCCGACCTCGAGCTGATCGGCGCCTACGACCGCGATCCGGCGGCCGCGCAGCGGTTCACCGCCCATTTCAAGGTCCCGATGTTCGAGAGCTTCGAGGCGCTGCTTGAAGCCCCCGGTCTAGAACTCGTCCTCAATCTGACGACGCCGGAAAGTCACTACGAGATCAGCCGGGCCGCGCTCGAGGCCGGCCATCACGTCTATTCGGAAAAGCCGCTGGCCATGACGCTCGCCGATGCCGAGGCGCTGGTCGCACTGTCGCGGGAAAAGGCGCTGATGCTGGCGGCCGCGCCCTGTTCCCATCTCGGCGAGGCGGCGCGGTCGCTCGATGCCGAAATCAGATCCGGCGCGATCGGCGAGCCGAGGCTCGTCTATGCCGAGATGGAGGACGCGATGGTGTTTCGCGATCGCTACCATCTGTGGCGAAGCCCGTCCGGCGCGCCCTGGCCTGCCGCGCACGAGTTCGAGATCGGCGCGACCCTCGAACATGCGGGCTACTATCTCACCTGGCTTTGCGCGTTCTTCGGCCCCGTCCGCCAGCTGACGGCGTTCGCCGCGCTGACCTTTCCCGACAAGGGCACGGGGCAGGCGCCCGAGACCCTGGCCAACGATTTCTCCGTCGCCGTGATGACGTTCGAGAACGGCGTGACCGCGCGCCTGACCTGCGGGCTGGCCGCGCCCAAGGACCGCTCGTTCCACGTCGTCGGCACGAACGGCATGCTCTCGGTCTCCGACGGCTGGGACTATCGTTCGCCGATCTATCGGCGCGATGTCCTCGGGCACTGGAACAGTACGCCGGCGATCCTCGGCAAGGTGCTGAAACGGCTGCAGGCGAAGCTTCCCGCGCGCCACTGGTTCGGCGCTCGCGTCAAGACGGAGCGGTCGGGCGGCAAGCTGCCGGCCACGAACTCGAAGATGGATTTCTCGCGTGGTCCCGCCGCCATCGCGGCCGCGGCAAAGGCGGGCAAACCACTCGAATTCGGCGCGGATTTTGCGCTGCACGTCACCGAACTGGCCCTGATGATCCAGAACGCGGACAGGACGCCGATGCCCTATAGGCCGAAGTCGAGTTTTGCGCGGGCGAGGTGAAGGGGGCTCGGTCTTGAGCCGGCCGTTTTGCAGGATTGGTGCTCAACGCGTTCGGAGCGGTTTTGACGCCGCCATGGCCGGATCCTCGGGTCGGCGCCCGAGGAGGACGGAAAGGCTCGATTCTTTCCGTGACTTCAGGCGCTTTTCCTGGCTCCTGGCTCCTGGCTCCTGGCTCCTGGCTCCTGGCTCCTGGCTCCTGGCTCCTGGCTCCTGGCTCCTGGCTCCTGGCTTTGGCCGCGCAGTTTGACAGAACAGCGTGGACCGAGCGGCGTGATCAAGCCCCATCACCCGCCCAAGGTCGTCATCCTCGGGCCCCGTCCCGAGGATCCGGAATGCCAGCGATCGCCCGTCGAATGCCCCGCCGATCCGATACTCAAGCACCACCTCAGACAGCGTCCCCTCAGCCCCGCCTTCCGACAACCTCGATCGTTCTCAGCACGGCCTCGCTCGCCGCCATCGGATGAACCGGACTTTCCGTCAGTCCGTCTCGCAGGCATTCGGCGAAATGGTCGGCCTGATATTGCAGCCCGGTCCCGACGAACGGGGTCATCACCAGTCGTTCGCGGTAGGCGGAGGCGAGCTTGCGAAGGTTCGACAGGGCAGCCAGGCGTGAAGGTTTCTCCAGCGGTTCGACCTGCCCGTCGTCTGCGGGAACATAAGGGCCGGGGGGAGATTTCGCCCGGATCGCGAGGGCGGGCGGGCAAAGCAGCGGCCCCTTCGTCGTGATGAAGCCGCGGGTGCCCATGACCACCGCCTGGTTCGGCCCCTCGGCCTCGAAGCCGCAGGCAATCGTGGCCAATCTGTCTGCGAACCGCAAAGAGAGAGCCGCCTGCCGAACGCTGCCATTGCCGAGCCTCTGCGCGATGCCGGATGTGTCGTCCGGCGCGCCGAAAAGGTTCTGGGCGAGCGCGATCGGATAGACGCCGAGATCGAGAAGCGCGCCGCCCGACCGGGGATCGAACAGCTTGTCGCCCTCGCGGTAGGGCCGCGCATAGGAAAGGCTTGCGTTGAAATTCGACGGGTCGCCAATGCGGCCTTCGGCAAGGAGGCTGCGCAGACGCACGATTCCCGGCGTGAAGAGGATCCACATCGCTTCCATTGCCAGCAGCTCGGCTGCCGCAGCCGCCTCGCGGATCGTGCGGGCCTCGTCCGCAGAAACCGCGACGGGCTTTTCGATGAGAACCGGCTTGCCCGCCGCGATCACCTGAAGCGCGACGTTCACATGGTCGCCATTGGGCGTTGCGACATAGACCACATCCACGTCGTCGCGGCCGAGGACGGCGGCCGTCTCGCCGCCGGTGACGCCGCCGCCCATCGCCTCGGCGAAGGCCGTGGCGCGCGCGGCCCGACGGGAGCCGACGGCCGCAAGGCGCCCGGTTTTCGAGAACCGAAGATCGGAGGCGAATTTGCGCGCGATATGCCCGGTGCCGATGATCGCCCACCGCAGTTTGCCGTCGCTCATGGGAGCCGCGTCCTTTGTCCTTCAGGTCGCCTTGCCGAAACCGCCGGATGTCGGCGTTCGCACGATCACCGCCTCGCCGGCCTCGACCACCGTCTGGTCGCAGGGGCGCAGCTCTTCCATCTCGCCCGAAAGGCGGCGGACGAAGGTCGCGCCCTTCTCGCCTGGTCCGCCGCCTTCGATCCCCTCGGGCGGGCGGGTGCGGTGGGAGGAGAGAATGGCGCAATCCATCCTTTCCAGGAACCGGACGGTGCGTTGCGTGCCGTCCCCGCCGCGCCGGGCGCCGTCCCCGCCGGAGCCGCTGCGGATATGGAAATCCTCCAGCACCACCGGATAGCGCATTTCGAGGATTTCCGGGTCCGTCAGGCGGGAATTCGTCATGTGGCAATGGACGCCGGACGTGCCCGCGAAGCTCGTGCCGTCGTTCATCCGGCCGGCGGGCGAGCCGGCGCAGATCGTCTCGTAATATTGATGGGTCGCATTGCCATAGGTCAGGTTGTTCATCGTGCCCTGATGGTTGGACAGCGCGCCGAATGCCTGGAAGAGGGCATTGGTGACGTGCTGGGAGGTCTCGACATTGCCGGCGACCACCGCCGCCGGATAGACCGGCTTCAGCATCGAACCGTCCGGCACCACGATCTCGACGGGTCTCAGGCAGCCGGCATTCATCGGGATCGGCTTTTCGACCATCACCCGGAACGCATAGAGGACGGCGGCGCGGGTGACCGGCTCGGGCGCGTTGAAATTGTTGTCGGTGCTGGCCGAGGTGCCGGTGAAGTCGACCGTCGCCGTGCGCTTCGCCTTGTCGATCGTGATCTTGACGCGAATCGTCTGGCCGGTGTCGGTCGGATAGTCGCATGCGCAATCGTCGAGCTGCGCGATCAGCTCGCGCACGGCTTCCGCCGCATTGTCCTGGACATGGCCCATATAGGCCTCGACCGTTCCAAGCCCGAAATTCTCGACCATGCGGCGCAGTTCCGCCACGCCCTTCTCGTTGGCGGCGATCTGGGCTTTCAGGTCGGCGATGTTCTGGTTGGGATTGCGCGCCGGATAGGGGTGGTCGGTGAGGACGGCGCGCACGGTCTCCTCCTGGAACACGCCTTCCGAGACGAGCTTCAGATTGTCGAACAGGACGCCTTCCTCGTCGACCCGCGTCGCGCGCGGCGTCATCGAGCCCGGCGCGATGCCGCCGACATCGGCATGGTGGCCGCGCGAGGCGACGTAGAACAGGATGGCCGTTTTGTCGGCGTCGAAGACGGGCGTCACCACCGTGATGTCCGGCAAATGGGTGCCGCCATTGTAGGGCGCGTTCAGCGCATAGACGTCACCGGGGCGGATCCGGCCCTCGTTCGCCTTGATGATCGCTTCCACCGAACGGTCCATGGAGCCCAGATGCACCGGCATGTGCGGCGCGTTGGCGACGAGCGCGCCGGAGGCGTCGAAGACGGCGCAGGAAAAGTCCAGCCGCTCCTTGATGTTGACCGAGGAGGCGGTGTTCTGCAGCGTGACGCCCATCTGTTCGGCGATCGACATGAAGAGATTGTTGAAGACCTCCAGAAGGATGGGGTCCGCGCCGTCCTCGCCGGACCCGGTGCCCGTGCCGAGGGCGGCCAGCCGCGGCTTCTTTTCGGTGCGCCGCATCAGGATGTCGCCGCCTTCCGTCTTTTCGGCGCGCCATCCCGGTTCCACGACGATGGTCTGGTTCGGCTCGATGATCAGGGCGGGACCGGCGAGGCTGGTCGTCGCCCCGAGTTCGTCCGAGCGGTAGACGCCGGCGTCGCGCCACGTGCCCCCGGTGAAGATCGCGATCGTCTCCGACGATCGCGCAGCGTTGCCGGATGCGGCCTCGCGGGGGCGCGTCTCCTCGGCATCGCGCAGTTCGGAGGCTTCCAGCGAAACCGTCTCCACCGTGATCGCACGCCCGTCATAGACAAAGCCGAACTGGGCGCGGTGGGCGGCCTCGAACGCCTGGCGCGCCGCATCGAAGTCCTTCGTCCAGACCACGGGAAGCGTCGTGTCCGTGCCGTCGTAGCGAAGCTGCAGGATCGTCCGGACGGCAATGCGATCGGTGCCGAGGCCCTGGCTCGTCAGCTCCGCCGTCGCTGCTTCGGTGAGGCGCTGTTCGAGCGCGTCGATCTGGCCGCGGGCGGGCACGCCGAGCTCTGCCACCAGCGCCTGCGAGCGGCTGGCGAAGAGCGAGGAGAGCCCGATGCCGTAGGCGGACAGGAGCCCGGACATCGGATGGATCAGAACCGTTTCCATCGCCAGCGCGTCGGCGACGAGGCAGGCATGCTGGCCGCCGGCACCGCCGAACGAATTCAGGAGGTAGGTCGAGACGTCGTAGCCACGCTGGACGGAGATCTTCTTCACCGCGTTCGCCATGTTCTCGACGGCGATGGTGAGGAAGCCTTCGGCGATCTCCTCGAGGCTGCGCTGGCCGCCGATCTGGCGACGCAACGCCTCGAACTTCTCCCGAACCGCGCCCGCGTCGAGGGGCTGGTCCTGGTTCCGGCCGAAGACGGCGGGAAAGAGATGGGGCTGCAGCTTGCCCAGCATGACGTTGGCGTCCGTCACGGTGAGCGGGCCGCCCTTGCCGTAGGCGGCGGGGCCGGGATTTGCGCCCGCGGAGGCGGGCCCCACCTGAAAGCGTCCCTGATCGAGGGCAAGGATCGAGCCGCCCCCCGCCGCAACCGTGTGAATGCGCATCATCGGCGCGCGGATGCGCACGCCCGCAACTTCCGAATCCAGTGCCCGCTCGAAGCTTCCGGCATAGTGGGTGACGTCGGTGGACGTGCCGCCCATGTCGAAGCCGATGATCTTCTCGAAGCCGGCCGCCTTTCCGGTCTCCGCCATGCCGACGACGCCGCCGGCCGGGCCGGACAGAATCGCATCCTTGCCGTCGAACATTTCGGCCGCCGTCAGCCCGCCCGACGACATCATGAACTGGAGCGAGGGCGCCGTGTCGTCCCCGGTCTGGGCGCCGAGCGCCGAGGCGACCTTGTCGACGTAGCGGCGCAGGATCGGCGTGAGATAGGCGTCGACGACCGCCGTATCGCCGCGGCCGACGAGCTTGACCAGCGGCGAGACCTCGTGGCCGGTGGAGACTTGGCTGAATCCCGCTTCCTCGGCCAGCGCCCTGGCCCGTTTCTCGTGCGCGGGGTAGCGCCAGGAGTGCATGAAGCAGATCGCCACCGCGTCGATGCCGTCGGCCTTCGCCGCACCGAGCGCTTCGCGCGCCGCGGCCTCGTCGAAGCCGGTCTCGACGGTCCCGTCGGCCAGCACCCGCTCCGGGATCTCCGCCACCCGCTCGTAGAGCTGCTCGGGCAAGAGGATCTCCTTGGCGAAGATGTCGGGCCGGGCCTGATAGGCGATCTTCAGCGCATCGCGAAAGCCGCGCGTGATGAGAAGAAGCGTGCGGTCGCCCTTGCGCTCCAGCAGTGCGTTGGTGGCGACCGTCGTTCCCATCCGCACCGTGCCGACGCGTCCGGGCGGGATCGCGTCGCTCGCCGCAAGCCCGAGGGCGCGCCGGATGCCTTCCAGCGCCGCATCGTCGTAGGCGTCCGGGTTCTCCGACAGGAGCTTGAGCGGGCTCAGCGTGCCGTCCGGCGCTTTCGCGATGACGTCGGTGAACGTGCCGCCGCGATCGATCCAGAAATCGTAGACCCCGTTTGCCCCAGACCCGTCCGCCATTCCTGCCATTCCTTCGTCGCCAACGGCGCACCGCGCCGCGTGTCATGATCCCGTCTATCGAACATGGCGCAGGAAATCAGAAGGGAATGCAAGGGTGAAGCCGCCCCTTGCGCCTTCTTCAGAAAATCGGGACAAGCGAAACGAGGAACGGGCGCCGCCCGATCGAACCGGCCGGCCGGCGTCTGCGGGTCCGTGCCGCGATCGAGGGGACTTCGACGCCCGCCGGTTCGCAGGGATCGGCCGAACCGCTTGAGAACGACCGGTCGGCACCGCGAAACGACCGGCAAAGATTTTGGGGAAGGAAACCATCCCATGTCGAAAGGCATCGTGCTCGCATCGTCGAGCGTCCATCGCCGCGAACTTTTGAAGAATGCGGGAGTCGACTTTACCGCCGAAGCCTCCGACATCGACGAGCGCGATGTCGAGGCGCCGCTGAAGGGCAGCGGCGTTTCCCCCGACGAGATCGCGCAGATTCTCGCCGAAGCAAAGGCGGTGGACGTGTCGGAACGCCATCCCGGCCACCTCGTCATCGGCGCGGACCAGACCCTGTCGCTGGGCGACCAGGTGTTTCACAAGCCGGCCAACATGGAAGAGGCGCGCCGTGCGCTTCTGAGCCTGTCCGGCCAGACCCACCATCTCAACAGCGCGGTCGTTCTGGTTCTCGACGGCGCGGTCATCTGGCGCCATACATCGATCGCCGCGCTGACCATGCGCAAGCTCGATCCCGGCTTCATCGGCCGCTATCTCGCCCATGCCGGCCAGAAGGCCCTGACGAGCGTCGGCGGCTACCAGATCGAGCGGGAGGGCATCCAGCTGATGGAGGCGATCGACGGGGACTATTTCACCATCATCGGCCTGCCGTTGCTGCCGCTTCTGAAGGAACTGCGAGCCCGGGGTGAAATCGATGGTTGACGAAACGAAGGCGGGATCGGGCGGCAAGACGATTTCCGAGCGTGACGCCGAATGGACGCCGAAGCCCTATGTGAGCGGCGAGGCCCGCGTGCGCGGCGACAATTCGGTGTTCGACCCCAATCTGAACAAGCCGAAGGTCGAAGGTCCCAAGGCCTTCATCACCGGCTGGCCGGTCTGGCATTCGCGCTCCCCGCTCGTCCACGGCCACTGGCTGAAGACGCTTGGGATCGACGGCGCCTACATCCGGCAAGGCATTCCGCCGGAGGAGTTCGCGGCGTTTCTGGATGCCCTGCGTGACGGCGGTTTCGCCGGCGGCAATGTCACGATCCCGCACAAGGAGGCCGCCTTCCGGGGGGTCGAACGGCGCGATGGCGCGGCCGAGGCGATCGGCGCCGTCAACACGATCTGGTTCGAGGACGGCGTCATGGTCGGCGGCAACACGGACGCCTACGGCTTCGCCGCCAATCTCGACGAACGGCTCGAAGGCTGGGACAAGGCCGGGAATGCCGTCGTCATCGGCGCGGGGGGCGCGGCCCGCGCGGTCATACACGCGCTTCTCGAGCGCGGGGTGGGCCATGTCTTCGTCGTCAACCGCACCGTTTCGCGCGCGGAAAATCTCGTCCGCGATTTCGGACCGAAGCTTTCGGCCCACGGCGAGGACGAGCGCGACGATCTGTTGGCGATCGCCGATCTTCTGGTCAACACGGCCCCGGTTCCCGAAAAGGACCCGGAGGTGCCCGACTGGTTTCCCGTCAAGCTGCCCGATCTATCCATGATGAAGCCGGACGCGATGGTGACGGACATCGTCTACTCGCCTCTGATGACGCCGACGCTTCTCGGCGCCGAGAAGGCCGGGCTGCGGCATTGCGACGGGCTGGGCATGCTCCTTCATCAGGCCGTGCCGGGCTTCGAACGCTGGTTCGGGGCACGGCCGGACGTGACGGAGGAACTGCGCACGCTCGTGCTGCGCGACCTCGGCGTCTCGCCATGACGGCCCGGATGCCGGCGCGATGATCGTTCTCGGGCTCACCGGCTCCATCGGCATGGGCAAGTCCACCACGGCTGAGATGTTCGCGGACGAAGGCGTGCCGGTCCATTCGGCGGACGCGGCGGTGCACCGGCTCTATGCGGGGCTTGCCGCGCCACTGATCGAAGCTGCGTTTCCCGGCACGGTGACCGCAGGCGTCGTCGACCGCCGCCGCCTCGGGGCGGCCGTCGTGGGAAATCGCGAGGCGATGCGGCGGCTCGAGGCGATCGTCCATCCGCTGGTGCGCGAGGAAGAGGAAACGTTCATCGACGCGGCCCGCAGGTCGGGCGCCGACATGGTCGTTCTCGACATTCCCCTGCTTTTCGAGACCGGCGCGGAGACGCGCTGCGACAAGGTGCTCGTCGTCTCGGCGCCGCCAGCCGTGCAGCGTGCCCGTGTCCTTGCCCGGCCCGGCATGAGCGAGGCGGCATTCGACGCCATTCTCGCCTCACAGCTTCCGGACGCGCAAAAGCGCGCGCGGGCCGATTTCGTCATCGACACCGCGCAGGGCCTCGAGCCCGCACGCAGGAGGGTTCGCGAGATCCTGTCCGCCTTGCGGGCGATGCCGGTCGCGTCGTCCGCGCAGGACAGGTGAGGCAGGTCCGCCGGCTCGGGCGGGACGCGGCATCATGCGACCCGGGCCCGGGCGCATAGCCGGCCTGCGGCGAAAACGACCAGTTGGTGCCGAAAATTTACCCTTGCATGCCAATTGGATAGCCCGCATATTCCGCCTTGTGTTTAACGAAACGAAAGGAGGTGATCCAATGTCGAGTGGTTATCAGCAGCTGGTTGGGTCTTTGAATCTTACAGTGCGCGGAGAGCAGCCTCTTCGTTTCGTCTGAGGATTTACGACCGGGTTTCATCGCGCGTCGATGGCTCTGCCGGCTCGAAAATCACGGGGCCGCTTCCGCAAGGAGGCGGCCTTTTGCGTTTGTGCTCTCGTTCGCGGCGTCGACGTCGGGAGCCAGCGATATCCCGTATCGCGGGCCGTCCGGCGCGATTTCGATGGGCAACGAGGCGTCCGGTCGGGCTGGTCGAGCGCGGCGGGATCCTGCGCATGCCGCAGCGGAAAATTCGTCGTTCACCTGTCCGTGATGGTTCACGCCACGTTCGAATGGTCCAAATCCGGAAAATCTTGTTCCTGGAGAATTAATCGTCTTTGCGGATAGTCCGGCAGCGTCATGCAAAATCGGTCCGTTTGCTTCTATAAGCGGCCCACGTCCATCGATCGGAACTTCGCAGAGGGTTCCGCATTGAGAGCTTGGCCGTTTTTCGAAGTTCTGGAGTCACCGTCATGCGTCGCGTCCGCAAAGCCGTCTTTCCCGTCGCAGGTCTCGGGACCCGCTTTCTCCCCGCCACGAAGTCGGTTCCCAAGGAGATGCTGACGGTCGTCGATCGCCCGGTGATCCAGTACGTGGTCGACGAGGCGCGCGAGGCGGGCATCGAGCACCTGATCTTCGTCACGGGACGCAACAAGGGTGTCATCGAGGACTATTTCGATATCCAGCTCGAACTGTCCAACACGCTTGCCATGCGGCGCAAGCTGGACCAGCTGGCGCTGCTCAACGAACTGCAGCCTGCCCCCGGAACGACGAGCTTCACGCGGCAGCAGGCACCCCTCGGCCTTGGTCATGCGGTGTGGTGCGCGCGCGAACTGGTGGGCGACGAGCCCTTCGCGCTTCTCCTTCCCGACATGATCATGCAGGCGGAGACGGGATGTCTCGCCTCGATGATGTCGCTCTACGGGAAGAGCGGCGGAAATGTCGTGGCCGTCGAGACCTGCGATCCGTCGCAGACCCACAAATACGGCATTGTCGGCAAGGGGCGGGCCGTCGGCGACGGGTTCGAGATCAATGCGATGGTCGAGAAGCCGGCGCCGCAGGACGCCCCCTCGAACGCCTATATCTCGGGCCGGTACATTCTGCAGCCCGAGATCTTCGATATTCTGAAGACCCAGGAAGCAGGTGCCGGCGGTGAGATCCAACTGACCGACGCCATGGCGAAGCTCATGGAAACGCAGACCTTCTCGGCGTTTCCGTTCGCCGGCCGCACCTTCGACTGCGGTTCGAAGGAGGGCTTCATCGAGGCGAACGTCGCCTTCGCGCTGGCGCGCGCGGACCTGCGCGATCACGTGATGGACAATATCGCCGAGCTGATGGACACGGTGAAGCTGGCCGAGACGAGCCGGAAGGCCCGCGCCGCCTGATCGAGGCGGCGGGGGCGGCGCCCCGTCACTTCTTGGCTTCGTCGCCAGGCGTCTTCGTCACCAGGCTTCCTCGTAGATGGCGAGCGCGTCCGACTGCGTCACCGCGCGCGGATTGTTGACGAGAAGCCGGGTCTGCTTCATCGCCTCCGACGCCATGCGGGGGAGCGCGTCGCGCGGAATGTCGACGTCCCTGAGGCGTGTCGGCATGCCGAGCCGCTCGCGCAGGGCCTCCAACGCTTCGGCGAAAGCCTCGCCGCGCGCCTGCGTGCCGATCTCGTCCAGATGCGGGAACGCATCGGCGGCGATCTCGCCATAGCTCGCGGCGGCCTCGCGCATGTTGAAGCGCAGCACCGCCGGCAGAACCAGGGCGTTCGACAGGCCGTGCGGGACGTGGAAGATGCCGCCGATCGGATAGGCGAGGGCATGCACCGCGGCGACGGGAGAATTGGCGAAGGCCTGTCCCGCCAGCATCGAGCCCAGAAGCATCGCGCCGCGCGCCGTCCGGTCGCCGCCCTCCTTCACCGCCGTCTCGATATGGGCCCCAAGCAGCCGAAGGGCCTCGCGCGCCAGATTGCGGGAGAGCGGATTGTTGTTCGGGCTTGCCGAGGCATAGGCCTCGATCGCGTGAACCATGGCGTCGATGCCGGTCGCCGCGGTGATCTGCGGTGGCAGTCCGAGGGTGAGGTCGGGATCGAGAACCGCGATGTCCGGGATGATCAGAGGGCTCGACACGCCGCGCTTCTCGTTTTCGCCGACGGTGATGATCGAGATCGGCGTGACCTCCGATCCGGTGCCGGCGGTGGTGGGAACGAGCACCAGCGGCAGGCGCGGACCTTTGGCGTTGGCAACGCCCCAGGCCTCTTCGAGCGCCTCGTTGGAGCCCAGCAGCAGCGCGGCGAGCTTGGCGATGTCGAGCGACGATCCGCCGCCCATGCCGATGACGCCGGTGACGCCCGCCTCCTGGCCTGCCGCGACCGCCCGTTCGAGGGTCGCTTCGGACGGGTCGGCCTCGACCTCGGCGAAGATCGTGACCGCGATCCCGCAGGTCTTGATCGACGCGATCGCCGGATCGCAGAGCCCGAGCCGGCGCAGACCGGGATCGGTGACGAGGAGGATGCGGGGCCCCAGACGCGCGCCGACAATCTCCGCCAGAGTGCGCGCCGCGCCGTCGCGAAAGACGATCGAAGGGGGCGTATGGAATGCGAACGGGGTCATCGTGCGGGGCCCCTGCCGTAAGAAGGAATGATGCGCATTCAGGACCTGCCGCGCCAGCGGGCAATCCAGTGGGAGATCTCGCCGACGATGCCGCGCCGGAAGGCGAGCACGCAGAAGACGAAGACGGCGCCCTGGACGATGGTCGACACCGAGCCGACCTGGGCGAGCTCGTTCTGAAGCGTGATGATGATCGTCGCCCCGACGATCGGTCCCAGCATCGTGCCGATGCCGCCCAGAACCGCCATGAGAACGACCTCGCCGCTCATCTGCCACTGGATGTCGGTGAGCGAGGCGAGCTGGAAGATCATCACCTTGGTGGAGCCGGCAAGGCCCGCGAGCGCGGCCGAGATGACGAAGGCCATCAGCTTGTAGCGGTCCGCATCGTAGCCGAGGGAAATCGCGCGCGGCTCGTTCTCGCGGATCGATTTCAGCACTTGGCCGAACGGGGAATGCACGGTCCGGTAGACGATGAAGAGGCCGAGGCAGAAGATGGCGAGGGTCAGATAGTAGACGTTCATGTTGCTCGTCATGTCGACGACGCCGAACAGCGGACGGCGGGGAACGCCCTGCAGCCCGTCCTCGCCGCCGGTGAAGGGCGCCTGCAGCGCGACGAAATAGACCATCTGGGACAGGGCGAGCGTGATCATCGCGAAATAGATGCCCTGCCGGCGGATCGCGAGGAGACCCATCAGGAGGCCGAGCAGCGCGCCGGTCGCCGTGCCGGCCAGGATGCCGAGCTCGGCCGTCAGCCCGAGCGATTGCAGGCAGTAGCCGGTGACGTAGGCCGACATGCCGAAGAAGGCGGCGTGCCCGAAGGACAGGAGCCCGGCAAAGCCGAGCAGGAGGTTGAAGGCCGCCGCGAACAGCGCGAAGCACAGGACCTTCGCGATCATGACGGGATAGACGTAATGCGGCATGATCAGGAGGGCGACGAGGCCGATGGCGGCCCACAGGCGCACATCGCCCAGAATGCCGGCCTTGGGCGGCGGAGCCGTGCCGGCAGCGCTCGCGGGTTTTGCCATGCTGTCGGTCTTGCTCATATCGCTCATGCCGTCTTTCCAAACAGTCCCGCCGGGCGCACGACGAGGACGATCGCCATGACGACGAAGATGACGATGTTCGAGGCTTCGGGATAATAGACCCGCGTCAGCCCCTCGAAGACGCCCAGCATGAAGCCGGACAGGATCGCGCCCTTGATCGAGCCGAGGCCGCCGATGACGACGATCGCGAACACGACGATGATGATGTTCGAGCCCATCAGCGGGTTCACCGAATAGATCGGGGCCGCCAGGACGCCTGCGAACGCCGCGAGCGCCACGCCGAGCCCGTAGGTGAGTGTGACGAGCAACGGCACGTTGACCCCGAAGGCCCGGACGAGATCGGCGTTCTCGACCGCCGCGCGCATGGTCGCCCCGAGCCGTGTGCGCTCGATCAGGAACCAGGTCGCGCCACACACGACGGCGGCGGCGACGATGACCCAGGCCCGGTAGGTGGGAAGGAACATGAAGCCGAGATTGAAGCCGCCCTGCAGCGCGGCCGGAATGGCGTAGGTCTCGCCCGATGCGCCGTAGACCTGACGGAACGCGCCTTCGAGAAGGAGCGCAAGGCCGAACGTCAGCAAAAGGCCGTAGAGATGGTCGAGATCGGCGATGGGCCGCAGGAGAAAGCGCTCGATCAGCATCCCGAAGCAGCCGACGATGATCGGCGAGATGATCAGCGCCGGCCAGTAGCCGATGCCGAGAATGTCGAGCAGCAGGAAAGCGACGAAGGCGCCCACCATGTAGAGGGCGCCATGGGCGAAGTTGACGATGTTGAGAAGGCCGAAGATCAGCGCCAGCCCGAGGCTGAGAACCGCGTAGAAGGCGCCGTTGATCAGCCCGATCAGCAATTGTCCCGCAAAGACGGGAAAGGGGACCCCGAGAAAGTCCATTCGCTTCGTGTTCCCTCTAATGCCGCGCCGCGGGTTCGTGTTCTTCGTGCTTCTTCGTTCGTCGCGGGCGATGCGTGTCAGGTTGAAAGGCAACGCGGCAAACCGGTTCGCCGCGCCGGATGGGGCAGGGATCGGCGGCGGGTCACGCCGCCCTTGCGAAAGGGCTGCGCCCCGAACGCCGTCATCGCGTCAGACCCCGAGATAGCCGGTGATCTTGTCCCGGTTGGACGCGATCTCCTCTCGCTCGAACCGGTCGATCACCTCGCCATGCTCGACGACGTAGTGGACGTCGCCGAGCTTCTCGGCGAAGCGGAAGTTCTGCTCGACCAGGAGGATGGTGAAGCCCTCCGCCTTCAGGCGCTTGATGATCTCGCCGATATGCTGGACGATGACCGGGGCAAGCCCCTCGGTCGGCTCGTCGAGGAGCAGGAGCTGCGCGCCGCTGCGCAGGATGCGCGCGATCGCCAGCATCTGCTGCTCGCCGCCCGACAGCTTCGTGCCCTGGCTGCTGCCGCGCGTCTTCAGGATCGGGAAAAGCTCGTAGATGCGCTCCTCGCTCATGCCGCCGTCGCGGATGATCGGCGGCAGCATCAGGTTTTCCTTCACGTTGAGCGAGGAGAAGATGCCGCGCTCTTCCGGGCAGTAGGCGATGCCGGTGCGGGCGATCTGGTTGGCCGAGAGCCTGATGGTTTCGGTGCCGTCGTGGGCGACCGATCCGGTGCGTTTCCTGACGAGCCCCATGATGGAGCGAAGCGTCGTCGTCTTGCCGGCGCCGTTTCGCCCCAGAAGGGTGACGATCCGGCCTTTCGGCACTTCGAAATTCACCCCGTGCAGGATGTGGCTCTCGCCGTACCAGGCCTGCAAATTCTTGATATCGAGAAGGGTCTCAGTCATCGGTCTCGCCCATATAGGCCGATCGGACCTGCTTGTTCCGGCTGACTTCGTCGTAGGTCCCTTCGGCCAGCACCGCGCCGAGCTGCAGCACCGTGATCCTGTGGGAAAGGTCGGCGACGACGTTCAGATTGTGCTCGACCATCAGCACGGTCCGCCCCTCGGCCACGCGCCGGATGATGTCGGCGACGCGCGAGACGTCGCCCGTGCCCATGCCCGCCATCGGCTCGTCGAGGAGCATCACCTGGGGCTCCAGCGCCAGCGTCGTCGCAAGCTCCAGAAGCCGCTTGCGGCCATAGGGAAGCTCTGTCGCGAGGACATGTTCGGAATCCTCCAGATCGACCTGCCGCAGGATCTTGCGGGCGTCCTCGTTGAGGACGTCGAGCCGCGATTCCGGCTTCCAGAAATGGTAGGAATTGTGCATCCGGCGCTGCAGGGCGACGCGAATGTTCTCCAGAAGCGTGAGATGCGGGAACACCGAGGAGATCTGGAACGAGCGCACCGCGCCGCGGCGTGCGATCTGTGCCGGTTTCTCCCGGGTGATGTCCTTGCCGTTCAGGAGGATCGCGCCGCTCGTCGGCTCGAGAAACTTCGTGATCAGGTTGAACATCGTCGACTTGCCGGCCCCGTTCGGGCCGATCAGGGCGTGAATGGTTCCGCGTTCGACCTTCAGGGAAACGTCGTCGACCGCCGTGAAACCTTTGAACGTCTTGGTTAAATTACGCGTCTCGATGGCGTAATCGGCGCTCGGCAAATCAAACTCCTCCCAAAGTCGAATCGTCGTGTCGGGGCGATCTAACAGCACGCTGACGAGAACGTCAAAGGCACTTATCGATCTTTCGCGCTCTGCGCGCACGGTGCGGGGAAGGCTTGTTCTATCGCAGGTGAGACGCTGCCCGCCCTGCGCCTATCGGCCGATCTCGAACGGCGCGGCGAAGTCCGCTTCCTGAAGGTTTTCTCCCCCGCCACCCCGGTCGACCACGAGAAAATCCGACACGTCCTCGAGCGAGATCAGCGGATGGTGCCAGACGTTGCGATGGTAGGAGACGCCCTGGTCGGGCCTTGCCAGAAACGCGACCGGCTCGCCCGGGCGGCCGCCCTCGTCGGCCGCCACCACCACCAGATAGGGCCGCCCGGAGAGGGGCACGAAGGCCTGGGAGCCGAGCGGATGGCGCTCCATCATCGTGATTGTCACCGGAAACGCGAACGGCTTGCCCCGGAAGATGGAGATCAGCGCCGTGCCGCCCTCGGCCGTCACGTCCACCGGGGCGATGTCGTGATAGCGGGTCGTGGTGCCCTTGTTGATCAGCCGGATCTCGGACGCATTGTCGGTTTCGACGACCTCGCCGAACGGGCGAAACGCATCGGCGGTGAGGGGCCGGGTGTCGAGGGTGTTCATGACGCCTTCCTGCCGTAAAGCCGCAGGCGGGAGATGCCGCCGTCGGGGAAGATGTCGAGGCGCACATGGCTGATCGCGCCGTGAGGCACGATATCGGCGATCTCGAGTTCCGCATCGGCCTCGAGCTTGGTCGATGTCACGATCTCAGGCCAGAGCGACGACAGGGCCTCGATCTCGCTTTCGACCGGATGTTCGGAGAGCTTGGCCCCGCGCAGGGTCAAGCGATCGGGATAGTTGCCCTTGAAGTGGCGGGTGTCGACGAGGATGCGCTCGATCGTGCCGGGCGTTCCAAGTTTCAGGACGCACCAGTCGTTGCCGGGCCGGCGCCGCCGCGCGGTCTCCCAGCCATCGGCCATGACCGGTGCGCGCCCCGGGGCCAGCATGTTGGCCGGCGAGCCGTAATGGGCATCGTTCCAGGCGATCGCCGCGCCGCCATTGACGAGCGCCGCCAGATCGACGGTCTCGTCCGCGCCGACCTCGCTCCAGTCCTTCTCGATCCGGCCGTAGACGCGCAGGCGCGCAACGCCCCCGTCGGGAAAGATGTGCAGCTTCAGCCAGCGCGCCGGCACGGGTTCGGGGAGCCTGACGAGATTGTGCCCATTGCCGTCGAGCGCCCGCTTGGGGACGAGCGGGTACCAGTCGCCATCCTTCGGTTCCCCGACGGTATCGGCGGCCTCGATCATGGCTTCGGGCGGATAGTTGCCGGTGAAGAAGGAGGTGTCGATGTCGATCGCCGCGATCCGCCCGCGCTGGCCGAGCTTCACGATCGCCCAGTCATGGCCGGGCTCCCGCTTGCGGCGCGATTCCCAGCCATCCATCCACTTGCCATGATCGTCGAAGCGGTCGGGATAGAAGACCGGAGGCTCCGGCGCGATCATGCGCGACTTGTCGGCAAAGAAATCGTCGCTCGCATGCGTCACCTCGGTGCCGAGGCGCGGATGGGCGAGATCGACGAAGGCGCGCAGGAGATCGGGTTCTTCGGCAAGCGGCACGGACGGGATGAAACGTTCGGAACTCATGATTTTCAGTCTTTCGGTGTCATGGCGGCATTGTTGGCGAAGATCGCGGCGATGCGCAGAGCGGCGATCTGCTCGACCTCGGCGCAGGCCGCCCGGAATTCGGTATCGCGATCATGGGTGAGGCGGGTTTCGAAGGCGGTCAGAATATCGTCCCTGGTCTTGCCCTTCACCGCGATGATGAACGGGAAGCCGAACCTGGCCTGATAGGCGGCGTTGAGCGCCGTGAAGCGCTCGAACTCGGCGCTCGACAGGCGATCGAGGCCGGCACCGGCCTGTTCGGCTCTTGATTCCTCCGTCAGCCCGCCTGCAAGGGCGAGCTTGCCGGCAAGATCGGGATGGGCTTTCAAGATGCCGAGCCGCTCGGCTTCGCTGGCAAGCCGAAACTCCCGCGCCATGCCGGCGGCAAGGGTCTCCGCCGTGTCGAAGGCGGGCGAAAGGCCGAAATCGAAGCAACGCTCGGCGATGAAGGGCGAGTGCTCATATGTGCCGCCGAAAAGGCCGAGGAACGCTGCGCGGCTCAGACGGCTCGGGCGAAATTCCGCCCTGTAGGGAAAGTGCGCGCGCCAATGTTCGGCGATCTCGATGCGCCGCGCGATCCAGACGTCGGGCTTCGACTGGACATGGTCGAGGAATCGCGTCAGCGCGGCGGCGCGGGAGGGCCGGCCCACCAGACGGCAGTGCAGCCCGATGTTCAGCATCTTCGGCGCGCCCGCTTCGCCTTCGGCATAAAGCGTGTCGAAGGCGTCCTTCAGGAACGTGAAATACTGGTCGCCCGAATTGAACCCCTGCGGCGTGGCAAAGCGCATGTCGTTGGTGTCGAGCGTATAGGGGATGACGAGAAGCGGGTTCGTTGCCGTCTCCTGCCAGTAGGGCAGATCGTCGGCATAGGCGTCGGAGGCGTAGGCGAACGTGCCGTTTTCCGCCGCCAGTTCCAGCGTGTGCGGCGAGGATCGGCCCGTATACCAGCCTTTCGGGCTCTCGCCGGTCACCGCCTCGTGCAAAAGGATCGCCGCCTCCATGTGCTCGCGCTCGGCTTCCTTGGAGAAATCCTTGTACTCGATCCATTTCAGCCCGTGCGACGCGATCTCCCATCCGGCGGCCCGCATGGCCGATACGGCGTCCGGATTGCGGGCGAGCGCCGTTGCGACGCCGTAGACCGTGACCGGCATTGCGCGCTCGGTGAACATGCGGTGCAGCCGCCAGAAGCCGGCGCGCGATCCGTATTCGTAGATCGATTCCATGTTCATGTGGCGCTGGCCCGGCCAGGCGCTGGCGCCGACGATTTCCGAGAGGAACGCCTCGGACGCGGCATCGCCGTGCAGGACCGCGTTCTCGCCGCCTTCCTCGTAATTGACGACGAACTGGACGCAGATCTTCGCCGGGCCGGTGCCGTTCGGGTTCGGCCAGTTCGGATCGGGCGGGATCTGGCCGTAGCCTTTGAGATCGCGGGGATAGGAAGGGTTCGTCATGGGCCGTCCAAGCGCTGGGATATCCCCCTTTCTAGCCCACGCGATCGCGGTCGGGCAACGCGGATGCGTGCGGTGCACCAGAAAGCGCCGCAAACTGCGGTGGCGCGCCCGGCCGGCCCTCCGGAACCGCTCTCGAAGCCCGTCCTGAAACAAGATGAAGCGGTGGTTTTACTTGGAGTGGCACTTGGCGATGGTTCGGTCATGCCTGAAACATCGCCTGTGCGAGGTATCGTTCGGACATGAACGCAGGATGAATGACGTCTATACATTGTATTCAGAAGAAAAACGGGAACCGAACACCCGTTCAGCGGCTTGTTCCCCCATCGCGCCGATCGCCAATGACGGCGGACATCAACTTGGGAGTTCACCTATGAAACGCTTCATGATTCTCGCCGCAGCCGGCGCCTCGTTCGCCGCCCTGTCCGTCTCGCCGTCGCTGGCGCAGACCGCTATCTCGTCGACCACCGACCTCAACGTCCGTGCGGGACCCGGCTCGAACTTCCCGATCGTCGGCGTGCTGCCGACCGGCGATGCCGCAACGCTCGACGGCTGCAACGATGCCGGCGATTGGTGCCGCGTCACCGTCGAGGGCACGCAGGGCTGGGCGTCGGCGCAATATCTGACGACCGAAGTGGAAGGCGAGACCGTCGTCGTGGTGCAGCGCCGCCAGGCCGCACCGGAATCGATCCCGGTCGTCACCTATGAAGACGAGGGCGGGGCGGGCGAACTTGCCGGCGCCGCGACCGGCGCGACCATCGGTGCGCTCGTCGGCGGCCCCGTCGGCGCCGCGGTCGGCGGTGGTATCGGCCTCGTGGCTGGTGCCGCAGCCAATCCGCCGGAGCCGCGCATCGAATATGTGCGCTCGAACCCCGTCGATCCGGTCTATCTGGAAGGCGAGACCGTCGTCGGTGCGGGCATTCCCGAGAACGTATCGCTCGCTGCGATCCCGGAATACGAGTATCAGTACGCCAATGTGAACGGCCAGCAGGTGCTGGTCGATCCGACCACCCGTCAGATCGTCTACATCGTCCGCTGAACCGGGCAGGCCTGACGGCATGAACGAGCGGGCGTCCTTCGGGCGCCCGTTTCTCGTTCGTGCGCGGCACGCACTTTGCGGGACACTCGGGTCATTGCGGGTAGATCCCTTGCGGGTGCGGGGGGTTGCGGTGCATCATCCGGGCGGCAAACGAATGCGAGGCGCTTCATGGCGAACCAGGATGGCGGGTTTCTGACGACCCATGTTCTCGACACGGCGACCGGCCGGCCGGCCGGCGGGCTTCGGATCGTGCTTCATCGGCTGTCGGCCGACGGTTCGCGCGAGACGCTGGCGGACGTCGAGACGAACCAGGATGGTCGTTGCGACGCCCCGATCCTGGGGGGGGACGATTTCCAGGCCGGGCGCTACGAACTTGTCTTCGGCGCCGGACGCTATTTCGATCGCATGGGGCTCGATCTTCCCGATCCGAAATTCCTGGACGAGGTCGTGATCCGGTTCGGCATGGACGAGCCGACGCATTATCACGTGCCGCTCCTGATCTCGCCCTTCGGCTACTCGACCTATCGGGGAAGCTGATGAGCGACACGGGCACGGGGACGATCCGCTTTCTTCTCAACGGCGAGCCGCGCGCGGTTTCGGGCGTCGCCGCGACGACGACGCTGCTCCAGTACTTGCGCGAGAGCGAGCATCTGACCGGCACCAAGGAGGGCTGCGCGGAAGGCGATTGCGGCGCCTGCACGGTGCTCGTGTCGGAGGCCGACGCGTCCGGCGGGCTGAAGCGCCGCGCGCTCAATTCCTGCATTCAGTTTCTGCCGGCCATGAACGGGCGGGCTGTCGAGACCGTGGAGAAGCTCGGCGCCCATCGCGGCGCGGCGGGCGCGGCTAGCTTGCGCGACGCCATGGTCGACATGCACGCCAGCCAGTGCGGGTTCTGCACGCCCGGCTTCGTCGTCCAGCTTTTCGCCGCCTGGGACGCCGGCAAGCTTTCGGATCGCCAGTCGGTGAAGGATCAGATCTCCGGCAATCTCTGCCGTTGTACCGGCTACGGCCCGATCGTCGAGGCCGGCGAAGCGCTTGCGCAGGTGCCGCGCGCCGACGTGCTCGGCGAGGACCTGGCGCTCGCCCGGCAGCTCTCGCAAATCCAGAACGGCGCGGTCTTCCGCTACGAGGCGGACGGTCCCGCTGGCCGCCAGCTCTGGTTCGCGCCGGAGAATGTCGATGATCTCGCCGATCTCTACGCCGCGCATCCGGACGCGACCCTCGTCGCCGGTGCGACCGATGTCGGTCTCTGGGTGACCAAGCAGCACCGCGATCTTCCGATCCTCATCGACCTGTCGAAGGTGCAGGATCTGCAGATGATCGAGGAACGCCTCAACGTCGTCTATTTCGGCGCCGCCGTGACCCATGCCGAAGCCTTCGCGACGCTCGCCGACATCCATCGCGACCTCGGCGAGACGATGCGGCGCTTTGCCGGCGCGCAGACCCGCAATGCCGGAACCATGGGCGGCAACATCGCCAACGGCTCGCCGATCGGCGACCTGCCGCCCTGCCTGATCGCGCTGGCGAGCCGCGTCTATCTGCGAAAGGCCGACGATATCCGGGCCATCGACCTGGAGGATTTCTTTCTCGATTATGGCAGGCAGGACCGCGCGCCCGGCGAGTTCGTCGTCGCGATCGAGACGCCGCGTCTCGATGCCAACCAGCGGTTCTTCGCGCACAAGATCTCCAAGCGCTTCGATTCCGATATCTCCGCGGTCATGGCCGCGTTCCGCCTGACCTTCGACGGCGACCTCGTCACCGAGGCGCGGCTGGCGTTCGGCGGCATGGCCGGAACCCCGAAGCGGGCGGAGGCCGCGGAGGCCGCGCTTCTGGGCAGGCCCTTCGACGAGGGCGCGGTGCGGGCCGCGCAGGTCGCGCTGGCCGACGATTTCCAGCCTCTGTCGGATATGCGGGCCTCGAGCGCCTATCGCCTGAAGACGGCGCAGAACCTCGTCGAGCGGTTTCGGCTGGAGCTCGGGGACGGCGCGCCTGCGCGGCTGTCGGCCTTCGAGACGGGACCCCGGACGCGAGGAGTTGCCTAGATGGACGAAACCCGGATCCAGGATCGCTCCGGTGCCGGCGAGCCCAGCATCGCCGATCTCGAAGAGACGGCGCCGACCCGGCAAGCCGCGATCAGCGGCGGCGTCAGGACGCCGCGCCCCCATGACAGCGGCGCGATGCATGTGCGCGGCACCGCGCGCTACACCGACGACGAGCCGGAACTGCCGGGCACGCTCCACATCTACATCGCACAGAGCATCCATGCCCATGCGAGGATCGTGTCGCTGGACGTTGCGAAGGTGCGCGAGGCGCCGGGCGTCGCCTGCGTCCTGACGGCGGACGACATTCCCGGCCAGAACGATTATTCGCCCGTGTTCGGCGACGATCCCATTCTGGCCGAAGACGAGGTGCATTGCATCGGTCAGCCGGTCTTCGCGGTGGCCGCCACCAGCCGCGATCTGGCCCGCAGGGCCGCCATGCTCGGCATCGTCGAATACGAGGTGCTGCCGCACGCGATCCTTATCGACGAGGCGATCCGGGCCTCGGATCTCGCGAACGAGGATCTGCTGCCGGCCCATACCATGCAGCTTGGGGACTGGAACGCGGCGATCGCGTCCGCCGCCTGTTCGATCGACGGCCGCATCGAGGTCGGCGGGCAGGATCATTTCTATCTGGAAGGCCAGATCGCGACCGCCGCCCCCCTCGAAGACGGCGACGTCTTCGTGCGCTCCTCCACCCAGCACCCGTCCGAGGTTCAGCACAATGTCGCCAAGATGCTGGGCGTGCCGGACCATGCCGTCACCGTCGAGGTGCGGCGCATGGGCGGCGGATTCGGCGGCAAGGAAAGCCAGCCGGCGCTGTTCGCCTGTCTTGCCGCCCTCGTCGCGGTGAAGACGGGACGCCCGGCCAAGTGCCGGCTGGACCGCGACGACGACATGGTGATGACCGGCAAGCGCCACGAGGTGCGCATCGACTACCGGCTCGGCTTCGACGCTGACGGCCGGATCGCCGGCGCGGATTTTGCCCATGTCGTGCGCTGCGGGGCCTCCAAGGACCTGTCGGGCGCCATCGCCGACCGGGCGATGTTTCACGCCGACAATGCCTACGATCTGAAGGCGGCCCGCATCCACTCGCGCCGGGTGAAGACCAACACGGTCTCCAACACCGCGTTTCGCGGGTTCGGCGGCCCGCAGGGCATGGTCGGCATCGAACGGGCGCTGGACAGGGTCGCCCACCTGACGGGCCGCGATCCGCTGGATGTGCGCAAGGCCAATTTCTATGCCCCTCCGGGTCAGACGCCGGGCACGACGCCCTATCATATGGCGGTCACCGATTGCGTCATCTCCGAGATCGTCGACGAGTTGGAGGCGTCTTCGGATTACCGCGCGCGCCGCAAGGCGGTGTCGGAATTCAATGCCTCGAGCGCGATCCTGAAGAAGGGACTGGCGCTCACGCCGGTGAAGTTCGGCATCTCGTTCACGACCAGCCATCTCAACCAGGCGGGCGCGCTCGTCCATGTCTACAAGGATGGCTCGGTCCATCTCAATCATGGCGGCACGGAGATGGGGCAGGGGCTGTTCACCAAGGTCGCGCAGGTCGTCGCCGAGGAATTCCAGATCGATCTCGAACGGGTGAAGATCACCGCGACGTCCACCGCCAAGGTCCCCAACACCTCGGCCACCGCCGCCTCCTCAGGCTCAGATCTCAACGGCATGGCGGCGCAGGCCGCCGCCCGCACCATCAGGCGGCGGCTCGTCGATTTCGCATCGGCGCGCTATCGCGTTCCGAAGGAGGCCATCGCCTTCAAGGCGAACCGCGTCGTCATCGGCGAGACCGAAAAACGCTTCTCGGACCTCGTCGGCGAGGCCTATCTCGCCCGCGTCCCGCTCTCCTCGACCGGCTTCTACGCAACGCCCGGCGTCGCCTACGACCGGGAGCGCGCATCGGGCACGCCGTTTTACTATTTCGCCTACGGCGCGGCCTGTTCGGAGGTTCTCGTCGACACGCTGACCGGCGAACACCGGCTCCTGCGCGCCGATATCCTGCACGATTGCGGCCAGTCGCTGAACCCGGCGATCGATCGCGGCCAGATCGAGGGCGGCTTCATCCAGGGCATGGGCTGGCTTACGATGGAGGAGTTGTGGTGGGACGCCAAGGGTCATCTGAAGACCCACGCGCCCTCCACCTACAAGATCCCCACCGCCAACGACCGGCCCGACGATCTGCGGATCGCGATCTGGGACAAGGGCGAGAACCTTTCCGAGACCATCTATCGCTCCAAGGCCGTCGGCGAGCCGCCCTTCATGCTGGCGATCTCGGTGTTCTGCGCCCTCTCGGACGCGGTGCTGGCGGCCGGCGGCGGCCGGCGCTTCCCCGATCTCGACGCCCCCGCGACGCCGGAACGGGTGCTGCAGGCGGTGGAGAGCGTCAAGGCATGAGCCGGGCGGGTCTCGGAATTGGTACCGCTGTATAGTGCTTGGAGTCATGCAGGAAAGAAGCTTGCGAACGCTTCAGTCCGTCTTTTCGCGGCCGACGAGCGGGACGGCTCGCGCATCGGTGTGTGGCTTTTCGAGGCGGTACGGGATTTCCACCGTCCGCATCCCTCGCGCGACACCGACGAGGGCGCGGTCGCCAGCATTCGTAAATGGGTGGAAAGCAACGGAACTGCCCCATGACCCAAAACCTGATGGACATCGATGGCCGGAAGGCCGTCATTTCCTAGGATCGCGAGATCGCCATGTTGCGCGGAGAGTTTGTCGGGCTGAACGGCGGCGCGGATTTCTACGCGTCGAGCCTTGCCGATCTGGAGGCCGAGGGGCGTATGTCGCTCAAGGTGTTCCTCGACATGGGCGCCGAGCGGGGTCTGGAGCCCTTTCGGCACTCTTCGGGCAAGTTCAACGTCCGGCTCGATCCTGACCTCCACCATGCTGCCGTCGTGAAGGCGAAGGCGGAGAACATAAGCCTGAACGATCGGGTTCGCGATGCCATTTCGAGGGCTGCGAACGACGCGCCGGCTCCAAGGCCCGACGAAACCTCCGGCCCCGGGTCCGCCGGCCAGAGCGTTTGCCCGCAGGTCGGAATCGATCTTCCGAACGCTCAATGCAAACGCTCAATGCAGAATATCTGAGGAATCGCCACGGCATCGTCGCAGGCGCCTGACGGATCAGGCCGCGATCGCCGGTGCGCTGTCCAGAGGTGCGACGGGCGAGGCCATTTCGCGGGCAAGACCGCGCAGGAAGGCAAGCGCCGGCTCCAAGGTGCGCGTCTCGCCGTCAGACAGGTCGTCGCGCATGCGTCCCATCACCCGCGCGGCGACCTCCGCCGCGTGCAGCGGCTCGCCCCGTTCGTCGGCGAGGCGCCAGACGTCGACGGCGTGAAAGAGGATCGGCACCGAGGCGTCCGGCAGGCCGGCTCGCGCGCAAAGGGCGACGAACGGAATGCGCCGGCCTTCCACCAGCACCGCACGTACCCGTCTGGGCGCAACGCCCGAAAGCCGCGACAGGGCTTCCGTCAGGGCTTCCAGCAAGCCCGAACAGGCAAGGCGGAGCATCACGGCGGGCGAGAGCTGATCGGCCGCGACGAGGTCGTCGATGAGCCGTGCGCGTTCGCCGCGCGGCGCATTGCCGACGATCGCCGCCGTGCCCCGGTGGCAGGCTTCCTCGCCGACCCGTGCGCTCTGACGTGCGCCGAGCGCCAGTTGCGCCAGCGGCGAGGCGGCGACGGCCTGGCTTGCCGTCTTCATGAGCGCCTGGCGAATGGTCGCGGGAAGATCGGCCCGATCGAAGAGTGCGCCGCGGATCTCGGCGACGTGGCCGAACGCCTCGGCGATGCCGCGCAAGGTGTCGGGGCCGATATCGGCATGGGGATGGTCGAGAAGATCGAGGATCAGCGCATTCGTCCCGAGGCCCGCGATCGCCGCACAGACCGCGCAGGAAAGCGTTGCGCGCCTTAGAACCGCCTGCAGCGGCTTCTCGCGCGCGGTCAGGACGAGTTCGATGAGATCCGTATCGTCGAGATGGCTGGAGCCCATGATGACCGGCGCCGCAACGCTGTCGGTGTCGCGGGCGAGCTGCTTGATCAGCCGCTTCGGGACGTCGGGCGCTTCGGCCACCGCCACCGCGAGTGACCGGCGAACCGAGGCGGCGGGGTCACCTGCGATCTGGAACAGAATCGCCTCGATGTCGTCCCGGTCGGCCTTTGGCGTCATGCCGTCGATCAGGGCGCGTGCCAACCGTCCGGCCCATTCCGCGCGCTGCCCGGCAGGGGCGGCGTCGCACCAGCTCGCTGCTGTTTCCTGAGCCATCGGGCAAAACTCCAGACGCTGTGACCATTCTGGTTACGCAGTCTGGGACAAAAGCCTTAAGGTTCGGTTCACCATGTTTGTTAAAGTTGAATCAAACCTGCCGTCCGTCACGGGATGGTGTGGGGCAGGCCGCCGATCGCATCGGGCGTCTGCGTGCCCGCATTGCGGCACACCGGCGGTTCCGCCCGAAATCGTCGACGGGCGCCGGGTCAGATGTCGCTTCCGTCCGGCGTGCGGGGCCGGGGAATGGCGAACACCTCGTCGGACACGGAGTAATCGAGATAGCCGAGCCGCGCCAGCGGGGCGGCGAGGGCCATGTCGATCCGCCCGTCCTTCAGGATCGCCTCGTCGAGATGAATGCCGACGACTTCGCCGATGATGACGAGATTGTTCGAATGGCCGGCCTGCGTTTTGGGATGAAAGCTCTGGGTGACGACGCATTCGAGCGCGGCGGGACTTTCCGCGACCCTTGGCGCCTTGACGATGCGGCAGTCGGCCTTGGTCAGGCCCGTCATCTCGAACTCGTCGACATGCGAGGGCGCTTGCGCCGACGTCCGCACCACCTGCCTTGCGAGCGCGCGCGTCGCCAGGTTGCAGACGAACTCGCCGGTCTCGATCGCGGTCCGCGCCATGTCCTTCAGACCGGAGGACGAGACCATGACCAGCTTGGGCGAATCGCCGATCGCGGTGAAGAAGCTGTAAGGGGCGAGATTGGCGATGCCGTCCGCCGACAGCGTCGAGATCCAGCCGATCGGCCGCGGCGAGACGATCGCCTTGAACGGATCGTGCGCAAGCCCGTGATCGTTCGTGTCCGTGCGGTAGAACATCAGGCCGTTCCCCCGTCGTAGACCGAGACGAGATCCGCCAGCGCCGGGCGGGGACGCTCGGACGGGGGCTCGCCCGGCGTGCCGATATGGATGAAGCCGGCGACGGCCTCGTGCGGGGCAATGCCGAGGAGCGCTTTCGCCTCGATGTCGTAGGCGGGCCATTCGGTCAGCCATGTGGCGGCAAAGCCCTTGGCATTGGCCCCGTGAATGAGGTTGAGGCACACGGCCCCGGCCGACAGTTGCTGCTCCCAGATCGGGATCTTCACGTGGTCGGCGGCCGTGGAGACGACGGCGACGACGAGCGGCGCGCGGGTGAAGCGGGTGTCCTCGACGCGCTGGCGCGTCTCGCTGAGCGGGCCTTCGCGGCGGGCCACGAGCGCGCCGAGCGCTGCGCCCGCCTTCACCGCTCCATCGCCGCTGAAGAGAATGAATCGCCAGGGCGCAAGTTTGCCGTGATCGGGAACCCGCACCGCGATCGTCAGCATGTCGTTCAGTTGCTCCGTCGAGGGGCCGGGTTCGACGAGCGCCGGCAGCGGCAGGGAGCGACGGGTCGTAAGGTGGGCGAGAAGATCTGGCA
Source organism: Fulvimarina uroteuthidis (assembly GCF_034321785.1). Lineage (NCBI taxonomy): Bacteria > Pseudomonadati > Pseudomonadota > Alphaproteobacteria > Hyphomicrobiales > Aurantimonadaceae > Fulvimarina > Fulvimarina uroteuthidis. The sequence goes on along the minus strand of NZ_JAXLPB010000001.1, from coordinate 537,320 downwards.
CGGCGGGTCTTTCGGTCGACTGACATGAAGGTTGGGCGTTGGACATGGCCCGCCGCCCTGTGGCTCGAAGTCCACGAAAAGGCTATAAGGCGCGCGACGTCCGTTTCAAAGGCGATGCCGCGATCGGTTCGGCGCGACTTTGCCATGATCGCGCGCCAAGGGTTCCGCACGACGAGGTCGATCGTCCGATTCGCGTGCCGTTCGAGCGTAAGGGGGTAGTGATGAGTATCGTGTCGCGTCCTGGCGCCTTCGTTCGCGCCGCCGCAAGCTTCCTCGGCATGGCGCTGCTCGCCCTGGGCGTCGCCCTCGGGCCGGCGCTTGCGCAGGATGCCGGCAAAGGCGGCGGCGGTCTGTTCGGTGGTGGCGGCTTCGGGGGTCTGGAAGGGCTCTTCGGCGGCGACGAGAAGCCGGGTCCGAACGTCTATGTCTCGCCCTCGGCCATCGAACTCCTGCCGGATGCGGCCGATGTGGGCGTGCCGCAGAACCGGTCCCTGAAAACCTTCGACCCGATCGCACTGCCGGAGCGAGCGAGCCCGCGCGGCACCTCCGCGCTCGACCTGCCGAACCTTCCCGCCTACGCCCCGCAACTCAACGTCGAGCCCAAGGCCTTCCGGCCGAACGCCGAGCTGGTTCTCGAGGCGCGGCTGGTCGACGACGGCGAACCCGTACCGAACGGGCTGGTCTGGCGTCTGTTTTCCGCCGTCCCGCAACTCGACGGGCGCTCCGCGCTGATCGCGACGTCGAAGGAGGCGCAGCCCAGCTTCGACGTGCCGCCCGGCGCCTACATCGTCCACGCGATCTTCGGACGGGCCGGGATCGTCAAGCGGATCGACTTTTCCGGGGTGAGCGCGAAGGAGGTCATCGTTCTGGGTGCCGGCGGTCTGAAGCTCAACGCGACCGCGTCCGCGGACGGAGCCGAGGTTCCGAAATCGCGTCTCCGATTCGATATCTATTCGGACCCGGAGCTGGAAAGCGACCGCGAACTGATCGCGAGCGGCGTTGCGGCGGGAGAGACGGTGCGCCTCAATGCCGGGCTCTACCACGTCGTCTCGACCTACGGGTCGGTGAACGCCCAGACCCAGGGCGACATCAAAGTGGAAGCCGGCAAGCTGACGGAAGCGACGCTTCAGCACCACGCGTCCCAGCAGACCCTGAAGCTCGTGCGCGAGAAGGGGGGAGAGGCGATCGCCGGCACCGCATGGACGATCGCCAGCACGTCCGGCGACATTCTGCGCAAGAGCGCGGGCGCCTTCGCCTCGATGGTGCTGAACGAGGGCGACTACACGGCGATCGCGCGCAACCGCGACACGACGTATCAGCGGACGTTCACGGTCAAGGCCGGAGAGGATGCGGAGGTCGAGATCCTGCTGTCCGATCTCGCCGAGGCCGACACCGGCGATTGATCCGGACGGTTCGTCGCCGCCGCACGGCTGTTTGCCCGGACCGGCGGGAAAATCGGGACGGATCCGGACCGATCTTGAACTGCCATGGTTTTCATCACACTGTGATGGGCCTAAGCGTGGCGACAGCGTGACATCTTCATCAGGACAGACCCTCCCATGACCTCCGACGATCCCATCCGCCAGCGCCTGGTCCTCCTGACCTCCTGCCTCGCCGACGACACGGCCGCAACGGCTCTGGGCCGCGCCCTGTCGGGCGGGGACGTCGCCTCCGTCCTGATCGATCCGGCGGGCCGCGAGCATGCAGCGTTCCAGGACTATGCCGAACCGCTCGTCAGGCTCGCGCAGGAGGCGGGCGCGGCGGCGCTCGTCGTCGACGATACACAATGCGCGGGGCGTGTCCGCGCCGACGGCGTTCATCTGACGGCCGGCAAGATCGACGCGCTGCGCGAGGCGATCGAGGCCCATGCGCCGCGCATGATCATCGGCGCTTCCGGCTTCAAGACACGCCACGAAGCCCTCGTCGCGGGCGAGGCCTTGCCGGATTACCTCTTCTTCGGGCGCCTCGGTCAGGACAACGTCCCCGAGCCGCATCCCAAGACCCTCGCCATGGCCGAATGGTGGGCGGACATGGTGGAACTGCCCTGCATCGCGCTCGGTTCGAACGCGATCGAGGCCGTCGAGATCGTCGCGGAGACCGGAGCGGAGTTCATCGCGCTGTCCTCGGCCATCTTCGACGAGCCCGGGCGGGAAGCCGATCGGGTGGCCGAGGTGAACGCCATTCTGGAGGATCGCTTCCAGCGGGAAAAGGAAAAAGCGCGCATGAGGGAAACTGCGTGATCAGGTTCGACGCCGGGCGATGGGCGCCGCGCGCCGCTCTCCTGTCGGGACTTCTCGCCGCCGCGGCGGCCGGGCCGGTCCTTGCGCAGAACGAGCCGATGACGCCGGACGCCGCGCGCCCCGACCAGACGCTTCCCGTGCCGGACCTTCGGCCCTCGCTCGCGCCCGAGGCCGGCGAGGATGAGAATGCGGGCGCGGCGATCCCGGATCGGGGCGCCGCGAACCGCCAGGGTTCGAGCGCCAGCGCCTACGCCGCGTTCCAGCGCGGCTATTATCTCAGCGCCATGGAGATCGCCGAGCCGCTCGCCAAGCTCGGCGACCCGGCCGCCCAGGCCCTGCTCGGCGAGATCTACGAAAACGGTCTCGGCGTTCCCGTCGACGTCGATCAGGCCGCGCGCTGGTTCGAGGCGGCGGCAGAGAGCGGCGACCCCGCGGCCCAGTTCAGTTTCGCCATGCTGCTCCTGTCGGGCACCGGCATCGCCCGGGACGAGGCCCGCGCGCTCGAACTCCTGAAGCAGGCGGCCGACGCCAAGCTGCCGCTCGCCGAATTCAACTATGCCCAGCTTCTGGTGCAGACCTCGCCGGCCAGCGGCTTTGCCGCGGCGGTTCCCTATTTCCGCTCCGCCGGCAATGCCGGCATCGCCGACGCCCAATATGCCATGTCGCAGCTTCTTGCGTCCGGCCAGGGGATCGAGAAGAGCGAGACGGACGCGCGCGACTGGCTGCGCCGCGCCGCCGTCAACGGCTTCGGCATCGCCGAGATCGAATATGGTATCTGGCTTCTCAACGGCCGCGGCGGGCCGAAGCGGTCGGAGGAGGGGTTCGACTTTCTTCGCAAGGCCGCCCTCGATGGCAATGCGATCGCCATCAACCGTGTCGCCCATCTCTACAAGGACGGCCTCGGCACCAAGCCCGACATCGCCGAGGCGGCGAAATGGGCGGTGATCGCCAAACGTCTCGACAACAGCGATCCGGTGCTCGACGACTTCTTCAAGGGCCTGAGCGACGAGGCTCAGAAAGCCGCCCTCGAAGAGGCCAATCGCTTCCGCACCGGCTGACAAACGCTTCGGCCGGTGCGGGCGGCGGGCCTTCTCCCCGCCCGCGCGATCCTCTCGGTGACGTGAGGCACGCAGGTGGCGTCAACGCCGGGCCGGGCCTCGACGCATCCGTTCGTCCTGCAAATCGGGCGGCCAGCTTGATGCAGAACCGGATTTGTGGTGTTGAGCGGACGAAAGGTGGCGAACGGGATCGATCCGTTGGCCGCGAGAGATTTTTCCCGATCGGGCCGCGATCCACGAAACAGGCGCCACCGGTCGTCCAAGCGAAATGGTTTTGAGACAGACATGAAGATCAACGGAAACGAAATCCGCGCCGGCAACGTCATCGAGCACAAGGGTGGCCTGTGGGCCGCCGTCAAGACCCAGCACGTCAAGCCGGGCAAGGGCGGCGCCTTCGCACAGGTGGAGCTGAAGAACCTGATCGACGGCACGAAGCTCAACGAGCGTTTCCGCGCCGCCGAGACGGTCGAGAAGGTCCGCCTCGAGCAGAAGGAATACCAGTTCCTCTATGCCGAAGGCGAAATGCTGGTCTTCATGGATTCCGAAACCTATGAGCAGCTCGAACTGATGAAGGATTTCGTCGGCGATCGCGCCGCATTTCTTCAGGACGGCATGACGGTCACGGTCGAGCTCTACGAGGAAAAGGCGATCGGCATCCAGCTTCCCGACCAGGTCGTGCTCGAGATCACCGAGGCCGATCCGGTCGTCAAGGGCCAGACCGCGACCTCGTCCTACAAGCCCGCCCTCATGGAGAACGGCGTGCGCGTCATGGTGCCTCCCTTCATCTCCGCCGGCGAGCGGATCCTGGTGGACACCAACGAGATCACCTATCTGCGCCGCGCCGAATAGGATCGCGGCGTTCCACTTCTCGACGGACGGCGGCGATCTCATCGCGCTGCGCCCGTCTTCTTTCTCGAAGGGACGCCGACAGGCGTGCCTTCGCCTTCGATACAGACAGGAATCCCATGGCCCGTTCCGCGCTACTCAACGTCATGTCCCAGGCCGCGACCAAGGCGGGCCGCGGGCTCGTTCGTGATTTCGGCGAGGTTCAGCATCTGCAGGTGTCGATGAAGGGTCCGGCGGATTTCGTCTCGTCGGCGGACCGCAAGGCGGAAGACGTCGTCTTCAAGGAGCTTTCCAGGGTGCGGCCCGACTGGGGCTTCCTGATGGAGGAGCGCGGCGCGGTCGAGGGCCGCGACCCGCAGCATCGCTGGATCGTCGATCCGCTCGACGGCACGACGAACTTCCTGCATGGCCTGCCCATGTTCGCGGTCTCGATCGCGCTGGAGCGCGACGGCGAGATCGTCGCGGCCGTGGTCTTCAATCCGGCGCTCGACGAGATGTACACGGCCGAAAAGGGCGGTGGGGCCTATCTGAACGATCGACGCATTCGCGTCGCCGCGCGAAAGAGCCTGCCCGAGGCGCTCTTCGGCACCGGCATCCCGTTCCTGGGAATAGGCGACCATCCCGGCTTTCTCTACGAACTGCGCCAGCTGATGGGCGAAAGCGCGGGCATCCGGCGCTATGGCGCCGCCTCGCTCGACCTTGCCTTCGTGGCGGCGGGCCGTCTCGACGGTTTCTGGGAACGGACGCTGAAGCCATGGGATCTGGCGGCCGGCTCCTTGCTGGTGAAGGAAGCCGGCGGCTTCGTCACCGGGCTCGAGGGCGAGGCATTCGACCATATTCGCGGCGATATCGCCTGCGGCAACGAATTTATCCACAAGCTCCTGATCGGCCAGTTGAAACAGGCGTCCGGCAAGCGCCAGGCGGCGCGTAGGGCAGGCGAGTCCCGCGAGACCGGCGAGGTCGATCCGAACAGCGCGGCATGATGACTTTCGCCAGGCTTGCGAGAATCGGGCGGGGCAGGCGTCCGGGGCGGGCCGGCGGTTTCAAATGCCGGCGCAATTGCCTATTGTCGGGGGCATGACGATGCCGCACGTCCTTCGTGTTTCGAAAATCCGGAAATCGTTCGGACGCTCATGGAGACGGCGTAGACGGCAAATCAGCGGGGCAGGATGAAGTTCTTCAAGTCGAAGACCGAGACGGACGCACGACCGAGGGCCTACGATCCGACGCGGCTCTCCAGCCCGATGGTGTTCCTGTGGTCGATGCTCGTCTTCCTGGCCCTGGTCGGGTTCGTGGTGCTCATCCTCGGCCGGCAGGTCGCACAGGCGTTCGCGACCAATCCGGGCCTCAACGGACTGATCGTGGGGGTGCTCGGCGTCGGTGTCGTTCTGGCGCTCCTCCAGGTCTGGCGGCTCTCGCGCGAGGTGCGCTGGGTCAACGCTTACCGCGACGGCGACAAGAATTTCGGCGCGATGAAGGATCCGGTGTTGCTGGCGCCCATGCGGGCGCTGATCGGTTCGCGCCGCACGATCTCCCTTTCGACCACCTCCATGCGCTCGATCCTCGATTCGATCGCGACGCGGCTCGACGAAACCCGCGACATCGCCCGCTACCTCATCGGTCTCCTGATCTTTCTCGGCCTGCTTGGAACGTTCTGGGGCCTGTTGCGCACCATCGGCTCGATCGGCGCCACCATCCAGGGTCTCGATCCGACCGGCGGCGATGCGGCGGGCGTGCTCGATTCGCTCAAGGCCGGGCTTGCCGCGCCGCTCGCCGGCATGGGCACCGCGTTTTCCTCCTCCCTGTTCGGCCTGTCGGGATCGCTGGTGCTCGGCTTTCTCGACCTCCAGATCGGCAGGGCGCAGAACCGCTTCTACACCGAACTCGAGAACTGGCTTTCCTCCGTCACCGACGTCGGCTCGGACATGGTGCTGCCGCCCACGGCGGGCGCGCCGGTCGCGGCGAGCGGCACGGAGGAGTTCAGGCGTCTGACCGAGCGGCTCGACCGGCTGATCCAGGACCAGGCCTCCTCGCCGAAGACGAGCGCGGCCATGGCCAATCTGGCCGAGAGCATTCAGGGCCTCGTGCAGCACATGCGCTCCGAGCAGCAGATCATGCGCGATTTCGTCGAGACCCAGGCCGACGAGCAGCGCCAGCTGCGTCAGGTTCTCGATCGGCTATCGCGCAGCGGCACGCTCGCCCCGCGGGAGGACTGACCCATGGCGCTTTCCCGCAACAGGCGTGGCGGCGGCGGGAATGCCGATTACTGGCCGGGCTTCGTCGACGCGCTGTCGACGTTGCTTCTGGCCATCATGTTTCTCCTGTCGGTCTTCGTCCTCGCGCAGTTTCTTCTCAGCCGCGAGATTTCCGGCAAGGACGCCGTGCTCGACCGGCTGAACGGGCAGATCGCCGAACTCACCCAGCTCCTCGCCCTCGAGCAGTCCAACGCGCAGGACAGCGAGGACCAGATCGCGTCCCTGCGCGCCTCGCTCGGTGCGCTGGAGGAGGATCGATCCCGGCTTCAGGCGGCCCTGGAATCCAATGGCGGCAACGCGGCGGCGCAGAGCGCGGCGATCGGCGCCCTGACCGAAAGCCTTGCGGACGAGGAATCCATCTCGCAGCGAGCCAGATCCCAGGTCGAGCTTCTCAACCAGCAGCTCTCGGCGCTGCGCCAGCAGATCTCCGCGCTCGAATCGGCGCTGGAGGCCTCCGAGAGCCGCGACCGGGAAAGCCAGACCAAGATCGCCGATCTCGGAAGCCGCCTCAACGTCGCGCTCGCCCAGCGCGTCCAAGAGCTGAACCGCTATCGCTCGGACTTTTTCGGGCGCCTGCGCGAGATTCTCGCCGACCGCGAGAATGTGAGGATCGTCGGCGACCGGTTCGTCTTCCAGTCCGAAGTGCTGTTTCCATCCGGAAGCGCGAACCTGCAAAATGCGGGGACCGGCGAACTCGACCAGATGGCGGCCGCGATCAAGGAGCTTGCCGCCGAAATCCCCTCCGACATCAACTGGATCGTACGCGTCGACGGCCACACCGACAATGTTCCCCTGTCCGGGACGGGCTCGTTCGCGGACAATTGGGAGTTGTCGGTCTCGCGCGCGAGCGCCGTCGTCAAATATCTGGTGAGCCAAGGCGTTCCGGCGGAACATCTCGCCGCCACAGGCTTCGGCCAGTTCCAGCCCATCGAAGAGGGCTCGACACCGGAGGTCCGCCGCCGCAACCGCCGCATCGAGTTCAAGCTCACCGAGCGGTAGACCGCTGTCGCCATGGCAGGCACCCCCGTCGATGCACCCTGTTTCCGAACATGCGCTGTGCCTGTCGACCGGAACGACGGCACGCCCGCGCCTGCCGCAAATTCGGGCGGCATCAGGGATCGGCGGGGCCGGAACGGACTTCCGTCCGGGTGGCGTGTCGCCTGCACGCAACAGCTGATTGACGTAGGGGAGGTTGGACGTCAGCATTGCGGGGGAGCGGTTGGGAGCCGCTTCAATCGCCGAAAAGTTCGGCACGGGAGGATATACATGAAAACCTGGCTTTTGGCCTCGGTGGCAACGCTCGGCCTGATGGTCGCGTCCGGTGCGAGCGCGCAGGACGCCACCGACAACATGAAGAAGCTGCAGGGCATGCAGTCGACCGGCACCTCGATGGACTTCAGGACCGTGGAGCAGACCGGGGAATATGCCGATCAGCTCAAGAAGAACCTCGAAAACATCAACCTGCCCGACGGCTTCAAGATCGAGCTCTACGCGGTCGTGCCCGATGCGCGCCACATCGCCGTCGGCCCGCAAGGCGTCGCGACCTTCGTGGGAACCCGCAAGCAGAACGTCTGGGTGGTGACCGATCGCGACAAAAACCGCGTCGGCGACGAGGTGAAGGAATTCGCGCCCTCGATCGAGTTCGCGATCCCCAACGGCGTCTGCTTCTCCAAGGACGGCTTCCTCTACATCGCCGAGCAGAACCGCGTGCTCGTGCTGCCGGCCGCCGAGTTCTTCTACGAGAGCCCGGACGTCGCAGTCGGCGTCGTCGTCGACCAGGGCGAGCTGGTTCCGACGTCGGAAGAAAGCTTCAACCACACCGCCCGCGTCTGCCGCATCGGTCCGGACGACCGGCTCTACATCTCGCTCGGCCAGCCCTACAACGTCCCGCCGGCCGAAAAGCTCGATCTCTACAACAAGGAAGGCATCGGCGGCATCATCTCGATGAACCGCGACGGGTCCGACCGGAAGGTCTATGCCACCGGCGTGCGCAATTCCGTCGGCATGCAGTTCAACCCGGACGACGGCAAGCTGTGGTTCACCGACAACCAGGTCGACGGCATGGGCGACGACATTCCGCCGGGCGAACTGAACATGGCCTCGAAGGCGGGCGAGAATTTCGGCTTTCCCTATTACGGTGGCGGCGACGTGCGCACCGAGGAGTTCAAGTCCGAGGAGATTCCCGCCGACGTCGTGATGCCGCAGGTCGAGATGGCTGCCCACGCCGCCGATCTCGGCATGGACTTCTACGGCGCGGACAGCTTCCCGGCGAAATATCAGGGCGGCATCTTCTCGGCCCAGCACGGCTCGTGGAACCGCACCGAGCCGGTCGGCGCGCGGATCATGTTCACGCCGCTGACCGAAGAGGGCACTGCGGGCGAAACCGAAGTCTTCGCCGATGGCTGGTTGACCGATTCGGGTGAATATCTCGGCCGCCCCGTCGACGTCGCGGTCATGAAGGACGGCTCCATGCTGGTCTCCGACGATCTTGCCGGAGCCCTCTACCGGATCTCCTACGACAAGTAAGCCACCGCTCCGGAGCGTTTCCGTCGCCATCGCGGCGGGAACGGTCCGCTGAAAGGCGCGGCGGTGCGGCCGATGGCACGCACCGCCGTTCCCGTCCTCAACGCTCGAAAGTCCAGATCATGATCACCTCGCGTTCGGCCGCCCGTTCCGTGCTCGCAATTCTTATCCTCGCCTCCGGGCCCGCCACCGCCGCCAGTGTTTCGGCGGGCCGGGCCGCGGCCGGGATGTGCGCGACGTGCCACGGCCAGAACGGAATCGCGGTCGCGCCGGATGCGCCGAACCTTGCCGGCATGAGTCCGATCTACACCGCGGCACAGTTGAAGGCCTTCAAGTCCGGCGCGCGCCAGCACCAGCAGATGTCGATCATCGCCGAGGGACTGAGCGACGAGGAGATCGCCGATCTCGCCGCCTGGTATGCCGCCATCGAAATCACCGCGACGCCGCCCGCCGAATAGGTCGTTCAGGGCGAAAGTGTCGAGAGGAAAAGCGCGGAGGGCACCGGCACCGCCGGCTGCGATGAGGTCTCCGTTCCGCGACCGGGCTTCGGCCCCGTTGCGGGATACGAAAAAGGGCCGCCCCGGGGCAGCCCTTTCCTTGGCATCAGTTCTGCGAAATGCCCGAAAGCATGGGTCCGGCGCCGACCGCCGGACGCATTCGCCAGGCGCTCTGCAGCGCTTCACGAAAGCGGAGACCCGCTCCCGCGAAGCGGACTGCCGAGCCTCGTCCTACTGCGCGGTAATGGTCTGCGTGACGAGTTCGCCATCGACGCGGATCGGACCGTCCTCGGTGGCGCCGAGCGTATATTCGAACACGCCTTCCTCGTTGCCGCCGGCCTCGGAGTGGACCATCAGCATCAGCATGTCGCCGCTGGCGACGTCCTCGCCGAGTTCGACCGAGACGTTCTCGTTGACGCCGGCTTCAAGCGGCGCATGACCGACGACCGGGCCGGGCTTCATGTCGGCATCCGTGCGGTGGACGACGAGCCAGCCCTTTTCCGGTGCCGTCACGGACGATGCCGAGACGGTGCCGCCCGAGACGTCCTGATCCATCGAGGTGACGCCCGGCGCCATGTCGGACTGGGCGAACGCTGCCGTTGCGAAGCCTGCGCTGGCAAGAAGTGCGATCAATGTACGTGTCATGAAGTCATCCTCCGATTGGTGAACGTTGATGTTCGAGGAAGATACGATCACGATCGTTCGATGGTTTCGCACGATCACGTGGCCGTTATCGCGCCTGGTGCCCGCCTTGCCCTTCGGTGAGGACAGACGCGCGCCCCGCCTGTCGGGTGCTGCGTCTTCCCATCCGTCCGAAGGCCCGCCCAACAGGGGCCGTTCGCGCGGCGCGGCGCACGTTCGATGCCGCGCAAACGTTCCCTACTCGGCCGCTTCGCTGATATGTCCCGCCTCGAACTGCAGGCGGGCGAGGCGCGCATAGATGCCGCCTTTCTCGATCAGCGTCTGGTGCGTGCCTTCCTCGACGATCCGGCCGCCGTCGAGGACCAGGATGCGGTCGGCCTTGAGGACCGTGGCGAGGCGGTGCGCGATGACGAGCGTCGTGCGGCCCACCATCAGCTTGTCGAGCGCCTGCTGGACGAGGACCTCGCTTTCGGCGTCGAGCGCGCTGGTCGCCTCGTCGAGAAGCAGGATCGGCGCATCGCGCAGGATCGCGCGGGCGATCGCGATCCGCTGGCGCTGGCCGCCCGACAAGGTCACGCCGCGCTCGCCGAGCCGGGTCTCGTACTGGTGTTCGAGCGCCTGGATGAACCCGGTCGCCAGCGCCGACTGCGCCGCCGCACGAATGTCGTTCTCGTGCGCGCCGGGCTTTCCGAACGCGATGTTGTCGATCACGGATGCGGCGAAGATCATCGTGTCCTGCGGCACGAATGCGATGCGTGCGCGCAGTTCCGCAGGATCGGCATGGGCGATGTCGATGCCGTCGACGACGATCCGGCCGGCGGTCGGGTCGTAGAAGCGTTCGATGAGGCCGAAGATGGTCGACTTGCCGGAGCCCGACGCGCCGACGATCGCGACCGTCTCGCCGGGCGCGATGTCGAAGCTCAGTTCGTCGACCGTCGCGAGATCGGGCCGGCTCGGATAAGCGAACGTCACGCGGTCGAAGGCGATGCGCCCTTCTGCGGGCAAGGGGAGGGGCACGGGGCTCGTCGGTGCCTCGATCTGCGGCTCCTCCGCCAGAAGTTCGCCAAGGCGCTCCGCGGCCCCCGCCGCAAGCGCCAGTTCCCCCCAGACTTCGGAGAGCTGGCCGAGCGCGCCGGCGGCGAACACGGCGTAGAGCAGGAACTGGCCGAGCGTGCCGGGCGACAGGGTGCCGAGCGCCACGCGGCTCGCGCCGATCCACAGGACGGCGACCACCGAGGCGAAGATCAGGAAGATGGCGAAGGCGGTGAGAAACGAGCGCGCCTTGATGGAGGCGCGGGCGGCCCCGAAGGCACGGTCCACCGCGCTGCCGTAGCGGTTCGAGACCGCGCCCTCGCTGGTGAAGGCCTGCACGGTGCGCATCGCGCCGATGGCCTCCGAGGCGTAGGCGGTGGCGTCGGCGAGCGTGTCCTGCGCCTCGCGCGAGCGACGGCGCACGCCCCGTCCGAAGGCGACGAGGGGGAGGACGATGAAGGGGATGGCGGAGATCACGATCAGCGAAAGGCTGGCGCTCGTGATGATCATCATGGCGAGCGCGCCGATGAAGAGGATCGCGTTGCGCAGGAAGATCGAGGCCGTCGAACCGACGACGGACTTGATCTGGGTCGTGTCCGCGGTGAGGCGCGAGACGATCTCGCCCGACAACGACCGGTCGTAGAAGCTCGGGGACAGCTTGGTCAGGTGCGCGAAGACATCCTTGCGAAGGTCCGCGACGACGCGCTCGCCGAGGCTGATGACGAAATAGTAGCGGCATGCGCTGGACACGGCGAGGAGAGCGGCCAGCGCGAGCAGCATCGCGAAATAGGCGTCGATGAACTGGGTGCTCGCCCCGGTGAAGCCCTCGTCGATGACGCGCCGCACCGCCAGCGGCAGCGACAGCGTCGTCAGCGCCGCGAGCGTCAGGAACACGACGGCGCCGGCGACCATGCCGCGATGATTCCTCACATAGGGAACGAGACGGTTCAGCGGACGCAGATTGCGCCGTTTCTTGTCGTCCGCGGGCTTGGTCTGTCTGATCGAACTCACCGTCACGCCTTTCCCTTGCGGGCTCTATGTCCGTTCCCAGATGACGCGAATCAAGTTTGGTGCGACATCGCGCGGCGCACGGTCTTGTGCCGGACGCGGGGCTTGTGTATAGGCTCGCCCCTGAATTTGAAAGCTCTGAACGGCTTTCTCGTCCCCGCCATATCCAGGGTTTTCAGGCGATTTCCCGCCTTGAGGCTTTATGGACGGGGATCAAGGCGCAGCCAAGGACGATGGTTATGAAAAAAGATCTGCATCCCGACTACCACGCGATCACCGTGGTCATGACGAATGGCACGGAATACGAGACGCGTTCGACCTGGGGTTCGGAAGGCGACAAGATGAACCTCGACATCGACCCGACCAGCCACCCGGCCTGGACCGGCGGCAACCAGCAGATGCTGGACCGCGGCGGCCGCGTCTCGCGCTTCAAGAAGCGCTATGAAGGCCTCGGCATCTAGGACGCGGCTTCCCGAGCTGTGTGTTTTCAGGTTTCGACCCGGCAGGCGCCACGCCAGCCGGGTTTTTCTCGTCGGGGATCGATCGGTCGAAAGATCCCTCTCCGGCCACCTGGCAAATCGTTCCGGCCCGGTTACACGTTGAAAGCACGCGCCGCAGACATGCGGTTCGCCCCGCACCGGACATCTTCGAATGCATCCTCGTGAGGATCGAGACCCCTGATGCGTGAGGCCTCCATCCTTTCGGGGCATGCGAGCTGGGAGGCGCGGCTCACGCACGTCCTTGGCGCGGCGGGCCTCGACGGCGAGCAGGCGCTCTACGCGTTCAAGGTGACGACCGCGGCCGGCCTCACCATGTTCCTCGCCTTCCTCATCGATCTTCCCTACACCTACTGGGCGCTTCTCACCCTGCCGCTCGTCGTCACGCCGCAATCGGGCATGACGGTGTGGCGCAGCGCCGCGCGCGTCGGCGGCACGCTGGTGGGCGCGGTCGCCGGGCTCGCCTTCGTCGGCATGTTCGCCCAGAACGGTCTCGTCATGATCGCTTGCCTGGCGCTCTGGATCTTCGGCTGCGGCTACAATGCCCGCTCCCAGCTCGGCTTCGACGGCTATGCCTACGGAACCGCCGGCCTGACGGCGCTCGTGGTGTGCATCGATACCGGCGCGAACGCGGATATGGCGTTCAGCTTCGCCTATTGGCGCACCACCGAGACGATCATCGCGGTGATCGCGAGCTTCGTGGTGCTGCTGACCCTCTTTCCGCGATCGGTGCGCGACGACCTCGTCGCAAGCTTCGACGATGCGACGACCAGGGTGTTCGATCTCGTGCGCGACGCGGCCGCGTTGAATGAGGAGCAGGGCGCCAAGGCGCGGCTCGGCGCCGCGACGAGCCTCACCGGCCTCTACACGCTGCTGCGGGCCCAGAAGCTCGAACGCAACCATGTCGGACCGGATTTCGCCCGCCTGCGGTCGGCGACGGTGCGGCTCAACCGTGTCTTCATCGATTCGGGCGGGCTGTCGGCGACGGTCTCGCGGGCCGCTCACCACGCGATCCTCATCGGCGATCTGGAGGCGAAGCGGCGCCGGCTCGAAGGGCTGGTCGCCGATCTGCCGAAACCGAGCGATGACATCGCGGCGAGCCTTGCGCGCATTGCGGACCTTCGCGGCTTTGCCGACGAGTTGGAGCGCGGCCAAGCAATGGCGAAGGCCGCGCTCGGGTCGGGCGAGCCGGAGCGGATCGAGGGCCTGCTGACCTATCGGATGCGCGAGACGGCCGCCGCGCTCGCCGACTATCTCGATGCGGCCGTCATCGTCGCCGATCCGAAGCGGGCGCCTTTGCCGGACCGCGCGTTCGACAGTCGCTATGCCGACCGCAGCGCGGCGATCCAGCGGGGCTTTCGCCCGGCCGTGGCGTTCTTCGCCGTGTCCATGTTCTGGATTTTCTCCGGTTCGGGCAACGGCGCGATCCTTGCCCTGATCACCGGCGCGCTCTCGCTTCTGATCCCGACGATCCTGCCGCGCGCGATCCTTGCCACGGCCGGCATCAAGATCTTTCTCGGTTTCATGGCGGGCGGGGCGCTGGCGTTCATGCTCCTGTTGCTCCTGCCGCACATGAACGGCTTCACCGGGTTCCTCGCTTTGTTCCTGCCGACGATCTTCGTCACCTTCTACGTCTGCAAGGGGCCGAACCGCGCCATCGCGCTCGGGGCGACGATCATGATCGCGATCGCGCTCCAGCCGGCGAACGACCAGACCTATGACGCGGTCCGCCTGTTCAACATCGTCGTCACCCTGTCGATCATGCCGGCGGCGTTCGTGTCCGCCATGCTCATCGTCCTGCCCGAGGACAAGCCCTGGCTGCGCCGCCATCTGGCACGGGCGGGCACTTCGCTGATGCGTGCGGCCGCCGATGGCGACGTGAAGAACGAGGACAGCTTCATCGCCAAGGCCATCGACGTCGTTGCCGATTATGGCGGCGATCTCGACATGGACGACGAAGCGGACGCGCAGCTCGTCAACCGGGTCAAGGCGGTCGCCCATGCGGGCCACGAGATGATCGCGATCGACCGCCTGTCGCGCACCGGACACCTGCCGGAGGCGCTGGCGGGCGACATCGCGACGGTGCGCGCGGCGGTGGTGTCGGCGGTGAAGAAGCGCGGCGTCGCCGATCCCGCGCGCGAGGTCGAAGCGCTCGACGAGGCTCGCGGGCGGGCGGCGGCGGCGCTGGCGCTCTTCGAGGGGCCGAGCGTGATGCGGACGGCGATGCTGCGCTACGCGCTCGCGCTCGCGCTCTTGCGAACGGTGATCGTCCAGGGCCGTATCGCCCTTCCTGCGGAGAGGAGCCGATGAGGCACGAACTGTCCCTGCTCGGTGTCTACGCGCCGTCCCTCGTCCTGTGCGCCCTCCTGGCGGCGGCCCTCTGGTTCCTGGCCGACTGGCTGATGCTGAAAGGCGCGCTCTGGCGCTTCTTCTGGCACCCGCCGCTCGCCCGGCTGGCCCTCTACTTCGTTCTCTTCGGCGCCGTTTCGGCGCTCTATCCCGATTTCTGACCGGGGACCGGTATCCACATGATCATCCTTCGCCTTCTCCTGACCGCCGCGATCGTCGTCGGCGCCGTGTTCGGCATCACCTATGTCTGGACGACCTATTTCGAGGATCCGTGGACGCGCGACGCCTATGTGCGCGCCGACGTCATCGAGATCGCGAGCTACGTTCCGGGAGTGCTGACGCAGTTGAACGTCGTCAACAATCAGCGCGTGAAGAAGGGTGATCTGCTCGTCCAGGTGGATCGCAAGGGCTACGAGACGGCGGTGGAGCGGGCAAGGGCCCAGGTCGCGAAAGCGGACGCCGAATACGAGCTCCAGCGACAACAGGCTGCCCGCCTCACCGAACTCGAAACACGCGATCAGGCGGCGGTGGCCAACGTCAACGTCGCCAACGCCCGGCTTCGGACGTCGGCGGCGCAGGCCGCCCTCGAGGCCGCGCGGCAGCAATTGCGGGCCGCCGAACTCGATGTCGCGCGCACGACGATCCGCGCCCCGGCCGACGGCTATGTCGCCAATCTCACCGCCGACACCGGCGACTTCGTGTCGGCGGGAAACCCGTTCCTGGCGGTCATCGACGAGACCTCGTTCCGGGTCGACGCCTATTTCATGGAGACCAAGCTGCCGCAGATCCGCGAAGGTGCGAACGCGCGCATCCGCCTGATGGCGAGCGATCATGTGCTGAAGGGACGGGTGCAGGGGATCGCGCGCGGCATCTACCGGGCCGAGGCCAATTCGTCGGCGCTTCTCGAGGCGCCCGAGCCCTCGTTCCAGTGGATCAGGCTCGCCCAGCGCATTCCCGTCCAGATCGACATTCTGGAGCGTCCGAACGACGTTCCGCTGATCGCCGGCCAGACGGTGTCCGTCATCATCGGGACGGAGACGGACGAGGACAGGGGCGTCACAGGCTGGATCGGAGAACGGGTGGCGGCGCTTCTGGCCGCTCTCCACTGAAGGCGGAACGGGTGGCCCGGAGCGCGCGGGCCGAAGCTCAGTTGCGCACCGGCGCGTGGGACGAGCCCTGTTCGGTGATCGAGCGCTCGATCCGCTCGCGCTCCAGAACGCCCGATTCGCGCAGCTTGCGCTTCAGGACGTCGATCGGCGGCGCGTAGAGAAAGCCGAACGACACGCAGTGCTCGCGGCCCTCGACCGCATGGTGGAGGCGGTGGGCCTGGACGAGACGCTTGGCATAGCCGCGATGCGGCACGTAGTTGAACGGCCAGCGCTGGTGGACGAGCCCGTCATGGGCGACGAAGTACAACAGGCCGTAGAGCGTGATGCCCCAGCCGATCGCAAGCAGGGTCGGCGACAGATAGTGGCCGACCGTGAACAGGGCGATCGCGAAGCCGGCGAAGACCACCGCGTAGAGATCGTTCTTCTCGAACCAGCCTTCGGTCTCCTCGTGATGGGACTTGTGCCAGCCCCAGCCGAAATTCCCGTGCATGATGAACTTGTGAGCCCACCAGGCATAAACCTCCATGAGGCCCACGGTGACGAGGGTGATGGCGACGTAATAGAGGGTGCTGATCGTCATGGCTGCGCGGCTTCGGTCATCATTGGTCCAGTTGCCTTCCGACTATAACGTTTCCGCGCGGGCAAGACAGGGGTTTTGCAATCGGGAGCGCGCAAAAGCCGCGCCGTTGATCAGGGATAAAGACCCAGCAACTTCAGCGTTCCGATGAGAAGCCCGTCGTCGATCAGCACGCCGACCGCGATTTCGAGCCCGAGCCCGGCGGCGAGGGCGACGACAACGGGAACGCGCGCGGCGAACAGGAAGCCGAGCATCACGAACGCGGTGTCGCCGAGCGCATTGGCGATGCTGTCGCCCTGGTAGGCGCCTTCCTTGCTCGCATCGTTGAAGAGGTCGATGACGAAGGGCGTGTTCTCGACCAGTTCCCACACCGTGCTTCCGGCGACGGCGACGACCAGCTTGGGCGCCAGCGGCCAGCCGGGCTTCAGCCCGTCGACGAGAAAGAACAGCCCGATGCCGAACAAGGCGTGGGAGAGCGAATAGGGATCGGTCAGATGGAGCGAGTTGTCGCCCGCGCCGAGCGCCGTGCTCCAGAGCTGGAACGGATGGTCGGGCGTCAGGAGCGGACGGCCGGTCAAGGCGAGATAGGAGGCAAGGGCGGCGTTGAGGAGAAGGATGCAGGCGATCGCCGCCGGCACGCGGTAGCGTGCGCTGACGATCTCGGGTTTACTGTGGTCAATCATCGAGGGTCGTCGCCGGCGGTGGATTATGGTCGTTGAGGAAAGCGAGAAAGAGGACATTTAGGGCAGGAACGGAAGGCATCGGGGCGGGGCGGTTCGGCTTGCCCTGTCCGCCGACGATCGGATTTGACTAAGATAAGGCGCGCATTGCCGATCGTCCCGTTTGCTGGCGATTCGCTCCGCTCCCCGAAGGATTTGTTCAATTTGGCGCGCATTGCCCTCGTCTGCCCGGCCTATTACAGTCATCTGCGAGCGTTCGAGGCGCTGGGTCAGCGGCTTTCGGCCTTGGGCCACATGCCGGTCTACGTCTTGCCCGAGGGCGCCGAGACGATGCTGGAACACGCATCGCCGGCCACCATCCTCCTGCCGCACGAGCCCGTCTCGCGGGTTCGCGCCCTGATCGGCCGGGCTTCGGGCATCACGGGCGTGTCGGGAATCCTGAAGGCTGTCGGCGAGCAGGCGGCCAACACCGATCGTTTCTGCCGTCTTGCACCCGGTCTCTTCCGACAGGAGGGCATCGAGGCGATCGTCGCCGACGAACTCGAGCCGGGTGCCGGCCTCGTCGCCTCCTGCCTGGGACTTGCCCATGTCTCCCTCGCATGCGCGCTGCCGATCGAACGCGACCCGGCGATGCCGCTGCCGTTTCTCGACTGGCCGTACGATGCGAGCGAGGCGGGGCTTTCGCGCAATCGCGGCGGCGAACTGGTCGGGGGCCTGTTCATGGCGCGCCAGCGCGCCGTCATCAGGCGCTGGTCGCAACGCTTCGGTCTTGGCATCCGCGCCGACGATGTCGCCTGCCTGTCTCCCGCCTTGCGCCTGTCGCAGACGGTTCCGGGATTCGATTTTCCCCGGCCCTCGGATGCGAGGCTGACGCCGGTCGGACCGGTGCGGGCGCCGGCCACGGCGCGCACCGGCGCCGATCTGCCGTTCGCGATCGCGCCCGACAGGCCCTTCGTCTTCGCCTCGCTCGGCACGGTGCAGGGCCATCGGTTCGATCTCTTCCAGACGATCGCCGCCGCCTGCGCCCGGTTCGACGTCCAGCTGATGATCGCCCATTGCGGGGGGCTGAGCCGGGCGCAGTCCGAACGGCTGGATGCGGACTGGGTGGTGGATTTCGTGGACCAGCAGGCGATCCTGCAGCGGGCCGATCTTTGCGTGACCCATGCTGGCCTCAACACGGTGCTCGACTGCCTCGCATCGTCGACCCCCATGCTGGCGCTGCCGATCAGCTTCGACCAGCCCGGCATCGGCGCCCGCATCGCCCATCACCGGATCGGCCGAACGATCGCGGGCCGCCGCGTGCGCCCCGGCAATTTTTCCGAGGCGCTGACCGATCTCCTGGCGCACCGCGCCGACTATGCCCGCCGGATCGCGCCCATCCGTGCCGAGATCGAGAGTGCGGGTGGGACGGAGCGGGCCGCCGACCTCATCGACGATCTGATCGCGCGCACTGTCGGGCGGCCGATCGAAAGACGTTTTGACGCGGCAAAAACGGCGGCGAACGATTCCGATCATCGTCCCCGTGAACTATCTGCCATGTCATGAGCACGATCTCGACACCCTCGCAGCATGACCCCCGAGCGCCCGACGCCCCGCGCGGACCGGTCCGCCCCAAGGTGCGGCCGTTTCAGGCGGCGATCGGGCTGACCTTGTGTGTCGCGGTGATCGCGGCCTGGTTCGCCATCCATATCGGCGCGGTGTTCTTCTTCGAGGTGACCTGGGGGACGCTGATTTTCGTTCCGCTGATCACTGCGTTCCAGTGCTGGCTGACGGTGGGACTGTTCATCGTGGCGCACGACGCGATGCACGGCTCTCTCGCCCCCGGGCACGCGAAACTGAACGCCGCCATCGGCGCGTTCATCCTGTTCGTCTATGCCGGGTTCGCCTGGCGCAAGGTGCGCGACGCGCACTTCGCCCATCACGACGCGCCGGGCACCGAGAGCGATCCCGATTTCTTCGTCGGCGATCCGGAGAATTTCTGGCCCTGGTTCAGGACCTTCTTCTCGCGCTATTTCGGCGTTCGCTCGGTTCTCTTCGTTTCGACGGTCGTTTCGGCCTATCTTCTGGTCTTCGGCGTCCGGGTGGAGAACGTCGTCCTGTTCTACGGCATGCCGTCGCTGCTTTCGTCGCTGCAGCTCTTCTATTTCGGCACCTATCGGCCGCATCGGCACGAGGCGGCGGGCGGTTTCGTCGACGAGCACAACACGCGGTCGACGCAGTTCGGCTACATCGCCTCGCTCTTCACCTGCTTCCACTTCGGCTATCACCATGAACATCACACATCGCCGTGGACGCCCTGGTGGGCGCTCCCTTATGTGAGAGCGCCCGAAACCGCCTGACTGGGCGCGGCCGGGCAAGGCCGCAAGGTTTCGCCGTCCGACCGCTGAGGCCGGCGCCGTCCGATCGCTTGATGCGACCGGACGCAGGCCTCATTCGTCGATGGTTTCCACGATGACGTTGGCATTGGTGTAGATGCAGATGTCGGAGGCGATCTTCATCGCGCGGCGGGCGATCTCCTCGGCCGGAAAATCGGTCTCGGCGAGCGCCTTGGCGGCCGCGAGCGCGAAATTGCCGCCCGAGCCGATCGCCATCACGCCTTCCTCGGGCTCCAGAACGTCGCCATTGCCGGTCAGCGTCAGCGTCACGGACTTGTCGGCGACGATCATCATGGCTTCGAGGCGGCGCAGATAGCGGTCCGTGCGCCAGTCCTTGGCAAGCTCCACGCAGGCGCGCATCAGCTGGTCGGGATATTGCTCGAGCTTGGCCTCGAGCCGTTCCAGGAGGGTGAAGGCATCGGCGGTCGCTCCGGCAAACCCGGCGATCACCTGGCCGCTCTTGCCGATCCGGCGCACCTTGCGCGCATTGCCCTTGATCATCGTATTGCCGAGGGAAACCTGGCCGTCTCCCGCGATCACCACCTTGCCGCCCTTGCGGACGGTGACGATGGTGGTTCCGTACATCTGATCGGGCTTGTGGCTGTCCATCATGTCTGTCGTTTTCCGTGTTTCGTAGTGTGCGAGGCGTGAGACCGCTTCGTTCGTCATGTCCGCCCATGTGGGGAGGCAACGCCCGGATAGGAAGTTGGGCCCGCCCCGGAGCGGGCATCGCGATGGCGCAGCCGGTGAAAACCCGCGGCTTGGTCCGGGCGCCAAAGGCCGGCCGGCCCCCATACCATCGGTTCGGCGGCACGGGCGAGGCGGTGATGGGCGCTGTTGCCGTGGCCGCCGCGATGCGAGACGGCGTTGGACGAGATGGCTTCGGCGCGGATCTAGACCATCGTCAGAACGGCGCGGCCGATCCCGTAGACGTAGAGGGCGGAAAACAAGATGTTGAGATATTTCAGTTGCGGTTCGGTATGGAGCCAGCCGCAATAGGCCCAGATCAGGCAGAAGGGCAGGTTGAGGATCATGGCGGCCAGCGGCCAGCCCTGAACCAGACATATCGTACTGAGGATTCCGAGAAGGACGGCGAACCATTTCATCGTCTGCTCGTACGCCGCGAGCCGCAGGAGGGTCATGCTTTGTGCTTTCCCGATCCCAGCGCCGTTGACCCGGCGTTCTGGTCCGCGCTCCCTACCGCGTCGCACGAACGGGTTCAAGATTGGCGATCGCCGGCGGCGGGGCGACCGCCACAGGCGGCGATGCCCCGGTTCGCTTCGGGAATGCGAGGGCGGAGAATATCGGTGTCGTTAGCCCTTTCGCTGAGGGCGTCCATAGCCTATATCTGTTGCAGGCGGGCTGCCCGGTTCGACAGGCGTAACTATTCCCCGGGGCCTTAGTCATTCCTTTGGGAGCTGTCCCTGCCTTGGCTCGTGGGCCAGGGCATATGGCGCCCACCTACTTTGTAGGTTCCCGGGATCGACTTCGACCATCGGCCGGTTGGCTCGCCGCCTTTCTCCCCCATTCACACGATCTTCCGACGGCCCCTGCGAAACGGGTCGCGGGATGCTGCGCTTGGCGATACGCCCGACGTCATGCGTGCGGGCGTTTAAGCCAGGTGTCCGGCGCCCTAGATGATGCCAGCGGGCAGACTGTCGAAGGGACCGGGGGATGACGGATTTCAAAGAGGACAAGAAGGCGTTGCGCCTTCGGGCGCTCGCGCTTCGCGATAAGATGGACGAGGCGGATCGCATCGAGGCGTCCCTTCGCCTTGCCGAGCACGGCGATGACTATCTTCGCGACCTCGAACCTGGAACGATCGTCTCCGGTTTCCTGCCGATCCGCTCCGAGGTCGATCTGCGTCCCCTCATGATGCGTCTGGCCGATCGCGGCGCGCGGCTCTGCGTGCCGGCGATCCTTGCCGGCAATCTGGAGTTTCGCGAGTTGAAGCGCGGCGCCGAACTCGTGTCGCAGGGCTTCGGAACGGTCGCGCCCGGGGCGGATGCGGCCGTCCTCGATCCCTCGCTGATGCTGGTGCCCCTATCGGCCTTCGACAGGCGCGGCGGGCGCATCGGCTATGGCGGCGGCTTCTACGACAGGGCGATCCAGCGCATCACGGAAAAAGGCATCGCGCCGCGCCTCGTCGGCACCGCGTTCGCCTGCCAGGAGATCGCGGCCGCACCGATGGCCGAGCACGATCGCCATCTCCATGCGATCCTCACCGAGGCCGGCGTGATCGAGACCGGACGCACTGCCGCGCCGGTCGCATGATCGCTTCGCGGCTCTATCGGTCGACCAGCATCCGCTTGTTTTCGGTGCCGAAGATCATCGCCCAGTAGGGAATGCCGTTCGGGCCGGCGGCCATGGCAAAGCCCATTTCGGTGACGCGCGGATTGAGGATGTTCTTGCGGTGTCCGGCCGAATTCTTCCACCCGGTCATGGCGCGCGCCGTGTCGGGATATCCGTAGGCGATGTTTTCCGCGATCGAGCCCCAGCTGTAACCGTATTGGGACACCCGGCTCGACAATTTGCCTTCGACCGAATGGCTCATGCGATCTTCCGCCGCCATGGCCCTGGCCTGCCGGGTGGAGGCCTGGTCGAGCTTTGCCGAATAGCGCAAGGGTCCAAGCCCGTTCTGTGCGCGGAACTGGTTGACGCTCGCCAGGGCATAGCCGCGATCGACCTGCATCGCCTGCGTGCCGGATACGTCCACCGATCCCGGCGAACCCGCGC
Organism: Fulvimarina uroteuthidis; assembly: GCF_034321785.1. NCBI lineage: Bacteria > Pseudomonadati > Pseudomonadota > Alphaproteobacteria > Hyphomicrobiales > Aurantimonadaceae > Fulvimarina > Fulvimarina uroteuthidis. The sequence continues at coordinate 514,896 of NZ_JAXLPB010000001.1, read as the reverse complement.
ACCCGGCGAGCCCAAGCCCGAGCACGCCCATGATGGCGATACAAAACATCCGTGTTTTCTGGAGCATTCCCGTCGGCCTCGTCGCGCATTGGGGGATCGGCAAAAGGTCGCCCTGTTTCTTCCCGCCGCTTCTGTCCTATTATCGTGACCTATTGGACATCGGCACGCGGCAATTTAAGGGCAGGCTCATGATCGAACTTTATACGTGGACGACGCCGAACGGCGAGAAGCCGATCATCATGCTGGAAGAGTGCGGCATGGCCTACGACCTGCATATGGTGGACATCGGCGCCGGCGAGCAGCATTCCGATCGGTTCAAGGGTCTCAATCTCAACGAGAAGATTCCCGTTCTCGTCGACCGGTCGCGCGGCGGGCATTCCGAAACGATCTTCGAGTCGGGTGCGATCATGATCTATCTGGCCGAGCTGAAGGGCCAGTTCCTGCCGCGTTCGTCGCCGGCCCGCAGCAAGTGCCTGTCATGGACCTTCTTCCAGGTCGCCAATACCGGGCCGATGATCGGCCAATATCACCACTTCAACGATGCCGCGGACGAGACGATCGACTATGCGATCAAGCGCTATCGCACCGAGTCGGTGCGCGTCCTCGGCGTCCTCGACAAGCACCTGCGGACGAACCATTGGCTTGCGGGCGACTATTCGATCGCCGACATGATCAATTACAGCTGGGCGCGCGCCGGCCTGCGGGAACTCTCCGGCCACGGCGCCGAAGGCTACGATGCGCTGGCGGGATGGGTCGAGCGGATCGGCCAGCGCCCGGCGGTCCGCTCCGCCCTCGAAAAGCTGCAGGATGCCAAAGCCCGCCACGGCTGACGCCATCAGGCACCATGACATGACAAGGGCTGCGCCGCGCTGCCGGCAAGGCACGCCGACACGCGCCGCCCGCCTGTTCCTCGCGACGGATCTTCTCGATGCGCTTTCTCTTTCTCGGCGACATGGTCGGCCGGTCCGGTCGGACCGCCGTCACCGATCGCCTGCCCGGACTGATTTCCGATTTCCGGCTCGATTTCGTCGTCGTGAACGGCGAGAACGCCGCAGGCGGGTTCGGCATTACGCGGCAGATCTTCATCGACACGATCGATGCCGGCGCCAATGTGGTGACGACCGGCAACCATGTGTGGGATCAGCGCGAGGCCCTGCAGTTCGCACCCCAGGAGCCGCAGTTCCTGAGACCCCTCAACTATCCCAAGGGCGCGCCGGGCAACGGGTCGGGCCTGTTCGAGGCGCGCAACGGGGCGCGCGTCCTCGTCGCCAACATCATGGGCCGGGTCTTCATGTCGCCCGAGCTCGACGATCCCTTCGCCTGTGCGGGCGACCTCATCGCATCCTGCCCGTTGGGGGAACAGTCCGATGCGATCATTCTGGATTTCCACGCCGAGGCAACGAGCGAGAAACAGTCCATGGGCCATTTTCTGGACGGGCAGGCGAGCGTCGTCGTTGGAACCCATACGCATGTTCCGACCGCCGACCATCAGATTCTCGCCCACGGCACGGCCTTCCAGTCCGATGCGGGTATGTGCGGCGATTACGATTCCTCCCTCGGGATGGAAAAGGAAGAACCGCTCAACCGCTTCGTCAGCAAGATCCCGAAGGGGCGTTTCGAGGCCGCACAGGGACCTGCGACCGTCTGCGGGCTCGCCGTCGAGATCTCGGACCGCACGGGCCTTGCCGAACGGGTCGAACCGCTGCGCGTTGGCGGCCGTTTGAGCGAGACGATACCGAGCTTCTGGTCCTGAAACACCGGCCCGAACATCGGAAGCGATTGTCGGAAAGCCCTCTGCGCGAGACCGAAAAAACCGCTGCAGCATCCTGCGTCTGAACAGACGCACGATCCTCCAGGTCCGGCGCGCGCTGCCGGCAGGGCGTCGCGGCGCTTGTCCCGATCGCCCGACCGGGCATGATTCGCGCGGTCCGTCCGATCGGTTCCCCATCGCATTCCGCCCAGAAGGGAATCGGGAAGCGTCAAGATCACCCGTGAGCTTGTTCGCACGATCGCGCTATCGAACCGGATTCGTGCACCTTTCGATTTAACGGATTCTATCTCGACGTGCGGATGGCGATCCGCGAGTGTCCGAACGCCTTCGCTGAAAGACGTTTATGCTCGAAAATGGGGTCATTCTGCTCGCCGAGAACAGAAAAAATTCGAGACATAGTCTCCAGGCATCGTAATTTATTAATCGATCATTATGTCTTGAAGGCAGGGTTTGCTTTTCGTTCACCGTAAATGGTCACCGGCATGTGACGTCGTTTCCGGTTTTCCCACCGCGCTCCAATCGAGACCTTTGGTGTGGAATCGAACACTTGCTTTTTTTTTCTTGAACCACTGCCTAAGACCAACCAGACATGACCGGGGAATGCATCGGGCGACAGCGGACATCAGCGCCGCGTGCCTTCCGCCTCGCAACACATTGGCGACGAGGGAGGCAATGTTGAAACTTTCGCTAGAAAATTGTCGAAACCTATTAATTAGCCAGCTAAAAGAACCGGATTTCGAGGTCTTGCGGCCCCATCTCGAACGGATCGACCGCGCGCGTGGAGACACGGTGATCTCGGCCTCCACGCACATCGAACATGTCTGGTTTCCCGAAAGCGGCATCTGCTCGCTCGTTTTGACGTCCAACGACGGCAGAAGCGCGGAAATCGGCATTGTCGGGCGGGAAGGCGTCGTCGGCGGGGCGGCGGCCTTCGGCGTCGACACGCTTCCCCATTCCAGCCTCATGCAGGTGCCGGGAACCTGCCTGACGATCAGTGCGGAGATTCTCCGCGACATCTGTGACCGGCGTCCCGAGGTCAACCGGCTGATCTCGCGGTTCCAGCACGTGCTGGCGACGCAGGCGATCCAGACCGCGCTCGCGAACGCCAATTACACGGTGGAAGAGCGCCTCGCGCGGTGGCTGCTGATGTGCCATGACCGGATCGACGGGAACGAGATCGAACTCACCCATGATTTCCTGGGCACCATGCTTTCGGTCAGGCGCTCCACCGTGACGCTCGCGACACATCATCTGGAGGGCGCCGGGCTGATCCGCGCCCAGCGCGGCCGGATTACCATCGTCCAGCGCGAGAAATTGCAACGGTTGACCGGCGGGGCGTACGGCATGCCGGAGGTCGAGTACGAACGCATCATCGGGCCGTTCCGGCAATCGGGCCAGGCCGCGCGGTGCTGAGCGCGCCTTGCCGTTTCCACACGACGAAGTCGACGGAGGCAAGCCTGGCCGGTGAGCGGGCCGGCGGCCGCAGCGCTTTCGCCGCTCCCGGCGCCCGATCCGGCCGATGGTGTCCGGTACCGACCTCCAGGGCGCTTCGTGCTCACGCGTGATCGACGTCCGGTCTTGCCTTGCGCGGCGCGACCGGACGGTCATGTGCGCGGCGCGCGTCAGGCCGCAAGCTTGTCGGCCAGGAGCGCCAGAAGCTTCTTGTGATCCGCGTCGAAATTGCGGATGCCATCGGCAAGCTTTTCCGTCGCCATCGGGTCGGCGTTGAGACCCCAGCGGAAACTTGCTTCGTCCATCGGCAGTCTGTCCATGGGGCGGGCCGTGTCCGGCGAGAGCCGGCGCGTCAGTTCGCTCTCGTCGCCGGCCAGCTCGTGCAGGAGCGCCGGCGAGATCGTCAGCCGGTCGCAACCTGCCAGCGCCGTGATCTGTCCGGTGTTGCGGAACGAGGCGCCCATCACGATCGTCTGCACGCCGTTCGACTTGTAATAGTCGTAGATCCGCTTGACCGAGAGGACGCCCGGATCCTCCTCCGCCGAGAATGTCCTGCCTTCCGCCTTTGCGTAATAGTCGGTGATCCGACCGACGAAGGGCGAGATCAGGAAGACGCCGGCCTCGGCGCAGGCGACCGCCTGTTCCAGGCAGAACAGGAGGGTGAGATTGCACTGGATGCCTTCGGCCTCGAGGATTTCGGCAGCACGGATGCCTTCCCAGGTGGAGGCGAGCTTGATCAGGATCCGGTCGCGCGGAACGCCCTTTTCCGCGTAGGCCCTGACGATGTCGCGCGCCTTTTCGAGCGACCGTGCCCGGTCGAAGGACAGGTCGGCGTCGACCTCCGTCGAGACGCGCCCGGGAACGAGCTGGGCGAGTTGGGCTCCCACCCCGATGGTCAGCGCGTCGGCGACCTGAAGCGGTGTCCTGCCATGCGCCTTGCCCGCTTCGATCTCGCGGGCCACCAGCTCTTCGGAGGCCGGCGACTGGATGACCTTGAGGAGAATGCTCGGATTGGTCGTGCAGTCGATCGGCCTCAATGCCTTGATCGCGGCCATGTCGCCGGTATCGGCGACCACGGTCGTCATGTCTCTGAGCTGGTCGAGTGTGCTTGCCATCGGTGCTGGTCCTTCCGCTGCGTGGCTTCGTCTGGGGCGGGCCGGTCTTCGGTCCTTCGTGCGATCGGTATAGCGACCCCGGCCATGTCTGTCTTCCCGCAAGAGCTCGCGGGGCAGGCCGGTGTGTTCCCCGTCGGCGACGGCGCGGTGACGTCAGTCTCGGCGAGGCGCGTCCGGGCCGGGTGCCGCGCCGGCGGCGGGAAGCTTCGCCAGCATCTCGCCGAGCAGCCCCCAGAAGAATTCGTCGCCCGGATAGCCGCGCATCCGGTCGACCTCCGTCCCGCCATCGTCGAGGAGGACGAAGGTCGGGGTCAGCCGTTCCTTGCGCACGTCCTCAAGATCCGCCGGCCAGTCCTGCGTGATGTCGACACGGCGCAGGGGCGCGATCTGGCTTTCGCCGGATCTGGCATAGGCCGGTGCGATCTCTTCGTCGAAGGCCTTGCACCAGACGCAGCCCGGCTGTTCCAGCATGATCAGTTCGGCAGCCCGCGCGTCGTTCGCGAAGGAACAGAGAAAGCCGAACGCTGCCACCCACGCCGAAACGGCGATGCCTCTTGCGCCGTGCGGGATTTTTTTCGTGCGGGATGCTATGGGCATTCTGTTGTCATCCAGACGAACGATCGTGCGTATGGCGTGGATATCGTACGCCGCTCTGCCGGGAGCAAGGCGGTCGGTCTCATCACCATTGCGCGAGACCATCGTGCCAGCGCAACAGGGGGACGGCCGGCCCGTCGAAGCGCCTGCCATGCGGGCGGACGATACGACCGGCGCTTTGCCCGCGCGGAAATAATATGCTGCAATTCCTCGTTCCGCCAGGGCAGGATTGCTTCCAAACGGACCCAAGATCGGTCAAACAAGGCCGACGAACGGAGGAATGTCTTGAACATGAAACGCGTCCACATGCTCGCATCGGGTCTCGGCGTGGCGCTTCTGGCCGCTCCGGCCGGGGCTTTCGCCGCCGATATCGCGCCCGGCGACGTCGCGTTCTCCGACATGTCGGTCGAAACGCCGTTGTCGAGCGAGCCCGGCGATCCGGTCGCGGGCCGCGAAGTCTTCGCCGACCGGGGGCTCGGCAACTGCCTTGCCTGCCACGCCAATTCCGAGATCGCCGACGCCCAGTTCCCCGGCAATGTCGGGCCGTCGATGGACGGTGTCGCCGACCGCTGGAGCGCGGCGCAGCTCCGCGCGATCCTTGCCAACGCCAAGGCCGTGTTCGGTCCGGACACCATCATGCCGGGCTTCTACACGCTCGATGTGGGGGTGGATGTCGCGGAGGAATTCAAGGGCCGGACGATCCTGTCGGCCGGTCAGGTCGAAGACGTCGTCGCCTATCTCACAACGCTCAAGGACGAGTAATCTCATGACGCAACTCAACCGACGCAAGCTCTTCACGCTGGCCGCGGGCGCCGGAACGCTCGGCCTTGCCGGTCTTGTGCCGCGGGCCGCCCTCGCGACGCCGGAAGCGGCCAGGGAAGCGATCGCCGAATTCACCGGCGGCACGAGCCCGCAAACCGGCCGGATCAGCCTGACGGCGCCCGAGATCGCGGAGAACGGCAACACCGTGCCGATCTCGATCTCCGTCGAAAGCCCGATGAGCGAGGACGATTACGTCGAATCCGTCACGGTGATGGCCGAAGGCAATCCGAATCCGGAGGTCGCCACGTTCCATTTCACGCCCATGAGCGGCAAGGCGGAAGCGACCACCCGCATTCGCCTCGCCAAGACCCAGACCGTCGTCGCGGTCGCCAAGATGAGCGATGGCGCGACCTATTCCGATTCGAAGGAAGTGAAGGTCACCATCGGCGGCTGCGGCGGCTGAGGCGCAAGCCTTTTCGCCGGACAACCCCGAACAGCTGGACATTTCTAGCGCTCGCCGGCCCTTCGTGCCGGTTCGCAGCGCCTTCAAGGAGAGACACGACATGGCAACGCCCAAACCCCGCGTGAAAGTGCCCAAGACCGCCGCCGCCGGCGAGGTCATCACGATCAAGACCCTGATCAGCCACGACATGGAATCGGGCCAGCGCAAGGACAAGGAAGGCAATTTGATCCCGCGCGAGATCATCAACACCTTCACCTGCTCGTTCAACGGCACCAAGGTCTTCGAGTGCGATCTCGACCCGGCGGTCGCGGCCAATCCCTATTTCGAATTTTCGGCCAAGGTCCCCGAGAGCGGCACGTTCACCTTCACCTGGAAGGACGACAATGGCGCGACCTACACCGACGAGAAAACGATCGAGGTCGCCTGAGGCTTGCGGCAGAGGCCGGTGCGGGTAAGGGTGTCTTCAGGGCTCCGCACCGCCGCCGGACATTCATGGAACATTGGGAGGAGCCCCCGCGTGAAGACATCAGCATTCCTGCTCTCGGCCGCGATCGTGCTCGCCGGCGCGACGCTCGGCACCCGGGCCTTCGCCGATCCGGTGGACGAGACGCTCGAGATCGACGGCGTTGCGATCACCACGGTCGCGCCCGCGCCGAGCCAGCCCGAGGGCCATCCCTTCGAGGAGGTGAAGTCCGGCTGGCTCTACCGCGAGCCCGACACCAGGGCGATGGAGGCCGACAGCTTCGAAAATCCCGGCATGCTGAACGTCGAGCGCGGCGAGGAGATCTGGAACACGGTCGAGGGCGAGGCCGGCAAGTCGTGTGCGTCCTGCCACGAGGATGCAAGCGAGACCATGCAGGGCGTCGGCGCGACCTTCCCGAAGTGGAGCGAGGCGACCGGCAAGCCGATCAATGTCGAGCTGCAGATCAACCGGTGCCGCGCCGAGAACATGCAGGCCGAGCCCTACGCGTTCGACGCGCAGGACCAGAAGGATCTCACGGCCTACGTGAAGCACCAGTCGCTGGGCGTGCCCGTGACGATCGACCTTGCGGCCGGCGAGATGATGAGCTGGTGGAACCGGGGCAAGGACCGCTACTATCTGCGCACGGGGCAGTTGAACCTGTCCTGCGCCACCTGCCACGAGGGCTATAACGGCCGCTACATCCGCGCCGATCATCTGTCGCAGGGCAACACCAACGGTTTTCCGACCTACCGGTTGAAGCAGGGCAACCTCGTCTCGTTGCACAACCGCTTCCGCGGCTGCATCCGCGACACACGGGCCGAATTTCCGGACGCGTTCTCCGACGAGCTGATGGCGCTCGAGGTCTACACCGCCTGGCGCGGCGAGAATCTGTCGGTCGAGACGCCGGCGGTCCGCCAGTAGGTTTCACGGCCGGCGTCCGGCATTCCGGGGCGTCGTTTCGGGGGCAGGACAATCTCACCCCGCCGTCATCCTCGGGACGGGGCCCGAGGATGACGGCGTTTGGGGTTGGGGATCGGGGGGCAGTCGCCGGAGGGCGGCTTTGAGCATCCGATGCGGTTCCCGCGCACACGCCGACCACCATACGCAATCACACACGAGCTCACCCATGGTCTCACGCCGCGAATTTCTCACCGCCACCGTGGCGCTATCGGGCCTGACCGGGGCGGCCCTCACCGGGCGCTGGTCGAGGGCGGCCGCGCAGCAGCGCGTCGGCGAGGACGACCTGCTGGGAGCCGCCGATTTCGGCAATCTGACGCTCCTTCACGTCACCGATATCCATGCGCAGCTGAAGCCCGTCTATTTCCGCGAGCCGGCGGTCAATATCGGCGTCGGCGCGGTGGCGGGCCTGCCGCCGCACGTGAGCGGTGCGGATTTTCTGAAGCTTTACGAAATCGAACCGGGAAGTCGGGACGCCTACGCGCTGACCTCCGACGACTATTCGGCGCTTGCCCGGCAATACGGCAAGATGGGCGGGCTCGATCGCATCGCCACCATCGTGCGGCGGGCACGGGCCGAGCGCGGCGAAGACAATGTCCTGCTTTTCGACGGCGGCGACACCTGGCAGGGCAGCTACACCGCCAATGCCACCGCCGGCCAGGACATGATCCGCACCATGGCGCTGCTGAAGCCCGATGCGATGACCGGCCATTGGGAGTTCACCTACGGCACGGAACGGGTGAACGAGGCGATCGAAGGGCTCGGCTTTCCCTTCCTCGGCTCCAACATCTTCGACAAGGAATGGAACGAGTCGGCCTTCGAGGCATGGCGGATGCTGGAGCGCGGCGGCGCAAGGGTCGCCGTCATCGGCCAGGCCTTCCCCTATACGCCGATCGCCAACCCGTCCTGGCTGATCCCGACATGGTCCTTCGGCATTCGCGACGAAGAGATCGCCCGCCACGTCGGCGAGGCGCGAGCGGCCGGCGCCGACCTCGTGGTGCTCCTGTCCCACAACGGGTTCGACGTCGACCGGCGTCTTGCCGCGAAGGTCGAGGGCATCGACATCATCCTCACCGGCCACACCCACGATGCGCTGCCGGAACCTGTTTTGGTGGGCCAGACCCTTTTGATCGCGTCGGGTTCGAACGGCAAGTTCGTCAGCCGGCTCGATCTCGACGTGTCCGGCGGCGCTCTCAAGGATTTCCGCTATACGCTGATCCCGGTGTTTTCCGATATCATCGCACCGGACGCGGCGATGTCGACCGAGATCGATGCGGTGCGCGCGCCCTACGAAACCGAGCTTTCCCGCGTTCTGGGACAGACCGAAGGGCTTCTCTACCGGCGCGGCAATTTCAACGGCACCTGGGACGATCTCATCCTCGATGCGCTTCTCGAAGAGCGCGATGCCGAGATCGCCCTCTCGCCGGGCTTTCGCTGGGGCACGTCGCTTCCGGCAGGCGAGGACATCACGGTGGAGCAGCTGCACAATGCCGTCGCCATGACATACCCCGCGGCCTACCGCTCCACCATGACCGGCGAGACGATCCGGGCGATCCTCGAAGACGTCGCCGACAATCTCTTCAACCCCGATCCCTACTACCAGCAGGGCGGCGACATGGTGCGCGTCGGCGGCATGGGCTACGCCATCGATCCGGCGAAGCCGATCGGCTCGCGCATCTCGAAGATGACGGTTCTTGCAACCGGAGAGGCGGTCGATCCGGCACGCGACTATGTCGTGGCCGGCTGGGCTTCGGTGAACGAGGGCACCGAAGGACCGCCGATCTGGGAGGTGTGCGAGAGCTATCTCGCCGCCCATCCGGTCGTGACGCCGACGAGGAACCGCAGCGTCGAGATCGCCTCATGACCGGTCCGTCCGCATCCGCTCCCATGGCTGCGGGAGGGGATGCCACCTGTGCCTCGCACCGTCCGAGGAAATGCTTGCCAGACACGGCGTCAGACGCCAGTCTGAGCTTCTGTCCGGGAGACGTCACATCATGACCGCAACGCCATTCGCATCCGCCCTTAGCCACCTCGTGCTGAGCATCGGCCTGCTCGGACCCGGCATGACCCTCGTCGGGCTTGCCTCGGGTCCGGCGCTCGCGCAGGAGGGCGAAAGCGAGGACGATGGCGGGTTCGTGACCCACAAGCTCGCGCTACAGGTCTCCGACGACGACGAGGCGGCAATGCGCTCGGCGCTCGAGATCGCGGCGAACGTGTCCCGATTCTATACGGCGAAGGCCGAGGAGGTGGAGATCACCATCGTCGTCTACGGCCCCGGTCTCGCCATGTTGCGCCCGGACAGGACGCCGGTGATGGAGCGGTTGACCGCGTTCGATCAATCCATGCCCAATGTGAGCTTCGCCGCCTGCGGCAACACGATGGACACGATCGAGCGCAGCGAGGGCAAGCGGCCCGAGATCGTGCCCTTCGCCAGCGTCGTCGAGGCGGGCGTTGCAGAACTCATCCGTCTCGACGAGGACGGCTATACGATCGTCAAGCCGTAGATCGGCGTCTTCACCCTTGAACAACGGCTTTCCGTTCTGAAGAACCGGTCGCGTCGGGAATGGATCGGCAGAACCGCATGGTTCTGCCCTGTGGTGGCGCGACACCAAACGATGGATGCGACTGACGCAATGGATTTCGTTCCCCTTATCGATGCGATCGGCGAAGCCGCGACAGCCGTTCTCGGCGGCGCCGTCGTCGGCGCGCTGTTCGGCTTCGCGGCCCAGCGCAGCGCCTTCTGCACCCGGGCCGCCGTCCTCGACGTCACCCGCCGACGCGACCTGCGATCGCTCGCGACATGGACGACAGGGTTCGCGGTTGCGGTGCTCGGCGTCCAGTGTCTCCTGTCCTACGGCCTGATCGATGCCCGCGAGACGCGGTTCTTCTCCACCGCCCAATCCCTGTCGGGCGCGCTCGTCGGCGGTCTCGCCTTCGGCATCGGCATGGTGCTGTCGCGCGGCTGCGTCTCGCGTATGCTGGTTCTTTCGGCATCGGGAAACCTGCGCGCGGTCTACACCGCGCTTGTCGTCGCGCTGGCCGGCTATGCGACCTATGCCGGGGTTCTCGTGCCGTTCCGGGATGCGATCGGCGGGCTCTGGTCGACCGCCGCGATCGGCGGCAACGATCTTCTCGCACAGTTCGGTCTTGCCCAGGAAACCGGTCTTGCGATCGGTGGCGTTCTCGTGCTTCTCGCCGTGATCGGCATCGCGAAGACGCGGATTTCGCTCTGGCGCGTGCTTGGCGGCGCGGGCGTCGGCCTCAGCATCGTTCTCGGCTGGTATTTCACCTATACGCTGTCGCTTCAGCTGTTCGATCCGATCCAGGCCGAAAGCCTCTCCTTCATCCGCCCGCTCGCAACGACCGGAGCGCTCGCGACGGGACGCGAAAGCATTCCCGGCCTCGACCAGGGCGTCCTGATCGGCGCGCTCGCCGCCGCTTTCCTCGCATCCGTCCTGTTCGGCGGTTTCCGGATCCAGACCTTTTCGGAGCCGGGCACCCCTTCGATCGTGCGCTACACCGCCGGCGGCGTCCTGATGGGCTTCGGCGGCATTCTCGCGGTCGGCTGCACGATCGGGGCGGGCTTTACCGGCGGCTCGGTGCTGGCCATCTCCTCGCTCCTCGGCCTCGCCGCGATGATCGCCGGCGGCGCGATCGCCGATCGCTTCGTCGACCGGGACCTCGCGACGGACGCCGACCGAGCCCGGACGAGACCTGCGGTCGGGGCGTCGGCACTGCGCTGACGGACGGGGCGGAACGAAAACCGACGCGCCTGCGCGCTTGACGCCGGGTCCAAGACGCGGCAGGCCGTTCGATACGTGCGGCCCGAAGCGCCGCGACGAAGACCGATCGATCCTTGAAAAGAGCTTTCCCATGCGCCTTGGCGGCCGGCTGTCCGCAGCCATCGAAATCCTGACCGACATCGAGACGCGCCATCGGCCCGTCGCGCAGGCCCTGAAGGACTGGGGCATCTCCCATCGCTTCGCAGGGTCCAAGGACCGGTCGGCCATCGGCAATCTTGTCTACGACGCGCTTCGCCGCAAGCGCTCCTACGGCCACCGGATGGGCAGCGACGCGCCGAACGCGATCGTCGCGGCGGCTGCGATGGAAGGCCTGTCGCTGGATGCCGAGGCGTTGACGAAGGCGATCGACGGCGACAAATTCGCGCCGGACCTGCCCGATCCCGAAACCCTGCGCGCGTTCCCCGAGCATCGCGCGCTCGATGCGCCCGGCGCCGTGCGCGCCGACATTCCCGACTGGCTGGCGGACCGGTTCGAAGTCCTGTTCGGCGAGAGCTGGGTGGAGGAGGCGGCCGCGCTCTCCGACCGGCCGCCGCTCGACCTGCGTGCCAACACGCTGAAAGCCAGCCACGACAAGGTGCTCGAAGCGCTCAGCCCGTTCCATGCCGAGCCGTCCGGTCTGACGCCGACCGGCATCCGCATCGCGCCGATCGAGGGCGATGGCCGCCATCCGAACGTTCAGGTGGAGGCCGGCTTCCTCAAGGGCTGGTTCGAGATCCAAGACGAGGGCTCGCAGCTCGCCGCGCTCCTGTCGGGCGCCGAGCCCGGCATGCAGATCCTCGATTATTGCGCGGGGGCGGGGGGCAAGACCCTGGCGCTGTCGGCCGCGCTCGAAAACACCGGGCAGATCCATGCCTATGACGGCGACCGCCAGCGCCTCGCGCCGATCTACGATCGCCTGGCCCGCGCCGGCTGCCGCAACGTGCAGGTTCACGATCCCCGCGACGAGCTGGCCGAACTCGAGGCCGCGATGGACATCGTCTTCGTCGATGCGCCCTGTTCGGGCACCGGCACCTGGCGCCGCCGCCCGGACGCGAAATGGCGGCTGTCGGAGGCCAATCTCGAAAAGCGCATCGCCGAGCAGGACGCCGTTCTCGACCAGGCCGCCCGGTACGTGAAGCCGGGCGGACGGCTCGTCTACGTCACCTGCTCGGTCCTGCCCGACGAGAATGCCGAGCGCATCGAGGCCTTCCTCGGCGGCGCGGGCGGCTTTGTGCCGCTCGACCTCGGCGGGATCTGGGAGCGTGCCATGGCGACGGGCGCGTCGCCGGAGGCCGGCGCGGAAGGGAACGCCGAGGTGCATCGCCTCGCTTTGTCCGCCGGAACCGCCCTGATGATGACGCCGCTCAAGACCGGAACGGACGGCTTCTTCGTCTGCGTCATGGAGCGGCCTGCATGAGCCTCGGCCGCGTTCTTCCGCTCGTCCTCTTCGTGCTTCTCGCGCTCGGCGGCGGCGGCCTGATCGGCCTCACCGTCGAAACCGGCGGCTGGTACGCCGGCCTCGACAAGCCTTCGTTCAATCCGCCCGACTGGGCGTTCGGCGTGGTCTGGACCATCCTCTACATCTGTATCGGCATTGCCGGCTGGCGGGTCTGGCGCGCCGGCGCCGGGGACCTGCAGACGCTCTGGTGGGCACAGCTCGTCGTGAACTTTTCGTGGCCGCCGGTCTTCTTCGCGGCACAGGCGCTCGCGCTGGCGATCGCTCTGATCCTTGCCCTGGACGTGCTGATCGTCCTGTTCATCGCAAGGGCATGGGCAAGGGAGCGGATCGCGGCCTTGCTCTTCGTGCCCTATGCCTTGTGGACCGGCTATGCGAGCGCCCTGAACATCGCCATCTGGTGGATGAACCGGTGATGGTAGGGGACCAGTTTGAAGTCGCCGGGCTTTCCGGCGTCCCCGTCCTGTTCGTGATGGCGGCGAACGCCGAATATGGCGTGCATCTGAAGGCGCGCATCGCGCCGCTGATGACCGGCGTCGGCCCGATCGAATCGGCGCTCGCGACCGGTATCGCCCTCGAAGGCCTCAAGGCGCGGGGCCGGCTGCCCCGGCTCGTCGTCTCGCTCGGCTCGGCCGGATCGCGGGTCCTGGAACAGGGCGCCGTCTACCAGGCCTCGTCCGTTGCTTGGCGCGACATCGACGCCTCGCCGCTCGGCTTCACCAGGGGCGTGACGCCATTCCTCGACCATCCCGTGCACACCGCGCTGCCGACCCCCATTCCAGGCCTTGCGACGGCGCGGCTTTCGACCGGCGCGAACATCGTCTCGGGCGCCGCCTACGCGGGCATTGATGCCGAGATGGTGGACATGGAGAGCTTTGCCGTGCTGCGCGCCTGCCAGCGCTTCGAGTTGCCGATGATCGGGCTGCGGGGCATTTCCGACGGGGCCGCCGACCTTCACCATTTCGACGATTGGACGCAGCTTCTCCACGTCATCGACGAGAAGCTGGCCGATGCGATCGACAGGTTGGCGGCCGAGATCGAAAGCGGCGCCTTCGATCCCCGCACGGCCTGAAGAAGGCCGACCGCGTTCGGCGGGCCCTGCCGTGACGGTCGGCGGTCATTCGGCGCGGAGCAGTTCGCCCGCTTCGAGAAGGACGAACTCGTTGTCGTCGGCCTTGGTGAGCGACCGGCCTGCGGAGAACGGAAAATTGTTGTCGTTTCCGACGACGATATGGGTCTCGTCGACCCGGTCGACATTCTCGATCGTGACGAAGGGCATGGTGTAGCGCCCGTTCGCGCCGCCCTGCCGGGCCTTCGCGTCCGGATCCTCGATGGCGAGAAGGTCGATATAGCCGAGCTTGGCGACGGGGCCGCCCACGCTCTCGTCGCTCATCGCGATCTTCGCCACGCGCTTGAGCTTTGCCGGTGTCGCAAAGCAGTCGGCGGCCGGTTCCCCGGCGCAGGCCTGGTCCTGCAGGCCCGCCCCGCCGTCCCGTTCGATCACCAGCGCGTGGCTGTCGTCGATCATGTTGAAGTCGCCGATCGCCGTCGCGCCCTCGGCCAGCGGGTAGAGCCAGGAGCGGCCGGTCCATTCGTTCGATGCGACGTCGAACTCGACGATCCGCAGCGCGTCTCGCCCGTCATCCGTCGCCTCCGCCTGTCCGTCCACGAAGACCGGGCCTTCGAGGAGGCCGTAGAGCTTGGCGCCGTCGGGGCTGAGCGCCAGGCCCTCGAACCCGCCCGAGCGCTTCAGGTTGAAGGCCGGCATCGGGCTCGCCGGATCGGCGGGGAGTCGCAGATCGGGATGGTCCGGCGAGGAGACGGCCGTATCGCCGATCATCGTGTCGTGCATGGCCTTGAGGCGGCCCTGCCTGTCGAACTTCAGGAGATAGGGGCCGAACTCCTCGCCCACCCAGAAGCCATCCTCCACCGGCTGGATCGATTCCACGTCGAAGTCGGCGCCCGTCAGGTAGCGCGTCGGCGTGCCTTCCATGGCGATGGGAAACGGTGCGACCGCGTTCGGATCGCTGAGGAAGACGGTCTCGCGGCGATCGAGCGTTCCGGTCTCCCAGTCGAGAGCGACATTGTGGAGCATCAGCATGGCGTCGGCGGAGTTCGCCTTGGCGCCGAAGCCATTGTCGGACATCGTCCAGTAGGTCCCGTCCTGCATCGCCTTGATGCCGGAAAATCCCTGGAGGCTCTGGCCTTCGATCGGCGTGGCGAACCCGGTCGGGCGAAGCCCGTCCATGCCGGGAACCGATCCGGGCTCAAGCGTCCGGCGACGGGTCGCGCCGGTGAATGTCCCCGCGCTCTTCAGCGCGTCGGGCGCGTCGTCCGGAGCGGGCACGATCGAATCGGCGGCAAGCACCACCTGGCCCGCGAGCGTTGCGGGAAATTCGCGCCCGTCGCCCGATTGCGCGGCGGCCGGCAGGACGGACAGGCAGAGGGTGACGAGCAAACCGGCGCTCAGCGGACGGGTCATGGATCGGGTCCTTCGTTCTTCACGGATAGGACCGACCATGCCACCCGCCCGGTGACATGCGGATGACGCGCGGAGCGACGCCCCTGCGCCTCAGGCCTTCAGAGATCGCGGTTTCATTGCGCGTTCTAACGGTAGGCGTCCGAACTCATCATCGAGAGGGGCAGGGGAGAGTTGCCGGCGTTCGGCAGCGGCATGAGCGTATCCTGGACGGAGCTCATCGGCTGGGGCGGCATCGGCGCGCCGGCCATGGGCGCGGGCGCGCCGCCATATTGCGGCTGGGTCGAGCCACCATAGCCGCCGGCGGCGTTGTTCATCGATCCCGAAGCGCTGGCCATCGCCCCGCCGTTCATGGGCGGATAGGCGGGCGCTGCGTCGCAATAGACGATGGCGCCCCATTTCTGGACGCGTTCGTTGAGATAGACCTCGCGGCCATACTGCTTCTGGAACTGCGGCTGGGTTCCCGGCTGGCACAGGCGTTCGCTCGCGACCTCGACGACCACCGCGCGGGCGACGGCCTCGTGCTGCGGGCTGCCGATCGAGATGCCTGGCGAGGAGACGCGCACGAACGATTTCGCCGGCCCGCCGGCCGCCGCGCTCGGCTGCGTGTAGTCCACGGTGAAGGGATTGTACTTCGTCTGGGTGACAGAGGTGTACTGGAACGGTTCCGGCGGGGCGGCGGGCTGGATGGAGGCCGACGCTTCCTGAAGGGCCGCGCCCGATCCCTCGCTCTGGCAGCCAGCGAGAACGGCCGGCAGAAGCGCGGACAACGCGAGAAGGGCAGGAAGACGCGTCGACAAAGTCTGGTATCCCAAATGAAGAGCATGGATTTCAAAGCCGCCGACAGGCCGGCCCGTGACGCGCGTGTTGCACCGCATTCATGGAAACACTATGGCATAAATCATGACAGCGCACCCAGACACCGTTCTTATCGTCGATTTCGGCTCCCAGGTCACACAGCTTATCGCGCGCCGGGTGCGCGAGGCTGGCGTCTATTCCGAGATCGTTCCGTTCCAGTCCGCCGAGGCGGCCTTCGCGACGCTGAGGCCGCGGGCGGTGATTCTCTCCGGATCGCCGGCCTCGGTGACCGACGAGAACGCGCCGGACATTCCGGACGCCATCCTGTCCTCCGGCCTGCCGATCTTCGGCATCTGCTACGGCCAGCAGACGCTTTGCGAGCAGCTCGGCGGCAAGATCGAGGGCGGGCTCACCCGCGAATTCGGGCGCGCCTTCATCGAGGTGCAGAAGGCCTCGCCGCTGTTCGAGGGCATCTGGGCCGAGGGCACGCGCCATCAGGTATGGATGAGCCATGGCGACCGGGTGACGATGCTGCCCGAGGGGTTCGAGATCATCGCCGCCTCGGCCGGCGCACCCTATGCGGTGATCGCCGACGAGGCGCGCCGCATCTACGGCGTCCAGTTCCATCCGGAGGTCGTGCATACGCCGGATGGGGCAAGGCTTCTGTCCAACTTCGTCCACAAGATCGCCGGCATCAAGGGCGACTGGACGATGGCGGCCTTCCGCGACAAGGCGATCGCCGACATTCGCCAGAAGGTCGGCGACCGGAAGGTGATCTGCGGGCTTTCGGGCGGCGTCGATTCGTCCGTGGCCGCCGTTCTCATCCACGAGGCGATCGGCGACCAGCTCACCTGCATCTTCGTCGATCATGGGCTGTTGCGCATGAACGAGGCGGAGGAGGTCGTGACCATGTTCCGCGACCACTACAATATCCCGCTCGTCCACGTCGCGGCCGAGGATCTGTTCATCGACGCCCTCGAGGGCGAGATGGATCCCGAGGTCAAGCGCAAGACGATCGGCCGGCTCTTCATCGAGACCTTCGAGGCCGAGGCCAAGAAGCTCGGCGGCGCCGATTTCCTCGCCCAGGGCACGCTCTATCCGGACGTCATCGAAAGCGTGTCCTTCACCGGCGGGCCCTCGGTCACGATCAAGTCGCACCACAATGTGGGCGGGCTGCCCGAGCGCATGAACATGCAGCTGGTCGAACCCTTGCGCGAACTCTTCAAGGACGAGGTGCGCATTCTCGGGCGCGAACTGGGCCTGCCGGACCGCTTCGTCGGTCGCCAGCCCTTCCCCGGGCCGGGGCTCGCCATCCGCTGCCCGGGCGGCATCACCCGCGACAAGCTGCGCATCCTGCGCGAAGCCGACGCGATCTATCTCGACGAGATCCGCAAGGCGGGGCTCTACGACGCGATCTGGCAGGCCTTCGCCGTGCTGCTTCCCGTGCAGACCGTCGGCGTGATGGGCGACGGGCGCACCTACGAATTCGTCTGCGCGCTGCGCGCGGTCACGTCGGTCGACGGCATGACCGCCGACTTCTACCATTTCGACATGGACTTCCTCGGCCAAGCCGCGACGCGCATCATCAACGAGGTCAAGGGCATCAACCGCGTGGTCTACGACGTCACCTCCAAACCCCCCGGCACGATCGAGTGGGAATGACGGGTTGCGCTGCGCGTTTGGTCCGAAATCCCTAGGCCGCTTTGGGGCATGCACCGCGGGGTCATCGGGCTTCGCACAAGGATATGGACGCTGCGCTTCATAGCGTCCGGCCCGGACGGAGATGGGATGGGGCAGGGGGAATCGGTTTCGAAACAGGAACCGGCACACCTCCTCATCCGCCCCCGATCGGACACGCAGTCCGGCACGTTCCGGCTCGTTGAGCCTTGTGAACGGACGGGCGGACCGGCGGAAACCGCCGTCGATCCTTGGCCGCTTGCGTGATGACGCTTTTGTCAGATCCCGACCGGCTTCGTCATTCGTGTCGCTCTCGCGAAACCGAAAACCGGACCCAGCGGCCCAAGCGGCAGAACCGATGTCGCGACGAAGCCTTCCCTTTCGTAAAGAGCGCGGGCGCGCGGGTTGGTGTCGATAACGTCAAGTCGAACCTTCCGAAGGCCCATCAATACGGCTTGCGTCTCGATCGCCTTCAACAGGGCTTTCCCGACTCCCTTGCCTCTGGCGTGCGGTTCGACGAAAATCCCGTCCATAAGCAGGCTGTCCGGCTCACAATCTCGCTCCAGAGTGCTGATCAACAGGGCGCGAAACGCCGCGCCGATCCATCCGTACGTCGCGACGAGATCCCTCAAACCACCGTCGATGAACGCCCCTTCCGGCGACTTGAAGCCGGCTACGCCAAGGAAGTCTCCATCGTGCGACACCGCACTGATCGCATGTTCGGGATCGATCACACGGCTGATGAAATCGACCGCCTTCCCCTCGGGACCGAGCGGATAGCGCAGCTTGCGCGAAAATGCGCGCCAGTATCCTTGTGCCGCGCGTTGGCGGTGCACAGGACGAAAGCCGGCCTCGATCTCAAACGATAGCATGTCACGATCTGTCACCATTGCACCGCCTCCATGGATATCCTATCAGATGGTATGATATGGAGAGGGATACAATTGCGATTGCGCCCGGTTCTGACAATCGTTCTCCTTCTGGCCGCCGCTGCGGGTTTCTTCCTATGGCGCTTGGCCGACCATGACCTTGATCGGCGCAACAGCGAGAGTTTCGACTTCGCCCGCGCGAGTGCTTCCATCTCGGGAACGCTCTGGCTTCCCGACGAGGCGCCTCGGGCGGCCGTTGTCTTCGTGCATGGGGACGGGGCGCAGGATCGCACGTCGTCGGGCGGATACGCGCCTATGATCAACGCCATGCTGGATCGCGGTATTGCCGTGGCGTCCTGGGACAAGCCCGGCGTCGGTGCGTCACAGGGAAACTGGCTGCACCAAACCATGGGGGAGCGCACAGCCGAGACCCGCGCGGCCCTCCGGGTCCTGGCACGTCGTTTCGATGGTCTTGCGCGCGGTGCCGTCGGGTTTTCGCAGGCCGGATGGGTCCTGCCGGATCTGACGCGCGGCGACGCGGATTTTCTTGTGCTGATCGGCGCCGCGGTGTCGTGGCAGGATCAGGGCGAATATTTCACGCGCGTGCGGCTCGCCCGGGAGGGGCTTGATCCGCGAACTGTCGATCAAGCGATTGCGAATCAGAACCTCGAAGACGACCGCATCTTCAAACAGGATGCGAAGGTGGCGAAAGCGCCTGCCGGGATGTCGCCCGATCGCTGGAATTTCATTCGGATCAATCGAGACGCCGACGCGCGCGCTGCGCTTTCCAAGCTCGACCTGCCGCTGTTTGCAATCTGGGGTGCGGAGGATCTGAATGTCGATCCGCAGCGCAATGCCGCGATCTATCGCGACCTCGTCGCAAGGCGGGATGGCCGTAGCCGGATTGTCATCTGGTCGGACGCCACGCACGGCCTTCTGAAGTCCTCCGCCTACAACTGGCAGCTGACCGACGGCTGGTCGTGGCTTGCAGTCGCGCGGTTTCTTGTCGAGGGACGGTATGCCTTCGCCCCCGGTGCGCTCGACACCTTGACCGCGTGGATTCTGACCAGGGCCGAAGACGGCCGCGAAGCGGGGTAGCAGACCGTTTGGCGCCGCCACATGATGCAGCAACGGGCCAATCGCATCGACGCAAGGGTCGGCGGCCGGAAGCACACCCCGATGCCCTATCCAGCTTCCATGGACCTTCCAGCCCCGGAGCCTGGCCCGCGACCGGTCGGGTCTTCCCGACCATCGCGTCGGCCGCCGGCGCGCTTGGCCGTCTTCGCTCTGGAGGCCCTGCGGCGTTCTTCAAGCCAGGCCTCCACTTCGCCGAGGTCCCGCACGGCGGTTCGAGAGGTCAGGTCGAAGCGCTGCATACCCTCCGCCAGCGTCCAGAGTGCACGGTTGAGGCCGACATTCTTGTCGATGCCGTTGATGGCACGGGTCTAAGAGTCCGTTTGGGAATGGGCTCAATGGCTGATGCGCTGGGGTAGGAAGCTTGCCATGGCGACGTGGATCATAGCTTCCGAGACGTCGATGCGCTGTTCATGGTCGCGCACGAGGCGTCGCGAGCCGATCATTTACCCGAAGGTTCTCTCGACCACCCATCGGCGCGGCACGACCTTGAAGCCTTCCTCCTTGTCGATCCGGCGCACGATCTCGACGACGAAGTCGAGAAAGTTCGACGGCTTCGGGAGAAACGGCGCGAGCGTCGTCCACGCCGCATTCGTCAGATCAGTCGGATAGCGCTTCGTCTTTCGCTCGATCGAAGCCATTCTCGCTCGGGTCTGTCATGTCCACATCCAGAGTGTGAATCACAGATCAGACCCAGGCAAAACCCATTCCCAAACGGTCTCTCAGGAGCAAAGTTGCGACACGCCCTTCAACGAAACCTACGTCATCGGAATGCCTTCGGCGTTCACGTAGATCGCGTAGATTGAGCGTGTCGCGGCGATGAAAAGACGGTTGCGCTTGATGCCGCCGAAGCAGAGGTTCGCGACGACTTCCGGCACAAGGATCTTGCCGAGAAGAGCACCGTCCGGCGCAAAGCAGTGGACGCCGTCGGCGGCGCTCGACCAGAGACGCCCCTCCGTATCGACGCGGATTCCGTCCGGAATGCCGGCGTCGATCTCAGTAAAGGTGCGTCCATTCCAGGCGTTTCCGTCTGCGCCGATCTCGAAGGCACGAATGATCCGCGGCACATTCCGATCATGGGACGCTCCGGATTCGGCGACGTAAAGGGTGCGCTCATCGGGCGAGAAGGCAAGGCCGTTCGGTTGGACGAAGTCCGAAATCATGCGTTCGAGCTTCCCGGTCTGCGGATCAAGGCGATAGAGCCCGTTCGCCGTCTGCTCGGGCATAGCCCTGTCGCCCTCGTAATCTGTGAGGATGCCGTAGGTGGGATCCGTGAACCAGATCGTACCATCGCGCCGCACGACGACGTCGTTCGGCGAGTTGAGGCATTTTCCTTCGAATTGGTCCGCGAGAACCGTCAGGTGCCCATCCCGTTCGGTGCGGGTGACACGGCGCGTCAGATGTTCGCAGGAGACGAGGCGTCCCTCCCGGTCGCGGGTGTGGCCGTTCGCGAAGTTCGAGGCTGCCCGATAGATCGAGACGCCACCGGTCGGCGTCCAGCGCATGATGCGGTTCTGCGGGATGTCGCTCCACAGGAGGCAATCCGCATCGCCGAACCAGACGGGTCCCTCGGCCCAGTGACTGGTATCGTCGATCTGGTGGAGGTCGACGTTTGCAAGGCAGATCGAGCGGAACCGCTCGTCGCGGATTTCGTAGGGTTCGCGGATACGCATGTCAGGGGCCTTGCTAGTCTCGGGCGCCGCGCTTGCCGCCGGCGAGCGTGATGACCGCGACGATGATGAGACCGGTCAGGATCTGCCGCAGGCCCGAGCCGACGCCGAAAGTGTTCATCATGGTGACGAGGAGATAGAGGAAGAGTGCAGCGCCCCAGACGCCGGAGACGTTGGAAAAGCCGCCGGCGACCGACGTGCCCCCGATGACGACGACGGCGATCGAAGCGAGGAGATACTCCTCGCCCATGTTCAGGGAAGCGCCTCCGGAGAAGGCCGCAAGCATGACGCCGCACAGAGCCGCGAAGAGCGCGCAGAGGACGTAGGTTGCGTAGCGGACCAGCCCGACCTGGATGCCGGCGAGATTCGCCGCGTTCATGTTCTGGCCGATCGCGGTCAGAAACCGTCCATAGACCGAACGGTGGAGGACGATCGCCATGACGGCTGCAAGTGCGATGACGAGGATCGAAAGGATAGGCAGGCCAGCGACGCGGTTCGTCGCAATATCGGCGAGCAGGGGCGGCGGCGAGATGCGCAGGCCGCGCCCATAAACGATGGCAAGCGACTGGACGACGAAGCTCGACGACAAAGTCGCGATGATCGGCGGAATGCGCAGGACCGAGATGAGGGCATAGTTCGCCGTGCCGATGGCGGTCCCGCAGCCGAGCGCCGCGAGAACGCCGACCGCGATCATGGCATCCGATCCCGCCATGACCTTCATGGCGACGGCGCCCGAGAGCGCGATGTTCGCCGGCACCGACAAGTCGATATTACCGGGTCCCGACGTGATGACGAACATCTGGCCGATGCCGACCAGCGCATAGAAACTGCCGAAGGCGAGCGCGGCCGAAACGATCTGGCCGGCTCCGCTTCCTTGATTGGCGGCCAGCGTCACCGCGAAGATGATGCCGGCGCCGACGAAGGCGAAGGCGAACGGCGCGCTTTGCCAGACTGACTGGAGCCGTGCGAGGGAATTGCTCATGCGGCTCGCTCCTCGAATTGGTTGACGAGGGAGCGCAGTGCGAGGACCACGATCAGCATGAGCCCCTGGGCGCCGATCTGCCATTCCGGCGCGATGCGCAGGAAGGAGAGAAGCGAGCCTACGAGGGCAAGTGTCAGGGCGCCGAGCACGGCGCCGATCGGCGAGACGCGCCCGCCGGTGAACTCGCCGCCGCCGAGAATCACGCCCGCGATCGAGAGCAGTGTGTAACGAAGCGCAATATTCGCATCCGCCGAGGTCGTGGTGCCGACGAGAATGAGGCCGGCAATGACGCCGAAGGTGCCGGCGAGCGCGTACATGGTCACCTTCAGCTTCAGGAGCGACCAGCCCGCCCGCGCGACGGCTTGGGGATTGCCGCCGGAGGCGCGCAGGACGACGCCACCCGCCGAGCGCATCAAACCGAGATGGACGATGAGCCCCAGCCCAGCGCAAGCGACGATTGACAGAGGGACGAACGGCATCTGGAACTTGACGATCGCCGTCAGCCAGGCGGGTGCAGCTCCGCCAGGGCTCGGTAGGATGAGCACCGCGCAGCCAAGCCAGACGAAGGACATGCCGAGCGTCACGACGATCGAGGGCAGATTGCGCAGGTGAATGAGCGCTCCGAGCGCCGCGTAGGCTGCGATCGAGGCGATCAGCGCGGCGATGCCGAGAAGCGGCGTCTCGTTCAGCCACGTGGCCGCGATGCAGGCGACCATCGAGACGAAGCCGCCGATCGAGAGATCGAGATCGTTGACCGTCAGGATGAAGAGCTGCGCCATGGTCGCGAATGCGATCGGCAAAGCCAGGTTCAGCATCAGGTTCAAGCCGAAATAGCTCATCGTGCGCGGCTGGATGATGAAGATTGCGACGAGGAGAAGGGCGAGCGAGAGGGCCGGGACGGCTGCGCGCAGAAGCTTGGGATCGGGATGGCCGATCATGCTGCAGCCTCCTCGAAGGAGGCCTGCAGCACCTTCTCCTCGTCGAACTCGCCGCGCCCGAGTTCGGCGACGATGCGTCCCTCCCGAAAAACGTAGACGTGATCGCAGTGCAGCAATTCGTCGAACTCCGTTGTGTACCAGAGGAAACTACGCCCCCTGCCGGCCTCCTGGCGGATGCGCTCATAGACCTCGCGCTTGGTGCCCACATCGACGCCGCGCATGGGATCGTCCATGGAGATGATCTCTGCATCGGAGCCGAGCGCCCTTGCAAAAAGCGCCTTCTGCTGGTTGCCGCCGGACAGGGTCAGAATATTGTCGTCCATGTCTGGCGTGCGGATCTTCAACGTCTCCTTCCATTCCCGTTCCATCGCAGCCTCGCGCCTGGAGGAGACGAGGCCGAACCGGGACAGGGACGGCAGCGACCGGACCGTCACGTTCTCGCCGATCGACCACAGCGGAAAGACGCCGTCGCTCTGCCGGTCGCCGGCGACGAAGGCCATGCGCCCCTTGACCGTTGCGTAGCGGGAGCGGTGATGGACGGCATGGTGCACGAGGCGGAGGAGCGCGGTCTGGCCGTGGCCGGCAAGCCCTGCCAGGCCGACGATCTCGCCGCGATGCACTGCGACGCGGCTCTCGTCCTCTTGGCGCGGCGGCATCGCGACCACCATCGGCTCGCCTTCTCGAAGGCTTTTGGCCGGAGCCTCTCTTCGTCCATCCCTGTCTTCGGCTACGTGGCCCATCGCCGCGACGAGCCCCGCCCGATCGAATGCCGCGACGGGCCGGTCCGCGACGACGGCTCCGTCCCGCATCACGACGATGCGGTTCGCGGTCGAGAAGATGTCCCCGAGGATATGGGAGATGAGGATGACGCTGCCGCCTCGCTCCACGAACCGGCGGGCAAAGGCGAGAAGCTGCGAGGCGACGCTCTGGTCGAGCGAGGAGGTCGGCTCATCCAGAATGACGAGCTTCGGCTCCGCGGCATCCGTTACGATAAAGTTGATCGCGATCTCCACCATCTGCCGGCGTCCAAGGCTCAGATCGCCGACGGTCGCTGCCGGTGCGATGCCGTGGCCGGGAAAGATCGAGTCGAGCGCCTCCGTCAGGAGCCGCGAAGCCTTGCGTCGCCATCCAAAGCCCGAAAGCGTAGCATGACGGACGCGGACATTTTCCGTCGCCGTGAGGTTCGGACAAAGGGACAGTTCCTGGAAAACGCAGCGGATGCCGGCGTCTAGCGCCCTCGAAACCGACACGTCGGCGATGGGTATGTCCTTGCCGGCCAGCGCGAAACGCCCGTCCGTCGGGGTCCGCGTTCCGGCAAGGATCTGCATCAGCGTCGACTTGCCGGCCCCGTTGTGACCGACGAGCCCGACGCATTCGCCCCGCCGCACGGCAAGATCGACACCCGCGAGCGCACGCACCGCGCCGAACGACTTCGTCACGCCGGAGAGCGCGACGAGCGCGACATCCTCGATTGGTCCAGACATCGGCATCTCCAGGAAACAGGCAGTAAAGCGAGGACCATCGCCCGACGACGGGCACGTCGGGCGGGTGCCGTGACCCTGGCCGCATCCATCCGGAGGCGGGCAGGGTCATGGTTCAGTCTTGCGAGGAGCCGTTCACTTCGCGGAGGAAACGAGCTCGGCCGCCTGCTCCCGGGTGTATTCCTGGTTGGTGACGCCACCGTCCGGGGTCATCTCGATCCCCTCGGCGAGGCCGTCCTGATCGATGCGCAGGGTCGGGACGACGAGATCCTTCGGCACATCCTTGCCGTCGAGGATCGCCTGGGCGACCCAGAAGGCGAGCGTCGAGACGCCGGGGGCGATCGACTGGGAGAAGGTTTCGTAGCCGTTGGCGTCCTTTTGCTCTTTCCACCAGCCGAGTTCGTCGCTGCGGTTGCCCATGATGATGGTCGGCACTTCGCGGCCCGCGGCCTTGAACGCTTCGGCAGCCCCGTAGCCATCGCCGCCCTGCGTGACGACGCCGACGACGTCGGGAAGACTCGGAAGCACGCTTGCCACCGACTTCTGCGCGACGGTCTGGGTCCAGTCGCCCTGCACCTCGCGCACCACCTCGAAATTCGGATGGTTCTTCACGCCCTCGACGATACCGGCATGGATCTCCTCGTCGACGGAAGTGCCCGGAAGGCCGCGGATCTCCAAGAGCTTGCCGCCATCCGGGTAGCGCTTGGCAAGATAGTCGATCTGGTCGGTGCCCATCTTCTTGAAGTCGACCGCGATGCGCCATGCGCATGGCTCGGTGACCACCCCGTCGAACGAGACGACGGTGATCCCCGCGTCGCAGGCTTCCTTCACCGCACCGTTGAGGGCCGTCGGCGAGGCGGAGTTGAGAACGATGGCGTCGTAGCCCTGCAGGATCATGTTCTGCAGCTGCGCGGCCTGTTCGGTGGCCGAGTTCTCGGCCGTGGTGAAGGCGTCGGCCGAGCCGACCACGCCCTCCTCGACGGCTTTGCTCGTGGTCTCTTCCCAGCTTTCGATCATCGCCTGGCGCCAGGAATTGCCGGCATAATTATTGGAGAGCGCGATCGACTTGCCGGCGCTCTGCGCGTTCGCGCCCGCAGCGCCGAGGCAAAGGATGACGGCAGCGGACGCCGTTAGGATGACGCGTTGTTTCATAATTCCTCCCATGGCCTTCGTTCGGGCAAGGCCGTCCCCTATCCGGAAAGGCTTCGTCCTCCCGAAGCCGGTCCGATCGTCGCAGGATAGCCGGCGCCCTGTAAAGACCGAGGACCGCAAGCGATGTGCGGGTTCCCGCATCCAGCCCGATCGGCCAATGGGTTGCATCGGCATCATCCATGTCCATTCTCTGCACCGGTACGACGAGAAGGAAACCGTTCATGCGCGCCGAGCATCCATCGACGTCCAGTATCGCTGCCGACAGCACCTATCTGCGCATCGCAAGCCACCTCGCCGGTCAAGTGGATATTCGCGGCGCATTGGAAGCGATCGTCTCGGAAATCGGAGACATCGTCGACGTCGACCATGTGGACGTTTGTCTCCTCGACGAAGCCGAAGCCTGGTGCACCTCCTACGAAGTTGGCTTCGAGACCCACTGGAGCCACGAAAGCACCAAAGTCTCCTGTTCGCCCCTTCGCGCGATCCTCACAGGCGACATCCGGTTCATGCTGACCGACGATGCCCTTTGCGACGAACGTTACCTCTTTCCAGGCTCGAACAGCGGTCCGATACTCGATCTCAAGCTGCGGAGCCGCGTGAATGTCGCCATGATGGTGATGGGACGGACCATCGGCGTCCTGTCCTGTTCCTCTCTCAGTCCGGGACGCTACGCCGCTCGCCACATTGCCGCGATCGGGCACGTCGCCGACGTCATCGCCCCCTATTTTCACGCACTGCGCATTTCCGAGCGTGCCCGCTTGGCTGCCATTCGGCGCGCCGAATTGATGGCGCGGGAGGAAGGCCTGCGGCAGGGCGCGCTCGAACTGACGAGCGCGATGGAGCAGGAGCGGCAACGGATCGGGATGGATCTTCACGACCAGACCCTCGCCGACCTCACCCGGCTGTTACGGACGCTCGAAGCGGGCGGGAGCCGGATCGATACCGGCGAGATCATCTTGTACCTCTCCGACGCAATCTCGGATCTCCGCTGCATCATCGACGAGGCGGTCCCGTCCATCCTCGACATGTTCGGCTTTGCCCATGCGGTTCGCATTCATCTGGAACGGGCGGTCGCGGGGCGCGGCATCGCGGTTCGGTTCGACGACCGCACCGGCGGCGCCATAGACGAACTCGCCCAGACGATCCGAACGGCTCTCTTCCGCATCGTGCAGGAAGCGGTCAACAATGCCGCGGGGCACTCGGGAGCCAAGACGATCATGGTCGACATCGGCGCCATGGACGATGCGATTATGGTCTCGGTCGCCGACGATGGTATGGGGTTGCCGGACCATCTGCCATCGATCGAGGACCGATCCGCCCCAGGAGGGCTCATTCACATGCGGACGCGCGCGCGCCTGATCGCTGCGGACTTTTCCATCCATTGCGAGGGCGGAACGCGTATTCGCGTGTGTCTTCCGGTTTCAAGGGTTGTCGAACACGATCAAGCCTGTGGCGCGGGTGAACTTTGAAGATCCTGCTCGTCGAAGACGACGCTCTCCACGTGGCCTATCTCGAGGAGCAGGTCGCGCGGGCGCTTCCCGAGGCAAAAAGTATCATCGTGGCGGGCGATGGCGCCGAGGCGGAGGATCTGGCACGCCAGCCCGACGTGGGCGGCGTCGTCATGGATTTGCAGATGAAGCGCCGCAACGGGATCGAGGCCGCCCGCACAATATGGTCAGAGCGCCCTCATACGCGCATCCTGTTCTGGTCGAATTATGCCGATGAGGCCTATTTGCGCGGTATCGCGCGCATCGTTCCGGAGGACTGCGCCTACGGTTACGTCCTCAAGACTGTTTCGAGCGAACGGCTGCATCTGGCCTTGCGCTCCGTCCTGGTTCTCGGCCAGATCACGATCGATCGCGAGATGCACCGCATACAGGCGCGCGGGAGTGAGGCAGGTTCAAGCCTTACCGACAGCGAATACGCCGTGCTGCTCGATCTCGCTCTTGGATTCCCAGACAAGGAGATCGCATTGCGACAAGGCGTCAGCCTCCGAACCGTCCAAAACAGACTTCTATCCCTCTATGACAAGCTCGCGGTCGACGTTGACGAAAACGAGGAATTGGCCAATGGAGTCAACAAGCGTGTGCGCGCCGTCCTTCGTGCCCTTTTGACCCGCACGCTCAATATCGAATCGCTCGAAAGCGCCGAGCGTACGCGCCTGGGAAGGTAAAGGTAGAAGAAGCGGCGCTCTAAGCTATTATTGATACGGACGATGTTACCCGAAAACTCGTGCAACGTTTCGGCAGTAAGCTCTAACGGCTTGGTTCGGAACACTCGCGTGGGAATGATCGACGCCGAACCGAACGCCCGATCATGCGCCATGACCCGCTAGTTCGGACAATCCGACATCGGGACTCGCATCGCCTCGTCCGCGACCTATTTACCCTGCGACTAATCCGCCGTCCGGCGGGCAGGGCGTTCGATCGATCATTTTGAGGGGCCAATCCATGACCATTGCGACAGGCGACAAGCTTCCCAACGCCACCTTCCGAACCAAGACGTCGGATGGAATGAACGACCTGTCGACCGACGACATCTTCGCGGGCAAGACCGTCGTCCTGTTCGGGGTGCCGGGCGCTTTCACGCCCACCTGCTCGATGAACCATCTGCCCGGCTTCCTCGACCACAATGACGAGATCCGCGCCAAGGGCGTCGACGAGATCGCGGTCGTGGCCGTCAACGATGCCTTCGTGATGGGGGCCTGGGAAGAGGCCAAGGCGGCGTCCGGCAAGATCCTGTTCCTGTCCGACGGCAATGGCGAATTTATCAAGGCCGCGGGTCTCGATATCGACCTGTCCGCCGGAGGGCTGGGAACACGCTCGAAGCGCTTCTCGATGATCGTCAGGGACGGGGTCGTCGAAACGCTCGCGATCGAGGATTCGCCGGGCCAGGCCGAAAAGACCTCGGCCCAGAACATTCTGGACCAGCTTTAGACGATCGTCCGGCCGGCACGTCGGTCTCCCGCATCGGACTTTTTGAACACCGCTTCCGGTCCTTCGGGACGATGGTCAGCCGTTCGCCGGATCTACCCGAAGGCGGCCGCCGACCGGTCGGGCGCCGGTCCGCGGCGGCGTTCTGCCGGTTGTGTTGTCAGACCGGTGCGAGGCCTGCGATCATCAGGGCCGTCACGGTCAGGGCGCTTGCGGCCACGAGAAAGAACGTGCGGTTCCAGTCGGCGCCGACCCGGAACGCCGTCGTATGGCCCAGTCGCCCGATCAGCATGGTGGTCGCGGTGAAGGGTGAGGTGGCGCCGGCGAGCGCCCATCCGGCAGTGATCGCGCAGACGATCGCGATCGGCGAGACCCCGATGGCGCCCGGATCGGGCAGGATCGGCGCGAACAGCGAGACGGACAGGATTGGGTTCATGCCGAGCTGGCCGAAGAGCGGGATCAGCCAGACGGGGGCCGCCACGATCAGCCAGACCGGAAGCGCCGACAGGTCGAGCCCCGATTTCTCCAGGATGGGGACCGCCAGCGCCGCGCCCAGCGAGCCGATGATGCCGGCCATGATGAGCAGGACGATCTCCGAGCCGTAGGACGGCAGCTCCCGGAACGCCAGCGTCTTCAGCTGGGATGCGACCTTCCGCGCCGGTGCCGCGTCGCCGAGCGCTTCGAGGATCAGCCAAGACAGCGAGGCGAGCGGCACGAAGACCATGACGACGGATACGATCCTGAGGCCTGTGGCAAGCTCGAGAAGGCCGACGCCGAGAAAGATCACGAACAGGAGGACGAGAAGCGGCTTCAAATCCGCGATCGAACCCTTCACCGTCCGCGAAACCGGCGGTGGGCCGGAATAGACGGGCTTGACGATCGTATCGAGCGCCCAGCCGATCCCCATGAAGAGCGCCGCATTGGCGAGCGCGAAGCCCGCCGCCGCCGACCAGCTCGCGCCCGGAATGATGGAGGTGGTGATCGCCATCGCGAACGCCAGCGGCGACCAGAGCAGCGAGGAGCAGAAGCCGCGCTGGATCGCGAGCAGCATCCGCCTGTTGCGGATCTCGCGCAGTTCCTCGTTGGGTTCGCGCCCGGCAATGCTCTCGGTCAGGCCGCCGAGAAGCTGGATCGACCCGTAATTGAGGATCAGCGCGAAGAGATGGCCGCCACCGGTCAACGCGATGTAGCGCTTGCCCGGCGGCTGGCTCGCCAGATATTCGCCGCAGCGCATGATCGCCGGCGAGACGGCGGCCGGCGCCCGCAAGGTGGCGAGCGCGACGAAGAACGTGGCGATGAAAGCGCCCTGTCCGAGCGCGTCCAGCAAAAGCGTCCGCCATTCGGCCCGTGTCGCGATCGCGGCGAGCGCCAGCGCTGCGCCGATCGCCACGAACATGCGCCGCGACCAGGACGCGCTCGGCACCGCGACGAGCAGGAGAAGGCCCACGCAGGAGGCGGCGAGCGTTGCCGAGCCGGGCACCGCGAACCAGTCGCGCAGAATGGTGAAGAATGCCGTTGCCAGGAGCGCAACGCTGAAAAGGCGGGAAGGTCGGGTGATGGGAGGGCTTTCGGATTGGGCAGGCTGCAATTCGTCCCGACATAGCGCGAAGCGCGAAACCGGTGAAGGGAAGAGGTGAGGGTCCAGGTCAAAAGTTCGGCAACGCGGCGCGGCCGTTTGCGCTGGACTGCGGGCGGCGTTATGAGGCCGACCCATGAGCTATGATGTCGTCGCCTTTTACCGGTTTGTGCCGCTCGCAGGGCTCGAGGCCCTGCGCGAGCAGCTTCTGGCGTTCTGCCGCAAGGCCGGTTTGCGCGGCACGATCCTGATCGCGCCCGAAGGCATCAACGGCACCGTGGCGGGACCTTCCGCGGGCACCCTTGCGCTTGTCGAAAGCCTCGACGGCATCTGCGGCCTCCTCAAGGGCGAGGTGAAGCATTCGAGCGCCGCCACCTGGCCGTTCGCCCGCATGAAGGTGCGCATCCGCCCGGAAATCATCACGATGCGGGCGCCCGAGGCCGATCCGACGCGCCGAGCGGGGCAGTACGTGTCCGCGCGCGAATGGAACGATCTCGTGTCCGATCCCGACGTTCTCCTGATCGATACCCGCAATCGCTACGAGACCAAGGTCGGCACGTTCGAGGGCGCAGTCGATCCGCGGATCGACAGCTTCACCGAGTTCAAGGACTATGTCGAAACCGCGCTCGATCCGGCGAGGCACCGCAAGGTCGCGATGTTCTGCACCGGCGGAATCCGCTGCGAGAAGGCCTCGAGCTTCATGCTGGCGCAGGGTTTCGAGACGGTCTACCACCTCAAGGGCGGTATCCTGAAATATCTCGAGGAGGTCGAGCCGGACGCCTCGCGCTGGAACGGCGAGTGCTACGTGTTCGACGAGCGCGTCGCTGTCGGCCACGGGCTCGCGCCGGGGTCCTGGACCGCGTGCTTTGCCTGCGGCCAGCCGCTGTCCGGCGACGAGACGCAGGCCGACAGCTTCGAGGCCGGCGTGTCCTGTCCCCACTGCATCGACCGGCTCACGGACGAGAGGGCGCGGGACCTGCGCGCACGTCACCTCCAGATGACCGAGGCCAAGCGCGACGCCTCGGGCTGAGCCCGGAAGGGCCGGCCGATCGGACAGGTGTGGAAGCACCGGCCGGCGGCGGGCCGAGGATCGGCCGCGCTCAGGCCAGGTCCGCGACCACCGCATCGAGAACCAGCATGCCGGCCGGCGTGCAGCGCAGCCGATCGGCGCCGATGCGCTCGATCATGCCGTGCTGCGTCAGATCGCGCTCTGCGACCGGATCGATGCTGCGGCCCGAAAGCTGGCTCCAGCGCTTCAGATCGATCCCCTCCGTCAGGCGCAGGCCCATGAGAAGCAGCTCGTCGGCCTGCTCCGACGTGTTCAGCGCTTCCTCGACCACCATGCCATGGTCCCAGTCTTCCACCATTTGCAGCCAGGTCTCCGGCAGCGGCTCGTTGGCCGTGGCGTAGCGGCGGCCGTCGAAGGCGAGGCGTCCGTGGGCTCCCGGCCCGACGCCTGCATAGAGGCCGTAGCGCCAATAGGTGAGGTTGTGCCGGCTTTCGGCCCCCGGCACCGCATGGTTGGAGATCTCGTAGGCGGGCAGTCCGCGCTCGGCCGTCAGGGCCTGTGTCGCCTCGTAGAGATCGGCGGACAGGTCGCCGTCCGGCACCACCAGCTTGCCGGCCCTGTGCAGCGCGTGGAACGGCGTGCCTTCCTCGATCGTCAGCTGATAGAGCGAGAGATGATCGGCGGCGAGCGCGATCGCCTGGTGGAGTTCGGCCTCCCAGGCCGCGACGGTCTGCTCGGGCCGCGCATAGATGAGGTCGAAGGAAAGCCGCGGAAAGATCTCGCGCGCAAGCCGGATGGCGCGGTAGGCCTCGTCGACATTGTGGAGGCGCCCGAGCCGCTTCAGGTCGCGGTCGTTGAGGGCCTGGACCCCGAGCGAGACCCGGTTGACGCCCGCCGATCGATAGCCGCGAAAGCGCTCGGCCTCGACGCTGGAGGGATTGGCCTCGAGCGTGATCTCGGCATCGTCCGCCACGGTCCAGATTCGGGAGATCGCATCGAGGATGATGCCGACCGTCGCTGGCTCCATCAGCGAGGGCGTGCCGCCGCCCAGGAAGATGGAGGTAACGCGCTCGCCCTTCGATCGCCGGCCCATCTGGACGAGTTCGCGTTCGAAGGCCGCGGCGTAGCGCGCCTGATCGATCGGCTTGAAACGGACATGGCTGTTGAAGTCGCAATAGGGGCATTTGGCCGCGCAGAACGGCCAGTGCACATAGACGCCGAACCCGGGGTCCGGCGACACCGGCTTGAAGGGCAGGACGTTTCGGCGTGGCGCATCCAACAGGCTCATGGCATTCCGCACCGCGTTTACCCGGTTCCCAGCGCTTGGCGCGCAAATTTCTGGAAGGCCCGCGCCCGGTGGGACAGGGCGTCCGGCTGGCCGGGCTTCCAGGCATGCTTTTCGGCCGACATCATCTCGCCGAAGGTGCGATCGAGGCCGTCCGGCAGGAAGATCGGATCGTAGCCGAAGCCGAGATCGCCGCGCGGCGGCCAAACGATCTGGCCATGCACCTCGCCGCGGAACAGATGCGTCTCGCCCGACGGCATGGCAAGGCACAGGACCGCGACGAAGGTCGCGCGGCGCCTGTCCGGCGTCGTCGCGCCGGCGGCCTGAAGCTTTTCCTCGACATTGCGCATGGCCATGGCGAAGTCCCGGTCGGGGCCGCCCCAGCGTGCCGAATAGATGCCCGGATCGCCGTTCAGCGCGTCGATCGAAATACCGGAATCGTCCGACAGGCAGGCGAGCCCGGTCGCCGCGTGGGAGGCGAGGGCCTTCAGTTCGGCATTTTCCTCATAGGTCGTCCCGGTCTCCTCGGGATCGACGAGGTTCTTTTCGGCCGCCGAGGTGATCTCGAAGCCGAACGGCTCCATCAGCTCGCGGATCTCCCAGATCTTGCCGCGATTGTGGCTGGCGACGAGGAGGGGGCCGTCTTCGGGTTTGAGAAGCGCCATCTCGGTCAGGAATCTCCCAATGCCCTGGTCTGAGCCTCGACGAGCTCGCCAATGCCCTTGCGGGCGAGCGCCATCAGTTTCAGGAACTCGTCCTGCGAAAACGGCGCACCTTCCGCCGTGCCCTGGACCTCGACGATGCCGCCGGCGCCGGTCATGACGAAGTTGGCGTCCGTCTCGGCTGTGGAATCCTCGGCATAGTCGAGATCGAGCACCGGCTCGCCCTTGTAGATGCCGCAGGAAATCGCCGCCACATGGGTCTTCAGCACCTCGGCGCGCTTCACCATGGCGCGCGCTTCCATCCATTTCAGGCATTCGGACAAAGCGACGAAACCGCCGGTGATGGCGGCGGTGCGGGTGCCGCCATCGGCCTGGATGACGTCGCAATCCACCGTGATCTGGCGCTCGCCGAGGGCTCCCATGTCGACGACGGCCCGCAGGGAGCGGCCGATGAGGCGCTGGATTTCCTGGGTGCGGCCCGACTGCTTGCCGGCGGACGCCTCGCGGCGCATGCGGTCTCCCGTGGCGCGGGGCAGCATGCCGTATTCCGCCGTCACCCAGCCCTTGCCGGAGTTGCGCAGGAAGGGCGGCACGCGCTCTTCGAGGGAGGCGAGGCACAGGACATGGGTTTCGCCGAACTTGACGAGACAGGAGCCTTCCGCATGGCGGTTGACGCCGGTTTCGAGGCTTACCTCGCGCATGGAATCGGCGGAACGTTTGGATGGGCGCATGATCGGTCCGGGAGCTTGGCGTTAAGAATTGGTTAAGGATCGAGCCGCGCTTCTAACCGGGATGGAGGGCGGAGGAAAGGCGGGGGTGGTACGGGAAGGGGGCACGCCGGGGTTCTTTCGATGCGGCGAGCGGCTTCCCATATGACGGTGAACGACACGTTCCAGCCAATCCGAGGCCGCAAACCATGACGATCCCCTATTCCGTTCTCGATCTTTCGCCCATCCCGGAAGGATCGGACGCCGCGCGCGCGCTGGCCAATTCCGCCGATCTCGCCGCCCATGCGGAGGCGCTCGGCTACACCCGCTACTGGATGGCCGAGCACCACAATATGAGCGGCATCGCCAGTGCCGCGACGGCGGTCGCGCTCGGCTTCGTCGCCTCGCGGACGAAGACCATCCGCATCGGTTCGGGCGGCGTGATGCTGCCCAATCATTCGCCGCTGATGGTCGCCGAAGCGTTCGGCACGCTGGCGACGCTCTATCCGAACCGGGTCGATCTCGGCGTCGGCCGTGCGCCGGGCACGGACCAGACGACGGCGATGGCGCTGCGCCGCAACATGAGCGCGGGCGACACGTTCCCGCAGGACGTGATGGAGCTGATCGGCTATTTCGCCAGCGGCGAGGGCGCCCCGAACAAGGTTCGCGCGATTCCGGGCGAGGGCACCGAAGTGCCGGTCTATATTCTGGGCTCCAGCCTCTACGGCGCGCAGCTCGCCGCCTATCTCGGCCTGCCTTATGCGTTCGCCTCGCATTTCGCGCCCGGCGCGCTCGACCAGGCGGTGGAGATCTACCGCTCCACCTTCCGCCCGTCGGAGCGTTTCCCCGAGCCCTATTTCATCCTCGCCGCCAATGTCTTCGGGGCTGCGACGGACGAGGAGGGCCGCTTCCTGATGAGCTCGATGCAGCAGGCCTTCGCCAACCTTCGCTCCGGCAATCCCGGCAAGCTGCCGCGCCCGATCGAGGATTTCGCCGGCACCGCCCATCCGGGCGTGAAGGCAGGCGTCGACGAAGCCCTCCGCATCTCCGCGGTCGGCTCGCCCGACACCGTCCGTTCGTCCCTCGAAGCCCTCGCCCGGCGCTACCGCCCGGACGAGATGATCCTCACCAGCCAGATCCACGACCACGCCGCGCGCAAGACGAGCTACGTGATCGCCGCCGAGGCGATGCGCGAGATCGGCGAGATGGGCCGACAGGCGGCGTGAGTTTGACGGGAAGGGCGCATGGATGACGGAAGGCGGGGGGAGTTTGGGCGTTTACCCTCGACATCGGCCATCTTGAAACTTGCTCAGGTCTCCGGGACAGGCCCCGGGACGACGGTGTCAGAGGATGCTCGCCAGCCAAGAGACCGGTGTCGACGAATGGGACACCATGAGCCGAAACGTTCCGCGGACGATACCGGCATAAGGAGCACGCCAAACGGTATCACCCGATCGTGAAGGCTGATAGGGCTGGGCCTCACCCCTTCCGGCCTTCGGCTGCAAACGCGTAGTGACGATCTTATGAGCGAATTGCCCAATTGCCCCCAATGCGGGTCGGCCTTCACCTATCAGGACGGCCAGATGTTGATCTGCCCCGAATGCGCCCATGAATGGTCGCCGGACGCGCAAGCGGCCGACACCGGCTCCGGGATCAGGGACGCCAATGGCACCGTTCTGGCGGACGGCGACACGATCACGGTGATCAAGGATTTGAAGGTCAAGGGCACATCCCAAGTGGTCAAGGTCGGCACCAAGGTGAAGAACATTCGTCTCGTCGGTGGTGATCACGATATCGACTGCAAGATCGACGGCATCGGCGCCATGAAGCTGAAATCGGAATTCGTGCGCAAGGTCTGACGGTCAGGGGGGCGGGGAGCGATCCGGCCCGTCCTCCAGCCGAAAGGCGCTCTTTCCAAGCCGCGATTTCACGCAAGATCAGCCGAAACTTGTCCCTCCACGGTCCATCGGCTAGAGCCTGCCGCAAACCGCAATGGAATGGACGGGACAGGACCGATGGCCAAGGTGAAGAAGCCCCAGCGTGTGACCCCGCGCCTGCCGCGCGGCTTTGTCGATCGCGAGGCGGACGATCTGCGGACGCAGGACAAGATGCTCGCCACCATTCGCCGGGTCTACGAATCCTACGGTTTCGAGCCGGTGGAGACGCCGGTGTTCGAATTCACCGACGCGCTCGGCAAGTTCCTGCCGGATAGCGACCGCCCGAACGAGGGCGTGTTTTCGCTCCAGGACGACGACGAGCAGTGGATGAGCCTGCGCTACGATCTCACCGCGCCGCTCGCCCGCTTCGTCGCCGAGAATTACGAGACCCTGCCCAAGCCCTATCGCTCCTACCGGGCGGGTTACGTGTTCCGCAACGAAAAGCCGGGGCCGGGCCGCTTCCGCCAGTTCATGCAGTTCGACGCCGATATCGTCGGCGCGCCGAACGTCTCGGCCGACGCCGAGATGGCGATGATGATGGCCGACACGATGGAGGCGCTGGGCATTCCGCGCGGGCAATATGTCATCCGGGTGAACAATCGGAAGGTGCTCGACGGCGTGCTCGAGGCGATCGGTCTCGGCGGCGAGGAGAACGCGGGGCGACGGCTGACCGTGCTGCGGGCGATCGACAAGCTGGACAAGTTCGGCGTCGAGGGTGTGCGGCTGTTGCTCGGCGAGGGCCGGAAAGACGAGAGCGGTGACTTTACGCCAGGAGCGGGTCTGGACGACGCGGCGATTCAGCGTCTTCTAGTCTCATATGTCGGCACCTCTTTCAGGATAGACGACGAAGAAATCAGAGAGCAATCGGCAAAAACAGGCGAGCCTGCGCTTTTGGGGAATATTGCGGGCGAAGAGACATACCGTGACAACCGAGCGATCATTGGTTTTTGGCGAAACGCGGTCGGTGAGTCCTTGGTCGGAACCGAAGGTGTAAACGAATGTAGTGCGATTGAAGAGTTGTGCCGAGGTGCTGGATATGGACCAGGTCGGATCGAATTCAGTGCCTCCGTCGTCCGCGGCCTCGAATATTACACCGGTCCCGTCTTCGAAGCCGAGCTCCTCTTCGACGTCGTCAACGAGAAGGGCCAGAAGGTCCAGTTCGGCTCGGTCGGCGGGGGCGGTCGCTATGACGGGCTCGTCTCGCGCTTCATGAGCCAGCCGGTGCCGGCGACGGGGTTCTCCATCGGCGTCTCCCGCCTGATGACGGCCTTGAAGAATCTCGGGCGGCTCGAAACCTCGACACGCACCGGGCCGGTGGTCGTCACGGTCATGGACCGCGACCGGATGGCCGACTATCAGGCGATGGCGACCAAGCTGCGCGAGGCCTTGAACCCGAAGGACGGGAACGGCGAATTCCTCGGCCCCGTGGTTCCGGTCGAGGTCTTCCAGGGCAATCCCAAGCAGTTCGGCAAGCAGCTGCAATATGCCGATCGGCGCAATTCGCCTTGCGTCGTCATCCAGGGCGGCGACGAGAAGGCGGCCGGCAAGGTGCAGGTCAAGGATCTCGCCCTCGGCAAGGAGATGTCGGCCGAGATCACCGACAATGCCGAATGGCGCGAGGCCCGCGCCGGCCAGGAGCTGGTGGACGAGAGCGAAATGATCGAGGCGGTGACGGCGATCCTCGCACGCCAAGCGGGCGCGTCCCGCCCATGAGCGCCGCCGCCGCACCCTTGGATGCGCTGGAAAGCCTGTTTGCGCTGCGCGGCGCGATTTCGGTGACGATGCCGATCATCCAGCCGGCCGAGCCCTATCTCGACACGGCGGGCGAGGCGCTGCGCCGCCGCATCTATCTGACGCGCGGCGAGGCGGGCGAAAATCTCTGCCTGCGGCCCGATTTCACCATTCCGGTCTGTCTTCACCATATCGCCCGCAACCAGCCCCTGCCGTACCGCTATTCCTATCGCGGCCTCGTCTTTCGCCAGCCGCGCTATCCGGACGCGCCGCGCGAACTGGAGCAGGCGGGCATCGAGGATCTGGGCGAGACCAATCTGGCCGTCGCCGATGCCCGGGCGCTTGCCGATACGCTGGCCGCCTGCGAGGCGCTGGAGGTGCCGCTCGACGGCATCGACGTGATCCTCGGCGATCAGGGCCTGTTCGAGGCGTTCTTGTCGGCGCTCGGCCTGCCCGACGGCTGGCAACGGCGGCTGATCCGCACCTTCGGCGAGGATCGGAAGCTCGAACGGATGATGGAGGCGTTGTCGAACACCGGTTCGGCGTCGATCGACAATGTTCCGGAACCGCTTCTCGAACTGGCCCGTGCCCGCGAGGAGGGCGCGCTCATCCGCGCCATTCGCGACCGTATGGAGGAAGCCGGCCTGCCGCCCCATTCCGGCCGCTCGCCGCAGGAGGTCGCCCAGCGCCTGATCGAAAAGGTCGCGACGGCCGAAGGCAAGCTGACCCCTGCCTCGACGGCGCTGCTGCGAAGGTTCCTGGAGATCGACTGCGCCCTGTCGGATGCCGCCCGGGCCGTGCGGTCGCTGGCCGAAAATGCGGGGCTCGATCTCGGCCGCGCCCTCAGCTTCTTCGAGGCGCGCAATCTGGCGCTGCAGGCGGCCGGCGTCGACCTGTCGGCCATCACCTACCGGGCCGCGTTCGGGCGTCCGATCGACTATTATACCGGCATGGTCTTCGACCTGCGCCCCCGGGGCGAGACGATCACGCTGGCCGGCGGCGGCCGCTACGACCGTCTCCTGACGCTTCTGGGCGCGGCCGAGCGGATTCCGGCCGTCGGCTTCTCGCTTTGGATGGCGCGGCTCGAGGCGCACCGCGAAAACGCGCGCGAAAGGGCTGCGCCATGACCATTGTTCTGGGTATTCCCTCCAAGGGCCGGTTGAAGGACCAGACGGTCGAGACGCTGTCCAAGGCCGGCATCGCGGTGGAATCGGCGGACAATGCGCGCTCCTACCGCACGAGCGTGTCCGGGTTCGACGGTCTGGAAGTGCTGCTGCTCTCGGCCTCGGAGATCGCGCGGGAACTGCGCGACGGCGCGATCGATTTCGGCGTCACCGGCGAGGACCTGATCCGCGAATCGATCCCGAACCACGAAACCAGGGTCGAGATCGTCGCCCGCCTCGGCTTCGGCCATGCCGATGTCGTCGTGGCGGTGCCGGACAGTTGGGTCGACGTGGAGACGATGGACGATCTCGGCGATGTCGCCGGCACGTTCCGGGCACGGCACGGCAGGCGCCTGCGCATCGCCACCAAGTACTGGCGGCTGACGCAGGGCCATTTCACCCGGCTCCACGGCATTCAGAGCTATCGCATCGTCGAGAGCCTCGGCGCGACGGAAGGGGCGCCGGCGGCAGGATCGGCCGACATGATCGTCGATATCACCTCGACCGGGTCGACGTTGACGGCGAACCACCTGAAGCTCCTGTCGGACGGGCCGATTCTCAAATCCGAGGCCTGCCTCGTGAAATCGAAGGCGCGAGCCCGTTCGGACGAACTGGAGATGCGGGCCGCCGCATTCGCGCAGCGGTTCGAGCGCTGGCGGACGTAGCGCACGTCCCCGCGACCCGGCCGGAGAAAATAACGCGGTTTTGATGCGCACGGCCGAAGCGTGAGGATCGGACGCGAACAGCTTAGCGTTCGATCAAGGCTTTTGTGGCTTAATCGTGGCCAGACCCGCCACGACCTGCCCGACCCGAAAGCCGCATCCCATGCATCTTCTCGTCATCGTCTCCATTCTGCCCGATGGTAACCCCTCCACCGGCTACGAGATCGCCAACCAGGCGATCCTCGAGGCCTATCGGCGACAGGGCGTGCAGCTGACGCTCATGGGGTTCCGGCGGCCGGGCGCGAGCGTGCCCGAGGGGGCGATCTGCCTCGGCGATCTGGCGATCGAGAACGCCGGCGCGTCGAGCTTTCGCAAGGCGGCTTGGGTCGCAGGCGCGCTGCGCCGCAAGCTTCCCGTGACGGCGGCGAAGGTGGCCCGGCTTACCCATTCCGAATTGCTGACGGTGATCAAGGCCGCCGGCAGGATCGACGGCATCGTGTTCTCCTCGATCGCGATGGCGGCGGCCTACCCGTTCCTGTTCAGCGAATATCCGTGCATCTTCGTCGCGCACAATGTCGAGAACCGGTCCGCCATCGAGAACGCCGACAATGCGCACAGCGCCATCGACCGCGTCCTCTACAGGCGCGAAGCCCAGCTTCTGGAGCGCGCCGAAGCCCATGCCTGCGAATGGGCGCGCGTCGTCCACACGCTGGCGGAAGACGACAAGATCGGTCTCGGCATCGCGCGGGACGATCGCGCCATCAACCTGCCGCTGGTCGTCGGCCGAAGAAGCGTGAAGGACGATGGCCGGCGCACGCACGATATCGGCCTCATCGGAACCTGGAGCTGGGCGCCGAACCGCGTCGGCCTCGACTGGTTCCTCAACGAGGTCGTGCCGCTGGTGCCGCTCGACTTCGAGATCGCGATCGCCGGCCGGTTCGATGGCACCGTGCCGCGGCACGCCGGCAATGTCAGGTTTCTGGGCCGGGTGGAGAGCGCGCAGGATTTCGTGCACGGATCGCGCGTGCTGGCGCTCGCGACAAAAGCCGGCACCGGCATCCAGTTGAAGACCCTCGAAACCTTCGAGGAGGGCATGCCGGCGGTCGCGACCGGCCAGGCGCTGCGCGGCGTGTCCTATCTGCCGTCGAACGTGCGCAAGGCCGACCGGGCCGGCGATTTCGCCAACGCGCTGATCGATCTGGTGGACAAGGAGCGGTCCGGCAGGATCGGCCGTCTCGACGGCGCCGTCTTCGCCGGTACGCAGCTCGCCCGCCTGGACGAGGCGGTCGCCGCAGGGCTCGCCCGCCTGCGCACGGCGCAGATCCGCCCCGGCGACTTTCGGGCTTATGCAGCAGATCTGAAAGCCAGCGCCTGATGCGGGCCGAGTACGAAGACCTCCAGACGGGCGCGAGGCGGCGGGACGAACCCTTTGCCGGCGCCCAGCCGCTGACCCTGCGCCTTGCGGGCATCGAGGTGGTCAACGAGACCGGCGCGCGCATCATTGCGCAGGTTGGCCAGGCGCTGGAGCGTGGCGAACCCGTCAAGCTGGCCTTTCTCAACGCGCACTGCGTCAACCTTGCCCGCCAGGACCGGGCCTACCGCGAGGCGCTTGCTTCCTGCCGGGTTTTGCCGGACGGCGTCGGCGTCGATATTGGCGCGCGCATCATCCATGGGCGATTCTTCGTCGAAAATCTCAACGGCACCGATTTCGTGCCACGGCTGTTTGCCGAGATCGAAACGCCGCTGAAGGTCGCGCTCGTCGGCGGCAGGCCGGGCGTCGCCGAACGGGCCGCCCGCACCCTGAAGGCGCAGACCCCGCGCCACGCCTTCGTCGCCGTCTCGGACGGCTATTTCGGCGAAGCCGGCCGGGACCGTGTCCTGTCGACACTCGAAGCCGATGGCGGCTTCGACGTCGTTCTCGTCGCGATGGGCGTGCCGGCCCAGGAATTGTTCATGAACCTGCATCTCAACGTCGGGCACGGCCGTATCTTGATCGGCGTCGGCGCGCTGTTCGACTTTTTGGCGGGCAATGTCGCGCGGGCGCCGCTCGCGGTTCGCAAGGTCCGCCTGGAATGGGTCTGGCGGATGGGGCTCGAGCCGTCCCGCCTCTGGAGGCGCTATGTTCTCGGCAATCCCAGGTTCCTGGCCGGCATCCTCAAGGACCGTCTTGGCGGTTCGTGAGGATTCACTTGCCTAGGGCAAGGCGGATATCGCTATCCTGAGGTGTATTTCAGTTCAACGGGACGGCTATCTGCGTGACCCAAGTCATTGTAACATCGAGCTATCGAGGCGACCTGGAGCGCTGCCGGCTGCTGTGCGACTCGATCGATGCCCGTGTCACCGGCCATTCGAAGCACATCATTGCCGTCGAGCCGCGCGACCTTGCCCTCTTCAAGACCCTTGCGGGCTCGCGGCGCGAGATCGTCGACGAGCGCGACCTGTTTCCGTGGTGGCTGCGCGCGTTTCCCGATCCGATGCGTCTCGGAAAGCGTCGGGTCTGGCTGTCGCCGAAGGGACCGCCGCTGCACGGCTGGCACACGCAGCAGCTCCGCCGCCTGGTGCTGGGGACGAAGCTGACGGAAACCGCGATGGTGACGGTGGATTCCGACGTCGTCTTCCTCAAGCCGGTCGATACGAGCATTTTCCAGAACGAGGCGGGCAAAGTCTATTTCTACCGCAAGCCCGGCGGCGTGCGCGAGGCGCTCCGACAATATCAGGACGTCCACTACGCCTGGTCGCGCAAGGCCGGCGAGCTACTCGGACTGGCGGACCCCGCGCCGAGCGATACCGGCTACATCTTCAATCTGGTGACCTGGGCGACCGAGAGCGTCCGCGCCATGAACGCGCGGATCGAGGCGA
Source organism: Fulvimarina uroteuthidis (assembly GCF_034321785.1). Taxonomy (NCBI): domain Bacteria; kingdom Pseudomonadati; phylum Pseudomonadota; class Alphaproteobacteria; order Hyphomicrobiales; family Aurantimonadaceae; genus Fulvimarina; species Fulvimarina uroteuthidis. The sequence goes on along the minus strand of NZ_JAXLPB010000001.1, from coordinate 472,377 downwards.
CGACGGGCAGGAGCGCCTTCACCGCTCTCGCGGGCACGCGGTGCATTTCCGAGTGCACGATCTTCGGCCGGTATGTCGACGAGGTCGAGGGCATCGGGATGCGTCATGTGGAGACCAACAGTCCGTTCGCGGCCACCTATTGGGACCATGCGACCCTCGACGAGACGAGCCTGACAGGATTTGTAGAGGCCATGAAGCCGCATGAGCTGGCGCTGGGCGTGCAGTCCTTTTCCGGCACCGATACGGCGCTCATTCGCCGGGTTGCAGGCCTGACAGGCTGAACGGCCCGGCCCGCGCCGCCCGGCGCCTTTCCCAGTCGAGCGCCGTGTAGGCGACGAAGGCCGCGCCGAGCCAGAGGATGGCGAAGCAGCCATTGAGCGCCAGAACCCAGTCGCGCGTCGCCTCGAAATGGGTGAGCAGCACCGCGAGCAGTCCGGCTTTGGCAACGCCCAGCCCGGCGAGCAGCGAGACGCGGATGCCGGTCTTGCCGGTCGCGTAGAGAAGCTCGTTCTCGTATTCCACGAGGTTGCGGAAGGCCGGGACGAAGAGAGCAAGCAGAATGAGCGGCGCGGCATCGGCGACGTTCGCGCCGAGCGCTGCCGGGAAGACCCACAGGAACCCGCCGAGGGCCAGCATGCCGCCGGTCGAGACGGCCGCGATCAGCGCCTCGATGCCGATCCGCTTCTTCCACGAGCCGATGAACGCCGGCGTCTTCATGATCTTCTGGACGATCAGCGTGTTGAACGAGCGCACGGGCAGGGCGGTGAGATCCACCAGCCGCATGATGATGGCGTAGATGCCGGCGACGGCCGGGCCGCCGAAGGCGAGGACGAGCAGCTTGTCGAGATCGGACTGGAGATAGAAGACGACGTCGGCGCCCGAGACCGAAACGCTGTCGCGCCAGCGGGCGAGGTAGAGCTTCGGGCGGAACCGGAGGCGCTGGCGCGGGTAGCACAGCACGGCCGCCCCGATCGCCGAGACGATGTTCGCGCCGAGATAGAGCGCGGCCCAGGTCAGGAGCGAGCCGTCCGACAGGAGCCAGAAGCCGATCGCGGCGAGCGCCTTGATGGCCGTGCCGGCGATGGTGAGGATCGCGCCGCGCCCGAACCGGCCGAGGCCGTTATTGACGATGATGACGATCTCGAGCGAACGCCAGCCGATGATCTCCGCGCCAAGCACGAGGGCGAAGGCGAGCGCGCCCATCTCGCCCGCGAACACCGCAAGGTAGAACGCGGCCGCGACGAGCGCGACGAGCGGCAGGGACGCCAGCGAAGCGGCGACATAGCCGGCGGTGTAGGTGCCGATCAGGCGTGGCCTGACGGTCGCGGTGCGGTAGAGGGGCGAATAGAAGCCGAAGCCGCAGAGGCGCGACAGCATCACGCCGGTGGCGGAGGCGGTCGCGAACAGTCCGAAATCGCCGATCGTCAGGCCGTTCGCCACGCACACGAAATAGCCGAGCGACAGGATCATGCGTCCCAGCGAACCCGAAACCAGCGAAGCGTAGTCGCGCACCGCGCTTAGGTCGCCCTTAAGGGTTTGGCGTAAAACTGCGATCCGACTCATGGGGCAGATGGCTCCGTCACTTCGAAGGGGCGTCGATGACCGGTGAACGCGATGGCGATCTCGCGCAGTCCAGACATAACAACGGCTTGCGTTTCGGTCAGCATAGGCGCCACGCGTTAACGCGTCGTTCCGTCCTCAAGGCTGGCCTCGGTGCCGCCGGCGCGCTCGGCGTTTCCGCCGCGGGCCTGCCGGCCGGCCCGGCTGCCGCGCAAGCCGGAAAGAGCGTCGCCTTCGGCGGCGCGATCCAGAGCGAATATCTCGACAGCGATCCCGATTATATCGGCGCCTTCCTCGCGCATTGCGATCTCGTGATGCCGATGAACGAGCTGAAGTTCGACCTGATCCATCCCGCCCGGGACGAATGGAATTTCGCGCCCGCCGACCGGATCGTCGATCTCGCCCTGTCCAACGGCAAGACGAGCCGCGGTACCTGCCACGTGTGGTGGGGCGCGACGCCTTCCTGGGTGGAGCGGATCGACACGGCGCGCGACGCCGAGCGCGTCCTCGTCGATCACATCGAACGGGTGAGCGATCGCTACAAGGGCAAGCTGACGGGGTGGGACGTCGTCAACGAGGTGCTGGCCTTCGATCCGCGCGAGGATGGGCCGCTGCGCGATACCTACTGGCTGAGAATGCTCGGGCCGCGCCACATTCCGCTGGCGCTGCGGACCGTGGCGCGGACCGATCCCGGTGCCCGGCTCGTCGTCAACGATTACGATCTGGAATTCGTCGGCGACCTCTACGACGTGCGACGCGGCGTCATGCTCGATCTGGTGCGCCAGTTGCAGGATGGCGGCGTGCGGGTGGACGGCGTCGGGATCCAGGGCCATCTCTACGCCGGCCGGACGATCGACAAGGACGCGGTCGAGGCGTTCCATCGCGAACTCGACAGGATGGGCATCGAACTGCTCGTCACGGAGCTCGACGTCATCGATCTGGAAACCTTCGACGGGCCGGACGAGATGGACCGGATCGCCTACGGGCTGGTGGACGATCTTCTCGACGCGGTCTTTGCCTGGAAGGCACCTGCCATGGTCGTCGCCTGGGGCATCACCGATCGTTACACCTGGATCCCGGACCTGATGCCGCGCTCGGACGGCACGCCCCATCGCCCCTTGCCGCTGACCCGCGACTACGAGGCCAAGGACTGGATGGCGCTCCTGAAACGGCGTCTGGCGGCCGGCGCCTGAGACTTTCGGGTTTTAACCGTTTCTTGAGCATAAGCGGCGACAATCGTTGCCGAGAGGCACCATCCGAACGCTTTGGTACGTCTCGCTTACGGAACTTTGACGGGCCGATAACGATCATGTTCACCGCGAAACCAGATCCTGCCGCCAATCCGTCGGCCTCGAGCGCACGCCCTTCGCAGGAGCCGCCCGAAGCCTTTGCGGGGCGGGCGCTGGTCGACCCGCTCTTTCTCATCGGAAAACTCTGGCGGGCACGTTATGTCATTCTCCTCTGCGGGCTGATCGGCGCGGGCCTTGCGACGGCGGTCGCTCTTGTGACGCCCAAGCTCTACGAGGCGACGACGCAGATCCTCGTCGATCCGCGCGATATCAAGGTGGTCCAGAACGAGGTGACGCCGAACGGCCTGCCGAGCGACGCGACCCTTGCGCTCATCGAAAGCCAGACGGCGGTCATCCATTCGAACGAAGTCCTTTTGTCAGTCATCCGCCAGGCCGATCTTCTCAACGATCCCGACTATAACGGAACCGGCTTTTCCATCCTCGGCTCGGTGAAGGACTTTCTCGGCCTCACCGAAAAGGCGACGGCGTCGCCCGAGGGCGCGCCCCTGTCGCGCATCGAACTTGTGACGCTGCGCAATTTCCGCGAGCACATGAAGGTCTTCCGCGAGCCGAAGAGCTTCGTCCTGCACCTGAGCGTCCGATCGACGTCGGCGCAGAAGTCGGCGCAGCTCGCCAATCTTCTCGGCCAGGCCTTCATCGCCGAGCTCGGCGAGGTGCAGTCGACGACGGCGCGGCGCGCGAGCGACGCCCTGTCCGGGCGGCTCGAGGAGCTGAAGGAAAGCGTCGGCCGGGCCGAGCGCGCGGTCGAGGAATACAAGGTGGAGAACCGCCTCGTCGGCGTCGGCGGCCGCCTTGTCGACGACGACTACATCCTGCGGATCAACGATCAGCTTGCCCGCTCGCGCGGCGAGGTCACGGCCCTGCGCAACACGGCCGAGCAGATGCGTTCGGCCAGCGTCGACGACGTCGTCGAGGGATCGTTCCCGGAGGAACTGACCTCCGAGGCGCTGAACCGGCTTCGCACCAACTACGCCGAACTCAGTCAGCAGCAGGCGGTTCTCGCGGCCTCGCTCGGCGAGCGGCATCCGCGCATGATCGCCAATGCGCAGGCGCTCGAGGCCGCGCGCACGGCGATACGGGCCGAAGTCGGCCGGATCGTCGCCGCCACGCAGACCGAACTGTCCCGGGCCGAATCGACCGATGGCGACCTGACCGGCCAGATCGACCGCTTGAAGACCAAGCAGCTCGAGACCAGCGGCTCCTTCGTGAAGTTGCGCGAACTGGAACGCGAGGTCGAGGCGTCGCGCGCGATCTACGAGGCGTTTCTCCTGAGGGCCCGCGAGACCGGCGAGCAGGAAATGCTCAACACCGCCAACGTGCGCGTGATCTCGGCGGCGACCGCACCGCTCGATCCCGCGAGCATGTCGCGGCGCAACATGGTTTTGATCGGTTTCCTCGCCGGGCTGATCGTGGGGCTCGGCCTTGCCACCATCTGGGCCCTGTGGGGCCCGGTGAAGCGAGCCATGGCGCAGAATCGTGCAGGTTATGCAAGGCGCGACGACGAGGAGCTGCAAAAGGCCGCGCACGATTACCGCATTGCCGCACGATCGACGTCGTCGGCCGGCTTCGGCGCCTTGCGCCAGAGCGATACGCGCCTGCCGGACCGGATCGGTGCGCAGGGTCAAGGCTATGGCGAACGGGTCTTGCCCACGGGCGGATACGAGACGGGCAACGCTTCGGCACCTCCGCACGCCGACGACGCCGCCGGGTACGCGCTGGCGATGCGCGCGGGCAGCGACCATCGTCCCGACCAGCGCACGCAGCGTGCCGAGGTCTCCGCGGACGCGCGTGACGCGGCGCGGGAAGACGCCGGCGCCCGGGACACGATGCCCGCCGCGCGCCGCAAATGGCGCCTGCCGCCCGCGACCGCATTGCCGGCAGAGCAACCGGCGGCCGCCGAGGGGGCTGCCGGCAAGCCCCGCGCCCGCTCGCTGTCGGAAGCCGTGACCGCGCTTCGGCAGGAACGGCGCGAGAGCGGCGAGACGGGATCGCGGACGGGACCGTCCAGTGCGCAGGAAGCGCGCGAGATGCAGGCGGAGATCGAGGCGATCAAGGCGCGCCTGATGGGCCTGCGCACCGCCGTCGGCGTCGACGGCGACGAGGCGTCGCGCCATTCGCGCGAGACCACGAACGCCTGACCCGGCCATGACGGACCCCACGCGAACCGGTTCGGCCGAATGGCGGCTTATGCGACGCGGCGATCTCGACGCGGTCCTCCGCATCGCCGATCTGGTTCATCCAGCCTTGCCCGAGCCGCCGGAGGTGTTCGCCAATCGTCTCGCCCTTTGGCCGGCGGGAACGCTCGTGCTGGAGGACGGGGCCGGGATCGCCGGCTACGCCATCGGCCATCCGATCCGCTTTCCCGAGCCGCCGGCCCTCGGCGCTGTCATGGATCGGCTCGCGCCCGATGCCGACGCGTTCTACGTTCATGATGTGGCGATCGTGCCGGAGATGCGGGGGCGTTCGCTTGCCGGCGCCGCGCTCGGGCAGCTGCTCGCGTCTGCGTCCGGCCTTCGTCGGGCGTGTCTCGTGTCCGTCTATGGAACAGCCGCTTTCTGGAGCCGCTTCGGATTTGAGGATGCGGGCCACCTCGTTCGCCCCGAGAAACTGCACAGCTTTGGCGAGGGCGCTCGATTCATGGTCAGCCAGCTCACCCCCCATGAAGCTCTTTCGGACGGTGTGAGCGCGGTCAAACTTCCCTGAGAGGCTGCAAGTCGGACGATAAGTTTGCTAGATAAGCGCAAGTCCTGCGGCGGAGGCGATGATGACCAATTCCGACAAACTCTCCCATGGCGAATGCCGATGTGGACGCGTGCGCTTTCTCGTACGGGGGGAGCCGCTCGTGACGTCCGCCTGCCATTGCACGGGATGCCAGAAGATGACGGGGAGCGCGTTCTCGCTCAGCGCCCTTTATCCGATATCGGCCTTCGAGGTGACCGAGGGCGAGACCGTGATCGGCGGACTGCATGGCGGTCTGCGCCATCAGTTCTGCGACCATTGCAAGAGCTGGCTCTTTACCCTGATCGAAGGGATGGATGAACTCGTCAATGTGCGTGCGACGCTTCTCGACACGGCAGACACGTACGAGCCGTTCATCGAAACATATACGTCCGAAAGACTGGCCTGGGCCAAGACCCCGGCCGTCCACAGCTTCGAGAGATTTCCTGAGAGGGATGCGTTTCCGGCTCTCCTTGCAGCCTTCGCCGAACGAGCTGCGCGATAGCGAATTGCCACTTTTTGGCGCTGTCGCATCCGAAAATCGCCGTTGCTGCCATGGACGTCAGTTTCTCCGGTCCATATACAAAGGCACGAAACGCCCTTGCGCCCGCGACCAGTCCATGCGCGAGGGGCCACCATTTGTGACCGAACACGGGGCAGCTGTTTGATGAACCGGACTTTTCTTCTCGCCATCGGCGCGGCACTCGCCGCCACCATGACCGGAACCGCGCACGCACAGGACCGCGTCGTCAACGTCTACAACTGGTCGGACTATATCGACGAGTCGATCCTCGAGGATTTCACCAAGGAAACCGGGATCGAGGTCAATTACGATGTCTTCGATTCCAACGAAATTCTCGAGACCAAGCTTCTGGCAGGCGGTTCGGGCTACGATATCGTGGTTCCGACCGGCACGTTCCTGGAGCGCCAGATCAAGGCGGGCGTTTTCGCCAAGCTCGATCGGGAGAAGCTGACCAACTGGGACAATCTCGATCCGGAAGTGATGAAGCGTCTCGCCCGATACGATCCGGGCAACGAACATGCCGTCAACTACATGTGGGGCACGACCGGCCTCGGCCTGAACACCGAGATGGTCAAGGAACGGCTCGGCGAGGACCAGCCGCTCAACACCTATGATCTGCTGTTCGATCCGGCGCTGGCCGAAAAGCTGTCCGATTGCGGCATCTACATGCTGAACACGTCGGAAGAGGTGGTCCCGGCGGCGCTGAACTATCTGGGTCTCGATCCCAATTCCAACGATCCGGACGATCTTCAGAAGGCGGAGGATCTGCTTCTCTCCGTCAAGCCCTATATCCGCAAGTTCAATTCGTCCGAATATATCCAGGCCCTCGCCAATGGCGACATCTGCCTCGCGCACGGATGGTCCGGCGATATCCTGCAGGCGCGCGACCGGGCGGAAGAGGCCGGACAGGGCGTCGATATCCAGTACGTCATTCCCAAGGAAGGCGCCGTCATCTGGGTCGACAATATGGCGATCCCCGCCGATGCGCCGCACCCGGAAGCTGCGCTCGAATTCATGAACTACATGATGCGTCCCGAACCGATCGCAAAGGCGACGAACGTGGTCAACTACGCCAACGGGAACGCGGCGTCGGAGGAGTTCGTCGACCCCGAGATCCTCAACGATCCGAGCATCTATCCCGACGCGGAGACGCGTGAGCGCCTGTTCGCGGTGCTGAGCAAGGGGCCGCGCGAGCAGCGCCTGGTGACGCGCCTGTGGACCCGCGTGGTGACCGGTCAGTAAGGACAGTTCCGTCCGCCGCATGCGCGGGGGGGACAACCCCTCGCGGATGCGGCCTTCCTTCCCGCTCGAGGACCCGGCCCTTGAAAAATCAGTCCCTCGGATCGGTGCGCCGAAGCTTCTCGCCCTGGACCAATCCCGAAGCAAAGCCCTTCATCCGTTTCGAGGGCGTGACGAAGATCTTCGACGGCACGGCGGCGATCGACGATCTTTCCCTCAATGTCTTCGAACGGGAGTTCTTCGCACTCCTGGGGGCGTCGGGCTCGGGCAAGTCGACGCTCCTGAGGCTCTTGGCCGGTTTCGAGCGCCCGACAAGCGGCCGGATCATCCTCGATGGCGAGGACATGACCGGGATCGCGCCGCACAGGCGGCCGATCAACATGATGTTCCAGTCCTACGCTCTGTTTCCGCACATGAACGTGGAGGCCAACATCGCCTTCGGCCTGAAGCAGGACGGCGTCGCCAGGTCCGAGCGGGACGACCGGGTGGCCGAGGTCCTGAAACTCGTGAAGCTCGAAAAGTACGGCAAGCGCAAGCCGCATCAATTGTCCGGCGGCCAGCAGCAGCGCGTCGCGCTGGCGCGTTCGCTGGTGAAGCGCCCCAAGGTGCTGCTTCTCGACGAGCCGCTGGGCGCGCTCGACAAGAAGCTGCGCGAGGAAACCCAGTTCGAACTGACCGACCTGCAATACGAGCTCGGCATGACCTTCATCATGGTCACCCACGATCAGGAGGAGGCGATGACCATGGCCGACCGGATCGCGGTGATGGGCGACGGCCGTATTCTGCAGATCGGCACGCCGCCGGAAATCTACGAAGCTCCCAGATCGCGGTTCGTGGCCGATTTCATTGGAACGGTGAACATTTTCGACGGCAAGGTCACGAACCGGAACGGCGACCGGCTGACGGTCGAGACCGATAGTGGCTACGCTCTCAAGATCGACGCGAACGGCGAAAACGCCGTCGGGACCGCAGTCGGAGACCGCGTGTCCTACGCGGTGCGGCCGGAGAAACTGAAGATCTCGTCGAAAGCGCTCGAAGGCCCCAACGTGATATCGGGCGAGGTCTGGGAAATCGCCTATATCGGCGACATGACCTCCTTCCACCTGAAGCTCGACGACGGAAACATCATCCGGGTCTCGATGGTCAACAGCGCGCGATCGAGCCCGATGCAGCTCACCTGGGACGACCGGGCCTGGGTCTGCTTCGAGCCGGATGCCGGCCTTCTGTTGACCGGCTGAGGAGGAGGCGGGATGGCGATCCAGAAGAGCGGGATGTTCAGGCGCATCACCATCGGCGTGCCCTATCTCTGGTTGGGCGCGCTGTTCCTCATTCCGTTCCTGATCGTCCTGAAGCTGTCCGTTTCGCAGATCGCGACCGCGATTCCGCCCTACACGCCCACCTTCGGCGATCCCTCGACATGGTGGAGCGGGCTGCAGCAGCTCACGATCGACAACTATACGTGGATCGCCAGCGATTCCCTCTACATCAACTCCTACGTGACCAGCCTGCGGATCGCGCTGATCTCGACGGTGCTGACACTTATGATCGGCTATCCGCTGGCTTACGCGATGTCGCAGGCCTCCGCGCGGTGGAAGCCGTTTCTCTTGATGCTGGTGATCCTGCCGTTCTGGACGAGCTTTCTCATCCGCGTCTATGCCTGGATCGGCATCCTCAAGCCCGAGGGGCTGCTCAACCAGTTCCTGATGTATCTCGGGCTGATCGATGCGCCGTTGATCATCACGAACACGGAAACCGCGATCTTCATCGGCATCGTCTATTCCTATCTGCCGTTCATGGTCCTGCCGATCTTCGCCAATCTCGACCGCATGGACAGGCAGCTGCTGGAAGCCGCCGCCGATCTCGGCTCGACGCCGCTGAAATCCTTCTGGACGATCACCTTCCCGCTGTCGTTCCGCGGCGTCTTGGCCGGCTGTTTCCTCGTCTTCATTCCCGCTGTAGGCGAATTCGTCATCCCCGATCTCCTGGGCGGTTCGAGCACGCTGATGATCGGCAAGACCTTGTGGATGGAGTTCTTCAACAATCGGGACTGGCCGGTCTCCTCCGCCGTGGCGATCATCCTTCTCCTGATCCTCGTCGTTCCCATCGTCATCTTCCAGCGGATCCAGGATCGGGAGGCGACCACGTGAGACAGGGCTGGACCGCATTCAACATCGTGTCGCTGGTGGTGGGCTTCAGTTTCCTCTACCTGCCGATCCTGATCCTCGTGATCTTCTCGTTCAACGAATCGCGGCTCGTCACGGTCTGGGCGGGCTTCTCGACCAAATGGTACGGACAGCTCTCCAGCAATGAGGGTCTGATCGATGCGGCCTGGGTCACCCTTCGCGTCGGCGTCCTGTCGGCCAGCGTCGCGACCCTTCTTGGCACGTTCGCGGCGATCGCCCTGACCCGCTACACCCGGTTTCGCGGGCGCGTGCTGTTCACCGGCATGGTCTACGCGCCGCTCGTCATGCCCGAGGTGATCACCGGCCTGTCGCTGCTGCTTCTGTTCGTCGCGATCGATTTCGACCGCGGCTTCTGGACCGTGACGCTCGCGCACATCACCTTCTCCATGTGCTTCGTCGCGATCGTCGTGCAGACGAAGCTCCTGTCCCTCGATCGCTCGCTCGAGGAGGCCGCGATGGATCTGGGGGCGACGCCGGCGCGCACCTTCGTCTCGATCACGCTGCCGATCATCTGGCCGGCGGTGGCGGCGGGCTGGCTTCTCGCCTTCACGCTCTCGCTCGACGATCTCGTCGTCGCAAGCTTCACCACCGGCCCGGCCGCCACGACCCTGCCGATGAAGATCTACAGCGCGGTACGCCTTGGGGTGACGCCGGAGATCAATGCGGTGTGCACGATCCTCATCGGCGTCGTCACCGTCGCCGTCCTCGTGGCGACGCTCCTCAACAAGCGTCACGAGGTGCGCAAGGCGCGCGAGAGGCAGGACGCCTTCGCCTGACGGTGTCGCGCCCGACGGTGGAGGTTCCGAGGGTGTGACGCGTGAAGGTTCGGCGCACGCGCGGCGTCTTGATACGGCCGATGATTGTCCGGGGGCATCGTTCGATGCCCGCCCGTTCGTTGCCCGAGGCTGCGCCGTCAGGCGCCGAGGGCGTGGCTTTCGGCAAATTCCTCGACGCGCGTGTCGCGCAACGGGCGGATGCTGTCGAGACCACGCTCGCGCACATGGTCGAGGAGACCCCGGACGATCCGCGCGGGAAGCGCGGGACCGCCATAGACGAGTGCGGTGTAGAGCTGCACGAGATCGGCGCCGGCCTCGATCTTCTGCACCAGGCTCGCCGTATCAAAGACGCCGCCGACCCCGATCAGCGCGATATTCGGGCCGAGCGCCCTGCGGAAATTGGCCAGCACCGCGTTCGAACGGCCGAGGAGCGGCCGGCCGGACAGGCCACCCTTTTCGTGCGCCTCGACGAACCGGTCGACGCCTTCGCGCGAAAGCGTCGTGTTCGAGACGATCAGCCCGTCGACCTTCCGCTTCAGGGCGATGGCGGAGATTTCGGAGATCTGGGTGAGGGTGAGGTCGGGCGCGACTTTCAGGAACACCGGGACCTTCGCCGTCGCCGACACCGCCGCCTCGCCGTTTCGTGCCGCGATGACGTAATCGAGAAGCCTGTCCAATTCGTTCGCGGCCTGGAGGTCCCGAAGGCCCGGCGTGTTCGGCGAGGAGACGTTGACGGTCAGATAGGAGGCGAGCGGCGCGAAACTGGTGACGCCCTGCACATAGTCGGCGACGCGGTCGGCGGCATTCTTGTTGGCGCCGATATTGACGCCGACGATGCCGGGCTTGCGGCGGCGGGCGGCCAGTCGCTCGATCGCGTCGGCATGGCCGCAATTGTTGAAGCCGAACCGGTTGATGACGGCCCCTTGCGCCGCCAGCCGGAACAGGCGCGGTTTCGGGTTTCCGTCCTGGGGCTTTGGCGTCAGCGTGCCGACCTCGACGAAGCCGAAGCCAAGCTTCAGCAGCCTGTCCGGAACCTCGGCGTTCTTGTCGTAACCGGCGGCCAGCCCGAGCGGGTTCGGAAAGGCGAGGCCGGCGACCGTCGTGCGCAGGCGATCGTCCACCGGAATCTTTCCGCCCGAGACGAGACCGCGCTTGAGGGCCGCGATCGAAAGATCGTGGGCCTTCTCCGGGTCCATGCGGAAGATCGCGGGCCTGGCGAGGCGATAAAGCGCCATCATGCGGCCGGTCCCGTCACGCCGGAGGGGAAACGGTGGCGGCCGTCGTCGCCGAGCGGCAAGGGCTCGGCGAGGGCCACCTGATCGAGCGCAAGGGCGGCATAGAGATGGGGAAACAGCACCCCGCCGCGCGAAGGCTCCCATGTCAGCGCGTCGCCCAGCAAAGCCGGATCGACGGCGACCAGCCACAGATCCTCCTGCCCGGCAAAATGCCGGGATGCCGTCTCGGGCGCCTGCCCGCCGGTGGAGAAGTGGATGTATCCGTCGGCAAGATCGACCGGCGCACCGGTGAAGACGCCCGCGCTCTGGAACGCGTTCCACTCGGCGCGCGTCATGATTTTGTAGATCATCTCGTTCATGGACGATCCTTGACGTCTCTCGTCCGGCGAATCAACAGGCATCGCGGCCTTGAAGCGTCATGATCAACAGGCGGATCGCCCGGGGGCGGGGCGCCAGCCGGGAACGGACGGCCGCGGGCGAAGGATCACTGCATCCCGGCCGGTTCGTCCACGCGGTCGCCGGCCTTCGCCTGGCCGGCCTTGTGATGGGCGGTCTCCTGGCGCGCGGTCTTCCAGATGACGTGAAGCAGAAGCGCCAGGCGGCTGTCCGGGCCGAGTCCGGCTTCCAGATGGCCAAGCGCGCTGCGCATGTGCCGGTCGATCTGATCTTCCGTCGAAGCGCGCCCGATCATCGAGACGATCGTCGACTTGCCGCGGTCCTGGCCGACATCCTTGCCGATCGCGCCGGCGTTCGGACCGTCGTCGAGAAGGTCGTCGAGGAGCTGGAACGCGAGGCCGAGTTCACGGGCGAAGGCCTCGAGTTCGCGGCGCGTTTCCTGCGGCGCGCCGCTGCCGATCATGCCGATCTCGATGGCGGCGAGAAACAGCGCGCCCGTCTTCAGGGCGTTGGTGCGCGCGACATCGTCTTCCGAGCGCGTTTCCTGGGAGCCCTTGAGGTCGGCGAACTGTCCGGCGACGAGGCCGTGGGTGCCGACCGCCTTGCCGAGCGCCGCGACGCTGCGGGTGCGCTGCTCGGGATTGAGGGTGGGCGTGGCGGCGACGATCTCGAAGGCGCGCGCGACGATGGCGATGACGGCGAGAAGCGCGGTGTCCTCGCCGAACGCCACATGGGTCGGCGGCCTGCCGCGCCGCAAGGTGGCATCGTCCATGCAGGGCAGGTCGTCGAGGACGAGCGAAGCGGTGTGAATGAGTTCGATGGCGCAGCCGCCGTCGATCGCGGCATCGACGTCGCCGTCCAGATCGATCGCGGTCAGGACCGCCAGCATCGGGCGCAGTCGCTTGCCCGGCGCCAGGACGCTGGTCTCGATCGCGTCGCGAAGGGACGCCTGGCCTTCGAGGCTGGGGGGAAGCGTCTCGCCAAGCCGCTTCTCGATCCGCTCGCGAAGGCGGTTGAATTCTTCGGAAGCCGCCAAACTCATGCTGCGGTTCCCATGACACGGAAAGACAACGTAACCTCGATCCTTGCGCTGACTGGCGACATACTCAGTTCGGATGCTAACACGGTTACAGCGAAATACGATCAGGAAATGCAGGTACCGCATTCATGAGCATGCGCAACGAAAGCGGCGAAACGGTCCCCAGCGATATCGACCGGCGCAAGAGCGATCACCTCGATATCGTCCTTTCGCAGGGCCATGCGCGCCGCGACAGGGCAACTACCGGGCTTGGCGACATTCGGTTCGAGCACGCCGCGCTTCCCGAACTCAGCCTCGCCGGGATCGACCTTTCGGTCGATTTTCTGGGCAAGCGACTGGCCGCGCCGCTGCTGATCTCCTCCATGACCGGGGGACCGGACCGGGCCGGGCGCATCAACACCCGTCTGGCCGAAGCCGCCGAAGCGCTCGGCATCGCGCTTGCCGTCGGCTCGCAGCGGGTCGCGCTCGAGGGACGCGGCGGCGGCGGGCTCGATCGCTCCCTGCGCGATCTCGCACCCTCCGTGCCGCTGCTGGCAAACATCGGCGGCGCGCAGTTCGTGCTCGGCTATGGCGAGCGCGAGGCGATGCGCGCGGTGGAGATGATCGGCGCGGACGCCCTCATCGTCCATCTCAACCCCCTGCAGGAGGCGGTCCAGAGCGGCGGCGACACGGATTGGCGCGGGGTTCTTCCGGCGATCGAGCGCCTGTGCGCACGATTGCGCGTGCCGATCGTGGTCAAGGAGGTCGGATCCGGCATTTCGGGCCGGATCGCCCGCCGTCTGGTGGACGCCGGCGTATCGGTCATCGACGTTGCGGGTGCCGGCGGCACGAGCTGGGCTGCGGTGGAGGCCGAGCGCACCGAGGACCCGCGCCGCAGGGCGGTGGCGCGGCTGTTCACCGATTGGGGCATCGGAACCGCGCGGGCCATCGCGGATGTGCGCACGGCCTGCCCGTCCATACCGCTCGTCGGCTCGGGCGGCGTGACGACCGGCATCGAGGTCGCCCAGGCAATTCGCTGCGGCGCCGATATCGTCGGACAGGCGGCCGCGACGCTGAAGGCCGCCGACCGGTCGACGCAGGACGTGATCGTTCACTTCGAGGACGTGATCGAGACCTTGAGGATCGCATGCTTCTGCACCGGCTCCGGCACGATCGGAGCGCTCGCGCGCGCCCCGCTCATCGATCCTCCGGCGTTTCTCGGAGGGCCTCGCCCGCCCGACCGGAGCGTGCGGGCGGACGAGGCGTAGCCGCTTTCGGGCGACCATTGCGGCGCGAAGCGGGCAAACACGCCGAGGATACATCCCGGTCGCCCCCCGCGGGCGGTCCGCCCTCGCGTCCCGGCCGCCCCTGTCATTTTCTGCGGGCCGAGAACCTTGCTCTTCGACCGTCCGCGTAGTGTAAGGAAAACGCGCGCGTATCCCGCGCGCGAAGAAGAGGAGAACGCCATGTCATCGTCGCTCGACGCCTACCTCAGATCCGCGCTCGACGCCGACGAGGGGCAGCGACAGATCGCGGAGGCGATCCGGCATCTCTGCACCGCATCCATCAAGGTTCGCAACACGATCATCGAGGGCGGCTCCGGCAACGATCTCGGCGGCCAGCGCGGCGACAGCAATTCTGATGGCGACATCCAGAAAGAGCTCGACGTGATCGCCGACAAGGCGTTCCTGCAGGCCGCACGCGATTCGTCGTTCGCCTTCTTCGGCTCCGAGGAGCAGGACGAGGCCGTGACCCTGTCCAAGGATGGTCTCCACGCCATCGCGATCGACCCGCTCGACGGCTCGTCCAACATTTCGACCAATGTGTCGATCGGCACGATCTTCTCGATCCTGCCCGTCACGGACGCCCACCGGAAAAACCCGAAGAGCGTCTTCGAGCAGAAGGGCGCGAACCAGCTCGCCGCGGGCTTCTTCACCTACGGCCCCCAGCTTCAGCTCGTCCTGACGGTCGGCAACGGCACGCACGTCTTCCTCTTCTCCCCGAAGTTCGGCGGCTTCGTGGAGCAGGCCGCCTCGGTGATGGTGGCCGATCGCTCGCGCGAATTCTCCGCCAACATGTCGAACTACCGCCATTGGGACGTGCACATCCGCAACTATATCGACGATTGCCTGGCCGGCGCGGAGGGCCCGCGCGAGCGCGACTTCGGAATGCGCTATGTCGGCTCGCTGGTCGCGGACGCCTACCGGATTCTCCAGCGCGGCGGCGTGTTCCTCTATCCCGGCGACGAGCGCAAGGGCTACCAGAAGGGCCGCCTGCGGCTGATGTACGAGGCGAACCCGGTCGCCATGCTGATGGAGCAGGCCGGCGGCGCCGCGACCGACGGCGCCCGGCGCATTCTTGACATCGAACCCGAAAGCCTGCACGTGCGCACGCCGCTGGTGTTCGGCTCCAAGCGCGAGGTCGAGCGGATCGGCCGCTACATGACCGATTCGGACGCGCTGGCCGAGCGCTCGCCGCTGTTCGGCAAACGGACGCTGTTCAGGCCTTGACGGCCTGAACGTCCGACGGCTCGCCAGACCCATGTCCGCCAAGCACCCCATCATCGCCACGACCGGCTCGTCCGGCGCCGGAACCACGTCCGTCAAGGATATCTTCGAACAGATCTTCCGGCGCGAGCAGGTGGACGCCGCCTTCATCGAGGGCGACGCGTTCCATCGCTACGACCGGGATTCCATGCGGTTGAAGATGGCGACCGCGACGGCCGACGGAAATCCGCAATTTTCCCACTTCTCGCCGGAGGCCAATCTCCTCGAGGAACTCGAGGCGGTGTTCGAGGAATATGCCCGCAAGGGCACGGGCCGCACCCGGCACTATGTGCACGGCGAGAAGGAAATGAGCCGGTACGGCCTGCCCGAGGGCAAGTTCACCGACTGGCAGCCCTTTCGGGAAAAGTCCGATCTCCTGTTCTACGAGGGCCTGCACGGCTGCGTGAAGACCGGGTCGATCGACCTGGCCCGGCATGCGGACCTCAAGATCGGCGTCGTTCCGGTGATCAATCTCGAATGGATCCAGAAGATCCATCGGGATCGTTCGACGCGCGGCTATTCGACCGAAGCGGTGATGGACACGATCCTGCGCCGCATGCCGGACTACGTGAAATACATCTGCCCGCAATTCGGCCTGACCGATATCAACTTCCAGCGCGTGCCCATCGTCGACACGTCCAACCCCTTCACGGCACGCTGGATTCCGACGCCGGACGAATCGATGATCGTCATTCGCTTCGCCAATCCGCGCGGCATCGATTTTCCCTATCTGATGTCGATGATCCCCCACAGCTTCATGTCGCGGGCCAACTGCATCGTCGCGCCCGGGGGAAAGCTCGACCTTGCGATGCAATTGATCCTCACCCCATTGATTCTGAAACTGATGGAGCGCAAACGACGCGCATCCTGATCGAAAATTCCGCTTGACGAGAGAGCTCCACCCGCCATGGCCGAGAAACCTTCGCCCGAAACGACCGATCGCAATCCGAACGACATGGCCAACGCCATCCGCGCCCTCACCATGGACGCGGTCCAGAAGGCGAATTCGGGCCATCCCGGCATGCCGATGGGCATGGCCGATGTCGCGACCGTTCTGTTCCAGAAATTCATCAGCATCGATCCGTCGAAACCGGACTGGCCGAACCGCGACCGGTTCGTGCTGTCGGCCGGCCACGGCTCGATGCTGATCTATGCGATCCACCATCTGCTCGGCTACGAGGACATGGGCATCGACCAGATCCGGAATTTCCGGCAGCTGGGAAGCCGCACGGCGGGCCATCCCGAATACGGCCACGCCGCCGGCATCGAGACGACGACAGGTCCGCTCGGCCAGGGCATCGCCACCGCCGTCGGCATGGCGATCGGCGAGCGCTTGATGAATGCACGCTTCGGCGACGGGCTCGTCGATCACTACACCTATGTGATCGCCGGGGACGGCTGCCTGATGGAAGGCGTCAGTCACGAGGCCATCGATCTGGCCGGCACGCTGTGCCTCAACAAGTTGATCGTCCTTTGGGACGACAACGGCATTTCGATCGACGGCAAGGTGGAGATCGCTTCCAAGACCGACCAGATCGCCCGCTTCAAGGCCGCCGGATGGAACACCTTCCAGGTGGACGGGCACCATTCCGGCGAGATCGAGAAGGTGATCGAAGAGGCGCGCAAGAGCGACAAGCCTGCCTTCATCGCCTGCCGCACCGTGATTGGCTACGGCTCGCCCAACAAGGCCGGCACGAAGAGCGCCCATGGCGAGGTGCTGGGCGACGACGAGATCGCCCTGACGCGCAAGGAGCTGATCTGGGAATCGGAGCCCTTCGTCCTGCCGGAGGCCGTGGTCAAGGGTTGGCGCGAGGTCGCCACGAAGGGCAGGCAAGCCCGCGAGGCGTGGGAGCGCAAGCTTTCCGATCATCCGAAACGCCAGGATTTCGAGATCTTCACCCGTGGCATCCTGCCGGTCGGTTTTTCCGGCGAGATGCAGAACTTCCGCAACGCGCTGGTCGCCGAGAAGCCCAAGGTCGCGACCCGCAAGGCCTCCGAGATGACCCTCGACGTCGTCAATCACGTGGTCCAGACGACGATCGGCGGGTCGGCCGACCTGACCGGATCGAACAACACCAAGACCAAGAACATCACGCCGATCGAGGCCGGCGACTTTTCCGGTCGCTACATCCATTACGGCGTGCGCGAGCACGGCATGTCGGCGGCGATGAACGGGCTCGCCCTCTATGGCGGGCTCATCCCCTATGGCGGCACCTTCCTGGTCTTTTCCGACTATGCGCGGGGCGCCATGCGCCTGTCGGCGCTGATGGGTCTCAGGGTCGTCTACGTGCTGACCCATGATTCGATCGGCCTCGGCGAGGACGGTCCGACCCACCAGCCGGTCGAGCACCTGACCATGCTGCGCGCGACCCCGAACACGCTGGTCTTCCGCCCGTGCGACGTCATCGAGACGGTCGAGGCGTGGGAGATCGCCCTGACGCAGGCGCACCGTCCGTCCGTTCTGGCCCTGACCCGTCAGGGCCTTCCGACGGTTCGCGACGACGTGTCCGAGAACATGAGCGCCAAAGGCGGCTACGTCCTGCGGGAGGCGGACGGCACGCGCGACGTCACGATCATGGCGTCCGGTTCCGAGATCGAGATCGCGCTGAAGGCGGCGGACGGCCTGAAGGCCGAGGGGTTGAAGGCCGCCGTCGTCTCGATGCCTTGCATGGAACTCTTCGCAGAGCAGGACGCGGCCTATCGCGCCTCGGTTCTCGGTCAGGCGCCGCGCATCGCGGTGGAAGCGGCGCTGCAGATGAGCTGGGATCGCTGGCTCGGCGACAAGGGCCGTTTCATCGGCATGACCGGTTTCGGTGCATCGGCGCCGGCGCCCGAGCTCTATGAGCATTTCGGCATCACGCCGAAGGCCGTGATCGAGGCCGCCAGGGCGCTGACGGCCTGAATGCGGGAATCGTTCCGATAGACACCGGGGCGTGCGCTTCGACGGCGTGCGCCCCTTTTCTTTGCTGCCTCTGGAAAGCCACGCCATGAAACCGCTTCTGATCGCGCCGTCCATCCTGTCCTGCGACTTCTCGCGCCTCGGCGAGGAGATCCGCGCCGTCGACGAGGCGGGCGCGGACTGGATCCATCTCGATGTCATGGACGGGCACTTCGTCCCCAATCTCACCTTCGGCCCGCCGATCGTGAAGGCGGTGCGGGGCGCGTCCCCCAAGGTGTTCGATTGCCATCTGATGATCGAGCCCTGCGATCCGTTCCTGGAAGCGTTCGCGCAGGCCGGATGCGACATCATCACCGTTCACGCCGAGGCAACGACCCATCTGGACCGCTCGCTCCAGGCGATCCGTGCGCTCGGCAAGAAGGCCGGCGTGTCGCTCAATCCGTCGACCCCCGAGAGCGTCATCGAATATGTGCTCGACCGGCTCGATCTCGTTCTGCTGATGACGGTCAATCCCGGCTTCGGGGGGCAGGCGTTCATCCAACCGGTGGTGGAGAAGGTCAGGCGCGTGAAGCAGATGATCGGCGACCGGGACATTCATATCGAGATCGACGGCGGCGTGACGCCGCAGACCGCGCCGCTCGTGGTCGAGGCGGGCGCCGATGTGCTCGTCGCCGGCTCCGCCGTGTTCACGGGCGGGACGCCCGAACATTATGCCGCGAACATGACCGCGATCCGCGCGGCCTGCGCGAAGCGCTGACGCAAGCCGGAGACACGGGTTCCGCCGTCCGCTCCGGAACCCTCGCATGGACGGTGGAATGCGACCCACCTGTCAGGCCGGGTTCGGCGTAACCTCTCCGTCATGTTAGCCGAACGTTGCGAAATGCATGTTCCGGAATGCGCCAGGCGGAGCTCTGCGAGGGCCGGCGGCCCGTCTCCAACCCGTGCAGCCGAGCGCAAGGTCCGAAAGCGCGGCGCGTTGCAAGGGACGCGAAAATTTTGCGGCCGGTGTGGCCGCGCGGTCCATTGCGGTTGCGGGAACACATCATAGATACGGCCCTCGTGGCGTGCGGCCCGGCCAGATCTTCCGAAGGCTCTCGTATCGCGAATCCATCAAACAGTCATATCGAAGACGCGGCGAGGAGTATCGAGAGTGGAAAGCATGGCGAATGGCGGGGACGGCGTACCCTATTGGATCTGGCTGTCGACCATAGGCGGGATCGCGGCGCTCTTCATTTTCGATTTCATGACGCACGTTCGCAAGGCGCACGAGCCGAGCTTCAAGGAAGCGGCGATCTGGTCGACCTTCTATGTCGGCATCGCCATCCTCTTCGGCGGCGGTATCTGGTATCTATGGGACGCCACGCACGGGCTTGAATATTTCGCCGGCTTCGTCACCGAGAAGAGCCTTTCGGTCGACAACCTCTTCGTCTTCGTCATCATCATGCAGAGCTTTCGCGTGCCGCGGGAGGACCAGCAGAAGGCCCTTCTGATCGGTATCGTGCTGGCGCTCATCATGCGCGGCATCTTCATCGCGATCGGCGCGGCGGCGATCAGCCAGTTCTCCTGGATCTTCTACCTCTTCGGCCTGTTCCTCCTGGCGACCGCGATCAAGCTCGCCTATGACAGCTTCTCGCACCAGAAGACGACGGAAGAGGAATACGAGCCGAATTTCGTCGTCAAATGGTTCGAGCGCACTTTCCCGACGACGTCGGAGTTCCACGGCAACGCGCTCTTCATCAAGCAGAACGGCAAGCGCCTGATGACGCCGATGATGGTCGTGATCGTCGCGCTCGGGATGACGGACCTGTTGTTCGCGCTCGATTCGATCCCCGCGATCTACGGTCTCACCGACGCGCCCTACATCGTGTTCACGACGAATGCGTTCGCGCTTCTCGGCCTGCTGCAGCTCTACTTCCTGCTCGGCGGCCTTCTCGACCGGCTGGTCTATCTCGGCTTCGGCCTGTCGCTGATCCTCGCCTTCATCGGCGTCAAGCTGATCTTCCACGCCCTGGAAGACAATACGCTGCCGTTCCTCAACAATGGCCAGCCGATCGAATGGGCGCCGCACATCACGACGTCGACGTCGCTGATAGTCATCATCGGCATTCTGGTCGTCACCACGGTGGCGAGCCTCGTGAAGACCGGGTTCGGCGGCTCCTCGAGCAGATGACGACCCGCTGCCGGTTCGCTGGCGCTTCGGCGCGCCGGAGACTAGTATGGACGCCATGAACGAACCGGAAGACGATATGAGACAGGGGCCCGGCGACCAGCCGGGCCCTTCTGCCGAGCGGACACCAGAGGAATGGGCCGCGCGCCGTGCGGCGCTCGAGCGGAAGCTGGCCGCGCGGTCCTCCGAAAGGGCAAGCGAGGCCAAGCGCATCGCCTCGTCCGGATCCGGCATGCAGGGCATGGCGGAAGGGTTGAAGCTGGCCAGCGAGTTCGCGGCGGGAATCATCGTCGGCGGCGCCATCGGCTATTTCTTCGACCGGTATGCCGGAACGTCGCCCTTCGGGCTCATCATCTTCCTGATGTTCGGCTTTGCCGCAGGGATCCGAAACATTCTGCGTTCCGTCGCGCCGAAGCCCGTGGCCCCTGTGAAACCACACGCCGAATCGGATGGCGGCAGAGAAAACGACGTGAATTCCTAGATATCGGATGCGATCGGTACAGATGGGGTGTTGCGAATACGGGTTTCAGCGGCTATTGCCATGGCCGGCTCGCAAGGACCACGACGTTTCGACAAGGACTTCAGAGTTTGGCAACGAACCCTACCGATCCCATTCACCAGTTTGATGTCTATCCGCTGATTCCGATCGATATCGGCGGGCTGGATTTCTCGTTCACGAACTCGGCGCTGTTCATGGTGGCGACGGTCGCGATCGCCGCGGGCTTCATGTACTATTCGACGCGTGGACGCGGTCTCGTGCCGGGTCGTCTGCAGTCGATGACCGAGCTCACCTACGAGTTCACGGCCAACATGTTGCGGGATGCGACCGGCACCGCCGGGATGCGATTCTTCCCGTTCGTGTTCTCTATCTTCACCTTCATCCTGGTCGCCAATCTGATCGGCATGTTCCCGTACTTCTTTACGGTCACCAGCCACATCATCGTCACCTTCGCGCTGGCGCTGCTCGTGATCTCGCTGGTCGTCGTCTACGGCATCATGAAGAACGGCCTCGGCTGGTTCAGGGTTTTCGTGCCATCGGGTGTCCCGGCCGCAGTCCTGCCGTTCGTGGTGCTGATCGAGATCATCTCGTTCCTCTCGCGGCCGGTCTCGCTGTCCGTTCGTCTGTTCGCCAACATGCTGGCCGGACATATCACGCTGAAGGTCTTCGCAGGCTTCGTCGTCACGCTCTCCTCGCTCGGCGCGGTGGGCGTGGTCGGTGCCATCCTGCCGTTGCTGATGACGGTTGCGATCACGGCGCTCGAGTTCCTCGTCGCCTTCCTGCAGGCTTACGTCTTTGCCGTCCTGACCTGCATGTACCTCAACGATGCGGTGCACACCCATCACTAACCCTTCCGCCCCCACCGGCGGTAACCCTGGCAATGCCAACACGATCCACCTAAAGGAGTTTTTCCATGGAAGCTGACGCAGCACGCTACATCGGCGCAGGTCTTGCATGTTTCGGTATGGGCATGACGGCCCTCGGCCTCGGCAACATGTTCGCACAATATCTCGCGGGTGCGCTTCGCAACCCGTCCGCGGCAGACGGCCAGTTCGGCCGGCTCATCTTCGGCTTTGCGGTGACGGAAGCTCTGGGCATCTTCTCGCTGCTGATCGCGCTTCTTCTGCTGTTCGTCTAATCAACCGACGAGCCGGAATGGATCGTTCGTCCGGCCGCTTCACGACGGGGCGGCCGGATCGTTAATATGGAGGTAGAGTCTTGCTGTTCGTAACGGCCGCCAACGCGCAGACGCCCGACGCCGGGGGCAACACACCTCCGGATGGAAGCGGCGAAGATGCCGTCCTGCACGGCGAGACCGGCGCCGGCGCGGGCCACGATGCCGGCTTCCCGCCGATGAATCCGGAATTCTTTCCGTCGCAGATCCTGTGGCTCGCGATTACCTTCGGCCTGTTCTACTGGATTCTCAAGAACGTTCTCGTTCCCCGGATCGGCGGCATTCTCGAAAATCGCCGGGACCGCATCGCCATCGATGTCGAAGCGGCCGAGCGGGCGAAGCAGGAAGCCGACGAGGCGCACGCCGCCTACGAGCAGGAGCTGGCCGAAGCGCGCGAGCGCGCCCACTCCATCGGACAGGATGCGCGCAACGACGCGCGTGAAGAAGGCGACGTGCAGCGACGGAAGCTCGAGGCCGAACTCGATGCCCGCCTCGACGAGGCCCGCGAGCGTATCGCGGCCGCCAAGAGCGGCGCGATGAATGGCATGGACGAACTGGCGACGGATGTCGCCGAGACGATCCTTCGCGACGTGATCAAGCTCGACGTCACCCGCGACGAAGTTTCTTCGGCAGTCGCCGCGACCAGGTCTTAAGGAGGCCCGCCATGGACAATTCATTCTGGGCTCTCATCGGACTTCTGCTGTTCTTTGCGGTCGTCGTCTATTTCAAGGGTTTCCGGCGCATCAACGATTCGCTCGACGAGCGCTCGAAGCGGATCCGGATCGAGCTGGAAGAAGCCCGGGAGATGAAGGAAGAGGCCAAGCAGCAGCTGGCCGAATATCAACGGCGTCGCCGCGAAGCCGAGCAGGAGGCCCGCGACATCGTCGAGGCGGCCAGGCGCGAAGCGCAGACGATGCTGGCCGAGACGGCCCGGAAGAATCAGGAATTCGTTGAGCGTCGGACCGCCATGGCCGAGGACCAGATCGCTCAGGCCGAGGCCGACGCACGCAAGGATGTCCGCGCCTCCGCCGTCGACATTGCGATCGCCGCGGCCGCACGGGTCATCGCGCAGCGCGATGGAACCGGCCAGTCGGTCTCGTCCTCGATCGCCGCGGTTCGCGAGCGCCTGAACTAGATCGACGGCGTCTTCAAAGGGCCGTTGGGCCCGAAAGGCGGTTCTGCCGTCTCGCCGACATGTCGAAGAGTCAAAAACGGGAGCGTCTCAGGCGCTCCCGTTTGTGTTTGCGCAGGAGCGGTCGGATCGGCTCGCGCGGGTTGCGGGACGATCTCCACGTCAGGCTTTCCGAAAAGCAGCCTTGATGTTCGGGAAAACGTCCAGCCGGGCGACCGACGGGCCCGCTGCTATTCGACCGTGTTCCCGGACGCCGGGGCTCGTGCCTCGTGCGCGCCGGATCGCCGGGTCGAGGAACGCCGGCTTCGCGTCGCGAGAGAGGGCGGATGAAGGAATGCTTTCGCCGGCGTTCACCGATCCCGATCAGCGAATGGGCCGCGTCCGGATCGGGCTGAAGCTCATGCGATGGAGCGGGCAGGGGCCGAGCCGTGCCAGCGCCGCGAGATGGGCCGGCGAGCCGTAGCCGACATGGGCCGAAAAGCCGTAGCCGGGATGGGTTCGGTCCGCCTGCGCCATCATGCGGTCCCGCGTGACCTTGGCGACGATCGACGCAGCCGCGATCGAGACGCTGATCCTGTCGCCCTTGATGATGCCTGTCGCGATCCCTGAGAAGGCCGGCGGCAGGTCGCGCCCGTCGATCAGGCAGTTTGTCGGCCGGATGGGGAGGCGAAGAAGCGCACCCTCCATCGCCTTCAGCGTCGCCTGCCGAATGTTGATCCGGTCGATCACGGCGGCCGGGGTCGAGGCGATGGCGACATGCGCGTTCGCGAGGATCGCATCGTAGAGGCGCGTCCTCTCATCGGCGGACAGTCTCTTGGAATCGTCGATGCCCTCCGGCACGTCGCGCGCGCTTTCGAAGACGACCGCTGCGGCGACCACGGGACCGGCCAGGGGACCGCGGCCGACCTCGTCGACCCCCGCGATCCACCGCGAACCGCTGTCGATCAATGCCGCTTCCCGTGAATGATCGGGCCGGATGCGAAGCGGCCTGCCGGTGGCACGCCGCGCACCGGAAGGCGTCGGACACTCTTCGCCGGTCGGCGGAGACGATGGCGAAATGGGGGGAGAATCGGACGATGAGCAAACCATGATGCGGCAAGGTTTACGCGATCTCCGATCCTTCACAAGGCCGCGTGCGTTGGGCAGTATGGCGGCACACGACCTTGTTTCACGGGGTGCGACCCGCCGTGATGCTGTTCTGCCCGTCAGATCAGGGAGAGCTGCACGCCGCTGCCGCGCGGGGCGCTGAAGAGATCCGTGCGCAGCGTCTGGCGTTCCTGGTTGAGACCGAGCCGCTTTGCAGCAAGATCGAAGCGGCGCTTGATCTGGTACGCATAGGGCCCCGTGCCCCGCATGCGCTTGCCCCATTCGGCATCGTAGTCCTTGCCCTCGCGCATCGAGCGAAGCAGGGACAGGACATGCCGATAACGGTCGGGATAATGGCGCAGGAGCCAGTCCTTGAAGATCTGCGAAACTTCGAGCGGCAGCCGCAGGAGTACATAGCCCGCTTCCTTCGCGCCCGCCGCCGCAGCCGCCTCGAGGAGCCGTTCGATCTCCGAATCCGTCAGGCCCGGAATGATCGGCGCCGTCATGATCATGGTCGGCACGCCGGCGTCGTTCAACTGCTTGATGGCGTCGATCCGCTTGTCCGGCGTTGATGCGCGGGGCTCCATCGTCCGGGCGAGCTTGCGGTCCATCGTGGTGACGGACAGGGCGACCCGTGCAAGGCCCTTGTCGGCCATGCGCGCCAGGATATCGATGTCGCGCAGCACGAGGGCCGACTTCGTGACGATCCCGACCGGATGGTTCGCCGCTTCCAGCACTTCGAGAATCTCGCGCATGATGCCGTAGCGCTTCTCGATGGGCTGGTAGGGATCGGTGTTCGTGCCGATCGCGATGGAGCGGACCTCGTAGCCCGGACGGGACAGCTCGCGCTCCAGAAGCTGGGCGGCGTTCGGCTTCGCGAAGAGCTTGGACTCGAAGTCCACCCCGGCCGACAGGCCCATATAGGCGTGGCTCGGCCGGGCGAAGCAGTAGACGCAGCCATGCTCGCAACCGCGATAGGGATTGATCGATCGGTCGAACGAGATGTCCGGGGACGTGTTCTTCGTGATGATGGTTCGCGGCCGTTCCACCTGCACGTCGGTCTTGAAGGCGGGAAGGTCTTCGAGCGAATCCCATCCATCGTCGAACTCGTGGCGTGCGAACGGCTCGAAACGGCCCGCCGGATTGATTCCGGCACCCCGGCCGCGACGACGCGAGGCGCCGATGCGGTGGCCACCTTCGTCGATGATCCGGTTGGCGATATCGACGCCCAGCGAGGCATCGAAGGCAGCGCGGTCGGCGGAAGCGATATCAAGCATGGCAGGTCCTCGAACAATCCGTGAACATCTTGAAGAGTGTGTTAACGCATCAACGAGAACAATACAAGAACATTAACCGGAGGATGGCGAACGTGCCGGCCCTCCGCTACAGTGTGGTCCATGTTAAGCGTCTATATCGACAGCGGTCCCGACGACCGCCATCTCGCCCTGACCCTGTCCGCACTCGTCTCCGGCTCGGTCGAGGGTGTCGTCAGGAACGTGACCGTGGTCGACCGGGGCATGTCCGCCGAAGCCCATGCGGTCTGTGATCATTGCGGGTGCCGCGTCCTCGCGCCGTCCGGGCTCGAGGCCGCGCTCGGGAACGACCGGTCCGACTGGGTCCTGTGGGTGGAAACCGGCAGCCGTCTGCTCGAGGGGTGGACGAGCGAAGTCATCGAGCATATCGGCGCGGGCAACGGACCCCGGGGTGGCCCCCAGGCCGCGCGCTTCCGCTCGGCCGCCCGGGACCGGATCGGCTTTCTGGCCCGCCTTGCCGAGAAACGAACGGCGTTGACGGACGGGCTTCTGCTGAAGACATCGCAAGCCATCGGCTTGGTCAGGCAGCGCGGCGCGGCGCCGCTTGCCGAGCTCGCCGCGGGACTGGCGGCCAAACGGTTGCGGGCCGAGATCCGCCCGCGGCGCGCGGCCGATTGACCGGACCGCCTCGCCGCGCCACGCTGGCGGCGCGCGTTCGCCCGGTCAGACGGACCGGCCCCCGCGGCGCAGATGTTCGTCGAGGCGTGGCATGATCTCCACGAAATTGCAGGGCTTGTGCCGGTAGTCGAGCTGGGCGGCGAGGATATGATCCCACGCATCGGCGCAGGCGCCTGGCGAACCGGGCAGGACGAAGACGAACGTCTTGCCGATGAGCCCGGCGGTCGCGCGCGACTGGATCGTGGAAACGCCGATCTTGTCGAAGGAGATGCGATGGAAGACGCTCGAAAAGCCATCCATCCGTTTGTCGAACAGGGGCTCGAGCGCGTCGGGCGTCACATCCCGTCCGGTAAAGCCGGTGCCGCCCGTCGTAATGACCACGTCGATGGTCGCATCGTCGGCGAAGCCCCGGACGGCGTCGGCGATCTCGGTGCGCTCGTCGCGCACGATCCTGCGGTCGGCCAGCCGGTGGCCGGATTCCCCGATGCGGTGCGCCAGGCGGTCGCCCGACGCGTCGTCCTGCGCCGTGCGCGTGTCGGAGACGGTGAGGACCGCGATGGAAAGCGGGATGAACTGGCGGTCGGGGTCGCTGGCTTCGTTGACGTCCGGCATGGTCGTGATCACCTGGGCTTTGACATTGGAACGTAAGCGTCCCTTGGTGAACCCTCGTCGGGGCGACGATGTTCCGAGCCGGACGCGCCGCATTCTATCATGGAAGACGGGCGGAAGGAGGGATCAGGAAACGGCGACCCACCAGTCGGGACGAGCCGCCCGAACCGTATCGGCGCACTGGCCGGCGGCTGTCCCGCTGTCGAACAGGCCGAACACGGTCGCGCCCGACCCGGACATGCGCGCCAAACGGGCGCCGTGCGCGTTAAGTGTCCGGCAAGCCTCGCGGATCGTCGGCTCGATCGAGATCGCGGTCTCCTGCAGGTCGTTCCTCGCGCGGTCGAGCCAATCGAAAAGCACGTCCGGATCGGACAGTCCGGCGGCGGGCAGGGGCGGCAGGGGGGCGTTGTCGCGGTTGCGGAGGGCCTTGAAGATCGCCGGCGTCTCGACGGGCCGCCCCGGATTGACCAGGACCATGGCGGGCATATGGCTCATTGCAACGGGAGTCAGCACGTCACCGACGCCATGCGCAAGGGTCGGCGTGCCGGCAAGACACATGGGCACGTCGGCACCGAGCCTCGAGGCTCCCGATGCGAGACGCTTTCGAAGATCGGGACGGTCGGCGCAGAGAAAGCGCAATAGGGCGGCCGCGTCCGCCGACCCTCCGCCGATTCCGGCGGCATGGGGAAGGTTCTTCGTCAGACGGATGGCAAGCGGCGGGATCGTCATGCCGATGCAAGCCGCCTCGGCGCGGGCAAGGAGAAGCGCCTTGCGGACGATGTTGCGTCCGTCCGTCGGCACGCCCTGCGCGAAACGGCCCTCGACGAGGAGGTCGTCGGCCTCGGCGATGCCGATCGAAAGCGCGTCGGCGACACCGGCGGCGAAGACGACGAGGCTTTCGAGGCTGTGGTAGCCGTCATCCCGGCGACCGACGACGTGAAGCGCGAGATTGACCTTGGCGGGCGCGGCGATGCGCCCCTCGAACGGGGATTGCGGCAAGACGAGGCTCAGTTCGCCCGTTCGCCCGCATCGGGTTCCGGCTTCGATCGATCGGGCCGGCGATCCGTCCCGGAGCTCGCGGTCTTCGCGTCCGAGGCGTTCGCGCTCGCCTCCTTCGGCTGATCGGGCCCGGCGGACCCGCCTTCGTCCTTAACCGCATCGAGACCGCCTTCGAGCTTGGCCTCGATGCGCTCGATCTGGTCTTCTTCGGGTTTCGGATCGCCGTTCAGCGCGCGCTCCCACTGGAAGCGGGCTTCGCGTTCGCGTCCCACATGCCAGTAGGCATCGCCCAGATGATCGTTGATCGTCGGGTCGGTCGGCGAAAGCAGGATCGCCCGTTCCAGTTCGTCGACCGCTTCGGCGTAGCGTCCGAGCCTGTAGAAGGCCCAGCCGAGGGAATCGATGATGTAGCCGTCATTCGGCCGCAACTCGACCGCCTGGCGGATCATGTCGAGACCCTCTTCCAGATTGGTGTTCTGGTCGACCCACGAATAGCCGAGATAGTTCAGCACCTGCGGCTGGTTGGGGGAGAGTTCCAGCGCCTTCTTGAAGTCCGCTTCGGCTTTCGGCCACTGATCCTGGCGCTCGTAGGAGATCCCGCGCTGGTAGAACAGGTTCCAGTTTTCGGCGGTGATCGGCTCGGCAAGTTCGATCGCCTTGTTCAGGGCCACCGTCACCTCGGCATAGTCCTTGTCCGCCGCCAGGACGTCGGCAAGCGCCGTATAGGCCTGAATATCGTCGGGATAGGTTTCCGTGGCGCGCTTGAGATGTTCCTTGGCTTCGTCCTTGCGATCCGCATACCAGTAGTCGAGGCCGATCTGCAGATCGGCGGTGCGGCGATAGGCGGAGCTTTCGGGAATGGCGCGATAATAGGCGATCGCCCGGTCGTATTGTTCGGTGCGTTCGGCAATGCCCGCAAGCGCGGTCAGGATGCCGGGGCTGCGCGGCGAAAGCGCCTTTGCAAGCTGGAAATAGAGCAGCGCGACATCCTGGCCGTCGCCGCGATTGATGGTCTGGCCGAGAATGCGCAGGGCTTCGGCCGCGCCCTCCTGCACATTGGCGACCGAAGGCTCGATCGTCTCGTCGCGCTCGATGCGATCCTTGAGGCCGCGCAGCGGATCGTAGCTCGGCGCAAGTTCCAGACCCTTATCGAGCGCCTTCAGGGCGGCGTCGCGATGGCCGTCGCGTGATTCGATGCGTGCGAGGCTTTCGGCCGCCGAAAGATAGGCGTCGGGCGATGAACGGGCGAGCGTCGGATCGTCGACGAGCTTGGCATAGGCGCCGCGCGCCACGTCCTTCCGGCCTGCCACTTCGGCCATCAGGCCCTTCTGGTAGAGGTTGAAGGTCTCGAACCAGGGAACCTCGTCAAGGTCGTCGATGCGCAGGAGCGCTTCGTCGATGCGGCCTGCACCGATTTCGGACCAGGCGATGAGCTGGCCGAGGAGAAGCGCGTCGAGGTCGGACGGATCGACGATGTCGAATTCGGCGATCGCCTTGTCGTAGAGGCCCTTGCGAAGCCCGTCGATGCCAAGCGCGATGCGGGCGATCTTGCCGCTCGTCGGACTGTTGCGAAGATCCACGGCGAGATCGATCGCATCCTGGAACCGGCTGCCCGCGAGATAAGCCAGCATGGCGTCCTGGCGAAGGATCTCGGACTGGGGATCGAGACGCAGGGCCTGATCGAAGAAGAACGTCGCCTCTTCGAGTTCGCCCGACTGCTGGGCCTGCTTGGCCGCGAGATAGGCGCCGGGCAGCGACTGGGCCACCAGGGGCGGAATGCCGGGAACTTCGCTTTCGGACGCGGCCTGCGCCGTGGCCGCCTGCGTGCCGAGCGTCACGGCAAGGGCGGCAGTCGCGGACAGATATGCAAGACGTTTCAAGAACACGTGCGTCCCTTTTCTTCCGGCCTTCGGAGCATCGTTCATCAGACGGCCGCATAACGGCCGCACCATCGCGGAACAGGACGACAACCGGGGCGAAATTGCAAGTTGGTATCTCGGATGGGATTCTGCGCCCCGACCATGACCTTATTGGGACGGATGAGGGGCTTGCGCCACGCGTCGCATGCGGGGCCGCGACGCATGGCCGCTCACTTGATGCGCGAGATGCAGAATTCCACGACATCGAGCAGCGCGTCGCGTGCGGCGGACGGCGGCAGGCCGGCGGCCGCCTCGTAGGCCTCGGCGCCGAACGCGCGGGCGCGCTCGATCGTCGTCTTTAGGGTCGCGTGGCGCTCGATCAGTTCGAGCGCGCGGGCAAGCGCCGCATCGTCATTGTTGCCGTCCTCCATGGCCGAGCGCCAGAAGGCCTTCTCGTCCTCGTCGCCGGCCTGATAGGCGAGGATGACGGGAAGCGTGATTTTCCCCTCGCGGAAATCGTCCCCGGTGTTCTTGCCCAGATCGGCGGCCACGCCGCCATAGTCGAGGACGTCGTCGATGAGCTGGAACGAGACGCCGAGGCTTCGGCCGTAACGGCGCATCGCCGCACGCGCCTCGTCGCCGGCGCCCGCGATCACCGGGCCGACTTCGGCGGCGGCTGCAAACAGGGCCGCGGTCTTGGCATCGACGACCGCGAGATAATCGGCTTCGCTGGTCGTCATGCGCTTTGCGGCCGCAAGCTGCCAGACTTCCCCCTCGGCGATGATGGCGGAGGCGTCCGACAGGATCGACAGGGCGGTCATGGAACCGACGTCGACCATCATCTTGAAGGCCTGACCCAGAAGGTAATCGCCGACGAGAACGCTCGCCTGATTGCCCCAGATCGTGCGCGCCGTGCGCTTGCCGCGCCTCAGGTCGCTTTCGTCCACCACATCGTCGTGCAGCAGCGTCGCCGTGTGCATGAACTCGACGCTCGCCGCCAGTTTGACCTGTGCGTCGCCCTCGTCATAGCCGTGGGCGAGGGCGGTTGCGATCGTCAGCATCGGGCGCAGGCGCTTGCCGCCCGACGAAATCAGATGGTTGGCGATCTCGGGAATGAGTTCGACGCGCGATCCGGCCATGGACAGGATCAGCTCGTTGACCCGCGCCATGTCACGCTTGGTCACGGACACGATCGTGTCGATCGATCCGCGGTCTTCCGTGTGCTCGACGCGGTTCGCAGCAACCACCATTTTACTCCAATCGATAAAGGAAACGAACTGCCGGGGCGGCGAGATTTCGAACCTGTTATTCCAATCCTAGGGCGACGCCGGCATAACACCAGCCCGCCCGGCGGTTCCACGAACCTTCGGCGCCGCACTTGCATTTCGCCGCGCTTGCCGATCAAGCTGACCTTTGACATGCAACGGACACGGCAAGCGAGACCCAAGCGACATGATGGAACTGATGCGCTCCAACGATGCTGTCCTCATATCCTTTGTGGATGCGCTACTCAATGACGCGAAGATAGGGCATTTCGTTGCCGACCAGCATATGAGCATCATGGACGGGTCGATCGGCGCGCTGCCGCGTCGCATCATGGTGGAGGCCGACGAGATCGAGAAGGCGAGGCGCCTGATGCGCGATTCCGAACTCGGACACGAACTCACCACCGCTTCGTAAAGACCAGGCCGTGATCCCGGACACGTTCGAAACCCGCATCGACGGATTCTACGGCGGGCGCTTCCACCTCGTCCAGCCGGTGCGCACCGGCTACCGCTCCGGCCTCGATGCGCTTCTTCTGGCCGCGACGATCGACGCTGAGGCGCGCGGACGGCTCGCCGATGTGGGCGCGGGCGCGGGCGCGGTGGGCTTTGCGGCAGGGGTGCGGGCGCCTGCCCTTTCGATCGCGATGATCGAGAACCAGCCGGAGATGGCGCAGTGCGCGCGGGCCGGTCTCGCGCTTGCCGTCAATGAGGCGATAGCCGGCCGCATCGCCGTCGTGGAGGCCGATATACGCGCGCCGCGCGCCGTGCGCGAAGCGGCGGGGCTTGCCGACGGATCGTTCGACTGGGTCGTCACCAATCCCCCGTTCTACGGCCCCGACCATCGCCCGTCGGACGATCCGCTGCGAAGGGCGGCGCTCAACCTTGCGAGCGACGACCTTTTGGGCGACTGGTTCCGGTCGAGCCTTGCCCTCCTCAAGGATGGCGGGCGGCTGGCGACCATCCTGCCGCCGGCCGTCCTGCCGATCTGCCTGCCGGTTCTGACGGCGCAGCTGGGCGGGCTTGTCCTCACGCCGATCCATGCCCGCGCGCGCGATCCGGCGACCCGGCTGATCGTCACCGGACGCAAGCGATCGCGAAGCCCCTTGTCTTTTCTTCCGCAACGGTATCTCTTCGATGAGAGCGGCGCGCGCAGTTCATTTTCCAACGAGGTCGCCAATGGCGAGACGATGTTTGGATGGACAGAGCATGCGGGAAGAAGAAAACAAGGTTCGCCTCATGGGTGGAAAGAGTAGAAGCTATTGTAGACTGAAATTTACGATCGACGATCAGCCTCTCGTCGCCGAGCGATGGATCGAGACCACGTCGGATGGGGCGGTCTGCCGGGCGATCGACTTCTTGCGCAACGGGGAGGTGGGCGGCGTGAGCGCGGATGGCCTCTATCGCGACGTGCCGCTGCCGGCGGCGCGTTTGCCTGCGTCCCGCCTCGCTTCGCACGACGATCCTTTCGAGGCCGAGGATCTGTCCGGTCAGCTCTTTTGCGATACATGGCGGATCCTCGTGAAGCGCACAGTACTGAACGCCTGATGCGCCCCGCGCCGATCCGCGCCGCCGGTGCCCCGGTTTCAGGGACCCCGCGTCGGCGTCCGGAAAGCGGCATCGAGGGCGAGGTCGTCCGGGCGTTCCGCAACCCGTCGCAGGCGACCTGTTCCATCCGGCCGGGACGTGCTCGATGCGGCGTTTCCCGTGACCGAAAGACGGCGGATGCCGCAGCCGCCGCCGTCTTCCTCATGTAGAAGGGCACGAGCGCATCACTCCGCGGGTGCCTTGGCCTCCGGGTTCGAACTGCCGGTATATTTCCTGATTTGGCCGGCCTGGAGCCGCGACCAGTAGGAATGGAGCTCCTTCTTGACGATCGGCATCAGGACGTAGAGTGCCGAGATGTTGACGACCGCCATGGCGAAGATCGCCGCATCGGAGAAGTCGATGACGGGGCCGAGGCTCGCTGCCGCGCCGATGATGACGAAGAGACAGAAGACCACCTTGAAGATCAGCTCCTTCGTCTTGCCCTCTCCGACGAGGAAGGTCCACGCCTTGAGGCCGTAATAGGACCAGGAGAGCATGGTCGAGAAGGCGAACAGGAGCACCGCGACGCCGAGGACGAGGGGGAACCAGGAAAAGGCGGTGGCGAAGGCGGCCGAGGTGAGGGCGACGCCCGACGTGTCGCCAACCGTCCTGATGGTCTGCCCGTCATCGTTGAGGATGAACAGGCCGGCCTGATCGACGATGAGCTGGTCGGAGATGATGATCACCAGCGCCGTCATGGTGCAGATGACGACCGTGTCGATGAACGGCTCGAGCAGCGACACGAAGCCTTCCGTGATCGGCTCGTTGGTGCGGACCGCCGAATGGGCGATGGCCGCGGAGCCGACGCCGGCCTCGTTGGAGAAGGCGGCCCGCTTGAAGCCCTGGATCAGCGCGCCGACGAAACCGCCCGCGACGCCGAGCCCGGTGAACGCGCCTTCGAAGATGCGTGAGAACGCCGTTCCGACCTGATCGATGTTGACGAGGATGATCACCAGGGCGGCCGCGACGTAGAGAACGCCCATGAACGGAACGATCTTCTCGGTGACCCTCGCGATCGACCTGATGCCGCCCACGATGACGGCAAAGACGATGGCCGCGAAGACGACTCCGGTGATCCAGCCGGGAAAGTCGCCGAAAATGGTGGCGAGCTGGGCGTGAGCCTGGTTCGCCTGGAACATGTTGCCGGCGCCGAACGAGGCGAGGATGCAGAAGACGGCGAACAGCACCGCCATGAACTTGCCGCCCGGCATGCCGCGCTCGGCAAAGCCCTTGGTCATGTAGTACATCGGGCCGCCCGAGACCGATCCGTTCGGATATTCGTTCCGGTACTTCACGCCGAGGGTGCATTCGGTGAACTTGGAGGCCATGCCCATCAGCCCGGCGAGCACCATCCAGAAGGTCGCGCCGGGGCCGCCGATGCCGATCGCCACCGCGACGCCGGCGATATTGCCGAGGCCCACAGTGCCCGAGAGCGCGGTCGCGAGCGCCTGGAAATGGGTGACTTCGCCCGAATCGTTCGGATCGGAATAGTCGCCCCTCACCAGCTGGATCGCGTGCCTGAAGGCGCGGAACTGGATGAAACCGAAATAGAAGGTGAAGACGGTGGCGCCGGCGACGAGCCAGAGGACGATCCACGGAAAGCTGGTTCCCGGAAGTGGGGCGAAGATGAAATTGACGAACCAGCCTGTGGCCATCGCGAACCCGTTGTTGACCGCCGCGTCGATGCCGAGCCCCGCTGGCGCGGCGTCCTGCGCCATGGCCGCGACGCCGGAGGCCAGCCAGGCCAGCAGAGCCAGGGTGAGAAGGGAATGTCTGTTCATGAGCCGGGCCCTCAGGATACGATGGTGACGGGAACGCTGGCGGAGGAGGCCAGCTTGACCGACACGGTGCCGAAGAAGCGCGATGCGAAACCGCCTTCCGAGCCGCGCGCCACGATGATCTGTTCGGCCCGGGTCTCGAGCGCGACGGCATTGAGGATTTCCGCGGCATCGCCGTGCCGGACCTTGCAGTCGGCGTCGAAGCCTTCGGCCCTCAGGCTTCTGATGATGGGGTCGAGCACGCGGGTTCGGGCGACCTCGATCTCCTCCTCGCGGCGATTGTGGCGGATCTCGTTCTCCGCCGCGTTCTGGAAGCTGTAGGGTGACCATTCGATGACGTAGACCAGGAGCAGGGTGCACTCTCCGATCAGCTTCGAAAGCCTCTGGCCGTGGGCGAGCGCGCGCTTGCTGGCCCGGCTTCCATCGATCCCGATAATCAGTGTCGTCGTCGTCAAAAGCCAGGCCTCTTCATAAAGGGCATGCCGAGTATCAGCAGGTTAAATGAAATGTAATCATACTATACGGATATGCCGAAATCAGGATGTGTAGCGAATCGTCGGGGCGCTGCATGCAAGTCGGAGCCCGCACGAAGTCATCGGTGCGCTCTTGAGGCCTCGGAACTCACGCGATCCGAGATCCGCCGCCTTCGGCACTTCAACGACGATTGCGCGGTTCGCCCCGCTTTTACGTAACCTTTCCGCTCACAGCCCGGCATTCATATTTTTGTCATACTGATCTGATGCCGGATATTCGGGCAGGTCAAGGCGCATCGCCGCATTATCCGCGAAATCCCTCCATTTTGCCGATGGATCGATCGACAATCCTGATGGGTTTCATGCTTCCCATTCGATAGGGCGTGATCGCACGGCACGGGTGCGCCGCGCCGCATCCGACCCGCTCTGTTCGCCGCAGCGCATGCGGCGAGTTCGGCGCCGGTTCGGATGGCCCTTAAAAAAGCGGAGCGATCGGTGCGGCAGTTCGGCCGCCGCACGCCGGCCGTCCGGCCATGCCCTTTGAGAACGCGCACCGCGACCATACATGCGGGCGACTCAATGATGTGACGAAAGTGTTTGCCGTGGCCAATCTCCTGAAGACGTTCATTCCGAAACGCTTTCGCAAGGACAAAATCGAGATTCCGGTCGTGCGCCTGTCGGGGGCGATCATGGCGACGGGCGGGATCGGCCGCCAGACGCTCTCGATCGCCAGCGTCGCGCCGATGCTCGACAAGGCGTTCTCGCACAGGGCCGCGCCCGCCGTGGCGATCATCGTCAATTCGCCCGGCGGCTCGCCGGTGCAGTCACGGCTGATCTACCAGCGCATTCGCGATCTCGCCCGCGAGAAGAAGAAGCGCGTGCTGGTCTTCGTCGAGGACGTCGCGGCGTCCGGCGGCTACATGATCGCCTGCGCCGGCGACGAGATCATTGCCGATCCCTCCTCGATCGTCGGCTCGATCGGGGTGGTTTCCGGCTCGTTCGGGTTCGTCGAGGCGATCAACAAGCTCGGCATCGAACGGCGCGTCTATACCGCCGGCCGCAACAAGGTGACGCTCGACCCCTTCCAGCCCCAGAAGGAAGAAGACGTCGAACGGCTGAAGAGGCTGCAGCTCGACGTGCACGCGACGTTCATCGACCTGGTGAGGGGCGCGCGGCGCGACAAGCTGGCCGACGATGACGATCTCTTCACCGGTCTCTTCTGGTCCGGAAAACAGGCGGTGGGCTTGGGGCTGGTCGATCGGCTGGGCGATCTTCACGGCGTTCTGCGCGAGCTCTACGGCGACAAGGCCGTGCCGAAACTCTGCACCGCGAAGACCGGCCTGTTCGGACGCGCCAAGCCCGGCGTCGCTCTCGGCGCGCCGCTTTCCGACGTTGCCGGCGACATCGGCGCGGGCGCCGTGCGGGAGGTGCATGCGCTGGCGGAGGAGCGGCTTCTGTGGGGCCGCTTCGGTCTCTGACGCGAACGTCAGGCCGCGGTGATCGAACGCGGCGTCGGACGGGACTATATTGAAGGCTCCCAGCTTGCCGGTTCCCCGGTGAGCGAGCATAATGTCACGACTTTTTGGAACCGGTAGTTTGATCGACCTCATGCCGCAATTTCTCCTTCTCGGTCTCGTCGGGGCCGCCGCGCTCTATGGCTACAAGCAGATGAAGCGCGATGCGGCACGCGTGTCCGAACGCAATCGGCGCAGCGAGGCCGAGACCCGAACCGGCGCGCAGGGCACGCTCGTGCGCGACCAGGACGGGGTCTACCGCCTCAAGAAGGACTGACGCGGCTCGGCAAAGCGCCGGAAGCGGCGCGGGGCGTGGGGGGGGGGCGGCCGTTCCTCACGCAGCCGTTCGCCGTCTTCGGCTTGACCAGCATTGCCGCCTCGTGGCAACTCGCGGCAGTCCTTCGCAAGGCGCGCGCGCCCTGCCGAGATCTGCGCGAAAATGCTGACGAGAGCTCGTTCCCATGGCCGAATTGCCCCCGCACATGGACCCACGCCGGTCCTTCCAGGCGCTGATCCTGACGCTTCACCGCTACTGGGCCGATTATGGCTGCGTCGTGCTCCAGCCCTACGACATGGAGGTCGGGGCGGGGACCTTCCATCCGGCGACCACCTTGCGCGCGCTCGGGCCGAAACCCTGGAATGCCGCCTATGTGCAGCCTTCGCGCCGTCCCAAGGACGGGCGCTATGGCGAAAATCCCAATCGCCTCCAGCATTATTACCAGTATCAGGTGATCCTGAAGCCGAACCCGTCCAACCTGCAGGAGCTCTATCTCGGCTCGCTGAAGGCGATCGGCATCGATACCTCCGTGCACGATATCCGGTTCGTCGAGGACGATTGGGAAAGCCCGACGCTCGGGGCCTGGGGGCTCGGCTGGGAATGCTGGTGCGACGGGATGGAGGTCTCGCAGTTCACTTATTTCCAGCAGGTCTGCGGCATCGAGTGCGCGCCGGTCGCCGGGGAGCTCACCTACGGCCTCGAGAGGCTCGCCATGTACGTCCAGAACGTCGACAACGTCTACGACCTGAACTTCAACGGCCGCGAGGGCGACGAGAAGATCTCCTATGGCGACGTCTTCCTGCAGGCCGAGCAGGAATATTCCCGCTACAATTTCGAGATCGCCGACACCGATATCCTGCACCGGCATTTCGACGAGGCCGAGGCCCAGTGCGCCGCGATCCTGAAAGCCGGCGCGCCGGACGCCCTCGCCGACGGGACTGCGTCCGGCGAGGGTGCATCTCTGCACACATGCGTGCTGCCGGCCTACGACCAGTGCATCAAGGCGTCCCACGCGTTCAACCTTCTCGATGCGCGCGGCGTGATCTCCGTCACCGAGCGCCAGAGCTACATCCTGCGCGTGCGCAATCTCGCCCGCATGTGCGGCGAGGCGTTCCTGACGACCGATGCCGGCGGGGCCAAAGGCGAGGACGGCAAGGCTGCGGCCTGATCGCTGTCAGCGGAATTTCCGCGCTTCCCCTCCCGGTACGTTCGAGCTGATCCCCCGTGTTTCGCTTGCTACATTTCCGGCGAGAGGAATGGCGTCGACCATCGCGCGCACAGCCCAACCGAGCCGACGCGCCTCGTTAACGTGAATTTTACAACTTAAAGACATGGTTTACGCACGGGCTTGGCGCCTCGTCGAGCTTCGGCTTGTCGCAATAATAACCAGAAATAATAAGTCTATTATC
Organism: Fulvimarina uroteuthidis; assembly: GCF_034321785.1. Lineage (NCBI taxonomy): Bacteria > Pseudomonadati > Pseudomonadota > Alphaproteobacteria > Hyphomicrobiales > Aurantimonadaceae > Fulvimarina > Fulvimarina uroteuthidis. Next base: position 434,218 of record NZ_JAXLPB010000001.1, on the reverse strand, counting down.
AAAAATAATAAGTCTATTATCATAAAGTGTCCAGAGCGACGCATCCTGTGAGGTCAGGTTCGGTCGTCAAAAGGAGCCGCGCATGCCGCCTCTCTCAGGTTTCAGCCAGTCGAAAAGCCTCGTGCTCAGTCTTTTCGTCGATAACAGACAATTTGAGGGATTGGCCTCGATGGACGCGATTCTCAGCGACGCGCGTCCCGGCTCGGACTTGTCGACCATAGTCTTCGGGCAATCGGGCTCGACTCTGTATGGCGTCTACAAGGCCGTCGATACGATCCTCTCCATCGTGAGCCAGGCCAATGGCGACAGCACGGTCCAGGGATCGTCGAAGGACGGCACGGTGTCTGCAAAGACCGGGCGGGGCGACGACACCATTGAGCTTCGGGCCGAAGCGGTGGGCCGCGTCTCTTCGGGAGCGGGCGATGACACGGTCGATATCATGACGCGTGCCGGAAACTCTCCAAGTGAAAAGAGCCCGCCGCTCGACTCGATCTATGGCGTGTATTCGGGACGAGGCGATGATACAATTTCCATCGACAGCGATGGCTCTGTGGACCTTGTCGATAGCGGTGAGGGCGACGATCGAATCTCCATCGATCACGCCTACCCGTCGGGCTCCCCCGGCGCACCGAGAGACAGACTGACCGTCACTCGGGTGCTGGCTGGTGCCGGTGACGATTCCGTATCCATCAAAACGGAGGGCGATGTCTTTGCGGTCGACGGTGGCTCCGGCAACGACGAGATCGACATCGTGGCGAACAGCGTCGCCGCCGTGGAGGGTGGCGACGGTGCCGATACGATCCGAATCGACGCCGAGGCTGCTTTCGGCGTTATGGGCGGTGACGGCGATGACGAAATCTACATCAAGGGATCAGGCAGCTTCATCAACGGCGGCGCAGGCAATGACCGGATCGTCTTCGAAGGAAAGGGCAATATGAAATATGCCTCCAGCGTGGTGGTCGGTCAGGGTCATGACCTGATCGAGACCGATGAGGCGATCGTGCTGCACGGGCTGACGGACAAGAGTGACTTCTTCGATCTCAGCCGCTTGACCTTCTCTCGCATTTCGGCCGATACGGTCACGATTGCGATCGACGGCGGGGAGGCCTCGGTATCCGTCAGGTTCAACGGACCGATGAAAGAGACCGAAGAACTGGAGTTTGAGATGGACTCCGCCGGAGGCCTACTGATCCGCTCGGCGGGCGACACCATCCAGTCCAGTTTCAAGAAGTCATTCTCCTTCAACCGCGAGACATTGACCGTGGAAGAGCACCTTCCGGAACGCGTCGTTCTGCAAATGCCGACGACAATCACCCGGAACGTTTGATCATCTCAGGCGATCCTCCCGCGCGAGCGCCGATCGGCTCTCGATGAGTGGATCGCCCAACATCTTCAACCCGCATCTTGACTTATCGCCGGCGGCGCAAGCTTCTCTTCCAACCATAGGAGAATGCGGACAATGCAATGGCGCGGGCGCAGACAATCCAATGATACGAAATCCGTTTGATCGCTTCGCGATACCGGATTTTTAAAACGCTCAGGCGCCGCGCGGGCTTCGATACCGTACCCGGCCTAATCAGCCGGATACGGTATAATATCGAGGACAGGCGCGGTTTTGGCGGCGGTGGATTTCGCAGTGGGCGCGGCGGCGGCCTGAAGGTCAGGCCGTTCTGAAAGGTGCCGGTCCGTTTCCGGTTTCGGTGACTTAAGACCGAGACGTCCTCGTGATAGCCATGACGGACTGCACCCTCTCATCGGGTGCGAGCACGAGAAAGCGTCAAGATGATCAAGTTCTATTACCACCCGTCACCCAATCCGGCGAAGGTCGCGCTGTTCCTCGAAGAGGCAGGTCTCGACTATCAGACCATGCCGGTGGACACGCGCAAGGGCGAGCAGCATCACGAGGACTATCTGGCCATCAATCCGAACGCCAAGACGCCGGCGCTCACCGATGGTGACGCGGTTCTGTTCGATTCGACCGCCATCCTGCTTTACCTTGCGCGCAAGAGTGGAAAGTTCGGATTCGAGGGCACATCGGCGACAGACGCGGAGGGCCTGTCCTGGCTCATGTTCATTGCCACCGGCATCGGCCCCTATTGCGGACAGGCAGTGCATTTCAAGCATTTCGCGCCCGAGCCGAAGGATTATGCGGTCAATCGCTATTCGGTCGAGGCCGAGCGGCACTGGCTCCTCATCGAGGAAAAGCTGCGCGGCAAGACGTTCATGATTGGTGATAGCTATTCCATCGTCGACATGTCGGTCTGGGGCTGGGCACGCGCCATTCCGTTCATCTTCGGCGACAATGCCTGGGACCAGTTTCCGAACGTGAAGCGTCTCCTTGACACGATCAATGGGCGGCCCGCTGCCGAAAAGGTCAACGCGCTCGCCAAGCAGTTCACCTTCAAGCAGGAGATGGATGAGGACGCGCGGGCTCACATGTTCCCGCAGAACAAGCGTCTTTTGAAAAGCTGATCGATGATCGCCTGAAGAGATGGTGGCCTTCAGAAGCCACCATCTCTTCGTCTTCGACATAAGACCGCGAATGATGATCCCGCAGCGAGGATCGACATTTGCCACCGGCGTCATTTCCTTTCTGTCATACTGGCGTATCTTCATGACCCGAAGGCGATGATTCACCCATTTTGCGGGTGAGAGACGGTTAGGGCCGAAGACGATGCAGTGGCGCGGACGCAGGCAATCCAGCAATATCGAGGACCGGCGCGGCTCTGGCGGCGGCTTTTCCGGCGGCCGGCGTGGCGGCGGACTGCGCATTCCGGTCAAGGCCGGTGGTGGCGGCATCGTCACCATGCTGATCGTCGGCGCGATCGCCTGGTTCGTGTTCGGGATCAATCCGCTCACCCTCTTCGGCGGCGACATGGGCGGCCAGGGCAGCTACCAGACGAGCGAGACGGGACGTGCGGGCGGCGGGGTCGATTCGACCCCGGGCGAGACCGACAATTTCGTGGCGACCGTTCTCGCCGACACGGAGACCGTCTGGTCGACGCGGTTTCAGGAAGCCGGCGAAACCTATCCCGAACCCACGCTGGTTCTCTTCAACGACCGCGTCGAGTCCGCTTGCGGCATCGCCGGTTCGGCGACCGGTCCGTTCTACTGCCCGGGCGACCGGAAGCTCTACATCGACCTGACCTTCTTCGACCAGCTCGAGAGCCAGCTCGGCGCGCCCGGCGATTTCGCGCAGGCCTATGTCGTCGCCCACGAGGTCGGCCACCACATCCAGAACATCACGGGCGTCCTCGGCAAGCTGAACTCGGCCCGTCAAAGCCTTCCACAGGACCAGGCGAACGCGCTGTCGGTGCGCGTCGAGCTTCAGGCCGACTGCTATGCCGGCATCTGGGCCCACGACACCCGCGCGGCGGGCTATGTCGAGCCGGGCGATATCGACGAGGCGCTGAACGCGGCCTTCCAGATCGGCGACGACACGCTGCAGAGAAGAGGGCAGGGCACGGTGGTCCCCGACAGCTTCACCCACGGCACCTCGGCCCAGCGCCAGGAATGGTTCAAGCGCGGCTATCAGTCCGGCAATTTCGGCGAATGCGACACGTTGCAGGGGCAGTTGTAGGCGGCCCGACCACACCGTGAGGGCTCCGGCTTGCCTCAGAACACGACACATCTTGGTCGGAACGTCTGCATTATCGGCGCGCCCGGCAGCGGTAAGTCGAGTCTTGCCCGGCAACTGGCCTCTCGGCGGTCGTTTCGGGCGGTGCATATGGACCAGCTCTTCTTCGAGCCCGGTTGGAAACCGACGCCGAAGCCTGAACTGGCGAAGCGTGTCGCAGCCGCGATTTCCGAAGATGGCGGGGTCTTCGACGGCAACAATTCCGGTACCCTTCAGATGCGGCTCGAGAAGGCTCACAGCCTCATCTGGCTCGATCTGCCGCTTTGGATCACCTTTCCGCGAATCATCCGGCGTCTCGTCCGAAATTACGGGACCGTCCGCCCTGATATGGCGGACGGGTGTCCGGAACGTTTCGACATGGAATTCCTGCGATGGGCCTGGACCTTCCCGCAACATTCACGACCGCGACAGGAGATCGAGTTCGAAGCGTTCGGGAAGATGAAGTATCGGCTTGCGTCGAAACGGGACATCTCTCGATTTCTGAGGCGGATCGAACGCACCGGAACCACATGGGACGCGGTCGAGCCGAAGTGATGCCACTCTCGACAGGTTTCACTCATGTCCGGATCGCGTCGTGCCTTGCCGTGTCGGCGCCGTCGACTATCGCGTGATCTGCGCAAGGATCTGTCGCCGGCAAACCGGCGGCGGAGCCGGTATCGCTTGCAATCGGTCCACGGTCATGGTGCAAGGCGCTGCCTCCAACTTTTGATCGATATCGGCCCATGCCAGACCTTCTTCTCGAACTTCGCTCCGAGGAAATTCCTGCCCGCCCGCGCGCCCGCAGCGCTGCGAGGACGGGCACGGCAGCCGACAGCATGCGGGCGGGGAGCCACTGATGCCAGACCTTCTTCTCGAACTTCGCTCCGAGGACATACCTGCTCGCCCGCTCGCCCGCAGCGCTGCGAGGACGGGCACGGCAGCCGACAGCATGCGGGCGGGGAGCCACTGATGCCAGACCTTCTTCTCGAACTTCGCTCCGAGGAAATTCCTGCCCGCATGCAGCGCAAGGCTGCCGGCGATCTCCGCAAGCTCGTGACCGACGCGCTGGTGGAGGCGGGGCTCACATACGAGGGCGCGCGCGAATACTGGACGCCGCGCCGGCTGACGCTCGACATTCGCGGCGTCGATGCAAGCTCGCGGGACGTGACCGAGGAACGCAAGGGTCCCCGCGTCGACGCACCGGAAAAGGCGCTGCAGGGGTTTTTGCGCGGGGCGGGGCTTTCCTCGATCGACGAGGCGAGCGTCCAGTCGGACCCGAAGAAGGGCGACTTCTACGTCGCGCATATCACCAAGCCGGGCCGGCCCGCGGAGGCGATCATCGCCGACATCATGCCGGGAATCATCCGCGATTTTCCGTGGCCGAAATCGATGCGCTGGGGCAAGGCGTCGGCGGAGCCCGGCAGTCTTCGCTGGGTGCGCCCGCTGCAATCGATCCTGTGCACCTTCGGACCTGAAACCGAAGAGCCGGTGGTGGTCGATTTCGAGATCGCGGGCATTCGCTCCGGCAACACGACCGCCGGTCACCGTTTCCACGCGCCCGAACCCTTCACGGTGCGGCGCTTCGAAGATTATGTCGACAAGCTGGAAAAGGCCTACGTCGTTCTGGATGCCGAGCGCCGCAAGGACATCATCCGCCACGATGCCGAGAACCGTGCCTTCGCGCTGGGGCTCGAGGTCGTGCCGGACGAGGGTCTGCTCGAGGAAGTCTCCGGCCTCGTCGAATGGCCGGTCGCGCTCGTCGGCACGTTCGAGGACGCCTTCCTGCAGATCCCGCCCGAGGTGATCCAGCTCACCATCAAGGCGAACCAAAAATGCTTCGTGACGCGGCCCCAGGGGGCAAGCGGGGGAACCGCGAACGCGCTGTCCAACCATTTCATTCTCGTCTCCAACATCGAGGCGAGCGATGGCGGCGAGGAGATCGCGCGTGGCAACGGCAAGGTCGTGCGCGCGCGCCTGTCCGACGCGCTCTATTTCTGGCAGACCGACCAGGCCGATCTGCCGGATCTGGAAAGCCTCAGGCCCTCGGCCGAAAAGCTGAACCTCAACCTGAAGAAGCCGCTCGACCAGCGGATGGCCAAGCTCGACGCGCTCGGCGTCACCTTCCACGCCAGGCTCGGCACGCAGGGCGAGCGCGTCGCGCGCATCGCGGCGCTTGCTGAAGCCATTGCCGGCGCGATCGCGGGGCAGGTGAGCGCCGACGGCGAGACCGCGTCGCAATCGGAGTTCGCGCGCGATGAACTGAAGCGCACGGTGCGCCGCGCGGCCGTCCTCTCGAAGGCCGACCTGCCGACGGAGGCCGTCGGCGAGTTCCCCGAGCTTCAGGGCCTGATGGGCCGCTATTACGCCGAGCTCCAGGGCGAGCACAAAAGCGTGCAGACCGCGATCGAGGAACATTACAAGCCGCTCGGGCCGACGGATGCGGTGCCGACCGACCCGGTCGCCATCTGCGTGGCGCTCGCCGACAAGCTCGACATGCTGATGGGGTTCTGGGCGATCGACGAGAAGCCGACCGGTTCGAAGGACCCGTATGCGCTGCGACGCGCGGCGCTGGGAATTATTCGCATTCTGGTGGAGCGAAGGCTGGTCCTGCCGCTCGAGACGCTCGGCGTCTCCGGCGATCTCCTCGGCTTCTTCCACGACCGCCTGAAGGTCCAGCTTCGCGATTCCGGCGCGCGCCACGATCTCGTCGATGCGGTTCTTTCGAGCGGCGGGGAGGGCGCGAACGACGATCTCCTCGACGTCACCCGCAGGGTCGAGGCGCTGGGCGCGTTCCTGTCCAACGAGGACGGCCAAAACCTCCTGGCAGGCACCCGCCGGGCGGCGAACATTCTGGCCGCAGAGGAAAAGAAGGGCACGACCATCGCCGCCGCCGTGGATCCCGATCTGATCGCCCAAAAGGGCGAGCACGAGGAAAAGGGGCTCGCCGGCGCGATCGACCGGGCCGAGATCGAGGTGGCGCAGGCCTTGCAGACCCGCGACTATGCAGCCGCCATGGCGGGCCTTTCCAGGCTGCGCGCGCCGGTGGACGCGTTCTTCGACAAGGTTCTGGTGAACGCCGAGGACGAGACCGTCCGCGCCAACCGCCTCGCACTTCTCGCCCGTATCCGGGCGGCCTGCGAGAAGGTCGCCGATTTCTCGAAGATCTCGGGCTAGAGCGCGGATCTGGTCAGGCGCACGACGCTCTGGCTGTCTCCTCGATTTCACGCATCGGGGTTTTCCGACACGCCGTTGAGGCGTGGGCGGTGTGTCGCAGCCTGCGCTGGCCGGTTCGGTTTCGAGGAAGCCGGACGCAGGTGCCCGCCGGTCCGTGCAAGGGCCCGCCATGCGTTCCGCGTCGGGGCGCGCGAGGACGTCAGGCGCCGTTCTTCCGCTCCGATGACCGAAACGCCCCGTCCTGTCCAAGCCCGACCGCCTGCGACACCCGTGCCGCATGCGGCGGGCCATGCGCCGAATCGGATGACCCATCGGCAACACCTATTGCATTTGCGCCACAGGAAAGCCCCATCGTAAGAAACCGTTGAGGATCGTTTCCTAGACCTTTCCGCAAATTCTCCGCGTTAACGTCTGTTTAACCAAATCCGGGTGATGGTCGACCAGAACCAAGTTCAAGGGGTTTTGGTAACCGATGGCCAAGCATGTCGCGGTATTGATGGGCGGTTTATCCTCCGAGCGGCCGGTGAGCCTTCGCTCCGGCGAAGCCTGCGCCGACGCGCTCGAGGCGGACGGCTTCGACGTGTCCCGTGTCGATGTGGATCGCTCGGTGGCCGAGACGCTGGCAAAGCTCAAGCCCGATGTCGCGTTCAACGCGCTGCATGGCCCCTATGGCGAAGACGGCCGGATTCAGGGCATTCTCGAATATCTGCAAATTCCCTACACCCATTCGGGCGTCACCGCCTCGGCGCTCGCCATGAACAAGCTCCTGGCCAAGACCGTCGCGAAGACGGCCGGCGTGCCGGTGGCCAAGGGCCGGGTGATGAAGCGCAACGATCTGGCGCTCAAGCATCCGATGAGCCCGCCTTACGTGATCAAGCCGATCGCGGAAGGGTCGAGCTTCGGCGTCCTGATCGTGCGCGAGGAGCAGGCCCATCCGCCCCAGTCCCTGTCCTCGTCCGACTGGGCCTACGGCGACGATCTGCTGATCGAGCAGTTCGTGCACGGGCGCGAACTCACCTGCGCCGTGATGGGTGATGTCGCGCTCGACGTGTGCGAGATCACGACCGAAGGCCATGCTTTCTACGATTACGATTCGAAATATTCCGACGGCGGGTCGGTGCACATCGTTCCGGCGGACATTCCGGGCGACATCGCCCGCAAGATCCAGGAATGGTCGCTTCTGGCCCACCGTGCGATCGGCTGCCGGGGCGTGACCCGCTCCGATTTCCGCTACGACGATCGCTTCGGCAAGGATGGCGAGATCGCCTGGCTCGAGGTCAACACCCAGCCCGGAATGACGCCGGTGTCCCTGGTTCCCGACATCGCCGCCCATTCGGGCCACAGCTTCACCGAGCTGGTTCGCTGGATGGTGGAGGATGCGTCATGCGGGAGATGAGATCGACTTCGGCCGGGCACGGCGCATTCTCGATCGCCTCGCGCCGCTTCGCCTCGCGGATCGAACAGTTCGGCACGCGCCTGTCGGAGCTCAGGCTTCCGCGGTTCGGCCTCATCGCCGGCGTGCTCGTTTCCGGATCGATCGGCTATGGCGTGGTCCTCGGCGGCCACTCGACGGCGGTCATCGACAGCGTCGCGATGCCGCTCGGCTTCGAGATCAAGGTGATCGACGTGTCGGGCAATTCCGAAACGTCGGAGATCGACATTCTCCAGACGCTCTGGGCCACGGGGTCCCAGACCCTCGTCAGTCTCGATCCGTCCGCCGCGCAGGACAGTCTCGAAGCCATGCCGTGGATCGAGCGGGCCTCGGTCTCGAAATTCTACCCCAACCGGATCGGCATCGAACTGATCGAGCATCGTCCCTACGCCGTCTGGCAGAGCGGCGAGAGCTTCACGATCGTCGACCGCGAAGGTTCGGCCATCGTTCCGTTCTCGGCCGGCCGTTTCGACGTGCTGCCGGTCGTCGTCGGGGAAGGTGCGCCGGAGGCAGCCGCGCAAATCCTTGATGAGATGGAAGAGTTTGCCGAGCTTCGCGCAAGCGTGAAGGCCTACGTTCGGGTCGGAGACCGGCGATGGGACCTTGCGCTGAAGAACGGCGTCACGATCCGTCTGCCGGAAGATGAACCGATCGCGGCACTGGCGGAGGTCGCTCGCATGGACCGGGAACACAATCTGCTGGGACGCGACATCGTCTCCGTCGATCTTCGGGTCGATGGCCGGGTCGTCGTCAAGTTGACGCCGGACGCTCTGGAGCGGCGCAACGCTGCGCTCGCAGAGCGCAAGAAGATTCTCAAGCGGCAGTCGAAAGGTTAGGGTGTCATGAGTTTCTTCTTCCGCAAGACGTCCGATGTCCCGCGCATGAAACCGCTCTCGCCGCGCCGTGGCCAGATCGTTTCGGTGCTCGACATCGGCTCGGAAAAAATGTCCTGCATGATCGGGAAGCTGCGTCCGCGGCCGGAGGGCGAGATTCTGCCGGGCCGCTCGCACACGATCGAGGTTCTGGGCGTCGGCCATCAGCGCTCGCGCGGCGTGAAGTCCGGCAACGTCATCGATATCGAGGCGGCCGCCAGGGCCATCCGCGCGACCATCGACGCGGCGGAGGCCGCAGCCGGTCTTTCGGTCGGATCGCTGATCGTCTCGCTGACGGCGGGCCGTCTCAAGAGCTATCGCGGAAGCGCTCTTCTCAATCCGCTGGCCGCCATCACCCAGGCCGACGTCGATTTCGTCGAGGCGCAGGCTGCCCGCATCCAGTTCGAGCCCTCGCGTCTGGCGCTTCACTCGGTGCCGTTCGATCTCTCGATCGACGGCGAGGGCGGGGTCGAGAACCCGATCGGCATGACCGCGCGCACGCTCGGCGCCGACATGCACGTTCTCACGGCCGAAGAAGCGCCGCTGCGCAATCTGGAAGCGGCGCTCAACGAGGCGCATATCGAGGTCGAGGCCTTCGTCGCCACCCCCTACGCCAGCGCGCTCGCCACGCTCGTCGAGGACGAGGCGGCGATGGGCTCGGCGGCGATCGACATGGGTTCCGGCACGACGACCATCGCGATCTTCCAGAATGGCCGCTTCGTCTATGCCGACCAGGTCGCGATCGGCGGTCACCACATCACCATGGATCTGGCGCGGGGTCTGTCGATCCACCCGGCCGACGCCGAGCGCCTGAAAGTGGTCAACGCCTCGACGCTGCCGCATCTGGCGACCGACGACGAGATGATCACCATCCCGTCGCTGGGCGAAGCGGGCAACGACGAGAGCGTCACCGTCTCGCGCGCCACGATCTGCAAGATCGTGCGGCCGCGGGTCGAGGAGATCCTCGAACTCGTGCGCGACCGGCTGAACGAATCCAATCTCGGCCACGTCATCGGCAAGCGCGTCGTCCTGACCGGCGGCGCCAGCCAGCTCTCCGGCCTGCCGGACACGGCGCGCGCCATCCTGCAGCGCAATGTGCGGCTCGGCCGTCCGGTCGGTGTCGCCGGGCTGACGACCGCCCACAAGTCACCGGCGTTCTCGGCCGCCGTCGGCCTTCTGATCTACCCGCAGGTGGTGCACCGCGAGACCGTCACGACCACCTCGATCACAGCGCGCATGTTCGACCAATCGACCCGGACCGGCAGGTTCGGAACCTGGCTGAAACGAAGCATCTAGACGACGTCCGGTCCCGCCCCGCGGGGTGGGCCGGCCACAGCAAACGGCGCGTGCCGCGCGTCGCCCGACAGACCAGCATTATCCGGCCGCGCGGCAAAACGGCCTACGAATTTGAAAAGAGGATCAAGGCAATGAGCATCACCCTCAACAAGCCCGACATCACCGAGCTGAAGCCCCGCATCACCGTTTTCGGCGTTGGTGGCGGTGGCTGCAACGCGGTCAACAACATGATCAGTGCCGGCCTTGAAGGCGTCGAGTTCGTCATCGCCAACACCGATGCGCAGGCGCTTCGTTCCTCGAAAGCCGAACGCGTCATCCAGATGGGCGTTGCGGTCACCGAGGGGCTCGGTGCCGGTTCGCAGCCGGAAGTCGGACGGGCGGCGGCCGAAGAATCGATCGACGAGATCTGCGACCATCTCCTGGGCTCGCACATGTGCTTCGTCACCGCCGGCATGGGCGGTGGAACCGGCACGGGCGCCGCCCCGGTCGTGGCGCGGGCCGCCCGTGAAAAGGGCATCCTCACGGTCGGCGTCGTCACCAAGCCGTTCCACTTCGAGGGCCAGCGCCGGCTGCGCATCGCCGACCAGGGCATCGAGGATCTGCAGAAGAACGTCGATACCCTCATCGTCATTCCGAACCAGAACCTCTTCCGGATCGCCAACGACAAGACCACCTTCGCCGATGCCTTCGGCATGGCCGACCAGGTGCTGTATTCGGGCGTTGCCTGCATCACCGACCTGATGGTCAAGGAAGGTCTCATCAATCTCGATTTCGCGGACGTTCGCTCCGTGATGCGCGAGATGGGCAAGGCCATGATGGGCACCGGCGAAGCGTCGGGCGAGGGCCGTGCCCTGGCCGCCGCGGAAGCCGCCATCGCCAACCCGCTTCTCGACGAGACCTCGATGAAGGGCGCGCGCGGTCTCCTGATCTCGATCACCGGCGGCCGCGACCTGACGCTCTTCGAAGTCGACGAAGCGGCGACCCGCATCCGCGAGGAGGTCGACAGCGACGCCAACATCATTCTCGGCGCGACGTTCGACGAGGCGCTCGAAGGCATCATCCGGGTCTCGGTCGTTGCCACCGGCATCGACAAGCTCGACACCGAGAAGGTCGCGCCCAAGTCCGAGCCCGCACAGCGACCGGCCGCCGCCGCGCCGTCCGTGCCGGCCAAGGCTCCGGCCGCACACGCGCCGGTCGCCGAAACCCGCCGCCAGGAAGCGGCCCATGCCCCGGCCCAGCCGGCACGCCAGAGCGTGCCTGCAAGCCAGCCGCAGATGCGTAACGACCCGTTGGACATGGACGATGATTTCTCGGCAGCCCTTGCCGCGGAGATCGAGCAGCTCGCGCCCCGTGTGTCGAAGCCCGTCATCCACGCCGCGCCCTCGCGCATGCCGAAGATCGAGGACTTCCCGCCCGTCGTGAAGAACGAGATCGAGACGCGGGCGGCCCAGGCCGAATATGCGGGCGACGACAAGGGACCGATGGGTCTTCTGCGCCGCTTGACCACGGGCCTGTCGCGCCGCGAGGAAGTGGAAGAGGTCGTCGCCTCCGAGCCGCGCAAGGCCGAGGCGCCGATGCCGGCACCGCAGGCCGCGCCGCGGCGTCAGGCGGCCGAGTCGGCTGCCCGTCCAGCACCCCAGCCGCGGGCGCTCGCCGAGGACGATCATCTGGAGATCCCGGCCTTCCTGCGCCGTCAGGCGAACTAAACAGTCCGTCTATTGTAAACGGGACACAGGCCCGCTGCATCATGCAGCGGGCCTGTTTCGTATTAAGGTCTTGTAAAACAACGGTTTCTAACCTGACCTGAGGCTTTCCCGGTAATACGAAGTAAAGAAGCGTGATTTGGCGAATGCGCCGCTCCGATTTAGGTAATTTTCAACGAGACCGGATTCTGCGGGGCATGGGGGTGCCCGGCGGACAGTGTTCCGGAATTTATGGGGAAATCCGTCCAGCCAGTCTTGCAGCCAGCGCGCGCTGCAACGAAGAGCAGGCGTGAAAGGTTGCCGCACGTGTTGATGTACCAGCAGACGATCGCCGCAGAAGTCGCCTTCCATGGTGTTGGCGTCCATACCGGCATGCCCGTCTCGCTCGTTCTGATCCCTGCGGAGGCGAATACGGGCATCGTGTTCCGCCGCCGCCTCGACGATGGCGCTGTTCGCGACGTCAGGGCGATCTCGGCCAATGCCCCGCAGGGCGACCTGTCCACGATGATCGGCGATGGCGACGGCGTCGTGATCGCGACGATCGAGCACTTGATGGCGGCGCTCTATGCGGCAGGCATCGACAATGCGATCGTCGAGATCAATGCCGGCGAGACCCCGATCATGGACGGATGCGCCGCGGCCTTCATGGCGGCCATCGACGATGCGGGCCTCGTCAGCCAGCCGGTCAAGCGCCGTTACATCCGGGTGCTGAAGACCGTCACGGTGGAGCACAACGGCGCCCGCGCCGAGTACCGCCCGCATGACGCGACCCGCTTCGAGGTCGAGATCGATTTCGACTGCGCCGCCATCGGCCGCCAGTCCTACGCCGCCGACCTCACGGCCGATCGCTTCAAGCGCGATCTGGCCAAAGCCCGCACCTTCGGTTTCATGAAGGATGTGGAGCGGCTGTGGGCCGCCGGATATGCGCTCGGCTCCTCGCTGGAGAATTCCGTCGTCATCGACGTGGATGGCGGCATCGTCAATCCCGATGGGCTTCGCTACGAGGACGAGTTCGTCCGCCACAAGGCGCTCGATGCCGTCGGCGATCAGGCGCTTGCCGGTTCGCGGATCATCGGTTGCTATGCCTCCTATCGCGGTGGCCATCGCCTGAACGCGATGGCGCTGCAGGCGCTTCTGTCCGACGCCTCGGCGTTCGAATATGTCGAACTGCCGGCACGTCGCACGGATCCGGTCCGCCACGCGCCGCTGGTCGCCGTCGCCGCACCGGCCTATGGTCCCCAGATGCTTTGAGGGCACTGCCGCAAGCAGGCAAGGCCGACCTGCCGCAAGGTCCGAACCGCCTTGCGGCCGCGCTTTCGAAGTCACATCGTCACAAAAACGCCGCTTCATCCCTGTCTTAACCATGACCGGGGTATTGAGTTTTTCACTGGAGGATGGGACCCCATCCATGGGGCCAGGAAAAACTGACTAGGGGATGATCAGGGGATCATGACGACTTTCGGCGCATCTATCCGCAAGGCATCGCTCGTTCTCGTCTTGGCTGCGAGCGCGGGCGCCGTGTCCGGCTGCATGTCGGACGGCGGGTCCGATGTCGACGTTCTGGCATTGGCCGCGCAGACCGAACCCCCTGAAGTTCTCTACAATCAAGGGCTTGCCAATCTCGAAGGTGGACGCCTCAGCGAAGCTTCGGCCAAGTTCGAAGCGATCGATCGCCAGCATCCCTATTCGGAATGGGCCCGCAAGGCGCTCGTCATGCGCGCCTTCACGAGCTACCGCTCCGGCGCCTACGAAGAGGCGATCAATTCCTCCAAGCGCTATCTCTCGCTCTATCCCGGCACCGACGAAGCGCCCTATGCGCAATACATCATCGGCCTGTCCTACTGGCGCCAGATCCCCGACATCACCCGCGACCAGGCGAATGCCGGCCGTACGGCGCAGGCGATGCGCGCGGTCATCGAGCAATATCCCGATTCGCAATATGTGCCGGATGCGAAGATCAAGCTTCGAATCGCGCGCGACCAGCTCGCCGGCAAGGAGCTTCAGGTCGGGCGCTACTATCAGGAGCGCAACGAGTACGCCGCTGCGATCAACCGCTTCAAGAACGTGGTCGACGTCTATCCCGAGACCCGGCAGGTGGAAGAAGCGCTCGCACGCCTGACCGAGACCTATCTGGCCATGGGTCTCGTCCGCGAGGCGCAGGCCTCGGCATCGGTCCTTGGGCAGAACTATCCCGATTCCCAGTGGTACCAGGATTCCTACGCGCTGCTGCAGGGCCGAAGCTGACGGGCGGATACCGGCCGGCCGCGCCGTCGAGACGCGTTTCATGACCGGACGGCCCGCATGTCGCGGGCCGTTTCGTCCTTGAGGATAGGCAAACGGCCGAGACTGGCCTATCTAACGGGCCACAGGGGATCGATCGTCTCACGGCCCCGCTCGTCCTTCGCCCTTTCCTCGTGCCGACCCATTTCCGGACATGCTGGTTCATCTCGCCATCCGCGACATCGTGCTTATCGAACGGCTGGACCTGTCGCTTCGCGAGGGCCTGGCCGTGCTGACCGGAGAGACGGGCGCCGGTAAATCCATCATGCTCGACGCCCTGTCGCTCGCCCTCGGCGGGCGCGGCGACGGCTCGCTCGTGCGCCATGGCGAGACCCGGGGCGAGGTGACAGCCGTCTTCGACGTGCCGACCGCGCATCGCGTGCGCGAGATGCTGACCGAGAACGGCTACGACAATGATGGCGACGTGATCCTGCGCCGCATCCAGAACGCCGATGGCCGCACGCGCGTGTTCGTCAACGACCGGCCCGCGAGCGTCGGCCTGATGAAGGAGATCGGCGAGGCGCTCGTCGAGATCCATGGCCAGCACGCCGACCGCGCGCTGGTCGATGCCGCCGCCCACCGCAACCTGCTCGACGCCTTCGGCGGGCTCCAGCCACTCGTCCTCGAGGTCGGGGAAGCGTTCCGCGCCTGGCGAAAGGCGCGCACCGCCCTCGACCACCACCTGAAGAAGATGGAAGAAGCCGCGCGCGAGGCCGACTATCTGCGCGCCGGCGTCGACGAGCTTTCCGAGCTCGCGCCGATCGCCGGCGAGGAGGAGGAGCTTGCCGAGCGCCGCGCCATCATGATGCGTTCGGAAAAGATCGCGACGGACGTCAACGATGCGAACGACGAACTGTCGGGTTCGAGCTCGCCCATGCCGTCGCTCGTCAATCTCCTGAAGCGGCTCGACCGCAAGCGCGACGAGGTGCCGGGCCTTCTCGACGAGGCGATCGACCGGCTCGCCGCGGGCGTCGACGCCATCGCCGACGCCCAGATGGCGCTCGAGGCGGCGATGCGGACGCTGGAGTTCGACCCGCGCGCGCTCGAAGAAGCCGAGGAACGCCTGTTCGCCCTGCGCGCGGCGAGCCGCAAGTTCTCTGTTCCGGTCGAAGCCCTACCCGAACTGACGGCGCGAATGATCGGCGACCTTGCCGAACTCGATGCCGGCCAGGAGCGCGTCCACCAGCTGGAAGCCGAAGTTGCGGCCCATCGGGCGGCGTTCGACGCGCTGGCCGAAACGCTTTCCGTCCGGCGCCACGAAACGGCCGAGACGCTGAGTGCCGCCGTGATGGCCGAGCTTCCGGACCTGAAGCTCGAGCGGGCCGATTTCATCGTCGCGATCACCCGGGACGACGACAGGGCCTCGGCGGCCGGGGTCGACGAGATCGAGTTCCATGTCCGCACCAATCCCGGCACGCGCGCAGGGCCGATGATGAAGGTCGCCTCCGGCGGCGAGCTTTCGCGGTTTCTCCTGGCGCTGAAGGTTGCGCTCGCCGATCGCGGCTCGGCGCCGACACTGGTTTTCGACGAGATCGATACCGGCGTCGGCGGGGCCGTGGCCGATGCGATCGGGCGCCGGCTCGCACGTCTGTCGAAGACGGTCCAGGTGCTCGCCGTCACCCACGCCCCGCAGGTCGCCGCGCGTGCGACGACCCATCTCCTGATCTCCAAGGCCGGCGCCCGGAACGAGGACCGTGTCTCGACGCGGGTTTTCGAGATCGAGAGCGAGACGCGCCAGGAAGAGATCGCCCGCATGCTGGCGGGCGAGACGGTGACGGAGGAAGCCCGCGCGGCGGCGGCCAAGCTGATCGGCATCGGCGCGTGAGAAGCGGCGGCGCGTCGCGCAGCCCGCTCGTGATCGCCGGTGCCGGGCCGGTGGGACTGGCGCTCGCCGTTGAGGCGGTGCGGCGCGGTTTGGCCGTTCGGATCTGCGACCAAAAGAGCGGCCCGACGCCGGCTGATCAATCGCGGGCGCTCGGCATTCTTCCCACGACGCTCGCCGTTCTCGAAGCGTCCGGTGTCGCGGGCCGGCTCCTGGCCGAGGGCCAGCCGATCCACCGCGTCGCGATCGCATGGAACGGCAGGCCCGCCGCCACCATCCGCCTCGACGCTGCCGAGACGCCGACGCCGTTCATCCTGTCGCTGGCGCAGGCGCGCACGGAGCGGGCGCTGATCGACTGGCTCGGCGCGCATGGGGTTCCGGTCGAATGGGGCATCGCGCTGACCGACCTCGCGCACACCCAGCGCCCCACCGCCACGCTCTCGACCGGCGAGACCATCGAGGCGCTGGCGATCGCGGGGTGTGACGGCATGCACTCCACCGTGCGCCGGAGCCTCGATATTCCCTTCGTCGGCGACGACCATCCTGCCCGGTTCGCCCTGGCCGATATCGTGTGCGGGCAGGAGATCGACGCGGAATGCGCCAAGGTCCTTCTGTCGCAAGATCAGGCAACGGCGGCGTTCCTGCCGTTCGGTCCACATGGCGGCCGCCTGATCGGCGTCTGCGAGACGCCGGACGCGCTGGTCGCCCGGTGGCCGGATATCGCCTCGGTCGGTTGGACCTCGCGTTTCGCGGTGGCGTTCCGCCATGCCGAGCGCATGTCGCGGGGTCAGATCTATCTGTGCGGCGATGCCGCGCACGTTCATTCGCCGGTGGGCGGGCGTGGCATGAATCTCGGCGTGTGGGACGCGGCGTGGCTTGCCTTTCTGCTGGCCGAAGGACGGCAGAGCGAATATGAGTCCCGCCGCGTGCCGGTCGTGAAGGCGGTTCTGGACGAAACACGGGCGATGACGGATTTCATCACCGCCCCGCCCGCCTGGGCAGGGGCGGCGGTTCGGTTTGCCCTGCCGGCGGCCCTGCGCGTTCCGGGCGTCGCGAGGCGCGCCGCGAACCGGCTGTTGGCTCTTCACCTCAAGCAGCCGGAATGGCTATGATCGGATGACGGCCGGCACCCGTGTTCGGACAGGCCGCTCCTATGCAACGACGGGAATGACAGATGGCGGACAGGCCGATCGATGAGCTGGACGAGACAGCCGCCAAGGCCGAGCTCGAACGTCTGGCGCGCGCGATCTTCGAACACGACCGCGCTTATTATCGCGACGACGCTCCGTCCGTCTCCGACGGCGAATATGACGAACTGCGCCGGCGCAATGCGAGCATCGAGGCACGCTTTCCTTCGCTGATCCGCGAGGATTCGCCCTCGTCGAGGGTCGGCGCCCAGGTCTCGGAAAAGTTCGAGAAGATCCGCCATGCCGTTCCCATGCTGTCCCTCGACAATGCGTTCAGCGACGCGGACGTTTCGGATTTCGCCCTACGCGTCCGCCGGTTCCTGAAACTGGGCGCGGATGCGCGCCTCGGCATCACCGCCGAGCCGAAGATCGACGGGCTGTCGCTCTCGATCCGGTACGAAAACGGCTCGCTGGTGTCCGCGGCGACGCGCGGCGACGGCGCGGTCGGCGAGAACGTCACGGCCAATGCCCGCGCCATCGACGGCATTCCCCACAGCTTGCCGGAGGGTGCACCTGACATCTTCGAGGTGCGCGGCGAAGTCTATATGAGCCATGCCGCCTTTGCCGACCTCAATGCGCGGCAGGCCGAGAGCGGCGGGCAGATCTATGCCAATCCGAGAAACGCCGCCGCCGGCTCCCTGCGCCAGCTCGATGCCGCGATCACCAGATCGCGTGCGCTGCACTTCTTCGCCTATGCCTGGGGCGAGGTCTCCGACCTGCCGGGCAGGACCCAGATGGAAATGGTGGCGGCCCTTGGCCGCTTCGGCTTCAGCACCAACCCGCTGATGCGGCGCTTCACCACCATCGAAGACCTGATCGTTCATTATCGCGAGATCGAGGCCAGGCGCGCGACGCTCGGCTACGATATCGACGGCGTCGTCTACAAGGTCGACGATCTCGATCTGCAGAAGCGGCTGGGCTTCGTTTCCAGATCCCCGCGCTGGGCGATCGCGCACAAGTTTCCGGCCGAGCAGGCGACGACGATCCTGCGCGACATCGATATCCAGGTGGGACGCACCGGCGCGCTGACGCCGGTGGCAAAGCTTGAACCGGTGACCGTCGGTGGCGTGGTCGTCTCGAACGCGACGCTGCACAACGAGGATTATATCGCGGGGCGCGATTCGGACGGCGACCTGCTGCGCGAGGGGCGCGATATCCGCATCGGGGATACGGTCCTGATCCAGCGGGCCGGCGACGTCATTCCGCAGGTGCTCGACGTGGTGCTGGACAAGCGTCCGCCGGACGCCGCGCCGTTCCGTTTCCCGGACCATTGCCCGGTCTGCGGATCGAAGGCGGCCCGCCTGACCAACCCGCGCACGGGCAAGCCGGATTCCAAACGGCGTTGCACGGCCGGCCTGACCTGCCCGGCACAGGGGCGCGAAGGGCTGAAGCATTTCGTCTCGCGCGGTGCCTTCGACATCGAGGGCTTCGGCGACACCTATATCGAGACCCTGTTCGACGCGGGCCTCGTGCGCCAGCCCGCCGATATCTTCACGCTGGCATTCGAGCCGCTCCGCCAGGCGATCGAGGCGCGACGAAGGGCGGTGTCCGAAGCCCGGCGCCTTGCGGAAGGAAAGGGCGAGCCGGACAAGCCCGCCAAGAAGGCCGAGACGACGAAGGCGATCGAGAACCTCCTTGCAGGTATCGAGGAGCGGCGCACGGTGGCGCTCGACCGCTTCATCTTCGCGCTCGGCATTCCGCAGATCGGCGAGACGTCCGCCAAGGCACTGGCCCGGCATTTCGACGATGTGCAGGCGTTCGTCGACGGGGTGGATGCGGCCGCGAACGCACGGCCTGGCGAAGCCTTCGTCTCGCTCGAGACCGTTCCCTTCATCGGCGAGGGCACCTTGCAGAAGCTCATGGCCATCGACCGCGATAGGCTCGAGGATCCGGCGTTCGATCCGCTGCGGGACAAGTCGGCCGGATTGAACGTGCGCCAGCGCGCGGCTCTGAAAGAACGGTTCGGCGATGCGAACACCGTCCGCGAAACGCTCTTGAAGGCGCAGGACGCCGGACCCGGTGATGCGTTTCGCCGCCTGTCGCAGGACGGGAACATCGGCCCGGCCGCAACCGAATCTCTCTTCCAGTTCTTTTCCGAGGATCACAATCGCAGCGCGGTCGAGGCTCTGCTGGAGGCGGGCGTTTCGACCACGAACGAACGGGCGGGCGTGCCCGCCGGCTCGCCCGTCGCGGGTCTGACGATCGTGTTCACCGGCTCGCTCGAGAAGATGACGCGGGACGAGGCCAAGGCGATGGCCGAGGGACTGGGCGCGAAAGTGGCAGGCTCGGTATCGGCGAAGACGGATCTCGTCGTGGCGGGTCCGGGCGCCGGCTCCAAGCTGAAGAAGGCGAGCGAACTCGGGGTCGAGGTGATCGACGAGGATGGCTGGTTCGCGCGGATCGGGCGCACGCCGCCGGGCTGACCCCTTGCTGTCCCGCTCAACGAAAGACGCCGCTGCCGAATGTCCGGCAGCGGCGTCTTTCGAAGGTCGGTCGGCTGTCCTGCCTCAGCGGCAGAGCTGGCGCGGTCCGTGATAGGGCTGGAACGTGCCCGAACCGGCGTCGAACGAGCGATAGCGGGCCGCGCAGTAACGGTACCATTCGCCGGACCAGGGACGCGGAGCGCCGTAGGACTGGACGACGGGACGGGTGCGGTAGACCGGACGCGGCTGGACGTAGCGCGGCTCCACGTAACGTGGCTGGCTGGCGATCGCGGCACCGATGCCGAGACCGACAATGCCGCCGATCACGGCAGCCGCTGCGGCATCGCCGCCACGGCGGTGTCCGCCGCGATAGCCGCGACGATGACCATAATAGCGGTCACCACGATAGTGACGTCCGCCGCCATAATATCGACCGCCGCGGTCCCAGCGCGAACCGGCTTCCGCCTGGCTCACCCCGATACCGGGAACGGAAAAGCCTGCAGGCATGGTCGAGGGGGCCAGCGAGAAGGCGAGGGCGAGCGCCAGAATCTTGACGCCGAGGATTTTGAAGAAAGACATGGATCGATTTTCCTCATCGAGGGGGGAGCTTTCATAAGGCTCCCTCAGACCTGAACGATGCGTGAACGTCGGCTGCGTAAACGGCACGGCAATTCCAGACAGGTCTGTAGCTTGTCCGGAAGGCGCCAAGGTCAAGCCCCGGCGCTTGCGCAAAGCGGCCGGCCCAACGCTCTCGCCAGCTCTTCGGCATGCGTGCCGCCATGGCCTGTCACGCCCGATGCTGCGCAGGCGATCGACGGTCCGACCCCACGGCTGGCGGACGCGGTCTTCGCTGGAGGTCCGCGCGATTCCCCATCGCGAATGGGCGCACCGCGCTCTAGACGGATCGAATCCCGGTCCAATGTTGATGATTGCGACGGCCGCGCGCAACGCCCCGTTTTTTCAGAAGGAACCGAAGTCATGCGATTGGTGAGATTTGGCAAGAAGGGATCCGAGAAGCCCGGGCTGATCGACGATGATCATGTCCTGCGCGATCTCTCGGGCGAGGTGGACGACATTGCCGGCGAGGTCCTGAGAAAGCCCGGAATGGCCCGTCTGGCGGCGCTCGACCCCAAGAGCCTGCCCAAGGTCGACCCGTCTCACCGCCTGGGCGCCCCGGTCGGCCGGATCGGACACTTCATCGCGATCGGGCTGAACTATGCCGATCACGCCGAGGAAACGGGGGCCGAGGCGCCAGCCGAGCCGATGGTGTTCTCCAAGGCGCCGTCCTGCATTTCCGGAGCCCATGACGAACTGCCCATTCCGCCGGGCTCGACCAAGCTCGACTGGGAGGTGGAACTGGCGATCGTCATCGGCGATCCGGCGTTCGACATCTCCGAGGATCGGGCCATGGACCATATTGCCGGGTTCTGCCTCTGCAACGACGTGTCCGAGCGCGCCTTCCAGAAGGAGCGTGGCGGCCAGTTCATCAAGGGCAAGAGCGCGCCGGGCTTCGGCCCCCTCGGCCCCTGGCTCGTGACGCCCGACCGGCTCGGCGACCCGCAGGCGCTGGACCTGTGGTTGAACGTGAACGGCGAGACGCGCCAGCGCGGCACGACGAAGGACATGCTGTTTTCGGCAGCCTTCATCGTCGCCTATCTGTCGAAATTCATGCTTCTGGAATCGGGCGACGTGATCACGACCGGCACACCGGCCGGGGTGGGGGCGGGAATGAAGCCGCCGCAGTTTCTGAAGGACGGGGACATCGTCACTCTCGGCATCAACGGGCTGGGAGAGCAGCGGCAGGTGGTGAAGGCCGCCTGACGGCCGGAACGCAAGGGTGCCTTGCGCTTTGCCGCGAGCGCAAGGGGGCCTCTCTTCAAACCAACTTGACCGCACTGCAGCAAGGAATAGGGGGCCGATCGCTGGACATGCGGCGAAACGTTCCTATCCCTAACCTGAGAGAGCATCGCCTGGAATTCCAGGTGGCAGACCACCGCGATCATCGAGCCAAAATCGGAAGACATCGCTTATGCCAGACGCGAAAAAGTCCGACACCAAGAAGACCAAACCGAAGGCGAAGAGCCAGATGACGACAACGCCCCTCGACGCCGACCTGATGCAACTCGCCCAGAACCGCATCGCGATTGAAGGCGTGACGCCACTCATCGACGGGGGAAGGTTCGCGATCAAGCGCGTCGAGAACGAGGATCTGACGATTTCGGCGGACGTCTTCTCCGACGGTCACGACGAGATCGATGCGGCGATCGTCTACGGTCCGGCCGGAAGCGAGGACTGGAGCGAGGAACGGCTCGTCTTCGTCACCAACGATCGCTGGCAGGCGACGATCCGTTTCGAAAAGCCCGGACCCTATCGCTTCTCGATCATCGCCTGGCGCGATCTCTACGCGACATGGCGCGACGAAGCCAAGAAGAAGCTCGACGCGGGAAAGCTCACCGATCTCGAACTTACCGAAGCCCGCGACCTCGTCAGGGCCGCGCAGGATTCGGGGCGCGGCGCCGCGAAGGATCGCAAGGCGCTGGCCAAGCTGCACGAGCGGCTCGAAAAGGCTGCCGAGAAGGGCGATGCGACGGCGCAATATTCGCTCATGATGCACGAGGACACGATCGCGCTGCTGGATGCCGCCGGCCATCGCACCAACCTGTCGCGATTCCCGGGCGATATTCCGGTCTGGGTCGACCGGCGCGCCGCAGCCTTCTCCGCCTGGTACGAGATCTTCCCGCGCTCCCAGTCCGGTACGACCGACCGGCACGGGACGTTCGACGACGTGATCGCACGCCTGCCCGACATTCAGGAGATGGGGTTCGACGTCCTCTACTTCCCGCCGATTCATCCGATCGGAAAGACCAATCGCAAGGGCAAGAACAACACCTTGACCCCGACCGAGGACGATGTCGGCAGCCCCTATGCGATCGGCAGCCACGAAGGCGGCCATCTCGCCATCCATCCCGAACTCGGCGATTTCGACGACTTCGCCCGCCTGTCGAAGGCCGCCAGGGAGCACGGGCTCGAGATCGCTCTCGACATCGCGCTCAACGCCTCGCCGGATCATCCCTGGATCAGGGAGCATCCGGAATGGTTCGACTGGCGGCCCGACGGCACGATCAAATATGCCGAGAACCCGCCCAAGCGTTACGAGGACATCGTCAACTTCCACTTCTACCGCGACGCCTTGCCGTCGATCTGGCACGACATGCGCGACATGTTCCTTCACTGGCTGGATCACGGCGTGCGCATTTTCCGGGTGGACAATCCGCATACGAAACCGTTCCCGTTCTGGGAATGGCTGATCGCCGAAGTGCACAAGGTCGATCCCGGGGTCATCTTTCTGGCCGAAGCGTTCACGCGGCCCAAGGTGATGAAGCGTCTCGCCAAGATCGGCTACAACCAGTCCTATTCGTATTTCACCTGGCGCAACGAAAAGGGCGAGTTGCAGGCCTATTTGACGGAACTCACGCAGGAGGAGTGCGTCGACTACATGCGCGTCAACTTCTTCGTGAACACGCCCGACATCAACCCGCTCTATCTGCAGACCAGCGGGCGGCCCGGTTTCCGCACGCGGCTCGCGCTCGCCGCAACGCTCGCGGGCAATTACGGCGTCTATTCCGGTTTCGAGCTGTGCGAGTTCCTGCCCATTCCCGGCAAGGAAGAATATCTGAACTCCGAAAAGTTCGAGATCCGCGCCTATGACTGGCACGCGGAAGGCAACATCCGCGACGATGTCGCGTTCTTCAATCGACTGCGCAACCGGGAGCCCGCGCTTCAGGACTTCCGCAGTCTGGCGTTCTTCAACTTCTGGAACGACAAGATCCTGTACTACGCCAAGCGGACGGCGGACCGGTCCTCCTACCTCCTGTTCATGGTGAACCTCGACCCCCACCATGCCCAGGGGGGCCATTTCGAGGTTCCGCTGTGGGAGTTCGGCCTGCCGGACGACGGGACTGTGAATGCCGAAAACCTCGCCAGCGGTCAGGTGGTGGCATGGCACGGCAAGATCCAGCACTGGTGGCTCGATCCCAAGCAATGCCCCTACGCCGTCTTCAAGGTGACCGCGCCCTAGCGCTTGATGCGACGCCAGCCGAACAGGGCCGTTTGGCCTTCAAGACATGAATTGCTCCATTCGAAAGACGTCACCCTCGATGAATGAAATCGTCACAGCCGCATCGCTCGACAATACGGGCGGAATCGATCCCGACGCGCAGGACTGGTACAAGGATGCGATCATCTACCAGCTCCACGTCAAGACGTTCGCCGATTCCAATGGCGACGGCATTGGCGACTTTGCGGGTCTCCTGTCCCGGCTCGACTATATTCAGGAACTTGGCGTCACGGCGATCTGGCTCCTGCCGTTCTATCCCTCGCCGCTTCGCGACGACGGCTACGACATCTCGGACTTCCGCTCGGTCAATCCGTCCTACGGCAACATCGAGGACGTTGAGCGTCTGATCGAGGAGGCCCACAAGCGTGGCATGAAGGTCATCACCGAGCTGGTGATCAACCATTCCTCCGACCAGCATCCCTGGTTCCAGGCCGCGCGCAACGCGCCGAAAGGCTCGCCGGAGCGGGACTTCTACGTCTGGGCGGACGACGACAAGGGCTACGATCTCACCCGCATCATCTTCACCGACACCGAGACGTCGAACTGGACCTGGGATCCGGTCGCCAAACAATATTTCTGGCACCGTTTCTTCTCCCACCAGCCGGACCTCAACTTCGACAATCCGAAGGTGATGGAGGAAGTGCTCTCGATCATGCACTACTGGCTCGACAAGGGTGTCGACGGGCTGCGTCTCGACGCCATCCCCTATCTCGTCGAGCGCGAGGGCACCAACAACGAGAACCTGCAGGAGACCCACGACGTTCTGAAGGCGATCCGCGCCGACCTCGACAAGCATTATCCGGGCCGGATGCTGCTGGCGGAAGCCAACCAGTGGCCCGAGGATACGCGTCCCTATTTCGGCGACGGCGACGAATGCCACATGGCGTTCCACTTCCCGCTGATGCCGCGCATGTACATGGCGGTGGCGCAGGAAGACCGGCACCCGATCACCGACATCATGCGGCAGACACCGGAAATTCCCGAGAACTGCCAGTGGGCGATCTTCCTGCGCAATCATGACGAGCTGACGCTCGAAATGGTGACCGAGGAGGAGCGCGATTACCTCTGGTCGACCTATGCGGCCGATTCCCGGGCCCGCATCAATCTCGGTATCCGCCGCCGTCTCGCGCCGCTGATGGGCAATGATCGCCGCAAGATCGAGTTGCTGAACGCGCTGCTGATGTCGATGCCCGGCACGCCGACCGTGTATTACGGCGACGAGATCGGCATGGGTGACAATTACTATTTGGGCGACCGCGACGGCGTGCGCACGCCGATGCAATGGTCGGCGGACCGCAATGGCGGCTTTTCGCGGGCCGATCCCCAGCGCCTCTACCTGCCGGTGATCCAGGATGCGATCTACGGATACCAGGCGTTGAACGTCGAGGCCCAGTCGAACAATCCGGCCTCCCAGCTCAACTGGGTCCGTCGCCTGATCCAGGTTCGGCGCACCAAGGAGGCATTCGGGCGCGGCACGATCGACTTCCTGCTTCCATCCAACCGCAAGATCCTCGCCTATCTGCGCGAATATGGCGATGAGAAGGTGCTGATCGTCGCAAATCTTTCCTCGTCCGCACAGGCCGTCGAGCTCGATCTGACCGCCCATGCCGGTGCGACGCCGGTCGAGATGCTGGGTCTGTCCGCCTTCCCGCAGATCGGCGATCTGCCCTACATGCTGACCCTGCCGGCCTACGGCTTCTTCTGGTTCGACCTGTCGTCGACATCGGTCGCGAGCCGCAGCCAGAACGCGCCGACGCCGCTTCCCGCCTTCTCGACCCTCGTCTCGCCCGGCGATCTGGAATCGACCGTCGGCGGCCGCAATCTCACCGAACTGCAGGGCGCACTGCCCGAATTCGTCGGCGGCCAGCGCTGGTTCGCGGCCAAGTCCGACGCGCCGAAGCGGATGGAGATGACGGTTCTCGGAAAGCCCACGGGCGACGCCCGGCGCCATCTCCTGACCGAAGTCTCGATGAAGACGGGCGACGGCGAGCAACGCTATCTCCTGCCGCTTTCGGTCGAGTGGGGCGAGCAGAATCTCAACGCCCATGCTCCGAACCTTCCCTATACGATCTCGAAGATTCGGCAGGGGCCGCGGATCGGCGCCCTCGTCGACGGCGCGCGCAGCGGCGAGATGGCCAAGCTCGTGGTCGCGATGATCGCGGCCGGCGAGGATATCGACCTGACGAACGGCAGGCTCGTCATCGAGGCCTCGCCGAGCGAGAAGGACGCGATCGCCGAGGCGCTGCAGGCCGATGTCGACAGCATCAGGGTGCTGACCGGAGAGCAGTCGAACACGTCGGTTCTCGTCGGCTCGCAGGCGATCCTCAAATATTACCGCCGCCTTCGCGACGGCATCCAGCCCGAACTCGAGGTCACCCGGTTCCTGACCGAGAAGACCGATTTCGATGCGGCGCCCGCTCTCCTAGGCTCGATCGAACTGGTTCGCGGCGACGGGACCCGCACGGCGATCGCCGCCCTGTTCGAGCAGGTGCAGAATCAGGGCGATGCGTGGACGGTGATCGTCGATGCGCTCGCCCGGTTCCTGCGGGACAATGCCTATGTCCACCAGCCGGACGATGGCGACGGCGGCGATCTCGACGGAGCGTCCGACAATCAGCTGATGATGCAGATCGATCCGGGCGAGGTCCTCGGACGCCGCACAGGCGAGATGCATGCCGCGCTCGCGACGCGGACGGGGGATGCCGCCTTCGATCCCGAGCCCTTCGACGACGATCGCTTCATGGAGCTCGTCAACGAGGCCAAGCGGGAGGCCGCCGAGGCGCTCGATATCCTGCGCGGCGCGCGGGCGACGCTCCCGAGCGACGAGATCGAGGCGGTCGACCGGCTGGTCTCCTCCGAAAAGGACATCCTCACCTGGTTCGACAGGTTCGGCGGCCTCAAGGTCGACACCCACAAGACCCGCATTCACGGGGACTTTCATCTCGGCCAGATCCTCGTGTCCAAGAACGACGTCGTGATACTCGACTTCGAGGGTGAGCCGGGCCGGCCGCTCGAGGAGCGGCGCGCGAAGTTCTCGCCGCTCCGCGACGTCGCGGGCATGATCCGCTCGTTCGACTATGCGGCCTTCGCCGCCCGCGACCGGGCAGGGCCGGTGGACGAATCCACGTCCGAACGCCTTCGCGAAATGTCGCTCTCCTGGCGCGACGATGTCACCGGCGATTTCCTGAAGCACTGGTCGACGGCCTCCGGCATCTCGCTCGACGACGATGCCACGGCACGCTTGCTCGATCTCTTCGTTCTCCAGAAAGCGTTCTACGAACTGCGTTACGAAGCGGCCATGCGTCCCGCCTGGCTCTCGATTCCGCTGCGCGGCATCATCGCACTTCTCGAAAAAAGACAGGTTTTGAAATGATCTCGACACCCCAGACATCCGAAATCGACCATCGCCCTGACGAAACACAGGCGTGGGAAATCGGTCGGGGCGTTCACGGCGATCCCTTCGCCGTTCTCGGCCGGTTTCCGGTCGAGGGCGGCGCGATCGTCCGCGTCTTCCGGCCCGGCGCCGAGAGTGCGACGGTCATCGACGACGCCGGCAAGGACCTCGGCGCCCTGGAGGCGTTCGGTCCGGACGGCTTCTATTCCGGCGTCGTTCCCGGCCTGTCGGCCGACCGGCCCTATCGCATGCGCTACAGCCATGGCGGCACCCATTGGGAGGAGCAGGATCCCTACCGGTTCGGCCCGATCCTCGGCGAGCACGACGTCTATCTGATCGCTGAAGGCACCCATTACAGGCTCTACGAGAAGCTCGGCGCGCACCCGACCGAAATGAGCGGCGTCGCCGGCACCGCGTTCGCGGTCTGGGCGCCGAATGCGCGCCGCGTCTCGGTGGTCGGCAACTTCAACTCCTGGGACGGGCGCCGCTCCGTCATGCGCAAGCGTCACGAATGCGGCGTGTGGGAACTGTTCGTGCCGCATATCGGCAAGGGCGAGGTCTACAAGTACGAAGTCATCGGCGCCGACGGCACGACGCAGCCGCTGAAATCCGACCCTGTGGGCTTTTACCAGGAGCAGGCGCCCTCGACCGGATCGATCGTCGACGGGCTCGTCAAGCACGAATGGCAGGACGAGGCGTTCCAGGCCCACAAGGCCGACTGGCAGGACCGCGAGAAGCCGGTCTCGATCTACGAGGTCCATCTCGGCTCGTGGCAGCGCGGGCCGGACAACGAATTCCTGAACTATGATGCGATCGCCGAGAAGCTTGCGGCCTACGTCAACGAGATGGGCTTCACCCATGTCGAACTGATGCCGGTCTCCGAGCATCCGTTCTACGGTTCGTGGGGTTATCAGCCGATCGGCATGTATGCGCCGACCTCGCGGTTCGGTTCGCCAGAGGATTTCGCCCGCTTCGTCGACAAGTTGCATCAGGCGGGGATCGGCGTTCTCGTCGATTGGGTGCCGGGCCACTTCCCGACCGATGCGCACGGGCCGGGGCTGTTCGACGGAAGGCCGATCTACGAGCATCCCAATCCCAATCGCGGGTTCCACAAGGACTGGAACACGCTGATCTACGATTACGGCCGCCCCGAAGTGCGCAACTATCTGGTCGCCAACGGGCTCTACTGGCTCGACCAGTTCCATATCGACGGTCTTCGCATCGATGCGGTCGCCTCGATGCTCTATCTCGATTATTCGCGCAACGAAGGCGAGTGGGAGCCCAATATCCATGGCGGGCGCGAAAACCTCGAGGCGATCGCGTTCCTGCGCGACACGAACGAGCGCGTGGGCGAATATTACCCGAAGGCGACGACCCACGCCGAGGAATCGACCGCTTTCCCGGATGTCTCGCGTCCGACCTATGCCGGCGGGCTCGGTTTCCACTTCAAGTGGAACATGGGATGGATGCACGATACGCTGCATTACATGCAGGAAGACCCGATCAACCGGCGCTATCACCACCACCACATGACCTTCGGAATGGTCTACGCCTATTCGGAGAACTTCGTCCTGCCGATCAGTCATGACGAGGTCGTCTACGGCAAGGGCTCGATGATCGAGAAGATGCCCGGCGACGCCTGGCAGAAGTTCGCCAATCTGCGCGCCTATTACGGGTTCATGTGGACCCATCCCGGCAAGAAGCTTCTGTTCATGGGCTGCGAGTTCGGTCAATGGCGCGAATGGAACCACGACCAGTCCCTCGACTGGCATCTGCTGGACGAAGGCGAGGGCCGGCACAAGGGCCTGCAGCGACTGGTGCGCGACCTCAACACGATCTATCGCGAGATCCCGGCGCTGCACGAACTCGACTGCGAGCCGGACGGCTTCGAATGGGTCGATACGGCGAACGTCGAGCAGAGCGTGCTTGCCTTCGCCCGCAAGGATCGGAAGGGTCGCACGGTCCTCGTCGTCTGCAACTTCACGCCGGTTCCGCGCCACGAGTACCGCATCGGCGTGTCGAAGCCCGGCATGTGGACAGAGCGCCTGAACACCGATTCGGAGATTTATGGCGGCTCGAACGTCGGCAATATGGGGGGCAAGGAAGCCGAGGAACATTCGGTCCACGGTCGGCCCTATTCGATCGCGCTGAGCCTTCCGCCGCTGGGTACCGTGGTGATGGTCCACGAGGACTGAGTTTCAGCCTGTGGAGAAGACAGCCGGCTTCGACGTCGCTTTCAGCGCCGGCGAAGCCGGCTTTTTCGTGCGCCGATGTCGCGTTCTCATGGACCGGCGGATGCGCTGCGCTTGGCGCGACTTTTTTTTCGGTCCAAAGCGTCGGCAAAGCCGTTGGGAGGAAAGCCGATTGCCTGGGGTCGTTCCCGATTGAATGTCAGTCGGTTACCGATGCGAAGCCTGGCAAGGACCCGGCGACCGGAACGCCGGGCTCGCGTTGAAGAACACGGAAAGACGACGGGACCGGGGCCTGGCGCCCTTTATTAGGTTTCCGTTTAGTAGTGTGTTCATTGGTGCGGCGTACTCTTGAGGACATTGACGGAATAGATCGCATCTTATTCAACAAGACCTCGGACTTACCGTATGGGATCGTTACGAAAACCGGCCTCGCACCTACTGAGGCGTCTTGCATTGCTGCGCCGCGAGACGTCCCTTACGCTCGGGGCGGTCGCGATCGTCGGTCTCGGCGTGCTCATGGGGGCGATCACCTTGAACGATCGCGCCCGCGTCCACAGCGTCCATGCCCGATACGACACGGTTGCAACCAACCTTCTCGCCCGTGACATCTACAGCCTGCTTCTCGCGGTCAGGTACGGCGGGATTTCCACCGCTCGCGACCAGACGGTCATGCTCCGCCAGTACGAGCGAACGCTCGAAGGGCTGGGCGACCTGGACGTTTCGGCTCTGTCACCGGATCTCGTGCGCTTTCACCGGCACATCGAGCAGGACGTGCGTCGCCTCGAACCGACGCTCACGGACCCGGAATGGACGTCGTCTTCGACCGAGATCTTCGAGAGACTGAACCACATCGCCGCCGATATGCTGCAGTTCGCCTCCATGTTCGGGGACGAAGCCAATGACGCCATCGCCGAGACCGAGGCGCGGCTCGAGAACTCCCTTATCGCCATGGGTGTGCTCATCTGCTTCTTCGTGGCGTTCTGTCTGCTTCTGACCCGGCGGATCCTCGTCCAGAACCGCAAGCTGGAGGATGCCGTTCGCACAGACTTTCTGACCGGCATCCGCAACCGGTATGCGCTTCAGCATGATCTGGAGATGACGGTCGGCAAACAGGACTGTGCGGCGGTGCTGCTCGATCTCGACGGGTTCAAGTCGGTGAACGACCGGCTTGGCCACAATGCCGGCGACACGCTCCTGCGGGTCGTTGCCGATCGCATGCAACTGTGTTGCGCGCCCGGCGAGACGGCCTACCGGATCGGTGGCGATGAATTCGCCGTCATCATCGAAGGCAAGGAAGCCAGGCTGCGGGGCATGCGATATTGCGAACGTTTCCTCTCCGCGATCGCCAATCCGGTGCGGGTCGGCCGAACGAAGCTTCGCGTCACGGCCAGTCTCGGCGTCAGCGAGCTCGCGGCCGATTCCCGCGACAGTGTGGACCAGCTGATGGGCCGGGCGGACAAGGCTCTCTACCGGGCCAAGGGGTGCGGCAAGGCCTGCTACCGCGTCGATGGTGAAGACGAACGGCTCACGCAGCGCGATGTCATGGAGGCGATCGATGCGATCGATGCGCCGCATCCGCATCCGCAAACGGCGAAGGCGGTTGCCTGAACGAATGACCAGACGCGACGGCGCCCTCGGGCCCGAAGCGATCCTACTCCGCCGGCACCATCCGGGTCTCCGCGGCCCGAAGGTCGCGTTCCAGCCGAGCCGTCCGCTCGGCGTTCGGCCGTGAGAGCCGTCCCAGCAGCAGGTAGACGACCGGCGTCAGATAGAGGGTGGAGACGGTCGCGAGCCCGAGACCGCCGACGATCACGATGCCCAGCGCCTGGCGTGCCTCGGCGCCCGCGCCCGACGACAGGATGAGCGGCACGCCGCCGACCACGGTCGCGACCATGGTCATCATGACCGGTCGAAGCCGGATGATGGCCGCCCGCTCCGCCGCCTCGCGCACGCCTGCGCCTTCCTCGCGCAACTGGTTGGCGAACTCGACGACGAGGATGCCGTTCTTCGCCATGATGCCGACGAGCAGCACCAGCCCGATCTGGCTGTAGAGATTGAGCGTCGCGCCGAAGAATTCCAGCGCGAACACCGCGCAGGCGACGCCGAGCGGTACCGTCGCGATGATGATGAGGGCCGACACGAAGCTTTCGAACTGGGCCGACAGGACCAGGAGGATGACGACGATCGCGAAGGTGAAGACGAGGGCGAGGCCGCTATTGGTCTCGCCGATGGTGGCGAGTTCTCCCAAGGGAACAAGGCGCTGATTCGGCTCCAGCGTGGGGCCGATCAGGCCCTGCACGTCGACCCAGGCGTCCTGCATCGCCATGCCCTGGGGCAGGTCGGCCGAGATCGTGACCGCACGGGCGCGGTTCTCCCGCGTCAACTGCGGTGCAACCGCCTCTTCGGAAATGCGGGCGATCGTCGAGATCGGGACGATCCGTCCATCGCCCGCCTTGACGAAGACGTTCTGCAGATCGCCCGGATCGTTGATCGGATCGGTGGAGGCGATCAGGCGGATCGGCACTTCCTTGTCCGCGACGTAGGTCTCGCCGATCTGGCGCCCGTCGAGAAGCGCCTGGATGGCGACCGCGAGCCCGTCGATCCCGATGCCGAGGTCGGAGGCCAGCGCCCGGTCGATCGAGACCGACAGCTGCGGCTGCGTCGATTCGGAGCCGAGCCGCACCCGTCCGAAGCGCCCGTCCTCTTCCATGGCGGTGACCACCCTGTCGGCGGTATCGGCCAGCGTGTCGAAGTCCTGGCCGGCCACGGCGAAGCTCAGGCCCTCGCCGCCGCCCCGGATGCCGAGCGAGTTCGGCTGGATGGCGAAGGCCCGCACGCCCGGAATCCTGCGCAGGTTCGCGTTGATCTCGGCAACGATCTCGGCCTGCCCGCGAATGCGTTCGTCCCAGCCGACGAGCGACAGCACCATGAAGCCGGAGCTCGCGCCGCCATTGCCGGAGATGGCGAAGACGTTGTTCGCCTCGCCACCCTCCACGTAGGGCATCAGGATCTCTTCCACCTTGCGCATCTGCGCGGTGGTGTAGTCGAGGCTCGCCCCTTGCGGCGCGGAGATCCGGAGCAGGACGACGGCCCGGTCTTCGGGCGGGGTGAGCTCCTGGGGAAGCTGGAGAAAGCTCAGATAGGCCGCGCCCGAGAACAGGGCCGCGACGATGATGGTGGCCAGCGGATAGTTCAGCGTTCCGCGCAGGCTGACGGCGTAGAGCCCCGCCAGCCAGCCTCCGAAGACCTGGACGGCGCGCACCAAGATGTTCGGCTTCCTCTCCTTTTCGAGGTCCTTGAGGAGATAGGCCGCCATCATCGGGCACAGCGTCAGGGCGATGAAGGACGAGATGGTGACGGCCGCCGCCAGAACGTAGCCGAACTCGCGGAAGAGACCGCCGGCCTGGCCCGGCAGGAACGAGATCGGCACGAAGACGGCGGCGAGCGTCGCGGTGGTCGAGACGACGGCGAAGAACATCTCGCGCGCGCCGACCACGGCCGCAGCTTTGGGTGTCAGCCCCATGTCGCGCCGCCGCACGATGTTCTCGAGGACGATGATCGCATCGTCCACCACCATGCCCGTTGCGAGAACGAGGGCGAGCAGGCTCAATATGTTGATCGAGAACCCGGCCATGTAGATGAAGGCGACGACCCCGATGAGCGCGATCGGCATGGTGACGGCCGGGATCAGCGTGGCGCGGATGTTGAGGAGGAAGAGGAAGATGACGGCGGTGACGATGAGCACCGCGAGGATCAGCGTGATCTGGACCTCGCTGATCGCGCCGTCGATGAAGACCGCGTCGTCGCTCGTCACCTCGATGGACACACCGTCCGGCAGGGAGGCGTTGAGGCGATCCACCTCCTGGTGAACCGATTGCGAGATTTCGAGGGTCGAGGACCCGGCCTGCCGGATCACGGCCATGCCGATCCCCGTGACGCCCGAGACCCTGAGGGAGGTGGCGGCGTCGTCCGGTCCGAACCGCACGCTCGCCACGTCGCCGAGGCGGGTGCGATCGTTGAGATAGATGGTCTCGAACTCTTCGGGCTGCGAGATGTTGGCGTCCGCCCGAACGATCAGCGACTGGGAGGAGGATTGCAGCTGGCCGGCGGGCACGTCGAGACTGGCGTTGGAAAGGGCGTTCGCAATGTCCGCGATCGTCAGCCCGCGGGTGGCGAGCCGGTCTGGCTGGACATCGACGAAGATCTGGCGCTCGCGCTCGCCGTAGATCCGCAGATCGGCGACACCCTCGACGGCCGCGAGCTGGTCGGCGATCCGGTCCTCGACGAGGGTGGTCAGATCCTCGATCTGCATGTTCGGCGCGGTCACGGCGAGGCGCATGATCGCCTGCGCGTCCGCGTCCGCTTTCACCACTTCCGGATTGTCGGCGTTCTCCGGCAGGCTGTCGGCGACCCGGGACACCGCGTCGCGCACGTCGCTGGCGGCGACGTTGAGATCGACCGTATCGTTGAATTCGATGGTGACGCGCGCTTCGCCGAAGGAGGAGCGCGAGGAGATCGAGGCGATGCCCGAGACACGCGACACGGCGCTTTCGAGCTGGCTCGTCAGCTGGCGATCGACGGTCTCGGGCGATGCGCCCTCGAACGCGACTTCGACGGTGACGACCGGCCGGTCGACATTGGGAAGCTCGCGAACCTCGACCGCGTTGAAGGCGGCAAGCCCGGCGACGATGATGAGGAGATTGAGGACGATGGTCAGCACCGGCCGCTTGACGACGAGCGCCGCGAAGCTGCCGAGTGCGCTCGGCTTGTCGGACGTGCCGGTCATGATCCGCTCCGGTTGGCGGGTTCGGGCAGGGGCACGCCGCTGCGGCGGGGACCTTCCCCGATCCGCGCCATGCCCGAAGCTTCGCCGGCGCGCGCCGTGGAGACGTCGGCGGAGATATCGGCGCTGACGACTTCCGCCGGCCCGGCGTCGCGGCTGGCCACGGGCGCATCGTTCCTTATCTCGACATCGAGCTCGAGACCGTTGCGCATCGACTGGACGCCCTCCACGACGACGAGATCGCCGACCGCGAGCGCGTCGGACACGATCAGGACCTGGTCGATATCGCGCTGCACGATCCGCACCGGCGCCTTCTGCGCCTTGCCGTCGCGCACCGCCCAGACGAAGGGCCCGGTGCGCTCCCACACGACGGCCAAGGGATCGGTGGCGAGATAGGTTTCGCCCGGCAGCGGAATGGTGAGGGAGAAGGACATGCCGGGTCGCAGCCTGTCGTCCCGGTTGAGGATGACGCCTTCGGTTCGCACTGTGCGGCTGTCCTCGGCCACGCGGCTGTCGATCGCTGCGATCTCGCCGGAATAGGTCTCGTCGGGACGCGCGACGGACACGGCGGTGAGATCGGTTCCGACCTCCATGTCCGAGAGGTAGCGTTCGGGGGTATAGAAGACGAGCTTGAGGCGGTCGCGCGCATCGATCGTCGCGATCGCCGTGCCGCTCTCGACGAGGCTTCCACGCTCGACCTGGACGATGCCGATGCGGCCGTCGATCGGGGCCGTGATCTCGCGCTTGGAAAGCGCGATCTGCGCATCGCGCAGGTCGAGCCGCGCGGCGTCGCGTTCGCGTGCGATGTCGCTCAGCTCGACATTGGTGGCGGCGTTGCGCTGGCGCAGCTGTTCGTAGCGCACGAGCTTGTCCTCGGCGGCCTCGGCCATCAGCGTCGCGCGGTCGACCGCCACGGCCTGGGACGAACTTTCCAGGCGCACTAGCGGCTGACCGGCGCGCACCTGGTCGCCGGACGAGACGAGAACCTCCTCGATCACGCCGGACGTATTGTCGGGATAGACGGTCACGGAGCGAATGGCCTCGGCGCTGGCGAGCGCCTTGAGATCCGTTGCGCTCGTCTCGTTGCGCACCGCGGACACGATGGCCGGCGTATTGCCACCGCCACCGAAGGCGCCGTCGCCCGGTCCCCGCGCCTGGTCCGGCGCCGCTTCGCCCGCCTCCGGAGATATCAGGACGACGAGCGTGCGCACCGTCTCCTTGTAGGGAATGTCGCTGGCGAGTATCGTGCGGCCGACGTCCGGCTTGATCCAGACGAGGCCGGCGAGGCCGATGATCAGAATCACCACGGTGACGAGTATCTGCTTGATAAATCCGACCATCTTGATCCGCTTGAGCGATGAAGCCTTGAGAAGGACATGCACGTTCCGACGAGCGTTACGGCTTTCCAAGGCCGTTATACGGCAGGCATGTCGAGGTGGCGTAACGATTTGTAAGCGTGCGACCATCGGCGGTCACATCGTCGCGAGCCTGCGTTGAGACCCGGCCGGCGCAGAATGCGGCGCACGCCTCCATTCAAATTCGGGGCGAAACCGATTAAGTCGCGTTTCGAGCGATGATTCCATGGCGCCGGCGGTCTGTCCGGCGGAGCTTTCGAAAGTGGGTAAGACATGAGCGAGAACGATCTGACACTCGATAAGGTCGAGGACGCGATCGAGGCGATCAAGCGCGGCGAGCTCGTGGTGGTTGTGGACGATGCCGATCGGGAGAACGAGGGCGACCTCATCATGGCCGCGTCCAAGGCGACGGCCGAGACCATGGCGTTCATGATCCGCCATACCAGCGGGATCATCTGCGTTCCGATGACGGGGGAGCGGGCCGACCGGCTGAACCTTCCGCCGATGGTCGCCAACAATCTCGATCCGATGCGCACCGCCTTCACCGTCTCGGTCGACTACAAGGTCGGCATGACGACCGGCATTTCCGCCGAAGAGCGGTGCAACACGGCGCGGGCGCTGGCCAACGACAATGCAGCGGGCGGCGATTTCCTGAAACCCGGCCATATGTTCCCGCTGATCGCCCGCGACGGCGGCGTGCTGACCCGCTCCGGCCATACCGAGGCCGGGACCGACCTCGCCCGCCTTGCAGGCCTTCCCGAGGTCGGGGTGCTGGCCGAAGTCGTCAATGACGACGGCACGGTGATGCGGCTGACCCAGCTCGTGCCGTTCGCACGGGCGAACGGCCTCAAGATCGTCTCCATCGAGGACATGATCGCCTGGCGGGTGCGCCGCGAATCCTTCGTCACCTCGGTCCGGACGGAAGTCATGACGATCGGCGGTCTTTGCGGTGAGATCCGCATCTACGAGACGCCGTTCGACGACCTGCAGCACGTGGTGGCGATATTCGGGGACGTGCGCGGCGGTGAGGACGTGCCGGTGCGGATCCACCGCGAACAGCCGGTGACCGACCTGTTCGGGCGGACGCGAAACGCCAAGACGTGGGTGGAGATCGCCGTCGACGAAATCGGCAAGATCGGCCATGGCGTGCTGATGCTTCTCCGGACCCCCGAAGTCGACGATTTCGACATTGGCGACCAGGCGGTCGACCATGCCGACGGGGAGAAGCACCAGTCGGCGATTTCGCGGCGCAAGCGCTGGCGCGAGGTCGGGCTCGGCGCACAGATCCTGCGCGATCTGCAGATCCGTTCGATCCGCGAGATCGCGACCCACGAGCGGGCCTATGTCGGCCTGACCGGCTTCGGCATCGCCGTCACCGGAACCATTCTCGTCAAGGACTGAGTGCCGCATGCGTCCGTCCTTTCGCGTCCGTCCTTTCGCGCTCGCCGGCAAGGTCGGAACGGCGAGCGCGCGGACTCGACAGCACGTGCCGCATGGGCCCATTGTGATCCGCGAGCCGTCCGTCCGACTTTTCGCAACCGAAGACGATTGACTTGGATCTCGCCCGCATCATAGAGCATTATGGGCTGTTCGCTCTGTTTCTGGGCGCGGGAATCGAAGGCGAGACCGTCGTCATTCTGGGCGGGATCATGGTGCACAGGGATATCCTGGCCTTCGTGCCCGTCATGCTTTGCGCGGCCGCCGGATCGTTCGTCGCCGATCAGCTGTTCTTCATGCTCGGCCGCAGGTTCCGCCATCATCCCTTCGTGACGCGCATCAAGACGAGGCCGGCGTTCGGGCGGGCGCTCGCGATCTTCGAGCGGCATCCGGTCCTCTTCATCTTCGGCTTCCGGTTCGCCTACGGGTTCAGGACCGTCAGCCCCGTCGCGGTCGGTACCACGGATCTTGCCGCCACCCGCTTCCTCGCGATCAACCTCGTGGCGGCTCTCGTCTGGGGCGCGGCTTTCGTTTCGGTCGGCTATCTGTTCGGCGAAGCGATCGAGGCGGCCTTCGGGCGGATCAGATCGGTCGAACATGTGGTGCTCGCCGTC
This sequence comes from Fulvimarina uroteuthidis, assembly GCF_034321785.1. Lineage (NCBI taxonomy): Bacteria > Pseudomonadati > Pseudomonadota > Alphaproteobacteria > Hyphomicrobiales > Aurantimonadaceae > Fulvimarina > Fulvimarina uroteuthidis. The sequence goes on along the minus strand of NZ_JAXLPB010000001.1, from coordinate 396,521 downwards.
CTCGCCGCTTGCGCGGCCGCGGGCGGCCTCGTCTTTCTCGTCAGGCGTCGCCGCGCGCGGTCATAGGAGCGGGCTCACCAGGCGGGCGCCGTTTTCGAGGATGCGGCGGGCACGGTGCCGGGACCGCCAGGCCTCGAGCGTCAGCGGATCGCTCCGGGCGACACAGGCCTTCTGGACGACGGCCAGCGCGCCGGCCGTAGCGCCATCGTGGAGGATCAGGCTGACCTCGGCATTGAGCACGAAGGACCGCACGTCCGCATTGCTCGAGCCGACGACGCCGATAGAGCCGTCGATCAGCACGTTCTTGGCGTGCAGGAGATGGTCGCGGTAACGGTGGATGTGGATGCCGGCGACAAGAAGCTCGTCATAGTAGGAGTGCTGCGCAAGGCTCACCAAGCGCTGGTCGGCAAGCCGGGAGACGATGAGATCGACCGCCACGCCGCGCGCGACGGCGTTTTTCAAGGCGACCAGCAGAGCCTCGTCGGGAATGAGGTAGGGCGAGACGATCGCCACATGCTGCCGTGCCGTGTGGACGAGTTCGACAAGCAGGCGCTCGAAGCCGGGAACGCCGAAATCCGGTCCGCTCGGCATGGTCTGAAGCTCCGCGTCGCCGGCGCGTGCGGCGATCGCCGGCGGCTTCAGTTCTTCCTGCGTCTCCAGATACCAGTCGCTCGAGAACAAGGCGTCGAGGGCGGTGGTGACGGGGCCGGCGACCCGTGCGACGAGTTCGTCGTTGACGATGCCCGGCTTGAAGTCGCGATTGACGATGTTCTGCGAGCCGATATAGCCGACAGCGCCGTCGATCAGGCAGAGCTTGCGGTGATTGCGCAGGTCGCTGCGCGGGCTGCGGAACGCGGCGAGCCGCACCGGCAGGACGAGCCGCGCATCGACGCCCTCGGCCCGAAGCATGGCCATCGACCGTTCGGCCCAGGGGCGACTTCCCAGGGCATCGATGAGAACGCGAACCGCCACGCCGCGGCGCACCGCGCGTCCCAGCGCGCGCCCGATCATCTGCCCGGTCCGGTCGTCGGCGAAGATGTAGGTGAGAAGGTGGACGCGGGTTCGCGCGCGGTCGATGTCGTCCACCATGCGCTCGATCGTCTCGTCGTAGCCCGTAAGGAGCGTGATGGCATTGCCTTCGCAGACGGGGAACCCGCCGAGCGTCTGCGCGAGCCGGGACAGCGGCGTTTGGACGAAAGACCGGGCGGCGAGGGACGTGGCAGCCGCGCGCCGGGAAGGCTCGGTCGCCTCGAACCGCCTGCGTCGCCATGCCGGAAATCGTGCGCGCCCGATCAGGCGATAGAAGACGAGGGCAGGGATCGGCAGGAAAAGGACGAGGAGCAGCCAGCTGCGCGCCGCCTCCGGCGGTCGGCGCAGCGGGATGACGACGATCATCACCAGCCGGATCGCCCATTCCGCCAGAAGATAGATCAGCGCGAAGGTCGACGTGTCTAACATGGACACGCGTCAGCGGAAGGCGGTGTCGTAAGCCGAGACGAGGTCGTTCGCACGGGTCCTGACGTCGGCGGCGCTCATGCCGGGCTTGTAGACGCCGCTTCCGATGCCGAAGCCCGCAATGCCGACGTCGCGCCAGGCCTGGAAATCGTCCGGCCCGACGCCGCCCACCGCAAAGCACCGGGTGCCCTTCGGGAGCACAGCCGAGAGCGCCGCATATCCGTCCGTTCCCAGCTTGAAGGCGGGAAAGAACTTCAGCCCGTCGGCGCCGGCTCTGAGCGCCGCAAACGCCTCCGTCGCGGTCATCACGCCGGGATAGGACAGCATGCCGGCCCGTTTCGTCGCGCCGATCACGTCGGGAAAGGCATCGGGCGACACCACCATCTGAGCGCCGATACCGGCCAGTCGCTCCACGGCGCCCACGTCGAGAACCGTGCCGGCCCCAATGATGGCAGCATTGCCCGCATGAGCGATCATGCGGGCAATGCTGTCGAAGGGTTCGGGGGAATTCAGCGGCACCTCGATCTTCGTGATTCCCGCCTCGATCAGCACGTCGGCGATCTCGCAGGCTTCGCCGGGCGTCAGTCCGCGCAGGATGGCGATGATGTCTCGTGTCATGGCTGGTGTGTCTTTCTGAGTTCGCGATAGGCGGCGACGAGTCCCGCGAGCGTCATACCATCCCCGGACACCGTGCGGACGGAAACCTGTTTCGTCTCGATGGCCTGGCGGTACAGGTCGGACAGGCCGCCCGCACCGATGATGCACACGTTTCGGCCTTTCCAGATATCGGCGGAAGCGGCAAGCTCGGCGCCGATCAGGAGCCCCGAAAGCGTCGCGCGGGAACGTCCCGGATCGTCGCCGTCGAGCAGGGATCCCGCCCGGATGGAAAACAGCCTGGCCGCCAGGCCTGCGGGGTCGTCCACGATGCCCGAGACCGCACGGCGAAAATCGGCCGCGTCGAATGCGTCGCCGCCGACCGAATGCCGCAGGACCGATCGGGTGGACAGGAGCGCGAACAGCTCGCCCGTCATGAACGTGCGCAGGCCGGTGATCTCGCCGCCGCTGACCCTCACCCATTTGGTATGGGTTCCCGGCAGGCAGAGGACGCCGTCGAAGGCCGGCTCCTGTGCGAGGAAGCCGGCGATCTGGGTTTCCTCGCCGCGCATGACATCCGGCGGATCGGCCTGCTTAACGCCGGGCAGAATGAAGACCTCGATCCGGCCGTCTTCGCACGCGACCCTCGTCGCGGTTTCGGTCGTGGGCGGCGGGCATGGCAGGCTCGCATAGGCCGCTTCCGACCAGCCCTGCCGCGCGCCGACCATGCCGCAGCAGACGACCGGCAACGGGCCTGCGTCCGGCAGGCTGTCGGCGATCAGGTCGAGAAGCACCGGCTCGAACTCGTGCGGGGCGAGGGTGCCCATGCCGCGGCTCGATGTTCGCTGCCCGATCGCCGCCCCGCTTCGCTCCATCAGCCAGACGCGCAGATGGGACGTGCCCCAGTCGACCGCGATCCAGTCCGGCATGGCTTTTATTCCCTCCGCCCTATCGCGGCTCGGCCCATCCTCGTTCACGGCCGTCTCTCCCCGTCTTTCGTCGATCACGCGTTTCGCGGTCCCATATCATCGTCCCTTTGTCGAAAAGGCCGTCCTCGGTGCGGAACGCCCGTGCCGATCCGTGCCGCCGAGGCCTGTGTCCTTTCGGCGACGGCCGCTCGTCGCTCTTCGTCGGGCAAGGCGGGCGTTAACGCAAGCTCCATGCAAGCCATGTTAGCGTTTCGCCCATGATGAGACCTGATCGCTTCGCCCTTGTCGTCCTCCTGTCCGCTCTCTTCGCAGGCCCGGCGAACGCCGCGCTCGAGGGCGCTGACGATCGCCCCGAGGCTTCGGTCTCAATCGAGGGCGAACCCGGTACGATCGTCATCAAGACGAGCGAGCGCAAGCTCTATCTCGTCACCGCGCCCGGCCGGGCAATGATCTACGACATCGCCGTCGGCAAGCCGAGCGAACAATGGTTCGGCAAGAGCTGGGTGTCCAAGAAGCGCCGTGCGCCGACCTGGGTGCCGACGCCCTCCATGCGCGAGAAGAATCCCTCATTGCCCCAATCCATCGGCCCGGGGCCGAAAAATCCGCTCGGCGAGCGGGCGATCAATCTCGGTTGGGGCGCCTATCGCATCCACGGCACCAATGCGCCGAGGTCCATCGGCAGCGCGGCCTCCGCCGGCTGTTTCAGAATGCGCAATGCCGACGTGAAGGACCTGTTCGAGCGGGTCCATGTCGGCGCCGAGGTTCGCGTCCTGCGCTGATCGTTCTCGCCGGACTTGCGCGGAGCTGTGATGGCCCTTCGCGCCGCTCAAACTTCGGCCATGCTTTTGCGCCAAGAGCTGCGTCAGCAATGATATGGTCTCGGATAAGCGGTGGATCGATGGGCGTTTTCGCGCAAGGGCTGGCCTTGGCCGGACTGGCAACGGTCGGAATGGGTCTGGCCACGCCGGCGGCGGCACATCCACATGTGTTCATCCAGTCCCATGTGGAACTCGTCGGCGACGACACCGGCAGGTTCGTGTCGATCCGCAATGTCTGGCGGATGGACGAGCTGTTCTCCTCGTCCGTGGTCATCGATTTCGATGCCAATGCGACGGGCGTCCTCGAAGCCGAGGAACTCGATGCGATCGGCGAGACGATCCGCGAATCGATCGCCGAGTGGGGCTTCTACACCTTCGCCGAGCTCGGCGTGCGGGACGTCAAGCTGAAGGATCCCGAAAAGGTCCATGCGCTCTTCCAAGACGGGCAGCTGATCCTCTTCTTCGAGATGCCGGTCGACGAGGCGATCGATCTGACGACCCAGTCCGTCAAGGTCTCCAATTTCGACGAGAGCTTCTTCGTCGCCTTCGATTTTACCGGCGGCGCCGAGGCCTTCCAGCTGGTCGGTCTGCCGGGCACATGCCGCAAGGCGCTGAACGTGCCGGACGAGGACGAAGCGGCGGCGCGCTGGATGGACGAGATCGCGACCCTCGGGCCCGACGAGGCTGTGGGCGAGGAAGGCGGCGCGTTCGCCGACGTGATGGCGACCCGCCTGGAACTGACCTGCGCGGCCGAGAGCTGAGGCGACATGACCCGGCTTTCCCGCGTTCTCGGATCGCTACTGGTGATTGGCCTTGCCGGCGGCGAAGCGCTTGCCCGCTCGTCGCTCGGCATCGGAACCGCCGAAGTCGCGGCACCCGTGTCGGACGGAATCTTCTCCGGCCTCTTCACACAGATCGCCCTTTGGCAGCGCGAGTTCTTCTCGGCCCTGCGCCATGCGCTGGTGTCGCTCAAGCGCGGCGATGACGGGTTTCTCTATCTGGTCGGCCTTTCGTTCGCCTATGGCGTGTTTCACGCCGCCGGCCCCGGCCACGGCAAGGCGGTCATCTCGGCCTACATGCTGGCAAGCCGGGCCGAGCTGAAGCGCGGCGTCTTCCTGTCCTTCGTCTCCTCCCTCGTCCAGGCCGTCAGCGCTCTCGTTCTCGTCGGTCTCGGCTGGTTCTTCCTGCGCGGAACCGCCGTGTCCATGACCGATGCGACCGACTGGGCGGAGCTTGCATCCTACGCGCTCGTCTTCGCCGTCGGCCTGTGGCTTCTGGCGAGGGCGTGCGGAAAGCTGGTGCGCGAACCGCTCGTGCGCTCCGGGGTCGGCCGCTCGCTCTCGCCATTTCGCCGCATGGCCGGGCGCGATGCGGCGTTTTCCTCCCAGCTTGCCTTTGCGAGCCAGGCCGACAGCGATTGGCGCGGCGGCGAAACGGCCGGCAAGGCGGCTGCGCCCGCGCGCGTCTCGTCCCTTTCCCTGAACGCCCGGCCGGCGCAGGCGACCTCGATCTCCGCCGCCGAGGGCTTCGACCGGACTGCCGTTTGCGCCGACGATCCCGATGATTGCGGCTGCGGCCGTGCCCACATGCCCGCCCCGCACACACTGTCGAGCCCCCTGACGCTGAAATCCGGCGTCGCTGCCGTCTTCGCGGTCGGGCTTCGGCCCTGTTCCGGAGCGATCGTCATCTTGACGTTCGGCCTGTTGAACGGGCTCTATCTCGGCGGAGTGCTTTCGGTCTTCGCCATGGCGCTCGGCACGGCGATCACCGTCTCCGTGCTCGCATCGCTGACGGTTCTCGGGCGCGGTGCGCTGGAGCGGGCCGGGCGGTTCACGCCCTACGCCTCGCTTCTGGCACGGGTGCTGGAGATCGCCGGCGCGCTTCTCCTGATGCTCCTGGGCGTCGGCCTTCTCGGCGGCGCGCTGGCGGGTTGACGCGCCGGGCGATCACGCAAGGAGGCCGGCTGTCCGTCTCGATATGGGGCTTTTCCGACGAAGGCCCGATCGCCCGCCGGGACTGAACCCGCCGCCGGACGCCGTCATGGCGCGGTTCCGCCGAGCCTTTCCGGATCGGCGCCTGTCGGTTCCACCGTCAGGATGCTGCCCGTGATGCCGGTTACACGCACCGGCGTGCCTTCGGGAAGTTCGGGGCCTTCCACCGTCCACCAGCTGTCGCCGAGCTTCACGCGTCCGCGTCCCGCACGGATCGGCTGGCTGAGCGTGGTCTCGCGTCCGACCAGCCTGTGCGCCGGGTTCTCGGGCGCGTCGTCTTTCGTTCCCCGGCTCGCGCGATACCAGCGCCCGCCCAGATAGATCGCGGCGGCGCTGACGGCGGCGAAGGCCAAGAGCTGTTGCCCGACGCCGAAAAGGCCTGCGGGCAGGAAGAATGCGTTCGTGCCGACGATCAGCGCGGCAAGACCGAAGAAGAGAAAGTAGATCCCGGGTACGGCAAGCTCCAGCGCGATGAGGGCGAAGCCCGCGATCCACCACCAGTGCTCGGGTTCGAAGAGATCGAACATGGGTTACCCGTCGCTTGGCGCGCGGGTCGTCCGCGACGCGGGAAATTCGGACGTCGCGGCTGCCGGGCCGCTGGGCCTCGGCGCGGGATGCGGGCCGGGCTTCCTGACCTGTCCCTCCTCGCCGAACGCCGCCTTCGTAAGCTCGGCGATCCCCGCGATCGATCCCATGATCGAGGAGGCTTCGAGCGGCATCAGCACCACGCGCTGGTTGGGTGCGGAGGCGATCTTGCCGAGCGCCTCGGTGTATTTCTGCGCGACGAAGTAATTGATCGCCTGCACGTCGCCGGCCGCGATCGCCTCGGAGACCATCTGGGTGGCCTTGGCTTCGGCCTCGGCGAGGCGTTCGCGGGACTCGGCCTCGCGGAAGGCTGCGTCCCGCATGCCTTCGGCCTTCAGGATCTGCGCCTGCTTCTCGCCTTCGGCTCGCAGAATCGCGGCGTTCTTGGAGCCTTCGGCTTCGAGGATGTCGGCACGCTTCTCGCGCTCGGCCATCATCTGCCGGGCCATGGCGTCGACGAGGTTCTTGGGCGGGTTGATGTCCTTGATCTCGATCCGGGTGATCTTGATGCCCCACGCATGGGAGGCCTCGTCCACCACCCGCAGGATGCGCTCCGAGATCGAGTCCCGGTTCGAAAGGAGATCGTCGAGATCCATCGAGCCCATGACCGACCTCAGATTGGTCATGACGAGGTTGAGGATCGCATATTGAAGACCGGAGACCTCGTAGGCAGCCGCGCGCGCATCGAGGATCTGGTAGAAGGCGACGCCGTCGGCGGCGACGGAGGCGTTGTCGCGCGTGATGACCTCCTGTGTCGGAACATCGAGCACCTGCTCCATCATGTTCATCTTGTGCCCGACCCGTTCGATGAACGGCACGAGAAGGCTGAGGCCGGGGGTGAGGGTGCGCGTGTAGCGGCCGAAATTCTCGACCGTCCAGTTGTAGCCCTGCGGAACGACCTTGATGATCGACTTCAGGATGAACAGCACGATCAGGACCAGCACGATGGTGGCGATCAGACCGGGAGACAGGAAGAGATCCACGACCGAAATCCTCGTTCGCGCCAGACGCGCAATTCACACGGATCCTAGATAGCATCATTTCCCGCCGGCGGGAAACGTGTGGCCGTGGGGGCGACGTCACACGAAGAAGGCCGCCAGCGCGATCAGCCCGTTCGCGACGAGAAGGCAGCAGACGGCGAAGGAGCCGAGATCCTTGGCGTTCTTCCCCATCGTGCTGTATTCCGGGGTGAGGTGATCGACGACTTCCTCGATCGCGGTGTTGAGGGCTTCCGTCGCCAGAAGTACGAACCCTGCAACCGCCTGCGCCAGAATCAGGAGGAGCGGCGATTGAAGGCCGACCTGCCAGGCCATGACGATGGCGAACGCGACCAGTTCCTGTCGGAATGCCGCTTCGTGCAATGCGCGCCGGAACCCCGCACAGGAATAGCGCGTCGAGGCGATCAGATGGTTCAGTCCCGTCTTTCGCGGCGGGACCGTGCGCTTCGCCCTTGCCTCGGGCAACCGGTCGCCTTCGCTTGGTCTAGTCAACCCAGCCCCGGAGCTCGCGCCGGACCATTGCCTCGATCACGTCCATTCCGGGCTCGGAATCGTTGAGGCACGGAATGTGCGTGAAGTTCACGCCGCCGGCCTCGTGGAAGATCTCGCCGGCTTCGCCCGCGATCTCCTCGAGCGTTTCCAGGCAGTCGGAGACGAAACCCGGATTGAACACCGCAATGCTCTTGATCCCCTCCCTGGCGAGCGCCTCGACGGTCTTGTCGGTATAGGGCTGCAGCCATTCCTCAGGGCCGAAGCGGGACTGGAAGCAGGTCATGAAGCGGCCGGGCTCCCAGCCGAGGCGCTGTTCGAGCAGTCGCGAGGTCTTCTGGCAATGGCAGTGATAGGGATCGCCCTTGCGGAAGTAACTCTGCGGAATGCCATGATAGGAGGCGATCACGCGCTCGGGTACGAAATCGAGCGTCGCGAAATGGCTCTCGATCGAGCGGGCGAGCGCATCGATATAGACCGGCTCGTCGTGATAGGCGGGGACGGTCCGCACGGCCGGCATCCAGCGCTGGCCCATCATGTGCTCGAAGAACTTGTCGTTCACCGTCGCGGTGGTGGAGGCGGCGTATTGCGGATAGAGCGGGAAGACGAGCACGCGCTCGCAACCCTGGCTCATCAGAAAGTCCGTGCGTTCCGCGATCGAGGGCTGGCCGTAGCGCATCGCCCAGTCGACGACGACGTTCTCGTGCGCCGCCATGCGCACGGCGAGCTTCTCGCCCTGCGCGCGGGTGAAGGTGCGCAGGGGCGATTCGTTCATTTCCTCGTTCCAGATCTCGGCATAGGCCTTGCCGGACTTCTTGGGACGGGTGTTGAGAACGATGCCGTAGAGGATTGGATACCAGGCGATCTTCGGCCATTCGATGACGCGGCTGTCGGACAGGAACTCCTTCAAATACCGGCGCATCGGCTTGAAGTCGGTGCCGTCGGGCGTGCCGAGATTGACGAGAAGGACGCCAACTTTCGGAGTGCGGACGACGGGATGGCCGGCGGGAAGGGGGCCGATGGCCCGTTCGGCCATGGTTTTCGTCAACGCGTTCATTACTCTCGCCTTTGCGCACCCTGTTCAGAAGCTTTCGACGGACCATCCTGAGGCGGATTTCGTCCGGCACCCGTGACCTCCGGCCGAGCCGGAGCACGGAGCGTCGCCCCGATATAATGAATTCGCCGCGCGATGAAACGTGGCGAAGCGGCGCAAAGGGGAGAAAGTTCGCTGGCGAATCGGCCGCGCGGGGCCATCCGCGCCCGAAGGTTGCGATCGGCCCGCGCGCCGCGTTCCCGGCATACAGTGCGGTGCGGATGAGGTGCGGGCGGCTTCGTGCCGACCAAACGCGTCCGGACACGCCTCTTCGGGAAAGGCATGACGCCGTCATGGCGCGGCTGCAGGATCGCCCGGGACACACTCGCGCGGGACGCACCTGCCCGGAAGGTGGGCGCCCGGACGGCGGAGCCTTGCGAGATCAGGCTCGAAGGAGCTCGAACCGGTTGCCGGTCGAGGTCGCGCAGGCCAGCTTGTTCGCCTCGACCTGATTGCAGTTCGCGGCCACTTCCTCGTTGCGGGTCGTCGGACGGTAGACGATGCTGATCTGGCCGGGGCCCAGGTTCGAATAGGTGCCCTGCGCCAGAACGGCGCCGGTGGCCTGTTCGACCGAGCGGAACTGTCCGTTGGTGAAGTTCGCCGAATAGCTGACCGGCCCGCCGACCGAGGTCCAGCGCCCGTCGACGCCCTGCGGCGCGGCCGGCGGCAGATCCTCCTGACCGCCGGTCTGGCAGGCGGCGAGAAAAACGGTCGAGACGAGTGCTGTGGTGAGTGCGATACGGCGCATGGCGTCAGAAACCCTTGTGTCCATCGTGCGTGAGCGAGTCGGAGATCCGGCCCGGTTGCAGGAAAACCTCGATGGGAACAATCTTAATCAATTCTCAACGCTCGCCGATAGTGGGGAGCGCGGTCGGTCTTGCCGCGTGGTTAATGCCTGCCTCACGCGTGAGTACGTCGCTAGGTCGGATTTCTCCGCCGCGGCAGGACCGAGTGGATCGCGCCCAGGGTCTCGAGCGACTTGATGCGGTTGTCGCTGGAAAAGGTGAACCAGTACATGGTCGTGCCCGTGACGAGCGTGCCCGTATCATCGTCGCGCCGGGACCAGTCGCAGCGACTGGCGGCTTCGTCGTCCTCGCAGATGAGGCCCCGGATCTCGTAGGAGAGGTAGCTCGCGCGCTTCAGGAGTTCCTGCAGGAACGCGCCGGTCTCCTCCTCTCCGGCCAGGAAGAACTCGCCTTCCATCCGCTCGAACCAGGGCGCGTCGGTCGCGCCCGCATTGCTGCGCTGCAGGACCTGCGCGCCGGGGTAGAAGCGTTTTGCGATCGATCCGGTTTCACCGGTCATCACCGCCCGCATCACGTCTTCGACGACGTGGCGTTTTTGATCGAGATTGGTCATTCGTTACTCTCCAGCCCCGGTATAACGCAACGCGGACGATCGGGTTGCCTCGACCGTCCGCGCGCCGCGCCTTCATCACCGGACCTGAAAGCGAATGTCGGGAAAGACTTAACGCACGAGGATATTCCGGAACTGCCATGGGTCTTCCGCGTCGATATCCTCGGGAAAGAGGCCCGGACGATCGGTCAATGGCGTCCAGTCCGTGTAGTAGCCCTTGACGGGACCGAGATAGGGCGACTGGACTTCGAGGCACCGCTTATAGTCCATTTCGTCCGCCTCGACGATCCCGGCCTCGGAGTTTTCCAACGCCCAGACCATGCCGGCGAGCACCGCGGACGTCACCTGCAGGCCGGTCGCGTTCTGGTAGGGCGCGATCTTGCGGGTTTCCTCGATCGAAAGCTGGGAGCCGTACCAGTAGGCGTTGCGGTCGTGCCCGTAGAGGAGGACGCCCAATTCGTCGATGCCGTCGGCGATCTCGGTCTCGTCGAGAACGTGCAGCTTCGACTGAACCTTGCCGGCGGCGCCGAAGAGCTCGTGCAGGGAAAGCACCGCATCGTTCGCCGGATGATAGGCATAGTGACAGGTCGGACGGTAGGTCACCTCGTCCTTCTTGTTGCGATGGGTGAAATAGTCGGCGATCGAGATCGATTCGTTGTGGGTGACGAGGAAGCCGTACTGGGCGCCGGGGGTCGGGCACCATGAGCGCACGCGCGTGTTGGCACCCGGCTGCTCCAGATAGATCGCGGCCTGGTTGCCCTTCTTGTGGGTCTTGGCGTTCTTCGGCATCCAGTTCTCGTGGGTGCCCCAGCCGAGCTCCGAGGGCTGCATGCCTTCCGACAGGAAGCCCTCGACGGACCAGGTGTTCCAGAACACGTCCATCGGCTTGGGGCTCTTGGCGCGCTGGGTGTCGCGCTCGGCGATGTGGACGCCCTTGACGCCCGTCTTCTTCATCAGTTTCGCCCAGCCGTTGCGATCGTCGAAGGCCGGCTCTTCATAGTCGATGCCGATCGCGTTCGCGACGTCGACGAGGCCCTGCTTGACGAACCAGGACACCATGCCCGGATTGGCGCCGCAGCACGAGACGGCCGTGGTGCCGCCGGGATTGTCCCGCTTTTCCTTGCGTACGGTCTCGCGCAGCGCATAATTGGTGCGGTCGGCGTTCGACATGCTCTTGTCGAAGTAGAAGCCGAGCCAGGGCTCGACCACCGTGTCGATGTAGAGGACGCCGAGCTCGCGGCACAGCTTGATGAGATCGAGCGAGCCCGTGTCGACCGACAGGTTGACGCAGAAGCCCTGGCCCTCGCCCTCGGTGAGGAGCGGCGTGAGGAGGTCGCGATAGTTCTGCCTGGTGACGGCCTCCTTGACGAAGCGGATGCCGCGCTCGTCGAGGAGATGCTTGTCGTCATCGACCGGATCGATGACGACGAACCGCTTCGGATCGTAGTCGAAATGACGCTCGATGAGAGGCAATGTGCCTTTGCCGATCGAGCCGAAGCCGATCATGACGATCGGTCCGGAAATCTTGGCGTGGGTCGGATAATCGGGATGGGCCATCGAAGAGGCTCCTCTGATCGCGTCGGGTCATGCCGGCCTTGGGAAACGTCCGGCTTCAAGCCGGTCGGCTAGACGGTTTTGACGCCGAATGGAAGGGGAGCCGGCGGCGGAGCGTCGCTCGAATGCGACGAATGGTCTAACGATCGGCGGCGCGCAAGGGGGTAAGCCCTTGGCTGCCTAGGCCTTCTCGTCCATCTCCATCCGCGCCAGATGATCGATGATCTTTTCCAGAAGCCAGCCGAAGGCCTTGTGTTCGTCCGGGCCGGCGGTCTTGTCCACGGCGATCTTCAGATAGGCGATCTCGTCCTCGATCTTCTCCGACGGCAGCATGGAGAGCCGGGAGGCGAGGATGGCCGCTTCCAAGACCGCGGCCTTCGCCCGGTTCATCCCCGTGAACGGCCCGTGCTGGCCGGACGAGACGATGCGGCAGCGATAGCGCGGGCGCGTCTCGTCCTCCTTCACGTCGACGACCTCGAGGACATCGTGGGCGAGCGCCGCCGCGAGCCGGGGAATGTCGCAGCCTTCGACCGGCGCGAGCGGCCAGTCCCTGCGACCGGTGAGACACCCGGCGAAGATCAGCGCATCGTCCGTATAGTTGACGACGGCCCGACCCGTCGTCTCGATGTTGGCGAGCGTCGTCGACGGGCGGAAGGGCGCGACGATCCAGTGCTCGCCATCCTCGATGATGCCGAGCGGCGCGATGTGCACGCTCCCGTCCTCGGCCCTCGTCGTCAAAACGCTTTCGCGGATATATGCCATCGTCCTGCTTCTCTCCTCGATGCCGAACGCCCGGCGTCAGCCGGACGGCGCGGCATCTTTCGTCCTGGCTCGTTTGTCTTTTCCCGCCTTCAGCGTATGCCCGGCCGCCTCCAGGCGCGTGCGATCCTCCTCGCGGGCGAGGGCGGCGGCGCCGAAGTCCAGGGGATTGTCCTGCGCATATCGCTTGCCGAGCCGAAAGGCGATCTCGGCCTTCTGCAGTTCGGCCCCCAGATAGAAGGCGTGGCCGACATCGCCGCCGACGTCGATATGGGGGAAGAACTCGAACGCGTCGGTCTTCGTCGCGTGTATGTCGCGATTGTAGAGATGAATCCCGGCCTGGCTCGTCTGGATGCGGTAGTTCCGGTCCTTGACGTCCGCGGCCAGCTCCGCGACCTCGGCGGGGGTCGCCGTGAAGGGTCGGACGTCGTGGATCTGCAGGAGAGCCGACGAATAGCCGCGCGGCAGGGCGTTGTCCCGCTTGGCCGCGAACAGCATCCGCCGCGCCGCGTCGTGCTCGGCGATTGTGCGCCGCGTGTGCGGGCTGACATGGACGATCAGCAGATGGCCGATGTCGAGCTCGGAACAGATGCCGAGAAGCATGGCGGTGACGCCCGACGTATCGGCATCGGTCAGCTCGGTCAGATTGCCGGTGCCCATCAGGATCTCGATGTCGGGAAAGTCCTGCCGCAGCTGGTGATAGCGCGAAAGGGAGGCGGAAAAGCCGAAATGGATCGGGTCGAGAATCGGGTCCGCCATGAAACGGATGCCCATGGCGCGAGCCTTGTCGATCGCGCGGGCGAGCGAGGCCATGTCGTGTGGTATCGCCGGCACCAGGACCGGCATCACGCTCGATCCCTCGGCAAGATCGAGCGTGTCTTCCGTCAAAGACAGGACATGATCCACCCCGGCCGCGATCGCCCGGCCAAGCTCGTCGCGGTTCGCCGAATCGACGCTGACGGCGAACCCTTCCGCCTTCAGCGCGGCGATCGTCTCTTCCATGTGGTCGAACGGGGTATCGGGCAGGCAGCCGAGATCGATGACGTCGGCGCCCTCGTCGCGCATCGGACGGGCGCGGGCGACGATCTCCTCGACCGACAAAGCGGAGGCATCGACGATTTCGGCGAAGATGCGCATGGCGTGACGGGACAGGTCCGGCGGCGGGCCCTGGCGCCCGAGATGGGCCGGCAGGTCGGCGAGTTCGTCGGGTCCGCGCTCGAAGGGCACGCCGAAGCTTTCGCGCAGGCGGTCGAGATCGGCCCGGCAGCGGCCCGGCAGGACCACCTTGTCGGCTTCGACCGGCCGCTTCAGCCGCCGTTCGATGATGTCGCCGGTCGCGAGCGCTGCGACCTTCACGCCGATATCGGCGATCGACCACGCGAACTCGGTCTCGCCGAGACCGGTCAAGAGCCGTTCGAGCCGGGGCCGGGCCAGATGTCCGGTCAGGAAGAGAATGCGTTCTCGCGCCATTGCCGCTATGTCACCGAAATGACGGAGTTTGCCAAGGCACGATCGGAAAGGTGCGTGCCTATTCCGCAGCCTCCACACTGTCACCGGAGGTCGAGCCGGCCGAGGTGGGAATCAGTTGGCCGGGAACGTCGCCGACGGAAAACCGCCGTCCGGCCGAGCCGAGATCGGCGGGACCTGCGATATAGAGCAGGGCGTCGTGCGAGATCATGGTCGGAAAGGCCATGTCCACCACCGCCGCGCGCGAGAGCGCGTCGACCGAGGAATTCTTCGGCACGTCGATGAGCTTGACCAGACAGAGGTTTCTGGCGTCGAGGCGCGTCTGGAGCCAGGCCGAAAGCGAGTCCGACGTCACCGTCCAGTCCTGGGGGATCTCATGTGCGCTCATCACCATCTTGCGCGGAAGCCAGACCGGCACACGGCCGGTCTCGAGTGCCGTGGCGATCGTCTCCTCGCTGTCTGCGGCGACGAACCGCCGGGAGAGATTGAGCAGCACGCATCCGAACTGCTCCATCGCCAGGACGGACATTTCGTGAGCCGTCGCATCGTCATAGCCGAGCTGGGCCTGATGACGGCGGATGGTGTCGGCGAACGGCCCGCCGCCGGGGACGACGACGACCGGTTCGACCGCGAGTTCGATGGCGGCGATCCAGCTCCGCAGGCTCGGCGAGCGAACGGTGCTGCCGCCCAATTTGACCAAGGTGATAGGTTTCATATTCGGACCATGACTCTTCTGAAGCGCTAACGCACGTTTTATTTCTCGTCGCCGCGACACGGCCTTCTCTTCTGGACGGACGACTCCCTTCGTTCGCGGACACCGACGGACCGTGGCCTTGCCGATGCACGATCAAGATCAGCGAAGCGGTGCGGACTGTGGCCGTCGGCGCGCGATCTCGACGCCGACGGCACCCGGTCCGAGACCGAGCTTTTCGATGCGGACGCGTATCTGGCGCACGCGCGGGTCCAAAAGCAAATCCTCCGCCAGCCGCGTTGCGAGTTCCTCCACGAGCACGGTGTGGCCGGCCTCTGCGATCGTCCGGATCGCATCGATGATGACGTCGTAGGAATAGATGTCGGCCATCGTCCGTGCCGCGGACGGGATCGGCGCGACGATCGCCTCGACGCTGAAGCGAACCTCCTGCGTGCGGCCATGCTCGTGCGCATAGGCGCCGATTTCCAGCGGCAGGACGAAGTCCTCGACGAAGACGCGATCTCCGCCGGCCATGACCGGGGCGTCCTGCCGATCCAGAGCATGGGAGGGATCGGAGAGAGGATGCGCGATGCTCGAGGTTCCCGCAATCAGCGTCGCGATCTCGCGGACCCGCGCCTCGTCGATCGCGGCATCGCGCCGGCCGGAGGTCAGCGCCCCGCGAAAACCGAGATAGTCGGGTTCGAGAATGCTGAGGCGCTGGACGTCCGGGGCTTCGAGCGAGCCCGCGAGCCCGACCATCAGGTTGAGCGACTTGGCGCGGGTGACGAAGTCGCGCAATCTCGCCGGCGACAGGTGCCGCGTCAGCCCGCCCGCGCCTTTTTCCATCGTATCGAGCATCGCGCCGCAGAAGCCGTGATCGGCGAGCTCTTCGAGAAGGCTGAAGTCCGGCTCGCGATCGGCGAAGAGCACCGCGATGAGGAGGCTCTTCTCGCTGTAATGGCTCGCCGCCTCGATCACCGCCGCAATGTCTTCGCGGCTTGCCGGAAACAGGCCGATCTTCACGTAGTCGGCCGCACACCGCGCTTCGATCGCGCGGGCGACCGCCTCCGGCTCCATCGGCAGATTGCCGGCGACCGCCGAGATCGCGCGCCGCGCGCCGACGGCCGCGATGGTCTCCTCGATGATCTTCGGGGAGACGGCGCCGAGCGCGCCGTCGGACGGGTTCTTCAGGTCGATGATGTCGGCACCGCCGCGCAGGGCGACGAGCGCTTCGGCAGGGCCCGAGACGCTGGCGAGAAGCTTGATCATCAGGACCGGGTCTCGATCTGGGTCTTCAGAACGTTCTCGAACAGATATTCGAGCCCCTTCTGCCAGCTCTTATCGGTGTTGGAGCGGATGTCCGCGCTGCCGCGGGCGATCTGTTCGCCGGATGCGACGTCGTAGACATAGGCGTTGATGTTGAGGATGAGGTTCGAGACCTTCTGGACGGTGCCCAGCACCACGACGTCGGCGCCCAGGTCGCGGGCGAAGGTCACCCCGCAATTGCCGCAGCTCTCCAGATGGACGTTCGCGACCTTCTCGTCTGCGGCCGATGAATCCATCACCTCGAAGCCGTCGAGGGTCTCGAAATTCTTGCGCATGGCAGGTGCCATCATGGCCAGGCGTTTCGTTTCGTCGGCGTTCACGCCCATCATCGACCCTTCGAGGCTGGAATCGACCAGCTCGAACGGAAACACGGCGACGCGCTGCGTCTGCGCAATGGCTGCCGCGTTCGTGTCCGGCGCGGAAGCCGCCGGCTCCTGCGCGAGCGACGCCGTCGTCATCAGGGCGATCGCCGCGACGACAACGGGAAAAAATCCAGCTTGCCTTGCTTTCCTGCCTCCGAGAACATGTGCTTCGACCATGATTGCCTCCCATCGCGGCGCCCACCGCTCTTTAAGATACATAGGTTTAACGCACGCCGACCCGCGATCAAACCGAAACGGGTCTTGACCGAGGCAAGCAATCCTTCACGAAGAGGCGCACGCAGCCATGACCGCAAACACCCGCTCGACGCATTTCCGCAACGCCTTGCTTGCTGCCCCGCTGGCGCTCGCAATGACGGCTGGCGCCGGCATGGTCAAGGCGCAGGACGCGCCGGCCGATCCCGCGCCGGCAGCGTCCCCGGCACCCGGACAGCCCGCCGCGTCCGGATCCCAGAACCAGGCGTCCGAGGTCAAGATCGGCTATCTTCGCACCTACGAGCCGACCCTCGCCCTGTCCGTCCTCGACATCCCGCCGGAGGATATCGGCCTTGCCGGTGCCGAGGTCGCCATCGCCGACAACAACACGACCGGGTCGTTCATGGGGCAGGATTTCACCCTGGACGTCGTCACGCTCGCGCCCGGCGACGATGTGGCGCCGGCGGCGCAGAAGATGCTCGCTGACGGCGTCCACTACATCGTCACCGATCTGAATGCGAACGACACGCTCGCCGTCGCCGATCTGGCCGCTGCCGAAAATGCCCTCGTCCTCAATGCCGGAGCGCTCGACACGCGGCTTCGCGACGCGGACTGTCGCGCCAACATGCTGCACACCGCGCCCTCCTACGCGATGCTCACCGACGGGCTGGCGCAATATCTGATGTGGAAGCAGTGGCGCGACTGGGCGCTCGTCGCGGGCGAGCACGAGCCGGACAGGCTGTTTGCGGAATCGATGAAGCGATCGGCGACGAAGTTCGGCGGCAACATCGTCGGAGAGAAGACCTTCGAGGATGCGGGCGGGGCGCGCGCGACGGATTCGGGACAGGCGCTCGTTCAGCGTCAGCTCCCGGTCTTCCTTCAGGATCTCCCGGAACACGACGTTCTGATCGTGGCCGACGAAAGCGAGGTCTTCGGCTCCTACGTTCCGTGGAGAACGTGGATTCCGCGGCCCGTCGCCGGCACGTCCGGTCTGACGCCGGGCTCCTGGCACCCGGCGAGCGAGCAGTGGGGCGGCGCGCAGATCCAGAACCGTTTCGAGGATGCCAGCGGCCGGCGCATGGAATCGAAGGACATGCAGGCCTGGACGGCGGTGCGGATCGTCGGCGAGGCGGCCTCGCGCACGCAGTCGACCGACCCCGAGGTGCTCGACGAATTCATCAAGTCCGACGATTTCACCGTCGCGGCCTTCAAGGGACAGCGCCTGACGTTCCGCGACTGGAACTGGCAGCTGCGCCAGCCGGTGCTCCTGGCGACCGAGGATTCGGTCGTCTCGGCGTCGCCGCAGGAAGGCTTCCTGCACCAGGTCTCGGATCTCGACACGATGGGTCTCGACCGGCCCGAAAGCGCCTGCTCGTTCTGACGCGGACCCTGGCGGCGAGGCTGACGGGGCAGGAAGCGGGGAACCGGTCAGGCGGTCGCGATCTTCTGCGCGATCGCCTTGCCGGCGGCGACGCCGGAGGCCCATGCCCACTGGAAATTGTAGCCGCCGAGCCAGCCGGTCACGTCCACGGCTTCCCCGACCGCATAGAGGCCGGGAACCGCTTTCGCCTCCATCGTCTTCGATGAGAGGTCCGCCGTGTCGATGCCGCCGGCGGTGACTTCCGCTTTGGCGTAGCCCTCGGTTCCGCTCGGGCGGAAGGTGAGGGCGGACAGATGTTCGGCGGCCCGTTCAAGTTCTGCGTCGGCGGCATCTCCCAGCTTCTTCTCGAACCCGATCCGCGCCGCGAGCGCATCCGCGAGGCGGTTCGGCAGAAGTTCCGAGAGCGCGGCCTTGAGGCCTGCCTTCGGCATCCTGCGCTTTGCCGCCTTCAGCTTTTCGGCAGCATCGTCGACGAGCGACAGCGCGATCGTCTCGCCCGGCTTCCAGTAGGACGACACCTGAAGGATCGCCGGTCCGGAGAGGCCCTTGTGCGTGAACAGCGTCGCCTCCGCGAAACTCACGTCCCGGACCCGGGCGATCGAGGGACAGGCGACCCCCGAAATGTCCTTGAACAGGCTCTCGTCCCGGCCGAGGGTCAGGGGCACGAGGGCAGGGCGCGGCGTGACGAGGCGAAGGCCGAAACGTTCGGCGATCTCGAAGGCGACGCCGGTCGCGCCCATTTTCGGGATCGACGGCCCCCCGGTCGCGATGACGAGGTTCGGGGCGCTCGCCCGGCCGACATGATAGAGGCCGTCACGATGGCCGATCGTGCCGATCGAAGTCGAGAGCCGGATCTCGACCGACCCGCGTTTGCATTCGTCGAGCAGCATATCGACGATCTGCCGGGCCGAGCCGTCGCAGAAGAGTTGGCCGAGCGTCTTTTCGTGCCAGGCGATGCGATAGCGGTCGACGAGGCTGAGGAAATCCCACTGGGTGTAGCGCTTGAGCGCCGATTTCATGAAGTGGGGATTGTCCGACAGGAAGCAGCGCGGCTCGACGTTCATGTTCGTGAAGTTGCAGCGCCCGCCGCCGGAAATCAGGATTTTCCTGCCGGGCTCGTCGGCATGATCGACGACCAGGACGCGCGCCCCGGCCTTGCCGGCGGTCGCCGCCGCCAGGAGCCCGGCTCCCCCGGCCCCGAGAATGATTGCGTCATGGGTCATCGGAGGCTGTTTGACGCGTGCCGCGCGGCCGCGCAAGCCTCGATCGCCGCAAAGCCCGCGAGGCGTTTCGAAGCGGCTCGGTCGCGCTTTGCGTCCGAAAGCTCGCGGACGCCGGGGTCGATCCGTTCGGCCGGCGCATGCGATGCGGGAAACGGGCGGACAGAGCGGGCCGGACCGGAGGCGCTCGCGTGGCGGGCCGGCTCGACCGAAGCCGGCCTCAGGCTAGCCATTGCGCGATCTGGATAAGGCCGAGCGTGGTGATCAGGCCGCCGACGAGGCGCAGGAGTAGCGTCTCCTTGAGCCGCCTGACGATGTAGCCGGCAAACGGGGCCGCGCAGACGCCGCCGACGATCAGGCCGAGGATCGCAAGCCCGTGCGAGGCGAAATCCCCTGCTTCTTCCCAATGGCCCGACAACAGGGCGAAGAGAAAGCTCAGGGAGACGGCGAGAGTGACGAGAAACTCCGCCGTGTTCACCGTGCCGATGACGTAGCGCGGCGCGCCGCCGGCCCCCAGCAGCCCGGTGGTGACGACGGGGCCCCATCCGCCGCCGCCGACCGAATCCAGAAATCCGCCCGCCAGCGCCAGGGGCGGTGCGACGGAACCTGGAACCGGACGGCTCGGGATCTTCCGGAACGAGCGGACGACGAGGTAGATGCCGATGATGGAGAGGTAGCCGGCGACATAGGGCTTCATGACATGGCCGGGAAAGCTCGTCAGCACGTAGGTGCCGGCGACGCCGCCGAGGATGCCGAAGGGCACGAGCCGCCAGAAGAGCTTCCAGTCGATGTTGCGGTTCAGCGCGTGGGCGGCACCGGAGGCTGCCGTCGTGAAGACTTCCGCGGTGTGAACCGTGGCCGATGCGGCCGCCGGCGCGACGCCGAAGGAGATCAGGACCGTCGAGGAGACGACCCCATAGGCCATGCCGAGGGCGCCATCGACAAGCTGGGCGAGGGCACCGACCAGAAGAAACAGAAGAAAATCGGACATGGCACGCTCCGTCGTTGTCGCGGACGAAGACTAGCCCAAATTCCGATTTCTCCTGTAGGCGATAAACGCCCGAAAATCATACTGAAACGATAGGAATTTTCCGTTTGCGGGCCGGCACGTGAAATATCGTGCAGATGTCATTGGCGAATCGGATCCCGCTCCGCCTCTTCCACGGAGGCGAGAGCGAACGTCCGGCTTTCGAGAATGGCGGCCGTTGCGTCGCGCACCCGAAGGAGCGCCATGCGGGTTTCGCAGGTTTCCACGTCCCTGCAGTCGTCGCAGCGCCGATAGGCCGTGCGGCTGGCGCATGGAGCCAGCGCCAGTGGTCCGTCGACCACCCGCAGGACGTCGGCGAAGCTGATGTCGCCGGCCGATATTGCGAACCGGTATCCGCCGTTCTTGCCGCGCAGGCTCTCGATCAGTCCGGCCTTCTTCAGATCGGCGAGAATCGCCTCGAGGAACTTCTTGGGAATCGCTTCCTCGTCCGCGATCACCGTCGCGGAGACGGGTATGGTGCGGGGAGCGATGTTGAGCATCGCGCGAATGGCGTAGCGGGCGCGCTGGGAAATCATGATCCCATTTGAAAGGCGGCCCCCGGCCCGTCAAGCCTTGCCGGAACGCGGGCCGTGGCGCGCGCGGCCCGTTCGCATTCTGGGACCTTACGAAGTTTTCACACGCTCGAAAAGCCACTGTAACCTTGCCATCCCTATGTTGCGAGGCATCGGCGGACGACCTCGACGAGGCGTGCGCCAGAAGTTTTCCCGAACATGACCCTCGGAGTTCAGATGCGGAACGCAACGTCCACCAAGTCCAAGCGCAACAAGTTTTTCGCGGGCGTCCTTGCCGCCGGCGTCGCCGGAGCGGCGCTGTCGACCGGCGTCCTGTCCAACACGCCCGCCGTCAATGCGGAGCCCGTCAAGGTCGAGGCCCCGCAGCAGAATTTCGGCTTTGCCGACGTCGTCTCCCAGGTCTCTCCGGCCGTCGTCTCCGTCCGCGTCACGCAGGCCGACGAGCCCTCGATGGATCTGAGCGGCGACATGGCCAGCCCCTTCGGCAATCTGCCGGATGACCATCCGCTGCGCCGCTTCTTCGGCACGCCCGATGGCGGGCCGCAGATGCCACGCGGCCTGAACCCCGACCGCCGCGACCGCGACCGGCCTTCGATCGGGCAGGGCTCGGGCTTCTTCATCTCCGATGACGGCTACGTCGTCACCAACAACCACGTCGTCGCCAATGGCTCGACCTATACGGTGGTGATGGACGACGGCAAGGAATATACCGCCAAGCTGATCGGCACCGACGAGCGCACGGACCTTGCCCTCCTCAAGGTCGACGCGGACAACACCAAGTTCACCTATGTCGAGTTCGGCGACGACAATGCGGTGCGCGTCGGCGACTGGGTGGTGGCCGTCGGCAACCCGTTCGGCCTTGGCGGCTCGGTCACGGCCGGCATCATCTCGGCCCGGGGCCGCGATATCGGTGCGGGTCCCTACGACGATTTCCTGCAAATCGACGCGGCGGTGAACCGTGGCAATTCCGGCGGTCCCGCCTTCGGTCTCGACGGCAAGGTGATCGGCGTCAACACGGCGATCTTCTCGCCCTCGGGCGGCAATGTCGGCATCGCCTTCGCCATTCCCGCGTCCGTCGCCAAGGACGTGGTGGCATCGCTGCGTGACGACGGCACGGTCGAGCGCGGCTGGCTCGGCGTCCAGATCGGCGAAGTGTCGGAAGACATCGCCGAGGCGCTCGGCCTTGCCAGCGCCAAGGGCGCGATCGTCACCCTGCCGGACACCGAGACGCCGGCCTCCAAGGCCGGCATCGAGACCGGCGACGTGATCACCGGGGTCGATGGCCAGGCGGTCGAGAGCCCGCGCGACCTCGCCCGGATGATCGCGGACTACAATCCCGGCGCCACGGTCGAGATCGCGGTCTTCCGCGATGGCAAGAGCGAGACGATCGACGTGAAGCTCGGCAATCTCAGCTCGCTCGACGAGGCCGCCTCGCTCGACGCGCCCAGAACCGGCGGTTCGCCCGTCGATCCGTCCGCGCTCGACGGTTACGGCATGACCGTCATGCCGTCGGAGGACGGCGCCGGCGTCGTCGTCACCGATGTCGATCCGGATTCCTCGGCGGCCGAGAAGGGCTTTTCGGCCGGCGATACGATCGTCGCCGTCAACGGAGCCGACGTCTCCTCGCAGGAAGACATCCGCACCGCGATCGAGACGGCTGCCGAGAACGGACGCCGCGCCGCGCTCTTCCAGTTGAAGAACGCCGATGGCGAGAACCGCTTCGTCGCCCTGCCGATCGAGAAGAGCTGACGAAGCGGGAGCGTGGCGCCGGAAAGCCTCGGCGAAATCCAGCGCCACGCTCCCGACCCCCTCATCGGGATGCCCGCACGGGGTGCGCGAGCGACAGGCCGGCGGAACGGTGTCACAGCCGCGTCTGCCGGCTTCCCGCGCCAGTGACGGTCGCGGGTCTCGCGACGCGCCGCAGCTCACGGATCGCGCTCCGAAGGATCCGGGAAGAATGCGTAGAATGTCTTCCCGGCCCCGGAGCGCGGGCGGCGGCGCCCGGCACGTTCGCCCGTTCCCGATGCGCCGCCGCCGAACATTCCCTCCATCGATTTCTCCACCATCCTTCGCAAAGGGGCTGGAAACGCTATGCTGCGACGACATCCTAAGGAACGCGAACCCGGATCGCGCGGTACCGGCCAGACCGGCGCCACGCTTCAATCCTCACGATCAGAGCGAAATGACGGCGCGATGCGCATCTTGATAATCGAAGACGACCGCGAGACGGCCTCTTACCTTCTGAAGGCGCTGAAGGAGGCCGGCCATGGCGCCGACCATGCGGCCGACGGCGAGACCGGCCTCAACATGGCAGAGGGCCGCGACTACGATCTGCTGATCGTCGATCGGATGCTGCCCAAGCGCGACGGCCTTTCGGTGATCGCTGACCTGCGCAAGAGCGGCTCGCACACGCCGGCGCTCATCCTGTCGGCGCTCGGCCAGGTCGACGACCGTGTCGAGGGGCTGAAGGCGGGCGGAGACGATTACCTGACCAAGCCCTATGCCATGTCCGAACTGCTCGCCCGCGCCGAGGTTCTCGGCCGCCGCCGCTCCACCGGCGAGGTCGAGACGAGCTACAAGGTCGGCGATCTCGAACTCGATCGGCTGTCTCACGAGGTGCGCCGCGCCGGTAAGCCCGTGGTGCTTCAGCCGCGCGAGTTCCGCCTGCTCGAATATCTGATGAAGCATGCCGGCCAGGTGGTGACGCGGACCATGCTTCTGGAAAATGTCTGGGATTATCATTTCGATCCCCAGACCAACGTGATCGATGTCCATATCTCGCGCCTCAGATCAAAGATCGAGCGCGAGTTCGACAGGCCGCTGCTGCACACGGTGCGCGGCTCGGGCTACATCATGCGCGAAGACAGCTGATCGGCCGTGCGGCGTCTGAAAGCCCTCCTGAAGATGACGGCGGTGCGCCTGTCCGCCGTCTATTTCCTGATCTTCGCCTTCGGGGCCGTGGGTCTCGTCTACTACGTCACCAACACGGCGAGCGACATCATCGAAAGCCAGGCGCGCGCCGGGATCGTCGAAGAAAAGGCCGAACTCGCGCAGATCTACCGGCTTGCCGGCATTGTCGGTCTCGTCCGTTCGATCGATCGGCGGGCGCGGCAGCCGGGCGCCGGCCTCTATCTGGCAACGGACGCGACCGGCCGCATCATCGCCGGCAATGTCGAAAGCCTTCAGGCCGGCGTCCTCGACGAGGCCGGCTCGACGCCCGACGCGTTCGGCTATTCCCGCTATGGCGAGACGGGCGTCTACCACAAGGCGATCGCCGACGTGGTGTCGCTGCCGAACGGCATGCGGGTGCTCGTGGGCCGCGACCAGAGCGACGCCCTGCGGTTTCGCGAAGTGGTGCAATCCGCGCTGATCCTGGCGCTTGCCGCCATGGGCGGGCTGGCGCTGATCGCCTGGTTCGGCATCGGGCGGCGGGCGTTGCGGCGCCTGGATCGCATGTCGGCGGCCTCGAGCCGCATTCTGGCCGGCGATCTGGGCGAGCGACTGCCGGTCTTCGGGGCCGGCGACGAATTCGATCGCCTGTCGGAGAACCTGAACACGCTGCTCGCCCGCATCGCCCTTCTGCAGGAGGGCCTGCGCCAGGTGTCCGACAACATCGCCCACGATCTGAAGACGCCGCTCGCGCGGCTTCGCTCGAAGGCGGAGGCGGCGCAGCAGGCTGCCGAATCGGACGAGACGCGCGACAATCTCGAGGGCATCATCGGCGATGCCGACACGATGATCCGCACCTTCGATGCCCTCCTGATGATCTCGCGCGTCGAGGCCGGCTCCCATCCGATCCAGAAGACGACAGTCGATCTGACGGCGATCGCCGGCGATGTCGCCGAGCTTTACGAACCGGTCGCCGAGGAAGCGGGCGCGGCCTTGGAGTTCAGGGCTTCCGGCCCCTCGAAGATCGCGGCGAGCCGCGAACTCGTCGCGCAGGCGATTTCCAATCTCGTCGACAACGCGCTGAAATACGGCAGGCCGCACGAGGGCGCGGCCCATGTGACGATCGCCATCGAGGAGACGGGGAGCGACGCGGTGATCTCGGTCGCCGACAATGGTCCCGGCATTCCGGAGGACAAGCGCCCGCGCGTTCTGGAGCGCTTCTACCGGCTCGACGAGAGCCGCACGCTGCCGGGCTCGGGGCTCGGCCTGTCGCTCGTCCAGGCGATCGCCCGTGTGCATGGCGGACGATTGGCGCTTGAGGATGCCGGTCCAGGGCTTAAGGTCGTTCTTCGACTGCCCAAGCATGTGAAGGACCGCGCGAGCCATGACGACAAGCCGAACTGACGGGGCGAGCGCGCCCGGCCCGAAGATCGGCGGAGATCTTCACCCACGCGTTCTCTCCTCGGGGCAAGGCGTCCGCGACTGGCTGGGCGAACTGGCGGACGCCGCGGCGGACGCGGACCTGTCCCGGCTTGCCGGCTTCTGTCGGTCCGGCTCGGCCGATGCGGCCCGGCTCGGGGCGGTGATGGCGCTTTCGCCCTATCTTCGCGCCTCGATCCAATGGCGTCCGGCGATTCTCGAGGATCTGTTCGAGGAGGATGCCGGGCACCGGATCGACCGTCTGATCGGGGCCATGGCGGACGGTGCCGAAGGCGAGACCACCGAGGCCGCGATGATGAAGCGGCTGCGCGAGGTAAAACGCGAAGTCTCCCTCCTGATCGCGCTCCGGGACCTGTTCGGGGCGGCATCGCCGGCCGACACCACCGAATGCCTGTCGCGCCTTGCGGAGGCTGCGATCGGCGCGGCGCTGAGGTTCTGCCTTGCGGCCGCCCACAAGGCCGGCAGGATCGTGCTGCCCGATCCGGCCGATCCCGAGACCGGTTGCGGCCTCTTCGTGCTGGCCATGGGCAAGCTCGGCGCGCGCGAACTCAACTATTCCAGCGACATCGATCTCATCGTCTTCTTCGATGCCGAATGCGGGATCGCCGCCGATCCGATGGAGGCCGTCCCCGAATTCTCGAAGATCGTCAGACGCCTCGTCCGCCTTCTCAACGAGCGGACCGGCGACGGCTACGTCTTCCGCACGGATCTGCGTCTTCGCCCCGATCCCGGCGCGATGCCGCTCGCCATCACCACCGACATGGCGATGACCTATTACGAGAGTTCGGGCCGCAACTGGGAGCGCGCGGCGATGATCAAGGCGAGGCCCGTCGCCGGCGACCGCTGGGTCGCGCGCGCGTTCCTGAACGAGCTTTCGCCGTTCGTCTGGCGCAAATATCTCGATTTCGCCGCCGTCGCCGATATTCAGGACATGAAGAGCCGGATCGATACCCATCGCGGTTTCGGGGACGTCGTCGTGGCCGGCCACAATGTGAAGCTCGGGCGCGGCGGAATTCGGGAGGCCGAGTTCTTCGTCCAGGCCCAGCAACTGATCGCGGGCGGGCGCAATCCGGCGCTGCGCACGCGCCGGACCGACGAGACGCTCGGCCTGCTGGCGCAATACGGTTGGCTCGGTGCCGCCCAGCGGGACGATCTCCTCGACGCCTACTGGTTCCTGCGCCGCGTCGAGCATGCGATCCAGATGGAGCATGACGAGCAGACCCACGAATTGCCGCAGGACGAAGCGGGGCTTGCCGGCATTGCCGGCCTTCTGGGTTTTTCCGCCTATGAGGCGTTCGAGACGCGGTTCCTGCGCACGCTTCGGATCGTCGACGAGCGCTTCAACGCGCTGTTCAACGACGGGCGTTCGCGCAAGGTCGCGGAAGCGCCCGAACCCGACGCCGTTCTCCGGCTTCTGGCCAGCGATACCGATCCCGAAGGCATCGCGGCGATCGAGGCCATGGGCTTTGCCCGCCCGGCCGACGTCGCGCGGGTCGTGCGATCGTGGAATATCGGTCGCTACCGCGCGACGAGGACCCAGAAGGCCCGCGAGCGCCTGTCGGACGTTCTGCCCGCTCTCCTCGAGGCGTTCGCCGATGCGCCGGACCCCGACGGCAGCGTCGCCGCCTTCGACCGGTTCCTCGCCGGCCTGCCGTCGGGCATCCAGTTCTTCTCGCTGATCGCCTCCAATCCGAAGACGCTTCATCTCCTGCTGCTGATCCTGACGGCGGCACCCTCGATGGCCGCGACGCTCGCCCAAAGGCCGCACGTCTTCGATGCGCTTCTCGATCCGGCCTTCTACGACGAGGTACCGGATCGCGCGCTGATGGAAGCGCGGCTGGAAGCGTTTCTGGCCGATGCAAACGGCTATGAGGACGTCCTGGCGCGGCTGCGGATCTTTGCGTCCGAGCAGCGCTTTCTCGTCGGCGCGCGCATGCTGTCGGGCGTCGTGGATCTGGCGGAGACCGGACCTGCCTTTTCCAACATCGCCGACGTGGTGCTGAATGCGCTGCTGATCGCCGCCGTCGCCGAGTTCTCGCGCGTCCACGGCCGGGTCGACGGCATGCGCCTCGTGCTTCTGGGCATGGGCCGGCTCGGAAGCCGGGAGCTGACCGCGTCCTCCGATGTCGACCTGATCCTGCTCTACGATCACGACGAGGAGGCCGAGACGTCCGATGGCGACAGGCCGCTTGCCGTGCAGGTCTATTTCACGCGCCTCACCCAGCGCCTCATCGCGGCGCTCACCTCGCCGATGCGTGAGGGGACCCTTTACGAGGTGGACTTCCGGCTTCGCCCCTCGGGCAATGCCGGGCCGCTCGCCACCCGCTGGAAGGCGTTCCGCAAATATCAGGAAACCGAGGCCTGGACGTGGGAGCGCATGGCGCTCACCCGGGCACGGACGCTCGCGGGCGACGAGGAGATGCGGGCGATCGTCGGCGACACGATTGCCGAACTTCTTGCCCGCCCGAGCGATGCCGAGGCGGTCACGAAGGATGTCGTGACCATGCGCGGCCGGATCGGGCGCGACAAGCCCCCGCGCGGAACGCTCGATCTGAAGTTGAGGCCGGGCGGTCTCGTCGATCTGGAATTCATCGCCCAGTGGGCGCAACTGTCCGGGCAGATCTCGCCCGATCCGGGCTGCGAGACCGTCGATATCCTCGCGGCCTACGAGCGCGCCGCAGCCGGTGGCGGGCCGGGATCATCCGGCCCGACGCCGCTGACCGAGGCCATGCAGACCTTGTCTGCGGTCATGCAGCTTGCACGCCTTGCGCCGGCCGGCACGAACGAGATCGAGGATCTGCCGGCGCGGCTGGTCGAGCGAATCGCGCAGGCGTTGAACGTCGCCGATGCGAACGGGATCGCGGAGGCGCTCGACCGTGCGACGTCGCAGGTCCGGACCCTCTTCGTCGCCCGTCTCGGCGATCCCGATGCGGCCAAACCGGCCGAGGCGTGACGTTGACAAGAGGGTGCGACGGCGATCTCAGTTCCGCAGGACGGTCTCGATCCTGCCGAGAAGCAGGCGGAGATCCTTCTCGTCCACGCTCGTGGCGGCGTCCTTCGGGGCGAACCATTCGCGGGTGCGCTGACCGCGCTCGGGCCATTTGTCGAGAAGGCTGTCGACGGGCAGCGGAAAGATATGCACCCGGCACGGGATCCGCCGCTTGCGGCTCTCGACCTTGTCGTAATCATAGGTGCCGATCGATTTCTTCGCCGTCGTGCCGATGACGCCCGCTTCCTCGTAGGCTTCGATCTCCGCGGCCTTGCTCAGCTTCTTGCCAGGCATGGGCCAGCCCTTGGGCAGGACCCAGCGCCCGGTGTCCCGGGACGTCACGAGCAGAACCTCGAATGCGCCATCGGACGAAAGACGATAGGGAAGGGCGGCAGTCTGTCTTCGGCGTTTGGGCATGAGGTTGCGTTTCGGCTACTCCGAGCATGGATCGAATGTCGTGAAAATACGATTTGTTTGCGACGCTTATACGATTAATCTGCCATGCTTATATGAATGTGTGCTGACGAATTGGAAGAGGCATGACGACACGGTGACGGGCTATCGTCGCATCGCCGATTTATCGCTGAGGAGTGTGTTCGCACGACATCTGGCCGATGGGCGCCGGGTTTCGTAGAAGTCTGCCGGCACTTCCAGCCAGTCGAGTCGCCGAGACGTTTTTGATGACCGCCACCCTATCCGCGTTCGCAATCGGGTTTGCGACGGGCTTCAGCCTGATTCTCGCGATCGGTGCCCAGAACGCGTTCGTGCTGCGTCAGGGCCTGCGGGGCGAACATGTGTTGCCGGTGGTTCTCACCTGCGCCCTGTCGGATGCCGTGCTGATCGCGATCGGCGTCACCAGCTTCGCCGCGGTTTCGAAGGTGCTGCCGAGCGTCGAGATCTACATGCGCTGGTTCGGCGCGGCGTTTCTCGTCTGGTACGGCGCAACGCGGCTCCTGGCGGCCTGGCGCGGCGGCGAGGGCGCGCTGGAGACCGGGGGCGAGGTCACGACGAGCCTCAAGGCCGCGATCCTGTCATGCCTCGCCTTCACCTTTCTCAATCCGCACGTCTATCTCGATACGGTTGTCCTCCTGGGCTCGATCGCCAGCCAGTTCGACGGCGATGCGCTGGTCTTCGGCGTCGGGGCGGTGTCGAGTTCGTTCGCCTTCTTCTTCTCGCTTGGCTACGGTGCAAGGCTGCTGCGACCGCTTTTCGTTCGGCCTGCCGCCTGGCGCGTGCTCGACCTGATCGTCGGACTCACCATGCTCGCCATCGCCGCCGCTCTTCTCTCAAGCCCCTGATCGTCGGGGGCCACTCGAAAGGAACCGCCGGTGAACCGGACGTTTGAAATCGAAAGCGTGGGCGTCACGGCCGTGGTGAGCCGCATCGGGGCCGAACTGCGCAGCCTCAAGGGCAAGGACGGCAGCGAACTCTTGTGGCAGGCCGGCCCCGAATGGCCGCGCCACGCGCCCGTGCTGTTTCCCGTGGTCGGCCGGCTGACCGGAGACCGCCTGCACCATGGCGGCAGATCCTATCCGATGTTCCAGCACGGTTTCGCCCGGGACATGGTGTTCGACATCGTGGAGGAGAACGAGCGAAGCGTCGCGCTGCGCCTCGTCGACAATGAGGAGACACGGGCGCAATATCCGTTCGCCTTCGTCCTCGACATTCACGTGGAAGCGATCGGCACGACGCTTTCGGTGCGCACGACCATCACCAATCCGGGCGGCACGCCCCTTGCCTGCGGCATCGGCGCGCATCCGGGCTTTGCCTGGCCGCTTGTCGAAGGCGTGCCGAAGGACCGGCACCGGATCGTCTTCGAAAAACGCGAGAGCGGCCAGGCGCTCGGCGTCGAGGGCGGTCTTCTGTCGGATCCGTGCCCACTGCCCTTCGACGGCAAGAGCCTGCCTCTGTCGGACGCGCTGTTTGCCGAGGACGCGCTGGTCATGCCGGGAATCGCCAGCCGTTCCGTCACCTATCAGGCCGTTTCCGAGACCGGAGACGTCGCGCGGGCGCTCACCGTGTCGTGGGACGGCTACAAGGATCTCGGCATCTGGTCGAAGCCGGGCGGCGCGCCCTTCGTCTGCATCGAACCCTGGTACTCGATGGCGAGTCCTGAAGGCTTCGATGCCGATATCTTCGACAAGCCGGGCATCCTGGTTCTCGAAGCGGGCGAGCATCGCAGCTTTGCCTGGTCGATCACGATCTGAGCGCGGCCGCGCGGGACGGGGTCGAGACATTCGGCCATGGCCCGCATTGTCGCCAAAGCGTTGCGATTTTCCCGACACCCGTTCATAAGCGCGGGCGTTTCGACCCCCATCGTCGTCTTTTCCCAGGAACTAGGAGCATGCCGGAATGAGCGATTTCGCGCCGCGCGTCCTGTCGGGCATCCAGCCCACCGGCAATCTTCATCTCGGCAACTATCTCGGCGCGATCAAGAAGTTCGTCGCGATGCAGGACGAGATGCCCTGCCTCTTCTGCGTCGTCGATCTTCACGCGATCACGGCCAAGCTCGTCCAGGACGATCTGGCCGGCCAGACCCGGTCCATCGCCGCGGCCTATCTGGCCGCCGGCATCGACCCGGAGCGCTCGGTGATCTTCAACCAGAGCCGGGTCTCGGGACATGCCGAACTCGCCTGGATCTTCAACTGCGTGGCCCGCATCGGCTGGATGAACCGGATGACCCAGTTCAAGGACAAGGCCGGCAAGGACCGCGAAAATGCCTCGCTGGGTCTTCTGGCCTATCCTTCGCTGATGGCGGCGGACATTCTCGTCTACCGGGCGACCCACGTGCCGGTCGGCGAGGACCAGAAGCAGCATCTGGAACTGACGCGCGACATCGCGATCAAGTTCAACAATGATTTTTCCCAGAAGATCGCCGCGACCGGTCTCGGCCGGGAAATCCGGATGGGCAACGAGACGGTGAACGGCTATTTCCCGATCACCGATCCGATCATCGAAGGTCCGGCGACCCGGGTGATGAGCCTGAAGGACGGATCGAAGAAGATGTCGAAGTCGGACCCGTCCGACCTGTCGCGCATCAACCTGACCGACGACGCCGAGGCGATCGCGCGCAAGGTGAAGAAGGCGAAGACCGATCCGGACGCGCTTCCTTCCGAGCCGGCCGGTCTGGCCGGGCGCCCCGAGGCCGACAATCTGGTGGGCATCTACGCCGCGCTCGCCGGCCAGTCGCGCAAGGCGGTGCTGAAGGAGTTCGGCGGCCGGCAGTTCTCCGAGTTCAAGCCGTCCCTCGTCGATCTCGCCGTTTCGTCGCTTGCACCGGTCACGGGCGAGATGCGCCGGCTGATCGAGGATCCGGGCCATATCGACAGCGTCCTGAAGGCGGGCGGCGAGAAGGCCGACGAAATCGCCTCCCGGACCATCCGGGACGTCAAGGACATCATCGGCATGTTGCGGGACTGATGGTCATGGAGATCTGCGACGGGTTGCCCTTGGCGCGTCAGGCTGCCATCTAATCGCAATGGTATCGAAACGGATCAGCCCCTCCGAGGGCGGCAAGCGCAAATTCCTGGCGATCATCGACGATACGCCGGAATGCCTGCGTGCGGCCGAATACGCCGCATGGCGGGCGAAGACGACGGGCGGCGCCGCCGTCTTCCTCTACGTCGTGCATTCCAGCGAATTCCAGGGCCAGTGGTTCGGCGTGGAAGAGATCATGCGCGCCGAGGCGACCGAGGAGGCCAGCACGCGGCTCGGCCGGATCGCCGACAATCTGCGCGAGAAGGTAGGCGTCGAACCCGAGACGCTGGTGCGCGAGGGCGACATCGTCGCCGAGATCGGCAAGGTGATCGAAGAGGACCAGGAAATCGCGATCCTCGTGCTTGCGTCCGGCGAGGGCAAGGACGGTCCGGGACCGCTGGTTTCGGCCGCCGTCGGCAAGGGTGCGGCCTTTCCCATTCCCGTCACGATCATCCCCTTCTCGCTCGACGAGGACGAGATCGCGAGCTTGTGTTGAGGCGGCCTCGGGGCTTCGGTTCCGGGGCTTGGGAACGGTGCGGCCCGCTTGCGGAAAACGGGCCGAGCCACTAGGTTTAGAACAATTCCAAACAAGACGCGCCGCTCGCACGACCGAACGGATGCAGAAGGATCGAGCGATGTTCATCCAGACCGAAGTCACGCCGAACCCGGCAACCCTGAAGTTCCTTCCAGGCCGCGTCGTGCTGGAAAAGGGCACCGAGGAATTCACCGATGTGGACGAGGCGGCGCGGCGTTCGCCGCTGGCCGCTCGCCTGTTCGAGGTCGAGGGCGTCACCGGCGTCTTCTTCGGCTTCGATTTCGTCACCGTCACCAAGGCGAGCGGCGACTGGGCGCATCTGAAGCCTGCGATCCTTGCCGGCCTGATGGAGCACTTCGTCGCCAATCGTCCGGTGATGGCCGAGACCGCCGCTGCCGATCTCGAAGCCGGCGAGGAATTCTACGACGAGGGCGACGAGGAAACCGTCGCCACGATCAAGGAACTGATCGAGACGCGCGTGCGCCCGGCGGTCGCGCAGGACGGCGGCGATATCACCTTCCGCGGCTATCGCGACGGGACGGTGTACCTCAACATGCGCGGCGCCTGCGCCGGCTGCCCATCCTCGACGGCGACGCTGAAGCACGGCATCCAGAACCTCCTGCGCCACTTCGTGCCGGAAGTCGAAGAGGTCGAGGCGGCCTGATCCGTCGGCGCTTTTCTCCGGTGGATCCGATGGCAGGCCATGAAAACGGGCTGATCCTCGCCCTCGACACCGCGTTCGACGAATGTTCGGCGGCCCTGTGCGCCACAGGCTCCGGGGCGGGTGCGCGGGCCCGCGGGTCAACCATCGTCGCCGCGATCAGCGAGACCATCGGGCGCGGGCATGCCGAACGCCTGCCGTCCGTCATCGACCGGCTGTTCGAGGCGAGCGGGCACTGCTTCGCCGACATCACCGGGATCGCGGTCACCGTGGGTCCCGGATCGTTCACGGGCGTTCGCGTCGGCGTGTCGGCGGCGCGGGGCTATGCGCTCGCCCTCGCCGTGCCCGTCGTCGGCCTTGCGACGCTGCATGCCATGGCGGAGGCGGTGCGGGACGAAAGACCCGTGCTGGCGATCCACGACGCCAGGCGCGGCGAGGTCTACGGGCTGCTGATGGCCGCCGACGGCGACGTTCTCCGGGCGTCCGAGGCTTTCGCGCCCGATGCCCTCGCGGCCTTCGTCGGCAAGGCGCTCGGGCCCGAAGCGCTGATCGACGTCACGGGATCGGGCGCGCGGATCGCACAGGATATGCTCGGCGGCAGCCGGCTGCGCATTCGCTACGAAACCAGCCGGATCGACATCGCGGTCCTTGCGCGGCTTGCCGCGGCCTCGCGCGGCGTTCTGCCGGCCAAGCCGCTCTATCTTCGCGGCGCCGATGCCAAACCGTCGTCGCGGCCGTTCAGCCTGTTCGCCGAAAAAGCCTGAGATTCAAAACGCGCACTGGCCCAACGGTTTTGCGTTCTGCTATCCTTCCGGCTCTGCGACGTGATGCCGGACTTCGCAGGGTTTCGCACCGGCTGACAGGGCTGTCCGAGCCTTCGTCGATCCGGTGTCGTGACGCGGCTGAGGAGGATGCGAGATGTACTGGATGTTGCCTTGGATTTGGTCCGTATCGTTCATGAACGGTCTGGTTCAGCGCGGCGACATCGTGGCGACGCCCCTTGTCGATGCCGAACTCGACGCCTCGGCCGAACTGCATGCCGAAGCGTTCTCGCAGGCCTGGTCCGGCGACGAACTCGGCTCGCTGCTTGCCCAGAGCACGACGTTCGGCTTCGCCGCCCGGCGCGTCGGCGCGCCCGGCCAGCCGCCGCTCGGCTTCGTTCTCGCGCGCCTCGTCGAGGGCGAGGCGGAGATCCTGACCATCGCCGTCTCGACTGAGGCGCGCGGACGCGGCGTCGGGCGCCTCCTGATGGATACGGTCCTTGCCCATCTCTACGCCGAGCGCGCGGACGTCATCCACCTCGAGGTCGACGAGGTGAACACCGCCGCGCGGGCGCTGTATCGCCGGCTCGGTTTCGAGGAAGTGGGGCGCCGCCCCGCCTACTACACCCATGAGGACGGCACGCGGACGAGCGCGCTGACCCTCAGCCGCAAGCTCAACTGACGCCGGACCCTCGATGATCTTCTGGACTGCCTGCCGCGAGGACGCGTCCCGCCCGCCCGAGGCGCGATGATCGCCCGTCTTCGGCTCGTCTTCGTCGGGGTCGCCCTTCTGGTCACCACCCTCGGTCTCCTCGTGCCCCAGGCGCTCGCCATGGCGCTCGGTTGGAAGCTCGCCAACCGGCTGCCCATGGTGTGGCAACGCGTGGCTGCGCGGATCGTCGGCATCAGGGTGCGTCTCGCCGGAACGCCCTCGCGCGAGCATCCGCTTCTCATCGTGTCCAACCACGTGTCCTGGGCCGACATCACGGTTCTGGGGTCCGTGCTGCCGCTTTCCTTCATTGCGAAGGCGGAGGTCCGGCGCTGGCCGGTCTTCGGCTGGCTGGCGGTTCTCCAGCGCACCGTCTTCGTCGCGCGCGAGGCCCGGGGGCGGACGGGCGAACAGGCCGATGCGATCGCGACGCGGCTTTCGGCCGGCGACGTCATGGTGCTGTTTGCCGAAGGGACCACGTCCGACGGCAACGAGGTTCTGCCGTTCAAGACCGCGCTTTTCGGCGCCGCCCAGGCATCGCTGAGGATGTCCGCCTTCGAGACGGTGCTCGTCCAGCCGGTGGCGATCGCCTATACCCATGCGCACGGCTTTCCGCTGGGGCGCTCGGGCCGCCCGCTCGCGGCCTGGCCGGGGAACGTGGCGCTCGGGCCCCATCTGGTGCGGTTCGTCGAGGAAGGGGCGGTGGATGCGATCGTCGCGTTCGGCGAACCGATCCGCTTCGGGCCGACATCGGATCGCA
Organism: Fulvimarina uroteuthidis; assembly: GCF_034321785.1. Taxonomy (NCBI): domain Bacteria; kingdom Pseudomonadati; phylum Pseudomonadota; class Alphaproteobacteria; order Hyphomicrobiales; family Aurantimonadaceae; genus Fulvimarina; species Fulvimarina uroteuthidis. Next base: position 361,459 of record NZ_JAXLPB010000001.1, on the reverse strand, counting down.
AGATTGTCGCGAAACAGTGCGAAGACGCGGTGAGACGCTTGCTTGCGCAGGCGCTGATGGGCAAGCTTGAAACCCGTCCCCGCCGAGGGCATTTGCGTGATGGCGGAGGTCGGAATAAGACGGTCTGAACGACGACGCTCCGAAGACCAGATGGATCGTTCCAGGTCGGTTGCCCGTTGGGCATTCAGAGCGACCGGGAACCGATCGAAAGGCGACATGACCGACATTGCATCGACGAAGGGTGGATTTTCGACGGCGGCAGGCGGCGACGCGCCCGCGCAGACCCGACCGAACACGCGGAAGGTGTTCGTGAAGACCTATGGCTGCCAGATGAACGTCTATGATTCGCAGCGCATGGGCGATGCGCTGGCCGGCGAGGGCTACGAGCCGACGCTGGTCATCGAGGAGGCCGATCTCGTTCTTCTCAACACCTGCCATATCCGCGAGAAGGCGGCCGAGAAGATCTATTCCGAACTCGGCCGTATCCGCGACATGAAGGCCGAGCGGGCGACGAGGGGCCTCGAGACGCGCGTGGCGGTCGCCGGCTGCGTGGCGCAGGCGGAAGGGCGCGAGATCATCGCGCGCGCGCCGGTCGTCGATCTCGTCATCGGCCCCCAGACCTATCATCGCCTGCCGCAGGCTCTTGCGCGCGTCTCCGACGGGGAGAAGGTCGTCGAGACCGACTATGCGGTCGAGGACAAGTTCGCCGAACTGCCGAAATCCGATCGCCGGCAGATCTCCGGTCGCGGCGTCACGGCGTTTCTCACCGTCCAGGAAGGGTGCGACAAGTTCTGCACCTTCTGCGTCGTGCCGTACACGCGCGGGGCCGAAGTCTCGCGGCCGTTCGCCCAGCTGATCGATGAGGCGAGGCGCCTTGCGGAGGCGGGCGTGCGCGAGGTCACCCTGCTTGGCCAGAACGTCAATGCCTGGGACGGCGAGGACGAGGCGGGGCGGCCCATCGGCCTCGGCGGGCTTCTGCACCGCCTGGCCGATATTCCCGGTCTCGCGCGCCTGCGCTACACCACGTCCCATCCGCGCGACATGGACGGCGAACTCGTCGCGGCGCACCGCGACCTGCCGGGCCTGATGCCCTATCTGCATCTGCCGGTTCAGTCCGGGTCGGACACGATCCTGAAGGCGATGAACCGCAAGCATACGGCGGACGAATATCTGAGGCTCCTCGATACGATCCGCGCCGCGCGGCCCGACATCGCGCTGTCCGGCGATTTCATCGTCGGGTTTCCCGGCGAGAGCGAAGCCGATTTCGAGGCGACCATGAACCTCGTGCGCACGGTTCGCTATGCGTCCGCCTTCACCTTCAAATACTCGCCGCGTCCCGGAACGCCGGGCGCCGAGATGGACGGCCATTTGTCCGAGGCGGTCAAGGACGAGCGCCTGCAGGCGCTGAACGCGCTTCTGCGCCAGCACCAGACCGAATTCGCGCAGAGCCTCGTCGGCAAGCGTCTCAGCGTCCTCATCGAGAAGCCGGGACGCCATCCCGGGCAGATTGCCGGACGTTCCCCCTATCTTCAGCCGGTGGTCCTGCCGGAGGAGATCGGCGTGATCGGCGACATCGTCGAGGCGACCATCACGTCGACCGGCCCGAACTCGCTTCTGGCCGAAGGCATGACGAAGCCCGTTGCCCAGTTCCAGTCCCCACAAGAAGCACCAACCATGAGGTCCGTTGCTTGAGTCACACACGCGAAAAGTCAGCCCGAACCGGTGCGTCCGACATGGCGCATATCATGCTGACTTTCGAGGATAACAGGCTGGCCGGCTCCCTGTTCGGCCAGTTCGACGAGCATCTGGCCGTCATCGAGCAGAAGCTGAAGATCGAGGCCGCGGCGCGCGGCAACCAGGTCGAGATCAAGGGCGACGCGGTGGCGACCGAACAGGCGCGCCGCGCCCTGGAAAGCCTATACGAGCGCCTGCAGGGCGGCGCGGAGATCGGCGTCAAGGACGTCGAGGGTGCGGTCCGCATGGCGGTGGCCGAGGACGACCAGCTCGATCTTCCGACTTTAGAGACCAAAGGCAAGATGTCGCTTGCCCAGATCTCGACGCGGCGGCGGACGATCCACGCGCGAACGCCCACCCAGGACGCCTACATGCGTGCCCTCGACCGGTCCGAACTGGTCTTCGGCGTCGGGCCGGCCGGCACGGGCAAGACCTATCTCGCGGTCGCGCATGCCGCCATGCTTCTGGAGCGCGGGGCCGTCGACCGCATCATCCTGTCGCGTCCTGCCGTGGAGGCCGGCGAACGTCTCGGCTTCCTGCCCGGCGACATGAAGGAAAAAGTCGATCCCTATCTGCGACCGCTCTACGACGCCCTCTACGACATGATCCCGGCGGAAAAGGTGGAGCGGGCGCTGGCCGCCGGCGCCATCGAGATCGCGCCGCTCGCCTTCATGCGCGGACGCACCCTCGCGAACGCCGCGATCATTCTGGACGAGGCCCAGAACGCCACCTCGATGCAGATGAAGATGTTCCTGACGCGCCTCGGCGAGAACGCCCGCATGGTGGTCACCGGCGATCCCAGTCAGGTCGACCTGCCGCCCGGCCAGGTATCGGGCCTCGTCGAGGCGTTGCGCGTCCTCGACGGGGTCTCCAAGATCGTCACGGTTCGCTTCAAGGCCGCCGACGTGGTGCGGCATCCGTTGGTCCAGTCGATCGTCGAGGCCTATGAGGGGGATGCCGCCCGCCGTGCGCCGCAGTCCGCCGGGCCCGCCGGTGGCCGGCCGGTGCGCCGTTCGGGAACGGAGTGATGGTGCCTGCCGTTGACTTGACGTGCGCCCTGGCTCGGAGCCGCTAGACCGTGACGATCGCCGACAGAATGACCCTTGCGCCGTCCGACGGCGGATCCACCGGGCTGACGCTTGCTTTGTCCGTCGAGGACGTTCGGTGGGACAGCGCGCTCGAGCGCGCGGACGTGGTGGTCGAGGAGACACTGCACCATGCGGCGCGTCACCTGAAGATCCTCGACGCGGTCGCGACCGAAGTTTCGGTGACGCTCACCGACGACAAGGCGGTGCATGAAATCAACTGCCAATGGCGGGACAAGGACGGTCCGACCAATGTCCTGTCGTTTCCGATGCAGGCGCTCGAGCCCGGCGACAGGCCGGGTCCGCTGCTCGGGGATCTGGTCCTGGCGTTCGAGACCTGCGCGCGAGAGGCGGGGGACGAAGGCAAGCCGTTCGTGAACCATGCCCGCCATCTTCTCGTCCACGGTTTCCTTCATTGTCTTGGATACGACCATATGGACGAGGGGGAGGCCGAGGAGATGGAGGATCTCGAACGGGCCATCCTTGCGGGAATGGGCATTCCCGATCCCTACGACATTGCGGACGGCGGGCCTTCGGGCGATAATCGCGTGCAGGACGAAACGCCACTCTAGGACGCTGACGACCTTCGGGGCCAGCCAGACCCCATCGACCGATACGACATTCACGAACCACAAAGAGCGATGAGCAATTCCACGACTGCCACGGACCATTCAGGCATGACCCGCGAATCGAGCGGCGACGACCGGAGCGGATCCCAGACCGAACCGTCAAGCGGCGACGACCGAAGTCGGCCGCAAGGCGAGGCGAGGAACCGGGACGGGTTCTTCTCCAACGTCTTGTGGCGGTTTCGCCCGCGCATGCCCAAGCTCATGCGCGAGGACCTGACCCAGGCGCTTTCCCAGCAGAGCGACGACGAGGACGGTGTCAATTCCTTCTCGCCGGAAGAGCGCGCGATGCTCAACAACATCCTCGCGCTTCGCGAAGTGCGGGTCGAGGACATCATGGTGCCGCGCGCCGACATTCAGGCGGCCGACATCACGACGACCCTCGGCGACCTCATGAAACTGTTCGAATCGAGCGGCCATTCGCGCATGCCCGTCTATGGCGAAAGCCTCGACGATCCGCGCGGCATGATCCACATTCGCGACGTCGTCGGACACATCACGCGGGTGGCGCGGCCCGCCCGCAACCGGAGCACCGGTCCCAACGGCGTCCAGAACGGCGGCGAAACGGGCGATGCCGCATTCGAGGATCGCGAACGGGCCGAGACGTGGCTGCGCGAGCGCGGCGCGCTCGCGCTCGCGCCGGGTGAGCGCAACGGGGCCGACAAGGACAGGAAGCCGAAGACCGGGCTCGATCTGCGCCAGATCAACCTTGCGCGAACCGTCGAAAGCCTCGGCATCCTGCGCAAGGTCCTGTTCGTGCCACCCTCCATGCCGGCCTCCGACCTGATGGCGCGCATGCAGGCGACCCGCACGCAGATGGCGCTGGTCATCGACGAATATGGCGGGACGGACGGGCTCGTCTCGCTGGAGGACGTCATCGAGATGGTCGTCGGCAATATCGAGGACGAGCACGACGACGAAGCGCCGATGATCCGGCTTGCGGGCGACGGGATCTATACCGCCGACGCCCGTGCCGGGCTCGACGAGGTGAAGGCGATGATCGGCGAGGATTTCGACATTTCGGAATATGAGGACGAAGCCGACACGATCGGCGGTCTGCTGTTTTCCGAGCTCGGTCGCGTGCCGACGAGGGGTGAGGTCGTCCAGGCGGTTCCGGGCTTCGAATTCCAAGTGCTCGAGGCCGATCCGAGGCGCGTCAAGCGCGTGCGGATCGTCCGCATCCGTCAGGGCGAGAAGCGCCGCAGGATCGTCGAGGGGCTGGCCGTCGCCTCCTGAGGCGGGATGGACGCGGAAGGGGGCCTGTTCCGCGACAGGCCGAACGCGTAAGGACGATCCGTTTGAAGGTGACGCGGCAGTCCCCATGGGCGGGCTCCGCATCGAAAACGGCGGGTAAGAAGACGTGGCACGGGGCGAACTCATCAGGAGCCGGTCGCTGTTCGACCGGATAGCGGGCCGCGTGGTTCTCGCCGCGGGTTGGCGGCGCGCGCTTCTGGCCGTTCTTTCCGGTGCCTTCGCCACCCTGGCGCTCGCGCCGGTCGATTTCCCGTTCGCCGGTTTCGTCGCCTTCCCGGTTCTCGTCTGGCTGATCGACGGCACCGGGGTCGATGTCGAGGCAGGGGCGCTGCGCCGAAGCCTTCGTCCGTTCTGGACCGGCTGGTTGTTCGGGTTCGGCTACTTCGTCGCCGGCCTCTGGTGGCTGGGAGCCGCGCTTCTGGTGGATGCGGGCACCTTCGTCTGGTTCCTGCCGCTGGCGGTTCTCGGACTGCCGGCGGTGCTGGCGATCTTCTTCGGTTTCGCCGTCGCGCTGTGTCGGCTCGTCTGGTCGGATTCGGCCTGGCGCATTCTCGGCCTTGCCGCCTGTCTCGGTCTTGCCGAATGGCTGCGATCCTGGATCTTCACCGGCTTTCCGTGGAACGAGATCGGGGTCATGGCGGCCAGCCATCCGGTCCTGATGCAGGTCGTCAGTCTCGTCGGCGTCCACGGGCTGACGATTCTCGCCGTCATCGTCTTCTCGGTGCCCGCGATCCTTCTCGACAATCGCGGCCGCTGGCCGATGCTCGGGCTCGCCACGGTGCTGCTTGTCGGGCAGATCGGGTACGGCCTCTGGCGGCTTCAGGACAATCCGACCTTCTTCGACCAGACGGTCGTGATCCAGATCGTCCAGCCGAACATCGAGCAGAGCCTGAAATGGGATCCGGAGATCGCCGGCCAGAACTTCGACACGCTGATCGAGATGACGACCAGCAAGGAGGCGTCTCCCGGCTCTCCGGGCGGCCGGGCCGAGGGCAAGGCGAGCGCCCCGCGGCGCCTCATCGTCTGGCCGGAAACGGCGGTTCCGTTCGTCCTCACCGACAGGCCCGAGGCGATTTCCCGCCTTGCGCAAAGTCTCTCCGAGGGCGAAACGCTGATCGCCGGGGCCGCCCGCGTCGATCGCTCGGAGGCGGGGCGCCAGCGCGTCTACAATACGGTCTACGTCATCGACGACGAGGGGACGATCAAGGCGGCGAGCGACAAGGTTCATCTCGTTCCCTTCGGCGAATATCTGCCGTTCCAGGACTTCCTGGAATCGCTCGGGGTTTCCAGCCTCGTTGACATGCCGGGCGGCTTTTCGGCCGGCCCCGCGCTCGAACCGGTTCCGCTGGACGGCGCCCCGGCCTTCCTGCCGCTCATCTGCTACGAAATCATCTTCCCCCGCGAGGTTCCGGTCGGCGACCCCGTTCCGGGTTTCATCCTCAACGTCACCAACGATGCCTGGTACGGCGCGACGCCCGGGCCCTACCAGCACGTGCGGATGGCGACCGTCACGGCCGTCGCGCTCGGGCTTCCCATGGTGAGAAGCGCCAACACCGGCATTTCCGTCGTGACCGATGCGGTGGGACGCGAAATCGGCGGTCTTGGCCTCAACCGGCAGGGCAACCTCGTCTCGGCGCTGCCGGCCAACGCCATGGTGACCCCCTACAGGACGTATCGGGACCTGCCGTTCCTTCTACTCCTTCTCACGGTTTCGGTCATTGCACTCGTTATGAGATTTGCTTTGCGTCCGGGGATTGGTTAACACCGCCATCGCGAGGCGGCTCTTACTGTCCCGCAAACAAGGGGGTTTCGCGCGGCGATTCGCACCCGGGTTCGCCTTTCGATCGCCAGAATGCGCTTGAAAGGATATGAGCGTTCTGCAAAGATCACGACGCAATTCAAGGGCGTGCGATGCCGGTTACCAAGAAGACGCCGAACCCGATCGACATCCATGTGGGGTCGCGCGTGCGCCTGCGCCGGACGATGATGGGGCAAAGCCAGGAAAAGCTCGGCGAAGCGCTCGGCATCACCTTCCAGCAGGTCCAGAAGTACGAGAAGGGCACGAACCGCATCGGCGCGAGCCGCCTGCAGCGGATATCGGAAGTGCTGAACGTCCCGGTTTCCTTCTTCTTCGAGGATGCGCCGTCGACGGGCGGGGCCATCGAGGGCATGCGTGAGCCGGACGGCGGCGATTACGTCGTCGACTTCCTGTCGACATCCGAAGGCCTGCAACTGAACAAGGCCTTCGTGCGGATTTCCGACCCGAAGGTGAGGCGCCGCGTCGTCGAACTGGTGCGTTCGCTCGCCGACGATCGTTCCGAGAGCGCGTCGCAGGAGCGGCAAGCCGTCTGACCGCGCCCGCCGGTCCGGTCGCATCGCCGGGACCGCCCGCCCGAAGCTGGGTAGGGCAGGGCAGGGCAGGCAGGCAGGGTCCGGGCGGTATCGACCAGGACCCACGGATCGTAAGGCGGGGTCTTGAACCTGCGGTCCGCCCGGGTTCGCGGGCAGCTGAAGTCGCACCGCACCGGCCCAGGCGGCTGACGCGATATCGTGTCGCAATATTTCCCAATGTCGCCGCAATCTCCGTTCCGTCTTGACCTTGTGCGCCCGATCGCTTCATAGGCATGGCCATGGGGGGCAAGCGTTTCGCCTTGCGGTAGAAGCCGTGCCCGGTAGATCTGGATTTCCGCGCAGCAGGAGTTGTTTTGAATGGCGCATGCCAACTACATATTCACGAGCGAAAGCGTCTCCGAAGGCCATCCTGACAAAGTCTGCGACCGGATCTCGGACGAAATCGTCGACCTGATCTACCGCGAAGCGCGCAAGACCGATGCCGATCCATGGGCGGTCCGCATTGCCTGCGAGACGCTCGCGACGACCAACCGCGTCATCATCGCCGGCGAAGTGCGTCTTCCCAAGAGCCTGATGAAGACCGACAAGGACGGCAAGGAAGTCGTCAATGCCGGCCGGATCCGCTCGGCCGCCCGCCGCGCCATCAAGGATATCGGCTACGAGCAGGACGGCTTCCACTGGAAGACCGCCAAGATCGACGTGCTCCTGCACTCCCAGTCCGCCGACATCGCGCAGGGCGTCGACAAGTCGCACGAGACGCGCGACCAGGAAGGCGGCGGCGACGTTGCGGAAGGCGCGGGCGATCAGGGCATCATGTTCGGATATGCCTGCCGCGAGACGCCCGAGATGATGCCGGCGCCGATCTATTATTCGCACCGGATTCTCGAGCTTCTCTCGGCCGCCCGCAAGAAGGGCGAGGGCGAACCCGGCAAGCTCGGTCCCGACGCCAAAAGTCAGGTCTCGATCCGCTACGAGAACGACCAGCCCGTGGAGGCCACGTCGATCGTGCTCTCGATCCAGCACATGGACGAAAGCTGGGATTCCAAGAAGGTTCGCGAGGTGTGCGAGCCCTACATCCGCGAAGCGCTGGAAGGCCTGCCCATCGCCGACGACTGCGTCTGGTTCATCAACCCGACCGGCAAGTTCGTGATCGGCGGCCCGGACGGCGACGCGGGGCTCACCGGGCGCAAGATCATCGTCGATACCTATGGCGGCGCGGCCCCCCATGGCGGCGGCGCGTTCTCGGGCAAGGACACGACGAAGGTGGACCGTTCGGCGGCCTACATGGCGCGCTATCTCGCCAAGAACGTCGTGTCGGCCAAGCTCGCGGACAAATGCACGATCCAGATCGCCTATGCGATCGGCGTTGCCCAGCCGGTCTCGGTCTACGTCAATCTGCACGATACCGCGAACAACGTCACCGAAGCCCAGGTCCAGGACGCGATCCGTGCGACGGTCGACCTGTCGCCGACCGGCATTCGCCGGCATCTCGACCTCAACAAGCCGATCTATGCCAAGACGGCGGCCTACGGTCATTTCGGACGCAAGCCGGGCCGCGACGGCTCGTTTTCCTGGGAAAAGCTCGATCTTGCCTCGAAGCTGAAGGCGGCGATCAAGCCCTAAGCCGGGAACGCCGGTCCCGACGCTGGACCCTTGCGGCGCCATGAGACGACGGGACCGTGTCCGCCAAGGCCGCGCCCCCGTCTTTCGTGCGATCTCACCGATATGACATGACCGGCGTGATGCCGGGAACGATGACGAAGTTGATCTGCCCATGACCGAGGACGCGACGAGCGATCATCCGACCCGCCAGAGAGAGGCCTTCTTCGGACGCCTGAAGGGGCCGAAACTGCGCGATCGCCAGCGCATGCTGATCGACGAGGCGCTGCCGAAATGCCGGGTGGACCTGACACGGCCCGCTCCTCTCGATCTCGCCGACCTGTTCCCGCATCCGGTCGAGGCCGTGCGCCTGGAGATCGGCTTCGGCGGCGGCGAGCACCTTCACCATGAGGCGGGACGCTTTCCCCATGTCGGCTTCATCGGCGTCGAACCTTTCGTCAACGGCATGGCCAAGCTCCTCGGGGTTCTCGACGAGACGCCGCGCGACAATCTCGTCCTGTTCGACGACGATGCGGCCCTCATTCTCGACTGGTTGCCGCCGGCGAGCCTTTCGGGCATCGATCTCTTCTATCCCGATCCCTGGCCGAAGACGCGCCATTTCAAGCGGCGGTTCGTGAACGAGAAGAACCTCGACCGCTTCGCGCGGGTCCTGAAGCCCGGCGGCCTCTTCCGATTCGCCTCCGATATCGACACCTATGTGAACTGGACGCTTCTCCACTGCCGCGACCATGATGCGTTCGTCTGGCGGGCGGACGGGCCGGCCGACTGGCACACGCCCTACGAGGCGTGGCCGGGCACGCGCTACGAGGCGAAAGCCTACCGGGAGGGGCGGACGCCAGCCTATTTGACGTTTTTGCGGGGGTGAGGCGTGGTGCGGATAGGCTTGACTTGGAGTGAAAGCTTGGTTTTTTCCAAAGAGCGAGTGAACGCAAGCAAAGATCGAGAAAAGATCTGAAACAGAGTAATCAATTTTGTTTCAGATTTGGACCCAGTGGCTGTCTTCGCCCCCAGCGACTAATTTCATAAAGCACCCAAAGCAGGCGTCCGACAGCTGAAACACTCAGCCGGTCCAGCTCTTTGAGTTCACCTCTACCGTGCGAGCTGGCGCTATGGGAACGTGCTGCAGGGCATTAGGCACGATCGAATCGGGCTTCTGATGTATCGCGGGATCCAATAAATCGGGGCGCCGCCCCGAGAGTTCTGCGAGCAGCGCATCTTTCGATAAGGCAACCTGATTGATCGGAATGCAGGGATCAAAACTAGGCCATACGCGCTCGACCCCGGAAGCCCTGCGGCGACGGAGAATAATAATTGGATTTAGCCCTCCTTTGATCTCAATACGCGAGATATTCTCCCAGCCGATCTCCCGCCATCCTGTAATTGATTTCACCCGGGCTTCCTTGTTGGTGAAGATCGCGATCGTTCCTGAATTACCAAGTCGAAGAAAGTGGAAGCCGTAAAGGAGCAGGTACGCGGCGACGGACAGAAAGATCGAGGCTCGGACGATCGGTGGCAAATCGTCTACCCACGCGAACCTGTTTGAACCCGAAACCCAATCTGGATCCAGCGATGAGTAGCAGAGCACAGCCAGCCATACAGAAATCACTAAAATGGCAACGCCCGCGAGGCTGAGTCTGCCTTGTTTGGCGGGAATGCTGATCATGTCTCGATTGGTTTCGTTCATGACACCCATTTCATATCGTTCTGGCTATGTCCGTCCCTACAGTAGCCTGCCCGAAAGAAGATGGTCTGCAAACCACCACCTATCCCAGTCCTTCGTATGCTCCGTTTCTGAAACACTTTCATTATATTCGGCTTCATCGATACAAGGTCCACGCGAGAACCGGTCGCGCTCGACCGGATCGCAGTGGCGATGGGTCTGAAACCGAGCCCTCGAACACCGCCCTTGAACGCAAACGCCGATCAGCGTATATCAACTGCATATTCTCTGCGGTGTATCGAGAGAGTGGGTCCACCCGGTCCCGCTCTTTTTTGTTATCGGGGCTTTGGTTGGCCCCATCTCAAATCCCGGCGGCCCGATGCCGAGCGCTGCAGATCATCTGACAACATGCCTGCCGCTCTTTCGCGCCGGGCTTATTTTGAAGAGCAGCTGGAACAGATTTGACTGAGCGTCAGGAACGAATCGTTACCGAAGACGGTATGGAAGCCAAGATTGCCGCGATCGTCGAGCCGGCGATCGAAGCCGCGGGCTATCGCCTCGTGCGCGTCCGCATCTCGAACATGAACGGCAAGACGGTCCAGATCATGGCCGAGCGGCCGGACGGGACCATGGATGTCGAGGGCTGCGAGGCCGTCTCGCGGGCCATTTCGCCGGTGCTCGAAGCCGACGATCCGATCGATGGCGCCTACCATCTCGAGCTGTCCTCGCCGGGCATCGATCGTCCGCTGGTGCGCGAATCGGATTTCGAGACCTGGGCGGGCTTTCTCATGAAGCTCGAGACCTCGCGCCTCGTGAACGAGCGCAAGCGCTATCGCGGCAAGGTCGTGAAGGTCGAGAACAAGGTGATCACCGTCGAGCGCGACCAGCCGGCCTATGGCGAGCCGGCGTCCGTCGAGATCCCCCTCGACGCGATCGCCGAAGCGCGCCTCATCCTGACCGACGACCTGATCGAGGCGTCGCTCAAGGCCGACAAGGCGCGGCGCAAGGGGCGCGGCGACGTCGAGCTGGACGACGAAGCGGATGACGAGACGGGCGGGCGCCCGTCCCATTGATCGGACATGACGGCGCGCCGGACACGGCGCGCGGCAAGGCCCGGCGCTTTCGCCGGTACATGGACAAGAATTCGAGATCCCGGCCGCGCCGTTTTTGTCCGGCCGGATCCTGATCGGAAGGACGACAAGATGGTAGTGAGTGCGAACAGGCTCGAGCTTCTGCAGATTGCGGATGCCGTCGCGCGTGAAAAGACGATCGACCGCGAGATCGTGATCGAGGCGATGGCCGATGCGATTCAGAAGGCGGCGCGCAGCCGCTACGGCCAGGAAACCAACATTCGCTGCGACATCAACACCAAGACCGGTGAAATGAAGCTTCAGCGTCTTCTTGAGGTGGTCGAGGAGGTCGAGGACCCCAACACCCAGATCTATCTGGAGCTTGCGCGCGACAAGAACCCCGACGCAGAGCCCGGCGACTTCATCGCCGAGCAGCTTCCCCCGATGGATTTCGGCCGCATCGCGGCTCAGTCGGCCAAGCAGGTCATCGTCCAGAAGGTGCGTGAAGCCGAGCGCGACATGCAGTTCGACGAGTACAAGGACCGGGTCGGCGAGATCATCAACGGCGCGGTCAAGCGCGTCGAGTACGGCAACGTCATCGTCGATCTCGGCAAGGGCGAGGCGATCATCCGTCGCGACGAGCAGATCCCGCGCGAACTCTACCGTCCGGGCGACCGGGTGCGCGCCTATGTCTACGACGTGCGCCGCGAGCCGCGCGGGCCGCAGATCTTCCTGTCGCGCACCCATCCGCAGTTCATGGCGAAGCTCTTCACCATGGAAGTGCCGGAAATCTACGACGGCATCATCACGCTGAAGTCGGTCGCCCGCGATCCCGGCTCGCGCGCCAAGATCGCCGTGATCTCGTCCGACAGCTCCGTCGACCCGGTCGGCGCCTGCGTCGGCATGCGCGGAAGCCGCGTCCAGGCCGTCGTCGCTGAGTTGCAGGGCGAGAAGATCGACATCATTCCCTGGTCGCCCGATGCCGCCTCCTTCATCGTCAACGCGCTTCAGCCGGCGGAAGTCTCTAAGGTGGTTCTCGACGAGGATGCCGAGCGCATCGAGGTCGTCGTTCCCGACGACCAGCTGTCGCTGGCGATCGGTCGCCGCGGCCAGAACGTGCGTCTCGCCTCCCAGCTCACCGGCTGGGACATCGACATCATGACGGAGGAAGAAGAATCCGAGCGCCGCCAGAAGGAATTCACAGAGCGCTCGGCAGTCTTCATGGATGCTCTCAACGTCGACGAGATGGTCGGCCAGCTTCTGGCTTCCGAAGGCTTTGCGACCGTCGAGGAAGTTGCCTATGTTGATGCGGAGGAAGTCTCCTCGATCGAGGGCTTCGACGAGGACACCGCCGAGGAACTCCAGAGCCGGGCGCGGGAATATCTCGATCGCCGCGAGGCCGGTTTCGATGCCCGGCGCGTCGAGCTCGGCGTGGCGGACGAACTGCGCGAGATCCCGGGCCTGACGACCGAGATGCTGGTGGCGCTCGGCGAGGACGGCACGAAGACGGTCGAGGATTTCGCCGGCTATGCGGTCGACGATCTGTGCGGCTGGAGCGAGCGGGCCAAGGGCGAGACGAAGCGCTTCGAGGGCACCTTGAGCAAGTTCGACGTGAGTCGCGCCGATGCCGAGCAGATGGTCCTCGCCGCCCGCCTCAAGGCCGGCTGGATCACCGAGTCGGATCTGGCGAGCGACGTCGAGGAGAGCGAAGAGAACGAGACCGAAGGCGCGGCTGCCTGAGGTCCCGGGCGAACGAATCGGTGATCGGGTTCACCGACACGGCTTCGAGGCACGAGACGAATGATCGCGGCCATGGATGAGACGACCAACGAGGAGGACATGGTCCTGAACGACCGGACCTGCATCGTCAGTCGGGAGAAATCCGATCCCGACCGGTTGATCCGGTTCGTTCTCGGGCCGGGGTCTGAGGTGGTTGCCGACCTTCGGCGGCGCCTGCCGGGCCGGGGCGCCCATGTCAGATGCGACCGGACCCTGGTCGCGGAGGCGATGCGTCGCAAGCTGTTCGCGCGGGCGTTCCGCGCGGAGGTCAAGGGGCCGGCCGATCTCGCCGGCGACGTGGACAGGCTGCTCGTCAGATCCGCGCTCGGCGCGCTCGGCATGGCCAAGAAGGCCGGACAGGTCGTCACGGGCTCGGCCAAGGTCGAGATGGCGGCCCGTTCGGGCGAGGCGATCCTGATTCTGCACGCCCTGGAGGCGAGCGAGGACGGGCGAAGAAAGATTACCGCCGCGCGCTATGCCGGCGCGGACGGCGTGATGGAGGATGCCGTCCCCGTCGCCAGTCCGTTAACCGGTGAAGAAATGGATTTGGCGCTTGGGGGGGGAAATGTGATACATGCGGCGATCCTTTCCGGTGATGCGGGGTCGGCCGCCGAGAAACGCTTTCGAGCGCTCTTGGAATATCGGGGTGAAAGCCCTCGGGACCGATGACGTGGAAGCGGATGTTTAAAGCGCAGGGCGAGGTCCAGCGATGAATTGAACTGAGATTGGGAACGCACCCTTGCGAGGCGGCATTCCCCCAAAAGAACGGGCGCGACGAATGTTCCGCGCCAAGAAACGGAAGCATAGATGAGCGATACCAAGTCCGGCGACGACAAGACGCTGAGCGTAAACCAGAAGAAGACCCTGTCCTTGAAGCGTGGCGGAAACGAACCCGGCACCGTCAGGCAGAACTTTTCCCATGGGCGCACCAAGAACGTCGTGGTCGAGACGAAGAAGCGGCGCGTCACCCGGCCCGAGGCGGGCGAGACGGCGGCTCCTTCCGTCGCAGCAGGGTTGAAGCCGAGGGCTCCGGAGGTCGCGACGCCGGCTCCGACGATCGCCCAGGCGCCCCAGAAGCCGGTGGAGACGCTGGCGCCGACGACCGCTCCAGGTGGCGTGACGCCGCCGGCCGCGCGTCCGCAGGCGCCGAGCGGCAAGCCGCGCAATATCGAATTCGCCAAGCCGCAGGCGCCCAAGGCCGAGCCGGTCGCCGAAACGCCGCAGAGCGCGGCGGACGAAGCGCCGAAGGCCGTGGCCGACGCAAAGCCGGCCGAAGCGCCGTCGCCGGAGGCAAGCGCGCCGGTAGAGGCGGTTGCAGCGCCGAAGGTCGAGCCATCCGCGTCGGAGGCGAAGGCTGACGTCGCAACGCCTGCGCCGAGCGCCGAGGCGAAGACCGCAGCGCCGGCAACGCCGGCCGCTCCGGGGCGTGCTCCCGCGCAGCCAGCCGGCCGCACGCAGGCACCATCGGCTCGTCCGGGCCAGAACGCGCCGCGCGGTCGCGACGATCGTCGTCCGGACAGCCAGCAGAATCGCGGGCCCAACCGTCCGGGCGGACGGGACGATCGTCGTCCCTCCAATACGGGGGCAGCGCCCGGCCAGCGTCCTCGCGGCGCCGTCCTGTCGGATCTGTCGTCGCGCGAGATGGATGCCCGTCGCCGGGCTCTCGAACTTGCAAAGCAGCGCGAAGTCGAGGCACGCCGCGTCTTCCAGGAGGACGAGGCCCGTCGCAAGTCCGAGGACGAGCGCCGTCAGCGCGAGCGGGCCGAGGCCGAGCAGCGTGCGGCGGAGGCCGCCGAGCGCCAGGCTCGCGAGGCCGAGGAAAGCCGCAAGGCCGAGGAAGACGCCAAGCGCAAGCCGGTTGCTGCAAAGCCCCGTGCCGGCGCGGCGCCCGCGCAGCCCGATCCGATGTCACCCGCGGACGCGGAAGCCGCACTGGCACGCGGCACGCGCCCCGATGCCCGCCGCAAGGGCGTCGACGACGAGGATGCCCGCGGCGGCGTCCGTTCGCGC
Source organism: Fulvimarina uroteuthidis (assembly GCF_034321785.1). Taxonomy (NCBI): domain Bacteria; kingdom Pseudomonadati; phylum Pseudomonadota; class Alphaproteobacteria; order Hyphomicrobiales; family Aurantimonadaceae; genus Fulvimarina; species Fulvimarina uroteuthidis. The sequence goes on along the minus strand of NZ_JAXLPB010000001.1, from coordinate 346,269 downwards.
AAGAGCGGAGCCAAGGCCCCGGCCGAAGCGCCGCGCGCGGCCAAGACCCCGGCCGATCGCCGCCGGGGCAAGCTGACGCTCGACAAGGCGCTGTCGGGTGACGATGGCGGACGCGGACGTTCGCTGTCCTCGATCCGCCGCCGCCAGGAAAAGTTCAAACGGTCGCAGCAGAGCGTGCCGAGAGAGAAGATTTCGCGCGTCGTGGTTATTCCGGAAACGATCACCATCCAGGAACTCGCCAACCGCATGTCGGAGCGTGCCGTCGACGTCATCAAGTACCTCATGAAAGAGGGACAGATGATGAAGCCAGGCGATATCATCGACCAGGATCTGGCCGAGATCATCGCCGGCGAGTTCGGCCACACGGTGGAACGCGTCGCTGAATCCGACGTCGAGGAAGGCATCTTCAACGTCGAGGACAAGAGCGAGAACCTCCAGACCCGGCCGCCGGTCGTCACGATCATGGGCCATGTCGACCACGGCAAGACCAGCCTTCTGGACGCCATCCGCAAGACGCGCGTCGCATCGGGCGAATCGGGTGGCATCACCCAGCATATCGGCGCCTACCAGGTGGAGCAGGACGGGCAGAAGATCTCGTTCATCGATACGCCCGGCCACGCCGCCTTCACCTCGATGCGGGCCCGCGGCGCGCAGGCGACGGACATCGCGGTCCTCGTCGTCGCAGCCGACGACAGCGTGATGCCGCAGACCATCGAGTCCATCAATCACGCGAAGGCGGCCGGCGTGCCGATCATCGTGGCGATCAACAAGATGGACAAGCCGGAAGCCGATGCCGCGAAGGTCCGGTCGGGCCTTCTGCAGTACGAGGTGTTCGTGGAATCCATGGGCGGTGAAGTTCTCGACGTCGAGGTCTCGGCCAAGACCGGCGAGAACCTCGACAAGCTGCTCGAGGCGATCCTGCTGCAGGCCGAACTGATCGATCTGAAGGCCGATCCGAACCGGACCGCCGAGGGTGTCGTCATCGAGGCGCAGCTCGACAAGGGCCGTGGCCCGGTCGCGACCGTTCTGGTGCAGACCGGTACCTTGCGTCGCGGCGACATCGTCGTGGCCGGCGACGAATGGGGCCGCGTGCGCGCCCTCGTCGACGACAAGGGCGATCAGCATAAGGAGGCAGCGCCCTCCATGCCGATCGAAGTGCTCGGCATGAACGGGACGCCGCAGGCCGGCGACCGCTTCGCCGTCGTCGAATCGGAGGCCAAGGCCCGCGAGATCTCCGAATACCGCCAGCGCGTGACCCGCGAGAAGCAGGTGGCCAAGTCCGCCGGCCAGCGCGGTTCGCTCGAGCAGATGATGAGCCAGCTTCAGGATACCGGTCTCAAGACCTTCCCGCTGGTCATCAAGGGCGACGTGCAGGGTTCGATCGAGGCGATCGACAATGCGCTCGAGAAGCTCGGCACCGACGAGGTGCAGGCGCGCATCATCCATTCGGGTGCCGGCGCGATCACGGAATCGGATATCGCGCTCGCCGAGGCGTCCAAGGCCGCGATCATCGGCTTCAACGTGCGTGCCAACAAGCAGGCGCGCGAGGCCGCATCCCGCGACGGCATCGAGATCCGTTACTACAACGTGATCTACGACCTGGTGGACGACGTGAAGGATGCGATGTCCGGGCTGCTCTCGCCCGAGCGCCGCGAATCCTTCCTCGGCAATGCCGAGATCCGGGAGGTGTTCAACATCACCAAGGTCGGCAAGGTCGCCGGCTGTCTCGTCACCGAAGGCGAGGTCGAGCGTGGTGCGGGCGTCCGCCTCATCCGCGACAACGTCGTCATCCACGAGGGCACGCTCAAGACGCTCAAGCGCTTCAAGGACGAAGTCTCGAAAGTCCAGAGCGGCCAGGAGTGCGGCATGGCGTTCCAGAACTACGAGGATATTCGCGAAGGCGACATCATCGAGTGCTTCCGCGTGGAGCATGTCGCGCGAAGCCTCTAGGGCTTTTCGGGTCACGCAGGACCGAACGATACGAAGGGTGGGCGACAGTGTGTTGCCCACCCTTTTTCGTGCCGGGGCCCCGCCGGCCTTACGCGCCGCAAAGAGGTCGGTTAACGCATGCTCCGGAGCTGGGGGTGCTAAGCCTGCCGTTTCGTCTGGCCTTATGGCGCCGGGTCCATATGTGCTGACGAGAAATGCGGAACACGGGCAGGCCATCGCGCCCACCGGTTGCGCGACGCGAAGCATCAGGCGGAGAAAGCGCGAGAAGCATGGTCGCAACCGACATCGCAACACGGGTGTGGAACCACACCTTCAAGCTCGATCCGATCGTCCGCTCCCTGCTTGATACCGATTTCTACAAGCTCCTGATGCAGCAGATGGTGTTCGGTCTCTATCCCGATGTCCGGGCGACCTTCCAGCTCATCAACCGTACGGTCTCGGTGAAGCTTGCGCGGGAGATCGACGAGGAAGAGTTGCGCGCGCAGCTCGATTACGCGCGGACGCTGACCTTCACCAAACGGGAAATGATCTGGCTCGCCGGCAACTCGTTCTACGGGACCGGCCAGATCTTCAGACCGGATTATCTGGAATGGCTCGCCGATTTCCAACTTCCGCCCTACGAGTTGAAGAGCGTCGACGGTCAGTTCGAATTGATCTTCGAAGGTCCCTGGACCGACACCATGATGTGGGAGATCCCCGCGCTCGCCATCGTCAACGAGCTGCGTTCGCGCGCCGCGATGCGGACCTTCAAGCGGTTCGAGCTCGACATCGCCTATGCGCGGGCGAAGGCGAAGATGTGGGAGAAGGTCGAGCGGCTGCAATCCCTACCGGATCTGAAGATTTCCGATTTCGGAACGCGTCGGCGCCACTCGTTCCTCTGGCAGAGATGGTGCGTCGAGGCGCTGAAGGAGGGCCTCGGCCAGAGACTGATCGGCTCGTCGAACGTGCTTCTGGCGATGGAGACCGATCTCGAGGCGATCGGCACGAACGCCCACGAACTGCCGATGGTGATCGCGGCGCTCGCGCAAAGCGAGGCGGCCCTCAAGGCGGCCCCCTACAAGGTGCTCGAAGACTGGCAGAGCTATTATGGCGGCAATCTGCTGATCGTCCTGCCCGACACGTTCGGAACCGGCGGCTTTTTGCGCGATGCGCCCGACTGGCTTGCCGAATGGACGGGATTCCGGCCCGATTCCGCGCCGCCGATCGAGGGGGGCGAGGATATCATCGCCTGGTGGACATCCCGGGGCATCGATCCGCGCGAGCGCCTGATCGTGTTTTCCGACGGGCTCGATTCCGACACGATCGAAGAGGTCTACCACCATTTCCACGGACGGGTGCGCATGAGCTTCGGCTGGGGCACGAACCTTACCAACGACTTCCGGGACGTCGCGCCTGAACCCGCGACCGGGCTGGATGCGATTTCGCTGGTCTGCAAGGTGATCAGCGCCAACGGCCGGCCCGCCGTCAAGCTCTCCGACAACCCCGCCAAGGCGACCGGCGATCCGGACGCGGTGAAGCGCTATCTGGCGGTCTTCGGAAACCCGGACTACGGGTCCCGCAAGGTCTCTGTCTGAAGCGCCGAAGCCGGTTCAGGAATCCGGCCGGCCGGGCCGGCGGTCGCGAGCGTCGTCGCGCTCCGCATCGGCCTCGTGACGGGCTTCCGCGGGGCGCCCGCCATCCATTGTCGCGTCGTCGTCCTCGAACGCATCGGCGTCGAGAATTTCACTCTCGTCGAGATCGCTGTCGTCCGCCGATTGCGCGGCACCTGCCGCCAGCACGGCCAGCGCGCCCTTCTTAGGTGGGACGACGATCGTCGCCGGCCTGATTCTGAGCTTGGCGATCCGGTTCTTGTCGCGCTTGAGAACGGTGAACCGCTTCTGGAAGAAGGTGAAGGCCTGGCGTTCCTCGGGGATCGTTCCGGTCTCGTGGATGACGAGGCCGGCAATGGTGACGGCTTCCTCGTCCGGCAGGTTCCAGTCGAGCGCCCGGTTCAGGTCGCGGATCGGGATCTGGCCGTCGACGACGACGGAGCCGTCCGCCTCGGTCGTCACGCCCTGCATGTCGAGATCGTGTTCGTCGGCAATGTTGCCGACGATCTCTTCCAGAATGTCCTCGAGCGTGATGAGACCCTCGACCTCGCCATATTCGTCGACGACCACCGCGAAATGGGTCTTGCGGCGCAGGAACGCGTTGAGCTGGTCCTGCAGGGTCGTGGTTTCGGGCACGAACCAAGGGCTGGAGCAGACTTTCAGAATGTCGATGCGCGAGGGATCGTTGTCGACCTCGTGCAGGGCGCGCAGGAGATCCTTGGCATGCACGATGCCGACGATATTGTCGTAGTGGCCGCGCCAGACGGGCATGCGCGTATAGGGGCTTTCCAGGATCTGCCGGACGATGTCGGACGGCGAGTCCTCCGCATTGACCTGCCGCATGCCCGTGCGGTGGACCATGACGTCCGAGACTTCGAGCTCGTGGAGATCGAGCAGACCCCCCAGCCTGTTGCGATCGGCGTTGACGAGCGAGCCCTCGCGGTGAAGCACCTCGACGGCGCCGCGCAGTTCCTCGTGCGCGGTGAGCAGCGACGCCGAGGAGTCGCGGCCGGCACCCAGCAGTCTGAGAAGCTGGCGCACGATGCCGTTGACGATGCGGGTGAGGGGTCCGAGCAGCGCCACGACGATCGAGACCGGGCGCGCGACCTTGAGCGCGAACCCGTCGGGCGAGGCGATGGCCGCAGATTTGGGCAGGACTTCCGCGAAGATCACGACGATGATGGTCATGCCGACCGTCGCATAGATGACGCCGGTCGAGCCGAAGATTCCGAGAAACGCGGTGGTGGCGAGCGAGGAGGCCAGAATGTTGACGAGGTTGTTTCCGATCAGGAGGGCCCCGATCAGCTTGTCGTTCTTCTCGATCAGCTTCTGCACCAGGGTCGCCCGGCTGTCGCCGTTCTTCTCGTAGCTCATCAGCCGGGCGCGGGAGACCGCCGTCAGCGCGGTTTCGGAACCGGAAAAGAAGGCCGAGCAGCAGATCAGCAGAAGGACGAATGCCAGCAGGATCCAGAGACCGAATGTCATGGGAGAAGTTCCTCAGCCAGGAAATCGCCGACGTCGGCCGGATCGACGTTGCGCGCGATGAAGGCCTTGCCGATGCCATGCGTCAAAATGAAGGTGAGGGCGCTGCGCGTGACCTTCTTGTCCTGGGCGATCGCGTCCATCAGATCGGCGATGGGCGGCGTCTCGCCGGCAATGTGCTGAATGCGCGTCGGAAGTCCGGCCGCCGCGAAATGCGCTTCCACCCGCCGCGCGTCCTCTTCCGGTGCAAGGCCCCTGGCGGCGCAGAACCGGTGCGCCAGGCAGATGCCGATCGCGACGCCCTCGCCATGGACGAGACGGCTCGCCTCGTAGCGCACGGTCTTTTCCAGCGCATGGCCGAAGGTGTGCCCGAGGTTCAGGAGGGCCCGGCTGTCCTGTTCGGTCTCGTCGGCGGCGACGACGGCGGCTTTCGCCTCGCAGGAGATCGCGATCGCGTCGATCAGCGCATCCGTGCCGGCGAAGATGTCCTCGCGGTTCGTCTCGAGCCATTCGAAGAAGTCCGGCCTGTCGATCAGGCCGTATTTGACGATTTCGGCATATCCGGCCGCAAATTCCCGCGGCGGAAGCGTGTCGAGAAGCGCGGTGTCGGCAAGGACGAGGGTCGGCTGGTGGAAGGCTCCGACGAGGTTCTTGCCCTGCGGCGAGTTGATCCCCGTCTTGCCGCCCACGGACGAATCGACCTGCGCCAGGAGGCTGGTCGGCATCTGCACGAAGCGCATGCCGCGGCGCACGACGGCGCTCGCAAAGCCCGCAAGATCGCCGATGACGCCGCCTCCGAAGGCGAGAACCGCATCGCCGCGCTCGAACCGCCCCTCGATGATAGCCTCGACGACGCGCGTCAGCCCCGCATAGGACTTGGTCGTCTCCCCAGCCGGCAGGACGATCGCGCGGTGCTCGACGCCGGCCGCATCCAGCGACAGGGTCAGGCGCTCGAGATGCAGGCGCGCGACGTTCTCGTCGGTCACGATCGCGGCGCGCGCGCCCGGCAGCAGCGCGGCGATGCGCGGACCGACCTCGTCGACAAGACCCGGCCCGATGACGATGTCGTAGGAGCGCTCGCCGAGCGCGACGCGGATCGTTCTTTGCGGGTGCGCGGGGGTGGTCGCGTTCATGGATCGATCAGTCCTCATGCGGTCGCTCGGCTGGTCAGGAAGCGCTGAACCGCCTCGGCGGCCTCGGCTGCGATGACCTCGCGTTTCACGTCGCGCGAGGCAATGGTGATGTCCGCCTCCGCATAGACCGGGTAGCGCTCGTCCATCAGCGTCTTCATCGTGGCCCTGGGATCGGCGGTCTTCAGAAGCGGCCGGTTGGAGCGCTTCATGACGCGCGTCATCAAGGTGTCGAGATCGGCCTTCAGCCAGACCGTGACCGCGTGCGTCTTCAGGTGCAGGCGCGTTTCGGGATTGATGTAGGCCCCGCCACCGGTGCCGAGCACCCGGGGGCCGTCCTGCACGAGGCGGGACACGACACGTGCCTCGAGCGCGCGGAATTCGGGTTCACCGTAGGCCTCGAAGAGTTCGGGAACGCTCATGCGCGAGACCTCCTCGATCTCATGGTCGCTGTCGGAGAACGGAAGGCCGAGGATCGCCGCAAGCCGGCGCCCGACCGTCGTCTTGCCGGCACCCATCAGCCCGACGAGCGCGATCGACCGGTCCCCCAGCCTGTCCCGGACGTCGGGAAATTCGAGCGTGGTCGAAGCCGATGTCATTGTGTTGCGTCTCTCCCCTCATCGATCCCGTGCATGCCTCATCGCTCCGGCGATCGCAAATGCTCCGTGGCATGGCGCGACGGGCGCGTGCGAGGCCGAAAGCCCAGTTATGCTTTGCAAATCCGGCGTGCCGCGATAGAAGCGTGGTCGATACACTGCCGCCCTCTTTTCAAACGCCGCTCCTTACAAGCAGCATCACGAAAATCGCCGAACGCCGCGATGCCGACCCTTTTCCGTCTTCTTACGATCCTCGCCCTCATTGCCGGCATCATCTACGGCATCATGGCCGCGCTCGTCTACTTCGTCGAGCCGACGCGCACCGAGCTGACGATCGACGTGCCGCTGAAGCCGTTGATCGCGATCGCGCCCAAGCGGCCGGCCGAGCCCGAACCCACATTCTCCGAGGGCAGCTCGCAGGCGGTCCCGCCGACCGTCGCGCCCGGCGAAGGCGATGGCGAACAATGAGCGCGACCGATCGGGAGACGCCGTTCGCCGGGCCGGGCGACGGCGCGCTGATCGAAGCGTTTCTGGAGATGATGGCGGTGGAGCGGGGGGCGGCCGACAACACGCTCGAGGCCTATGCCCGCGATCTCGAGGAGGCTTGCGGTTTCCTGCGCGCCCATGGCGGCCTGATGAAGGCCGACAGCGAGGCCGTCCGGGGCTATCTCGCCCATCTGTCGTCGCAAGGCCTTTCGGAGGCGACGCGATCGCGCAGGCTGTCGGCGCTCCGCCAGCTTTACCGGTTCCTCTACACCGAGGGCCAGCGCGGCGACGATCCCACCGGCACCATCGAGGGCGCCCGAAAGAAGCGTTCCTTGCCGAAGATCATGAGCGAGGCCGAGGTCGATCGCCTGCTGGAACTGGCCGAAACCGAAACGCGCAACGCCGCGCTCCTGCCGAGCGAGCGCATGCGGGCGGCTCGCCTGCGCGTGCTGGTCGAGCTGCTCTACGCAACGGGCCTGCGCGTGTCCGAGCTCGTATCCTTGCCCAGGAGCCTTCTGACCACGCGCGCGCGGACGATCACGGTGCTCGGCAAGGGCAACAAGGAGCGCATGGTGCCGATCGGCGCCCAGGCGCGCGAAGCGCTCGACGCCTATGCGCAGCTCGTCGCGGCCGACGGTCCGCGCGAGGGCGAGCCCTGGCTGTTTCCCGCCGATTCGCAAAGCGGCCATCTCAGCCGGCAGGTGTTCGCCCGGGAGCTGAAGGCGCTCGCGGCGCGGGCCGGGATCTCGGAAGCCAAGATCTCGCCGCATGTGCTGCGCCATGCCTTCGCCAGCCATCTCCTGCAGAACGGTGCCGACCTTCGGGCCGTGCAGGAACTGCTCGGGCATTCCGACATCTCCACCACGCAGATCTACACCCACGTCCTGGAAGAGCGCCTGCACAGGCTCGTCACCGAGCATCATCCCCTTTCGGTGGGGCGCGGCGACTGATAACAGACGGGCAAACTGATTTTTGACATCCTGACGGTGCCAACCTAGCTGCGTATGCGGCAAGCCAGCCAGCAGGCGAAGAGCGGAAACATATGTACAACTATCTGGATTTCGAACGGCCGGTCGCCGACCTGGAGGGCCAGATCCTCGAACTGCGGAAGATCGAAGCCGAAGACGGCGCGGTCGACGTCCACGAGGAGATCGAACGTCTCGAGGCGCGCTCCAGCGACGCGCTCGCAAACCTCTACCAGAAGCTGACTCCCTGGCAGAAGACGCAGGTCGCCCGCCATCCCGACCGCCCCCACTGCAACGACTACATCAAGCGCCTGATCACCGATTTCACGCCGCTCGCCGGCGACCGCTACTATGCCGAGGACTATGCGATGATCGCCGGCTTCGGCCGGCTCGACGGCCAGTCGATCGCGGTGATCGGCCAGGAAAAGGGCAACGACACCCAGACCCGGCTGAAGCACAATTTCGGCATGGCGCGGCCCGAAGGCTATCGCAAGGCCGTGCGCGTGATGGAGCTTGCCGAGCGGTTCGACATTCCGGTGCTGACCCTCGTCGACACCGCGGGCGCCTATCCCGGCATCGGCGCCGAGGAGCGTGGCCAGGCCGAGGCGATCGCGCGATCGATCGAGACCTGCCTCAACCTCACGGTGCCGATCGTTTCGCTGGTGCTGGGCGAGGGCGGCTCGGGCGGGGCCATCGCGATCGCGACCGCGAATCGGGTTTACATGCTCGAGCACGCGATCTATTCGGTGATTTCGCCCGAAGCGGGCGCCTCGATTCTGTGGCGCGACGCGACGCGGGCGAAGGACGTCGCCCAGGCGATGAAAATCACCGCGCAGGATCTGAAGGATCTCGGCATCATCGACGCGATCATCGAGGAGCCCCTCGGCGGCGCCCACCGCGATCCGTCCGGCGCCATCGAGGCGGCCGCGGAGACGATTCGCGTCGGCTTTTCAGAGCTTTCCGGTCTGGACGGCCCGGCGCTGAAGCGCGAGCGCCGCGAGAAATTCCTGGCCATCGGTCGCGATCTCTGAGGGTCGTTGTCCGGCCGCAACACATCGCTCTTGCGTTACGTTGCGTCGCGCTGCCTAAATATAGCCGCGGTTGTGCGACCCTTTGGGTCGGCCGGGCTCGCCTCCGTCGCTGCTTCAGCGCCGAGTGAGCAGGCCAGGGCGGATGGGATGTCTTAAGGACCTCTTAATCCGCTTCTGAGAGGATGAGGGGAACGCGTAAGGAGCCGGCCATCTGCCGATGCTCTTCACGTGATGCGATCGGGCGGGCCGCAAGGCCGGTCCATGTCGCGGACAAGACAGAGCGCGGGTAACGGCTATGGGGATGGCCGCCCCGCGCTCCTCTTCGGGGATTGAAGAACCATGATCGTTCGCCGCATCCTGACCGGGGCCGTGCTCGCAGCCGCGATGTTCGCCGTTTCGGCGTGCAAATATTCCGACCTGATCCCGGCCGAGGCGCCGCTTCCGGCCGCACTCGTCAAGGCGATCCAGGCCAACGGGATGGGCGTCAACTCGCCGATCCTCGTTCGCCTCTTCAAGGAAGAATCGGACCTCGAAATCTGGAAGCAGAAGACCGACGGCACCTATGCGCTGCTGAAGACATACGAGATCTGCGCCTGGTCGGGAAAGCTCGGCCCGAAGAAGGCGGAGGGCGACCGCCAGGCTCCGGAAGGCTTCTACAACGTCAATCCAAGCCAGCTGAACCCGAATTCGAGCTATCATCTGGCGATCAACATGGGTTACCCGAACACCTATGATCGCGCCAACGGCCGCACCGGCAGCCATCTGATGATCCACGGCTCCTGCAGCTCGATGGGCTGCTATGCGATGGACGACGAGCAGGTGCAGGAAATCTACGGCCTTGCGCGGCATTCGTTCCAGGGCGGCCAGCGCAACTTCCAGATCCAGGCCTATCCCTTCCGCATGACGCCGAAGAACATGGCCCGTCACCGCAATTCCGAGCATTACGAGTTCTGGAAGATGCTCAAGAAGGGCTCGGACTATTTCGAGGTCACGCGCAAGCCGCCGCATGTCGGCGTCTGCGACCGTTCCTACGTGTTCGACCAGAGTGCGGCGACGGTCGCGACGCTCGACCCGACGGGGCCTTGCCCGAGCTTCGCCCTGCCGGAGCCCGTCATCGCCAAGCATTACGGCGAGGACAGCAAGGTCGAGGAACTCGTCTCGACGATGAGCGAAAGCGATTTCGCGCAGTCTGCGACCTTCAGCTACCGCACGGGCGAGAAGATCTCCGCCGGGGCCTATGCGGCAGAGCAGCACCGCCGCGCAGGCTACGACAAGGACGGAAAGCGGATCCGCTCCGGCATTGCAAGCTTCATGAACCGCTAGGCGCCGGACATTCTTCCAGCCAGGTTCGAGGCCGGTCATCGGAAACGATGGCCGGCTTTTTCGTATCACGCGCCTGAACGGATCTCGAGAGCGGAGGATCCGTCGATCTCGAAGCGACGGGGCCCGGCGCGCCCGCCCCGGCGCACACGGTCGACGCCGATCGTCTGGCCGCTGATTTCCCGGATCATCGTCCTGCACTCATAACGAGAATTTTACTGTTCGACTCGCGCTATGGGTGCATATAACGGTTGCATTCACCCACCGAGGATTGAGCCATGAGCACACCCAAAGCGCCTTATTATTACAAGACGAGCACCGACGTTTATCATTGGGAGACGTCCTGCGATCTGAACAATTACCCGGCACCTGGCTGGGAGAAAACGAACACCAAGCCCTCCAGCCGCGAGCAGTGCAACCGGTGCCAGTCCAAGTGATCGCACCATGAGAGAACGCAAACGGGCTCCGCATTCCAGCGGAGCCCGTTTGCGTTTCGGGGTCCTCGAAGAAAGCGGCGGCCTTCAGAGTTCGCCCCGGCCCATGCGGCCGGCGATGTGATCGGCCTGGCGCAACGCCAGGGAGACGATCGTCAGCGTCGGGTTTTCGGCCGCGCCGGTCGTGAACTGGGACCCGTCCGAGACGAACAGGTTGGGAATGTCGTGCGACTGGCCGTAGCGGTTCACGACGCCGTCTTCGGGCTTCTCGCTCATGCGATTGGTGCCGAGATTGTGGGTCGAGGGGTAGGGCGGCGTGCGGATGGTGCGGATCGCGCCGACCGCCTCGTAGATCGCCTCGCTCTGCCGATAGGCATGCTCGCGCATGGCGACATCGTTGGCATGGTCGGAGAAGTGCACGTTCGGGATCGGCAAGCCGTAGGCGTCGGTCTCCTCGGCGAGCGTGATGCGGTTTTCGGCGCGCGGCATATCTTCGCCGACGATCCACAGGCCAGCCATGTTGCGATACTGGTCGAGCGCGCCGGAGAACTCGGAACCCCAGGCGCCCGGATCCATGAACGCCGCCATGAAGGGAATGCCGAGCGACACCGTCTCCAGTTCGTAGCCGCCGACGAAGCCGCGCGAGGGATCGTGCCGCGCCTCGTCGCGCACGATGCCGGCCATGGTGGTGCCGCGATACATGTGCACCGGCTTTTCGAAGACCGCGTAGACCGAGCCGGTGGTGTGGCGCATGTAGTTGCGGCCGACCTGGCCGGACGAGTTGGCCAAGCCGTCCGGAAACATCGAGGAATGGGAGTTCAGGAGAAGGCGCGGGCTCTCGATCGAGTTGCCGGCGACCGCGACGATGCGGGCCTTCTGACGCTGCTCGCGGCCCTCCTTGTCGGCATAGACGACGCCGGTGACCTTGCCGGACGCATCGTGCTCGATGCGCATGACATGGCTGTCCGGTCGCACTTCGAGGCGCCCCGTGGCCTCGCCCTTCGGAATCTCGGACACAAGGGTCGACCATTTGGCGCCGGACTTGCAGCCCTGGAAGCAGAATCCGATCTGCATGCAGGAGGCGCGATCGTCCCGCGGCTCCGAATTGATGGCCATGTTGCCGGTGTGGACTTCCTTGTAGCCGAGCTTCTTGGCGCCCGCCTCCAGCACCTTGAAATTGTTGTTGCCCGGAAGCCCCGGAATGCCGTTCGTGCGGGTCACGCCCATACGGTCCTCCGCCTTGGCGTACCAGGGCTCCATCTCCGCCAGATCGATCGGCCAGTCGAGGAGGTTGGCGCCTTCCAGTTCACCGTAATGGGTTCGGGTCTTGAACTCATGCTCCTGGAAGCGCAGCGACGCGCCGGCCCAGTGGACCGAGGACCCGCCGACCGCCTTGACGATCCAGGCCGGAAGGTTCGGAAAGTCCTTCGAGACCCGCCAGTCGCCCGACGTCATCCGCTTGTCCTTCCAGGCAAGCTGGTTGAACGAATCCCATTCGTCGTTGATGAAGTCCCAGGTCTCGTGCCGCGAGCCGGCCTCAAGGATGACGACGTCGATCCCCTTCATGGCGAGTTCCGCCCCGAGCGTGCCGCCGCCCGCGCCGGAGCCGACGACGACGACGACGCTGGAATCATTATGGTCATAAGGTGCTGGCATGATGTCTCCTCCCGAAGCGACTGCGTCCACGCCGCCTCATCGAGGCTCGGGCGGACGGGCTTCTTCCTGCATGAAAGGTCATCGAAGGGTGGGCCTCGACCGATCGGGCCGGGCGCGTCCGAGCGTCAGCTCAGCCAGTCGATATCGTTGAAGCCGCGATCGATATAGCCGCCTTGATCGGCGGAGGCGCCCTCGTAGCCGAAGACCGGCCAGAGCTCCTTCTGATTGTAGAGCCCGACCACCAGATTCCCGCGCACCTTCTGGAAGAACGGATCGGTCTCGATACGCTTCAGGAGCGCGGTGCGGTCCTCCTCGGACGCGACTTCCAGATAGCGAACGCCATGGGCATCGCTCGCCGCCCGGTCGAGGCTGGCGACATTGTCCTCGAGAAATGTGCGGGCTTCAGCGGAGGAGCGGGCCGCCTCGTCAAGGATGCTGACCGCGTCGGCGTAGTATCGGTCCTCGATCTGCGCGTGCGGATAGCAGTCGCGCGACATCTGGACGAGGGTCGCGAACACCTCCGGATCGGTCGCCTGGGGCATGTTGGCCCAGGCACTGCCGACGATCAGGCCGGACGGCATGATCGTCATGGCGAGAAGGCCCGCGCCCGTCTTGAGGAAGCCTCGCCGGCTCTGGACCCGTCTGTCGTCTCGAAGCGCCATATCGTTTCCTCCCGATGGCGTTGAAGGTAGAATGCGCGTCGCCCGGCCCCTCTCCCAAGGCAGGCCGACGCCTTGCGTCCCGCGGCGCCCGCTACTTGAAGCGGCCGGCGCGCTCCAGCACCTCGATCTTGTATCCGTCCGGATCCTCGATGAAGAAGAAGCGGCCGAGCATCGATCCGTTGTGCACGATCTCCTTGATGTCCTTCGGCGAAAGTCCGGCGGCGAGCATGCGCTCGCGCTCCGCGCCGACATCGGCGACCGAGACGGCGATATGGCCATAGCCATCGCCGAGATCGTAGGGCTCGCTGCGATCGCCGTTGATGGTGAGTTCGAGCTCGTGGGTCGCCTCTTCGTTCGAGAGGTAGACCAGCGTGAAATCGTCGAACGGAAAGCGATCGGCGATCGTCAGCCCGAAGGCCTTCTCGTAGAATTCGACCGACCGCGCCTCTTCGAGGACGCGGATCATGGTGTGGATCGTCTTGGCCAAGGTGAGTTATCCTCGTTCATGGTCTTCTTCCGGACGGGCGTGCGCCGAAACCGGCTTCCGCAACGCGTGCGAACCGAGGGGCCGGTCGTGGACACGCCTTCCGGGCATAGAGGCATGCGCTCGTTCCGGAGCCGCGATCGGCCACGAATTCGAGGGCATCGACGCATCCTAGACCCCGCTCGCGCGGGGCAGGTAGTAGAATGGTGTTACGCGAAAAATTGGCGCGGCGGATCGGTAAGGGGAGCCGGCATCGGCGCCGTGCGCGGCCGCGCCGCGATCAGCTCGCGATCGGCATCTGTACGGGTTGGCCGCTCTCGCGCCGACGGAAGCGGTCCGCATCGCGCGGGGCGCGCAGCGTCGTCGCGCTGTCTTCGCGTTGCAGATGGACGAGGCAGGCGCATCTGAGATGGGAGGCGAAGTTTCTGACCTCGCCGTTCAGGTCGAGCACCTCGTCGTGCAGCTTCGTCAGAAACTTTCCGAGCGTCATTCCCTGGCTCTCGGAAAGGCTTTCGAGCGTGCGCCAGAACGCGGCTTCGAGACGGATCGAGGTGGAATGGCCGCCGAGGCGCACCGAGCGCGTTTCACCCTCGATATCGTGGGCTGGAATGCCGGCAAACAACTGACACATGGCGTTCGATCCTCCCGAGATCCCGTTCCTCCGCCAGTTAAGAACGGTTATAGTTTAAAGACAAGCGCGGCGTACCGGCCGCTCCCGACCGCGCCTCAAAGTCGCAGGCCCGCTCGAGGACAAGGCGGGGGGGCGGGCCTTCGCCGGGCCGATCGTTCAGCGCCGCACAAGGGCGTCGGTTTCCCGTGATCGCGCCGGGGGCCTTGCCCGAACGGCTGGGCGTCCGGTCCCTGCCGAGGCTGCTAAAGAAAGCGTTCGAGTTCCTTGCGCAGGTTCCGACGTTCCCCGGCCTTGTGAATCTGCAGCGTGTTGACGGTGCGGGGCGTGACGCGCGGACCGTTCTGGGATGAGCGATCGATCCTGAAGCAACGCCGGGCGCCGACCGGAAGATCCTCCGGCCCGTAGAGCGCGACGACGGTCAGTTCGATCTCGTTGACGTCGGCCGGGTTCGTTATGGCCGGACAATTGCCCACGAGCTGATCGATGAGCGCATCGAAATGACCGATATCGAGATATTGTCCGCACTGGAGGCTGCCCTGACGCATGGCCGAGCGCGGGTCGCTGCCGAGGTCTTCGGGCAGTTCGCGCAGATCGGTCAGCTGGACCTCGCTGCTTTCCCCGTTCGTGAACAGCTCGGCCACGAGACTGATGACGTAGATCGGCTCCTGGCTCATATTGGTGATCAGGCAGCGCGCCTTGATGCCCGTGCCCGCGCCCCGTGTGATGAGGATCGCCGACAGACGCTGGCGCCGATAGCCATTGTACATGAGCTGAAGATAGCAGATCCAGACGAGCAGCATGGCCAGACTGGCAAGCATGCTGAGTTCGCTGGTGTGCTCGCCGATAAAGGTCCAGACGTCCATCGATCTCTTCCTCGTTCCGGTCTCGTGCCGCGGGCGCTGCCCAAGCGTTCGATGAAGGTGGGGGACGGTGCAGCGGCGGATGGGCCGCAATCGAACGGCAGGCCATTCGCATCTAGGGTCGCTTAGCGGGACCGTCGCGCTTTTCTCGCGGAAAATCGATCCGCCCGCTCGCGCCCTGTTGCCAATCGCACGAAGGCACGCGAAACACCCGTCATGTCCTATTCCATGTGCCCCCGTCGATCCCTGCTCATCGTGCCCGCCGGCAACGCTCGCGCCCTTGCGGCGTCGGACGATCTGGCCGCCGACGGGCTCCTCTACGATCTGTCCGAGACCGTTACGCCAGCCGACAAGTCCGATGCGCGCGAGCGCCTGCGCGATCATCTGGCGGCCTCGCGCTTTCCCGGCGAACGCGTCGTGCGCATCAACGGCCTCGACACGGAGTGGGGAACCGAGGATTTTCTTGCCGCGCGCGGGGCGAACGTCGATGCGATCGTCCTGACGCGGGTGGAGGAGCCGGGCATCGTTCGCCAGATCGTGTCCGCGCTGCACGAGACCGATGCGCCCGAACGCCTCAAGCTCTGGGCGATGATCGAGACGCCGCTCGGCGTGCTGAATGCCGCATCGATCGCGGCGGAAGGCTCGGGCCGGCTCAGTTGCCTCGTCGTCGGCATCGCTTTGCTGAAGCTTTCGTCCGGCATGCGGCCGGATGCCGACCGGTCCGAACTCCTGCCTGCGCTGTCGGCCGTCGCCCTTGCGGCCAAGGCCCATTCGCTGAGCGCCATCGACGGCTATCATGCCGATGTCCGCGACCTTGCGGGCTTTGCGGCCGAATGCGGCGCAGCGCGGCGCCTCGGTTTCGACGGCAAGGTTCTTATTCATCCGAGCCAGATCGACGGAGCGAACGCCGCGTTTCAGCCCGACGCCGATGCCGCGGCATGGGCGCAGAAGGTGATGGAGGCGTTCGCGGTCTCGCCCGACATGCAGAACGGCGTCGCCACCCTCGACGGGCGCACGATCGACCGACTGCACCTGACCGAGGCCGATCGCATCCTGAAGCTCGGGGACGCGATCGCGGCCCGCACCGGAACGGGCGCGCAAACCGCTCAACGAAAGGCCACGTCATGAGGATCTACCGCTTTCTGAGTGGCCCGGACGATTCGTCCTTCTGCCACAAGGTCTGCCTCGCGCTCTCGAAAGGCTGGGAGCTGCACGGCTCGCCGACCTATGCCTTCGACGCGGCGAGCGGCACCATGCGCTGCGGACAGGCGGTGACGAAGGAGGTCGAGGGGGCGGTCTACGACCCCGCGATGAAGCTCGGCGAGCAATAGGGTGTCGCCCCGGCGTTTGCGGGCCATTTTCCGAAGAACGGCGATCGGCGTCGCGTTCGTTGTCCTCGTGCTCGCCCTCGGAACGCTGATCCCGCGCGGCGAAGCGGGCGGGGACGCAGACGTCGGGGCGGGATCCGGGGCGCAGCGGACGATTCTCGTCCTGTCGAACGCGATCCATACCGATATCGCGCTTCCCCTGAATGCCGAGACCCGGGCCGCGTTCGGCTTCGTCGCCTCGGCCGGCCTTCCGATCGAAAGGCCGGATGCCGAGTGGCTGGTCCTGGGGTGGGGCGGGGAGACCTTCTACGTGCGGACGCCGACATGGTCCGATCTCGAGGTGATGCCCGTCGTCCAGTCGGTGCTCGGCGACCGCTCCGTGATGCATGTGGAACTGGCCGGCCGGATCGATCCAGCCGCACCTCACGTCACGCCGCTGGTGCTGTCGCCCGAACGCTATGCCGACCTCGTGGACGCCATCATGGCGAGTTTCGAGGACGATCCGAGCGGCGCGCCGGCGCTGCTTCCCGTGCCGGGCTATGGCGCGTTCGACCGGTTCTACGAGGCCAGGGGCGGCTTTCAGGTGCTGTTCGGCTGCAACACCTGGACAGGGCAGATGCTGCGCGAGGCCGGCATTGCGACTGGGCTCTGGACGCCCCTGCCATTTCTGCTCGGGGCGTCGCTCGCGATCCATAATTAGCGCGCGCTCCCAGGTCGATCGGGCCGGCGGCAAGCGGCTGCGCGTGCGCATCGCCCGCATCGTCCCCGGCGGCCGAAGCACGGCGCGTGCCGCGTGTGTGCACTTGCGAAAATGGCCGAGACGTACGATTGAAGGGTGCAGGCCTACCGCCCGTACGGTCTTGGAAGAGGACGCAGAATGTTGAGCGATTCGGTCATCAGTTTCATCGTGTTTTTCGCGCTCGTCTTCCTCGTGTCGCTCAGCGGTGCCGTTTTCAAGCCCGGCCCCTGGTACATGAAGCTCGACAAACCGTCCTGGACCCCGCCGGGCTGGGCGTTTCCTGTCGTCTGGTCGATCCTCTACGTGCTCATCGCGGTCGCCGGCTGGCGGGTCTACGAACTCGTGGGACTGGCGACGCTTCCCTTTGCCGTCTACGCCTTGCAGCTCGTGCTGAACGCCGCCTGGTCCGCCTTCTTCTTCGGCATGCGCCGCGCCGATCTCGCCTTCGGCGACGTCGTCGCTTTGTGGTTCGCGGTGGCCGCGAACATTGCGGTGTTCCTGCCGATCGACACCATCGCGGGCCTGTTGCTGGTGCCGTATCTCGTCTGGGTCACGGCCGCGGCCTGCCTCAACTATTCGGTCTGGCGGCTCAACCCGGCCGAGTTCTCGAAGGGCGCGGCGTGAGTTCGTCCGTTACGGGGCCCGTGACGGTTTGCTCTTCGGCGGCGTTTCCATCCACTTGATGACGACCATGGCCGGTATCACCCACAGGAAGCCGGAAAAGAAGAAATAGGCAAGATGCACCCAGCCGCTGGATTCGCCGAGGAAGCCGACGGCGATGGTGGTCGCCAGGAGCGCATAGACGACGACGAGCACGATCAGGACAAAGGTTCCGATCAGTTTCTTCAGGCGAACGGGCATTCACTGTCCTTCATCATGTGCCAATCGGCGATCTCGACGGCGAGACGATTTCGCGGATCACGCCATTGCTTCCTCTATGGCGGTTCTCCCGTGCGATTTCCACCGCAACCGCGCGCGACCGATCGCATCGGCGCCGATGGCGATCGGTCGCCCATGCCCCGGATCGTTGCGGCCTGCGACGCTCGATCCGCTTGTCTCGAACACGGTTCGGGTGCAAACGGGACGGCATGATCACAGCCACTTTCGAGCGGGCCGCCGAGACGGCCCATCCGTCCCAGCAGCGAAACCGCACCGCCGTGCGCATCTGGCTTCTCGTCGTCGTCGTGTTCGTGTTCGCGATCGTCGTCGTGGGCGGCGCGACGCGCCTCACCGAATCCGGGCTCTCGATCACCGAGTGGAAGCCGATCCACGGGGTCGTGCCGCCACTGTCGGCCGACGAGTGGGCGGAGGAGTTCGCGCTCTACAAGCAGATCCCCCAGTACCAGCAGATCAACAAGGGCATGAGCCTGTCCGAGTTCAAGACGATCTACTGGTGGGAGTGGGCGCACCGGTTTCTCGCGCGCACCATCGGTGTCGTGTTCGCCATTCCCTTCCTGTTCTTCTGGGCGACCGGGCGCCTCGAACCGTTTCTCAAGCCACGCCTGACCGGCATTCTCGCGCTCGGCGCCCTGCAGGGCGGTGTCGGCTGGTGGATGGTGGCCTCGGGCCTCGTCAACCGCACCGATGTCAGCCAGTACCGGCTTGCGACCCATCTCATCATCGCCTCCTTCATCCTCGCGGCCTGCCTGTGGGTGGCCGAGGGGCTGAAATCGCGGGCGCGGCCACCGGCGCCGACGCGCGGATCGCTGCCGGTCGGCCTCGGCATCCTCGCGCTCGTTTTCCTGCAGATCTATCTCGGCGGGCTCGTCGCGGGGCTCAATGCCGGCCTCATCTACAATACCTGGCCGTTGATGGATGGCGCGCTGATCCCGGCCGACCTGTTCGCGATGACGCCTGCCTGGCGCAGTCTCTTCGAGGACCATCTGACGGTCCAGTTCGTGCATCGGATGACCGCCTATCTCCTGTTCGCCGTCACGCTGGTCCATGCCCTCGCGGCCCAGTCGATCGCCCCCGGCACGACCCATTCGCGAACGGCATGGGCGCTGTTCGCAACGGTCCTTGCCCAGGCGATGATCGGCATCGTGACGCTCATTCTCGTCGTGCCGATCTCCTGGGGCCTCCTGCACCAGTTCGGCGGCGTCTTCGTGCTTGCCGTCGCGATCGTGCACGTGCGCGGCCTGAAGGGCGAATATCCGAAGGCCGCGTTCGCTTCGCCCGCGAACGCGCCGGCCTGAACGGTGAGGGCACCCGCGCCGTACGACGGATCGACGAAGCCTTGAGCGACGTGTCGTCGCGCTTGCCTTTTCAATCGCGTCCGGTCCGATAGGCTTGTGGGATCAGGACCATCAACCGGGAGACCATCCATGACCCTTCGCACCGCCCTTCTAGGTACTGCCGCCGCCGCCC
This sequence comes from Fulvimarina uroteuthidis, assembly GCF_034321785.1. Classification (NCBI taxonomy): domain Bacteria; kingdom Pseudomonadati; phylum Pseudomonadota; class Alphaproteobacteria; order Hyphomicrobiales; family Aurantimonadaceae; genus Fulvimarina; species Fulvimarina uroteuthidis. Next base: position 326,559 of record NZ_JAXLPB010000001.1, on the reverse strand, counting down.
TCTCCATGATCGCCCTCGACGCCGCCAAGGCCGGCGAGGCAGTCACCTATCAGATCGACGCCGCCGATTATGAGGGCTATTACGCGCCGAGCACCGGCGACGGTGAGACGAAGGGTCTCGTCCTCGTCATCCACGACTGGGACGGTCTGACAGATTACGAGAAGCAGCGGGCCGATATGCTGGCCGAGATGGGCTACGACGCCTTCGCACTCGATCTCTACGGCGCCGGCAACCGCCCCGATACGACCGAGGGCAAGAAGGCCGAGACCGCCAAGCTCTACGACGACCGCGAGACCATGCGTTCACGCATCCTCGCCGGGCTCGAAGCGGCACGCGGGCAGTCGGAGGAAGCAGAAGCCGTCGTCATGGGCTATTGCTTCGGCGGCGCGGCGGTTCTCGAACTCGCACGCTCGGGCAGCGCGGAGAACGTCGCCGGCTACGCGACCTTCCATGGCGGGCTCGCCACGCCCGAGGGCCAGAGCTATGCCGAAGGCACCGCGCCGATCCTGATCGAGCATGGCGGGGCAGACAGTTCGATCCCGATCTCCGAGGCGGCCGATCTTGCCAGGACGCTCGAAGAGGCGGGCGTGACCTATCAGCTCGACATCTATTCCGGCGCTCCGCACGCCTTCACCGTCTTCGGCTCCGACAGCTATCGGGAGCGCGCCGACGAGAACTCCTGGGCGATCTTCGAGGCGTTTCTCGACGACAATCTCGGATAGGCCGATCGTCGGCTTTGGCACGAACGAAGACACCGCGCGGCCTGTCGCCGGGCGGTGTCTTTCGTCGATCACGGTCGGGCCGGGCGATCGCGGCCGGTCACGGAAACAGCGGCAGCTGCTCCAGTCCGAGCGTCTCATCGAGGCCATAGGCCAAATTGAAGTTCTGCAGCGCCTGCCCCGCCGAGCCCTTCACCAGATTGTCGAGGGTCGAGATCACGATCGCCCGGCCCGCAATACGGTCGGGAATGACGTTCATCGCGACATAGTTCGACCCGCGCACCATCTGGGTCTGCGGCAGGGCTTCCCCCTCCAGAAGGGTGACGAACGGATCTTCGGCATAGGTCGAGGCGAGAACCTCCTTGAGGTCGGCGGCCGAGGCGCCGTTCTTCATACGCACATAGCTGGTCGTCAATTCGCCCCGGCTCATCGGGATGAGATGCGGCGTGAAGTTGACGCGCAGGCCGTCGAGGCCCGCCGCCCTGCCGATTTCCTGTTCGATCTCCGCCATGTGCCGATGCTTGCCGACCGCGTAGGGTGCAAGACCTTCGCCCGCTTCGCAGAACAGCGTGTTCTCCTTCAGGCCACGGCCCGCGCCGGACACGCCCGATTTCGCATCGATGACGAGATCGGTCGCATCGACGAGACCCTCGCGGGCCAGCGGAACGAGCGACAGCAGCACCGCCGTCGGATAGCAGCCGGGGCATGCGATCAGCCGCGCGTTCACGATCTCGTCGCGGTAGAGTTCGGTCAGCCCGTAGACGGCCTCGGGCTGGATCTCGGTCGCGACATGATCGAGCCCGTACCATTCCTTGTAGGCGACCGGATCGCGCAACCGGAAATCGGCGGACATGTCGATGATCTTGACGTTCGGATGGGTCTGGAAAATCTGTTTGGTGATCGCCTGGGTCGTACCGTGCGGCAGGCCGCAGAACACGGCGTCGACGTTCTTCCAGTCGGCCTCGTCGATCGCGATGAGATCGGGAAGCGTGACATGGGAGAAATGCTTGAAGACGTCCTTCACAGGCTTTCCGGCATGGCTGTTCGCCGTCAGCACGGTCAGCTCGATTGCCGGATGGCGAAGGGCGAGGCGCATGAGATCCGCACCCGTGTAACCGCTTGCGCCCAGAACGCCGACCTTGATCTTTTCCACGATACCCTGCCTCTTCTCGTCCGTGACCCGGCCGCCGCCGCGACCCTTTCGTCGCGGCCGGCCGTGTGCCCGTCGCGTACCGTTTCCGCGGCAGCGCGTAAAGTGCGGATGGCGCTCAAGCGCACGCCTCAGAGCGCGCCGATCAGGCTCGCAACGATATGATCCTGGGTCTCTTCGGCAAGATAGGGGTGCATCGGCAGGCTGATCACTTCGCGTGACAGGGCGTCGGTCCGCGGCAATTCTCCGCCGGCGACCTCGAAGCGTTCGTAGGCGGTCTGGCGATGCAGCGGGATCGGATAATAGACCGCCGTCGGCACGCCGGCCTCGCGCAGGGCCGCCTGGACCGCTTCGCGCCTGTCGGGTTCGGGCAGGCGCACGGTGTACTGGGCGAACGTCGAGACCAAGCCTTCCGGAAGCGCCTGCGGGATCACATGGTCCTTGAGCAGGTCGCCGTAGCGCTGCGCGATCCGCATGCGGGCTTCGATCTCGCCGGGGAAGATGGCGAGCTTTTCGAGGAGAATTGCGGCCTGCAGCGTATCCATGCGCGCATTCATGCCGATCCGGACGCAGTCGTATTTGTCCTTGCCTTGGCCGTGTACGCGCAGCGAATGCATGATCCGCTGGAGTTCGTCGTCATCGGTCTGGATCGCCCCGCCATCCCCGTAGCAGCCGAGGGGCTTGGCCGGGAAGAAGCTGGTGGCGACCACGTCCGCCCATGCGATCGAGAGCTTGCCGTTCGTCGTCGCGCCATAGCCCTGGGCGGCATCCGAGATCAGCTTCAGAGCGTGCGCGTCGCAGACGGCGCGGATCGCCGCATAGTCGGCGGGCAGGCCGAACAGATCGACGGCGATGACCACTTTCGGCGTCAGCTTGCCCTCGCGCTTCACCGCCTCGATGGCGGTGTCGAGATGGGCCGCATCCATGTTCATCGTATCGCGATCGACATCGACGAAGACCGGGGTCGCGCCGAGCCAGGCGACGACCTCCGCCGTCGCGGCGAAGGTGAAGCTCGGGCAGAAGACCGCGTCGCCCGGCCGCAGGTCCCAGGCCATCAGCGGAAGCGCCAGCGCATCGGTGCCGGACGAGCATGAGAGCGTATGCTTGGCCCGGCCGAAGCTGCCGAGCTTCTCCTCGAGTTCGGCGATCTCCGGACCCATGATGTAGGCGCCATGATCGAGGACCGCCGCCATGCGCCGGTCCACCGCGTCGCGGATACGGTCGCGCTGGGTGGCGAGATCGATGAAGGGAATGGCCTGCGGCGGAGGTGTCCGGTTCATGGAATGTCTTGTCCAGTCGGGGTGGGTTGTCGGTCACGCGTGGCGCAAAAGACGGCACGGCGCCAGTCAAGAAACATGACGGACCGTTACCGAGGGGCCGGCCCATCGCACGACGGGTTCCTTACGTCCTTCGCCGGACATCCACCTTGCGGGCCTTTGTGGCCGCATCATGCCTCCGCCAGCGCGCTCACGCGCAGGCTTTCGCCAGGCTTGCGCCGCGATTTCACGTCGCCTTCTTCTCCGCCAGGATGCCCAGCATGGACATGGCGACGGTGGCGCCGGCGATCGCGGTCAGATCGGCATGGTCGTAGGGCGGCGAGACTTCGACGATATCGGCGCCGACGAATTCGAGGTTCTTCAGATGATGGAGGACGGCGAGCATTCTGGCCGACGAGGGGCCACCCGCGACCGGGGTTCCCGTGCCGGGCGCGAAGGCCGGGTCGAGGCAGTCGATATCGAAGGTGAGATAGACATTGGTGCCCTTCGTGCGCGCATGGATGCGCTCGGCGATCGCCTTCGCGCTCATCTCCTCCACATCGTAGCCATAGAGGATCTCGATGCCGCAGGTCTGGGGCGCATGGGTGCGGATGCCGATCTGGATCGAGGTTTCGGGGTCGATCAGCCCGGTCTCGGCCGCCGCCTTGACGAACGAGCCGTGATCGACGCGCGGCGAGCCGTCGGCATCCGTCCCGGCATGGTCCCACGTGTCCTGGTGGGCGTCGAACTGGACCAGCGAGAGGGGCGCATGCCACTCGCCCAGCGCCTGCAGCAGCGGATAGGTCACCGAGTGATCGCCGCCGAGGGTGAGGAGAAAGCCGGTCTTTTCCAGAAGATCGCTCGCCTCGGCCCGGATCGCGGCATGGGCCGTTTCCGGCCGGCGATAGTCGAGCGCGCAGTCGCCGTAATCGACGACCGACAGCTGATCGAACAGGTCGCGCCGGAACGGGTATTGCGGATCGTTGTCGAAGATCGCCGACGCGCGGCGCATGGCCTGAGGCCCGAAACGGGCGCCGGGCCTGTTCGAGACCGAGGCGTCGAACGGTACGCCCCAGATCGTCACGTCCGTGCCCGCGACATCCTTCGTGAACCTGCGGCGCATGAAGGACAGGGCGGCCGCATAGGTCGGATCGGACGCCGCTCCCCGATTGCCGGATGCGGTGAAGGCGTGGTCGATGGGGGCTTTCGGCATGGGACGGGCGGGCTCGCATGATCATGGCTGACCCGAGGCGATATGGTTCGCCATCGCGGCACTTCGAGGCCGAATCCAGGCCTTCGACGAAGAACCGGCCGACCCTCGACAGGGAATGTCGGCCGGTGCCGTGTCTTCGTGACGGGCGGCGACCGTCAGTCGGCCTTGCGAACTGCCATGATCGACTTGTTGAGGCCTGCCACCTTTTCGAGCTTGATCTCGGCATCGGGGAAGAAGCGGGCCATCATGGCCCTGTCGAGAAGCCTGATGTCGCGAACATTGCTCCAGGCCTCCTCGGACGTCCTGGCGCGCGGGTAGAAGCCGATGTTGAAGCGCTTCATCAGATTGGCGCGCAGGGCGAGCGGCATCCACTGGAAGCCGATCACGCGGAAATGCGGCTCGAGCGGAAACCAGTAGTTCGGGGTCTGGACGTAATAGGCCTCGCCCAGCCGGCGCACATTGTCGGCAAAGGCCTGCATCTTGTCCTCGGGGCCGACATGCTCGATCACCGAATTGGAATGCACGATGTCGAAGGTGCGGCCCTGAAACAGATCGGGTGCGCAGGCATCGCCCAGGAGATGGGTGAACTGGGCGCCCTTGGCCGGCGGCGCCTCCTCATTGTTGACCATCGTGATCGAGACCTTGTCGCCGAGCTCGCGCAGATAGTCGCTGCCGATGACCCAATAGGCCTCGGTGCCGCCGACATCGAGAATGTCGGCCCGGCCCTTCTTCTCGATGCTGGCATCGATGAGGATGCGGACCTGCGCGAAGCGCTTCGCCCGAAAGCCGCGCTCCAGGCTCTTCGGATTGCTCATCGGATCCGGTTTCGACCAGCCCGTATCGGTCAGGGACATCGTCTGCATGGGAAGTCCTTTGGGTAGTATTTAGCGTTACTGAAAGATTAAGGCGGACGACCATCAATCGCAAATGAAAGTTGGTTAGTATTTGGTTTATTGTTAACGTTGCCAATTGCCTTTAAAGTTATCGACAATTTTCTTCAATTCGTTCTGCGATCGGCGCGGGGCAACCGGTGCCTCAACGGGCGGGACGCGCGATCTTTCCTTGGGACGATGGTTTTTGCTGAATCCGTAAACATCGACGGATCTGTCGGAAGGAACCCCGACCGGTTCCACCGGCGGCCCGCAAAGCTTCGCTCATCGGTGTTCGATGCGTCGGGCCGGCCGGTCACATGTCGCGTCGAGCGCTTGCGGAACGGGGCATCCGCGCAGCGTGCGACCGGCGATGGGGCGGGGCAATGCTGAGCGAGGCGCAAACGAAAAAGCCGCCGAGACGAGGGTCTCGGCGGCTTTGTCATGGTCACCAGACGCGTGCCCCACCGGCGCGTGAGCGCACCGGCATCCGGGCAGCGCGCGATTAGCGCTTGGAGAACTGGAACGAACGACGGGCTTTGGCGCGGCCGTACTTCTTGCGCTCGACGACGCGGCTGTCCCGGGTCAGGAAGCCACCCTTCTTGAGAACGGGGCGAAGGCCCGGCTCGTAGAAGGTGAGGGCGCGGGAAATGCCGTGGCGAACCGCGCCGGCCTGACCCGAGAGACCGCCGCCGGCGACGGTGGCGATGATGTCGAACTGGCCGTCACGGTCTGCCGCGACGATCGGCTGGCGCAGCACCATCTGAAGGACGGGGCGAGCGAAATACTCGGAGAAGTCCTTCTCGTTGATGATGATCTTGCCGGAGCCGGGCTTGACCCAGACGCGGGCGACCGCATCCTTGCGCTTGCCGGTGGCATAGGCGCGACCGAACTTGTCGAGCTTCTGGACGTGGACGGGCGCTGCAGGCTGACCGCCGGCTTCGGCCGTGCCGAGTTCTTCGAGAGACGAGAGCTGGGACATGGTTTAGGCCGCCTTCGCGTTCTTGGGGTTCATCGCCTTGACGTCGAGCGTCTCTGGCTGCTGCGCCTCATGCGGATGTTCGCTGCCGGCGTAGACGCGGAGGTTCTTGAGCTGGCGACGGCCGAGGGGGCCGCGCGGGATCATCCGTTCGATCGCCTTCTCGACGACGCGCTCGGGGAAGCGGCCTTCCATGATCTCGCGCGCCTTGCGCTCCTTGATGCCGCCGGGATAGCCGGTGTGCCAGTAATAGGTCTTGTTCTCGTACTTCTTGCCCGTGAACACGGCCTTGTCGGCATTGATGATGACGATATTGTCGCCATCGTCGACATGCGGCGTGAATGTGGGCTTGTGCTTGCCGCGCAGACGAAGCGCGACGATCGAGGCGAGACGGCCGACGATAAGTCCTTCGGCGTCGATCAGAATCCACTTCTTCTCGATCGTCTCGACCTTCTGGGAGAAAGTCTTCATGGGGTTGGTCCCGGTGCTGGTCATTTCAATCGGCGTCGGCCATGGCGCGCGCCCTACAAAAAAGAGCGGGCCATCAAGACCCGCGCTCCCTGGAACGGTGACTTACGGGGCGCGATGGAGTCTGTCAAGCCGTTGCTGGAACAAGCCAGCCGGTCGAAACGCCTGATCCGCAGGGGTTTCAAAGCTTAAGGTATCATGATACCGCACTGTATTTCGTGCGCGCCGCGCCTGTTCCGGCTGCGCGGGACGTCTTTTCGGCGCGCCGTGACGAGACGGCGTCGGCCGGTCCTGTCATCGGGGAAGGCGAGCATGTCTGCGGAACCCCGGGCCGATGTCCGCTCGACGGAGCGTCGGGGAAGCCGGACCCTGTCAGTGCGGCGGGATCGAATAGGTCGCGGTCGCATGGGCGACGATCTCGCCGTCGCTCTCGTTGAGGATCGAGACCTCGGTGACGGCGAGACGCCTGCCGAGCTTCAGCACCGAGCCCCTGCCGATCAGCGCGCCCGGCTTCGGCTTGCGCAGGAAGTTGATGTTGAGGTTCGTCGTGACGGTCAAGGCCACCGGGCCGATCCGGGTGAGGATCGCCAGCCATTGGGTCACGTCCGCGATGGCGAAAAGGGTCGGCCCCGAGACGGTGCCGCCCGGGCGCAGGTGCCGGCCGGTCGTCTCCAGCCTCGCCGTCACGTCGCCCGTTCCAACCGCCATGATGCGGTAGCCGCCGAGCGACTGGTCGAGCTCGGGGAAATGCTCGTCCAGAAAGGCGTTCATGGCGTCCGGCGTCTCGATCGGCTGCATTGCGCTCTCCTTCCGGCGTCTTGCTTCGGTTCGAGCACGGGTCTTATGCTGCGGTCATGTGCCGTTACAACCCGCCCGGTGGTGCGCCGCCCGCCCGTGCGTCCGGGTCGACGGACCCGTCGGCACCACCCAGATCACCCGAAACACCGGATCAGACACGAGAGAACTTCCCATGGCCGACATCGTCGAACTATCGCCGCAGACGCGGGACGCTGCCCTGATCGACGTCCAGCGAGGGCCGGGCATCACCCGCATCGTGCTGACCAATCCTCCGGCGAACGTGCTTTCGATCGCGATGATGGAGGCGCTGAAGGGCGCGCTCGACGCCTGCGCCGCAGATCCGGACTGCCGCGTCGTGATTCTGGCGGGCAAGGGCGAGACCTATTGCGCCGGCCACGACCTCAAGGAGCTCACCGCCCACCGCGGCGATGCGGATGGTGGGCGGGCGTTCTTCGAAACCACCATGCGCCTCTGCGCCGACCTGATGCGGACGATCGTTCGCCTGCCGCAGCCGGTGATCGCGGAAGTCGGCGGATTTGCGACGGCCGCCGGCTGCCAGCTGGTGGCCAGCTGCGATCTGGCCATCGCCTCAGAAGAAGCCCAGTTCCAGACGCCGGGCGTGCATATCGGCCTGTTCTGCTCGACGCCGATGGTGGCGCTGTCGCGCAACGTGATGCCCAAGCAGGCGATGGAGATGCTTCTGACCGGCGAACGGATCGATGCGCGTTCGGCCCGCGAGTTCGGCCTCGTCAACCGCGTCGTGCCGCCGGAATATCTCGGCACCATCATCGGCAAGTACGCAACGACCATCGCGGCCAAGTCGGCGCTGACGGTGCGCACCGGCAAGGAGGCGTTCTATCGCCAACTCGAAATGCCGCTGTCCGAGGCTTACGACTACACGGCGCGCGTCATGGTCGAGAACATGCTGGCGAAGGACGCCGAAGAAGGAATCGGCGCCTTTCTGGACAAGCGCGCGCCGAAGTGGACGAACTCCTGAGCGTCCCCCACGACGACCGCACGCGATCGTCCCGGCGCCGAGCCCGTTCGACACCCGGCGAACGGTTCAGCGGGGCCCGAGGCCGGAGGCGTCTTTCGTCCCGAGCGCCCGGCGCCTGATCATGCGTCCGGCGCCGAACGAGATGAGAAGCAGACTGACCCCGAGCCCGATCGGGACGAGCGCGAACCATGACCAAGCGGCGAACAGGAGGCCGTAGAAAAGCAGGAACACGGCCGCCAGACACAGCAGCGCGTTCAAAAGCCAGGCGATAAAGAGCACGTCAGTCTCCTCGTAAGTCTCGATGGCGCTTCGGCCGAAGCCTGGCGGCGCGCGCGTCTTCACGCCGCTTCTGTTCCCGTCGCGACCCTTACCCGACCGGCGGCTTGCCAGCGACCATTTCCGGCTGCTTGCCGTAGGAGAGCTCGCGTTTCAGGGAGACGTCCATGCGTCGGGTACGCGAACGCGGCTCGAGCGTCTGCGTCTGGCCTGTTTCGATCGCCTTTTCGATGGCCGCGATGACGCGCATGTCGAGGACGCCTTCCTCGCCGTTCGGTTCGGGGTCGAGGTCGTTCAGGATGCAATGGGAGAAATAGTCGGTTTCACCGGCGAACTGGTCGGTGACCGGCGCCTCGACGGTCTCGGTCTCGTCGCCCCTGGTCAATTCGTAGGTGATGGCAAGGCTCGGCGAAAAGCCGAAGCACGGGCCGGCCTTGATCGCGCCGGCATCGCCGACGACGTGGAACATCTCCGTGCTTTCCGACGAGTAGCAGACGGTGAAGCTTGCCTGCCGGCCTTCGGTGAATTTCAGGATCACCGACACGGTATCGTCGCAGTCCAGATCGCGCTCGGTCCGCGACCCGACTGCGGAGACCTCGATGGGCTCGGCCTCGAACAGATTGCGCACGGCGTTGATCGGATAATTGCCCATATCGGCGACCGGGCCGCCCCAGAAGCCCGATTTCGCGCGATAGTTCCAGGCCGCGACTTCCTGCGAGAAGGTCGATGTGAAGAAGCGGGGTTTGCCGATCTCGCCCTTGCGGATCGCCTCGACCATCGAGATCGTGCCCGGTTCGCAATGCAGGCGGTAGGCGATCATCAGCTTGGCGCCGGAGGCGCGTGCGGCCGCCTCGATCGCCTCGGCATCCTCGAGGCTCGTCGCCATCGGCTTTTCGAGGAGAACGTGAATGCCCGCCTCGAGCGCCGGCACGGCGAAGCGGCGGTGCTGATCGTTCGGCAGACCGATATAGACCGCGTCGATCGTGCCGCTGGCGAGCAGTTCGTCATACTGTTCGTAGGTGTAGGTATTGAGGCCGTAATCGATGCCGAGTCGCTCGTTCTTCTCGGGCGTGCCCGATACGAGGGCGGTCAGCATCGAGTTCGTCGTCTGGGCAACGCCCGGCATGAATGCGCACTGGGAAATCCACCCCGCGCCGACGACGCCGTACCGGATCTTGCCTTCGAGACTTGGCATGAAAAACTCCTGATCTGTCTGGTTCCAGCCGGTCCCGAAGGGGGATCGGCGTCGATCGCGCAAGACCGTTCGGACGCAGCCGCGTTTGTGCCGAGGCGCGACGCGGGGAACGCGTCGAACCGCTCCCGGCTCTGCTTCGACTGTGAAAGCCCTTTCGGCTGCGCTACTGATAAGGTCGAAAACGACCCCGTTCGACCGGGGCGATATGAGGAGGAAACGCAATGTCCGACGAAAAGTTCGAAACCAAGGCCATCCATGCCGGCGCACAGGCCGATCCGACCACGGGCGCCCGCACGACGCCCATCTACCAGACGACGTCCTACCAGTTCGACAGCGTCGAACATGCCGCGTCCCTCTTCGGCCTGCAGGCCTTCGGCAACATCTATACCCGCATCATGAACCCCACGCAGGACGTGCTGGAACAGCGGGTCACCGCGCTCGAGGGCGGAACGGCGGGCCTCGCGGTCGCCTCGGGCCACGCGGCGCAACTCCTGATCTTCCATACGATCATGGCGCCGGGCGACGAGTTCGTCGCCGCGCGCCAGCTCTATGGCGGGTCGATCAACCAGTTCGGACATTCGTTCAAGAGCTTCGACTGGCGCGTCAAATGGGCCGACATTCACGACCTGTCGAGCTTCGAAGCCGCGATCACCGACAAGACGAAGGCGATCTTCATCGAATCGATCGCCAATCCCGGCGGCGTCGTGACCGATATCGGGGGTGTCGCGGAGATCGCCCGCAAGCACGGGCTTCCGCTGATCGTCGACAACACGATGGCGACACCTTACCTTTGCCGCCCGCTGGAGCACGGCGCCAATATCGTCGTCCACTCCCTGACGAAGTTCATCGGCGGCCATGGCAATTCCATGGGCGGCCTGATCGTCGACGGCGGCAATTTCGACTGGTCGGCGTCCGGCCGATATCCGATGCTGTCGCAGGAGCGTCCCGAATATGCGGGCGTCAAGATTCACGAGACCTTCGGCGGCATGTCGTTCGCCATCGCCGCGCGCGTTCTCGGCCTTCGCGATCTCGGGCCCGCCATCTCGCCGTTCAACGCCTTCATGATCCTGATGGGCGTCGAGACGCTTCCCTTGCGCATGCAGCGCCATTCCGACAATGCCAAGGCGGTCGCCGAGCACCTGAAGCAGCACGAGAAGGTGGCCTGGGTTTCCTATGGCGGGCTCGAAGGCGATCCGTCCCACGCCAACATGAAGCGTTATGCGCCCAACGGCGCCGGCGCGGTGCTGACCTTCGGTGTCGCGGGCGGCTACGATGCCGGCGTGAAACTGGTGGAAAGCCTCAAGCTCTTCTCCCACCTGGCCAATATCGGCGATACGCGTTCGCTGGTCATCCATCCGGCTTCGACGACCCACAAGCAGCTGGGCGAAGAACAGCGCAAGTCGGCAGGGGCCGGCGACGATGTCGTGCGCCTCTCGGTCGGCATCGAGAACGTCGCCGACATCATCGCCGATCTCGATCAGGCGCTTGCCGGCGCCTGAACCCCGCCTCGACACGAAAGGACCACGCGCCGAAAACGGCGCGCGGTCTCCCTGCCACAGCCTCAGGCGACACCTCAGCATGGCCTGAGACTGTAGGTTCATTGCTTGGCGCGCCGGGTCGATCGAACAACCGGATCTCACGTTTTCGCCCGGCGCCCTAACCGATGCACCGACAAGGACCGGTGCGTGTCGGCTGAGGCTTGCGGGTCGTCAACGTTCCGACGGTTCCCCACGAAAGCCGGCGGATCGCGGCGCGGGGGCACGGGCCCGACCGCGATCGAGCGCCGCTTCGCCGGAACCCTGGCAGCCGAACCGTCCGATCGCAGGTTCGCTCGTTCAGCAGGATCCGCGCAGGCTTACCTGCTGCCAGCCATCGACCGCGTCGCGCACCTTCACCTGGCGGTGGCGTGTGGTGTATTCGGCCGGGATCATGCGTGCGACGGACCGGGCCGGCTCGACGAGGACCTTTTCCGAGATCGTGCGGGTGACGGCCGGAATGTGGCGGGCGACCGTCTGCTGCGGGCGCACCAGAACACGCTCATGGGCAACCCCGTAGACGGCCGGTATCGTCTCGGCATAGGTGCCGCCCGGGTCGACCATGACCTGGCGGGACCGATGCGCGTACTCGGCCGGTATCTGCACCTTGCAGTAGACGCGGTGCCCGTTGATCACGCGCCATTCGAAGCCGGTCCGCGCCGGGGAGACCAGCACGCGTTCGCTCACCGTCCGGTAGACCGGCGGTGCGGTTCGATGAACCGTGCGGGCCGGCTCGACCAGAACCTGCCGGGCGACCGTCTCGTACTGTGCGGGAACGATCTCGTAGGCGACGCGAGCCGGCGCGACGACGATGGTGCGCGCCTGATGGCCGTAGCGGGCCGGAACGGTGTCGTGCACCGTGCGGGCCGGGGAGACGAGAACCGTTTCGGCGACGCTGCCATATTGCGCCGGTTGATGAACCGGCTGGTAGCATTCGAGGGACGCGCCGTAGCCGCCGGCGATCGCGGGTTGGACGGCCAGGCTGCAACTGGCGGCAAGGGCAAGAAAAGCGGTCAGGCGACGCATCGAAACACTCCCGTTCGAGATGGATGGTAAGTCCGTGGGAAGTATTAGTCATGCAGTCCGGCGGGAAGGCAAGGTTGGCTTGGGAAAAGGACGCCCCGTTATGATATCGAGGTTAAGCATAAAATGATAATAAAAAGCCCGGCATGGCCGGGCTTTTCGTTTGGATCGATGTTGCTTTGGTATTACTTTTCGTCGTCCATTTTGCGAAACGCGTCGAGCGTCTCGTCGTCCGGCTCGCGCGTATAGCCGGCCTGCGTCTTTCGTTCGTTGTGCCGAGCTTCCTGATCCTTGGCCTGCAAGGCGTTGTCGCCCATCCGTTCCGACGCCAGCTGGTCTTCGCTCAGAATGTCGGGATCGATCGTCCCGGCGGGTTTGTCGCCGCCCTTGGGAAGCGGGGTCTTGTCGTTGTCGGCCATGCTCCGGCCTCCTGTCTGTTCAAACGAAAGGGATGAGGATCGAGGATCCGCTCTCACCGCTCGACTTCGATGAGGATCTCGTTGCGCTTCATGAAGCCCGGCGTCCACGGCGGATTGTAGAACGCATATTCCGGATCGCCCTTCTGGCTCAGATTGTTGTCGGCGAGATAGTTGTAGAGGGTCATGAGCTTCTTCGATGCGAGCGTCGCGTTGAAGTTGCCGCTGAAGCGGATCGCGACGACACGGCGCGCCGGCACCTCCTTCAGCGCCACGTCCGACTGCGCGGGATCGGGGAGGCTCGCCATCGTGTGCTTCTTCGGCATGACGAAGCGAATGGCCCAGCCCTTGGTGTGGCCGTCCGAGTCCGAAAGCTGCTGGAGAACCGGCGTCGTCATCTTGATCGATTTGCCGCCGCGGTTCTTGGCTGCGATGTAATCGTAAAGGGTGTCGAAACCGGCCCGGCGTGCCTTCTCGTGATAGCCGCTTTTCACGGTCTCGGCGACGATCATCGATTCATAGTCGCGGATCTCGACCTCGTCGTCCTCGCGCACCACGTCGTAGCCCGGCTCCTCGGCGTGTTCCTGGACCTTCTTCGTGATGTAGTAGGCGGCACCGAGTGCGGCCACCGCTCCGCCGGCGACGAGGAGAACCGTCAGTTCCTTGTCGCGGCTCTGGACGGCCGCGCGGATCTTGTCGATGCCGCGCTGGCTTTCCATGCCGCGTTTGAAGCTGGTGGTGCGGGGCAGGCGCAGATCGGGAAAGGAGGCCGCAAGCGAGGCGAGCGAACCGCGGGCCGACGAATAGCCGTCCTCCGACGCATCGCGGAGGGCGCGAATCTGGCGCTTGGCATCGGACGATGTCGGCGCGCTCCAGCCGGTCAGGAAATCGGGCAGATAGCGGGCGGTGAAGGTCGGCTCGTGATGAAACGGGTTTGCCCTGACGAGAGCGCGGCGGGCGCGCTCGGTGCGCGAAGGGCGCGGGTCGAACCGTGTCTCGATATCGTGCTCCAGCTCCGACAAGCGCTCACCGATCGCATTGAGGCTGTCGGACAATCCGTCGATGAGGGAACGGTCGCGGCTCATGAAAAACTCCTGCATTATCCAAATGACGCCCGGGCGCGCTGCGCCATGCAGCGCGTGCCCGACCTGTCTCATACCGCCAACGTAGAGCCTGCGGACTTGGTTGCGAGGGGCGGGCGATTCGGTTCCATGCGGGCGCGTGTTTGCGCCACCAACGGCCGGAAGAGGGCGGTGATTCATCGAAAAATAACCGAGATCGCCGCAACTTCGCACCGGTTGGCGCATTGAGGAACATCAGGTCTTCCATAACCTGATACTCCAGCAAAACTCTAAGGCGGCCCTCGTGCCGCCTCTTTTTTGCCGTTCGGGTCCGGCTTTCCCCTGCACAAGGTGTGGTTGCGGAAACGCGGGCGATGGGCCCGAAACATCCGGTGCGGCGCGTGCACGGCAGGAGTGTCGAATAATCCGCGATCGCGGTCTTTGCTTGCGTGCGGCCTGCGCCATCTGGCCTGGACAGAGGAATCCAAGCCTTTGCAGACGGAGCGCAGCCATGGCCGAATCTCCCGATTGGTACGACGATCTGGGCGGTATGCTTCGCAATGTGCTTGAAGAGCTGAAAGATGCCGTGGACGAACGCGACCACGGTTTCCGGACATTTTCCGTCGCGACCATAGGGCTGGATGGTGCGCCCCGTTCGCGCATTGTCGTGTTGCGCGGCGTCGACGCGGCGGTGGGCGAAGTTCGCTTCCACACCGATCTGAGATCGCGAAAGATCGTCGAACTGGGTGTGCATGAGGCCGTCTCGCTGCTCTTCTACGATCAAGACCGCAAGCTTCAGGTCCGCGTGCGCGGGACCGCCAGGATCCTGACGCTCGCCGATGACCGGCCGGACGACAGGGCGGCGGCGGCATTCGCCGGCGCGCGGCCGGGCAGCCGGGTGTGCTACCGCGTCGAACCGGGCCCTGGAACGGTCATTCCGGAGCCTGACGGGTACGCGCATCAGGATGTGGCGGATGGTCTCGACGGCGACATCGCATCCGATCCGGGGTCGGACAATTTCGCCGCGGTTCTCGTTGCCTGCAACGAGATCGAGATCCTTTATCTGGCAAGCGAAGGCCATCGCCGGGCCCGGTTTCGAAGAAAGGCCGGCAACGCGCCGTATCGGGGAGAATGGCTGACGCCCTGAACCGTTTCCCAGACGGGTCGGCGGACAGTGCGAACGGGCGGCCGGCAGGCTGGCTTGCCGCCGGCCGGCCCCGACATCAGCCGGCCATCGCGGCGAAACCGCGCTCAAGGTCGGCCTTCAGATCTTCCATATCCTCGAGCCCGATCTGCAGCCTTATCAGCGCCCCTTGGCCCGGCCCCTTCGCGATCGTGCGATCCGACAGGTCGACCGAAACGGCGAGGCTTTCGTGCCCGCCCCAGGAATAGCCGAGACCGAAGATCCGCAGCGCGTCGAGAAAGCGGTTCGCGCCCGCCGGCTCGCAGTCGAGAACGAGGCTGAAGAGGCCGGTCGAGCCGGTGAACTGCCGCTTGAAAGCCGCGTGGTCCTTGAAGGAGGGCAGGGCCGGATGCAGGACGGAGAGAACGTCGCTTCGGGTCTCGAGCCAGCCGGCGAGATCGAGCGCGACCTTCTCGTGGTGGCGCAGCCGGATGCCCATCGTCTTCAGGCCGCGCAGAACCAACGAGATATCGTCGGGAGTGGCGTTGATGCCGAGCGCCGTCTGCGTCTTCAGAAGCTCGCCCCATGTCCGCTCGCTCGCCGACACCGATCCCATGAGCAGATCCGAATGGCCGCCGGGATATTTGGTGAGCGCGTGGATCGACAGGTCGACGCCGTGATCGAGCGG
The DNA here is from genome assembly GCF_034321785.1 of Fulvimarina uroteuthidis. Classification (NCBI taxonomy): domain Bacteria; kingdom Pseudomonadati; phylum Pseudomonadota; class Alphaproteobacteria; order Hyphomicrobiales; family Aurantimonadaceae; genus Fulvimarina; species Fulvimarina uroteuthidis. The sequence continues at coordinate 310,793 of NZ_JAXLPB010000001.1, read as the reverse complement.
CCGGAAGAAGACCGGTGTCGCCCAGGTATTGTCGAGCATCGTCACCGCGCCGCCTTTATGGGCCGCATCGCAGATCGCGCGCACGTCCTGGATCTCGAACGTGTTCGAGCCCGGCGCCTCCAGAAAGACGATCGAGGTTTCCGGTCGCATCAGGTCGGCGATGCCCGCGCCGACGTAAGGGTCGTAATATTCGACCGTCACGTTCATCCGCTCCAGAACCTGCCGGCAGAAGCTGCGGGTCGGCGCATAGACCGAATCGACGATGAGAACATGGTCGCCTGCGGACGCGAAGGCCAGGAGGGGCAGGGTGACCGCCGCCAGGCCCGACGGGACGAGGGCGGTGCCGAACGAGCCTTCGAGCTCGTTCAACTGGTCCTCGAGCACCGTCGTCGTCGGCGTGCCGGCCAGGCCGTAGCTGTATTTCAGGTCCTTGCGGCCGAGCATCGCCGCAGTCGATTCGAACAGGACGGTCGATCCGCGCACGATCGGCGGATTGACGAAGCCATGCATGCTCATCGGATCGTAGGGGGGATGAACGAGCCTGGTATCGATTCGGCGCTCGTCAGGCTCCGGTCTGGTCTTGTCACTCACGAAAATAGTCCCGTTCGCTGCTCCTTGCAGGGTTGAAGCCCAATCACGCCGTGTGCGCAACGCGAAACTTTATGCAGGCGCTTGACCTGCTCAAATATTTGTCATGTCATGTCCCGGAACGATGGCCTTGCAGCGAGGCGGGCGTCCGTCCGGACCGGTAGAGACCATGCCGGGCGCTCGCCTCCGTTTAGATCCTCCATCGATCGCCTGACGATGCAAAAAGAAGAACGAACAGGGAAGTCATCATGACATTCAAACTTCTGACCGCAGCCCTCGGCCTATCGGTTGCAGCTCTCGCGACCTCGGGCGCCTTGGCGCAGACGGCCGACACCGTAAAGGAACGCGGGATGCTCCGATGCGGCGTGAACACGGGTCTGCCCGGCTTTGCGTCCCAGAACGATCAGGGCGAATGGCAGGGTCTCGACGTCGACTATTGCAAGGCGGTCGCCGCCGCGGTGCTCGGAGATCCGTCGAAAGTGACCTACTCGCCGCTCTCCGCGGTTCAGCGCTTTCCCGCGCTGCAGAACAACGAGGTCGATATCCTGGCGCGCAACACGACCTGGACGATGGACCGCGACACGTCGCTCGGTCTCGATTTTGCGGGCGTCAACTATTATGACGGCCAGGGCTTCATGGTGAAGAACGAGCTCGGCGTGAATTCCGCGCTGGAGCTTTCGGGCGCGACCGTCTGCGTCCAGTCCGGCACGACGACCGAACTGAATCTCGCCGACTATTTCGAAGCCAACGGCATGGATTACAATCCCGTCGTCATCGAATCCCAGTCCGACGTGAACTCGGCTTATGATTCGGGCCGCTGCGACGTGCTGACGACCGATGCGTCGGGCCTTGCGGCCTCGCGGCTGGAAATGGGCACGCCGGACAACCACACCATCCTGCCCGAGATCATCTCCAAGGAGCCGCTCGGACCCGCCGTGCGCCAAGGCGACGCCCAGTGGGCCGATATCGTCCGCTGGACGCACTACGCGCTGCTGAATGCCGAAGAGTTCGGCATCACCCAGGCCAATGTCGAAGAGATGAAGAACTCCGACAATCCGGATATTCGCCGTCTTCTCGGCCAGGACGGCAATTTCGGCGAGACGCTCGGCCTGCCGCAGGATTGGGCCGCCCAGATCATCGCCGCCGTCGGCAATTACGGCGAGATCTTCGAGCGCAATATCGGCGTCGATACGCCGCTGAAGATCCAGCGTGGCCAGAACGCGCTCTGGACCGATGGCGGCCTTCAGTACGGCATGCCGGTTCGCTGAACGGCATCGTCTCAGGAGCGCGGGCGTGGTTCGGCCATGTCCGCGTTCGACCCTTCCGGGAACGGCCAACGATGCCGGTCCCGCTTCCTGACAGAAGCCAGAATGACAAGAAGCCCCGAGGCGCCACGCCGTACCGTCCGTTCGCACGGCACGCGCCTCCACCCAAAGAGGTATGAATGGCGGCCGACATCGAGACGCACGGGAGCGCGCGTGCCCACGCCTCATCGTCTTCCGGAATCTTGAACAACCCGCTGTACCGATCGATCGCGATCCAGGCAGTGTTGCTCATCGCCCTCGGCCTGTTCGTCTGGTGGCTCGTGCTGAACACGTCGCGCAATCTGGAGCAGGCCAATATCGCCTCCGGATTCGATTTTCTCGACAATCGCGCAGGCTTCGACATCGGCCAGTCGGCGATCCCGTACACCAGTTCATCGACCTACGGGCAGGCTCTGCTCGTCGGGTTGGTGAACACGCTGATCGTCGCCGGAGCGGGGATCGTGTTCGCCACGATCGTCGGTTTCATCGTCGGCGTCGGCCGGCTGTCGCAGAACTTCCTCGTGCGGCTTCTCTCGACGGTCTATGTCGAGATCTTCCGCAACATTCCGCCGCTTCTCGTCATCCTGTTCTGGTATTTCGGCGTCCTGTCCGTTCTCGGCGGACCGCGCGGGATCGCCGAGAATCCGTTCGGATTCTACATTACCAATCGCGGCCTTCAGACGCCGAGCCCGATATTCGAGGCGCTGGCCTGGGTTTCGGTCGCGGTCTTCGCGGCCGGTATCGTCGCCGCCATTCTCCTGGCGCGCCGCAACACCAGGATGCAGCTCAAGACCGGCGAGCGAAAATCGATCCTGTGGCCGGTCCTCGGCCTCGTCATCGGCCTGCCGATCCTCGCCTTCGTCGTGACGGGACTGCCGGCGACGATCGATGTCCCGGTTCCCTCCCGCTTCAACCTGCAGGGCGGTTTCCAGATCAAGCCCGAATTCGTCGCGCTGTTCCTCGCCCTCTCGCTCTACACGGCCGCGTTCATCGCCGAGATCGTGCGCGCGGGCATCCTTTCGGTCTCGAAGGGGCAGACGGAGGCGGCGTCCGCACTCGGCCTGCGCCGCAGCATGACGCTTCGGCTCGTCGTCGTGCCGCAGGCGTTCCGGGTCATCATCCCGCCGCTCACCAGCCAATATCTGAACCTCATCAAGAATTCCTCGCTGGGCCTTGCGATCGGATATCCCGAACTGTTCGCGATCGGAACGACCGTTCTCAACCAGTCGGGCCAGTCGATCGAGATCATCGTCATCTGCATGGGCATCTATCTCGCAATCTCGATCGCGGTGTCGATCTTCATGAACTGGTTCAATTCGAAAATGGCCTTGGCCGAGCGTTAGGAACGAGACCCCATGAACGATCATTCCAGCGCCTTCGTCTCGACCGAGGATCTGCCGCAGCGCCCGGCGCCGAAGAACGAAAGCGGCCCGCTCGCCACCATCCGCAAGAACCTCTTCGCCACGCCGATCGACGCCATCCTGACCCTCGTCAGCGGCACCTTTCTCGTCTGGGCGGTGTGGAAGCTCTTCAATTTCGTCTGGCTGGACGCCGTGTTCACGGGGGAGAACCGCGAAGCCTGTCTCGTCGAAGGCGGGGGGCACGCCGGCGCCTGCTGGGCGTTCGTCGAGGCCAAGCTCGGCCAGTTCATCTACGGCACCTATCCCGAGGGCCAGCGATGGCGCGTCGACACGCTGTTCGTGCTCCTGGCGGTCCTCGCTGCCGGCCTCCTGATCCCGAAGATTCCCTACAAGAAAACCAACGCGATCCTCCTGTTCGCGGTCTTTCCGGTCGTCACGCTGGTGCTCCTCACCGGCGGCGAGTTCGACATGGCCGGTGGCGCGATCGCCCTCGTCTTCGTCCTTGCCGCTCTCGCGACCCTGAGCGCCGCCGGTTCGGTGCCGCGCATCAGCTTTTCGCGACCCGACATGCGGATCGCGATCTGGCTGATCGGCGCCGCCCTCGTCCTGATGCTCGCGGCGATCGTGCTCGATCTTGGCTCGCTCGAACTTGCCGGTTTCCCATTCAGCTATCTGACGTTCGCCTCGTCGCTCTGCGCCCTTTGCTCGATCGCCCTCTGCGCGTTCGTCGGCATCAATTCGAAGCAGACCAGCGTCAGAAGCATGGTGGTGCCGGGCCTGGTGGCCGTCCTCTTCATCTTCGCCATGACCGCCGACTTCGACCTCCTCCACGTTCCGACCAACCGTTGGGGCGGCCTGATGCTGACGCTCGTCGTGGCCTTGTCCGGCATCGCGGCGTCCCTGCCGTTCGGCATCCTCCTGGCGCTCGGCCGCCAATCGGACATGCCGGCCGTCCGGCTCTTCTGCGTCATCTTCATCGAGTTCTGGCGTGGCGTTCCGCTCATCACCGTGCTCTTCATGGCGACGTTCATGCTGCCGCTGTTCATGCCGGAAGGGGTCAACTTCAACTCCCTCCTGCGCGCGGTGGTGGGTGTCGCGATCTTCGCCTCCGCCTACATGGCCGAGGTGATCCGCGGCGGTCTCCAGGCGATACCCAAGGGTCAGTACGAGGGCGCCGACGCGATGGCGCTGAGCTACTGGCAGAAGATGCGGCTGATCATTCTTCCGCAGGCGCTGAAGATCGTGATCCCCGGCATCGTCAACACCTTCATCGGGCTCTTCAAGGATACCTCGCTCGTCTACATCATCGGCCTTGCCGATCTGCTCGGAACGGTCAAGCGCGGCTTTGCCGATCCGACCTGGATCGCCCCGTCGACGCCCGCCACCGGGCTTCTCTTTGCGGCTTTCGTCTATTGGGTCTTCTGCTTCGGCATGTCCCGCTACTCGATCTTCGTCGAACGCCGTCTCGACACCGGACACAAACGATAAGGACGCGACAGTCATGTCGAACACAGAACGCAATGCCCCGGTGCCGTCCGGAACGCCTCAGATCTCCGACGAAATCGCGGTCGAGATGGACAGGGTCAACAAATGGTATGGCGAGTTCCACGTCCTGCGCGACATCGACCTCACCGTGCACAAGGGTGAGCGGATCGTCATCTGCGGCCCCTCGGGCTCGGGCAAGTCCACCATGATCCGCTGCATCAACCGGCTCGAGGAACACCAGAAGGGCACGATCATCGTCGACGGCATCGAGCTCACCGGCGATCTGAAAAAGATCGACGAGGTGCGGCGTGAGGTCGGCATGGTGTTCCAGCACTTCAATCTGTTTCCCCATCTCACCATCCTCGAAAACTGCACCCTCGCGCCGATCTGGGTTCGCAAGCTGCCCAAGAAGCAGGCCGACGAGATCGCGATGCACTATCTCGAGCGTGTCAAGATTCCCGAACAGGCGCACAAATATCCCGGCCAGCTCTCGGGCGGCCAGCAGCAGCGCGTCGCCATTGCGCGCTCGCTCTGCATGAGCCCGCGCATCATGCTGTTCGACGAGCCGACCTCGGCGCTCGATCCCGAGATGATCAAGGAAGTGCTCGACGTCATGGTCGGCCTTGCGGAAGAGGGCATGACCATGCTGTGCGTCACGCACGAGATGGGCTTTGCGCGCCAGGTCGCGAACCGGGTGATCTTCATGGATCGCGGGCAGATCGTCGAGCAGAACGAACCGAAGGCGTTCTTCGACAATCCGCAGCATGAGCGCACCAAGCTCTTCCTGTCGCAGATCCTGCACTAGCGCGCCGGCGCCGGGCTCGTTCTTCGCCTGTCCTGCGCAGCCGAGCCGTCCGGCCGGGCCTGCAAAGCCGGACAAGCGCGAATGTCGGTCCTGGTCGGCTGCCGGGACAAGCTCCCCTTTCAGGCCCGCAGAACCCTTGGTTCGCGTCGGTTTTGCGGTGTTGAAGCCGGCGCGAACGGGACTTTCGCGGCAAGGTGCGGTTGGGGCGTTTATTTGGGCGATCGGCGCCGGAACGACCAAACCCCTTTTGCGTTAGCTCGGTGGGACATTACAGACGCGTGGCTTGCTCACGCCTTAAGGCAAAAATCTTGTCAGACGAAGAAGTGAAGCCGTCGCGCAATGGCCCGAATACTGCGACCGCGATCGGTCTCGTAGCGAAACAGACAGTCGAGGTGGGTCCGAGATGGGCCGTCATCGGCATCTTCTTCATCCTGCTCTTCGGCGCTCTCTACCTGACGGCGAGCTTCGTCCTGCCGGTGATCGTCGCGCTGCTCTTCGCGCTCATCATGAGCCCGATCGTCCGGTTTCTGCGACGTCGGTTGCGGATCTGGGAGCCGGTATCCGCCTTCATCCTCGTCATCGGATCGCTGATGGTGATGACGTTCGGCTTTTACATGCTGAGCAATCCGATCGCTAACATCATCACCAATGCGCCGACCTATGTGACGGCCGTCGACCGGGAGATCCGCAGCATCCAGGCGCGCTTCCAGCGGTTGCAGGAGGCCGGCGAGAGCGTCGGCGAGGATGCGGAGGCGGGCGAGGGCGAGAATGCCGCCGATGCGTTGCCGCCGTCACCGTTCACGCGGCCCGCGCCCGAGGACGGCCCGCAGGAGGTGGTGGTTCAGAATCCGGGGCTCATCGACAGCGCCACCAACGAACTGCCGACGCTTCTCGCCTCGATCCTGTTTTCCCTCGTCTTCCTGTTCTTCCTCCTCGCCTCCGGCGACATGTTCTACTCCAAGCTCGTGCGCCTGATGCCGACCTTGTCGGACAAGAAGCGGGCGCTGCACATCGCCCACGACATCGAACGCGAACTCTCGCGCTACTTCCTGACCATCACCTTGATCAATACGGGTCTCGGCATCGCCGTGGGCGTCGGCCTCTGGTATGTCGGCATGGACAGTCCGGTGGTGTTCGGCGCACTGGCGACGCTTCTCAACTTCATCCCTTATCTCGGCTCCCTCTTCGGAATGGCGCTCGTCGGCGTGATCGCGCTGGCCGATTTCGGCAGTGTCGGGGATGCCTCGGTGCCGGTCCTCATCTATCTGGCGTGCACCACGATCGAAGGACAGTTCGTGACGCCGCTGGTGGTCGGGCGACGCCTGCAGATGAACGCGGCCGCCGTGTTCCTGTCCGTTGCCTTCTGGGGCTGGATCTGGGGCGTCATGGGCATGTTTCTCGCCGTGCCGCTCATGGTCACGATCAAGGTGTTTGCAACCTATATCAGCGCGCTTGCCCCGTTCGGCGCATTCCTGTCCGGGGATGAGATCCGCACCGAGGACGAGGAGTAGCCTCCGGCTTCTTGCGGAAACGAAAAAACCGGGCACGAAGCCCGGTTTTCGAAACTCGTCGGTGGGACGACGAAGGCGCAGGGACCTTCGTCCTCAGATCACCCCGGCCACCATCGCGCCGATGAAAGCCAGAGCGGCGAACGCCATCAGCAAGTCGATTGAACGCACGTTTTCCATGTGTCTCTCTCCTCCTTCGGGCAAGCGTCGCATCCATTCGCATGAATGCAATTCCGATCCCGGATCTTCGGTCGCTTCGATCGCGCAGCGTCTGCGGCACGCGCAACGAAACGCCCGAAACTCGAACTTGGTAGACTTCAGCAAGCAAAACAAGCTTTTATCGATGTTGCGCTGCAGCATGTCGAGGATGTTTTCTGAACTGACGACGTAACACGCTGTAAATGCAGGCCTCCCTCTTCTCGCAAATGCACATCGAAACTTGTCGGCGCATCATGTCCGGGCGGCCTCAGCGGTTCGCGATCAAGCGCTCGATCGATGCGGCGATCGCCAATGCATGGGAATCGCGACCGAACCGCGCGATCACCGACACGCCGAGCGGCCATCCGGCGTCCGTTGCGAGCCCCGGAACGTTGACCACCGGATTGCCGGTCAGGGTCCACAGTTTCGAGATCGTCGGATCGCCGGTCGAGCCGAAGCCTTCGGGAGCCGGGCCGAACGCCGAGGGCGCCACCAGCGCGTCGACATCCTCGAACAGGGCGTTTGCAGCCTTGCGTCCGATGCGCGCGGCGCGTCTTGCGATATCGTACGCCTCGGGCGTGACATCGAGACCCTCGTCGAGGATCGCCTTCAGTTTGGGCCCCATGCGTGCGCCTTCGGCGCGGTGCTCGTGCATGAGCGCGCGGGTCGATTCGTAGCCCTGGATCGCCGTGTGGCTCTGGCGCGCCTCGTGCAGTGCGCCGGGTTCGGCAACGTCGACGGTGCGGACCCCGGCATCTTCCAGCCACCGGCGGACCGTTTCGATCGCACCGGCCATCGAAGGTTCGATGGTCTCGTCGACTTTCGAGCGATAGAACCCGATGGTCCTGCCGGACAGGTCGAATTCCGCCGGAATGGTGAGCGCGCGGTCGGTGAGGCGGTCCGCGAACAGCGCCACATCCGCGACGCTCGCCGCAAACAGACCCGCCGTATCGAGCGACCAGGCGAAGGTCTTCATGCCGACCGTCGGAAGCAGGCGATAGCTCGGCTTGAAACCGGCAATGCCGCAAAAGGCGGCGGGGCGAACGACCGATGCACCGGTTTGCGAGCCGAAGGCGGCGGCACAGAAGCCCGCCGCGACACATGCCGCCGATCCCGACGACGAGCCGCCGGGCGTGCGGCCCGGAGCCGACGGATTGGTCGTCTCGACGGGATCGAGGGATGCGAGCTCCGTCGTCGCGGTCTTGCCCATGACGGCCGCGCCCTTGGCGCGCGCCATCGCGACAAGCGCCGCGTCGAAGCGCGGCTGGTGGCCACGATAGAGCGCCGATCCCATCTCGGTCGGCATGTCCGCGGTGTCGAAAATGTCCTTGATGCCGACGGGAATGCCGGCAAGCGGGCCCCGGTCCGGCATGTCCGCCACCTGCGACAGGCGGGTGAACGCCTTCACCTCGGCGTCCCCCGCATCGATCCGCCGCCTCGATTCGCGGATCACGTCCCCCGGCGTGATGGATCCGGCGGCGATCGCCTCGAGGATGGCGCGGACACCGAGACGGCGTTGGTCCAGAACGGATGATGACATGACGAATCTCCCTGACATGCGTGTCGCTGCAGCGCCGGGAAACGGTGGCCTCCGGTTCCTCGGCCCCCGGCGCGACGATGATGAGCCGGCCGCAAAGGGCGATGCGATCCCGGCGCCCGATGCTGCAGGTCCGCATGCCTATCCGGCCTGCGGGCCGAAGACCAGTCGAATTGACAGCGGCACGCGACGCCTGTTCGATCAGGCGATCATGCACCGGGAGATCCACGCCATCGCGGCCTCGACGTCCGGCACCACCCGAATGGGGCCGGCGGTCGCCGGGCGCTCGATCATGACGACCTCGAGGCCGAGGGTTCGCGCGGCTTCGATCTTGGGATAGGACGCCGGACCGCCGGCGTTCCGGCAGACGAGATGGGTGATCGTCCGCTCCCGAAACAGTCTCGCCTCGTCGCTCGCGCATCGGCCGGGGCCCGCCCTGACGATCTCCGCCGCCGGCGGGCGCGAAACCGCGGCCGGCTCGATCATGCGCAGGACGGGCTTCAGGTCGCGCCGGTGTTCGAAGGCGGCAAGATGCTGCGAGCCGAGCGCGATGAAGGGTCTTGCGCCGTCCGGCAAGGCGGCGGCGGCCTCCGGCTCGTCGGCGACCATAGTCCATCGGTCGCCGGGCAGGATCGTCCAGGGCGGGCGGGAAAGCTTGATAGCGCGGGTTCCCGTCCTTGCCGCGGCGGCGGCGGCGTTCGCCGCGATTTGGACCGCGAACGGGTGGGTCGCGTCGACGAGTGCTGCGAAGGGCTCGCCGGCAAGATAGGCCGAAAGCCCCTCGACGCCGCCGAATCCGCCGGTCCGCAAAAGGATGCGATCACCCGACGGGACGACCGGATGGCGCGTGCGGCCGGCAAGCGAGAGGATGATGTCGACGTTCGGGATGTGGGTTTGCAGTCTGGCCGCCAGCGCGTTCGCCTCGCCTGTTCCGCCAAGGACGAGAATCCGGCGCCGCGTTCCCCGGTCAGCCGGCACGGGCGACCACCGTCCCGGCGCGGTCCGTCACGACGATGTCGACCGCGATCGCCGCGCCGCGCAGGAGTTTCACCGCCTCGCGCCTTGCGGCCTCGGCGATCGGCGCGGCGAGATCGAAGCGGTCGTCGCCGGCGAGATCGAGCGCTTCCTTCGCGGTGTTCGCGCCGGCGATGCGCCGTGCAAGGTCGGCATGGCCCGCCGCTTCGGCGAGGTGGGCGAGAAACGCGAAATCAACCTGGCTGCGGCCCGAGTGAAGATCCATCGCCCCTTGCGCGAGCTTTGTCAGCTTGGCGAACCCGCCGGCGATCGTCAGCCGCTCGACCGGGTGCGTCCTCAGATATTTGATGAGCCCGCCCGCAAAGTCTCCCATGTCGAGAAAGGCGAGCTCGGGCAGGTGCGGATAGAGCGCGCGCGCGGCCGCCTCGCTCGACGAACCGGTGGGACCGACGAGATGGGTGAGGCCGGCCGCCCGTGCGACATCGACCCCGCGATGGATCGCATGTATCCAGGAGGCGCAGGAGAACGGATGGACGATGCCCGTCGTGCCGAGGATCGACAGGCCGCCGACGATCCCGAGGCGGGGGTTCCAGGTCTTTTCGGCAAGGCGGTCGCCGCCGGGGATCGAGACGGTGATCTCGACATCGGCCGCGCGAGCGTGCTCTGCGCATAGCTCCGTTGCGACGTCCCGCATCATCTGGCGGGGAACGGGATTGATCGCCGGCTCGCCCGGCGGAATCGGCAGGCCCTCCCGGGTCACCATTCCGACGCCCGCCCCCGCCTTGAAGACGATGCCGGAGCCGGGCCCCAGAAACCGGACTTCGACGACGATTTCCGCCAGATGGGTGACGTCGGGGTCGTCGCCGGCATCCTTGATGATCCCGGCCAGAGCATAGGCGTCGGTTCTTTCCTGATGGCAGAGCGCGAAGGCGGGCGTCTCGCCCTTCGGAAGGGTGATTGAGACCGGATCGGGAAACCTGCCGGTCAACAGGGCGGAAAGGGCGGCCTTGGTCGCCGCGGTGGCGCAGGCGCCCGTCGTCCAGCCGCGACGAAGCCCCGTCGCGCCGTCCTTCCGCCGTTCATGGCCGATCGTTTCGCTCATGCAACGCTTATACGCGCTCGCGGCTTCCGCGAAAACGTCATGCCAGGCAGAGGCCGAAAAGCGCGGCCATCTCGGTGAGTTGCTGGACGGCTCCGAGCGTGTCGCCGGTCTGTCCGCCGAGCCGGCGCTTCAGCCAGCGCCGGAATCCGAGGAACTTGAGAAGGGCAAAGGCGAGCCCGAGCAGCATGGCGCCCCATCCGAACCCGATCGCGGCGGACGCTGCGAAGATCAAGCCGCCGAGGGCTGCCGAAATCCACCCGGCGCGCCGGGTCGGGCGGCCGACCCTGTCGGCGAGGCCGCCAATGTCGGCCGACGGGAGGCTTGCCCAGAGAAGGGCCATCAGGCCGCGGCTGTAGGCGGCAGCGCCGAGAAGGGCGAGGGCGGCGGCAACCGGCGAATGGGTGACGAGTTCGGCAAGGAGGGCGATGCGGGCGACAACCGAAAGGATCAGCGCGAGCGCGCCGTAGCTGCCGACACGGCTGTCCTTCATCACGGTCAGCGCACGCTCCGGCGGCAGGTGACCGAACAGCCCGTCCGCGACGTCGCCGAGCCCGTCCTCGTGCAGGGCGCCGGTGACCCAGACGGACAGGGCGACCGAAAGCACCGCGGCGAGCAGGGCGGAAATGCCGAGCTCGGGAAGGGTGAGAAGAAGAATGGCCGATGGCAGGGCGGCGACGAGCCCCGCGAGCGGAAACGCCGGCACGTCTTCGCCGAGCGGATGGTCGCCGCCGCGAAAGGCGCCGTCCACGGGCGGAAACCGCGTCAGGAAGGCCAGCGATCGCAAGGTGCTCTTGAGCGGGGTCATCATGCGTCGTCCGTGGCAGCCATCGGAAAAGGGTGCAGGCGCCCGATGGCCGCAGGCGCCTACCAGCGCAGAAGCCGCCGGCCGATAAGCGCGCCCGCCGCCACCAGAATGCCGCTCGCCAGCGAATACCACAGGGCGACGAAGAGCGGCGAATCGTTGGTGCAGTGCGCGGCATAGAAGAAGGCCGCGACGGAGGCGGCGGCAAGGCCGCAGAGCCCGCCCTGAAGCATCGGATAGGCCGGCGCCCGCTCGCGCGAGGCGTGCAGGAACAGAGCGAGCGGCACGATGCCGACCAGCGGGATGAAGGTCATGCAGGCCGCCGCGTTCCGGCCGATGGCGCGTTCCGCCCACAGCCCTGCGGGCGTCACCGCCATCTCGACCAGAACCGCGCAGGCGAGGAGCATGAGGGGTGCGAGAATGACTGCGAGGGAGCGCCTGCGGCCTGTCGGGCGCGCGAGTTCGCGCACCGCGAACAGGGCGCATGCGGCAAGGGCGGCGGTGATCACGAACTTGTAGTCGAAGCGCATGGTCTGGATCGCGCGCTCGAAATCCGGGCGCACGCCGAGCGTCGTCAGCAGAGCCAGACCCGCGGCCGATACGGCGCAGAGCGTGACCAGCCACCAGTCGGCCACGCGCGGCGCGGGCGCGGCGCTCGCCTCTCGCTGCAGGCGTTCGATGAGCTGTTCGGTGTTCATTCGCTGGATCCCCGGCGTTCCGACAAGGCCTTGAGGCCGCGGTGAAAGGCAACGCGGACGGCGCCCGGGCTGATGTTCAGCCGCTCCGCGGTTTCGTCGATGCTGTGGCCGTCGATCGAGATCGCCGTCACGACCTCGCGCGTGCGCCCGTCGAGGCCGCCGACGGCCCGCCTGACGTCGGCGGCGACGAGACCCGACATGTCCGGCTCGACCGTGGCCGCGTCGAAATGGTCGGAGATGTCGACCTCGATGCGCCGGCCGTGCTTGCGGAACGCATCGATCGCCTTGTAGCGCGCGATCGCAAAGAGCCAGGGCTCCACCGGTTCGTCGGTCCTCCATGTGTGCCGCTTGGCGTGAACCGCCATCAATATCTCCTGAACGAGGTCTTCCGCATCGAAGCCCGGCAGTCCGGGCGGCAGTTTTCGTGCGCAGAAGCCCCGCATCATTCTCGCGACGCGGTCGAGGAAGCGGCCGTAGCAGGCCGAGTCGCCATCCAGCGAGGCTCTGAGAAGGCCGCCGAGATCATCGTGCGCCGGACGTGTGCCTGGCTTCATAGGAAGGGTTTCGTCTCGAAGGAGGCCATCGTTACGCCGCTGGGATGGGAATTTCGCCATGGGAACAGGCTGTCGTCGACAGCCGGCCCGTCTGCCGGCGATCATGCCAGCATTCGGCACCGACCGCAAAAACACGAAAGAGCGACGACCCTGCGACCGCCGCTCTTCGTTCATGCCGGACGGGAGGCGGTGCTCAGGCCGCGTAGACGACCAGAAGATCCTTCGCATCGATCTGGGCGCCGGCCGTCACGTGCAGTTCCTCGATCGTGCCGTCCTTCTCGGCGTGGATCGCCGTTTCCATCTTCATGGCCTCGATGGAGAGGAGCACGTCGCCGGCCTTCACCTTCTGGCCCTTGGTGACGGAGAGCTGCGAGACGACGCCGGGCATCGGCGCGCCGACATGGTTCTCGTTCGCCGCATCCGCCTTCGGCCGCGCGGCGCCGCCCGTCGCGCCATGCGCCCGGTCCGGCACCTTGACGCGGCGCGGCTGGCCGTTCAGCTCGAAGAACACCGTGCGGTTGCCCTTCTCGTCCGTCTCGCCGAAGCCGAGGCAGCGGATGACCAGCGTCTTGCCCCGCTCCAGATCGACGAGGATCTCCTCGTCCTGCTCGATGCCGTAGAAATAGGACGGCGTCGGCAGCATGGAGACCGGACCGTAATTCTCGATGGTCTTGGCGAACTCGGTGAAGACCTTCGGATACATCAGATAGGAGGCGAACTCCTGGGCGCTGACGTCGCGGCCGAGCTTGTCCTCGATGGTCTTCTGCTCTTCGGCGAGATCGGCGTCCTTCAGGAGCGATCCGGGACGCGCGGTCGAGGGTTTCTCGCCCTTCAGCACCTTCTTCTGGAACTCCTTCGGCCAGCCCTGCGGCGGCTGTCCGAGATCGCCGCGCATCATGGCGACGACGGAATCGGGGAAGGAGATGTCCTTTCCCGACATCACGTCCGAGACGTCGAGATCCTGGCTGACCATCATCAGCGCCATGTCGCCGACCACCTTGGAGGAGGGGGTGACCTTCACGATGTCGCCGAACATCTGGTTCACGTCGGCATAGGTCTGGGCGACCTCGTGCCAGCGGGTTTCGAGGCCGAGGCCGCGCGCCTGCTCCTTCAGGTTGGTGAACTGGCCGCCCGGCATCTCGTGGAGATAGACCTCCGAGGCCGGGCCCTTCAGATCGCTTTCGAATGCGGCGTACTGGTTGCGCACCGCTTCCCAGTAGAACGAGATCCGCCGGATCGATTCGGCATCGAGCCCGGGATCGCGATCGGAATGCTTGAGCGCCTCGACGATGGAGCCGATGCAGGGCTGCGAGGTGTTGCCCGACAGGGAGTCCATCGCCGCGTCGACCACGTCGACACCGGATTCGATGGCGGCCAGGACCGTCGCCGACGCGATGCCGGACGTGTCGTGGGTGTGGTAGTGGATCGGCAGGCCGACCTCTTCCTTGAGCGTTGTGAAGAGCTTGCGCGCGGCGGCAGGCTTGAGGAGGCCGGCCATGTCCTTGACGCCCAGAATGTGCGCGCCGGCGTCCTTCACCTCGTTGGCGAGATCGACGTAATATTTGAGATCGTATTTCGCGCGGTTGGGATCGAAGATGTCGCCCGTGTAGCAGATCGCGCCCTCGCAGATCTTGCCGGATTCGATCACCGCATCCATCGAGACGCGCATGTTCTCGACCCAGTTGAGACAGTCGAACACGCGGAAGACGTCGACGCCGCCCTTCGCGGCTTCGGCGACGAAGCGGCGCACGACATTGTCCGGATAGTTGGTGTAGCCGACGCCGTTCGAGCCGCGAAGCAGCATTTGCAGAAGGATGTTCGGCGCCTTTTCCCGCACCTGGGCCAGGCGCTCCCACGGGTCCTCGGTGAGGAAGCGCATGGACACGTCGAACGTTGCGCCGCCCCAGCATTCCAGGGAGAACAGGTTCGGCAGCCCGCGTGCATAGGAGTCTGCGATCGCGACGATATCGTGGGTGCGCATGCGCGTGGCGAGCAGCGACTGGTGCGCGTCGCGCATGGTCGTGTCGGTCATGAAGACCTGCTTCTGCGCGCGAAGCCAGTCGGCGAAGCCCTGCGCCCCCAGCTCCTCGAACGTCTGGCGGGTGCCGTCGACGATCGGCGCATCGAAGCGGGGAACCACGGGGGCCGCATGATCCGCGGACGGGCGCGGGCGGTTCTTGGTTTCCGGGTGGCCGTTCACCGTGACGTCGGCGAGATAGGTGAGAAGCTTGGTCGCGCGGTCGCGGCGCTTGGTCTGCTGGAACAGCTCCTTGGTCTCGTCGATGAACTTCGTCGTGTAGCTGTTGTCCTGGAATTTCGGATGATCGATGATCGCTTCGAGGAAGGTGAGGTTGGTCGCCACGCCGCGGATGCGGAACTCGCGCAGCGCCCGGTTCATGCGCTTGATCGCCTCTTCCGCCGACGGCGCCCAGGCCGTCACCTTTTCCAGCAGCGGATCGTAGAAGCGCGTGATCACCGCGCCGGAATAGGCCGTGCCGCCATCCAGCCGGATGCCGAAGCCCGTCGCGCCGCGATAGGCGGTGATGCGTCCATAGTCGGGAATGAAGTCCTGTTCGGGATCTTCCGTCGTGATCCGGCACTGGAGGGCGTGGCCGTTGAGCTTGATGTCCTCCTGCCTCGGAACGCCGGAGGCCGGGTCGCCGATCTTCTCGCCGTCGAGAATGTGGATCTGCGCCTTGACGATGTCGATGCCGGTCACCTCCTCGGTAACCGTGTGCTCGACCTGGATACGGGGATTGACCTCGATGAAGTAGAAGTCCCCGGTCTCGGCATCCATCAGGAACTCGATGGTGCCGGCGCCGACATAGTTCGTCGCATCGGCGAGCCTACGGGCGTAGGCGCTCAGTTCCCTGCGCTTCTCGTCGTTGAGATAGGGGGCGGGCGCACGCTCGACGACCTTCTGGTTGCGGCGCTGGATGGAGCAGTCGCGCTCGAAGAGATCGACCACGGTGCCGTGCTTGTCGCCGAGGATCTGCACCTCGACATGGCGGGCCTTCTCGACGAGCTTTTCGAGATAGACCTCGTCCTTGCCGAACGCGGCCCTGGCCTCGCGCTTGCCCTCGATGACGCCCTTTTCCAGTTCGCCCTCGGAACGGATGACCCGCATGCCGCGTCCGCCGCCGCCCCAGGAGGCTTTCAGCATCAAGGGATATCCGACCTCGTCGGCCATCTGGCGCACCTCGGCCATGTCGGCCGGCAAGGGCTTGGTGGCGGGAACGACGGGAACGCCGACCTCCATCGCCAGATTGCGCGCGGCGACCTTGTTGCCGAGCTTGCGCATCGTATCGCCCGAGGGGCCGATGAAGATGAAGCCGTTCTCCTCGCAGGCATCGGCGAATTCGGGGCTTTCGGATAACAGCCCGTAGCCCGGATGGATCGCGTCGACTTCCGCGAGCCGGGCGACGCGAATCACCTCCTCGATCGACAGATAGCTCTCGACCGGGCCGAGATCCTTCGGAAGATGCGGCCCGCGTCCGATCTGATAGCTCTCGTCCGCCTTGAAACGGTGGAGCGCCAGCTTGTCCTCCTCGGCCCAGATCGCGACGGTCTTGATGCCCAGCTCGTTGGCTGCGCGAAACACGCGAATGGCGATTTCGGATCGGTTGGCGACGAGAATTTTACGGATCGACACGCTGTGGGCTCCTTGAAGGGCTCGTGGTAGGCGGGGCGTCTAGTCGCGCGCGGACCACCACTCAGGCAGGTGTCTTATGGCTGCCGACGCCGCTCATTCGCAAGTGCGAAGGTAGCCTGCCGATTAATTGGACATGCGCGAGATTTCGTCAACGGCTTTCGGGACCCGTCGCGACGGCGGACGGGACGGCAAGCGCCGGGCCGCCATTGTGCCCTGCCTGCAACGGCCGATCGCAAAGGCTTGCCGGCACACGTTTTCATGGTTCCTGTGAATTGCACTTCGGGTTCCTGCGCGCCAGAAACGAATCAAGCCGCGCCGGTCCGGACAGCGATGCGAACAGCATCGCACGAACAGGCTTCAACGAGCGCGGCAATCTTGGAGTATCAGGACATCATGCAGATGCGTTTCGCCGTTACGGTCGCAACATTCGTTCTCGCCGCCGCCATGCCGGCCATGGCGCAGGACGTCTATGCACCCTACGATCCGAACCCGGCGCCGCCGGTCGTCGCGGCCGACGACTATGGCGCGACGGATTTCGTCTTCGAGCTCGGCATCGGCGGCGCGGTGCAGCCGGAATATCTCGGCTCCGACGATTACATGGCGGCACTCTACGGCATCGCGTCGGTCGAATATGTGAACATTCCCGGTATCGGTTCCTTCGGTGGCCGCGACGGGCGCGGATTCTCGATCGGCCCTTCCGTCAACTATGTGGGCGAGCGCGACTTCAGCGATCTGCGCGGCCTCGATCCGGTCGATGCCACCTATGAGCTCGGTCTGCGGGCCGGCTACGAGTGGGACCATGCCGAGGTCTACGGTTCGGTGCGCTATGCCTTCGGCGGTGCCGAGGGCTTCGTCGGCGACATCGGCGCCAATCTGATCGCCCGTCCGACCGAACAGCTCTCATTGAAGGTCGGGCCGACCGCGACGATCGCATCGTCCGACTACAACGCCTCCTACTTCTCGGTGAGCCCGCGCGAGTTCCTGCGCTCCAACGGCCGTTTCGACGTCTACAATGCGGGCGGCGGCTTCCAGAGCGTCGGCGTGGCGGGCGAGGCGCGCTACGAAGTCTTCACCGACTATTTCGTGACCGCGGACGCGTCCTGGGATCGTCTCGTCGACGATGCCGGCGACTCGCCGGTGGTGACGAAGGCCGGCGACGAGGATCAGTATTATTTCGGGCTCGGCATTTCCAAGCGCTTCTCGCTCGATCTCTTCTAGAGGTCTCCGGACCTTTCATGAAACAGAAAGAGCCTCCGCAGCGATGCGGGGGCTCTTTTTGTTTCGACACCGCAGGCGATGCCGGACGGCGGTGTGCGTCCTCCGGAACGGGCGCTGCCTACGGCACGATCGAATCGACGACGCCGCCATCGACACGCAGGGCCGCGCCCGAGGTGGCGGAGGCCTGCATCGAACAGGCATAGACGACCATGTTCGCGATATCTTCGACTTCGGCCGGGCGCTGGATGATCGAAGAAGGCCGCTTCGATTTCACGAACGCGATGCCCGCTTCCTCGACGGAGATCCCGTCGTCGCGCGCCATGTCCTCGAGCATCGTCTCGACACCTTCCGAGCGGGTGGGGCCGGGCAGGACGGCATTGACGGTCACGCCGGTTCCCGATGCGAGCTTGGCAAGGCCACGCGAGATCGAGAGAAGGGCGGTCTTCGTGAAGCCGTAGTGGATCATGTCGGCCGGAATGTTCAGCGCGGATTCGGAGGACAGGAACACGACGCGGCCCCAGCCCCTGTCCATCATGCCCGGCATCAGGGCGCGCGACAGGCGGACGCCGGACATGACGTTGAGCTGGAAGAAGGTCTCCCAGGTCTCGTCCTCGATCTCGAAGAACGGTTTCGGCCCGAAAATGCCGACATTGTTGACGAGGATATCCACAGGCCCGCTTGCCCCAGCCAGCCGCGCGGCGCCGTCGGCCCCGGACAGATCGGCGGCGACACCGGAGATATCGGCACCGGGCGCTTCGCTCACGGCCTTGCGCACCGCGTCTTCCACGCGGTCCGACCCGCGCCCGTTGAGGATGACCCTGGCGCCGGCCTTCGCAAGCCCGATCGCGCTGGCAAGGCCGATCCCTGCCGTCGAGCCCGTCACGAGGGCGGTCTTTCCTGAAAGATCGATATGCATGCCGTCTCCGTTTTGGCTGGCTTGGTCCAGGCAACCGAAACCGGTCCGTCGCGGGTTTGGTTGCGTCGTGCATGCTTCGGAACGGCCGCGTGTCTTCCGTTCGCGCAGTCGAACCCGATGCAAGGCGCGCGTGACACTGGATGGCGTGCGTTCGGCGCCCGTGTCGTCGAGGCCGCATCGCCGACGCCCATGATGCCTCGGTTTGGGAGCGGTGATGCCTCGCATCGGCCTCCCGGGTGCGAGACTGCGGCGCAACATCGCACCCGGGCAAAGTCCGGGATCCGCGCCTGCCGCGCCGGCGCCGGGAACGTCCGGCGGGCCGTTGTGGGGCAACGTTTCCCGAAACAGGAGGAAGCGTTCGGATAAGGTTCGAACTTTATCGAATGTTAATGAGGTCCGTGCAAAAAAACGGCTCCAGGATTTTCCCGTGGACGATACCGCAATTCCTTTTGAACGAGTCGTAAATGAAGCTTTTCCGTACCGGCCGCAATCATGGATCTTCCGCAGTGCGGGGGGCGTCCGACGGATCGCTGGCAGTGATCGAGTTCACGCCGACCGGAGAGATTCTCGATGCGAACGACGTCTTCTGCCGGCTCTTCGGATATGATCAGGAGCGGATCAGGGGACGTCATCACAGCGGCCTCCTGGCGGTCGGCGAAGCGGCCACGCCCGCCTACAAGGACTTCTGGGAGAAGCTGCAGCAAGGACACGCACAGGTCGGCGAATTCAAGCGCGTCAACACGTCCGGCGAGGATGTCTGGCTGCACGCCTGCTACCGCCCGGTGATGAACGCGCGGGGCAAGGTTCTCAGCGTCGTCAAGCAGGCGACGGACATTACCGAGGAGAAGCTGCGGTCTTTCGAGACCGAGGGCAAGATGCAGGCCCTGTCGCGCGTTCAGGCGATCATCGAGTTTCTTCCCTCGGGCGAAATCATCACGGCCAACGAGAACTTCCTGGCGGCGACCGGCTATCAGCTCAAGGAGATCGTCGGGTCCCATCATCGGATCTTCGTCGAGCCGAAGGCGGCGCAGTCGCCCGACTACATCGAGATGTGGTTGCGACTGAACCGGGGAGAGTCGGTGTCCGGCGAGTTCCGGCGGGTCGGCAAGGGCGGACGCGAGATCTGGCTGCAGGCATCCTACAACGCGATCTACGGCCGCGGCGGCAAGATCGTGAAGGTCGTCAAGTTCGCGACCGACGTCAGCGACCGGGTTCGCGCGATCAACGCCATCAGCGCTGGCCTGTCACAGCTTTCCCAGAACGATCTGACCTGCCGCCTCAACGACATCTTCTCGCCGGTCTTCGAACCGCTGCGAGAGGATTTCAACGCCTCGATCGAGCAGATCGCCGCGACGCTCACCCAGATCGTCGAGAGTGCGGACGCGATCGGCAGGGGCACCGCGGAGATTTCCGCCGCGACGGACGATCTTTCGCGGCGTACCGAAACCCAGGCTGCGAGCCTCGAGGAGACGGCCGCCGCGCTCGACCAGATCACCGTCACCGTCAAGAAGACGGCCAGCGACGCGACCAAGGCGCATGACGCGGTCTCGATCGCCCGCACCGATGCGATCCGCTCCGGCGAAGTCGTCGGCAGTGCGATCAAGGCGATGGACTCGATCGAGACGTCGTCGCGCCAGATCGGCCAGATCATCGGCGTGATCGACGAGATCGCCTTCCAGACCAATCTTCTGGCGCTCAACGCAGGCGTGGAAGCCGCACGCGCCGGAGACGCCGGTCGCGGCTTCGCGGTCGTCGCTTCGGAAGTCCGCAGCCTGGCGCAGCGCTCCGCGGAAGCTGCCAAGGAGATCAAGACGCTGATCCTGGCGTCCGGCGAGCAGGTCGGACTGGGCGTGAAGCTGGTCAAGCAGACGGGCGGCGCGCTGGAGCGGATCGTCGAGCAGGTGAACGAGATCAACGGGCTCGTCTCCACCATGTCGCGCTCCGTGCAGGAGCAGGCCAACGGCCTCGGCGAAGTGAACGTCGCCGTCAACCAGATGGACGAGGTGACCCAGCAGAACGCTGCGATGGTCGAGCAGACGGCTGCCGCCAGCCGGAGCCTGGCCGACGAGACGGTAAGACTGAACGAGACCGTGGGCCTGTTCCACATGGCGAAGGCGACGAAGACCGGCGGCCGCAAGAGCGCCGTCCCGCGCCTCGAGCCTGCGGCTGGCCGCAAGGAGCGCGCACCCGTCGTCGCTATGAAGACCATTGGCCGAGGCGGGGCGCAGCCCAAGCCGAAGGCGATTGCCGAGACCGAAAGCTGGGAAGAATTCTGATGGAGCCAATGACGGACCCGATCTCGAACGGCGCGGACATGCGCTGGATCGAACTGCCACCCATTCTCGATATTGCCGCCGCCGCACCGCTCGCCGATCGCCTGCGCGCCCACAGGGGCGCCCCGCTGGCGATCGACGCCTCGCAGGTGGAAAAGACAGGAACACAGGCAGTTCAGGTGCTTCTGGCGGCATCCAAGAGCTGGAAGGCGGACGAAATCGACTTCCGGATCACGTCGGCCTCGGAGCCTTTCCTCGCCAGTCTCGAACTGATCGGCCTGTCGATGGACGATTTTCACGAAGTAGAGTTCGCTCTGGAGACCAACGAACAATGAAAACCATCTTGACGATCGATGATTCTCGCACGATGCGCGAGATGCTGCGCAGAACGCTGCAGGAGGCCGGATTCATGGTCACCCAGGCGGAAGACGGCATGGATGGCATCGAGAAGCTCGCTCAGGGACGTCCCGATGTCATCATCACGGATGTCAACATGCCCCGCATGGACGGCTTGACCTTCATCGAGACCGTCCGGCTCGACGAGGCCTATCGCGGTATTCCGATCCTCGTGCTGACCACCGAAAGCGATGCGGAGAAGAAGGCACGCGCCAAGAACGCCGGCGCGACCGGCTGGATCGTCAAGCCGTTCGATCCGCCGAAGCTGGTGAGCGCCGTCAACCGCGTCGCCGCCTGATCCCGAAGCTCCTCCTATCAATCCGCGCCTCACTTGCCCCTGAAACGAAGGACCAGTCATGACTGGGATGGACGAAATTCGACAGACCTTCTTCGAAGAGTGTGCCGAACAGCTCGACGAACTGGAGCAGGGCCTGTTGGCCATGCAGACCGGCGAAGCGGATTCCGAGACCGTCCATGCGGTCTTCCGTGCGGTCCATTCGATCAAGGGCGGCGCAGGCGCGTTCCACCTCGTCGAGCTGGTCGGCTTCGCCCACTCGTTCGAAACGGTCCTCGACGCGGTCCGCTCGATCAAGCTTGCCGCATCCGCCGACGTTCTCGCCGTTCTCCTTCGGGCAGCCGACGTTCTGACGGATCTCGTCGATCTTGCTCGCGAGGACGAACCCGTCGATACGGCAGCCTTCGCCGATGTGTCCCAGTCGCTCGACCGCCTCAAGGGCAAGGTCGCGGGAAGCGCTCCGCAGGCGAGCGCCGTCGTCGAAGAGGAGGACGACGACAATGACGGCATGGGCGATCTCGTCTTCGAACCCGTCCGCGTCAATCTCGACGAGCTCCTCGCCGGTGACGGGCCGAACGTCTTTACCATCGTCTTCAAGCCGTTCCGCAGCCTTTATGCCAATGCCAACGAAAGCTCGCGGCTGATCCGCGAACTCCTGGCGCTCGGCAGCGGCCAGGTCCGCTGCGACCAGGGCGAGATCCCCGATCTCGACGTCATGGATCCGGAAGATGCCTACCTCACCTTCGAGATCGAACTCGAGACGGAGGCGCCACGCTCGGCCATCGAGGAGATCTTCGAATTCGTGGACGGCGACTGCGAGTTGACGATCGAACAGTCGTTCCGGGGCGATGACGGCTCCGATCCCGATCCCGCGGAGCTGTCACCCGAAGAGGTCGACAACAGCGTCGCCAATCTTCTCGCCATGCTGAACCTCGACCTTCCCAAGCCGGAGGCGCGCGTCCAGGACGCAGAGCCGAAGGCTGCGAGCGCGGCGTCCGCGCCGAAGGGCGTCAAGCCTGACGCCGGCAAGGCGAAACCTCACGACAATGACGACGATGCCGACGTCGATCCGGTCGCCGCCGCGGCCGACTTCGACGCCGGCGACGGCGACGAACATGCCGCCTTTCCGAAGGACGCTATGGGCGAGCAGGTTCGGGCCGGCGCGGCGGATGCCAAGAACCGTGCCGTGCCGGCCTCGACGACGATTCGCGTCGATCTGGAGCGCGTCGACCGGCTGATCGATCTCGTCGGCGAACTCGTCATCCATCAGGTGATGCTGTCCCAGCGCGCGATGCAGTCGGGACTGGCGCCGGGATCGGAAATGACGGTCGGCCTCGAGGAACTCGAACAGCTGACGCGCCAGCTGCAGGACAGCGTCATGGCGATCCGTGCGCAGGCGGTGAAATCGGTCTTCCAGAAGCTGCCGCGCCTGGTTCGCGAATCCTGCATCGCCACCGGCAAGAGCGTGCGCCTTCTGACCGAGGGCGAATATACCGAAGTCGACAAGACCGTCATCGAACGCCTCTCCGATCCCCTGACCCACATGATCCGCAACGCGATCGATCATGGCGTCGAATCCCCCGAGGACCGTATCGCCGCCGGCAAGCCTGCCGAAGGCACGATCTGGGTGTCCGCCGCCCATCGCTCCGGCCGCATCGTGATCGAGATCAGCGACGACGGCGCCGGCATCAATCGCGGCCGCGTCTTCGACATCGCCGTCAAGAAGGGTCTCGTTCCGGCCAACGCCAACCTGTCGGACGAGGAGATCGACAATCTCATCTTCCTGCCGGGCTTTTCCACGAAGGAGCAGGCCTCCGAACTGTCCGGGCGCGGCGTCGGCATGGACGTCGTCAAACAGTCCATCCAGTCGCTGGGCGGGCGCGTCACGATCTCCTCGCAGCCAGGACTCGGATCGAAGTTCATCCTGAGCCTTCCGCTGACGCTCGCGGTGCTCGACGGCATGATCGTCACGGCGGGCGAGAACACGCTGGTTTTGCCCCTGACCGCGGTTCTCGAAACCCTCAAGCCCACGAGTTCGGACGTGAAGGGCTTCTGCAACGAATCCTCCCTGATCCGCCTGCGCGACCAGTTCCTGCCGGTGGTCGACGTCGCCCGCGTGATGGGCTTCCGCACCGAGGCGAAGGATCCGAGCGAGGGCGTGACGGTGCTGGTGGAAACCGAAAGCGGCGCGCGCCAGGCACTCCTTTTCGATGCGATCCAGGGACAGCGTCAGGTCGTGATCAAGAGCCTGGAAACCAATTACGGACGTGTGGAAGGCGTATCCGCCGCCACCATCCTCGGCGACGGTCGCGTCGCCCTTATTCTGGATGTCGATTCCCTGACATCCTCGGTGATTGCCGAAGGCGGCGCAAGAGAAACCCAGCTGGTAGCGGCGGAGTAACGAAGATGAGCAACATGATCGCGGTGAGCAAAGACAGTGGCGAAAAGCGCGAGCTCATCGCCTTTCGCATGGCGAAACAGGAATTCTGCATCGACATCAGGACGGTGCGCGAGATCCGCGGCTACGTGGCTGCGACCCCCTTGCCCAAGACGCCGAACTACGTCGTCGGCGTGATCAACCTGCGTGGTACGGTCCTGCCGGTCATCGACCTGGGACTGCGCATGGGCCTGAAGGCGATCGAGCCGACGGCCCGTTCGGTGATCATGGTGGTGAAGCTCGGTCCGCAGCTGTTCGGCCTGCTGGTGGATGCCGTCTCGGACATTCTCAGCGTCACCGAGGACCTGATCCAGCCCAATCCGGACATCAGCAATGATCGCGCACGCTCGTTCGTCACGGGCATGATGGCGATCGACGACCGGATGATCGCCATCATCGAAGCGACCAACATCCATCCCCAGGCGCTGGAACTGGCGGCATGACCATGGCTGGCTCGGCTGCCCGGCACGGCATGGCGGGCGCGAAAGCGGAATCGGGCGGCGGCGCGAGGAGCGACCGCGCCAACGAATACGACCTTTCGGACAAGGACTTCCGGACGATCGCCGCGATCATCTACGACGATGCCGGCATCGTTCTGAAACCGCTGAAGATGGCGCTGGTCTATTCGCGCCTCGCACGGCGCGTGCGCGCGCTCGGCCTCGCCGGTTTCGGCGACTATTGCAATCTGGTCTCGAGCGATGCCGGCCATCCGGAGCGACGCGAGATGCTGGCGGCGCTGACGACGAACGTCACCAACTTCTTCCGCGAGAACCACCATTTCGAGCATATGCGCGACGTGACGCTGCCGCCGCTCCTGGAAGCCGCCAGGCAGGGCGGGCGGGTAAGGTTCTGGTCCGCCGGCTGCTCGAACGGGCACGAGCCCTATTCGATCGCGATGACGATCCTGTCGCTGATGCCGGATGCGAACAAGTACGACATCAAGATCCTGGCCTCCGACATCGACCCTTACGTCGTCGCGTTCGGTCGCGCCGGGATCTACGACGCAGCCGCCGTCGAGCCGATTCCGATGGCCCTGCGGAAACGGTGGTTCGTGTCCCACGAAGGCGGCGCCCACTACAAGGTGGTTGCCGAGATGCAGAATCTCGTCTCGTTCCGCGAACTGAACCTCATCGGCCAATGGCCGATGACCGGTGTCTTCCAGGCCATCTTCTGCCGCAACGTCCTGATCTATTTCGACGAGGCCACCCGCGAGACGGTCTGGCACCGGTTCTGCGACTATCTCGATCCGGCCGGCTTCCTCTATGTCGGTCACTCCGAGCGGGTCAGCGGTGCGGCGAGCCTGCGCCTGGCGACCGAGGCCTCGACCACCTACCGTTTGCGCGGAGAAGCGCGATGAGCAACGTCAACGTTCTGATCGTCGATGATTCCGCCACCATGCGAGCCTTCGTCCGGAACGCGTTGAGCGGCGACGAAGGCGTGACGGTGATCGGCGAGGCGAGGGATGCGGCCGATGCCCGGCAGAAGATCAAGGAGCTCAATCCCGACGTCGTGACGCTCGACGTCGAGATGCCGGGCATGGACGGGCTGGAGTTTCTGGAAAAGATCATGCGGCTCCGGCCCCTGCCGGTGATCATGGTCTCCACCTTGACGGCGCCGGGTGCGGCGACGGCGGTGGCGGCACTGGAATACGGCGCGTTCGACTGCATCGAGAAGCCGAACGGCCGCAACCGATCGAGCCTCGAGGCGCTTCCCAACCTGGTCAGGCAGGCGGCGGCCGCGGGACGGCAGATCGCGCAGCGCGGGCCGCGCGCGGCCAGTTCGGCGGGCCGCGCGGAGCCTGCCCTGACCCGCAAGGCAGGCTGGCCGGACGTCGTCGCCATCGGTGCCTCCACCGGCGGCGTGGAGGCTCTGATCGCGGTCCTGTCGGATTTTCCGGAGGATTGTCCGCCGACGGTGATCGTGCAGCACATGCCCGAGACCTTCACGGCCTCCTTCGCGAACCGGCTGAACCGGGCCTCGAAGGCGACCGTGACGGAGGCGGTGGACGGCGAACCGCTGAAGCGGGGGCATGTCTATCTTGCGCGCGGTGGCCGACATCTGGTCGTCAGAAGCGGAGCGTTAACCCGCTGCGTATACCGTGATTCCGACGCGGTTCAGGGACATCGTCCATCGGTCGACGTGCTGTTCCAATCCGTGTCGAAGGAATTCGGCAAGTCGGCAAGCGCGGTCCTCATGACCGGAATGGGCCGCGACGGGGCGGAGGGACTGTTGGCGATTCGCGAAGTCGGGGGACGCACGTTCGCCCAGGACGAGGCGACGTCGCTGGTCTACGGCATGCCGCGGGCCGCAAGGGATATCGGAGCGGTCAGCAAGGGCACGCCGTTGCACAAGATCACGAAAGAGATCTTCAGCTGACGGAGCCCGAAGCGGCAGCGCGTGACGGCGACGAGGGCAGCATGCACCGGCGTCGATGAGCGAAGACAAAACGGTTCCGGCAGTGTCCCGCGCGATCCGCCGAAGGAAAGAATGGTAAGAGGAACGACATGAGTACCAAGAACTTGTTCAAAGTTTTGATCGCGGACGATCACCGCACGAGTCGCATGATCGTGGTGGACGCGCTGAATCAGCTTGGCATCAGCAATGTCGTCATCGCGGGCGACGGCGAGGAGGCTCTGAAGATGATGATGGCCAGTCCCGCCCACATGGTCATTTCCGACTTCAACATGCCCAAGCTCGACGGGCTTCAGCTGCTGAAGGCCCTGCGCAGCTACAAGCCGACGACCAAGACGCCGTTCCTCATCCTGAGCGGACGCGGCGATCGGGAGCTGGTGAAGCAGGCGATCGGGCTCGGAGCCAACAACTACCTGCTCAAGCCGATCACGGTGCCGGTCCTGAAAAAGACGATCGAGGCGGTTGTCGGTCGCCTGCAATGAACGAAGATCAGGTACGTTACCAAAAGCATACGGTGATCCAGGGCCAGGCCTACGTGACACGGCAGGACATCGTCCTGACGACGCTTCTCGGATCGTGCATCGCAGCGTGTATCTGCGATCGCGAGGCCGGCGTTGGCGGGATGAACCATTTCCTTCTTCCGGGCGAGTCCAACAACGGGCTTGGCAGCCGATCCGAAAGCTATGGTGCCTACCTGATGGAACTGCTTATCAACGGCCTGCTGACGAAGGGCGCGCGGCGCCATGCCCTCCAGGCGAAAGTGTTCGGCGGGGCGAGAACCATGGATCTCATGAGCGACATCGGCAGCCGCAACGCCGAATTCGCGCTCGAATTCCTGCAGACCGAAGGCATCGCCTGCGTTTGCGTGGATGTGGGTGGCGTTCGAGGACGGCGTATCGAGTACTGGCCGCAGACCGGGCGTTCGCGCCGTCTCCTGATGAGCGAGAAGGTCGCCCTCGCCAACGTGTCGCCGAGCATTCCCATCCGTTCGCCGGCCTCGCTCGGCGAAGTCGAATTCTTCTAGTGCCCAGGAAGCGACCGGACCCATGCAACATCTGAAGGTTCACGCGTGCGCGGCCTATGGCGCGCACGCGGACGACGATCATCAACAGGTTTCGGAACTGCTCGTCTCCGTCGCCGCCGAAATGCGTGCGATCGCCGAGGGGATCGAGGACCTCGGTGGCGCCATCATGGAGAACGCCGACACGGCGCCGGACGCATCGATCAGGCTTCAGGAGATCGACCGCAGCGCGCAGATCCTCACCAATCTGTCGTGCCTACTGGAGCGTGTGTCCTCGTCGATTTGCGACGACAATCGGTTCAGCGACGTCTCGTTGCGCGAGACGATGCTGATGAGCGATCTCTATGCCAGACTCTCGAAGAATCGGGCACCGGCAAAGGACCCGTCGGCGCACGACGACTGCGACTTCTTCTGACGTCGCCGCATCGCGCGGTTTCGGCGCCGGGACCAGCCCCTTAGGAGCACCGAACCGCCCGGCGAGACGCCCGGTTCCCCGCATGCGTCTCCAAGGCTCGAGGCGCGCATTCCGTAATTCACGGTGATAAAGAAGGTAACCAAAACTTATCTAATTATCAGCTATCCATAACGTATCGGCGCTGGCGATTTCACGGCACTGACATCGGATCGTTGCGGATAGGGATTGCGCGAAAAATGCGGTTTTCATCGTTGTTCGGCTCGGGAGACAGCCAGAATATCATCGAGGCGCTGAGCAAGACGCTCATCATGATCGAGATGGAGCTGGACGGCACGATCCGGCATGCGAACGACATCTTCTTCGACATGTTCGACCACGATCCCAAGACCCTTCCCGGCCGTCCGCACGCCAGCATCCAAGAGCCCGAATTTGCCTGCAGTGCGGCCTATCGAGAGATTTTCGAGAATGTGCGCAAGGGCGAATTCCAGTGGACCGAGATGAAGCGGGTGAACAAGACCGGCGATTTCGTCTTCCTGCAGGTCTGGTACTATCCCATCCTCGGCAAGAACGGCCGCCCCTACAAGATCGTCGAGATCTCCGCCGACGTGACCTACGACAAGATGAAGCTCCTCGAGGTGGAAAGCCAGATCGAGGCGATCAACCGCGTCCAGGCCTATATCGAGTTCCTGCCCGATGGCACCATCCTGACGGCCAACGAGAACTTCGTAGCCTGCATGGGCTTCGGGCTCGACGAGATCGTCGGGCGCCATCATCGCATGTTCGTCGATCCCGTTCTGGCGAGCGGCGCCGCCTATCGGCAACATTGGCAGACCCTGCACGATGGCCAGCCGGTGACCGGCGAGTTCGCCCGCGTCGCCAAGTGCGGCCGGCAGGTGCATCTGTCGGGGATCTACAGCCCGGTTCTGGACATTTCGGGCAATGTCACGAAAATCGTCAAATATGCCAGCGAAGTCACCGGCCGGGTCCACGCCGTCCAGTCGATCGGCAAGGGGCTGAGACAGCTTGCGGAGGGCGACCTCAGGCAGCGCATTTCGGACCCCTTCACGCCGGAGATGGAAAAGCTGCGCGTCGACTTCAACGCCTCGCTGGACGTCCTTGAAAACGTCATCGACAAGGTCGCCGAAACCGCGATCTCGATCGAGAGCGCGACGTCCGAAATCAGCCAGGCCACCGAAGACCTTTCGCGGCGCACCGAGCAGCAGGCCGTTTCGATCGAGGAAACGGCGGCCACGCTCGAGGACATCGCCCAGTCGGTCAAGCAGTCGACGGCCCGCGCAGTCCATGCCGGCGATCTCGTGACCCATGCATCGGGCGAGGCGAAAAGCTCCAATGCGGTGGTCGCGCGCACCGTGACGGCCATGAGTCAGATCGAAACCTCGTCCAAGGAGATCGTCGCGATCATCGGGATGATCGACGACATCGCGTTCCAGACCAGCCTTCTCGCCCTGAATGCGGGCGTGGAAGCTGCGCGCGCGGGCGAGGCCGGCCGAGGCTTCGCCGTCGTCGCGCAGGAAGTCCGCCATCTCGCACAACGCTCCGCAGATGCGGCCCGGGACGTGAAGCGGCTGATCCACCAGTCGGGCGACCAGATCAAGGAAGGGGTGACGCTCGGGGCGGAAACCGGGCGTATTCTCACCGCGATCTCGACGGAGGTCGGCGAGATCGACACCCATGTCAGCGCCATCGTCGCGACGGCCCACAGCCAGGAGAACGGGCTTGCGGAAATCAGCCGCAACG
This sequence comes from Fulvimarina uroteuthidis, assembly GCF_034321785.1. Lineage (NCBI taxonomy): Bacteria > Pseudomonadati > Pseudomonadota > Alphaproteobacteria > Hyphomicrobiales > Aurantimonadaceae > Fulvimarina > Fulvimarina uroteuthidis. The sequence continues at coordinate 281,083 of NZ_JAXLPB010000001.1, read as the reverse complement.
TCCGCTCGATCGATCAGAATACCCAGCAGAACGCCGCGATGGTCGAGCAGTCGGCGGCGGCCTGCGCCAATCTCGCTCTGGAAGCGTCGGAACTCAGCGCCCTGTTGTCGAGCTTCGGTTTCGCGCGCTCGAACGCCGCCGGCGCGTCCACCGCAAAGCCCGGCGCGCGGGCGGCGAGCGCTCCGCGCAAGACCGCACCCGTTCGCAGCACGAACCCGGCCATCCGCATAGCCGCACCGGCCATCGACGGCGGCAGCCGCCACGCCGCCTCGCCGGCCCGAACACTCGTCGACACTCTCCACACCGCATTTTCCGGCAATCCGGCGCGGGCGCCGGCACCGAGCGGCGATGACTGGACCGAATTCTGATCAAGGACATCGGCCGTGCGAACGGTTTTCTGACAATCGCGCGAACATCCTGAGCGGCGCGACGGTTCCGCCACGATTTGCAAGGCCTGTTCGGTGCGGATGGCGGTCGGACCCGCGAATGGCCGCCCGACCGTGACCGTCCGCCTGCACGGGCCGTCGCCGACGCTTCGTCAGGGCAGGGGAATGGTGGGCGGTGAGAGACTCGAAATGACGAACTCTCACCAGAGGCATTGAAATCGTTGAGGAATTTCGAACAAAAAATTCGAGATTGGGAACTGGGATGACTTGTGGATTGGGATCTCTGACCGCCTTCAATTAGCTCAAGCTGCACAAGCGACGACCGTTCGCAAACAGACGCATTATCCACAACCTTTGCTGATCACGCGAAATTGATTGCTCGCGCGCGGAATTTCTTAATAATTGCAAAATGCAATCCAAAATTGCGTTCTTTGTGTTGAAGCAGTTCGAAACACCCTCAAACAGCATGAAACACCCCGAAACGGCCTGAAACACCCTGAAAACGCGTGAACATGCTCGAACATGCTCGAACTTGCTTGAAACGATCGAGAATAGACGCGAATAGACGACCAAATCGCGCTCGATGACGACACTTTTCCTGCTCGAGACCGACCATTACCCGTGGGTCTGTGTGGATGGAAAAGGCGAAAGGCTTCTACACCTTTATTGTTTGCTGTAACGCTGTTGATGCCGCATTCGGCAGAAGCACGATCAGGAGCACTTCAATAGAGAAGCTTGTATTGAAATTGGACAAGTGGGAAGTAGCGGCGCAAGGGCAGACTGCCCTTATGGCAGTCTGCTTTCTTGCAGTAGTTCTCGCGATCGCGTTCACAGTCCGCCACAGACCGTAGTGAACGCAAGTCGGTAGGGCGCGGCAGCAATTCCGCGCCCTACCAACGACATACAGAAAGTCAGGCGTCAAGCATCTTTTGACAAGCCATGCCGGTTGATCTTGTCGACCTCGACCATGAAGGCCCGTCTCGCCGCCTCATGGCGACCGTCGACACGACAGAGGTTTTCAACCCGATCGGCCAGAACGTCCGCGATCGCCGGAAGGATCTCCTCGAACGGTTCAAGGAAGCGGATTTCGCCGCGTGTTCCCTCGCCGATGAAGTTCACGCCTGAAAGGTCGCGGAAGGAGCCGTCGACGAACGGTTCTGCCAGAGCAGGGAGAATGCCCTGCTCGCCCAGGCATTCCGCCGCTGTGGCTTCGGCGAGGTTGCTGAACTCGCACAAGCGTTCGATCAACACGCCGTAATCGACGTTCGGAAGGTAGTGATACATGGTGCGTCCTTTGACGTGAGAGTGACGCTAGGCCGGTAAGTCGACCTAGCCGACATTCTCAACCATGATTCGTGTAGGTTTTCTCGTGGCGATTGTAGGCAGTGAGTTAGGTGGCTAACGACCTAGGGCGGTCCGGTCGCGCTCGTCATCGTCGTCAGCCTGCTACGGCCTCGGGCGCTTCTGCCGGGCCTGTCCAAACGTCGGCGATCTCGCCCAGGGCGATGAGCATGGCGTTCCGATCCGCGACGACTGCGATGTCGGGCGCGTTCGTGAATGCCGCCTCGACAAGCGCGTCGACCAGGGCCTTCATGTCGGCTGTGTTCAGGTGTTTCATTGGTCTTTCCCCTCGGGTCGGAAGTGCCCGCGCGGCTTCTATGAGTCAGACCGGAGTCGGTGACAAGAGGGTTTGTTTCAGTATCAGAAGTATTTTTTGTGGGTTTGTCATTTTTGACTAACCGTGTGCTTTCGTGGTTATTACGAATGGATTGGATTTTCGCTTTCTTTGTGGTTGTTGCGGCGCTTTTGATTGCTCCTGACGTTACGATAAGCTTGCCAGGGACGCCGGCGGCGCGAGCCTCGGCGGCGTTCTTGGCGAGATACCAGTCGCGGCCCCTGGCCTTGGCTTCAACGATCGGCTCGATATCGACTTGGCGTCTAGCGAAGGCCTTGTCCTTGGAGCGTCCGGCGGCGTTGTGCATGGCGTGCCGAACGGTTCGTAGATGCTCAGTGTCCTCGATCGATATCCAGACGTGAGCATGAAAGGCATCGCCGCTCTTGCTTTTGATGCCGCCGGCCCAGATCGAGGCCGGGGTGTAGCCCAGGGCGGGCTTGATCCAGCGAGCGAACCGACGTTGCAACCACTGAAGGGGTTCGGCCTTGTCGCCGTCCCTGGCGATCAAGGCGTCGATCTTAGCAAGCGTTTCGGTGCTCAGGCGAAGATCGACGCGGTAGACGTGCCCTGACATAGCCTCGCGCCACTCGCTTATCTTGTATTCGTCGGCGTAGTGCTTGCTACCCCTTCGAACGCGCCCTGCGGTCGCGTTCGGCGTCATGGGCGTTGTCGTAGAAGGGGCTTGTGACGGTGTGGTCTGGGGGGTGGGAAGTGAGGTGTTGGGGCTCTTATCCGAGGTGTTGGGGCCCTTATCTAAAGGGGTGCGGGAACGGGGCGCTTGAATCAAGGCCTTCGAAGGGGTCGCAACGCCATGTGCGGCAGGGCTTTGAGCCTTACGCACCGATGCTGTATTCGGGGCCGGGGAATTTACAAAATTGTCGGCGTCGGCCTGCTTACGGGCGAAGGCGAACGCGGCTAGGTCGCGCAAGATCGGGCTCTTGAAGCCGGTGATATGCTTGCGCGCCTGCTCTCCCTGAAAGGCTTCGTGCCAGTCGTTGAACGAAAGCGGTGCGGCCTCGGTGACGACATCATCATGCAAGTCATCGAGCGCCGACAGATGGCGCAAAACAACGCGGTCGACCTGTTTTTCTAGTAGCGTCGAGTCTTTGATCATGCTATCATGTAGCTGTTGAGCAATTCAGGGTTCAACTTCTTGTTCTTAGCGCCCGGTCTTGTGCCGGGCGTCTTTTTTTGTGCTAGTCTATGCTGCGATGATGTTAGGCCGGACGCGCTCGACTTCTGCCGCCGCATCCATCAAGTGCCGTGCAACTTCGGGCGCTACGGTCGCAGCCATGGTGCGGCGCTTGTCGCCCTGAATAAAGGCGAAGCCCATGCCGACTTTTACCAAACCAAGGGTCTCGCCGCCGATCGTCGCCTTCTGTGCCTTGCCGGTCGTGATCACGTCATCGATTGCTTTGGCGAGATCACGGGCGTTCTTCGCCGTCATCCGCTGGAAACCGATCGGCGAGCCGTCATCGGCGTCGATCTGAAACAGGAGAAAGCCGCGAATGACCGTCGATCCAACGCCGCGAAGGTCTCGGGTGATCGTGCCCGCGTTCTTGTGATCTTCGAGGTAGTCGCGGACCACTTCGACAACGGTTTTATCGAGCGCGCCGGCAACGGCCTTCAGTTGATCGGCGAACTCAATCGGCAGGCGAAACAGGGTGGTAGTAGTAGACACGTGGGAACTCCATGATTGATGTCCCTATTAGTATAACTATTAACCAACCTGAATGCACTAGAAATTTGGCTGAAGCCCCTGAAAAACAAGGGATTCGTCATTCTTCTGTCAGCGTTCTTACCGCCTGCCTAAGTTCGACCTTTGGACGTGTCGAAGCTCTTGATGGACGATTGCCCGCAGCTGCCCTTCGACAGCTTTTGCGGTCTGCCGCGCCATGTCACCGTTCGTCTTCTCGTCGTTGCCGCGACCGTCGACCTTCACCGAGATCGTCGGCGCGATCGTGACGTTCTGGACGTTGTTCGTGGCTCCGGGCGATCGGCCTACGTCGGGCGTGCGGAGATCCACCGGGATCGAGCGACCATCGGGAAGCGGCACTGCCGCTTCGGGTCCGGCTTCACCGAAAATCGCGGCCGAGCGCGAAACGCCGCCCTTCGCGAACCTCGGCAACGAGACCGGCCGTCCGTTCGCAGCAATGCCACCTTCGGCGAACGGGAAGATCGAGCCGAAGAGCGCGCTGAAGATGCCGCCACCGCCACCGAAGAGTCCGCCAAGAGGCCCGGAGCCTAAAAACGCCGCTTCAAGCGCCGCCTTCGCGAGACTGGCGAGAAGTTGCTGAAGGGCTTGTTCGGCCGAAGCGCTGCCGGTGATGATCGACGTGAAGAAGTCGCTGGCACCACCGGCAAAGAAGTCCTGCGCGGCTTTGATGTCGCTCTGCGCGGTCGCGGCTTTCTGGGTGGCTTGTTCGAGTTCGGCCATGCCCGCCGCGGCCTGTTTGATCTCTGCGCGCCGTTCGGGCGAAAGAGCGATGCCTTCCCTCGTGGCCTGATTGAGCATCGCAGCCTCGTATCGAGCCGCCGCTGCGGCTTGTGCCGACATGCCGAGCGCCTGCTGTTCAAGCTGCTGCGCTGCCGAGAATTCGTTCGACCCAGCGATAATTGCGGCGTAGCCTTCGGCATCGCGCTGCCGTTCCGTTGCCGCTTCTTCGCGCGCCTTGGCAATGGCATCGCGAGCGGCTTCTTCAGCCTCGATCCGTTGCGTAATGAGATCAGCCGCGTTGGATTCTGGAGCCCCGCCGGTTTCAGCGCCGGGAATGCGCCGATAGCCGAGAACGTCGTTTGCACTGAAGCTCTGAACGTTCACGCCATCGCGTTGATTGCCTCCCAGAACGCGAACACCGCCGCGGGCGTCATATCCTTCGAAAAAGCCAACATGCCCCTGCCAAGCCTCTTTTCCACGCTTCAGGACGACGATGTCGCCTTGCTCGGGTTTCGAAGTCTTCTCGCCGTAGTCGAGGAAGCTTTGAGCGTTCAGCTTGCCGGTTCCGGGCAAGCCGTTCGTCGCGAGGACCGCATTGACGAAGGCCGCGCACCACGCGGTCATCTTCGGATCGATGGAATGTCCGGCCTGCTTGAAGAGGTTCGACAGAACGTCGCGGTCCCGGTTCTCGTCGAGCCCGATGTAATCGCGCGCGGTCTCGATCGGAGCCGACTTCTTCGCCTTCGTCGCGTCGGATGCGTCGTCAAGGCTCGTCGCGAAGTCCTTCAACGAGACCTTGGCTTCCTGTGCACCTTCACCGATGACGCGGCCCGCCTTGCCGGCCTGAACAACGCCCTCGGGAATGCCGGTCCCGTTCGTTGCGTCGAATGCCTGCGCAATGCGCCCGTCCGGCGTCGTCGAGGGTGTTCCCGCTACGGGATTGATGCCCAAGGCCCGCATCTCGTCGGGCGTCATCTCGGCAATGCCGAGCATTTCGTTGATCTTGCCGAAGATCGGCGCGTTTCCGAGATCGTTCAGATACTTGCGAAGGCTCGCCATGCCCGACACAGCCGCATCGATGTAGCCGGGCAACGCTTCGATGGCGCTGGCAACGTGGTTCAAGCCTGCCGCCGCGTTGTCGGACGCGCCCGATACCTCGTCGACATGACCGGCGAGAAGGACCATCGCATTGCCGATGCGGTTCATGCTTTGCCCGATGCGGCCTTCGGCGCGATCAGCACGTTCGGCCAGCTTGTCGCTGCCCGCGAGGAAGGCGCGAAAGAAGGCTTCCGACGAGAGCTTCCCGTCGAGAACGAGCTTGCGAAGCTTCGCGATCGACCCGCCGGCCTCTTCCAGCCCGTCGGCGACGGCCTGAAGGATTGGCCGCGTTCCCTCGTTCACGCTGTTGAACTCTTCGGCCCGAACCGTGCCGGCAGCGAGAAGCTGCCCAAGCTGTTGAAGCGGACCGGCGGCTTCCTGCGCGCTCTTCCCCTCGATCCGAAGGGCGTTTGCCACACCGGACGCGAACTTCAGCCGGTCGGCTTCGGTCGCGTTCAGAACATCGCCCGCCGCCGCAGCGTCGCGATACAGGCCGACGAGCGAGCCAAGCGCGGCCCCTTGATCCTGCGCGATCCTGAAGAGATCGCCGAAAGTCTTCGTCAGGTCTTTGCCTTCACGGCCCGCGTCACGAAGCGAGTTTTGAAGGCCGCGATATTCGTCGGCGTAGCGCGCGATCTCACGGCCGGACTGGACACCGAGAACGCCAGCGGTGCCAATCAGGAAGCCTTTGCCGAGCCCGGCCAGCCGCGTCTGCATTCCCGACGCTGCCTTCGCCATGGAACGCTCGAAGCGGCCGGCTGCGGTCTCTGCGCGGCGTTCCATCGAACGGAATTGACGATCGACGAGCGCGTCGGCGCGCTTCATCTGCTTCTCGAGGCGGTCGATCTTCGCTTCGACCTGAACGGAAAGGTCGTATTCGGCAGCGCGTGGCATGGGGTTCCTTTAGGCGGCTTCGAACCACGACGCCGGGTCGCAGTCGGGATCGGAATAGATTGAAGGTGTGGTGTCGTTCGCCGCGGCGCGCGCGACGGCCATGGCGGCGGCAATCGCGCCGTCAATGCGGTCGGTCGACTTGGACTTGTGGAATGCGATGTTATCGTTTCGGTCGCGAACGACGGCGATGTTGTCGAAGTGCCATCGCAGGATCGGATTGCCGCCATGGCGGAAGTTCCTGCCGATAATGGCGCGCTGAAGTGTATCGGCCGCCGGTGCCATCATTCGCCAGCTTTGATCGAACCGAAGAACCGGCAAACCCTCGCCGGCAAGCTTCGTCATCAAGAGCGATGCGCGTGCTGGATCATAAGCGATCTCGGCAACCGCGAACTCGCTGCAAAGCTCGTGAAGGAAACCACCGATCCGATCTTGATCGACGACAGGACCGGGCGTCGGCTCGATCAAGCCATCCTTTGCCCATTGTCGATAAGGAACGCCATCGCGGTCGGCACGGCCGGCAAGTTCGTCGGCAGGACAGAAGAACCACGGCTTGACGATAAAGCCCTTCTCGTCGTCAGGGTCGCGCCATGCCGCGACGATCGCAGTGAGATCGTTCGACACGGACAAGTCAACACCAACGAAGCAAGGAAGCGACTTCAAGCGATCGAGAAGCTCGTCGCCGATCGGTTCGCGGCCCTCGTCGTAAACGGACATATCAACAAAGGGCGAAGTCGATCGATCCTGCCAGACGTTCAGATTGAACTGAAGAAAACTCGCGCGATCGAAGGGCGACGTTTCCGACAGCTTCGCCTTCTCGACGAATGTCGCGAGATCGACCATGCCTTCTGACAAGCCGGGATTGACGAGCCGCCATAGGTCCGGGTCTTTCCAGTCATCGTCCTTATCGGCAGCGAAGACGATCGGCAACAAGCCCGGATCGTCGATCTCCCCATTCTGGACCTTGATCGCGCGACTGACGAACTCCCATGCAAGGTTCTCTTGCCCGCGACCCGCCGTCGTCGCGACGATGAAGAGCGAGTTCGGCACTTTGACGCGAGCCGAGTCGAGAGACTTCCAGAGTTCGCGGCCGGCGTTCCCCTCCCATGCGTGAAGCTCGTCGCAAATCACGAGATAGGGCGTCTTGCCGTGCATGCCGGGACCGTTCGCCGAGACGGCGCGGTAGAGCGTCGAGGACTTCGGATAGGAGATCGAGCCGACGCCGGTCTTCACCTGCATGTGCTTGTCGAGCCGGCTATCGTGCTGAACGATCAACGCCGCTTCTCTGAAGAGTTCGCGCGACTGGTCCGCCGTCGAGGCTGCCGAAAGAAGAAGAGTGCCGGGAAGGCGCGCAGGCCCGCGAAGCATAAGAAGCGAGATCGCAGCGCAAAGCGACGTTTTGCGATTGCCGCGCGGTAGCAACAGGCAAACGCGCCGCGCGATCCGATGCCCCTTCTTCTGACCGAGTTCGGGGTTGTCTTCGGTGTAGCACGGCCCGAAAATCTTACGGATGATCCGCTCCTGCCATTCCGACAGTTCGAACGGATGGCCGGGCGCGGGGTTCTTCGGATGCTTCAGCTTTCGGAGCCACTGAACGGCCTCTTCGCCAAAGCCGAAGGGGTCCGGGATCTCCGAGCCGTCGTTAATCCAAGTCGGAGTCGTCGCCATCGTCCACCTTGAAACGGGTTCGGGATCGAGCATCGGGCGTCAAGCCGAGTTCGCCAGCGCATAGCCGGAAGGTCTTGATTGCCGCGTCCTGAAGAGAGGAAGCAGGATGGCGCTTATGCTCACCCTTTGCGTTGACGACGGTCGATCCGTCGCGCGCGATGATCCGTTCGGCTTCCCGCATTCGGCTGAACGCCATGCAATAGGCTTCGAGAATGCCGAGATCGGCATCCGTAAGAACGCGGCGTCCGACGAGGATCGCCGCCACACGCTTCCATTCGGCTTTCCCTTCACGCGAAAGGACCGTCGGAGCCTTCGGCAGTTCAACAACCGTCGAGGTTCCGGGCGCGATCGAAGTCGGTTTGCGTCCCCTCATTCGGACGTCTCGACGCGAAGCTCCATGCCGCGACGACGACCAATTTCGACGATGCGCCGGATGTTGAACGCCTTGCCGTTATAAGAAACGCGATCCGCCGTCCTGATGCCGGGAAGGTAGCGAAGCTTAAAGACGAGATCGGCAGGCGAGGCTTCGCCGAAGGCGCGTGCCTCTTCCTCGACGGTGAAGGTGACGAGTTCGGCGCGAACCGTAGCGATCGGCGCCCATGCGCGGGCAACACGGCCGGCATCGTCGACCATCTCTGTCTCCCGTTCTATCACAATGCGCCGATCGAGCTTGCCGGCGCGGATCATTGAAGCACCTCGACGAGGGCTTCGATGCTGACGATGGCGTGTCCATAAAGGCCAACAGGATCGCGAAGAAACCGAGTGCCAGAAAGCAGAAAATCGACAAGCTCGACGCCTTCGACAATAGGTTCCTCGTCAAGCGCAGCGGTGATGGCCGCGACCGTCTCCTTCGTGTCGGCAAGGGCTTCGCCCTTTGTCCACACGTGAAGATCGAGAAAGACGCGGATGAGGGACCGGGAATAGTTCAAGCCTTCGTTCACCGTCTGGCCTTCGCCGATGATGATTGATGGGAAGTCTTCAGGCCGGCGCGTGCCGTCGATGATCGAGCGCGCTGGAACGCGGCTCGTCACGTCTTCGGAAGCGACGAGCGCCCGGCGGATGGCCTTCTGAAGCGCGAAACACGGTTCGACGATCATAGGCCCCATCCCTCTTTGATGGCCTTACGCGCGGCGCGATCGATGCGCCGTTTGAACTTCTCGCGAAGCAGTCGATAGGCCGGGAAAAGGAAGGCTTGCGCCGGCTGGTCGACCGTGCCGAACTCGATCCACCGCGCATAGAAGGCGTCGGCATCGCCCGCGACGATCTTGCGGGCAAGGTCGTGTTCGCCGGCCGCGACGCGGATCGAAGCCTTCAGGTCGCCTCGATCTTCCGGCGCAAGCGTGATGGCGAGCGCGACGAGTTCTTCGGCGCACTGTTGAACGGCTTTGTCGACGGCTGCTTTGACCGCCTTCGGCACCGCTTCAAATCTCCGGGAAAGCCTTCTCAATTGATCCGACGAGCGCGCCATTCAGAAGGCCCACACGTAGTAGGGCGCAACGAGGCTGCGCACGGACGCCGGAACGTCGGCTTCAGCCTCTTCGCCGCGGTGTTCGTATAAGTGCGTGACGAGTTGAAGGACGGCCTCGACTAGATCGGCCGGCGTGTTCTCGTCGGGATAGGTCGCGCCGGTATAGCTCGCGATCCACGCCTTCGCGCTCGCGATCTTCTGATAAAGAAGCGCGTCGTCTTCGTCGTGATCGAGGTTCAGGTGAGCCTTCAGGTCGTCGAGTGCGATCGTCATGAAAAAAATCTCATTTGCGAAGAATGTTGTGCGGAGGGAGACCCGCCGGTCAGGGCGTCATCGTCCGAAGTCTCGACCCCACCCCCGGTCTCGTCCTCGTCGAGGGCGAAGCCCCGAACGCCATCGAACGCCGGCTTGTAGGCCGCTAGACCATCGAACGAGCTCATCTTGTGGGGCTTCGTCGAGACCGTTGGTCGTGTATCCGGCTCTTCCAGCTTCACGGCCATGGCGCGGGCGAACTCGACTTCGGCTTTCGTCTTCGCGTTGACCTTTGCCTTCTCGATCAAAGCCATGGACTCGGCGCTGATTGTGCCGCGACTGGCATGGGCTTTCACACGCTCGCCGTTCGCCTTCGCAACGACCTTGGCGCGCTCGGCCTCTTCGCGTTCGCGCCGGTTGTTCAGCGCTTCGAAGCGGAGAGCCTCTTTCTTCTCTCGCTCGATCCGGTCGCGAACTTCCGCCTTTTTTGCGCTGCGCTCTGCTTCAAGACGTTCGGCTCGTCGTGCTTCACGTTCGGCCTTGTTCCGAGCGCGGGCTGCCTTGACGTGTTCACTGTCGAGACGCTTGTCGGTTGCACGAATGACTTCGCCCATTTGGTTCTTGCGGGTGATGGCACTTTCGGCCGCTTCGCCTTTCTCCAGGCGTCCGAGGATGGTTCGCTGATTGGTGCCGTAGCGCCGGCTCCATTCCGCGATCGAAAGACATTCGCCGAAGGCTTTGACGAGATGCGTTGCGGCAAGCGAGCGCGCGGTGAACACGTCTTTATAATCGAAGCCGCGCTTGAGCCGCCCGGCCAGAGTGCGAGGTGACATGCAAAGGTGATCGCCCCATTCTGTTAGCGTCATCGTCTTGCCGTCATGGGTGTAGGTTCGGGCGATCGTCATGTGCGGAGATCGAAGCTTTGACGGAAGGTCGCCTCGATCGAGGCGAAGCCGCCGGTGTTGCGCGAGGTGTTCCAGTCGTCGCACGTCCACTTCAGCACTGCCGGCTCACGCGGGATGCGGTAGAAGAACGGCTTGTAACCGCCATGCCTGACGAGGAAGCCTTCGATCGCTTCCTTATCGTCGAGCGCGAGGACGTTCCAACGGAGCGTGACGACGCGGCGAATATGATTGATGCCGAGCGGAGTTGTCTGCGTGTAGCCGTCGCCGAAGTCGGTTCGCGCGATCTTGATTTCAGGCTTGTCCGTCATGCCGATCGACGGAGAGACCGGCGGGGTGAGGGTTTCGAGCACCATTATCGAGGTGCCTTTTCTTCGGCCTGCTTCGCCCGGCTGTGGCAAGGTGTGCAGAGGGGCTGCCAGTTCGCCCGGTTCCAGAAGAGCTTCATGTTCCCGCGGTGCGGCTCGATATGATCGACGAGGGTCGCAGGTGCGCCGCAACGTCGACAGGACGGGTTTGCGCGCCGGAACTCGGCAGACTCTTTCTGCCAAGCCGGGTTGTAGCCGCGCGCGCTCGACGAGGGGCGCTTCAGGTCGTGGCGTGCCTTGCGCTCGCGGTCGCGGCGAAGCTGGCAACTGCAGCGCTCGCCACCGGGAACCTTGAAGCCACAAGGGCAGATGCGGCCGGGCTTAGACGGCATCGGTCTTCCCCTGCGCATAAAGATGATCGGAGAGGTTCGCGAAGCCGGCGCGGATCGCGTCTTCAGGCTTCGCTTCTTTCGGCGCATACGCGCGTTCGCGGAAGCGATAGGCTGCGATGATTTCCGAGGGCGTTGCGTTCAAGGCTTCTTCGGGCGTCCACCGGAGCATTCCAGTTGCGAAGCCGAAGAGATTCTCCATGCGAGCGACAAAAGTCGTCGAGGGCGTATCGTCGTTCGCCTCTTCACCTTCCTCGTCTTCGTCCTGTTCGTGATCGTCGAGAGGATTGAAGCCGGCTAGACCGTAGACGAGTTCGACTGCCGGTGCCTGAAGCGCCGCGATGTTGCGATAAACTGCATGTTCGCCGCTTTCGAAGAGCGGGTCCGGTAGCGCGTTTGGATCGAGCGCGCATTCCCGAATGACATCCGAAATGATCGTCATCGATCCTTCGGCGATGCCTTTCATGATGGTGCTTAGGGCGCCATGACGACGCCCCAAGCGGATCGCGGCCCGCAAGGTCGGACGGCAGTCGGTGAAGGAAGAACCGACTGTGATCTTCAGGGTTTCGTTTGCGAGCCGCGACATGGGTTAAACCGCCGCCTGTTCGGGAACGACGCCGGTGAACTCGGTTTCGAAGCTCGTCACCATGACGCTGTTCGGACCGGCCGTGTCGTTCTGCGCCGATGCGACGAGCATCGTGAAGAACTGGATCGCGCCATCCGAATAGATGAGCTTGCCGAGAATACGGTCGCCCGTGGCCTGTGCAGCCTTCATGGCAAGCTGGCCTGCATCGGCCGGTTCACGCTGAACGGTGATCGTTCCGGAACCGAAGTCGTTCACGCCAAGGAATTTCGAGACGTTGTCTTCGTCGAGCAGTTCGTCGCGGACGACTTCCCGCTTTCCGCCGCCGATCTCCGGAAATTCCTTCAGCTTGGAAACCTGTTTCCAATCGCCTGCCGTGACCGCCGTATAGGTCGCGAGGTCCGGGTTATCGACCGTCGAGACGGGACCAACGAAAAGCTTGGTGTTCTTACCTACCTTTGCCATTGTCCGCCCCTTATGCCGCAATCTTCAGCTTCACGAAGCGATCGGGATGCGTGACATCCGCACCGACGCGCTTGCGAGCGATGAACCGGGTCTGGCCCTTGGTGGCGAGGCTGTAGGGGTCGCGGAGCGTGGCGAAGCCGACGCGATCGACGATGCGATAACCCTGAAGGTCGCCGAACATGACCGGGAAGCCGTTCGCAACGATGTCGTCCATGTCGACGGCCTCGACGATCGGACGACCGAGAAGGGTCATCGGAGCGCCTTCGGAGATCGGATCGATGACGAGATAGCGCCCGTTTCCGTCCTTCCACTTGCGGACTTCACCGAGCGTCTTGCGGTTCATGAGCCACGCGGCGCGCTGCGCATGAACGGTCGGCAGGGTGTGATACATGCCGATAAGCACGTCGGCAGGGTTCGCAGCCGGGAACGCCGCGGCAACGCCGGTCTTGATCTCGGCAATGCCCGCGGCCTTAAGAAGGCCCCTCGGCTGACCGACGCCGGTTCCGTTGACGAAAGCGAGGCCTTCGGTCTTGCCGAAGTTTTCGGCGAAGTCCGTCAGAAGCTCGTTCTCGAGGTTATAGGCGTTGTCCTCGAGAAGCTGGTTGGAAACGTCGGTGAACGTCGCCAGTTCGTGCGGCTTGATGTTGATCTGTTCGAACGCCGGCTGTGATGCCGTGCGGTCTTCCGTCTCGTCGACCCAGTAAGCCGCCGTCGAGGACGTCTTGCGAGGATACTTGATCGACTCGGCACCAATCGTGATGACGCGGGCATAGGCGCGGATCGGCGAATACTCGACGAGCTTCTTCAGCAGTTCGCTGCCGATCGCTTCCGGTGCGAGATAGCCGCCTTGCGCATCGTTCGCGACGACGAGCGCCTTGCGCTCTTCGGCGTCCATACGGCCATCACCGTAACGGATCATCGTTTCGAACGCCTTCCGCTCGATCGGCTCTTCCTTGGTTTCGGTGACGATTGCCGGGCGGGCAATGCGAGCCTCGATCTTGTCGATCGAGAGCGCCTTCTTCTCGACGGCCGCAAGGCGGCTTTCGAGCGCGGTGATCGCCGCGCTATCCGGCGCGGCTTCGGTCGTTTCGTTTTCCAATGGGGTTCCTTTTTCGGAAGACGTGGGGAGGGTCTTTGCAGTCAGGACGATCGCGCCGGGATGGCACGGCGTCGGGGTCACGCTGATCTCGCGAAGAGTGAGGCCGGTGATGGTTCGGCCGCGCGGGTTGCGCCGCGTGGCTTTGGTTTCGTTGAAACCAATCGAGACGCCGGAAGCGCCCTTGTCGAGGATGAGGGTTCGAACCGCGCGGGCGCGTTCGCCGTCGAGGTGAAGACGGCCCTTCGCTTCGATGCCGCGGGCGGTGATCTCGACGCTTTCCCATTCGCCGATCGGCGTTGCGGGGTCGTGGTGCCAAAGCGCCGGAAGGGGCGAAGCGACTTTGATCTCGGCAGTCGGCTCGATCATGTCGCCAACAGAGTCAGCCGAACCGAACGGCCATGCGAGAACTTCGATCGCGCCTTCGTCGGTGATCGAGATCGCGGCTTTGCATTCGATATGCTCGATCATGCCGCGGCCTCTTCGTTGTCGGTGCCGACGAGGAAGGTGCCGAGAATGTCGAGTGCGAGAAGAAGCGTTTCGAGGACCGGCCGCGGGCGGGCGTAGGTGTCGAGAAGCGCCTTCGCTTCCTGCGGATCGATGCCGCCGCCAATCATGGCGAGACGAACGACTTCGAACGGATCGGCGAGGAAGGCTTCGCGCGCCTGAAGGCGGTTCCAGAAAGCCCAGATGCCGACGCCGGCCTTGCGCTCGATCTCTTCGACGAGGGGTTGCGTCAGAACGAAGTCGCGTTCGGCATCGCCGAAGAACTGGCGAACGGGCTTCATGCCGGCATCGCCTTCAGCGCGGACTGAAGCGCCGAACGGATCGCGCCGCGTGGATCATCGCTGCCATCAGCCTCGACAATGACGGACATGCCGTCGCGGCCCTCGACGAGGAACCGGGCGTGAACCGCCTTCGTGATCGGATCGGTAAGAAGAGACGTGAGTGCAAAGGCCGGCGCCTTCGGTGTAGGCGCGTCAGCCATTGGCGTTGCTCGTCGTGTTCGGGTTGAGGAATTCGTCGCCGCCTTCGTATGGCGCGCGGTTCTCCATCGCCCGGACTTCGTTCGGGTTCAGGATGCGAGCGGCAATGGCCTGCGAATATGCGGAGAAGCGGGTCGCGGTATCTGCCCGGAGAAGGTCGTCGACGAGGAACTCGATCGAGAAGGCGTCGTCGGTGTCAGGATCGAGAAGTGCGCGGGAATAGGCGTCCTGCCAAGCCTCGATCCATGGAAGAAGGGTGTAGCGGACGAAGGTTGCGCCCATCTCTTCGGCGTTCCCCCAGGTCGCACGGCCCATTTCGAAGAGCATGTGCGGCGGGACACGGAAGACGCGGGCGACTTCCTCGATCGCGAACCGGCGAAGTTCGGCGAACTGCGCATCGGTCGACGAGAAGGCGAACGGGGTGAAAGTCGCACCATCGAAGAAGACGGCCAACTTGCCCGAATTGTCGACGCCTTGAATGCCAGCGCGGGCGGCTTTGACGAGGTTCGTTCGCGCGGTCGAATTGTCCTGCCCCGGCATCGGGCGGGCGGCTTCTGTCGGATAGGTCACGGCAGCGGATGGGCGTGCGCCGTCGCGGAAAAGCTGCGATCCGTGTTGCTCCATGACAGCAAGGGTCGCGATGGCTTCCCTCGCGAGTGAGATCGGTGCTTCACCCTTCAGGCCGTCGAAGCTCGTCAGCGCGCGAAGGTGAAGAACGTCGCGGAAGCCGTAGCGCCGAACGCCGCCGGTTGTGGTGAGCTTGTATGCGGGTGCGCCGAAGGCGTCGGCCTCGACGGCCATCGCAGACGGATCGACGCGGAAGAGTTCAGAGGGGCGTCCGTCGTCCATACGCGAAACGATCGCGTAGGCATTGCCGGTTAGAAGCGCGTCCTGCGTCATCTGACTGCGAAGCGCACCGGCTGCGCTCCATTCGTTCGCCTTGCGGTGAACAAGGCGATGGCCGGGATGATCGGTTGCGATCGTCTTGGCATCGCCACCGCGCTCATAGACTTTCGCGGGGAGGGTGCCGAGTGACGAAGAGATAAGCGAGACGGCAGCCGAGACTGCAGGAACGCTCATTGCCGTTCGGGAATTGATGGAAGGCCCAGCGATGGTATTCGACGCGAAGAAACCTTCGATACCCCAGAGGTCGATCGGCGCAAGAGCGCTCTTTGTCTCGACGGGTGTGAGAAGACTTCCGATCTTTTCTGTGATCGCCGAAAGGCGCATGAGACTAACCAAGTTTTTTAACTTGACACTATTGTCTCACGCCGCGAATCGGCCGGCAAGCTAATTTTCCTAATAAACTAGGATTTATTTCTTTACGTTCGCTTCGTTGTTCCTATCATTCGCCGCAATCTTGTGATCGATAATAGGCTATAGAGATGGCGCGCCGCACGGAACAAAGGTTCGTTATCGAGCGGCTGCTAGAGCCGGGCGATCTTCGGGACGTAGTGATTGCCGAGTTCACCGACTTGCGATGGGCGCGGAGATTTTGGGCTGCGATCGTCTGGCACGAACACGACAGTCGGCTAATCTTATGCCATGGCGCGCGGGTGCTTGCGAAGCACCCGCCTGACCTCAGGATTTGATAAGCGGCTCGATCTTCGCCATCTCGCGCGCGAGACCGGGCAGGGCAGCATCGCTGCGCCCGTAGCGATCGCGTGAAGTGCCGGTCGCACGACCTGTGATGTAGGCCCGGGCGTCATCCGAGACGCCCGCGACCGTGCAAAGGTCTTCGAAGAGGTGACGCCAGCCGTGCGACGGGGCGAGATGTTCGCGGCGAATGCCAACGTCGTCGCGTATCCATTCGCCCATGCGTTGCTGAACGCCATTCGGGAAGATCGGCTTTCCCGCCTGGCTCCCTGTCACGAAGTCCACAAAGCCTTGTTCGACGATCGTCGGATGCAAAGGAACTCGGCGAATGCTCGAAACGGTTTTCTTGCGCCGGCCCCCGGTTGTCGTCAGGACGTAGAACCAGTTCCCGTCGACCTCGAAAAAGTCCTCGGGACGAAGGCTCGCAATCTCCGAAATGCGTGCGCCAGAGTAGGCGCATAGCCATGGCACCCAACGACGATAGGAACGGCTTTCGGTGAGCGAGGCGCGAAGGATCGTTCGCGCCTCTTCGACCGTATAGGTTCGCATATAGGAAGGCACTTCCTCCCATTGTGGCGGCTCGACGCGGGCGAGGGGATCGATCTCAGGCATAACGTCGGAGTGATGCTTCCTGCCCCATCCGAGAACCGTCTTAATGTTCATGAGGGCCTTCGCGAGCGTTGAATTGCTCCACGTCCCGTTCGTCTGAACATGCTCGATCCAAGCGACTGCTTCGGCCTTCGTGACCGTCACGGCGTTGTCGCTTTTGCGATGCTCGGCAAACAAGCGGCACTCGCGCCGGAACTTCTCGATCGTCCTAGGGACGACACCCTTCGCGTTCTTTCCCGCCGTGCGGCGCTTCATTTCGGCATCGATGATCTCTTCGAACGTCAGCCGGCCCGGCGGTGTCTCTTCCACGTCCTCGACGGTCAATGCCGGCAGAAGCGGCTGACCAAGGAAGTCGCCACGATCTCGCTCTTCCTGGCGAGCAAGAACTTCAATGTCGGCGCGAGCGATTTGCATGGCTAGCGCGCGCCATTCTGCCGATCCGAAGGGTAGGGCGTGATTTCCTCGCCGTTGGTATTCGTCAATGGCCCATCCGACGAGTGCTGCCATTTCGTCGTTGGCGGCGTTGCCAGAACTTACCCGTCGAAGCGCGTCGAGCCGGGCGGGCCTCGACCAACTCATATCCATCATGATCGAGCGATCGGGATACAGGCGTGCGGCGTTGTCTTCCGCAAGTTCATCGGCGTAGTGGATGCGCGCGATCTCGTCATGGGAACGCGCGGTGTAGCGTCTTGCTGTGGCGACGTGTTCCCGGTTCTCGGCATCGGCCTTCGCGCGCTTGATCGAGTCCAGTTCGTCTTGTGCGGTGGCAAGAGCGCGAGCGTAGTTCGCCTTCACTTCGCGGAGGCTGTGACCTAGCGAGAATCGTATCTCTGACTTGCTGTTTTCAGCGAACGGACGAAGCTCGATCGGCACGACGAGCCGAACATAGAAGCGGCCCTTTTTCTCTTGAACGTATGGGGGGTAGGGCGTTGCCATGAGCGCGTCCGAAATTGGGAACTCGATTGGGAACCAATTTGGGACGCAAAAGCCTGTGTGGCAAGGGCTTCAGGCTATGCAGGGCAGGGGAATGGTGGGCGGTGAGAGACTCGAACTCCCGACATCCTCGGTGTAAACGAGGCGCTCTACCAACTGAGCTAACCGCCCGGAGCGAGAAGGCCTCGCGGACCTCATGCGATCGGGATCGCCTGTCGAAGCCGGTTCGACGCGAAGCGGTTCCGGCCGCTTGGGGTTTCTTGCCCCGGCAGGCGATCCTCTAGGTCGTTTCGAGGTCCCCCGTCAAGTCGGCAGGGGAGCGTCACGGCCTTCGGCGGTGTCGTCGAACCCTGCCAAAACGCCTATTGCGGCGGGGACTGCGTGGGCGGGACGGGAATGCCGAGATCGGGACTGGCCGCTGCCGGCGGTGTCGCAGGGCTCATGCCCGATCGGTAATCCATCAGGACCACCGCGAGAAATCCGACGATGGCCAGGATCGCGAGAACGACATAGATTTTCCCCGACGATTTCTCGCCGCCGTTCGGATATCGCTCTTCCGGTCGCATCGGTCCGTCCCTTGCTTCACAAGACCGCCCGTCCTCCCCGAAAGGACGCGGTCAAGAGGGGAGATAGCCTGATTCTAAGTCAAGAGTAGCGTTGACCGCGTCGGCGACGCGCGCCGTGCGGCTCGCGGCGTCCACCCAGCCGCCCCGCAAGAGCCATGCGGACGCTGGAAACATCGCCTGTCCGGCAGGGATCGGGACGCATGCGCGGAACCCGTGCTGACGCAAAGCGGGCGGCCGTCGTTGTCGCCGATATGTCGGATATTGGTGCCGGCGGAGAGGATTGAACTCCCGACCTTCGGTTTACAAAACCGCTGCACTACCGCTGTGCTACGCCGGCCCCTGGGCGCTGTCCATACAACAGGGTGCGAAGGCTCGCAACGCCCCTGATGGGAGTTCGCACGCGAATGGCCGGTTTTTTCCGGAACCGTTCCGTCTTCCCGATCGGCCCAAAGGCTTCTTGCTGGAATTAAGGAGAGCGGCGGTCGCCTCGCCGTCGTACGGCGCCTTCGCAAGGGGCGACGTGCCGGGCGATCCGGCGCGCGCGGCGCATATGTCACGGATGTTCCGCTCGCGCGAGGCGGGTGGATGCGCCAGAATGGCCTTGTGCGGGCTCGCATTTCCGGCGAAGGCTGGCTGCGAACGAGGATGAGACCGAAGCCAACGCAACGAGCCGCTCTTGATGTCCACCAAAAGCATGTCGATCAGTTTCATGGCGAGCAACGCCCCGGGGGCGCTCGAGGCGGCGCACCGCCTGAAGGCGATCTACGGTCAGGACGATCCCAACCAGGCCGACATCATCGTGGCGCTGGGCGGCGACGGGTTCATGCTCCAGACGCTCCACCGCTTCATGAACACCGGATGTCCGATCTACGGCATGAACCGGGGCACGGTCGGCTTCCTGATGAACGAATATCGCGAGACCGACCTGCACGAGCGGCTCGAGGCGGCGGTGGAGAACTGGATCCATCCCCTGGCGATGACCGCGGAGGACGAAAACGGGGAAGTGCGCGAAGAACTCGCGATCAACGAGGTGTCGCTTTTCCGCCAGTCCTACCAGGCGGCCCGCCTGCGAATCGCGGTCGGCGGAACGGTGCGACTGGAAGAACTCGTCTGCGACGGGGTGATGGTGGCGACCCCGACCGGATCGACCGCATACAATCTGTCCGCCCAGGGGCCGATCATCCCGATCGAGGCGCCGCTGCTCGCCCTCACGCCCGTCAGCCCGTTCCGGCCGAGACGCTGGCGTGGAGCGCTTCTGGCCAACCATCAGAGCGTCGAGATCACGGTGCTGGAATCGGGCAAGCGCCCGGTCAACGCGGTCGCCGATCACCAAGAGGTCAAATCCGTGCGCAAGGTCACGATCCGCGAAAGCGGAACCGACCGATGCCTGATCCTGTTCGACGAAACCCATTCGTGGGACGAGCGGATCCTGGCGGAGCAGTTCCGTTACTGAGGCCGGTTCCGGCGCAGGATCCAGCCGGGCCGACCTTCATCAGTGCGGCGGCACCCCGGTCTCGCCCGACGATCGCCCGCGCGATTGCGGGCAGACGGCCTTACGCCTTTTCGTAACGTGACCGGGCGAGAAAACCGCCCAAAACGCTGACGAGGGCACCCAGAAGCAGGGCGACGAAGGCGGAAAAGGAAGCGGAGGCGACGGCGCGGGCCGCGTCGTCGGCACTCTGGCGAACCGTCCGGACCATGTCGTCGAAGGACTGCTGGTAGCTTGCCAGACGCTGTTCGGCGGCGGTTCGCGAAAGCCCGCCGGCCTGCTGGATGGCGGCGACCGCTGCCTGGCGCTCGGCGTCGCTCGCGGTTTCCGACAATCCGGCGGCGATCGCGGCGAGGGTTTCGCCGGAGCTGGCACCCCCTTGCACGGGGGCGGGGGCCGTCTCGCCCGCTTCGGCCTGCGCCGCGCCGGTTTCGCCGTTTGCCTCCGCTGCCGGCGCATCGCCCGCATCCGGCGCGCCGGCGGTGAGCGCGGCAAGGTCCGATCGGATGCTGTCCGGCAAAAGGCCGTCGCTTCCCGCGCCGGGCTGGTCGAGTGCACCGGCGGCGCTTGCCAGCCCGCCGACCGCCGATCCGACGGCGCCGAACGCACCGCCGAGCACCGAGGACGCCGTTCCGCCGAGAACCAGCACGACGAGCAGCGTCGCGACCGCCCAGGTCACCAGACCGTGCAGGATCGCGTCCATCTTCTCGGCGAGGCCCGCGAACCGGACGGTCGCGAAGGCGCCGACGAACAGGCCGATCAAGGCTGCGATCAGCGAATAGATGCCGGCGGTCGACGCAAGGGCGGCGATCGAGCGATCGGAGCCGGGAAGCGCGCCCAGCCCGACGCCGAGGCCGAGAAGACCGAGCATCAGCTGGACGGCGATGGCGAGGATGACGCCGGCAATCACCGCACCCCAGACGATGGTCCGTGCCTTGGTGCCTGCGCTCGCGCTGCCCGTGTAGCGCTCTCTCCGATATTCGCCGATGGCCATACTGTCTGCATCCGATGTCTAGAAGCTTGACGAAAGACGGCAGCCGAACCGAGTAAAGGCTGGCGGACGTCCGATGTTACACGCGCAGAACGTCTGAGGCACCGATCCGTTCAATCCAACGGCCGCTCGGTCGGGTGACGATGGGTCATTTTCTAGCGTGCCGGATATTGCACCGCAAGGCGAGGCCTTGGAATCGCCCCCAGGCTTCGGTCGATCCTGCCAAGACGCCCGCGCCAGCGGTGGTTCGCAAGGACAGAGCGCCGCCCGCAACCGTGTTTTCGCGCCTCGGAGCGGGCAGGAAAGGGGAGCCGAAGACAGGTTCCGTCTCGACAAACGCTTCCCGCTCTGCTAATGGCGCGACCGAAATTCAATCGGCTTTTGCTGGAGCAATCGATTCCAGGAGCCTCGTTCGTTCAAACCCAGTAGACTGGCGGAACCGTCCTTGCAGATCATCGTCCGAGACAACAATGTCGATCAAGCCCTCCGTGCGCTCAAGAAGAAGCTTCAGCGCGAAGGCGTCTTCCGTGAAATGAAACAGCGCAGTTTCTACGAAAAGCCGTCGGAAAAGCGGGTCCGCGAGAAGGCCGAGGGCGTGCGCCGCGCTCGCAAGCTCGCCCGCAAGCAGGCCCAGCGCGAAGGCGTGGTGCCGGGCCGCGGCCACTAGGCCGACCGTCCCGCCGGCCTTTTCTGTCCGGACGGCTGTCCGTGACCGACCGTTCAGCCGATCCCTGGGGGTCGGCTGTCGCGTTTTGCGGAGTGTTCAATCGGCCACAGTGCGTGGCCCGATCGCATCGTCCGCGCTCCCCGTCTCCAATTGGGCCCTTTCGCCGTTTAGTCCTGCGGGCAGTCAACATTTCGAAACCGCTTGATCCAACGGAGCCTGTTCGACCCGTGACGGTGCACAATCCAGACGCTCGCCCGAAACTTTCAAAGCCGGTCCTGGCGCTGTGCGCCGCGACGCTGGCTCTGGCCGGCTGCCAGACGGCCGGCGAACCCATGGTCAATGCGATCGCGCTGGATGCCAGCCAGGGCCTCGACCAGAACATCGCATCGCTGAGCCAGGCGGTGAACGCCAATCCGCGCGATCCCGAAGCCTACAATGTGCGTGGAACCGCCTATGGCCGATCGGGCCAGAACGAGGCGGCGATCCAGGATTTCACGACCGCGATCTCGCTCGACCCCAACTTTCATCAGGCCTACGCCAACCGCGCCCTGATCTATCGCCAGACCGGCGAGCGGCTGAAGGCCGTCGAGGACTACAATCGGGCGCTCCAGATCGATCCGAACTACACGTCGGCCTATATCGGACGCGGCAACATCTACCGTCTTGCGGGCCGGAACCGCGAGGCGCTCGCCGATTTCCAGCGCGCGATCGATCTCAACACGACCGACCCGCGCGCCTACCACAATCGCGGCCTGCTCTATCAGATCGACGGCCAGCACAAGCAGGCGATCGAGGATTTCTCGAAGGCGATCTCGTTGCAAGCCACGGCCGCCGAACCCTATTCGGGGCGCGGCGTCTCCTATCTGGCGCTGGGCGACACCGAAAACGCCGCCACGGACTTTCAGGTCGCCCTGAAGCTCGACAACAACAAGGCGGAATACTGGGTCAATCAGGCGGTCCTCCTGGAACGCCAGGGCGACCGGCAGAAGGCCTATCGTTCCTATGCCAAGGCGGCGCAGCTCGATCCGAACTACGCCCCCGCCAAGGAAGGCATGAGCCGGACGCGGGCCTGAGAATTCACTTGGCGCCGGTGCTCGCGCATCGCGTCGCCTTACATCGTGCGTCCATTGAGACGCACGATGCTTTCGCACTTGATCCGGTTCCATGCATCAGGCTGTCCGAACATCGGTTCCGATCTTCATGCCGGCGCGCCCGTTGCTCGACAGGTCTCCAAAAGCATCCGCTGAGCGAAAATCGGAGAGACGTGCCTTGCACGGCGCCGCCGTCACGGGCGAGGGGCAACGACCAAGGCTTGCAGCCATGGGCGCAAAGGCCGCGAGCGGCGTTCTCCCGGCGGCGCGCACCGAGAGCCATCCGCAAGCCCCGCACGCGCACGGTCCTGGCCTGCCTCAGGCCGCGCCGATGAGCCGGTAGCTGACCTTGGTCGGATCGGGGGTATAGGCTGATTCCGAGCGGGCAAGGTCGCCGATCATCTGATGGTCCGGCGATTTGATGCAGGCCGGATCGGTCGCGTTCGGGTCGCCCGTCAGCGCCAGCGCCTGACAGCGGCAGCCGCCGAAATCGATATGCTTGCGTTCGCACGAGCGGCAAGGCTCCTGCATCCAATCCGTGCCGCGATAGGCCTGGAAGGCCGGTCCGTCATACCAGATGTCGGACAGGTCGTGGTCGCGGATCGACCAGAAATCCAGATGGTCCAGCGTCTCCGCCGCATGGCAGGGCAGCACCTTGCCGGACGGCGTGATGCTCAGGGTGCGCGTGCCCCAGCCGCCATTGCACAGCTTGGGATATTTTGCGTAGTAATCGGGGAAGACCGCGTCGATGACGAGAATGCCCTTCAGCCTCTCGCGCGCTTCCTCCACCTGTTCGATCGTCCTGTCGACGGCCGCCTTCGTGGGCATCAGGTGCGCGCGGTTCTTCAACGCCCAGCCATAATATTGCGTATGGGCGATCTCGATGCGCTTGGCGCCGAACTCCACGGCCTTCTCGATCATCAAGGGGACCTGGTCGATGTTCTGGCGGTGGATGACCGAGTTGAGCGTCAAAGGGAAGCCGCGCGCGACGACCTGCCGCGCAAACGCTTCCTTGCGCTCGAATGCGCCCTTCATGCCGGCGACCGCCACGGTGATCGCCTCGTCGGCGCCCTGCATGGAGAGCTGGATATGGTCGCAGCCGGCGTCGAAGAGGGCGTCCAGCTGGCTTTCCTTGACGCCCACCCCGGACGTGATGAGATTGGTGTAGAGGCCGACTTCGGCCGCGTGCCGGGTCAGCTCGACAATGTCCTTGCGGGCCGTCGGCTCGCCGCCGGACAGGTGCAGATGGATGACGCCGAGATCGGCCGCCTGGCTGAACGCACGTTTCCAGGTTTCGGTGTCGAGCTCGGCCGAGCGCCCTTCGAGTTCGACCGGGTTCGAACAATAGGTGCAGCGCAAGGGGCAGCGATGGGTGAGTTCGGCCAGCAGCCCGATCGGCGGCTGGGGTTTCGGCTTCGCGCCCACCTTCGGGCGATCGTCGATCAGCGTTTCGCTCATAGCGTCACCATCTGTTTGTCGCGAAGATCGGTCAGAAAGGCCTCGACGTCCGGGCGGATCACCGCCTCCTCGGCCGTGAAGACCCTGGCGAGATCGGCGACGATGCCCGAAAGGCTGGTCGTGCCGTCGACGCGCTTCAGGATTTCGACCGAAACGCCGTCGATATTGTAGATCCGCTCCGGACCGACCAGAATGTAGCCGCCACGCGCCCTGTCTTCGCGGAAGCGAACGCCGTGGGGCAGTTTCGGAACGGTCGCGTCGGCAATCTCGCTCATCTCAGGCCGCCCTATCCGTCGCATCGCCGTTCCGGGCATGGGTGCCCGGCTGCCATGCATCGAACGGCAGGTGGCCGGGCTCGACATAGGCATGCATGAGCGCGTCGAGCTGTGCCCACAACACCTGACATTTGAATTTCAGGGCGTTCATCACCGCCTCCTGAAGCTCTGGTCGGGTCGCCTGTTCGAGGCAGTAGCTCAGCGCGAAATCGGAATCGCGCTTGGCCTGCACCGGACGCTTGTCGAAATAGGCGAGCGTCTCTCTCGTGATGAAATCATAATGTTCGAGCATGCCTCGGGTGCGAACACCGATGACGTTCGGCGAGAACAGTTCCGTCAAGGACGAGGCGATGGCCTCGAGCAAGGTACGATCGCGCACGAAATGCACGTAGGCGTCGACGGCGAAGCGCGTGCCGGGCAGAATGCCCTTGCCGGACATCACATATTCTCGATCGAGGCCCACGCCGTCGGCCAGCGCGATCCACTTGACGATGCCGCCGCGCTCGGTCTCCGTGCCGTCATGGTCGATGATCCGCTCGCGCCATTCCCGGCGCAGCTCCACCGTGTCGAGGCGGGCGAGGATATGCGCATCCTTCACCGGGATCATCGACTGGTAGTAATAGCGGTTGAGCGCCCAGGCCTGAACCTGCTGTTTGGACAGCCGGCCTTCCTGAAGCATGATCTGGAACGGATGGTTCGAGTGGTAGCGCTCTTCGCCGATCTGGCGCAGGGCAGCCTCGAGGTCCGTTTTCGACATCATCTCGGTCATAGGCTCAGATCCATTCCGTCATAAGCGACCTGCCACCCGGCCGCCTCGACGATTCTCTTCTCGTCCGATCCGTCGACGAGGATCGGATTGGTGTTGTTGATATGGATATAGATACGGCGTGCGATGTTTGCGTCATCGAAGGCGTGCAAACTGCCGCCTTCGTCCGAAATCGGCATGTGCCCCATGCGCCGGCCGGTCTTCACGCCGACGCCGGCATTCTTCATTTCCTCGTCGACGAACACGGTCCCGTCGAAGAGGAGCGCGTCGGCGCCGGCGACGCGCGCCCTCAGACGATCGGGCACATGGGCGCAGCCGGGTATGTAGTAGATCGTCCTGCCGTGGGCGGTCAGCTTCACGCCGACGGTCATCTCGCTTTCCTCGCCGACATCGACCGTTTCGGTCTCGAGATAGAGCGGCACCTTGCCCGGTACGGAGAACAGTTCGGCGACGAGACCGGGCGCGGCTTCGAACGGTTCGCCGACGGCGACCTTCTCTTTCGGCACATGGTTCGGGTCGAGAACCTGAAACACCGGGTTGGCCGCGATGATATCGTGGACGCCTCCCGTCGCGTAGAGCGTGAAGTCCTGCTTCTCGCGCAAGGTCAGAAGGCCGGCCGTATGGTCGACATCGCCATTGGTGATCAACACTGAGGCGATCGGCGAGGCGCGCCGTGCGCCGCGCGATGCCGCGCCCGTCTCGCTCGGACGCATGGGCCGAAGATGCATGATCTGCTGGCGCAGGTCCGGCGAAGCGTTGAGCAGGAGCCAATGTTCGCCGTCCGCCGTCACGGCGATCGACGATTGCGAACTGGGGCGAACTCTCTCGTCTCCCTCCCAGAAGAGGCGACAGGTTTCGCACAGGCAGTTCCATTGCGGGTATCCGCCGCCCGCGGCTGCCCCTAAAACCAAAAGCCGCAGGCGAGGTTTCCCTCGCCCACGGCTGTCATGATCGGTCTGCAATTCTTAGAATTCGATCGGCATGTAGCCGTTGATTTCCATTGCGACGCAAACTTCGGTGATGACGGGTTTGTTCCAAGCCATTTTATGTCTCCCAACATGGTTCGTTCGGGCTATGCCGATACGTTTTATATCGGTGCCCACCATGACCTAGATAACAAACCGGAACGGGATTGTTAAGGGGACCGGCTCTTACGGATCGGTAACGGGAAAAAGTCCTGCCGTTCAATCGATGGTGGAAACGCGTCGCGCTCCGGCTCGCCCGGCCGCCGATCGCACCGTTCCGGCGCCCGGTGTTTTCATTCGTTTAAGCCTCCCCGCAGCGCGCCGGCAACAGGGCCGCCGCAATGTCCATGCGTCGAAGGCCGGGCCGGGCTCATTCCGGCGCAAGCTTGATCGAGGATAAGCAGGTTAACGGTCTCTTAACCGTTTCCTCCGGTCGGTTCGCCGAACGGGGACACGCGACGGCGAGCCGACGAGACCGACTTGCAGGACAGGCTGAGAGCATATCCATGGCGATCGACACCTTGAAGAATGTATCCGGCGGCGCGGCTGGTTCGGCAGGCGCCGTGAAGCCGAATCTCGGTGGCCGCGAAATCGGCTTCGCGATGGCGGTCGTCTTCGTCCTGACGATCCTGTTCATCCCGATCCCGCCGATCCTCATCGACATGGGGCTGGCCCTGTCCATCGCACTGTCCGTGCTGATCCTGATGGTGGCGCTCTGGATCGACAAGCCGCTGGAATTTTCCGCCTTCCCGACCGTCCTGCTTCTCGCCACCATGTTGCGCCTGTCGCTGAACATCGCGACCACCCGCGTCATTCTCAGCGAGGGGCACGAAGGCGTCGAAGCCGCCGGCAGCGTCATCGGCGGCTTCTCCCAGTTCGTCATGGGCGGCGACTTCTTCATCGGTCTCGTCGTCTTCGCGATCCTGATCATCGTCAACTTCATGGTCATCACCAAGGGCGCGACGCGTATCGCGGAAGTCGGCGCCCGCTTCACCCTCGATGCCATTCCCGGCAAGCAGATGGCGATCGACGCCGACCTGTCGGCCGGCCTCATCAACGAGCGCGAAGCACAGTTGCGCCGCAAAGAGCTCGAGGAGGAATCCTCCTTCTTCGGCGCGATGGACGGTGCCTCGAAATTCGTGCGCGGCGATGCCATCGCCGGCCTCATCATCACCGCCGTCAACATCTTCGGCGGGATCGTCATCGGCATCCTGCGCCACGACATGGAAGCCGGCGTCGCGGCCGACGTCTTCACCAAGCTGTCGGTGGGCGACGGCCTCGTCTCCCAGATCCCCGCGCTCATCATCTCGCTCGCCGCAGGTCTCCTGGTCTCCAAGGGCGGCACCCGCGGCGCGGCGCAGGAAGCCGTCGTCGGCCAGCTCGGCAAGTATCCGCGCGCGCTTTCGGTCTCGGCCGGCCTGATGTTCATTCTCGCCTTGATGCCCGGGCTGCCCATGCTGCCCTTCACCACCCTCGGCCTGATGCTCGCCTTCGTCGCCTTCGTCATTCCAAGGCGCCGCGCCGAGTTGATCGCCAAGGACGTCGCCGAGAAGGACGCGCAGGAAAAGGCCGTCGCGCAGACCGAGAAGAACTCGGTCAAGGAAAGCCTGAAGATCGTCGAGATCGAGCTCGTCCTCGGCAAGCAGATGGCGGCGTCGCTGGTGCTCCAGCGCGACGAGCTCGCACACCGCGTGCAGAAGATGCGCCGGCGCTTCGCCTCGCGCTACGGCTTCGTCGTGCCCGAGATCAAGCTTTCCGACGATCTGGCCATCGGCACGAAGAACTACGAGATCAAGATCCACGGCACCACGGTGGCCAACCAGGAGATGCGTCTGGGGGAACTGCTCGTGGTGCTCGGCGACCTGCCACCGCCGGAGGTGCCGCACGACATGACCAAAGAGCCCGCTTTCGGCATGAAGGCGGCGTGGATTTCCGAAAGCTTCGCCTCGGAAGTCAAGCGCCAGGGCCACGAGCCGATCGACATGCTGACGATCGTCCTCACGCACCTGTCGGAGATCCTGCGCAACAATCTCGCCCAGCTCCTGTCCTACAAGGACATGCGCGCGCTGATCGATCGGCTGGAGCCGGAATACAAGCGCCTGATCGACGAGATCATTCCCTCGCACATGTCCTATTCCGGCCTCCAGGCGGTGCTCAAGCTCCTGCTCGCGGAACGCGTGTCGATCCGCAATCTCAATCTCATTCTCGAGGCGATCGCGGAAATCGCGCCTCATGTGCGCCGTTCCGAGCAGATCGTCGAGCATGTGCGCATGCGCATGAGCCAGCAGATCTGCGGCGATCTCCTGCACAAGGGGTCGCTCTGCGTGCTGCGCCTCGGCAATCAGTGGGATCTGGCCTTCCATCAGGCTCTCAAGCGCGATGCCAAGGGCGACGTCATCGAGTTCGACATCGATCCGCGCACGGTGGAGCAGTTCGCCCAGGAGGCGACCAAGGTCATCCGCGAGAAGATGGATCAGGGCGAGGTCTTCGCGCTCGTCGCAGCGCCGGACGCACGACCTTATGTGCGCATGATGATCGAGCGGATCTTCGTCAATCTTCCGGTCCTGTCCCATGTGGAGATCGCCCGCGGCGTCGAGCTGAAGGCGATCGGGTCGATCTCGTGAGCGAGACCGCCTCGGCGCTCGTCTTCGCGCTGTTCCTGATCTTCTGCCGGGTGGGCACCTGCCTCATGCTGCTGCCCGGCTATTCCTCGAGCCGCATTCCGGCGCAGATCCGGCTGTTCCTCGCCATCGCGATTTCCCTTGCCCTCGCGCCGCTTCTCCTGCCGATCCTCGAGCCGCTGGTGACCGGGGCGAACGACGCACAGCGCCTGAAGCTGATCTTCTCGGAAATGATGATCGGGTTCTTCATCGGGCTCCTGGGGCGCACGTTCCTCATCGCCCTGTCCTTCATCGGCTACGTGATCGCCAACGCCATCGGCATGGGGCAGTCGATGGGGCCGGTCTTCGAGGACGCGCCCGACCCGGCGATCGGAACGCTCGTCACGCTGACGGCGACGGTGCTGATCTTCATCACCAACCTGCATGCGGAAGTCGTCCGGGCGATCGTCGCATCCTACACCGCCATCCCCGCGACCGAAGGGTTCGCGATCCAGACGAGCCTCATCAATCTCACCGACAATCTCGACATCACCTTCGTCCTGTGCCTGCGGATCGCGAGCCCGTTCGTGCTCTACGCGGTGATCGTCAACTTCGCGGTCGGCCTTGCCAACAAGCTGACGCCGCAGATTCCGGTCTACTTCATCTCGCTGCCGTTCGTCCTGGCCGGCGGCCTCGTGCTGTTCGGCTACATCATCGGAGACTTCCTGATCATCTTCATGAACGCCTTCGAAGGCTGGGTGCTGGCCGGATGAACGATGCGAAGAGCCGGAAGAAGCGCCTGGAACGCATCCTGAAGGTGCAGGGCCAGAAGCGGCAGATCGAGGAATGGGCGCTGACCCAGCTGAAACGCAAGCGCGCCGAAATCGACCGGTCCGACAGCGAGATCCTCCAGAGTCTTGCGCCGAGTTCGGAGCTGCACGGCCTGTTCATCGGTGCCAAGGTGAACAGCCTCAGGCGCAACGATGCGGCCCGGCGCGAGAACGAGGCGGAACGCGCGAAGGGCGAGGTGCGGCTTGCCGAGGCGCGCCGCCAGGAAAAGGGCGTGGAGCGACGCCTGACGCAGGCCGGAAAGGATGCCGCCGCACAGGACGAGGCCATTGCCCTGGACGGCCACGTGGAAAGCTTCCTCGCGCGCCTGTCAAACAGTCTCGGATAAGGCGCCGGGCTTAATCTCCCGTTGAACACCACCGGAAACATCACAGACAGCTTTTCGCCATGACCGTTGCGCCCATCGATGGATTGAAAGCCGCTCCCGCTTCGGGGATCGCGCCCGAGCGCCCGGCGGGCCCGCGCATCAGGCGCGCCGACAACGAGCTCTCGCCGATGCAGCAGTTCGAGGCGTTCGCCTTGCGCAGCTTCGTGGAATCCATGTTGCCCTCCGAGGCGACGAACTTTTTCGGCGCGGGAACCGCCGGCAATATCTGGCGCTCGATGATGGCGGAGCAGTTGGGCAACCAGCTCGCCCGTGGCGGCGGCATCGGCATCGCCGACATGATCTCCAGCGACCGGGGCGTGGCTGCCGACGCCCAGGGCGAAATTCGAAGCCAGCAAAGCCAGACTGCGAGGATGCGCTTCGACGCCGTTCTCGCGCAAACCGGCAAACCTTGAGACTGAACGGGAACACCTCATGCAGACCGCCTTGTCCAACGCCGTCGCCCGCCTCGAAGCGGTGCTGACACGCGAAATCGACGCTCTCAACGGGGGCTATCGGATCGACCTTGTCGAGACCGCCGGCCGCAAGAACCAGTCGCTTCTGGAGCTGACGCGGCTGACGCGCGAGGTGGGCCCCGACATGCTCGACGTACCGATGCGGGAGCGCCTTGCGACCCTGCGGTCTCAGCTCCACGAGAATCAGTCGGTGCTGGCGCGACACGTCGAGGCGAGCCACGAGATTTCCGGCATCATGGCGCGCTCGCTGGAGGCGGCCGAATCCGACGGCACCTATTCGAGCCGGCCTGAATTTGCGGGACGCGTTCGGTGATCAAGCTTCTCGCCGTCGGCATCTGGGCGACCCTCGTCGCCCTCGGCTCCAGCTATGCCGCACTCTCTATGAGCGGGGGCGACGAGCAGGCCGTGGCGGAAGCCGAATCCGATTTCTACGCCGGTCTCGACTATCGCTCGACCGGTGCCATCACCGTTCCGATGATTTCGGAACAGCGGATCCAGGGCTATATCGTCGCCCGCTTCGTCTACACGATCGATGGAAAGGTGGCCGAGAAACTGACCGTCCCGCCGGAGCCCTTCGTCCTCGACGAGGCCTTCCGCCGACTTTATTCGAGCGACGATTTCGATTTTGACAATCCGTCGCGCTACGACCTGAAGAGCCTGATGACGGCCATCAAGGTGTCGGTCAATGAGCGTTACGGCGACGAGATCGTTCGCGAGGTCCTGATCGAGCAGTTCGACTATATCCCGAAGAACGCGACGCGCTCGACGGGCTGACCGCTTCTCCGTCAGCCTCGAAGCACCAGGAAAGGCCGTGGCGGGGGACGCCGCGGCCCTTTTGCCCGTCGGTGATGCCCGGCGACGCTCAGCCGCCGAAGAGACCGGGCAGAATGCCCGATCCGGAGCGTCCGAGATCGCGGCAGACGCCGGGGCCTTGCCCACAAGCCATTCTCCAGGAACCGTCCTTGAATTCTCCAACCGCCGCGTGATCCGTGTCGCCTGCTCCCTGGCGCACGTCCAACATCAGGCGGCCGGATCGTCACAGGGCGGCCCGATGCGATCGCTTCGGTCCCGCGGACCTTTCACGGCCGGGTTTAGAGAACGACGACCTTGGTGCCGACGCCGACCTGCTCGTAGAGCGCTTCCACGTCCTGATTGCGCATGCGGATGCAACCGGACGAGACGGCCTGGCCGATGGTCCAGGGCTGGTTGGTGCCGTGGATGCGATAGAGCGTCGAGCCGAGATAGAGCGCGCGTGCGCCGAGCGGGTTTTCCTGACCGCCGGGCATGTAGGCCGGCAGGATGCGGCCCTTCTTCTTTTCGCGCGCGATCATTTCCCGGGGCGGTGTCCAGCCGGGCCATTTCTTCTTCTGGGTAACCTTGTGGGTGCCGCGCCAGGAGAAGCCGGGCTTCCCGACGCCCACGCCGTAGCGCATCGCGGTGCCGTCCGAGCCGACATGATAGAGGAAGCGGGCCTTGGTATCGATGACGATCGTGCCCGGCTTCTGGCGCGTTCCGTAGGGGACGCGCTGGGGCAGAAACGCGGGATCGACCATCCGCTGCGGCGCGACCTGGCGGGTGGCGGCCGGGTACGGCCGGGCGTGCCGGGTAAGGCCGGGCCGAACCGCCTGGCGCGGCTGGTAGCCGCGTACCGCGACCGGCCGCTCAGGCGCGAACGGGTGGGGCGAGAAGATCGAGCGGCCGGCCGTGCGGGTGGCCTGGGGAAGCGGACCGCCGAACACGACGCCCGCGGCATTGACGCCTCTTTCCCGCTTCAGCTGGAAAAGCCAGGCATCGCGGACCTCCTGCGGGGCTTCGACGGGCGGGCGGGGCGAATAGCGCTGGTCCGCCTTCGCCGGGAGGGCGCCTCCACCAAACGATGTTGCAACGAGGACGAGCGCCGCGAAGGTCGCGGACAGTCTTGGTGTTGAGCTTTGCATTCGGCCGATCCATTCGAAACGCCGGGCATGAGCCGGCTGGCATGTCCCGATAGTGGCCGGTTTCAGCGTTCGAATGGTTAAGCGATCGGTACGACTTTCACTAAAGGTTAATCCTTGGTTGCATCCGCCTCACGTTCCGCGCCCCGGCGCGCCATGGGGCGTCGCGGTGAAGGATCATCGGTTCCCTCGTCCGATCTCGGCGTTCAGGAAGGCTTCCGCCCGTGCGAGCGAGGCTTCGCCGCTTGGTGTGCCGAAGACCTCGAAGACATGGCAGCCGCCATTGGTCAGCGACATCTGCGTCGGGTTGCCGGCCGCCTGCCAGCGCGCGGCCATGAACAGCGTGTCGTCGATCAGGAGATCGGCCGTGCCGCAGGAGAAGAAGGCCGGGGGCATGTCGTGCAGCCTGGCGCACAAAGGCGAATTCTCGGGCGTGCGCCGCGCCTCCGCCCGCGGGACCGCGAGGGATGCGAACTGCGAAACGTCCCGGCTGTTGAGGATGAGGCGATCCTCCCCGAAATTGGCCACGCTCGGGGTCAGGCCCAGATCGTAGCAGCCGGCCACGAGAAGCGCGGCCCGGAACGGTTGCGCATGATGATCGTCGCGCAGCCTGAGCAGCGTCGCGGCGCACAGATGGGCTCCGGCCGATTCGCCGCCGATGGCGAAGAAACCGTCCGGGCAGTCGGCAACCCCGCCGCCGGTGACCGCGAGCGCGGCCTCGCAGCAGTCGTCGCCCGCCGCCGGGAACGGGTGCTCGGGCGCCAACCGGTAATCGACCGACACCGTGACGAGGCCCGTTGCCTCCGCAAGCCTGCGCAGACGGGGATCGCTTTCCATCGCGCTGCCGAACACCCAGCCGCCGCCATGGACATGGAAGAAGGTTCCGCGCGCCTCGCGGGTTCGGGGCCTCAGCACCCGCACGCGGATCGCGCGCCCGTCGCGGCCCGCGATCTCCACGATCTCGGCATGGGGATCGGGTTCGGGCCTTGGAAAGATGCCCTTGCCCTCGATCCGGGCCCGGCGCACCTCCTCGATCGGCACCGACCAGGTGTCCGGCCGTTTCGCGTGCTCGGCCCTGATCGTCTCGTTCAGCGCGCGGAGGTCGGCCGGGATATGATGGGGATCGAATGCATGGGGGGCGGGCAGGGGAAACATGAGGCAGGTGTTCCGTCGCGTTGGGGAATTCTTCGTCCCGGCATCAACTAGACATGTCCGCCGCCATGGCCAGTTGACGCCACAAGGATCGGCAGCGCAAAACCGCGCCGATGCCCGAACGCGAACGCGACGAGGACCGGATGCACCAGCATATCGAGACGATCATCATCGAGACGCCGGGGCAGGGGTTCACCGACATCTCGCGCGACGTCGCGCGGAAGCTGGCGGCGGCGGGTGCTTCGGAAGGGCTCCTCACGCTCTTCATCCGCCACACCTCCGCCTCCCTGACCATCCAGGAGAACGCCGATCCGGACGTCCGACACGATCTCCTCGACGCGCTCGCTCGTCTCGCGCCCGCTGACGGCGACTATCTCCACACCGTCGAGGGGCCGGACGACATGCCGGCCCATATCAAGACCATGCTGACGCAAACGAGCCTGGCGGTTCCCGTCAGCGGTGGCCGGATGATGCTGGGAACCTGGCAGGGTCTCTACGTGGTCGAACACAGGGTCCGGCCCCATCGGCGCGAAGTGGTGCTGCATTTTTCCGGCGAGGCGGGCTGATCGGTGCGTAGAGACCGGACGCCCGAAGGGCGGGCCGGCTTGACGCCCGGCCTCCCGCATCTTGCGGACCGCGCCCGTGAACGATACCGGCTTCCGCGACGTTGACTCTCGAAACCCGAACACAGATCCTGCTTGCGGGGCGCGATTATCCGTCCGGCATTGCTTTCGAAAGGCCCCGATCGTGGAAATCATCTCCCTTCAGCCCATCGTCGCCCTGGTCGCCGGCGTTCTCATCCTCATCATGCCGCGTCTCCTCAGCTTCATCGTCGCGATCTATCTGATCTTCGTGGGCGTTTCGGGGCTCTTCCCGGATCTCATCAACCAGATCGCGTCCGGCACGGCCGGCTGATCCGATGGCGCACAGCAGGGAACGCGTCGTCATTCTGGGCGGCGGTGCGGGCGGTCTCGAACTGGCCTGCAGTCTCGCAGGTCGCGGCGCGGTCGCCGTTACCCTCGTCGACGTCAACGGATCCCATGTCTGGAAGCCCCGGCTGCACGAATTCGCCGCTGGAACGGTCGATTCGACCTTGTCGGAAATGAGCTTCTACATGCTGGCCTCCATGCGCGGCTTCAGCTTCGAGCAGGGCCGGGTGGTCACGATCGACCCGCAGAACCGCCTGGTCCGCCTCGGGCCCGTCCGCAGCCGGCACGGTGCCATCGAGGGGCCCTCGCGCGATGTCGCCTACGACCGCCTCGTCGTCGCGCTCGGCGGGGTGACGCCGGATTTCGGGACCCCGGGCGTCGAGGACCACGCCGTTCGCCTGGACGAGAAGGCCGATGCCGACGATTTCCGCGACCTGTTCGTCGCAGCTCTCCTGAAAGCCCGGGAATGCGGCGAACCGGCCCGTGTCTCGATCGTCGGATCGGGAGCGACCGGAACCGAGCTTGCCGCACATCTGAGGGTGTCCGAGCGCAGCTTCATCAACGATGCCGTCACGGGCCGCAAGCAGCGGCTGCTGGATATCGTGATTCTCGAAGCTGCGCCGGAGATCATGCCGGGCGCGTCCGGCGATCTGCGCAAAGCGGTGTGCGACCGCCTCGCAAAGCTCGACATCAAGACGCGTGTCGGTGCGCGGATCGCCTCGGTGGAGGCCGATGCCGTCGTCGGCGAGAATGGCGAGCGGTGGCCGACCGACATCACCGTCTGGGCGGCCGGTCTCGTCGGCCATCCGTGTCTGGAAGGCCTGTCGGACTTCGACATGGACAATAAGCACCGCATCATCGTCGATGCGCGGCTGAAGACGACGGTGGACGGGAGGATCTACGCGCTCGGCGACGCGGCGAGCTTCAAGCCCGCGGCGGATGCGCAGCCTTTGCCGCCGACCGCCCAATGCGCCAGTCAGCAGGCGGCCTATCTGGCCGCGGCGATCCCCACGACGATCGCCGGAGGTACGCCCGAGCCGTTCGAATATGACGACAAGGGGCGGTTGATCTCGCTGGCGCGCGGGGGCTCGGTCGGGAGCATCAGCCTGTTCCGCTCCAGGAACGATCTCCTCGTCCACGGCCAGTTCGCGCAGGCCGCCTATCAGAGCATCCAGCGCAAGCATCAATGGGCCGTTCTCGGCTATTTGCGCGGCTCGGTGGCGATCTTCGCCGATGCGATCTCACCCACCAAGGGTCCGGCGCTGAAGCTGCACGGATAGGTCTTTCGCGACACTCGGCTGGGTCAGATGGCCGGACCGGTCAGCTTTTCCGCAAGCCGGCCCACGGCATCCTGTGCCGATTGGAGCGCCGGGTAGACGTCCAGAACCTCCCGGTAGACCTCGAGCGCCTTCTCGTCGTTTCCCGTGCGTTCCAAGATCAGCGCCAGCCCCATCAAGGCGCCCCAGTGCCGGGGCTCGCGGGCAAGCGTCTGCTCGATATCGGCAATCGACTTGCCGAAGGCGCCGCTTGCGAAATGTGCCGTCGCGCGGCGGTTCCACGCCTCCGCGAAATCCGGTTCCAGAATGATCGCCTGATCGAGAAGGTCGAGCACTATGTCCGGCTGCTTGTGGCCCATGGCCTGGGTCGCACGGAGCATCAGGAGATCGACGGTCGCGCTGCCGCTTTCCTGCCAGCGCTTCTGGATCTTCCGGGCCGTGCGCCGGGCCTCGCGCTCGTCACCGGCTTTCTTCAGGTCGGAAAACAGGTTGTCGAGGGTTTCCGGCGCCCGTTCGGCCGGCTCGGCCAGATCGGTGGAGGATGGATCACCCTCGGGCGAGAGGGCGTCCGCCGCGTCCCCGTCCTCCAGGGGGCCGCCGAAGGCTTCGGGCGGCACGTCCGGATCGGCATCGGGTGCAGGCCGCACCATCGGTCCCTGATCGCCGGGGTCCGGCGGCATGGGCATGTCGGGCATCGGCAGTTCCGGCATGGAGCCGGGGGGCGCCGCGTCGGGATTGATCACGGACGGATCGTCCGCCCGCTGCGCCGACGAACCGGAGGGCGCGGCAAGGCCGAACATGGCTGCGATGACGAAGGCGGCGGGCAAACGAAAAACGGCTCTCATGAGGTCGCAGACTACCGACCTCGTGGGAGCCGTCAAACTGAAAATGCCGTGATGGCTGCTTCGGGACGAAGCGTCACGGCCTTTCGGTGTCCTGCGTTCAGCCCTGGCGGGCCTTGAAGCGCGGTGCCACCTTGTTGATGATGTAGATCCGGCCCTTGCGGCGAACCATGCGGTTGGCGCGATGGCGGCCCTTGAGGGATTTCAGCGAGTTCTTGATCTTCATGTCGGTATCCTGACCGTCTCTTCGTGCGACGGGAACGAAAGGCCTGCCGCCGCTCAAACAAAAAACGCGCCGTGAGACGCGTTCGTCCATTCAGTTATCTTGCATGGCGTTTAGCCAGCGACGGCGGAATTGTCAACGTGATCGGACGCCTTTCCGCCCGCAATTCCGGGGTGACGTCCCGGCGATGGGACGCGGCCGTCAGGACATGGCCGTGAGACGCGTGAAATGGCCCATCTTGCGGCCCGCCCGCACCTCGCTCTTGCCGTAGAGGTGGAGAACGAGATCGCTCTCGCCCATCAGGCTTTCCGATTTGCGCACCTCATCGCCGATGAGGTTCTCCATCACGCAGTTGGAATGACGCACCGGATCGCCCAGCGGCAGGCCGCAGACGGCGCGGATGTGCTGCTCGAACTGCGACACGGCGCAGGCCGCCTCGGTCCAGTGGCCGGAATTGTGGACGCGCGGCGCGATCTCGTTGACGAGGATCGTGTCGTCGGCGCGCACGAAGAACTCGACGCCGATGACGCCGACATAGGTGAGCTTGTCCAGGATCGCCGCCCCGGTCTTTCGCATGGCGTCCGCGACCGTCGCGGAGACCCGTCCGGGCACGCTCGAGCGGCGCAGGATGCCGAGGCTGTGCTCGTTGTCCGCGGGATCGTAG
The DNA here is from genome assembly GCF_034321785.1 of Fulvimarina uroteuthidis. Classification (NCBI taxonomy): domain Bacteria; kingdom Pseudomonadati; phylum Pseudomonadota; class Alphaproteobacteria; order Hyphomicrobiales; family Aurantimonadaceae; genus Fulvimarina; species Fulvimarina uroteuthidis. The sequence goes on along the minus strand of NZ_JAXLPB010000001.1, from coordinate 243,763 downwards.
GCCTTGATGTCGCCTGCCTGCCCGCGGGCCGCGATCAGCGACGCCTCGTAGACGAACGGCACCTTGCCTTCCAGGATGCAGGGCTTGGCGCCGAGGCTCTCGAAGGCGTCCGAGACCGGACCCTCACGACGGATATTGGCCTGGCCCTTGCCGTCATAGCCGAAGCGGCGGGTCTTCAGGATGCAGTCCGTGCCGATGTCGACAAGCGCGTGCCCCAGCTCCTCGACGCTGCCGATCGCGCGCCATGGCGCGGTCTCGATGCCGATCCCGTTGAGGAACGCCTTCTCGACGACGCGGTCCTGCGCGACCTCCAGCGCCTCGGGTGGCGGGTAGAGCCCCGTGCCGATGATCGATTGGCGGGCGGGGCCCACCGGCACGTTCTCGAATTCATAGGTGACGACGTCGCAGCGGCTGGTCAGTTGCACCAGCGCCTTGCGATCGTCATAGGCGGCGACGATCGCTTCGTTCGCCACCTGGAAGGCGGGCGATTCCGGGTTCGGGTCGAGCACGATGGTGCGGTAGCCGAGCCGTGCGGCGGCCATGGCGAGCATCCGGCCCAGCTGTCCGCCGCCCAGGATGCCGACGGTCGATCCGGGGTTGAGCGCGTTCATCGAGCGGGCTCCTCGTTGACGGGTTCTTCGGTGACGCTCTCGCTCTGGGCGGTGCGGTAGGCGTCCAGCCGGTCGGCGATGCCCTCGTCCGACAGGGCGAGGACGCTGGCGGCCAGAAGCGCGGCGTTCACCGCGCCCGCCCGGCCGATGGCGAGCGTACCCACGGGAATGCCGGCCGGCATCTGGACGATCGACAGGAGACTGTCCTGGCCTTTCAGCGCCTTGCTCTCGATCGGAACGCCGAACACCGGCAGGGGCGTCATCGCGGCGGCCATGCCGGGCAGGTGCGCGGCGCCGCCGGCGCCCGCGATCACCACCTTGAAGCCCGCATGTTTCGCGCCGTGCGCGAACCGGTAGAGCCGGTCCGGCGTGCGGTGGGCCGAGACGATCTTCGCGCTGAAGGGAATGGCGAGACGTTCGAGGGTGTCGGCTGCGTTCTTCATGATCGGCCAGTCCGACTGGCTGCCCATGATGATGGCGACGACGGGGCGTTCGGCAGGCTGCGGGCTCATGCGAGAATGTCCGGAATGATCTGGTCTTCGCACTCCTTGAGGCGGTCCTTGATCGCGAGCTTCTTCTTCTTCATGCGCTGGATGCGGAGCTTGTCGCAGCCGTGAAGTTCCATCGCCTCGATCGCGGCGTCGAAATCGGCGTGCTCCTGGCGAAGTTTCGCGGTCTGCATCCGTAACGCCGCCTGTTCCTGGTCCGCCATCAGATCCCCTTCAATCCCGAACGTCCATCGCGAATCGGTCGCGAAAACGTGTTCGCGCCCAGCATAGCCGGTCCTTAGCAAGATCCCGACATTCTCGATAGCGGGCTATCAACCAACTTGTCCGAGGCTGTGCCGATTTGTTCGACAGCACGACGGTTTTGTGACACGCTCGCTTTGTTCTTGCCCGGATGGGTTCGGCCCCCCGGGCTGCCAACGGAAGGAGATTTGCATGTCCTTGGAAAATCATATCGCCAAGCTCGAACAGCGCCACTCGGTGCTGGACGCCAATCTGGCTGCGATGATCGCGAAGCAGCCGGCGACGAGCGATGCGGAACTCAAGGAGATGAAACTTCGCAAATTGCAGCTCAAGGATCAGATCGAACGCTTGAGGGGAACATCCCAGTAATATCCACCGCCGTTCGGTTCTCACCTTTGCGGTAGAACCTGACGCTCCGTTTTGACGGACAATCCGCGATAAGCCGGTCGATCGGGATCGGTCCGGCTTATCGTGATGGCGAACCCGGCGACGGCCCGGTGGAGCGCCGAACGACATCCGGCGATGTCGGCCGCGTTTGTCGTCCGCACGCCTCCCGCCCGGTCGGGTGCCCGCTCGGGTGAACGCCGCAGAACCACTCAGCTTTTTTCCGGTCTCCATGCGCTTGACGCCGCGACCGACGCGCGAGAGGGCCGGTGCCCGATGCCGTCCGATGGTTCGGCCAGCCGGCGGATCGAGCGACCGCTTCGCCGCATCTTCGGTTCGACATCACGAATGGTTGCGCCCTTCCCGAATGGCGGGGATGGCGCCTGCGTGCCGCGCATCCGCGCGTCCAATCCGCGCCGGATGTCGGAAGAGCATGCGGGGTCTCGACCTCGGCCTGCCGATGGGCGACAAGGGCCGCAAGGGCATCCTCCGCCGGGAGGATCGCACGCATTCCGCTTTCAAAGGGTTCACCTCATGTCGAAAATCCCAGCAACCGTCATCACCGGCTTCCTCGGCGCGGGCAAGACGACGATCATCCGCAACATGCTGCAGAATGCCGGTGGCCGGAAGATCGCGCTCATCATCAACGAATTCGGCGATCTGGGCGTCGACGGCGATATCCTGACCGGATGCGGGATCGAGACCTGTACCGAGGAGGACGTCGTCGAACTGACCAATGGCTGCATCTGCTGCACCGTCGCCGACGATTTCATTCCCACCATGACGAAGCTTCTGGAGCGCAAGGACGCACCCGATCATATCGTCATCGAGACGAGCGGCCTGGCGCTGCCGCAGCCCCTCGTCGCCGCGTTCAATTGGCCGGAGGTGAAGACCCGCGTCACGGTCGACGGCGTCGTCACGGTCGTCGACGCGGCGGCGGTCGCGGAGGGGCGGTTTGCCGACGACGAGGCGAAGGTCGCCGCCCAGCGCGCGGCCGACGAAAGCCTCGACCACGACAATCCTCTCGAGGAGCTTTTCGAGGACCAGTTGCGCGCAGCCGATCTGGTCGTTCTCAACAAGGCCGATCTCATCGATCGCGACACGCTCGAGAAAGTGCGCGCCGAAATCGCCGCGAAAACCAGCCGCTCGGTGCGCACCGTCGCATCCGAAAACGGCAGGCTGCCCACCGACGTCCTCCTCGGCATGAAGGCCGGCACGGAAGAGCTGATCGGCGAGCGCAAGTCCCATCACGAGATGGAGCATGCATCCGGCGAGCCGCATGATCACGACCACGACGAGTTCGAGAGTTTCGTCGCCAGCTTCGGCGCGCTCGCGGACCGCGAGGCGTTCGAACGCCGCCTGCCCGAGCTTCTCGCCCGCTACGACATCCTGCGCATGAAGGGTTTCGCCGACGTTCCCGGCAAGAAGATGCGTCTCGTGGTGCAGGCTGTCGGAAAGCGCGTGGAGACTTATTTCGATCGCCCCTGGAAGGCGGACGAGACCCGGGCGACGCGCCTCGTCGTCATCGGGCTGCACGATGGTCTCAAGCGGGAGACGCGCGAGGCGATCGAGCGGGAACTCGGGGCGATGGTCGCGGGCGAGGCGCGCCAGGCGGCCGAGTAGTCCGACCCGATGCATCTGCTTCTTGCCCAGAAGGGGACGATCGACGAGGGCGGCGAGGCGGTCGATCTCGGCCAGTCGCCGGCCGATATCGTCTTCCTGTCCGCCGCCGATACCGAGATCGCCAGCCTCGCCGGTGCCGCCGGCCGCCTCGGTGACGGCGCGCCGACGCTGAGGCTCGCCAATGTGCTGCGGCTGAAGCACCCGATGTCCGTCGACGTCTATGTCGAGCGGACGCTGCGCCACGCAAAGCTCGTCGTCCTGCGTCTCCTCGGCGGCAGGGCCTACTGGCCCTACGGTCTCGACGCGCTCCGCGCCGCCACGCAAGGATCGGGAACAAGGCTCTGCGTGCTGCCCGGCGACGACAAGCCGGACGCGGGACTTTCCGCCTATTCGACGCTTCCGCCGGAAACCTGCGACCGGCTGTTTCGCTATCTCGCCGAAGGCGGGGCCCAGAACGCGGAGAATTTCCTGCGCGCCGCCCGTGCGGTGATCGAGGGCGGCGAGATGCCGGAAGACGCCCGGCCGCTCCTGAAGGCCGGCCGGCTCGATATCGCGAACCGCGCGCGAACGGGGAGCCGTCTGAGCGACGACCGCCCGAAGGCGTCCGTCGTCTTCTATCGCGCGCTCGTGCAGAGCGGACAGACCGGCGCGATCGAAGCGCTCTGCCGCGCCTTGGAGGATGCGGGTCTCGACGCAGAAGCGGTGTTCGTCTCCAGCCTCAAGGATCCCGTATCCATCGAGACGGTTCGCACGCTGTTTGCCAGGAACCCGCCCGATATCGTCGTCAATCTCACCGGGTTTGCGGTTTCCTCCCCGAGCGGCACGCGAACGCCGACCGTTCTGGAGGAAGGCGGCGCCGTCGTCCTGCAGGCGGTGCTGGCGAGCGGCGCGCGCGAGGCCTGGATCTCGTCGAGCCAGGGTCTGTCAGCCCGCGATCTCGCCATGAGCGTGGCGCTACCCGAGGTCGACGGGCGGGTCCTGTCCCGGGCGATCGCCTTCAAGACCGCCGGCGAATGGGACGCCAACACCGAGACCGACATCGTCGCCCACAAGCCGGTCGCAGATCGCATCCGCCATGTCGCAGATCTCGCCGCCCGGTGGGCGCGTCTGCGCAACAAGGCCAATGGCGGGAAGACGGTCGCCATCGTTCTCGCCAACTACCCCAATCGCGACGGACGGCTCGGCAACGGCGTCGGCCTCGATACGCCGGCCGGAACGATCGAGGTTCTGAAGGCCATGGCGGCGGCGGGTTACCGGGTCGGCGACATCCCGCGCGACGGCAATGCGCTGATCGACCATCTGATGGCGGGCCCGACCAATGCCGGGACGACGGCGCGGGACATCCGCGAGACCCTCTCGCTGGACGATTATCAGGCCTTCTTCAAGACCCTGCCGGACGGCGTCCGCGCCAGGGTGGGCGAACGCTGGGGCGCGCCGGAAAGCGATCCGTTCGTTCTCAAACATGGGGGGCAAACCGTCTTCGCGCTGCCGCTGGCGCGGTTCGGGCAGACCCTGATCGGCGTCCAGCCGGCGCGCGGCTACAATATCGATCCGAAGGAAACCTACCACTCGCCCGACCTCGTGCCGCCGCACAATTATTTTGCCTTCTACGCCTATCTGCGGACGAAGGCCGGGATCGACGCGATCGTCCACATGGGCAAGCACGGCAATCTGGAATGGCTGCCGGGCAAGGCGCTGGCGCTCTCGGAGGATTGCTTTCCGGAAGCCGTCCTCGGCGCGATCCCGCATCTCTATCCCTTCATCGTCAACGATCCGGGCGAGGGCACCCAGGCCAAGCGGCGCACCAGCGCGGTGATCGTCGATCATCTGACGCCCCCGCTCACCCGCGCCGAGACCTATGGCGACCTTAAGGATCTGGAAGTGCTGGTGGACGAGTATTACGAAGCGTCGGGTTCCGATCCACGACGCCTCGTGCTGCTGAGGCCGCGCATTCTCGATCTCGTGCGCGATATCGGCGTCGATCATGATGCCGGCATCGGCGCCGGAGACGGCGACGATGCCGCGCTCGAGAAACTCGACGCCTATCTGTGCGACCTCAAGGAAATGCAGATCCGCGACGGATTGCACATTTTCGGCAAGGCGCCGGAGGGTCGGCTGCTCACCGATCTGACGGTCGCGCTGGCGCGCCTGCCGCGCGGCTCGCGTCCCGGCGACGGATCGCTCCACCGGGCCATCGCGGCCGATCTCCTCAGCGGCGGCGAGATCGGGTTCGACCCGCTCGACTGCGCCATGGCCGAGCCTTGGCAGGGGCCGCGTCCAGCCTGCCTTCGGGACCTCCTCGACGATCCCTGGCGCACGAAGGGCGATACGGTCGAGCGCATCGAGATCCTGGCAGGCGAGCTGGTTTCCGAACGCCGGCAGCCCGGCACCGACATGGCAGCCACGGCCCTGGTGCTCGCCGAAATCCGCGCCCGCATCATGCCGTCGGTGACGGCCTGCGGAAACGCCGAGATCGACGGCATCCTGACGGGGCTCGCCGGGCGCTTTCTGGAGCCGGGTCCCTCCGGCGCGCCGACGCGCGGGCGGCCGGACGTGCTGCCGACGGGACGCAACTTCTTCTCGGTCGACACCCGCGCCGTGCCGACCGAAGCGGCCTACGAGCTCGGGCGCAGGTCCGCCGAGCTTCTTGTGACGCGTCACCTGCAGGACCATGGCGAATATCCCGCGAGCATCGGTCTGACGGCCTGGGGCACGTCCAACATGCGCACCGGCGGCGACGACATCGCGCAAGCGCTCGCGCTGATCGGCGTCGCGCCCGAATGGGACCGGGCCTCGCGCCGCGTAACCGGCTTTCGCATCCGCACGCAGGCCGAACTCGGCCGGCCCCGGGTCGATGTCACCTTGCGGATCTCCGGCTTCTTCCGGGATGCGTTTCCGGACCAGATCGCGCTCTTCGACAGCGCGGTGCGGGCCGTCGCCGCCCTCGACGAGGATGCCGACGACAATCCGATCGCCGCCCGGGTCGCGGCGGAGACCGGCGATCTCGTGGCCGCCGGCGCATCGCGAGAGGACGCGCTTCGGCGCGCAAGCTTCAGGGTCTACGGCTCCCGGCCCGGCGCCTACGGGGCAGGGCTGCAGGCGCTCATCGACGAGAAGGGGTGGGACAGCGCGGCCGATCTCGCCGCGAGCTATCTGACCTGGGGCGCCTACGCCTATGGCCGCGACGGCGAGGGCATGCCGGAGCGCGAAGGCTTCGAGAGGCGGATCGGCGGGATCGACGCGGTCGTCCAGAACCAGGACAATCGCGAGCACGATCTTCTGGATTCGGACGACTACTATCAGTTCGAAGGGGGCATGACGGCGGCGGCCGAGCACCTGTCGGGCAAGCGGCCGGCGATCTACCACAACGATCATTCGCGCCCAGAGCGCCCCGTGATCCGCGCGCTGGACGAGGAGATCGGACGCGTCGTGCGGGCTCGCGTCGTCAACCCGAAATGGATCGCCGGCGTCATGCGCCACGGCTACAAGGGCGCGTTCGAGATGGCGGCGACGGTCGACTACATGTTCGCATTCGCGGCGACCACGGGCGCCGTCAAGGACCATCATTTCGACGCGGTCTACCGCGCCTTCGTGCTGGACGACGAGGTCCGCCGCTTCATGGAGGACAACAATGTCCATGCCTTCGAGGACATGGCGGACAGGATGATGGAAGCGATCGATCGCGGCCTGTGGAAGCCGAGGAGCAATTCGGCGCGCGCCGAGCTTGGCGCGATCGCCGCGCGGCATCGCCCCGCCGCGGCGGTCTCGTCCGTCCCATCCGGCGCGGAGGCCGATCCGCATGGCCGAGACTGAAAGCCCGGACCTGCCCCACACGATCCTGCGCGTGACCGCCGACAATCCCGGTCCGATGACCTTTCGCGGCACCAACAGCTACGTCTTCGGCGACGAGACGTCCTGCTGCATTCTCGATCCCGGCCCCGATATCGGCGCCCATCTGGAAGCGCTTGATCGCGCCGTCGCGGGGCGCCGCGTCGAGGCGATCCTCCTGACCCATCGGCACGGGGACCATAGCGGTCTCGTGACGCAGGCGATGGCCCGCTTCGGCGCGCCGCTCCTGGCCGCCCCGTCACCGGAACGGCCCTATCAGGCGTCCGTCGATTTCGGTCGCCTGCACGCCGATCGGGCCCTTGCGCACGGCAACCGGCTGGATCTTGCGGGCCACGCCGTGGACGTCGTCGCAACGCCGGGGCATACCTCGGACCATCTGGCATTCGCCCTGCCTGAGCATGGCGTGCTGTTTTCGGGCGATCACGTGATGGGATGGTCGACCACCGTCGTCATTCCGCCCGATGGTTCGATGCGGGCCTATCGCGAATCACTGAGAATCCTGCTCGGGCGCTCCGACCGGCTCTTCCTGCCGGGGCATGGCGACGCGATCGCACGTCCGCGCCGGCTGGTGCGCAGCATCCTTGCCCATCGCAGGCAGCGCGAGGCGATGATCCTGCGTGAACTCCGCAAGGGACCGGGGACGGTCCAGGACCTCGTCGGGCGCCTCTATCCGGGCATCGGCGAAGCGCTTGCGGTGGCGGCGGGCTTTTCGGTCAGGGCCCACCTCGCCGAGATGATCGAGAATGGGGCGATCGAGGGGCCGGACCCTGTCTTGAGCGATGGCGCATTCTCCGCGAAATAATTCGTGCAATAAAATCATGGGGATGAGATGTTTTTCGCGTCATCCGGCCCGTGGCCCGTTAGGGTTTATGCCTTCCTTAAAAACTCTCCGGCATTCTTGCATTCGAGCTTCTTATCGAAGTGAAGCGGCCGGGCACGCAAGGCCCGTCCGTTCCGCGAATGGCATGAAGAGTGTTGCTTATGATGATTCAGCCAGATGGCGCGGCTGCCTCGCCGGGAGGCAAGATCGGCTTGCAGTCCGGTGCGTTCGAGACGCCGATCGCCGCGGCCCTGGCCTGCGGGTGTGCCGAGGCGGCATCCGCGTCGCGCCGGCACAAGGTCACGATCGGCACTCTCCTGGCTGGCGCGCTTCTGGCATCGGTCGCAACGCCGGTGATGATCGCCGCCGGGTTGAGCGGTGCCGTGGTCGCAGCGCCCCTGTTCCTTGCCGGCATCGCCGTCGCGGCGGCTTCGCTCGTCGCCCCGATCCGTTCGAAGAACGCAGCGGCCGGACAGCCCTTGCAGACGTCTCAGACAGTTTCCTCCACCGCGGCGTTGCCGATCGCCGATCTGTTCGGCGCCTCCGCCTTCGTCGTGACGGCCGCCGGCTCGATCGAGACCGCGAACCAGGCCGGCCTCGATCTGACGCGTGCTCTTCCGACCCGGCTCGATCCGCCCGTCCTGTTCGACCTCCTCGCCGCCGAGAGCCGCTCGGTCGCCATGGCGGCGCTGAAGGAGCGGAGCGCGACGCCGGTCGATGTCCGCCTGCGCGGCGGTGCCGTCCGGTGCCTGCATATCGTCGCCGCCCGCAACGATTGGAACGCCATCGCCGTGTTGAGTGCGCCGCCCGAAGCCCCGCCCGTCAGCGAGCCGCAGGCCGGCAACCCGTCCGGGGCGGTGCTCGCGGCGGTCAGCCATGAGTTGCGCACCCCCCTCAACGCCATCATCGGATTTTCGGGCATTCTCGAGAACGAACTTTTCGGCAAGCTCGGCACCGACCGCCAGCGTGAATATGTCGGGCTGATCCAGAGCTCCGGTCGCCACCTGCTGTCCGTCGTCAACGATATTCTCGACGTCTCGAAGATCGAGGCCGGTGCCTACCAGCTCCAGTGCGAGCATTTTCTTCTCGACGATCTGATCGACGAGGCCAACGCCATGCTGCGCTGCCAGGCGGCGGACAAGGGGATTGAGATCGTGATCGCCGGGCCGTCCGGTGGCACCATGATCCACGGGGACAGGCGGGCGATGCACCAGATGCTCGTCAACCTCCTCGCCAACGGGGTCAAGTTCACCGATTCCGGCACCGTGACCCTGACATGGGAGCGCGTGGGCCGCGATCTGAGGCTTTCCGTCGCCGATACCGGCATCGGCATCGCCGCCGACCAGATCGGCAAGCTCGGCATGCCTTTCGTCCAGGCCTCGTGCGGCCTTGCCCGTCGCTACGAGGGCACCGGGCTCGGTCTCGCCTATGTGCGCGGCATGAGCGAACTGCATGGCGGCACGATGATGATCGAGAGCCAGGAAGGCAAGGGCACGACCGTCACCCTCGACCTGCCGCTCGTGCCGCGTCAGGCGGTTCTTACCGAAGATCAGACAATCACGACGTTGAACCATGCCCGCAAATCGCACAATGAAAGTCTTGCCCATGCAGCGCAGCGCCGGACGGCTTGAGATCCCTCGCCGGGTCTGCGTCAACGCAGGACTGGCGGCAGGTTCCCTCCTGAAGAGGGGCGCAGGCCAGCTGCGCCGTAACCCTGCCATCTCGCTCGGGACGGCGGCGTTCGGGGCGTTTTTCGTCTGGGTCGCGGGCAATGCGCTGTTCGCGCAGCACGAGGCTCATCCCGCTCCCCTCGTGATGACGCGCGGCACGATCGATCCGAGCCTCGACGTGGCGGCGACCGGCTCGACCTTCGATCCGCTGCTGCAGTCGCTGCAATCGGGCCTTGCGCGAACGGGCCATTACCGGAAGACCATCGACGGCCGCTTCGGGCCGGGCACCCGCGCGGCGATCGAGCGCTTCCAGCGCGAGAACGGCCTCACCGTCGACGGGCGCCCGACGCCCGAACTCCTGACGCGCGTACGCCAGGTCGCCGATCTCGGGGCTCCGAGTCCGAGCCGCAAGCCGGTGGAATGGACCGACACCGAGGAACGGGAACTGAGCGCCACGGCGGCGGACGGCCGCGGCGACCGCGTCCTGCAGACGCCCGACAGCCTGTCCTCGATCATCGAACTGAGCGAGGTCGAAACCCTCAGTCAGGCCGAACTCGTGCGCAAGATCCAGACGGGTCTCAACGCGATCAGCACCGAGACGATCGTCTCGGACGGGATCGCCGGCCAGCAGACGATCATGGCCATCAAGGAGTTCGAGAAGGTCGAGGGTCTGGACGTCACGGGCCGCCCCGACGAAGCGCTGCTGAAGGAATTGATCCGCGTCGGCGCATTCGCCGGCTGAAGCGCCGACGCCTCGGCGCACCTACGCCGCGAGGCTGGCCTTGCCGGCGCCGAACGACTAGATCGACGCCATGCGTATCACCAGCGAACTCTTCGTGTCCCAGCTGACCCGCCGCGTCTTCAACGATGGCGGGTTCGCGGCCATCGAACGCAAGGGGGCGGAGGCGGCCGGTGCGATCTACATCGTCTCGCGCGACAGGCTGGGGCAGGTGACGCTGTTCGCTCCGGCGTTCCAGAGCCTCGTCGAAGACGGCGGAATGCGCGCCTTCGTGCGGGAGCCGGCCACCGACGAATCGACGTTCCAGGCCCGTTTCGAGCGGGAAGCCCGGTTCGATCCCGATTTCTGGCTCGTCGAGATCGAGACCGGGGAGCCGGAGAAATATCTCGACCTTCTGGACGGGTGATCGCCCGTCCGGACGCGCCGCGCGTGGCGCGCCCGGGAACCGATCGCGTGCCGACGATCAAACTCGAAAGGTCCGGGGCGTGCCGGGACAGGGCCGGTGCCCGGTCGCACGCGTCGATCCTCGTCCGGCCATGATCATGCCATCTGCAACGTGCAGGAGGTGATTGGCGTATGTTCGCGGTGCTTACGTTGGGTTAGTCCAGGCGCCGCGGCCCGGATCGCGATGGCGAAACGGAGCCGACGATCGAAGCAACGTGCCACGCGGCACCGGCGATTGCCGTAGGGCGATGCGGCCGTCTTTCAGTCCCGAGGAGCATCATGCGGCCCAGGCCCCTTAAGCGCAGACTGATCTGGGGCGTTTCGGCGATCATGATCATCGCGGCGGCGATCCTGATCCTGCCGCGTGTCGTTCTGGTCTCCGATGTCGCGCGGGCGGAACTGGTCTCGCGCATCGAGGCGCTGACGGGCGAGCCCGTCGAATTGTCAGGTTCGGTCGAATTCTCCATCCTGCCGCGGACCCGGCTCGTCGCCCATCGCATTGCGATCGGCAGCGGGGCCGGCATCACCATCGACACCATCATTGCCGATTTCGATCCCGTCGACGCCTTGTTCGGCCGCGCCAATATCGCTCGCATCGTCCTCGTTCGGCCCGAACATCGCCCTGTCCCGGGCCCGACCCTTGTTCGCGGCGAGGGCGCGGTCGCGGATACCGTCCGGGGCGCGGCGGGTGCGCGCCCGACCGCCGCCACCATCATCAAGGACCTGGAGGATCTCGCCCGCCGGTCGATCGAGCGGCTGGACACGCTTCAAATTCTCGTGATCCGCAACGGCGTCTGGCGATCGGGCGCGGACGAATTCGGCCCCAACGGCATCAGCAACGCCAATCTGACCATCACCCGGTCATCGAGCCGCAGCGCGTTCCTGCTGGACGGCAGCTTCACCTGGAACGGTCAACCGACCGACATCGAAATGCGGGTGGATTCGACGACGAACCTCGAGGCCGGCGGCGAGAGCGGCGTTTCGTTCGAACTTCGATCTCCGCCGCTGAGCGTCGACTTCGACGGAACGATGGCATTCGGCGACGCACCCCGGCTGCAGGGGCGCTTCGAAGGGCGCGGCGAATCCTTTGCCCGCACGGCGCGGTGGCTTTCCGATGCAAGGTTCCCGGTCCCCGCGCTCGGTGCGATCGGCATGGCCGGCGATCTCGTTCTTGCCGACCGTACGCTCGCGATCGAGAATGCCGAGATCACCATCGCCGGGAGCACCGCGATCGGCGCGCTCGACTACGATCTCGACCGCGACCGCGTCGACGGGACGCTTGCGTTCACGACCCTCGATCTCACGCAGATCGCCGAATCGATCGTGCCGTTTCCGGCAGGCCCATTCGGGCTGGTCCGGCCGATCAAGGCGGAATTTGCGAAGTCCGCCGACCTCGCGCTTCGCGTTTCGGCGAACGAGGCGCGTTTCGGATCGCTCGCCTTCTCGGATGTCGCGGCGGTCTTCAGCGTCGGTGACGGCGATGTCTCGCTGGAACTCGGGGACGCTCGCCTGTATGGCGGCCGCGCGTTCGGCAAGCTTTTGCTTGAGGACCGGGAAACCACCCGGATCTCGGGCGAATTGATGGGGACGGACGTCGATCTCGCCCAGCTTTCGGACGCGCTGGGATCGCCCACGCTCAGCCTGTCCGGCTCCGGCAAGTTCGAGGCGAGAGTCACGACCCGCGCCGACGACTGGCGCACGATCTTCCGGGTGGCGCGGGCCAAGCTCGACCTTCAGGCGCAGAGCGGCGTGCTTTCGGGCTTCGACCCGGTCGCCTTCGCCGATCCGGGCACGCGATCGATCTATAGCGGCTTCACCGGCGGGGCGGTTCCCTTCGACAGGCTCGACGCCGAAATCCGCATGGTGGGGCCGAACCTCGCCTTCGACAGCGTGTCGATGCGCAATGCCGGCTACCGCCTCGACCTCGTCGGAGAAGCCGAACTCGCGACCGGCACGATCGACCTTGAGGGCACGTCCGAGATGCTGTCGCAGACCGCATCGAGCGCTGCCCGAAGCGGCGAGTTCACGGGCCCTCAACCAATTCCGTTTACCGTCGAAGGAACATGGCCGGGTCCCCGTGTCGTCACAGGTACGCCCTAGCGCGCCGCCTCGTCTCTTCCGGACGAAGAGGCTCTGCTCGATGGCGTCGAGCCTCCCGCAACGTCCGCGTCGGCAATCGATTGTCGCTTTGCGGTCGGGCGCGAAGGCGGTCGTGACGCGACGATGTCGGGAATTCGGCCGTCCTTTACCGGGGGCTTTGCGCCAGAATGATTCGTTCATCCTCATTGATCCTGTCCGCCCTTCTGTTCACGGTCTGCTTCGCCCCGTCGACGGTGTCGGCCGAGAACGCCTCGCCGGCCGAGTGCGCGACGCGCTTCCATGCCGCGCTCAAGGGCGAGCCGCGCCGCGCGTTCGACGCGATCAAGGCGCTGCGCGCGATCGCGCGGGAAGGTGACGAACGCCTGCCTGGCAAGCTCGTAATGTCGCCGCCGCGCGTTCGCCGCGATGGCGACGAGATGCGGGCGCTGCGCGCCTCGGTCGATCTTGCCAAAGCCCAGGGCCGGCCGAGCTGGACCGCGAGCGCCGACGGGCGCTGGATCGTCGACCGGACCATCGCCGACCTCACCGATTTCATCGACCAGGGTCCGGCGCCGTTCCTGTGCGGCGGCGTCGAGAATTTCGTGTCCGTCCTCGGAGCTTATCTCGATCGGGTCTCGGCCGGCGGCGGGCGCTCGCTGGGCGAGCTTGCCGACGCGCAGGCCGTGCGCACGCGCCGGAGCATCGCCGAGGCAGGCGCCGTCATGCGGCCGGTGCCCAAGCCGCGCTATGCTCCGGATCTGCGGCCGATCGCGCTCGTCGGACCGGTCGAGGGGCTGAACCCCGCGATCGAACTTCGCCGCGGATATGATTCCATGGGTGCCGGGCGGGCGATGATGATGGCGGTGTCGCAGGTCGGCCCGTCCGTCAGCTACGGCCCGCGCATCGATCCGGGGCTTCCGATGAAGGTCGAGACCCAGATCCCGCTCGCCAGCGAGGCCGAGCGGCTCGCCGCCATCGACACGCTTCTGTCGCGGGCGTCGGACGCCGGATATCTGCCGAAGGCCGCAGCCGTTCCGGCCCGGACCGATCCGGCCGTCGCCGGCGCGTTCCGTCCGGTTCTCACCCGGCTTGCCACGCTCGCGCCGACACTGGAGGGTCCGGGGAGCCCGGTTGCCGATCAGCTCGTGCGCAGGCACCTCCTCGCGGCGCTGTCGGATCTCGAAATCCTCGATTATCTGAGCGCCGCGGAACGCGGCGACGCGGACCCGTTGCTCGCGGCGATTTCCGGAACCTTCAACGCCATACTGGACGCCCGCCGGAAAGCCATGCAGCGATAGGGTTCGTCCCTCGACGCGGGCATCCGTTTCGTATTCCGCGCCAGCCGCAAGGCGCGTCGCCGGGCCGCAGCCCAAGGCCCGGCAGGCAATGCGCGTCGCCTCACGAGGTCAGCCCGTTTCCGGCATGCCGAAGTACGCCCGCCGGCGCGGCCCACCCGCGTCCCGGAACGTGGCTGGCGAAGATGCGGCCGCATCACCCCTTGCACTCACGCGTCCTACACTCCAGATAACATCCAAGTGGATGATGTTTTGGAGTCGTACAATGCCAAGGAAAGCCAAGGACGCAAAGCCCCGGGCGATCGACAGCGAAAAGATCACCATCAATCTCGGGCTTGTCGACCTCGGCCAGATCGACCTGCTCGTCGAGGAAGGCTTTTATTCCAACCGCACTGACCTCATCCGCACAGCGATCCGCGCCCAGATCGCGCGCCATGACGAGACGCTGAAGAAGACGGTGGAGCGCCGGAGCATCGATCTGGGGCTCCGCCGGTTTACGCGTCACGATCTCGAAGCGCTCGTGACGGCGGGCGAACGGTTGAACGCTGAAGTTCTGGGGCTGGCGATCATCGATCCGGACGTCACCGCGGAGCTGGCGGCAAGCGCCATCGGCTCCCTGCGCGTTCTCGGCGCGCTGCAGGCCTCGCCGGCCGTCAAGGCCGCCCTCAAGGACCGTATGGCCTGACCGGCCCCTCCCTCTTTTTCGTCTCGCGCATCCTGCCCGAGACCTTGCGAACCAGGAATTCGACCCGATGAAATCGTCCATGAATATCGACATGATGGAAGTCACGCGCCTCACGCAGGCGGGGCGGCTGGAGGAGGCGATGAGACTTCTTCAGGGCGGACGTGCGGAGCCGGCGCCAGCGCGCCAGCCGGAAGCCCGCAGCGAGAGAGAAACGGTGGAACTGCGCCGCGTCGGCGACGAATGGTCGATGCCCGGCCGGGCGCCGAAACAGGCGCCGCGCCAGCCTTCGGGACGCGAAGCGCCGGGTGCCGGCAAGGCTTCCGGCACGGCCCACCCGTCGGAACTTGCCGACCGGATCAAGACGAACTTGTTTTCCGCCCCGTTCGCCGACAAGCTGCGCCAGTCCGTCCCGGCTGGGTTTCGCAAGCGGGAGGCGGTCGCGGTGCCCGTCGCCGCGGGAGCGAGCTTCCTCGAGAAGGATTTCCAGAGCGCTGTCGGCGCGCGTCCCTACAAGCTTTACGTTCCCAGCACGTACAAGGCGGGAGATGACGCGCGTCCCCTGATTGTCATGCTGCATGGCTGCACCCAGTCGCCGGACGATTTCGCGATCGGCACGAAGATGAACGAACTTGCCGAGGAACGGAACTGTCTCGTTCTCTATCCCGGCCAGACGAAGGCCGCGAATGCGTCGATGTGCTGGAACTGGTTCTCCGCCAAGGACCAGCAGCGTCATGGCGGCGAGCCGGAGATCATCGCCGACATGGTTCGCGGCGTGATGGGCGACTACAATGTCGATCCGCGCCGGGTGTTCGCCGCAGGTCTGTCGGCGGGCGGCGCGGCCGCGGCGATCCTCGGCCAGCGCTATCCGGATCTCTTCGCGGCGATCGGCGTCCATTCGGGGCTCGCCTGCGGCGCGGCCAGGGACATGCCATCGGCCTTCGCCGCGATGCAGGGACGGGGCGGCGCCAGCAGCGGCGATACATCGATCCCCGCCATCGTCTTCCACGGGACCGGCGACACGACGGTGGCGCCCGACAATGCGCGAAGCGTCGGCGAGCAGGCGAGGGGCGGCGCAAGCACGCGCGAGACGGTCGTGACCGGCCGTTCCGATGGTGGCGTGTCGTTTACGCGGACGATCCACCATGCGGCGTCCGGCAGCACGCGGCCGGACGCACCGAGGCAGGAAACATGGCTTCTTGCCGGCATGGGGCACGCCTGGTCCGGCGGGGACCCGAAAGGCTCCTACACCGATCCGTCGGGGCCCGATGCCAGCCGCGAAATGCTGCGCTTCTTCGACGAGGTCGCCGGCGCCGGGGCCTGACTGGACGATGCGACCGGATTCCATGCGGCCCGGTTCGGCGCCATCGGCCAAAGTGTGCGCTAGAATGTCGGGGACTGTCGAAATATGAAGCGGGGATCAGCCATGAAAGTGTGTTCGCAACAGGAAACGATCGACGCCCTGCCGTTCGGCCGGCTGATCGAGGCGATCGACGCGGGATTTCGGGGCGAGGTTGTCGCCCCGCTCCGCCACCATCACCAGATGGTCAATGAAGGCCGGAGCGACGATACGCTGCTCCTGATGCCGGCCTGGCAGAACGAAGGCTGGGGCGGCATCAAGCTCGTGAACGTTCATCCCGGAAATGGTGCCCTCGGTCTTGCCGCGATCTCGTCGACCTATGTCCTGTTCGATCGCAGGACCGGTCGCCATTGCCTGATCCTCGACGGCGGCGAACTGACAGCGCGGCGCACGGCCGCCGCCTCCGCACTCGCCGCCAAGCGGCTGGCGCGGCCTGATAGCGGGAAACTTCTCGTCGTGGGGGCGGGGCGCGTCGCGTCCAACATTGCCCACGCCTATCGCGCGGTGCTGTCGATCGGGACCGTGGAGGTGTGGAACCGGACCCATGCCGGGGCCGAGGCCCTGGCGGCGAAGCTCGAAAGCGAGGGGGTGTCCGCCTGCGCCGTCGACGACCTCGAGGGCGCCGTCGCCGGCGCGGACATCGTTTCGTGCGCGACCCTTGCGACCGAGCCGTTTCTGAAGGGGGAATGGTTGCGGGAGGGGCAGCACGTCGATCTGATCGGCAGTTTCACGCCGGCGATGCGCGAGGTGGACGACACCGCGATCCGTCGCAGCCGCATCTTCATCGACACCGAACATGCGATGATCGAGAGCGGCGAGATCCGCTCGCCGCTCGAGCGCGGCGTCCTCGCGGAGGACGCGATCGCGGGCACGCTCGTCGATCTGTGCAGGACCGACGCCTATCCGCGTCGATCGGAGAGCGAGATCACCCTGTTCAAGGGCGTCGGCACGGCGATCGAAGACCTGAGTGCGGCGATTCTCGCTTACGAGACGACCGGGGCGGACGCGGGGGTGTGACGCTTGCCGACCCGTCACAGCTCCTCGGGCGCGCCGCCTTCGTCCACGTGCTCGACCAGTTCGGCGCCGCGCTCCTGCTTCTTCAGCTCCTCCAGATCCGGCATCGACATGATGTTGTAGCCGGCATCGACATAGTGGATCTCGCCGGTCACCCCTTCAGAAAGCTGCGACGACAGGTACAGCGCCGCACCGCCGACCTGGTCGATCGTTGTGTTGGAGCGAAGCGGCGAATTGCGCCGCTGATAGTTGAACATCAGCCGTGCATCGGAGACCCCGGCGCCCGCCAGCGTGCGAACGGGTCCTGCCGAGATGGCGTTGACGCGAATGTTGCGCGGTCCGTAATCGGACGCGAGATAACGCACGGAGGCCTCCAGCGCGGCCTTGGCGACACCCATGACGTTGTAGTTCGGCATGACGCGGGTCGAGCCACCATAGGTCATGGTGATCATCGAGCCGCCATTGTTCATGAGCGCCGCGGCGCGCTTGGCGATCTCGGTGAACGAGAAGCATGAAATGACCATGGTCCGCGTGAAGTTCTCCCGCGAGGTCTCGGCATAGAGCCCCTTGAGTTCGTTGCGGTCCGAGAAAGCGATGGCGTGGACGATGAAGTCGATCCCGCCCCATGCCTCTCTTAGATCGTCGAAAACCTTGTCGACGGTCGCGATGTCCTCGACGTCGCACGGCAGCACCAGCGTCGATCCGATCTTGTCGGCCAGCGGCCTGACCCTCTTTCCGAACGCCTCGCCCTGATAGGTGAGCGCGATCTCCGCGCCCTGGTCGGCCAGGGCCTTCGCGGCACCCCAGGCGATCGAGTTGTGGTTGGCGACGCCCATCACCAGCCCGCGCTTACCCTTCATCAAATCTGACATCGTCATCCTTCTCGACCGGTCGGGCACCGAAGTGCCGATCGATCCAAATCGTCTGAGCCGAAGGAAGGCAGGTCACACGCGGCAGGGGCGTGCGGCCGGCCTTCTATTCGACGCGTTGAAATACGAGGCACGCATTGGTGCCGCCGAAGCCGAACGAGTTCGACATGATCCGGTCGAGCTTCACGTCGTCCTGACGCTCGAAGGCGATCGGGAAGCCCTCGAATTCGGGGTCGAGCTCGCCGATATGCGCGCTCCTGGCGATGAAATTCTCGCGCATCATGATGAGCGAGTAGATGGCCTCATGCACCCCCGTCGCGCCCTGGCTGTGACCCGTGAGGGCCTTCGTCGCCGAAATCGGCGGGATCTTGTCGCCGAACACCTTTCGGATCGCCGCGACCTCCGACCGGTCGCCCACCGGTGTCGCGGTGGCGTGCGGATTGATGTAGTTGATCGGCCCGGTAAGGCCCTGCATGGCCATCGTCATGCAGCGCACCGCGCCTTCGCCCGACGGTGCCACCATGTCCGCACCGTCGGAGGTGAGCCCGTAGCCGACGATCTCGCCGAGAATGGTGGCGCCGCGCGATTTCGCGCGCTCGTATTCCTCGAGAACGAGCACGCCCGCGCCGCCGGCGATCACGAACCCGTCGCGGTTCTTGTCGTAGGGCTTGGAGGCGTGAGCCGGATCGTCGTTGAAATCGGAGGACAGCGCGCCCATCGCGTCGAAAAGGTTCGACAGCGACCAGTGCAGGTCCTCGCATCCGCCCGCGAACATGACGTCCTGCTTGCCGTAGGCGATCATCTCGTACGCATTGCCGATGCAGTGGCTCGAGGTCGAGCAGGCCGAGGATATGGAATAGTTGACGCCCTTGATCTTGAACCAGGTCGCCAGCGTCGCCGAGGCCGTCGACGACATCGCCTTCGGCACGGCCGTCGGTCCGATCCGCTTCGGACCCTTGTCGCGGGTGACGTCGGCCGCATTGACGATCGTCACGGTCGACGGTCCGCCCGACCCCATGATGATGCCGGTCCGCTCGTTCGAGATGTCCGACGCTTCGAGGCCGGCGTCCCTGATCGCCTGGTCCATCGCCACATGGTTCCAGGCGGTGCCGCCGCCGTGGAAGCGCAGCGCCCGGCGGTCGAGAATGTCGGCGGGGTCGAGCTTCGGCTTGCCGTGCACATGGCTGCGAAAGCCGAGTTCGGCATAGTCTTCGGCAAAGCTGATGCCGGATCTCGCCTCGCGCAGCGACTGCGTGACCTCGGCCACGTCGTCGCCGATCGACGACACGATACCCATTCCGGTTACGACGACGCGTCTCATGGTTCGCATCCTTCCTCGAAGGTTCTACTCAACATCTGTTCAAGGGCGCCCGGCTCAGGCCGAGGCGGCGTCTGCCTGCTCGTCGGTGAAGAGGCCGACGCGCATGTCGCTCGACCGGTAGATCACTTCGCCGTCGGCCTTCATCCAGCCGTTGGCGATTCCGAGCTTCAGCTTGGAGCGCATCACCCGGCGAAACTCGACGCCATATTCGATCAGCTTCACCTTCGGCGTGACCTGGCCCGTGAACTTCACCTCGCCGACGCCCAGCGCACGCCCGCGTCCCGGTTCGCCGAGCCAGCCGAGATAGAATCCGGTGAGCTGCCAAAGCGCGTCGAGACCCAGGCAGCCGGGCATGACGGGATCGCCCTGGAAATGGCACTGGAAGAACCAGAGATCGGGATTGACGTCGAGCTCGGCATAGATCGCACCCTTGCCGTTCTCGCCGCCATCCTCGCTGACATGCGTGATGCGGTCGAACATCAGCATGGGAGGAAGCGGGAGCTGCGCATTGCCGGAGCCGAACAACTCACCACGGCCACAGGCGATGAGATCGTCGTAGTCGAAGGATGTCTTTCGCGTCGTCATGGGTGCTTCGTGTCCGCCTTTTTCGCCGCTCGTCGTACCAGCGCTCATCGTGTTTTGGTCGCCTTACCATGGGAATCGTTTCGTGGGAAACACAAGTCCAAGGGGCGTTTCATGGGACGGAACTGGTTCGGCGACGGTGCAGAGACAAGGGGCGGGGGCGAGGCGATGAAGAGGCGAACCAGGCAGCGGACGCGGCGATCCTGCGGCATGGGGGGGCTTGCGCACGGTGCGGTGGCAGCCTGGCTCGCCCTTTCCATGTGCCTGATCCTGATGCCGTTTTCGGCGGATGCCCAATCCTGGCGTACCCTCGGAACGATCGGCGGATTCTATGTCGACGGCGCGCCGAACGGCATGTTCCTTCGATGCGCGGGACCGCGCGTCAGCGTGAATTTTTCGGGCTTTTCGCAAAGACTTCCCGAGGGTGCCACGTATCGGGTCGGGGTCTCGGTGGACGGGCTGGCGCGGATCCTCTCGACGAAATCGTTCAGGGTCCGCGGCAATTCGGTGCTGGTCCACGAGGATTCGCTTTCCAACCTCGAAGGTCTGATCGCGGACCTGAAGAAGGGCGAGAGCGTCGAGATCTCCAGTCCCGCGGGCCGCTACGTCATTCCGCTGAAAGGGTCGGGCGCCGCGCTCGAGGCCCTTGTTCGACGCTGCGGACAATCGTGAATGGCACGAATGCAGGTATTGCGGCAGGGGCGGGGTTTGTGCTCTCGATGTGCCTGTATTATGTAGGGAAGAGTTCGTTTCAGCGCCCGGCCATTTTTTCGGGCCGAAGCTGACAACAGCTGACAACACGCAAGGCAGGCAGAGACAAACATGCAAACGACGGGGCGCGGCCAGGCATTCTGTGTTTTCTCGAGATTGCGATCGGTGGGCTTGCGCCCGACGCGGCAACGGGTGGCCCTGTGTAATCTGATGTTCGGCCGCGGCGACCGTCACCTGTCGGCCGAGGAGCTGCATGCCGAAGCGCACAAGGCGGGCGAGCCCGTGTCGCTGGCCACCGTCTACAACACGCTGCACCAGTTCACCGATGTCGGGCTCGTGCGCCCGCTGACGGCGGAGGGCCAGCGTACCTATTTCGACACCAACACGTCGGACCATCATCACTTCTTCAACGAGGACGATGGCGAGATGGTCGACATTCCCGAGGGCACGCTGAATTTCGGTCAACTGCCCGAGCCGCCCGAAGGCATGGAAATCGTCAATGTCGACGTTGTGGTGCGCCTGCGCCGCAAGCCCGGCGCCTGAAAGCCATTCCTCCCGATCGAACGCGTGACGGCCGCGGCTCGCCCGTCGTCTACGGGTAAGCCACGGCGCCCTGCGGCCTGAGCGAGGATTATTCCATCGTCTCGTCGGGATAGACGCCCCAGATTTCGCGCTGCTCCACATAGCCTTCACGGTTCGCGACCGCGACCTGGCACCAGCCCGAGCGGCAGGTCTCGACCTTCGAGACGACGCCCGGCTCCATGCGTGCGACGAGGCCCGCGTCCTTGGCGGGGCTTGCGAACACGTCGATATAGGTTTCCTTGCCCTTCAGCCAGGGCGCGGCGATCGCGGTGCGCTCGCCCGACAGGAGCGAGTGGTAGACCCAGCCTTCGGTTCCGTCCGAATCGCGGATCTTGCGCCAGTGATCGAATTCCTGGACGACCTCGACCGGCAGTCCGGACTTCAGATAAAGCCAGTTCACCTTGTGCTCGCGTCCCGGCCCGTTGCGCAGGTTCACGCGACCCGACTTGAGGCTCACATAGCGCGGCAGCGGCAGCTTGGAGTAGCGCCCGAGTTCGCTCGCCGCGCCCAGCGAGGGCAGGGCGAGAAGCGACGATGCGACCATTGCGGCGCCGAGCGCCAGCTTCAGGCTTGCGGAACCGGCTTTGGCGAGAGGGTGACGCGGCATTCGTGAACTCCAGACATTCGTTCGGTCTTCGATGCGCCCTCGCGTCCGAGCCCCCGCAAAACATTTTGTTTTCGCAGGCGCGACTTGTTAGGACGGGGCTTCGAGCGTTCGGTGTGAGTATCGCCCCGTTCGGTTAATGAATGTTTGAGGTGAACCCCATGTCGGAGCGCCCGAAACCGCTCGTCGTCATCACGCGCAAGCTGCCCGAGCCGGTCGAGGCGCGGATGGCCCAACTGTTCGACGTGCGCGTCAATGCCGACGATCGCCCAATGTCGCATCTCGATCTCGTCGGTGCGGTGCGCGAGGCCGATGTGCTGGTGCCGACCATCACCGACCGGATCGACCGCGCCGTCATCGAGAAGGCCGGCGAGCGCCTGAAGCTGATCGCCAATTTCGGCAATGGGGTCGACAATATCGACGTCGCCGCCGCGCACGAGAGGGGCGTCTACGTCACCAACACGCCGAGCGTCCTCAACGAAGATACCGCGGACATGACGATGGCGCTGATCCTTGCCGTGCCGCGCCGCCTCGTGGAAGGCGCCAATCTGCTCCAGTCGGCCGAACCCTGGGCGGGCTGGTCGCCCACTTGGATGCTCGGCCGAAGGATCTGGGGCAAGAAGCTCGGCATTGTCGGCATGGGGCGCATCGGCACGGCGGTGGCGCGGCGCGCCAGGGCCTTCGGCCTCGAAATTCACTATCACAACCGTCGGCGCGTCGATCCGCAGACCGAGAAGCAGCTCGGCGCCACCTATTGGGAAAGCCTCGACCAGATGCTGGCGCGCGCCGACATCATCTCCGTCAACTGCCCCTCGACGCCGGCGACCTTCCATCTCCTGTCCGCCCGCCGCCTGGCGCTCGCCCAGTCCCACGCCTTCATCGTCAACACCGCCCGCGGCGACGTGATCGACGAGAAGGCGATGATCGAGATGATCGACGAAGGCCGGCTTGCCGGCGCGGGTCTCGACGTCTTCGAGACCACCCCCTCCAGCAATGCCCGCCTGATGAAACTCGCCGCCAGCGGCAAGGTGGTTCTTCTTCCCCATATGGGCTCGGCCACTCTGGAGGGCCGCATCGACATGGGCGAAAAGGTCATCATCAATGTGCGGACGCTGATGGACGGGCACAGACCTCCCGACCGGATCCTGCCGGGTCGTGTCTGAGCCGGGGAGCGGCCGCGCGGGCCCCGGGTCTTTGGGGCTCACTGTCATGCGGGCCTGAGGCCGACGGTTCGGTTCGGAAGGCTGTTGCCGATGGGCGCCCAACCGCACCACGGAATTGCAATCATAGGTAATTTTCCGACAGTCGGCGTACGGCTCGAACGCGTCGCAACCTGCCCTATGAGCCCATGCCCGAAGATCGGCGGATCACCGGTTATGCATCGGTCTATCAGCGCAAATTTCGTATAAATGTTTGCGGGAAATTCACGACCGCGTGCCAATGTCGACTTCTCTCGATCTGGCGACCCCGATGACCGCGACCCCTTTGCAGACCGCATTCCACCTTGGTCATCGCGCGCCGATGGATGGATGGCTGCGGCTCGCCGAGCCCATTCAGGCTCGTTACGACGCGGAGAACGCTGCGAGCCGTTTGGCGGAACTGCGATCCGCCATCTTCGTGGGGCTCGTGCTCTACAACGTCTACAATTTCTCCAGCGTCGTGCTTCTGGCGGACAGCCTGATCATGTCGGTTGCCCTGCGGCTCGGTCTCGTGACGTCGACCTCGCTCGCACTGGTATGGTTGATCGGACGGACGAGCCCGCGTTGGACCGAACGGTTGGTGACGCTGGGCATTCTAAACGCCTATCTCGTGCCGGTCTTCCTGTTCTGGGTCTCGCACGATCCTTCCAGCCTCTACACCTTCGGCGAGCTGCCGCTTACCATCGTCTACGCCAACATGCTGCTGGCTCTGCGCTTTCCCAACGCAGTCGTCTTCACGTCCGTCTCCCTAGCGATTACCCTGCTTGCGGTCGCGACCAAGACCGGACTGGATCCGTCCCTCCGTTTCGCCTTCTCGCTCCAGATCGTGACGGCGTGCACATTCGCGATCTATGCGAACTATCGCCAGGAACGTCGGCGCTGCTCCGACTATCTGGCCACGCTCGAAGCCTTGGTGGAGGCTCGCAATGCCCATGCCGACCGCATTGCGTTTCGGGATCTGTCCCGCACCGACGCGCTGACGCGGCTTCCCAATCGTCGCCATCTGACGGAACGGCTGGAGGACGAACTGTCCGCATGTCGGGCGCTCACCGTGCTGATGGTCGATATCGATCACTTCAAGCTATACAATGACGCTTTCGGTCATCCGGCCGGCGACGAATGCCTGCAACGCGTTTCCGAAACGTTCGCACAGGTCGCGGCCGAGGCGGGAAACGCTTTCTGCGCACGGTTCGGCGGCGAGGAGTTCACGTTTGTCCTGAGTGATTGCAGCGAACTCGATGCGGCGCGGTTCGCGCAATCCGTCATGCAGGCGATCGCGCAGCTCGATATTCCCCATCCCGCCCGCTATGACGGGTTTGGCGTCGTGACGGTCAGTATCGGCATCGCGCATTGCTCGATCGACACGCGGCGGTCGCTGGACGAGATCATCGCCGCTGCCGACCGCGCTCTCTACGCCGCGAAGAAGCGGGGGCGGAACTGCTTCGCCTTCGGCAAGGGAAGCGACCAGTCCTTTCAGTTCGGCCGGTAGGAAGCGGCGTCGGGGCGCGATCGAACGTGGGAGCCCCGCCCGAGGGCAAGCGTCCCTCCGGGGCGGGGGCGGCCGGTGAGTGGCGTGACCACCGCGGCCATGCTCCGGCCATCGCTTCGATCTCACGCAGCAGGCTTTCCAAAAATCGCTTTTCGATTTTCAAGCCGCTGCGTTAACGATCGCTCGTTTCCCAGCGCGGGTTGATCCAGGGCCGGGCTTCCTCGCGCGGCAGGGACTGGCCCAGAATGTGGTCGGCGGCCTTTTCGCCGACCATGATGGAGGGGGCGTTGAGATTTCCGTTGGTGATGCGCGGGAAGATCGAGGAATCGACGACCCGCAGGGCATCGACGCCGACCACCCGGCACTGCGGGTCGACCACCGTGTCGCGCTCGCCGGGATCGCCCATCCTGCAGGTGCCGCACGGGTGGTAGGCGCTCTCGGCCTCGTCGCGGATGAAGGCGTCGATCTCGTCGTCGGACTGGGCCGACGCGCCGGGCTGGATCTCCTTGCCGCGATAGTCGTCGAACGCGGCCTGTCCGAAGATCTCCCGCGTGAGGCGGACGCAGTGGCGGAAATCCACCCAGTCCTCGTCGGTCGACATATAGTTGAAGACGATCTTCGGTGCCTCGGACGGATCGGCGCTCCTCAGCGAGATGCGGCCGCGCGAGGGCGAGCGCATCGGGCCGACATGGGCCTGATAGCCGTGGCCTTCCGCGGGCGCCTTGCCGTCATAGCGCACGGCCATCGGCAGGAAATGGTACTGGATGTCGGGATATTCGACGCCGGGCCGCGAGCGCACGAAACCGGCGCTCTCGAACTGGTTCGAGGCGCCGAGCCCGGTCTTGGCGACCACCCATTCGGCCCCGGCATAGCCTTTGCCGAACAGGTTCCAGTGCTTGTAGAGGGTGATCGGCTGGGTGCAGGCCTGCTGAATGTACACCTCGAGATGATCCTGCAGATTGCCGCCGACGCCGGGCCGGTCGGCGACCACCGCGATGCCGTGCTCGCGCAGATGCTCGGCCGGCCCGATGCCCGACAGCATCAGGATCTTCGGCGAGTTGATCGAGGAGGCCGAGACGATCACCTCGCGGCGGGCCTTGACCACGCCGCGCGTGCCGCCCTTCGAGACCTCGACGCCCGTCGCCCGGCCGTCCTCGATCCGCACGCGGTTGGCGAAGCAATGGATGAGGTCGAAGTTCTCGCGCGCCATTGCCGGGCGGATATAGGCATTGGCGGTCGACCAGCGGCGGCCTTCCCAGACCGTCTGCTCCATCGGTCCGAAGCCTTCCTGCTTCTCGCCATTATAGTCGTCGGTCGCCTCGAAGCCGGCCTGGATGCCGGCGTCGACGAAAGCCTTGAACAGGGGATTGGTGCGCGGGCCCCGCCCGACATGCAAGGGGCCGTCGCTGCCGCGCCAGGCCGGATCGCCGCCATGGCCGCCATCATGCCAGTTCTCCATGCGCTTGAAGTAGGGAAGCACGTCGGCGTAATCCCAGCCCCTGGCGCCGGAGGCTTCCCAGTGGGCGTAGTCCTTTGCGTGGCCGCGCACATAGACCATCCCGTTGATCGAGGACGACCCGCCGATCACCTTGCCGCGCGGGGTGGCGAGCCGGCGGTTGCCGAGACGCGGCTCCGGCTCGGTCGCAAAGCCCCAGTCGTAGCGGCTCATGTTCATCGGGTAGGAGAGGGCGCCCGGCATCTGGATGAACGGCCCGATATCGGTTCCGCCATATTCCAGGACGATCACGGAATGCCGGCCGCTTTCCGAAAGACGGTAGGCGAGCGCCGCCCCCGCCGAGCCCGAACCGATGACGACGTAATCGGCTTCGGCGATGATGGTGTCGTTGGAGGTCATGGGTCAGTAGGGGCTTTCGACTGGGGTGAGGCCGACATGGATGGTCTTGAGCTGGGAATAGAACTCGATCGCCGCATGGCCGTTCTCCCGGCCGAAACCGGACTCCTTGACGCCGCCGAACGGCGCCTCGACCGGGGTCAGATTGTAGGTGTTGATCCAGGTGATGCCCGCGTCCAGCGCACCCGCGACCCTGTGCGCGCGGGTGACGTCGCTGGTGAAGACGCCTGCCGCAAGACCGAACGGCGTGCCGTTGGCGCGCGCCACGGCCTCGGCTTCCGTCTCGAAGGTGAGGACGGACATGACGGGGCCGAAGATTTCCTCGCGCGCGATGGTCATGTCGTCCGTCACATCGGCGAACACCGTCGCCGCGACGAAGGGCGCGTCGGCGAAGCCTTCGATCGTGGGCACATGGCCGCCGCAGACGAGCCTTGCGCCTTCCGACCTGCCGGTCTCGATATAGCCCATGACCTTTTCATGCTGGGCTTTCGAGATGAGCGGGCCCATGTGGATCGCGGGATCCATCGGGTCGCCCATCCGGATCGTCGCCGCGCGCTCGGCCAGCCGTTCCAGGAACCGGTCCTTGATGCCTTCTTGAACGAAGACGCGCGTGCCGTTCGAGCAGATCTGGCCGGCCGAATAGAAGTTGCCGAGGATCGCGCCGGAAATGGCGTTCTCGAGGTCCGCATCGTCGAAGACGAGGATCGGCGACTTGCCGCCGAGTTCCATGGTCACGTGACGCATGCCGCCGGCGGCCGCCTTGAACACGTTCGCGCCGGTCTGAACGGAGCCGGTGAGGGAAACCTTCGCGGTCGCCGCATGCGTCGTCAGCGCGGCGCCCGTGCGCCCCATGCCCTGGACCACGTTGAAGAGACCCTTGGGCGCGCCGGCTTCCATGTAGATCTCGGCCAGCTTCAGCGCCGTCAGCGGCGTCATTTCCGATGGCTTGAACACCATGGCGTTGCCGCAGGCCAGGGCCGGCGCGGACTTCCAGCAGGCGATCTGCATGGGGTAGTTCCACGCGCCGATGCCGACGCAGACGCCGAGCGGTTCGCGCACCGTGTAGACGAAGTCGCCGCCGAGCGGCACGCTCGATCCGCCCATGGTCGCGGCGATCGAGGAGAACCATTCGATGGCGTCGGCGCCCGACGTCGCGTCGGCGACGAGGGTCTCCTGGAGGGGCTTGGCGGTGTCGAGCGTTTCGAGCTCGGACAGCGCCTGATTGCGTTCGCGGATGATCTCGGCGGCCTTGTGCAGGACGCGCGCGCGCGCGACGGGCGCCCATGTCGCCCACTCCTTCTGGGCTCTCGCCGCCGCCGCCATCGCGCGCTCGATGATGGCCGGCGTCGCCTCGTGCAGCCGGGCGATCGTCTCGCCGGTCAGCGAATAGACGCTCTCGAACGGCGTGCCGTCCGTGTCCTCCACATAGTCGCCATCGATGAAGTGGCTGGCTTTGGGTTGGGCTCTCATACGGTTCCTTTCAGGGCGTCGAAGGAGACCATCACATGGTCGCGATAGGCCGGGCGCTCTTCGAGCCGATGGTAGTAGGCGGACAGGTTGGGTCGCTCGGGGCGGGCGATGTCGAGGGCGAAATAGCGGTAGAGCACCGAACCGAAGACCGTGTCGGCCAGGGTAAAGCGGTCACCGGCAAGAAAGAGACGGTCGGCCAGCCGGGCCTCCGCGACGTCGAGCCGGACGTCGAGCTTGGCGAGCGCGGACTGAAGCGCGACGGGATCGCGCTTTTCCGGCTTGGCGATCACGGCCGCGAAGAAGACCGGAGCCTGGAACGCGGCCATCACTTCGACCTTGGCCCATTCGGCCCAGCGATCGACCTGCGCCCGGTGGCTGGGATCGGCCGGCCAGAAGTCGTCGTCCGTGCCATAGCGTGCCGCCAGATAGCGCAGGATCGCGCCCATCTCGGCGATCGGTTCGTCCCCGTCGTCGCGAAGGACCGGCACGAGACCCATCGGGTTCATGGCGAGATGCTCCGCTGTCCTTGTGCCGCCGAACCTGTGGCCGACATCGAGCCGCTCATGGTCGAGGCCGAGCTCGCCGATGAGCCACATGATGGGCTGGACATTGTTGGAATCGGCGCGTCCATAAACCGTGATCATCGGATCAATCCCCCTTCGGATAGCGTTGGGACGCCTCGAGGACGTTGAGGTCCATGTGATTGCGCATGTAGCGCTCGGACGCCTTCTTCAGGGGCTGGAAGTCCCACGGATAATAGTCGCCGTTGCGCAGGGCCTCGTAGACCACCCACCGCCGCGCCTGACTCTCGCGCACTTCGGCATCGAAACGCGCCATGTCCCACTGCGCCCTCACGGCCCGGTCGAATTCGGCGACGATGTCGGCATGGCCCGGATCGGCGGCAAGGTTCGTCAGTTCCTGCGGATCGGCGTCCATGTCGAAGAGCTGCGGCGGATCGAGTTCGCAATGGGTGTATTTCCAACGCCCCTCGCGGAGCGCGACAAGCGGGGCCTCGGACCCCTCGGCGGCATATTCCATCCGAACCGGGTTCGTCCGGTCCGCGCCGTTCGCGACCGGCACGAGGCTCTCGCCATCGGTCCACGGCATGATGCCGCCGAGATCGATCCTGGCGAGATCGGCGAGCGTCGGGGTGACGTCGATGGTGGATACCGGCCGGTCGATCCGGCCGGGCGTCATGCCCGGCGCCGAGATCATCATGGGCACGCGGGCCGAGCCCTCGAAGAAGCTCATCTTGAACCACATGCCGCGCTCGCCCAGCATGTCGCCATGATCCGAAAGGAAGAGGACGATCGTCTCCTCGCTCTGGTCGGTCGTCTCCAGCGCTTCGAAGATCTCGCCGATCATGTCGTCGATATAGGAGATGTTGGCGAAATAGGCCCGGCGCGAGCGGCTGATATCGGCGTCCGAAATGTCGAAGTTCGTGCGGTCGTTGGCGTCGAGAATGCGCTGGGAATGCCGGTCCTGGTCCGCATAGGCGATCGGGCCGACCTTGGGCAGGAGGTGTTCGCAATCCTCGTAGAGGTCCCAGTATTTCCTGCGCGCGACGTACGGGTCGTGGGGATGGGTGAAGGAGACCGTGAGCATCCACGGACGCTCGTCCTTGCAGCGCCCGAGATCGTAGATCTTGCGCCTTGCCTCGTAGGCGACCTCGTCGTCATATTCGAGCTGGTTGGTGATCTCGCCGATCCCCGAGCCGGTGACCGAACCCATATTGTGGTACCACCAGTCGATCCGCTCGCCGGGCTTGCGATAGTCGGGCGTCCAGCCGAAATCGGCCGGGTAGACGTCGGTGGTCAGGCGCTCCTCGAAGCCGTGCAACTGGTCCGGCCCGACGAAATGCATCTTGCCGCACAAGGTCGTCTGGTAGCCGGCGCGGCGCAGATGATGGGCGTAGGTGGGAATGTCGGAGGCAAATTCCGCCGCGTTGTCGTAGACCCGCGTGCGCCGCGGCAACTGGCCGGACATGAAGCTCGCACGCGCAGGCGCGCAGAGCGGCGAGGCGGTGTAGCAGTTGCGAAACCGCGTCGAGCGCTCGGCGAGCTTCTTCAGGTTCGGCGCGTGCAGGAAATCGGCGGGCCCATCAGGAAACAGCGTTCCATTCAGCTGATCGACCATGAGGATCAGGATGTTCGGTTTCTTGCTCAAGTGCAGTTTCCCTTTGCCAAAGCCTTGTCGAGATAGTCGACGACGAGCGCCGCCGCGTCTTTCGGTCTGGGCGCGCGCTCCTGAAGCGCGGCGCGAATGTAGAGGCCGTCGATCATCGAGGCGAGACCTTGCGAGGTCTGGCGCGCCAGCGCGATCGGCATCAGCGAGCGCAGGGCGTGGACTAGGTTGGAATCCAGCCGTCTTGCATAGACGCGCAGCAGCCGCGCCGCGTCCCGCGAGCGATTCGCCTCGACGTAGAAGGCGAGCCAGGCCGACACGATCGCCTTGTCGAACTGCTCCGGCTCGAAGCAGGAGGCGATCACCGCCTCGATGCGGGCGCGCGGCGTTCCTGCCTCTGCGTAACGCTGCTTGACGGATTGGCCGAACGCATCGAGGATGTGCCGCATGGCGGCGATGATGATCTGTTCCTTCGAGCCGAAATAATGGTGGGCGAGGGCCGACGAGACGCCGGCGCGCCGCGCGATCCGGCTGACGGTGACGTCGACGGAGCCGGCGGCGCCGATCTCGGCGATCGCGGCGCTGATGAGCGCCTCCCGCCGTACCAGCTCCATTCCGATCTTCGGCATCAAGCCCCCGGTTTGCTCTTAAAATAATCAGAAACAGCGAATGCCAGTGTTTACATCAGGCAATATATGTTTTTTAACTGACTGATCAATCAAAAACTGCCGCCACACGAAAATCAACCCGAGAGGAACGACATGAAAATCAAGACCACTTCGATGTGCGCCCTGACCCTTCTTGCATCCAGCGCGCTCTGTGCACCGGCGTCCGCCCAGGTCGCCGACGCCTGCAAGGCCGTGTCCTTCTCGGATGTCGGCTGGACCGACATCACGACGACGACCGCCACGACGAAGCATATCCTCGAGGGACTCGGCTACGAGGTGGACGTGAAGATCCTCTCCGTTCCGGTGACCTTCGCCTCGATGGAAAGCGACGATGTGGACATCTTCCTCGGCAACTGGATGCCGGCCCAGAAGGGCGCGATCCAGCCCTATCTCGATTCCGGCGAGATCGAGGTCGTCGGCACCAACCTGACCGGCACCAAGTACACGCTCGCCGTTCCGGCCTATACCTACGAGGCGGGCCTGAAGAGCTTCGGCGATATCCACAAGTTTCGCGAAGAGCTCGACGCCAAGATCTACGGGATTGAGCCCGGCAACGAGGGCAACGGCTATCTCGTGTCGCTGACCACCGAGAACAAGCACGATCTCGAAGGCTTCGAGGTGGTCGAGAGCTCCGAGCAGGGAATGCTGGCCATGGTCGGCCGCGCCTACCAGAAGGAGGAGCCGATCGTCTTCCTCGGTTGGGAGCCGCATCCGATGAACGCCAACTACGATCTCAAATATCTGCCGGGCGGCGAAGAGTTCTTCGGCGGCGAGGGGATCGTCCAGACCGTGGTGCGCAAGGGCTATGCGGAAGAATGCCCGAACATGGCGAAACTTCTTGCCAACCAGACGTTCACCCTGCCCATGGAAAACCAGATCATGGGCGAGATCCTCGACGATGGTGCGGACCCGGCCGATGCGACCGAGGCCTGGCTCAAGGCGAATCCGGGCGAGTGGGAAGGCTGGCTCGAAGGCGTGACGACAGTCGACGGCGAGCCCGGTCTCGACGCCGTGAAGGCCCATCTCGGCCTTTGATTCCATCGCGAAGTTGAGTGAAGCCCCCGGTCGCCCGGCCGGCCGGGGGATTTCGACGAAGGCACGGGATCCGAATGGGACACGGGAGTTGAGCGCTTGGACTGGTTGACGGACTACAAGATCCCGGTCGGCAGGACCGCCGAATTCTTCTTCGACTGGCTGCAGACCAGCGGAGGCTGGTTCTTCGACGGGCTGGCGAGCGCCATGGAGAGCCTGATCGACGCGCTTCTCTGGATTCTCGAAACCCCGCCGCCGCTCCTCGTCATCGCCGTGTTCGCGATCTTCTCCTGGTGGCTGCAGAAAAGCTGGAAGATGGGGCTGTTCGTGCTTCTCGGCTTTTTGTTCATCGTCAACCAGGGCTATTGGGACGAGACGGTGCAGAGCCTGACGCTCGTCATCTCGGCCTGCGTCGTCTGCATGGCCGTCGGCGTGCCGATCGGGATCGCCACCGCGCACAGGCCGACGCTCTACAAGTTCCTGCAGCCGGTCCTCGACCTGATGCAGACGCTGCCGACCTTCGTCTATCTCATTCCCGCCATCGTCTTCTTCGGGATCGGCATGGTGCCCGGGCTGCTCGCAACCGTCATCTTCGTGCTGCCAGCGCCGATCCGCCTGACCCATCTGGGCATCTCATCCGCCCCGACGCCGCTTCTGGAAGCGGCCGACGCATTCGGCGCGACGGGGTTCCAGAAGCTGACCAAGGTCGAGCTGCCCTACGCGCTGCCGCAGATCATGGCCGGCCTCAACCAGACGATCATGTTGTCCCTGTCGATGGTGGTCATCGCGGCCCTCGTCGGCGCCAACGGGCTCGGCGTTCCGGTCATGCGGGCACTTGGCCAGGTCAACACCGCGCTCGGCTTCGAGAGCGGTTTCATCATCGTCGTCGTCGCGATCATGCTCGATCGCGTCCTGCGGATCGGGAGCAAGGCATGAGCAAGGCGATCATCTTCGACGACGTGAACATCGTCTTCGGCAAGCAGCCGGTCTCCGCCCTGCCATTGATGGATGCGGGCAAGAAGCGCAGCGATATCCAGGCCGAAACCGGCCAGGTGCTCGGCGTCCACGCCTGCTCGCTCGAAGTCGGCGAGGGCGAGATCCTCGTTCTCATGGGTCTGTCGGGCTCCGGCAAGTCGACCTTGCTGCGCGCCGTCAACGGTCTCAATCCGGTGTGTCGCGGCAAGGTTCTCGTCAATGACGGCACCGGCATGACCGACGTCACCAATGCCGACGAAAAGACGCTGCGCCAGATCCGCACCTCGCGCGTCTCCATGGTGTTCCAGCAGTTCGGGCTTCTGCCCTGGCGCAACGTTCTCGACAATGTCGCCCTCGGCCTCGAACTGTCCGGCATGTCGAAGAAGGAGCGCGAGGAAAAGGTCCGCACCCAGCTCGAGCTCGTCGGCCTGTCCGACTGGGCGGAGCGGAAAGTGGGCGAATTGTCCGGCGGGATGCAGCAGCGCGTCGGCCTTGCGCGCGCCTTCGCGACGCAGGCGCCGATCCTTCTGATGGACGAGCCGTTCTCCGCCCTCGATCCGCTGATCCGCGCGCGCTTGCAGGACGAGCTTCTGGACCTTCAGCAGAACCTGAAGCGCACGATCCTGTTCGTCAGCCACGATCTCGACGAGGCGTTCAAGCTCGGCGACCGGATCGCGATCATGGAGGGCGGGCGCATCGTCCAGTGCGGCACCCCGTCCGAAATCATCCAGAACCCGGCCGACGACTATGTCGCCGATTTCGTGGCGCATACCAACCTTCTCCAGATCCTGCGGGCCCGCGACGTCATGAAGCCGGACGACGGGTCGTCCGCCTCCGAGGGCGATGCGGTGGCCCCGGGAACGCCGATCGGCACCTTCATGGATCGGCTCGGCACGGGCGCGACCATTCGCGTCGAGGAGAACGGCGGGACGATCGGCCTGATCAGACCCTGCGATCTCGTCGCGGCGGTTTCGCCGAGAACCGCAAGCCGCCACAAGGCCGCCTGAGCGCGCCGCACCTGGGTCGTTTTCCTGCGGGTCATTCGATTTGACCCGCGCATTCATCGCGTCTACCAGTCCTGACGACACGACGGAGCCGGGCATCTTGACCCGGCTGAAATTCATGTCCGGTGCGGCCGACCCGATCGGGGGCCAAGACGGAAGCTGTCGGATCTGCATCGAAGGCGGCGCGGCGAGAGCCCGTCCCCCGCGATCCTCCGGCCATGAGCGAACACGCGGCGACCCCCGCGTCAGGAGGACGACATGAAGGCCTTGATGCTGTGCGGCCATGGCAGCCGCGACAAGGGCGCGATGGAAGAGTTCGGCGGCCTTGCCGAGAAGTTGCGCGAACGGCTGCCCGACTGGACGACCGAGCATGGCTATCTGGAATTTGCCAAGCCGGTGATCCGCGACGGCCTCAACAGGCTGAAGAATGGTGGCGCGCGCGAGATCGTCGCGCTTCCCGGCATGCTGTTTGCCGCGGGCCACGCCAAGAACGACATTCCTTCCGTGCTCAACACCTATGCCGCTGCCAACGACGTCGCCATCCATTATGGCCGCGAACTCGGCATCGATCCGAAGATGATTCGCGCCGCCGGCGAGCGCATCCGCGAGTGCCTGCGTGCCAATGGCTGGCGGGACGGCGAGCCCCTGCACGACACGATGCTGGTGGTCGTCGGGCGCGGCGCCTCCGATCCCGACGCCAATTCCAACGTGTCCAAGGTGATGCGCATGCTCTGGGAGGGGCTCGGGTTCGCGTGGGGCGAGACGGTCTATTCCGGCGTCACCTTTCCGCTGGTCGAACCGGGGCTCACCCATGCCGCGCGCCTCGGCTACAGGCGCATCGTGGTGTTTCCCTATTTCCTATTCACCGGCGTTCTCGTGCGCCGGATCTACGACCAGACCGACAAGGTCGCCGAGGCCCATCCGGAGATCGCCTTCCTGAAGGCGCCCTATCTGGGCGCCCACGATCTCGTCGTCGAAACCTTCGCCGACCGGCTTCGCGAGGTGCTGGAAGGCACCAACAACATGAACTGCCAGATGTGCAAGTACCGCGAGCAGGTTTTGGGCTTCGAGGCCGAGGTGGGCTTGGCCCAGGAAAGCCACCACCATCATGTGGAAGGCGTCGGCTCCTCGGCCGACTGCGCGCTGTGCGACGATATTTGCACGGGCGCCTGCCGCGCGGTCCCCGCGCCGGGCCCCGTTCCGGGAGCGGCGCACAGCCATTCGCACGCCGGCGACCATGCCCACGATCACCCGCACGATCACGGCCATTCTCATGATCACGATCACGGCCATTCGCACGGGCGCGAGCATGGGCACGAGCATGGGCATTCCCACGGGGCCGGCCATGCCCATGGCGGCGGCCACGATCACCATCATCATCCCTATCCCCACGCCGACCATCCGCTCGGCCCGAAGTCGATGCGCTGAGCCGTGCGGTCCGACGAGCGGCCGTCGATCCCGGCGCGGGCGGCGGGAGCGCCATGCAAGAGGGCCGGCACTCCGTGACCCGCCGATCCGATCAGAAGCCGGGCGTGCTCTACGGCCTTGGCGTCGGGCCGGGCGACCCGGACCTTCTGACGCTGAAGGCGCACCGGATCCTGACCGCGTCGCCGGTCGTCGCCTACCCCAAGCCCGAACAGGGCGAGAGCTTCGCGCGGGCGATCGTCGCCCAGTTCCTGGCGCCCGGGCAGGTGGAGATCGCGATCGCGGTGCCGATGCGCGTCGAGCGGTTTCCGGCCGCCGGCATCTATGACCGCGCGGCGCGCGACATCGCCGCGCGCCTCGACGGGGGCGAGGACGTCGCGGTTCTGTGCGAGGGCGATCCGTTCTTCTACGGCTCGTTCATGTATCTGTTCGAGCGGCTGGCGGGCCGTTTCGAGACGGTGATCGTTCCCGGTGTCTCCTCGGTGATGGCCGCGAGCGCTGCGAGCCTGCGCCCGCTCGCCGCGCGCAACGACGTGCTGACCATCATTCCGGGACCTTTGCCGGACCAGGAATTGAAGACCCGGATCGAGGGCGCGCAGGCGTTCGCGATCATGAAGCTCGGCCGGCACTTCGCCCGCATCAAGACCCTCCTCGAAACCATGGGGTTGAGCGGCAGCTGCCGCTATTGCGAGCGGGTGACGCTCGCGAACCAGACGATCGCACCGCTTGCCGAGACCGGGGACGTCGCACCCTATTTTTCGATGATCCTCGGCTATCGCGGCGACGAACCTGCGATCCTCAACGCACCCTTGCCCGGCGCTGGACGAAGAATGGAAGATCGATGACAGGCGTTCCGCCAGCCAGGCCCAAACCCGCCATCGTCATCCTGTCCGCCTCCGCGAGCGCTCTTGCCGCGCGGATCGCGGACGCGATCGACGGCGAGGTTCACGGGGCCTCGTCCCGAACCGCGAATGTCTCAACCTCGTTCGACAATGCGGGCGACCATCTCCGCTCGCTGTTTTCCGACGGGACGCCGATCGTCGCCGTCATGGCGAGCGGCGCCCTGATCCGCATTCTGGCGCCGCGTCTCGCCGACAAACTCACCGAACCGCCGGTCCTGTGCGTCGCCGAAGACGGCTCCAGCATCGTGCCGCTTCTGGGCGGCCATCACGGCGCAAACGATCTGGCGCGCCGGATCGCGGCGGTGACCGAAGGCCATGCGGCCATTACCACCGCCGGCGATCTCGCTCTCGGCCTTGCCCTCGACGCGCCGCCGCCCGGTTACGTCCTCGAAAATTTGGCGGATGCGAAGCGTGTCATGGCAGACCTTCTCGCCGGTTCGGCCGCACGCATCGAAGGGGATGCGCCCTGGCTGTCCGGCTCGCCGATCACGCTTTCGCACGAAGCCGAGATCGGCCTGACCCTTTCGCAGGACGCCCGCGCGCCCCGACCGAGCGAACTCCTTTATCGCCCGAGGACCCTCGTCCTCGGCATCGGCTCGGAACGCGGCGCGCCGGGTAACGAGGCGATCGAGCTCGCGCAGACCGCGCTGCGGACGGCCGGCGTCAGCCCGCTT
Organism: Fulvimarina uroteuthidis; assembly: GCF_034321785.1. Lineage (NCBI taxonomy): Bacteria > Pseudomonadati > Pseudomonadota > Alphaproteobacteria > Hyphomicrobiales > Aurantimonadaceae > Fulvimarina > Fulvimarina uroteuthidis. Next base: position 206,961 of record NZ_JAXLPB010000001.1, on the reverse strand, counting down.
TGCCTGGCCGCGGTCGCCAGTGTCGATCTGAAGGCGGACGAAGCGGCCGTCCATGCGGTTGCGGCGCATTTCGGCGTGGCCGCAAGGTTCTTCGCGGCGCACGATCTCGAAGCCGAGCGCGACAGGCTGGTGAACCCGTCCGAGATCGTTTTCGCCGAAATCGGCTGCCACGGCGTCGCGGAAGGAGCGGCGCTCGCCGGCGTCGGCCGGGACGGTCGCCTCATCCTCCCGAAGATCAAGTCGAAACGGGTCACCGCCGCGCTCGGACAGGCGCCGACACCTCTCGATCCAGGCGCGATCGGCCGGGCGCGGGGAACGCTCTTCGTCGTCGGGATCGGGCCGGGCCAGGCGGCCTGGCGCTCGCCCGAGGTTTCCGCCATGATCGCCGCATCCACCGATCTCGTCGGCTATTCGCTCTATCTCGACATTCTGGGGCCGCTGGCCGACGGCAAGGCGCGCCACGATTTCGATCTCGGCGCCGAGGAACTGCGCGTCCGCCGGGCGATGGAACTTGCCGGCGAGGGTCGGACCGTCGCCCTCGTCTGTTCGGGCGACGCCGGCATCTACGCGATGGCGACGCTCGTCTTCGAGCTTCTCGACAGGGGAGACCTTCCCGACGGCGCCAGGCGGATCGAGATCCAGTGCTCGCCGGGCATCTCCGCGCTGCAGGCGGCCAGCGCCCGGGCCGGTGCGCCGCTCGGCCATGATTTCTGCACGATTTCGCTGTCCGATCTCCTGACGCCCTGGGAGGACATCGAGCGGCGGGTGAAGGCCGCGGCCGAGGGCGATTTCGTGATCGCGTTCTACAATCCGGTCTCGAGGAAACGCCGCACCCAACTTGCCCATGCGCGGGACGAACTCCTGAGGCACCGGCCCGCCGATACCCCCGTCATCCTCGGCGTCAATCTCGGCCGCCCCACCGAAACGCTGCGCATCGTGACCCTAGCGGAGCTCGAAGTGGACGATGTCGACATGCTCACCGTCGTCCTCGTCGGCTCCTCCAACAGCCGGGTCGTGAAGACCGGCGATGGCCGCGACTGGGTCTACACGCCGCGCGGCTATGCCCGGAAGCACGGCACCGGGATCGGAACATGAGCGCGAACCCGATTTCTTCGACGAAGGCGCCGGCACCCAAGCGCTGCCTGAAACGAACACCACGAGGCGAGATGGCATGACTGTTCACTTCATCGGCGCCGGACCCGGCGCGCCCGATCTCATCACCGTGCGCGGGCTGAGGCTCATCCAGTCCTGCCCCGTCTGTCTCTACGCCGGATCGCTGGTGCCCGAGGAGATCGTCAAGGCCGCGCCGGCGGAGGCGCGCGTTCTCGATACGGCGCCGATGACGCTGGACGAGATCATCGCCGAGATCGTCGCGGCGAACGAGAAGGGCCTCGACGTCGCCCGGGTCCATTCGGGCGATCCCTCGCTCTACGGGGCGACGGCCGAGCAGATGCGGCGGCTCGACGCGCTCGCCATTCCGTTCGACGTGACGCCCGGCGTGCCGGCCTTCGCCGCGGCTGCGGCGGCGCTGAAGACCGAACTGACGGTGCCGGAGGTCTGCCAGACGGTCATCCTCACCCGCACCGCGATGAAGTCCTCCGCGATGCCTGCGGGCGAGGAGCTCGCGACGCTCGCGCAAAGCGGTGCGACGATGGCGATCCATCTGTCCGTCCGCAACATCCCGCATATTCAGCGCGAACTGGTGCCGGTCGACGCTTACGGCGAGGACTGCCCGGCCATCATCGCCTATCGGGTGGGCTGGCCGGACGAGACCTTCATCCGCTGCACACTCGGCGAGCTTCACCGCAAGGCGCGCGAGGCGAAGCTCACGCGCACGGCGCTGATCCTCGTCGGGCGCGGACTGGGTGCGAAGGACTTCATCGATTCAAGGCTCTACGACGGCGACCATGTCCACGTGCTTCGCCCGAAGCGCAAGAGCGTGGCCTGATCGAATGGCCGGCCTGCTGATCGCCGCGCCGTCTTCGGGGGCGGGCAAGACGACCGTGACGCTCGCCCTTATCTCCGCGCTCGCGCAGCGTGGGCTTCGCGTCGCCTCGGCAAAGGCGGGGCCTGACTATATCGACCCGGCCTATCATGCCGCGGCCAGCGGACACCCTTGCGTCAATCTCGATCCGTGGGCCATGCGGCCGGGGCTTCTGGAAGCGCTTCGCGCCACGGCCTGCGCCGATGCCGACGCCGATGCGTTCGTCGTCGAAGGCATGATGGGCCTGTTCGACGGCGCCGCCGACGGCACCGGATCGCCGGCCGATCTCGCCGAGATGCTGAGGCTGACTGTGGTTCTCGTCGTCGATTGCGCGCGGCAGAGCCATTCGGTGGCTGCGCTCGTCGCCGGCTTCGCCGGATTCAGGACCGCCCTGCCGATCGCCGGCCTGATTCTGAACCGGGTGGGGTCTCCAAGACATGAGACGCTGCTGCGCGAGGCGCTCGCGCCCTTGGCGATTCCCGTTCTCGCCTGTCTGCCGCGCCGGGCCGATCTTCTGCTGCCCGAGCGCCATCTCGGTCTCGTCCAGGCCGGGGAGCACGAGGATCTGGCAGGATTCCTCGCGCGGGCGGCTGACTGGTTTTCGTCGCATGCCGATCTGGAAACCCTCGCCGCGCTGGCGCGACCGCACGGCATGGGCGAGGGAGGCGAGACGTCCGTTTCCGCACTGCCGCCGCTCGGCCAGCATATCGCCATCGCACGCGACGCGGCCTTTGCGTTCTCCTATGGCCATCTTCTCGACGGATGGCGTGCGGCGGGCGCCGAACTTTCGGTCTTTTCGCCCCTGGCGGACGAGGCGCCGGACGCCGGCGCCGATGCGATCTACCTGCCGGGGGGCTATCCCGAGCTTCATGCCGGACGCCTCGCCGCCGCCTTGGCCTTCAAGGCCGGACTTCAGGCGGCGGCGCGGCGCGGCGCTCGGATCTATGGCGAATGCGGCGGCTACATGGCCCTCGGCGAGGGGCTGATCGATGCCGATGGAGAACGGCACGCGATGCTGGGGCTTCTGCCGCTCGTCACGAGCTTCGAAGCGCGCCGGCTGCATCTCGGCTATCGCCGGGTGAGCCCTTGCGCCGGCTCGCCGTTCGAAGGGGCGATGACGGCCCACGAATTCCACTATGCGACGATCGTTTCACAGGATGGAAGGGCGCCGCTTTTCGAGGCCGGGGACGCGCGGGGTACGGCGCTCGGATGCTATGGTCAGATCGACCGCAATGTGTGCGGCTCGTTTCTGCATCTCATAGACCGGATCGCGACGTGATCGAGACCCCGTTCAAGACCCATGGCGGCGCGCTCGACGCCGCGATCGAACGCTATGGCGGGTCGCGGGCCGATTGGCTCGATCTTTCGACCGGCATCAACCCTGCGCCGCCGCCCGTGCCCGATCTTCTTCCCGACACATGGTCGAGGCTTCCCGAACGGGCCGCCGAACAGCGGCTCGCGAACGCTGCGCGCAGCGCCTATGGCGCGCCGGCCAAGGCGGGAATCGCCATTGCGCCCGGCACGCAGGCGCTGATCTCGCTCCTGCCGTACCTTTTCGAGCCGCGAACCGTCGCGATCCTCGATCCGACCTATTCCGAGCACGGACGAGCCTTCGCGGCGGCGGGCCACACGCCCTGCAGCTTCTCCCATCTCGCCGCCATTGCGGATGCGGCGACGATCGTCGTCGTCGTCAATCCGAACAATCCGGACGGCAAGAGGTTCGCCCGGCGCGATCTTCTCGATCTGGCCGATCGGCTGGCACGCCGCGGCGGCCTTCTCGTCGTCGACGAGGCGTTCACCGATCCCGAACCCGGTTTGAGCGTCGCGCAGGAAACCGGACGGGACGGCCTTCTGGTGCTTCGCTCATTCGGCAAGTTCTTCGGCCTGGCGGGCCTGCGTCTCGGCTTCGCGCTGACGACGCCGGCGCTCGCCGCGAGCCTTGCCGCACGGCTCGGGTCCTGGGCGGTCTCGGGGCCGGCCCTTGCGATCGGAACGGCGTTTCTCGAAGACCGTGCGTTGATCGCCCGGGTGCGCGTTGCGCTCGGGATCCAGACCGACACGCTCTTCGGCGTCCTAGCCCGCGTCGGCCTTGATGTCGTGGGACAGACGCAGCTCTTTGCGACGGTTCACCACCCCTTCGCCCATGCCCTTCACGGCGCGCTCTGCCGTCGCCACATCCTCACCCGGCCCTTTGGCTATGCGCCCGAATGGCTCCGCTTCGGCAATCCGGGCGAGGCGCATCAGGCGCTGCGTCTGGAACGTGCGCTGGTCGAGAGCTTTGCCGAAACCCGTCAGGCCCGTGATGACCCAGCGCGGCAATCAAGCTAGAAGCGTTTCATCCGTTCATCAGACGATCCCCTTCGTTTCGCTCCCGTTTCCGGTCGAGCGAGCCTTGTTCTTCAGGAGCTTTTCATGTCCGCATCCGGCCTTCCCTTCGACGATATCCGCGAACTCGTCGCCACGATGCCCGGTTCCGATCGCCGGGCGGTTCACGCAAAACGCGAGCGTGAGGCCCAACTGACCAAGCCCGCCGGCGCGCTCGGACGGCTCGAGGACCTGTCGGAATGGGTTGCCGCATGGCGCGGCTCGGCAACGATCCAGCGTCCGGTCGTGGCGGTCTTCGCCGGCACGCACGGGGTGACGAAGCAGGGAATTTCGCCCTTTCCCTCGGACGTGACCCAACAGATGGTAACGAATTTCGCCGCGGGCGGCGCTGCGATCAACCAGATCTGCGCGGCCTACGATCTCGGCCTCAAGGTCTTCGACCTGGCGCTGGAGTTTCCGACCGGCGACATCAGCGTCGAGGCGGCGATGGACGAGAAGACCTGCGCAGCGACCATGGCGTTCGGCATGGAGGTCATGGCCGGCGAGCCCGACCTCCTCTGCCTCGGCGAAATGGGGATCGGCAACACCACGGTCGCGGCGGCGCTCTACTGCGGGCTGTTCGGCGGCAGTCCCGCCGACTGGGTGGGACCCGGCGCCGGCTTCGACACGACGGGCATCGATCACAAGGCAAAGATCGTCGCCAGGGCGATCGAGACCCACAAGGGGCATCTGAAGGATCCGCTGGAAGTCCTGCGCCGGCTCGGCGGCCGCGAGTTCGCGGCGATGGCCGGCGCGATCCTGGCGGCCCGCACCCAGCGCGTGCCGGTGATCATCGACGGCTTCGTGGCGACGGCCGCCGCGGCCGTTCTTCACAAGATGGACCCGTCGACCCTCGACCATTGCCTGTTCGCCCACGTCTCGGCCGAGCCCGGTCACATCAAGGCGCTGGGAATCATGGACAAGGTGCCGCTGCTCGCCCTCGGCATGCGTCTCGGCGAAGGCACGGGCGCGGCGATCGCCGCCGGCATCGTCAAGGCCGCATGCCAGTGCCACACCGGCATGGCGACCTTCGAGCAGGCTGCGGTTTCGAACAAGGCGGTCTGACCCGCCGGTCGATCGGGCGCGTTCCGATCGGCCCCGGCTCCTTCAGGGCCGATGGGGAAACCAACAGGACAACAGGCGCATCGCGCGTCCGAATGGACGCACCTGCTCGATAGCCTCAGGCGACACCTCAGCATCGCCTGCGACTTAAGGTTTAGTGCTTGGCGCGCCGGATCGATCGAAAAACCGGAATCAACGTTTCCGCCCGGTGCGCTGGGCAATGCGTGCGTCCATCCAGGCGATGAGATCGGCGATCGCCGGATCGCGCAGGCTCGCCATCTCGTTGAGGGTCTCGTGGCGAGCCCCTTCGACGATCGACAGGGTCACGTCGCCGAGCCCTTTGTCGCGCAGGCGGCCGGCGAGCCAATGCAGGGCCTCGCCCTTGCCGGTGACCGGATCTTCGGAGCCACCGAGAAGATGCACCGGAATATCGTCGGGAAGCGCCGCGATCGACGCGGGGGCGCCGCCCTTGCGGATGAGGGTGATGATATCGTCCATCATCGAGACGGTCGGCGTGAAGCCGCAAAGCGGATCGGCAATATAGGCGTCGACCGCGCCCGGGTCGTGCGACAGCCAGTCGAACTCGGTGCGTCTGGCCGGAATCGATTTTGCCCAGGCATCGAACATGGCGCGCTGGAAGAGGCCGCTGGCGACGTCCGATCCCTTGAGCGCCTTTTCGATGCGAAGCCCGAACGCGCCGAGGCGCAGCTGCCAGTCGGCCTTGACGCTCGAATTCCAGATCGCAAGTCCGGCGATCGTGTTTTCGCGCGCATGGCGCTCGGCGAAATTGATCGCGACGAGGCCGCCCATGGAGTGGCCGAAGACGAAGAGCGGAAGAGCGGGATGGTTGCTTCGCGCGAAATCGAAGACCGTCCGGCAATCGAGAAGAACCGCGTCCGCCCCATCGCGCCGTGCGAACCGTCTCAGCGGCGCGTCCCGGGCGACCGTCGAACCATGGCCGCGATGGTCGTGGGCATAGACCGCATATCCCGCATCCGCCAGAATGCCGGCAACGCGCCCATAGCGGCCCGCATGTTCGGCAAGCCCGTGAAAGAGGAGGATCACGGCTTTGGGGACTGCCGGCACCGCGCGATAGACGTGAAGGGCGGCGCCGCTTGCGCTGTCGAGTGTCAGCGCTGGAAACTGGCTCATCGTGCGCGCTCGTCTCTCATGGGGCAGGGCGGGACGGTCGCGTGCCTGCGGGAAGAAGCGCCAGAGCGCAGAAACGGCCTCACGTCCAGAGGAAAGCGACCTTCGAGACCGTTTTCCCACCGAAGGTCTCGATACCCTCCGCCACGTCGGTGCCGCCGAGGCTCGTGTAGAACGCCACGGCCCGGTCGTTCTCGGCCAGGGTCCAGATCGCAAAACCCCGGGCCCCGTCCCTCAGCAGGCAGTCGCGCGCGGCGTTGAAGAGCCTGCGGCCAAGGCCGACCCCCTGAAATGTCGGGTCGAGGTAGAGCTCGTAAAGCTCGCCGTCGACGGGCAGGCTGCGGGTCCGGTTCTGGCCGAGCGTCGCATAGCCGACGATCGTTCCCCCAAAACTGCAAACCAGGATCGCCGCGCCGGACTTGACGGTTCGCGACCACCACCCGGCATCGCGCAGGCCGATCATGGCGTGCAGGCTTCGGAACGGAATGATTCCGGTGTAGGCCTGCCGCCAGGAGGCTGCATGAATGCGGTTGAGACAAAGGGCGTCCGTCTCCCGCGCATATCGGATATCGGTCAATGTGGTCGTCATCGTCGCATCCGCGCCGTCTCTCGAGCCGCAGCTCCGTGGCCTCGCCGATTGCGCGGCAGGCGATCGTCCCTTGCGATCTTAACCATCAAGAGGCGTCCTTTAAAAGAGCCTCATCGGCGACGTGACGCGCAAACGCCGAATGGCTCGTTCTGTCCCATGTCACGAACCAAGTACGCCCGTGGCGAGGGCCTTCTGAATGCCGCTGATATTGGCCGAACGCGAAAGCTCCCGCTTGATCGGTGCCTGCCCCGACACATGGACGGTCATTTCCGAATCGGCATCGAACCGGCCCGCGGTCTCGATGGCGAAACTGGTGATGGCCCGGTAGGGGATTGAGAGAATTCGCCGTTTCGAGCCGGTCAGGCCCTGCTTGTCCACAAGAATCAGGCGCCTCTCGGTGAACACCATCAGGTCCCGGACGACCTTGAAGGCCAGGGTCACCGTCTCGCCCTCGATCAGGACCGGCGCCAGATCGTCGCGAACCTCTGCGATGTCGACATCGCTGGTCAGTCCCAGAAGGCCCGACAACAATCCCATGAGCGACTCCTTTCGCGTGTATGAACGACCGTGAAAATGGCAGAAAACGACCTTTTGTCCAAGTATCGCCTCCAACGCGCGTGCGAAAAAAGTTTTTCGCACTGCAGCATTTCCCCGTCGAACAATAAATGAAAGTGATCTTTACCGAAGGGGGGACACTCGTGCTAAGAGCAAACCGTGTGAATGGGAGGAATTTGCATGAGTAACTTGAATACGCCAGGTGGATCGGAAGATCGCAGCCCTGCCGCATACTGGAAAGCCAATGTCCGCTTGATGGCTGGCTGCCTGATCGTCTGGGCGATCGTGTCGTTCGGGTTCGCGATCCTGCTGCGTCCGCTTCTCGCCAGCATCGCGATCGGCGGCACGGATCTCGGTTTCTGGTTCGCCCAGCAAGGATCGATCCTCGTCTTCATCATCATCATCTTCTTCTACGCTTTTCGGATGAGCGCGCTCGACCGGAAGTTCAACGTCGACGAAGAATAAGCGGGCTCGGGAGGGAAATCGTCATGGATCAATATTATCTCAATCTGCTTTTCGTGGGGGCAACGTTCGCGTTGTACATCGGCATCGCCTTCTGGGCGCGCGCCGGATCGACGGAAGAATTCTATGCTGCCAATCGCGGCGTCCACCCGATCACCAACGGGATGGCGACCGCCGCCGACTGGATGTCGGCCGCCTCGTTCATCTCGATGGCCGGCATTCTCGCCTTCAGCGGCTACGACGCCTCGGCCTATCTGATGGGCTGGACCGGCGGCTACGTGCTCCTGGCGCTGCTTCTCGCACCCTATCTGCGCAAGTTCGGCAGCTACACGGTTCCCGAGTTCATCGGCGACCGTTTCTACTCCAAGACGGCCCGCATGGTCGGCGTCATCTGCCTGATCGTGGCCTCGGTCACCTACGTGATCGGCCAGATGACCGGCGTCGGCGTCGCGTTCTCGCGCTTCCTCGAGGTCTCCAACACGGCAGGTCTCCTGATCGGTGCGGCGGTCGTGTTCTTCTACGCCGTTCTCGGCGGCATGAAGGGCGTGACCTATACGCAGGTCGCCCAGTACATCGTGCTGATCCTGGCCTATACCATCCCGGCCATCTTCATCTCGCTGCAGCTGACTGGCAATCCGGTTCCGCCGCTCGGCCTGTTCTCCGACTTCGAAAGTTCCGGACAGCCCATCCTCGCGACGCTGAACACGGTCATCGGCGAGCTCGGCTTCGCCAGCTACACCGGCCAGCAGGATACCGACCTCAACCTCTTCCTCTTCACCCTGACGCTGATGATCGGTACGGCGGGTCTGCCGCACGTGATCATCCGCTTCTTCACGGTGCCGAAAGTGTCCGACGCCCGTTATTCGGCGGGTTGGGCCCTGGTGTTCATCGCGCTCCTCTACCTCACGGCCCCGGCCGTCGGTGCGATGGCGCGTCTGAACATCATCAACACCGTCTATCCGAACGGCGTCGCGGAAGAATCGCTTGCCTATGACGAGCGTCCCGAGTGGGTCCGGAACTGGGAGAAGACCAATCTCATCCAGTTCGACGACAAGAACAATGACGGCAACATCCAGATCTACAACGATACCAACGCCGACTTTGCACCGACGGCGGAGCAGAACGGCTGGCAGGGCAACGAACTGGAGGTCAACAACGACATTCTGGTTCTCGCCAACCCCGAGATCGCCGGACTTCCGGGCTGGGTGATCGCACTCGTGGCGGCCGGCGGCCTTGCTGCGGCTCTCTCGACGGCGGCAGGTCTTCTGCTGGCGATCGCGAGCGCGGTCTCGCACGATCTCGTCAAGGGCGCGATCAATCCGAGAATATCGGAGAAGGGCGAGCTGATGGCGGCTCGCGTCGCCATGGCCGCGGCCATCGCGGTCGCGACCTATCTCGGTCTCAACCCGCCCGGATTTGCCGCACAGACCGTGGCGCTGGCATTCGGCATCGCGGCGGCGTCGATCTTCCCGGTGCTGATGATGGGCATCTTCACGAAGACGATCAACAATCATGGCGCAGTGGCCGGCATGATCGTCGGTCTCGTCGTCACCGTCCTCTACATCTTCCTGCACAAGGGTTGGTTCTTCGTTCCCGATACGAACAGCTTCACGGACGCGGACCCGCTCTTCCTCTCGGTAAAGTCCACCTCGTTCGGTGCCATCGGCGCACTCTTCAACTTCGTCACGGCCATCATCGTGTCGAAGATGACGGCAGCGCCCCCGGTCCGCATCCAGGAAATGGTCGAATCCCTGCGCGTTCCGCGCGGCGCGAGCACGGCGACCGGCCACTAAGGCGACAGACCCGAGCCAACATCCGATGCAACGAGACGGCCCGCCTGCGAACAGGCGGGCCGTTTCCCATTGACCCGTGCGGCAGTCTTGCGGCAGGTCAGCGCGTCCGGCAACCTGCCCCCTTGGCCGCCACCGGGCGGGAGGCGGTCCGAACCCAACGAGACAGCGACGACCTTATGATCCTGGAACTTCTCGCAGCCATCGCGCTCGCCCTCAGCGTCGGCGGCCTCGTCGTCTTCCTGCGCAAGCTCTCCGGCGGCCGCCTGCCGAAGACGGCGATCCCCGTCATGGCCGCGCTCGCATTGGTGGGCTTCGCCGTCTGGGGTGATTATACATGGGCCGCGCGCACGGCGTCGGCTCTGCCCGATCGTCTCGTCGTCGTCGACAAGGTCAGCCAGTCCAATGTCTGGCGCCCCTGGAGCTTCGTCTTTCCCGTGGCCGAACGGTTCGTCGCGGCCGATGTCGGCGGCGCGCGGCGCAACGCCAACGATCCCGATGCCGTTCGCGTCGATCTCTATTTCCTGGAGCGGCGCGTTCCGGCCGAGCGGCAGACCGTCGTCATGGATTGCGGCGCGGCGACGCCGCCAGGCACCGACGGTAAGGCCGTCGGCGACGAGGCGGATCGAGCCGGCCGGGTGCAGGACCTCGTCTGCTCGCAGGTTCCGCCGCTGACGACCGGTTCATCCGACGCCGAGAACCGATAGCCACAGGCTGAGCGTGACGACCGACAGCATGGTCGACAGGAGGATCGTGGTCGCCGCCAGCTTTTCGCCGGTTCCGAAATAGGCGGCGAACAGGTAGGCGTTGACGCCCGCCGGCGCCGCGGCCGTCAGGACGGCGACGTTCAGCCAGAGGGTCGTCAGTCCGAACTGCGACGCCGCCAGCCAGACGAGGCCGGGCTGAACCACCAGCGACACAAACGTGATGAGGGATGCCGAGACGAGATCGCCCTTCAGCCCGTAGCGCGTCAGCGACATGCCAAGCGAGAAGAGCGCCAGCGGTCCGGCGGTGGAACCGATCAGCTGGGTGATCTGGTCGAAATGACTTTCGAGCTCGAGGCCCGTGCCGCGCCACAGAAGCCCGCATGCGATGCCGATGATGATCGAGTTCGTCGCAAGGTTGCGGCCGACCCGTTTCAGCGTCGCGGAAACATCGACCCGCTCGCTCTGCCCGTCGCCCGTCCGGGCGTCGAGGATGACGGCGCGCTCCACCATCAGCGTCGATGCGATCATCATGATCGGCAGATGGATGGCGAGAATCAGCAGCAGCGGCTCGAGGCCGATGTCGCCATAGGCCCGCTGGATCGTCGGCAGGGCGACGAACACCGTGTTGGCGAAACTCGACGTGATCCCGGCAATCACGCCGGTCCGGTGATCGGCCTTCGCGATCCGGCGAATGAGCACCGTGCCGATCGTCCAGGCGAGCGCGACGGCGCCGAAATAGATGGCCCAGAGCGCCAGGGGGTTGGAACCGCCGAACGCGGCCTGGGAGAGGGAGCGGAACAGGAGCACCGGCACGGCGACGACGAAGACGAATTTGGCCAGCGCCTGACCGACATCCTCGGACAGGATCCTGAAATGGCCGGCAAGAAAGCCGATCGCGATGAGGCCGAACACGGGAACGATGATATCGAGGATGGTCTGCATGGGCTTTGCGATAGCTGGGCGGGGGCGGCGAGGCAAACGACCCGGCATCGGCGCCGATCAACAAGGCGGCATCGGTTCGCCGGGGTGCCCGATCGCGTCGTGATCGCCGAACGGCGCCGGTGGACGGCACGGATTGCCGGGCGAGGATGGAAGCTGCGCCGCGGTCCGGTCGAGCGCTTGCGAAACCGAAAAGCGGTTGTCGATTTCCGGACGAATGCTTAAGGGCTCGACGTCGATAGTCGTTTCTGGGGACCTGTCCGATCGCCCGCTTCCTCTGGCTTTTTCCGCCGCTCTTCGTGCTGTTGTGGTCGACCGGCTTCATCGGCGCGCGCTACGCCATGCCGTATGCCGAGCCGTTCACCTTCCTGGCCCTGCGCTATGCTCTGGCTCTCGCGGTCCTCGTCGCCCTGTCGGTGGCGGTCAGCGCGCGCATGCCCGCGCGCGGCCAGGCGGTCCACTCGATGATTGCGGGCAGCCTCATTCACGGCGTCTATCTCGGCGGTGTCTTCTACGCCGTGCGCCACGGGCTGAATGCGGGAATCGCGGCGCTGATCGTCGGTCTCCAGCCGATCCTGACGACGTTCCTCGCCAGTTTCATTCTCGGCGACCGGGTGCGCCCGCGGCACGTCCTCGGCCTTGCGCTCGGACTGGCCGGCATCGCGATGGTCATCTTCCCCAAGCTCGGGGCCGGCGGCACGATCGGTGTCCGGACCCTTTTCCCGGTGTTCGCGTCCGCCCTCGGCATTTCGCTCGGTACGATCTGGCAGAAACGCTTCGTGTCGGGCGTCGATCTGCGCACCGGCACGGCGTTTCAATATCTCGGCGCGGTGATCCCGACGGCGATTCTCGCCAGTTTCATCGAGACCCAGACGATCGCATGGACGGGTGAACTCGTCTTCGCGCTCGCATGGCTGACGCTCGTCCTGTCCATCGGCGCGATCTTTCTGATGATGGTGCTGATCCGCGAGGGCGCCGTCTCCTCGGTGGCCGCGCTGATGTACCTGACGCCGGGGGTCACCGCGATCATGGCGTTCCTTCTGTTCGACGAGACCCTGACCCTCCTGCAACTGTGCGGGCTCGTGGTCGCGGCGACCGGCGTCGCGGTATCGACGCGGGAATGGAAGCGGCGGCAGGTGCCCCCGACCGCCTGAGCGCTCCGCCCATGGCCGCCGCCGGATCGGACGCGCCCGGACGATGCCCGATCTCGGCGTTCGCGGGTGTACGCGTCAGTATGCCCCGTCGGTCTTCCTCAGCATGCTGATCGGCGTCATCAGCAGGATGTAGAGATCGAGCCGAAGCGACCAGTTCTCGATATAGTAGAGATCGTGCTCGAAACGCCGTTTCAGCTTGTCCGGCTGATCGATCTCCCCGCGCCAGCCCTTGATCTGCGCCCAGCCCGTGATGCCCGGCTTCACCTTGTGACGTCCGAAATAGCCGTCGACGATCAACGTGAAGGTCTCGTTCTGGCTCGATTGCGCATGCAGCGCGTGGGGACGGGGACCGACGAGGGACAACTCGCCGCGCAGGACGTTGAAGAGCTGCGGCAACTCGTCGATCGAGGTCTTGCGGATGAACGCGCCGACCCGGGTGACGCGGCGATCGTTCCGGGTGACGACCCGCCTTGCCTCCGGGTCGGAGAATTCGTGGCGCAGCGAGCGGAACTTGAACACTTCGATCGTCTGATTGTTGAAGCCATGGCGCTTCTGGCGGAAGATGACCGGGCCCGGCGTATCGAGTTTCACGGCGAGCGCCGTGATCAGGAGAACCGGCGACAGAACGAGGATCGCCAGCGCCGCCACCACGACATCGAATACGCGCTTGGCGATCCAGTCCCAGTCGGCCAGCGGCCGGTCGAGCACGTCGATCATCGGGATTTCCCCGATGAAGGAATAGCTGCGGGGCCTGAAATGCAGTTCGGTCGCGTGCGCCGAAAGCCGGATGTCGACGGGCAGCACCCAGAGCTTCTTCAGGAGCGTCAGCAGACGCTGCTCCGCCGACAGGGGAAGCGTCACGATCAGCATGTCGATCCGTGTCATGCGCGAGAAGGCGACGAGCTCGGGTATGGTGCCGAGCTTCGGGTAACCGGCGACGACCGGCGGGGAGCGACGATCGTTGCGATCGTCGAAGATGCCGCAGATCCGGATGTCGGAATCGGACTGGGCTTCGAGCCCGCGGATCAGATCCTCGGCGTTCTTGCCGCCGCCCACGATCACCGCCCGGCGCTCCATGCGCCCGTCGCGCGCCCATTTGCGGATGAAGGAGCACAGGACCAGGCGGATGACGCTCAAGGCCGCGAAGCCGCTGAGGAACCATCCTGCGAGAAACACACGGGAATGATCGTTGTCGTCATAGAGGAAGAACAGCGCGGCCGTCATGCCGAATACGACTGCCATCCAGGCCGCCCCCACGCGCCAGTGGGCGAGGACGGAACGGCGCAGGAAGGTCAGCCGATAGGCGCCGGCCAGATTGATCGCGATCACTCCGAGCGCCGAGCCGAGGAGGATGACGGTGACGTAGGACCACAGAAGCCGCGTCGAGAGTTCGACGTAGAAGACGAGAAAGACCGAGCCGAGCAGCGCGAGCACCGTGAATTCGACAAGGCGCAGATAGCCGGTCAGGAGGTGCGGCGTGATGAAGTCCGTGCGGTAGTGCTGGGCGATCCGGGCGGCGAGGCTGTTGAGTTCGGCGTGGCTTGCCTGGTCCGGCGTGACGGCGGGGCCGGGCGTATGTGCCTTCAGGCTCTGGAGATCCGAATATTGGTCGATATGGTCCATTGCGGTCCCCGGACATCGTTCGCCGCCATAGGCTCACGGCTTGCGGGAAGCCATGCGTCGCCAGCGTTCAATTCGCGCCGAGTTTAGGGGTGGGGGCCTAACAATTGATCAATGGCGCCACATTCGGCGCCGGACCGTTCCGCTCAAGGCATGCGCCTCAAGCGACGCCTCCGGCGTGCGCGGTGTCCTTGGGCAGGCGGATCGAGACGATCGTGCCTTCGCCCAGCGTGGACGCGATCCGGAACCGGCCATGGTGCAGTTCGGTCAGGGAGCGGGAAATGGCGAGGCCGAGCCCTGTTCCCTTCTTCGTGCGGGTCCATTCGCTTTCGGTCTGCTCGAACGGACGCCCGATCTTTTCGAGGTTCTTGGCGGAAATTCCCTCGCCGCGATCCGTGATGCTGAGGAGGACGGCATTCGCGCGCTCCTTCACGCACACCCGGACTTCTCCGCCCGGATCGGAGAACTTCGCCGCATTGGTCATGAGATTGATGAGGATCTGGGCGATCATCCGCCGATCGGCGACGAGCGTCACCGATTCCGGCCGCTCGATGGTGATGTTGATGCCACGCTTGGCGCTGGAGGCTTCCACCATGCGCGCCGTCTCCTCGACGGCCTCGCAGAGGTCGAAGGCATGGGGGACGATCGTGGTTCGGCCGCTCTCGATCCGCTGCATGTCGAGAATGTCGTCGATCAGCTGCAGAAGGAACGTGCCGCTCTCGAAGATGTCGTTTGCGTAGCCGGTATACTTGTCCGACCCGAGCGGGCCGAGAAGGCCGTGTCGCATGATGTCGGAAAAACCGAGAATGGCGTTGAGGGGCGTGCGCAGCTCATGGCTCATATTGGCGAGGAACGTCGATTTCGCGCGGGATGCGGCTTCGGCGCGGTTCTTTTCCGCCCGGAAATTGAGGTTGAGATCCTCGAGCTGGTTTGCCTTCCGGGTCAGGTCTTTCTTCGTTTCGCTCAACGTATGGATGATGTCCGTCAGGCGACCCTCGGACTCCCTCAGCCGGCTCTGGTGCATCTTGAGCTGCGTGATGTCGGCGCCGATCGAGATGTATCCGTCACCCGTGCGCCGCTCCGACAGGAGCAGCCAGCGTCCGTCAGGCATATTGATCTCGGATGCGCTCTCGCTGTCGCGCGTGATGCTTCCGGAGATCGCCGAGCCGCCGATCGGTTTGCGGGATTTCCTGACGACGTCGTAAAGATGCGTGCCGCTCCGCGTATCCTCCTCGGTCAGGCCGAACACGGCGCGATAGCGCGAATTGGCCAGGACGATCCTGTCGTCGCTGTCGTACAGAACGAAGGTCTCGGGAATGTTCTCGATCGCGCTGTGAAGCTGGTGATGGGCTTCCTGCGTGCGCTCGGTGAGCGCCTGCTGCTCGCTGACGTCGACGATGATGCCGACCAGATGGCGCTCGCCATTGCTCTTGCTCGTCGCCTCCGCGCGGGCGCGGAGCCACAGATAATGGCCGTCGCGGTGGCGCAGCCGGAACGTCTGGTCGAAACTCTGGAGATTGCCCGCGACGACGCGGTAGATATGGTTCTTGACCCACAGGTCGGACGGGTGAAGCCGCTTCTCGATCTCGGGAAAGCCGATGGCTCCCTCCACCGGCGAGAGGCCCAGGAGCTCGTAGAGAGAGGCCGAGAGCTGGAGGTCCCCGCGGGACACGTTCCAGTTCCAGAGCCCGGAATGACCGAGATTGAGGGCTGTCTCGACCAGCTCGTGGGTCTCGTTATAGTCGTCCTCGATGCCCGCGGCGCGCGCGGCCTGCTGGAAATAGCCCAGCACGATGCCGAGGAGCACGAGGCTGGTGAAAGTGAAGAGCGACACGTTGACGGCAAGAGACTTGCGCCAGCTCGCGAACGCGACGGATTCGATCTGCACGATCGTCGCAAGACCGAGGCCCCCGGCAAGATCGACGCTGGTGGTCACGATGGCGTTCTCGTCGAAGATACCCGGAACGGCCGTCTCGCCGCGGCCGATCTGGATGGCGCTCGGCGAGAGGGAGAGCTTTGAGACGAGGTTCGATCCAATGAGGAATTCGTAGGTTGGCGTGGTCGACTGGATGACCCCATCGCTGCTGCTGACGACCACGAAACGGCCGTCCTGGAGGAGTTCGTCCGGCAGCCGGCTCGTCAGCAATTCGTCGATCGCAGGGGTGTCCGTCTCGCTCAACGAAAGGGCGAGGCTCTCCGCCTCGAGAAACCGCGCCGCGATCCTGAGGTCGCGCTGGGTCTCGAGCTCGATCGATCCATGCTGCTCGACCAGCGACATGAAGCGGATGATCGCCAGGAGGCACAGGAAGCTGACGAGGAAAACGGGAACGCCGCGCCGCCAGAATTCGTCCCGGCGAAGAGCCCGGCGCGCGCAGGGTTGAAGAAAGACACGCGATAGATCGGAAGAGAGGGACTTGTCGTTGGAGATCGTCCAGATTTTGGACAAAAGATCTCCAGCCGACGCGATGATCGCGTCTGCGCGCATGTCGAATTTCCCCGTTGCCGCACCTGTCGATTCGGATACGCCACACACCCGAATCAACAGGATATCAACAGACGCGAATCAACTTGTCCACACCTTTCCAAAGCGTAAATTTTGAGCGATTGCGCTTGACACGATCAGGCAAGCGTCCGGTCGACGATGTCCCTCAGATCGCGCGACAGATGTGGCAGTTTTGCAAGGTCCCGAAGGGCGTCTTCGGCCTTCGCGCGCCGCTCGCTCTCCAATGTCCGCCATGCCCGAAAGGCCGTCGCCATCCGCGCTGAGATCTGCGGATTGATGGCGTCGAGCTCGATGAGACGCTCGCAGAACCAGGCATAGCCCCGGCCGTCCCGGCGGTGGAACGCGGTCGGATTCATCCCCGCGAACGAGCCGATGAGGGAGCGCGCGCGGTTCGGGTTCTTCAGGGTGAAGCGGGGATGGGTGGAGAGTTTCTGCACACGGTCGAGCGTGTCCTCGCCGGGGGCTGCGGCCTGAAGCGCGAACCATTTGTCGAGGACCAGCGCGTCGTCCTCGTAGCGTGCGTAGAACGCGTCGAGCGCCCTGTGCGTCGTCTCGTGCTCGGGAAAACGAAAGACGAGAATGGCGAGCGCCGCCTGCCGGTCCGTCATGTTCGAGGCCTTTTCGAAGCGGGCGAAGGCGCGGTCCGGATGGCCGTCGGAAAGGGTGGCGAAGCCGAGCGCGGCGTTGGCGAGCGCCCGCTTTCCGGCGCTCGCGGCATCCGGCGAGAAGGCGGCGTCGGCGGGCGCTGCCGCGACCAGGCGTTCGAACACCTGCGTCCCGGCCGTCGCGATCGTCTTCCTCGCACGCGTCGCGGTCTCGTAGACACGCAGCGGGTCCACGTTCTCGCCGATCAGCCGCGCGATCTCCGTATCGGCGGGAACGTTGAGGACCTGCGCCCGAAAGGCGGGATCGAGCCTGTCGTCGCCGGCCGTCTCAAGAATGGCGGTGACGAGTTCGTCGCCCAGCGGGTTTTGCGCAGGCTCGCTCGTTCCACCCGCTGCCGCCGCCAGCCGCTCGCCGATGAGATCGTTGAGAATGCGCCAGCGGTTGAACGGGTTCGGATCAAGCCGCGCAAGCGCCAACCGGTCGCTTTCGGACTGGTCGTGGTCGAGCGTCACCGGTGCGGAGAAGTCGCGCAGCACCGAAAGATAGGGACGTCCGCCGACCTTGTCGAAGACGAAGGTTTCCTCCGCCTCGCTCAACTGGATGACGTCCTCGCGAATCTCGCCACCCTGGCTCGGGTTCAGCGGACGGTCTTCGCCGTTCGGTCCGACGAGGCCGATCTTGACCGGCATCAGCATCGGCTTCGTGCCGGTCCCGGCCGCACCCTGCTTCAGGGACTGGGCAAGGGTCAGCGTGTAGCGATCCTCCGCCTCGTCATAGGCCTCGGTGACGGTGAGGGTCGGGGTTCCGGCCTGATGGTACCACAGGGCGAAGGAGGAGAGGTCGATTCCGGCCACGTCCTCGAACACCTTGACGAACGCCTCGATGGTCGCCGCATCTCCGTCATGGCGCTCGAAATAGAGATCCATGCCGGCCCTGAAGTCCTCCGGGCCGAGCAATGTCGCGATCATGCGAACGAGTTCGGCGCCCTTGTCGTAGATCGTCGCCGTGTAAAAATTGCTGATCTCGCGATATTCGCTCGGGCGAACCGGGTGCTGGAGCGGTCCCTGATCTTCGGGGAACTGCATGCTCTTCAGCCGGCGCACCGAGCCGATGCGCTGGACCGTGCGTTCGCGCTCGTCGGAGGAGAATTCCTGGTCGCGGAAGACCGTCAGGCCCTCCTTCAGGCAGAGCTGGAACCAGTCGCGGCAGGTGATGCGATTGCCGGTCCAGTTGTGGAAATATTCGTGCGCGATGACGGTTTCGACGCCGGCATAATCCTGATCGGTTGCGGTATCGGGGTCGAGCAGCACGTATTTGTGGTTGAAGACGTTGAGGCCCTTGTTCTCCATCGCCCCCATGTTGAAGTCGGAAATCGCGACGATGTTGAAGACGTCGAGATCGTATTCCCGGCCGAAGCGCCTTTCGTCCCAGGCCATCGAGCGTTTCAGCGCATCCATGGCGTAGCCGGCCTGATGGGAGCGGCCCTTGTCGGTGAAGATGGCGAGCGTGACGTCGTGTCCGCTGGCCGTCCTGAAGGTGTCGCCGACACGCTCCAGATCGCCCGCAACCATGGCGAAGAGATAGGAGGGCTTGTTGAACGGGTCGTCCCAGACCGCGAAATGGCGTCCGCTGTCCAGATCGCCCGTCTCGCCGGGATTGCCGTTCGACAGGAGGATGGGCGCCGCCACCTTAGGCGCCTCGATCCGCACCTTGTAGGGGATCAGGACGTCGGGCCGGTCATAGAAATAGGTGATGCGGCGGAAGCCCTCCGCCTCGCACTGGGTACACCAGATCCCGTTGGAGCGGTAAAGCCCCATCAGCTTGGTGTTCTCTTCGGGAACGATGCGGGTGCCGATCGTCAGGGTGAACGCCTCGGCCGCCGGCAGGCTGCGGATGGTCAGGCCACCCGGTTCGGCATCGTAATCGGCGTCCGGAAGTCGATCGCCGTCGAGCTTGAGGAAGGTCAGGGTCAGTTCGTCGCCGTCGAGCACGAGCGGGGCGTCCGCGCCGGACCCTTCGCGCCGTCTGAGGCGAATCTCGCTTTCGATCTCAGCCGAGCCGTCGAACAGCCGGATCGTCAGGAAGACGCTCTCGAAGACGAAATCGGTCTCGGAGTAGGCGTCGAGCTTGACGGTCTGGCCGGTATCGGTGCGAAGCATGGTGTCGTTCCCTTCATGTCTGCAACGTAGGTAGACACGGGTCGCCGATTTGCAATTTCATCGCCGCATTCGTTATCGGGACGGGACCGTTCCCGCCTTTCACGTCCAATGATCCGAAAGCCAGACCCCATGCCCGATGGCGCCGCCGAACCGGACAGCCCGATCCTCGGCGTTTCGCTGAAGCTCCTGTCGATTCTCTCCTTCGTGGGCATGCAGACGGCGATCAAGGCCACGGGCGAGAGCGTGCCGGCGGGCGAGGTCGTGTTCTTCCGCTGCTTCTTCGCGCTTGCCCCCGTGCTTGCCTATCTCGCCTGGCTCGGCGATCTGCGCACGGCATTTTCCACGGCCGATCTGAAGGGCCACGCCATTCGCGGCCTGATCGGCGTCTCGGCGATGGGGCTGGGCTTCTTCTCGATCACGCGGCTGCCCTATCCCGAATGGATCACGATCAATTACGCGACGCCGCTGATCACGGTCGTCTTCGCGGCGCTGTTCCTCGGGGAAGCGGTGCGCGCCTATCGCTGGACCGCGGTCGCGATCGGCCTCGTCGGCGTCGGGGTCGTCACGATCCCGAACCTCAGCGTGGGGCCGGGGGCGCTGTCGGGGCCGGAGGGCATCGGCATCATCGCCGCGATCGTCTCGTCGATCTTCGCCGCGATTGCAATGATCCAGGTGCGCAAGCTGACGAAGACGGAAAAGACCGCGACGATCGTTCTTTACTTCATGCTGGCCGCGACGGTCATCTCGCTCCTGTCCGTGCCGTTCGGCTGGGTCGTGCCGACGCTCAGCCAGGCCGTGCTACTCGTCGTCGCCGGAATTCTGGGCGGTATCGGCCAGTTGCTGCTGACGGCGGCCTACCGCTTCGCCGACACGTCCACCATCGCCCCGTTCGAATATTCCTCGCTGATCCTCGCGATCCTCATCGGATCCTTGCTCTTCGGCGAGGTGATCGAAGTCTCGACGCTGCTGGGCGGCGGCATCGTCGTGATGGCCGGCATCTTCATCATCTGGCGCGAAAGCCGGCTGGGCCTCGAGCGGCGGCGGGATCGGCGCGCCGGGACGCCCTGAGACCCGCAGGGCCTATGCCTCGCCGTGTCGCGCCCTGATGTCGGCTAGGACCTCGACGTCGATCCGCGCATCGTCGCGGATCCGGTTGTCGTAGTTCTCCTGTCCCATGAAGCGCGCCATCGCCGCGATATCGCGCTCGCCCCAGGCACCGTGCGACGGCGTCTCGAGAAGACCGACCCTGGCAAGGACCGCGCGCAGATAGGCCGCGGTCTCCGGCTCGATCGGGACGATGTCCGCGTCCCGCGATGGAAAGTAGGACAGGCGGTGCAACCGGTAGCAGCGGGAAAGTTCCTCGATCGGACTGGCTGAATCGTAAACCGAGATGTCGACCAGCCGGCCCGACCGTCCGCCATAGCCGCCGCCCGCCTTCACGACGAGAACGCCGGCTGCCTGCACGCCGCGAAATTCGCCGCCTTCATCGCGTCCGGCCGCGAGCGCCGCGACGAGGCGGGCCGCCAGATCGCCTGTCGCCTGCTCGAAGCGGTCGGTCATCGCCGCAAGGACGCGGTCGTTCGAGAGCGAATTGCCGATCGCGACGCAATCCGTGCCGGCAAGGCCGCCGCTGACGCCCTGCCATGTGCCGATCTGCGCGCCGGTATGGTGGGCGGTCTCGCCCTGAAGGTTCATCACGGCGATCTGCCGTTGCCCACGCGCCGCGTCGCTGCGGGTCAGAATGTCGATCGTCTCGCGCGGCGAGGCGCCGAGCTGCATCAGGTCAAGGCCGTCGCGGCCGTGGTCGGGATTGGAAAAGGCCTGCGTATGGACCATGCCGGAGCGTGCGTCGCCGTGCAGCACGATCGATGCGACGCCCGGAAATTTCGACTGGACCGCGCCGCCGACGGCGCCGGTCTCGGGATCGCGGCCGATGATCGAATAGGTCATGAGCGGTCTCGTTCAGGCTGTGGGTTCAAGGTCGGTCCATCCATGCGCCGGGTGGGTACGGCCGGCGCAAGGGGCGAGCGAACGCCCGAACGTTCAGGCATCGCCATCGACGAACGCGCGGATCAGGTGATGGGCGATGGCAAGGGGCGGCGGCACGATCAGGCCGTCGGGATGGGTGCCCTCCAGCATGGTGCGGACTTCCTCCCGCTCGAACCAGCGACAGGCTTCGAGCTCGTTGGAATCGAAGCGGATCTCATGCGATTTCGCGCGCGCCATGAAGCCGAGCATGAGATTGTTCGAAAACGGCCAGGGCTGGCTGAAAAGATAGCGGACATCCCCGACCTCGATGCCGGCCTCTTCGCGCGTTTCGCGAATGACCGCGGATTCGAGCGTTTCGGCGGCTTCCACGAAGCCGGCGAGGCAGGACCAGGAATGTTGCGGAAAATGCGGCTGGCGTCCCAGGATACATCGGCCGGCATCGTCGTGGATGAGCATGATGGAGACGGGATTGGTGCGCGGAAAGATGACGGCTGCGCAGCGCGTGCACTGTCGGCGTACGCCGGAGGCCTCGTTCACGGTGGGTCCGCCGCATCTGGCGCAGAAATGATTGTCTCCGTGCCATAAGAGCAGATGCCGCGCCTGAGCGAGCCGCCCTTCCGTCTCGGGATCGAGCACGCCCTGCGAGGCGAGCGAGCGCAGATTGACCGACCGGATGTGCTCCGGTCTTTCCCGGTCGTCCGCCGTCGGCACCGCGACGAACGGAACGCGGGCGTCGTCATAACCGAGGAGCACCATGTCCGGGTGATCGAGATCGGCAAGCGCCGCCGCGCGATCACGGGCGAAACGCGGCTCGGGCGCGGGGCCGGACAGGTCGCAGAGAAACCCCGTCTCCGTCTGGAGAAAGAAGACCGGGTCGGCATGGGCCAGCGCCTCGCCGAGCGAGGCCGCCGTCCGTTCCTCGCTCGAACGATCGAGGCTGTTCGTCGCAAAGCCGAGCGGGGCGTTCGCGGGGGGGATGGTCCGGTCTGTCGAAGCACTCATACGGGGAGAATGGCCTTTACGATATCGGCGATGAACGCGTCGGCCACGTCCTTATCGTAAGGAACACGATCGCCGAAACCCCAGACCGGCTTCGGCCAGTTGGGATCGTCCTTCGAGCGCGCGACGATATGGCAATGAAACTGGGGAACCGCGTTGCCGAGGGTGGCAAGGTTCAGCTTGTCGCATCCGGTCAGCATCTTGAACGGCTTTGCGACGAGCCCGAACTCGAAGCTCAGCATGGTCTGGTCGAGATGGGTCATGTCGAACACCTCGACGATATCGGGGCGCTGCGGCACGAGAATGAGCCAAGGCCAGCGGCTGTCATCGATCAGCCGAAGCTCGCAAAGGCCCAGCTTCTTGACCGGCAGCGAGTCCGCTTCGAGGGTCGGGTCAAGCGCGAACCGGCCTGTCTGTGATGTCATCGTCCCCTCATTTTCCTGTTGCTTCGCCTTGCAATTAGGGCGGCCATCGGCGATATGGAGCCCGGGAGGTTGGTGGTGGACGAGCCACTCGCCAACCGGGTCAGGTCCGGAAGGAAGCAGCCCCAACGAGAACGGCACGGGTCACCGTGCCAGCCTCCCACCTTTTCCCCTTTTGGCGATCTCGACCTTGCGCGAACCGTCCTGCCCGTCGCGGGCCGGAGCGGTTTTTCGCGTGCGCTCCACGATGCGCCGAAGGTCGCGCGGTCCATCGGCGGCGATGGGTTGCGCCGCGCCGTCATTCGCCGCAAAACAGAAGCGCGCTCCATCGATCATGGCGCGATCTTCAGCGTGCTTTCAAGAATGGAAAAGGCCCGAATGGACGGTTTCCGGCAGTCCCCGTCGTCCCGATCGCCCGTCTGCGAAGGCGCAGAGGCGGATCAAAGGCCGGTGCGCGGACGATGAGCGAGGCGCCGGATAGGGCCGCGAGCGATGCGCAGGGCGCCTACCGCGTTCTCGCCCGCAAGTACCGCCCGCATTCCTTCGACGACCTCATCGGCCAGGAGCCGATGGTCCGCACCCTGACGAACGCGTTCGAGACCGGGCGGATCGCCCAGGCCTGGATGCTGACGGGCGTGCGCGGTGTCGGCAAGACGACGACGGCGCGGATCCTGGCGCGGGCGCTCAATTTCGAGACGGACGCCATCCACCAGCCGACGATCCACATGAAGGAGCCGGGCATCCACTGCCAGGCCATCATGGAAGGCCGGCATGTCGACGTGGTGGAGATGGATGCCGCTTCCCACACCGGCATCGACGATATTCGCGAGATCATCGCGCAGGTCCGCTACCGCCCGGTGTCCGCGCGCTACAAGGTCTATATCATCGACGAGGTGCACATGCTGTCGACGCAGGCCTTCAACGGCCTGCTGAAGACGCTCGAAGAGCCGCCCGAGCACGTGAAGTTCGTCTTTGCGACGACGGAAATCCGCAAGGTCCCGATCACCGTCCTGTCGCGCTGCCAGCGTTTCGATCTGCGGCGGGTCGAGGCGAGCGTCCTGATCTCCCATCTGAAGACGATCGCGGCAAAGGAGGAGGTCGAGATCGAGGACGACGCACTGCGGCTGATCGCCCGCGCCTCCGAAGGCTCGGTCCGCGATTCCCTTTCGCTCACCGACCAGGCGATCGCCCACGGGGCAGGAGCGGTGAACGCGGCCGCCGTGCGCGACATGCTGGGCCTTGCCGACCGGGTCAGGATCATCGATCTGTTCGAATTCGTGATGAAGGGCGATGCGGCGTCCGCCTTGTCCGAACTGCGCGACCAGTATACCGGCGGCGCCGATCCTTCCGTCGTGCTCGGCGATCTGGCCGATTTCACCCACCTGGTGACGACGCTTCGCTACGCGCCCGAGGCGGCGGCCGATGCGGTCCTGTCGCCGGACGAGTCCGAGCGCGGGCTGGCATTCTCCAAGAGCCTGTCGGTGCGAACGCTCGGCCAGGTCTGGCAGATGCTCCTGAAGGCGATCGAGGAAACCCGCAACGCCGATTCGCCGAAACAGGCGGCCGAGATGGCCTTGATCCGGATCGCGCATGCCGCGGACCTGCCCTCGCCGGACGATCTTTTGAGACTTCTGAAGGAAGGCGCCTCGGACAGGCTGCCGAACCCGCGCATGCCGGATGCCGGATCTTCTCCCGCCCGCGACGATGGCCCGGCACGCGACGATACATCGTCCGGCGCCGGGGCGCATGGCGAGGGGTCTTCGCCCGTTGCCCGGACCGAGCGCCTCGACCGTCCGGCAATGTCCGCGCAGACGGGGGCATCCACGCCGGCGTCGGGCCAGGTTCCGGCATCGGCATCGCCCGAACGGCGCCTGCAGGCCGCCCACGGGGCGAGGATGGCGGGCGGCGGAATGCCGGCCCGGATGCCCCTGTCTCTGGCATCGAATTCGGCGCCCGACATGTCCGCCGCCCGGCGGCAGGACACGCCGGTCGATCCCGAACTCGCCAATGTCCGGATCGACGCGCTCGAGGATATCGCCGCCCTTGCCAAGTCCAACCGCGATTCGCGGATGGAAGCGTCGATCCGTCGCTACATGCGGCTGAAATCGATCGGCGATCGCCGGATCGAGATCGGCCTGACGGACGAGGCTCCCGAAAGCCTCGTCGGTGACCTGATGAAGCGGTTGCACGACTGGACCGGAACGCGTTGGGTCGTCACCGTCGTGCGCGACGTGGAGACGCCGACGCTGGAAGAGGCGAGGGCCGAGAAGCGCCGGACGCTGCTGCGCGACGCCGAACTCGATCCCGCCGTCGCCGCCGTCCTCCGGGCCTTTCCCGGCGCGCGCATCGCCGACGTCAGGCTGCGTGGCGAGGTCGAGACGGAAGAGGCGGAAACGCACCTTGCCGAACTGGCCGAAGGCGGGGATACGGCGATGGGCAGCCTGCCCGAAGTCGAGGACGGGCTGGACTATTCGGGTGACGACGACGATATCGGAATGGACGACAACGAATTCGCCGACGATGGCGAGAGCGACGACGAGAACGAGGACAGGTAGAGCCCGATGAAAGACATGATGAACATCATGAAGCAGGCGAAAGCCATGCAGGACAAGATGGCGAGCCTCCAGGAGGAGTTGGCGCAGATGTCCATGTCGGGCCAGTCCGGCGGCGGCCTCGTCTCGGTCACCTTGAGCGGCAAGGGCGAGATGACGGGCGTTACCATCGATCCGTCCATGATCAACGCCGAGGAAGCCGATATTCTCGAGGATCTGATCGTCGCGGCGCATGCCGACGCCAAGACCAAGCTCGACGCCGCGATGCAGGAAAAGACGCAGGAACTGACCGCCGGTCTCAACCTGCCCGCCGGCATGAAGCTGCCCTTCTAGGCTGCGTGGACCCGGCATCGGCCGGCCCCCGCGCGTGCGCTTTGCAAGACAGATCGTAGTCCCATGGCCAAACCCATTGCAGGGCCGGAAATCGAGCGGCTGATCCAGTTGCTCGCCAAGCTTCCGGGCCTCGGGCCACGCTCGGCGCGCCGGGCCGCCCTTTACCTCGTGAAGAAGCGGGAGCCGATCCTGCGACCGCTCGCAGCTGCCATGGCCGACGCGCTCGACAAGGTCGGCGAGTGCTCGGTCTGCGGCAATATCGACACGAGCGACCCGTGCACGATCTGCCAGGACCCCGCGCGCGACCAGTCGGTCGTGGTGGTGGTCGAGGACGTGTCGGATCTGTGGGCGCTCGAACGGGCCAAGGCCCTCAACGCGGCCTATCATGTCCTCGGCGGCGTCCTGTCGCCTCTCGAAGGCGTCGGCCCGGAGGACCTCACCATCCGCCAGCTCGTCGAGCGCGTCTCGAAGGGCAGGGTGAAGGAACTGGTGATCGCGGTGAACGCCACCGTGGAGGGCCAGACCACCGCGCACTATCTGATGGACCAGATCGACGGCATGGACGTGAAGGCGACGCGGCTGGCGCACGGCGTTCCCGTCGGCGGCGAACTCGACTATCTCGACGAGGGCACGCTCTCGGCCGCCATGCGGGCGCGAACGGCTCTTTAGGGCTTTTTTCCGAAGATCGGAATCGATGTTCGAAAGACGTCCCATGCGTAAGATCGAAGCGACAGCCGGAGCCTCGTGCGGTCGGGTGGGCGCGAGAGGCTGCCGGACGATGCACGAGAAGGACACCCGCCCCATGCCGGACCGATCGGCCTCGGTTTCGCCTGACGAGCTTCTCGAGACGATCGCCGGTCTCGACGCGTCACGCCGTCATATCGTCGCGATCGCCGGGGCGCCGGGATCGGGCAAGAGCACCTTTTCGGAACGTCTCGTGTCCTTGCTGAACGAGGCAAGTGTCGGCACCGCCGCCATCCTCCCGATGGACGGCTATCATTACGACGACACGGTTCTGACGATGCGGGGGCACCGCCCGCGAAAAGGCGCGCCGCACACGTTCGACATTGGTGGATTCGCAGCCACGCTTCGCCGCCTCAGGGACAATCGGGAACCGAACGTCGCCGTGCCGGTGTTCGATCGATCGATCGAGATCGCCCGGGCCGGCGCGCGGATCATCGAGCGGCAGACACCGATCGTCATCGCCGAAGGGAATTATCTGCTTCTCGACGATCCGGACTGGGCACCGTTGCGCGAGTTCTTCGACGTCACGGTGTTTCTCGATGTTCCCGAGGAGGTCCTGCGGGCCCGCCTGACGCGGCGCTGGATCGATCTCGGGCTTACGGGCGCCGCGCTTGAGGCCAAGCTCGACGACAACGATCTTCCGAACATGATGCTCGTGACGACCGGCAGCGTGACGCCGGACTACAGGGTGGTCGGCGGCTCGGCCGTCTGACGCGCCTCGTCCCCAGGGCCGGTCGATCGCCTCGCAAGGCCGGATCGATCGTCCGCGCGGATATCGCGCGGACGAATCTTCAGCAACCGCCGCCGGCGGCGGGGCGCCCCTCAGACGTGCTGGCCGCCATTGATGTGCAGCTCCGAGCCGCTCACATAGGACGATTGCTCGGAGCACAGGAAATAGATCACGTCCGCGACTTCCTTCGTCTGGCCGAGCCGGCGCAGGGGAATGTCGCCGATCATGTCCTCGGTTCCCGGCGACAGGATCGCGGTTTCGATCTCACCGGGCGCGATCGCGTTGACGCGGATGCCGGAGGGCCCGAAATCGGCGGCCATCTCGCGGGTCAGGGAGTTGAGCGCTGCTTTCGACGTCGCGTAG
Source organism: Fulvimarina uroteuthidis (assembly GCF_034321785.1). Classification (NCBI taxonomy): domain Bacteria; kingdom Pseudomonadati; phylum Pseudomonadota; class Alphaproteobacteria; order Hyphomicrobiales; family Aurantimonadaceae; genus Fulvimarina; species Fulvimarina uroteuthidis. The sequence continues at coordinate 179,186 of NZ_JAXLPB010000001.1, read as the reverse complement.
GCGGTGCCGGCGAACGGATGCACGCGGCTTCCAACGATCGAGGTGACGTTGACGATCGAGCCCCTGCCGTTCTGCAATTCCTTGAACAGGCCGCGCGCCAGCATGATGGGCGCGAAGAAGTTCACCTGAAAGACGTCGCGCCACAGATGCATGGGTGTCCTGATCGAATCCATGCGCGCGCCGCCTTCGATCTTCGGCGAGATCGCGGCATTGTTGACGAGCGCGTTGAGCTGCGAGCCGTTGGCCTGGAGCCGCTGCCGGATTTCGGACACGGCAAAACCCACATCCTCCTGATCCGAGAGGTCGACCCGGATATGGTCTTCGGCACCGGCCGGCCACGGGCAATCGTCGGAAAAGTCCTGGCGCGAACAGGTGATCACCCGCCAGCCCTCGCGGGAGAAGCGCTTGACCGTCGCATGGCCGATGCCGCGCGATGCTCCCGTCAGAACCAGCGTCTTGCGTTCGTCACGCGGCGTGTCCGACATGGGGGAAATCTCCTCGGGAAATGGGGTCATCGATCGATTGCGGCGGCCGGCTCGTCTTGCGCATGCGTCACCACCCTTTAAACGATCCGTTGGAGAGCGCCAAAGGTTTGTGCGGCCTTCGTTGCAAACACGCGTCCGGGGGACGACTGTCCGCGTATGTTGCATATGTAATGTCGGAAACCGAAAATACGAAGACGGAGGGGAGCGCACGTGCGAAGCGCTTCCTCGAAGGGACGGACGAAAGCCAATGACGATGATGAGGACACTCCTGCTCGGCGCGGCACTGCTCGGCGCGACGGGCCTTGGTGCGCTTGCGCAGGATGGCGGCGAAAGCGCCGGCGAATGGAACGAGACGGTCGCGGCCGCCAGGGGCCAGACGGTCTATTTCAACGCCTGGGGCGGATCGCAGAACATCAACGACTATATCGGCTGGGTGGCCGAAGAGGTCGACGACCGGTACGGCATCACGCTCGAACATGTGAAGGTCGACGACACCGCCAATGCCGTGGCACAGGTCGTGGCGGAAAAAGCGGCCGGTCGCAACGAGGATGGCGGCATCGATCTCATCTGGATCAATGGCGAGAACTTCGCTTCCATGAAGGAGCAGGATCTCCTGGCCGGCGGTTTCGCCTCGAGCCTTCCGAACTGGCGCCTCGTCGATCAGGACAATCCGAGCGTCACCACCGATTTCACGGTTCCGACCGAGGGGCGCGAAAGCCCCTGGGGCGGGGCCAAATTCGTCTTCTTCACCGATTCCGCGCGCTTCGGCGCACTCGAGACCATGCCGGATTCGGCCGGCGAGCTTCTGGAATGGGCCAAGGCCAATCCGGGCCGCTTCTCCTATCCCGCGCCGCCCGATTTCATGGGATCGAGCTTCCTGAAACAGGTTCTGTCCGAAACGATCGAGGACCCGGCGGTGCTCGAGAACCCGGTCGTTGACGCCGATTTCGAGCGCGTGACGGCGCCGCTCTGGGCATATCTCGATCAGCTCGACCCTGTGATGTGGCGTTCGGGCCGGGACTATCCCGCAAACTATCCGGCGATGAAGCAGCTTCTGGCCGATGGCGAGCTCGGCATCATCTTCGCGTTCAATCCGGCGGAAGCCTCCAGCGCCATTGCCAACGACGAACTGCCCGACACGGTGCGCTCCTTCGTCTTTTCGGGCGGAACCCTCGGCAACACGCACTTCGTGACCATTCCCTACAATTCCGGATCGAAGGAGGCGGCCAAGGTCGTCGCGAACTTCCTGATTTCGCCGGAAGCGCAGATCCGCAAGGAAAAGCCGGAAGTCTGGGGCGATCCGACGATTCTCGCCCTGGACAAGCTCTCGGACGCCGAACGGGAGGCCTTCGCCGCGATCGACCGGGGCGTGGCGACGCTCGGACCCGACGAACTCGGTCCGGTGCTACCCGAACCGCATCCCTCGTGGATGACGAGGATCGAGGAAAAATGGCTGACCCGCTACGGCAGTTGATGAGGAGGAGCCCGACCTCTAATATAGGGGTCTTACTTCGTGGAGCTTTGCTTTCCCATGACCGAGATCTCTCTTGCCGATTTCAAGGCGTATCTCGACGCCCATCTTGAGCATCTCGACGCTGGGCGGGACGAGATCGTCGTGAACCGCGACAGCGCGGATGCCGTGGTTCTGGTATCCTGCCGCGAATGGGAGTCCATGAAAGAGACGATTTTTCTCCTGAGCGATCCCGCCAACAGGGTTCATCTCCGCGCTTCGATCGCGGACGCTGATCGCGGCGACTTCGAGGAGCGCGAACTGGTTCGCTCGTGAGGATCGTCTTCACAAAGAAGGCCTGGGCTGATTACGTCTGGTGGATCGATCACGACCGAAACGAACTCGGTCGTATCAATGCGCTCATCGAAAATGCAAGTCGCCATCCGTCCTCTGGGATTGGAAAGCCGGCGCCGCTGAAGGGCGAGCTCAAGGGCTTCTGGTCTCGCCGAATTTCCAAGGAACACCGATTGGTCTACCGCGTCGAAGGCGCCGGTGAGGCGCAGTCGCTCGTGATTGTCGCATGCCGAAGGCACTACACCTGACCCATCCTGCTCCAATTCATCGGCATACCACGTGAGCCCTGCGCCAACAGGTCTCCGCTCTGTCCCCTGGATCGTCTCCAGCCTTCTTGCCGCGCCCGTTGCCGTCGGCCTTGCGGGCGTCATCCTGCCCGCCTTCGGCTATCTGCCGGCGCTGGGCGGCGAGGCGTTCACGCTCGATCCGTTTCGCGATCTCGCGGTCCAGTCCGGGCTTCTCGGCTCCAGTCTCCTGTCGCTTGCCACGGGATTGATCACGACGCTCGTCTCGGTCATGGCCGTCGCCCTGTTTCTCGCCGCCTATGCCGGATCCAGGCCGGTGCGCATCGCGCGGCGCGCGCTCGGTCCGCTTCTGGCGATCCCGCACGCGGCGGCGGCTTTCGGGCTCGCCTTTCTGATCGCGCCGTCCGGCCTCCTCGTGCGTCTTGCCGCCGGACCGCTCGGCCTCGAGCGTCCGCCCGACCTCCTGATCGTCGGCGATCCGTTCGGGCTCGCCATGATGGCCGGGCTGATCGCCAAGGAGGTGCCGTTCCTTTTGCTGGTCGCCTTCGCCGCCATGCCCCAGGCCGATCCCGAGCGGCGCACCATGCTGGCGAGATCGCTCGGCTACGGTCGGATGGCGGCGTTTCTCTTCACCGTGTGGCCGGCGGTCTACCGGCAGATCCGCCTGCCGGTTCTCGCGGTCGTCGCCTTCGCCTCGTCGGTTGTCGACGTCGCGCTGATTCTCGGGCCGTCCGTTCCCCCGACCCTTGCCGTCCGGCTGCTCGAATGGATGGGGGACCCGGACCTGTCGAAACGGTTCCTCGCCTCGGCCGGCGCGCTCCTGCAGCTTGCCGTCACCGCGGCTGCGCTGATCGTCTGGATATGGCTCGAACGGGCGGGCGGTGCGATCCGGGAGCGCCTCGCAAATCACGGGCGGCGCCTTTCGCGCGACGGCGCGCTGCGGGCGGGGGCGTCCCTGCCGGTCGTCCTGGCCGGTCTGTCGCTGGTTCTCGGTCTCTTCATGCTGGTGCTCTGGTCGTTCTCCGGGTTCTGGAGCTTTCCCGATCCGCTGCCGCCCTCCCTTTCGCTGAGCACCTGGACCCGGGCGCTGCCGCGCGTCGAAGATCCGCTGGTGACGACCGCGCTGGTCGCCGCCCTTTCGGGCCTGATCGCGCTCGGCGCGGTCATCCTCATGCTGGAGACCCACCGGCAGGCGACCCCGCGCATGGCGGGATCGCGACCGGTTCTGCCCGCGCTCATCGCCGGGCTTCTCTACCTGCCGCTCATCGTGCCGCAGATCGCGTTCGTCTTCGGCCTTCAGATCCTCGTCGTCGCCTCCGGCGCGGAGCCCTCGCTCTGGCTTCTCGTCGCGGTTCATCTCGTCTTCGTCGCGCCCTATGTGGCGCTCGCCCTCGTCGGACCCTGGTTCGCGCTCGAACCGCGCTACGAAGTGGTCGCGGCGAGCCTCGGGCACGGCCGGCTCGATGCGCTGTTGCGCGTGCGCGTCCCGCTGCTCCTGGCGCCGATCCTCACATCGTTCGCCATCGGCTTCGCGGTTTCCGTGGGGCAGTACCTGCCGACCGTCCTCATCGGCGCGGGCCGCCTGACGACCATCACGACGGAGGCCGTCGCGCTCGCCTCGGGCGGCAACCGGCGTGTCATCGGCGTCTACGCGCTACTCCAGACGATCATTCCCGCGCTCGTCTTTCTCGTCGCGAGCCTCCTGCCGGGCTTGGCGTTCCGAAGCAGACGCGGCATGGAAGGCGCATGAGACCATATTCGCCAAGGGAACGAGGCTTGCGCCTCGCGGACGTTGCGATCCGCCTCGACGGCCGCACGCTGATCGAGATCGATCGACTGATCGCGCCGGGGGACGTGTTGACCGTGATGGGGCCGTCGGGGTCCGGCAAGTCGACGCTGTTCGCGCTGATCGCGGGCTTTCTCGATCCGGCCTTCGCCTCCGAGGGGCGCGTCTTTCTCGACGGCGAGGCGATCGACGAAAAACGCCCCGAGCGCCGCTCGGTCGGGCTCCTGTTCCAGGATGCGCTGCTTTTCCCGCATATGTCCGTCGGCGCAAATCTGCTGTTCGCCCTGAAACGCGACGCGAGGGGACAGGCGGCGCGCCGCGAGCGGGCAGGGGCGATGCTCGCCCGCGTCGGGCTCGAAGGCCTTTTCGACCGCGATCCCGCGACCTTGTCCGGCGGGCAGGCCGCGCGTGTGGCGCTGGCCCGCACGCTTCTCGCCGAACCCCGTGCCCTGCTTCTCGACGAGCCGTTCTCTCGGCTCGATGCGCCCTTGCGCACGGCAATGCGCGAACTCGTGTTCGGTCTCGTGCGCGAACGGGCGATTCCCGCCCTGCTCGTCACCCACGACCGCGAGGACGCCGAGGCCGCCGGCGGTCCGCTGGTCGAACTCGTGCCGCGCCGTTCGTAGGGGTCGGCGATGACGAAGCTTCCGACCCTCCCGGTGTCCGCCGTCCTTCCCGCCCTCGGCGATGCCTTGTCGGCGAACGGCGCCGCCGTTCTCGTCGCCCCTCCCGGGGCCGGCAAGACGACGCTCGCGCCGTTGTTCCTCCTCGATGCGCTTTTGGCCGGCGGGGACAGGATCCTGCTCGTCGAACCCAGGCGTCTCGCCGCACGCGCCGCCGCGCGCCGCATGGCGGAGATCCTCGGCGAGACGGTGGGCGAGACGGTCGGCTGGCGCATGCGGCTCGATACGAACGTGTCGGCCAAGACCCGCATCGAGGTGGTCACCGAGGGCGTCTTCACCCGGATGATCCTGTCGGACCCGGAACTTTCGGGCGTCGCACTCGTGATCTTCGACGAGTTTCACGAACGCTCGCTCGATGGCGATTTCGGCCTCGCCCTCGCGCTCGATGTGCAAGGCGCGCTGCGCGAGGACCTGAGGCTTCTCGTCATGTCCGCCACCCTCGACGGCGCGCGGGTCGCGCGGCTTCTCGGAGAGGCTCCGGTGATCGAAAGCGAGGGACGGGCGTTTCCCGTCGAGGTGCGCTACCGGGACCATGCCGGAACCGAGCGCATCGAGGACGTCATGGTGGCGGCGATCCGCGAGGCGCTGGCCGACGAGACCGGCAGCATCCTGGCCTTCCTGCCCGGCCAGCGGGAGATCCAGCGCACCGCCGAGCGGCTCGATGACCGCGTGCCGGCCGGCGTCGTCGTCGCGCCGCTGTTCGGCGCGATGGACGGAGCCGCGCAGGACCGGGCGGTGCGGCCGGCGCCGCGCGGCGAACGCAAGGTGGTGCTGGCAACCTCGATCGCCGAGACGTCACTGACGATCGACGGCGTGCGCGTCGTCATCGATAGCGGCCTGTCGCGGCGTCCGCGCTTCGAGCCCGCCACCGGGCTCTCGCGGCTGGAGACCGTCCGCGTCTCGCAAGCTTCGGCCGCGCAGCGGGCAGGGCGCGCCGGCCGCACCGAACCCGGCATCGCCGTGCGCCTGTGGCGGGCCGAGCAGACGAAGGCGCTGGACGCGTTCGATCCCCCGGAAATCCTCGGAACCGACCTGTCCGGCCTCGTCCTCGACTGCGTCGCGTGGGGCGTTGCGGACCCCCGCGATCTCAATTTCCTCGATCCGCCGCCGGAGGGCGCCCTCAACGAGGCACGGAAGCTCCTCGGCCATCTCGGCGCGCTCGACGCGGGAGGGCGGTTGACCGCGACGGGCGAGGCGATGCGCGGCCTGCCGCTTGTCCCCCGTCTTGCGCGCATGGTCGCTGCCGCGCCGCGCGACGGGCGCAAGACGGCGGCGCGTCTCGCCGTTCTTCTGACCGAGCGCGGGCTCGGCGGCACGGATGCCGATCTTTCCGAGCGCCTGCGCCGCTTCGCGGTGGACAGGTCGCCGCGCGCAAGGGCCGCGGACCAGCTCGCCCGGCGGATCGCCGACATGGCCGGAAGGGCGGTCTCTTCGCTCGAGGACGAGACCGCGATCGCCGGTGAACCCGGCATGCTCCTGGCGCTCGCCTTCCCCGACCGGGTCGCCCTCCGGCGCGGCGCGCCGGGCGCCTACGTCCTGGCCAACGGACGCGGCGGCCAGCTCGATCCCGTCGAAGCGCTGGCAAGGAACCGGGCGCTCGTCGTCGCCGAACTGCAAGGCGCGGCGCGGGCCGGGCGGATCCTCTCGGCGGCGCCCCTGTCCGACGCAGCGCTCGCCCTTCTGTTCGAACGGGACGGCGAGACCGAGGACGTCGTGACGTTCGACAGGGGCGCGAAAGCGGTCCGGGCGCGGCGGGTCGAGAGGCTGGGAAGCATCGTCCTGTCGGAAACGCCGCTGCCCAACCCGTCCGGGCCGGACGCGACCGCCGCCTTGATGGAGGGCCTTGCCGGTCTCGGCCTTAGGGCGTTGCCGCTCGGCAAGGACGGCGAGCGGCTGTTGCGCCGCCTGCGCTTCGTCGCGAGGGCCCAGCCGGGCATCTGGCCGGACCTGTCCGACGAAGCGCTCCGATCGGGCCTTTCCGACTGGCTCGCGCCGTTCGTTCCGGGCGCGCAGGCCCTGTCCGACATCGACGAAGGGGCGTTGCGGGAAGCGCTTCACGCGCTCGTGCCGGGGCATCTGCGAAGCCGGCTGGAAGAGCTCGCGCCGAGCCATTTCGAGGCGCCGACCGGCAATCGCCATCCGATTCGCTACGACGACGAGGCCCCGGTTCTCGCCATCCGCGTGCAGGAGCTGTTCGGCCTCAAGCACCATCCGGCGATTGCCGACGGGCGCCTGCCGCTGACCATCGAGCTGCTGTCGCCCGCCCATCGCCCGATCCAGATCACCCGCGATCTTCCCGGCTTCTGGGCCGGTTCCTGGGCCGACGTGCGTGCCGACCTGCGCGGCCGCTACCTGAAGCACGAATGGCCGGAAGATCCCGCGAATGCGAGGCCGACGGCGCGGGCCAAGCCCCGAAAGGCATGAAAAACGATCGGGACGAAGCGTTTTCGAGAGATCGTCCCTTTGCACCGGCCTACCTGCCAGTGCTACCGCTGACCATCACCAATCACGAAGCCGAGCGGGTTCCTTTTGAGCACCATCGACATCAAGATCTGCGGACTGTCCACCTTCGAGGCGATCGATACGGCGATCGCGCGCGGATCGAGCCATGTCGGCTTCGTCCATTTCGACAAGAGCCCGCGCCATGTGGACATTGCGGAGATGGCCGAGCTCGTCGATTACGTCCAGGGGCGCGCCGAGACCGTCATCGTCACGGTCGATCCGGACGATGATCTGGTCGAGCGGTTCGCATCCGACGTCAGGCCCGACTGGCTGCAGCTTCACGGCGGCGAGACGCCGGAGCGGGTCCGGGACGTCAGGCGCATGGCAGGCCTCAAGGTGATGAAGGCGCTGCCGGTCGCCGATATCGAGGATCTCGACCGGATCGAGCCCTATATGGCGTTCGCGGACCGTATCCTGCTCGATTCCAGGCGTCCCAAGGGCTCGAACCTGCCGGGCGGCAACGGTGTTTCGTTCGACTGGCGGCTCCTCGCCGCGCTTGACCCCGCCATCCCCTTCATGCTCTCCGGCGGGCTGGACGCCGAAAATGTCGAGGCGGCGGTGCGCATTGCGCAACCCTCCGGTCTCGACATATCTTCGGGTGTCGAAAGCGCGCCCGGTATCAAGGATATCGGTCGCCTGAACCGGTTCTTCGACGCGTTCGCGCGGATCGCAGAGCCGGAACTTCACGGAGAATCGCGATCATGAACCAGCCACTCAACCCGAATTCGTTTCGCGCCGGGCCGGACGAAGAAGGCCGGTTCGGCAAGTTCGGCGGCCGTTTCGTCGCCGAGACCCTGATGCCGCTGATCCTCGATCTGCAGGACCACTGGACGCGGGCGAAATCCGATCCCGAATTCAAGCGCGAGCTCGACGGCCTCAACGCGACCTATACCGGCCGTCCGTCGCCGCTCTATTTCGCCGAACGCCTGACCGAGCATCTCGGCGGGGCGAAAGTCTATTTCAAGCGCGACGAACTCAACCATACCGGCTCGCACAAGATCAACAACTGCCTCGGACAGATCCTCTTGGCGCGCAAGATGGGCAAGACGCGGATCATCGCCGAGACCGGGGCCGGCCAGCACGGGGTCGCGACCGCCACGGTCTGCGCCCGCTTCGGGCTGCCCTGCGTCGTCTACATGGGCGCGACGGACGTGGAGCGGCAGGCACCCAACGTCTTCCGCATGAAGCTTCTGGGCGCGCAGGTCATTCCCGTCACCGCCGGTCACGGCACCCTGAAGGACGCCATGAACGAGGCGCTTCGGGACTGGGTGACGAATGTCGACGACACCTATTATCTCATCGGTACGGCCGCCGGCCCGCACCCCTATCCCGAGCTCGTCCGCGACTTCCAGAGCGTGATCGGCAAGGAGGCCAGGGACCAAATGATGGCCGTCGAAGGCCGCCTGCCGGACCTTCTGGTCGCAGCCGTGGGCGGCGGCTCGAACGCCATCGGCCTGTTCCACCCGTTCCTCGACGACAAGGACGTCGCGATGGTCGGCGTGGAAGCGGGCGGCAAGGGGCTGGACGGGGAGGAGCATTGCGCCTCGCTCACGGCGGGCTCGCCCGGCGTCCTCCACGGCAACCGGACCTATCTCCTGCAGAACTCGGACGGCCAGATCATGGAAGGCCATTCGATCTCGGCCGGCCTCGACTATCCGGGCATCGGGCCGGAGCATTCCTGGCTGAAGGATACCGGCCGGGTCGAATATGTGCCCATCATGGACACCGAGGCGCTCGAGGCCTTCCAGCTTCTGACGCGCACCGAAGGCATCATCCCCGCGCTGGAGCCTGCCCACGCGCTTGCCGAAATCATGAAGCGCGCGCCGAAGATGGATAAGGACCAGATCATCCTGATGAACCTGTGCGGCCGCGGCGACAAGGACGTACATACGGTGGCGAAGCATCTCGGGATCGAGATGTAGGTCATTCCCGAACCGGGCATGGCGGCATCGCGTCATGCGAGCTGCCGGGCTTCGGTCGCAAGGAAGATGCGTAAGATGGGAACGATCGGTCTCTCCGTTGAAATCGACGGCGCGCTGAATGCCGAGCTCGAGGCTGAAGCGCGACGTTCCAACGAGACCGCCGGCGAAATCGCGCAGAATGCCATAGCCGGCTATCTCGATGGCCGCAGACGCAAGCGCGCGGTGGTGTGCCAGGCGCTTACCGAGGCCGAGGACGGCGTTTTCATCTCGGAAGGCGCCGTCGAAGACTGGATGAACGGTTGGGGCACGCCCGACGCGCGTCCTCGACCCGAACCGGACATGTTCCCTGACCGATGAAGATCGTCTTTCTCGCGAAAGCGGTGGACGATCTCGATTGGTTCAGACGCTCTGACAGCCAGGTTTTCCGGATGGGGCGCACCGGGCGAGAGGTCAGTTTTCGAGGATCCTGAAAATCCTTCGCCGCCACCCTCTTGCGGGGCGTTCGGGCCTGCAGGACACGAAGGACATCCCAATCGGACGCACGCCCTTTCTGCCGATCTACACCGTCAGGAGCAATCGGATCGAGATCCTCCGGGTTTGGGACCAGCGCGCGGAGAGGATCGGGGACGAAGTTTGAGACGTCCCGCATCGGCCATACCGGCCGCGTAAGTGAAAGCCGGATCGCGAGAGAAAACGGGACGGACGAAAGTCTGAAGGGTGATCGGGTCGCCGGAGACCGGATCGCCGCCCGGTTTGCCGCCGGGTCTTTGCACCCCATCGCACGATGGCGTAAAGACGCCCATGATATTCGCCGACCGCGTTGCCCGGCAGCCGCACGAAAACCTGAAAGCAGCCCATGACCACACGTATCGAGGACCGTTTCGCAAAGCTCAGGGACGAGGGGCGTCCCGCACTCGTCAACTTCGTCATGGCCGGCGATCCCGATCACGAGACATCGCTCGCCATCGTCAAGGCGCTGGCTGAGGCGGGCGCCGACATCATCGAACTCGGCATGCCGTTTTCCGATCCGATGGCCGACGGCCCATCGATCCAGAAGGCCGGCCTGAGAGCTCTGAAAGCCGGCGGCAGCCTCCAGAAGACGCTCGATCTCGTGGCGGCGTTCCGCGAAGGCGATCGGGAGACCCCGATCATCCTGATGGGTTATTTTAACCCGATCTACATCTACGGCGTCGATCGCTTCATCGCGGCCGCGCTCGCAGCCGGCGTCGACGGCCTGATCGTCGTCGACCTGCCGCCGGAAATGGATGACGAACTCTGCATTCCGGCGCTCGCAGCGGGCCTCAACTTCATCCGGCTCGCAACCCCGACCACCGACGACAAGCGCCTGCCGGCGGTCCTGAAGAACACGTCGGGCTTCGTCTACTACGTCTCCATCACCGGCATCACCGGGGCGGCCGCGCCCGATGCGGGCAAGGTCGCGAAGGCGGTCGAGCGCATCAAGCGGCACACCGATCTTCCGGTCTGCGTCGGTTTCGGCGTCCGCTCCGCCGAGCAGGCGGCCGAAATCGGCAGAAGCGCCGACGGCGTCGTCGTCGGATCGGCCATCATCGCGGCCATCGAGGCATCGCTCGACGAGGGCCGGGCGAGCGCTGGCACGGTCGATGCGGTGACCGGCATCGTGCGCGAGCTTGCCGACGGCGTTCGCGGGCCAGCGCTTGAGAAGTCCTGAGCCCTGGCCCACATCACGCGTTAAGACCTGCGATCAACGAGCTAGAAGCTAGGCCCTCATGAACTGGATCACCAACTACGTTCGCCCGAAGTTCTCGAGCCTTCTCGGTCCGCGAACCGTGCCCGACAATCTCTGGATCAAATGTCCGGAAACCGGCGAGATGGTGTTCCACAAGGACCTGGAGGCCAACCAGTGGGTCGTGCCGTCGTCCGGGTTCCACATGAAGATCCGGGCGAACGATCGCCTGAAGGCGTTTTTCGATGGCGGTGCATACGAAGCTGTCGATCTTCCGGAAGTGGCGGTCGACCCTCTGAAGTTCAGGGATTCCAAGCGCTACACCGAACGCTTGAAGGAATATCGCGCCAAGACCTCGATGGAGGATGCGGTTCTTGTCGCAAAGGGCGCGATCGAAGGCCTTCCGATCGTCGCGACGGTCCAGGATTTCGCCTTCATGGGCGGATCGCTCGGCATGGCGGCGGGCGAGGCCATCATCAAGGGGTTCGAGACGGCCCTCGCCGAACGCCGTCCGCTGGTCCTGTTCTCCGCCTCCGGGGGTGCCCGCATGCAGGAGGGCATCCTGTCGCTGATGCAGTTGCCGCGCACCACGGCCGCGCTCGGAATGCTGAAGGAGGCGGGGCTTCCCTACGTCGTCGTGTTGACCAATCCGACGGCAGGCGGTGTCTCGGCGTCTTATGCGATGCTCGGCGACGTGCACATTGCCGAGCCCGGCGCGGTGATCGGCTTTGCCGGGGCCCGGGTCATCGAGCAGACGATCCGCGAGAAGCTGCCCGACGGGTTCCAGCGCGCCGAATATCTGCTGGAGCACGGCATGGTCGACATGGTCGTGCACCGCCATGAGATGAAATCCACCATCGCCTCTCTCCTGAAAATCTGGACGAAGACGCCGGTGTCGGCCGGCGCGAGCATGCCGTCACCCGAGCAGGAGCCCGCACCGTCCGGCGACATGACGACGCAGGAGCAAGCCGAAACTCATGCGGCCTGAAGCCCAATCCGGTTCGACGTCGCCCCACATCCGTCTTTCGCAAGGGTCGACAAGAATGCCCATGAGACCGTCTCGCCAGAACCGCGCAAGCGGTTTTGCCTCCGGTCCCTTTCCGTCCTAGGCCGGCGCGATGACCATGACCTCACTGGCCCATGCGGAGATCGACGCGCTTCTGTCGCGCCTGCCGAAGGGATATGATCTCTCGCTCGAGCGGATCCGGACGCTGGTGGCCGGGCTCGGCAACCCGCATTTGAAGCTGCCGCCGACGATCCATGTCGCCGGCACGAACGGCAAGGGATCGACGTCCGCCTTCTGCCGCGCAATTCTCGAAGCGGACGGGACCAGCGTCCATGTCCACACCTCTCCCCACCTCGTCTCCTGGCACGAGCGTTATCGCCTCGGGCGGGCGGACGGGCCGGGCCGTCTGGTTCCCGACGCGGTTCTCGCAGACGCCGTCGCGCGCGCGGCAAAGGCGGTCGGCGACATGCCGATCACCGTGTTCGAGATCCTGACGGCGGTGACGTTTCTTCTGTTTTCCGAGCATCCCGCGGACGCCGCCATCGTCGAGGTGGGGCTTGGCGGCCGCTTCGACGCGACCAATCTCATCGAACGGCCGGCGGTGACCGTGATCACGCCGGTGTCGCTCGATCATCAATCCTATCTTGGCGACAGCGTCGAGCTGATCGCGGCCGAGAAGGCGGGCATCATCAAGCCGGGCGTCCCGCTCGTCATCGGCGCGCAGACCGAACCCGTGGCGACCGAGGTCATCACCCGGATCGCGGCGCGCAACCGCGCGCCCGTCGCCATCTACGGCCAGGATTATTTCGCGTTCGAGGAGCGGGGCCGTCTGGTCTACCAGGACGGGGAAGGGCTGATCGACCTGCCCCTGCCGCGCCTCAGCGGACGCCACCAGATCTCGAACGCGGCGACGGCCATCGCGGCCTTGCGCAAGGGCGGCTTTGCGCCGGGCGACGCGGCGCTCGAAGCCGGGATGACGAGCGTCGAATGGCCCGGCCGGCTGCAGAAGATCACGTCCGGCCCGCTGTTTGCCGCAGTGCCGGACGGCGGCGAGCTCTGGCTCGACGGGGGCCACAATCCCGGTGCGGGCGCTGCGATCTCGGAAGTCTTCGCCAATCTGGAAGACCGTGTCTCGCGTCCCCTGTTCCTGATCTGCGGCATGCTGAACACCAAGGATCCGACCGGCTTCTTCGAAGCGTTCAACGGAATTGCGCGCCGTGTCCTGACCGTGCCGCTGCGGACGACGGATGCGGGGATCGCGCCCCAGGAACTCGCCGAATTCGCGCTCGATACAGGTCTCGATGCCCTGGCGGTCGACACGATCGAGGCTGCGATCCGTACGATATCCAACGATTGGAGCGAACCCCCCGCGCCGCGTTTCCTGATTTGCGGCTCGCTCTATCTCGTCGGGGAGGCTCTCGACACAAGCGGCCTTGCACCGCAGTGAGCGCAGGTCGTTGAGCAAGATCCTGTCTCTGCTTTTCCTGATCCTGATGGTCGCCCATCTCGTGCGGCCTTTCGGTGTGCCAGGCCTCAGGCGACGCGCCGATTTCTGGAAGATCGCGCTCGCCGGCCTTGCGATCTTCAGCCTGGTGATCCTGATCCGTCCCTGAGCCGGCGCCGAGAGCGTCCCGTTCGGGACAAGCGGGCGGCGGCGTTCGCGAGATCCGGTTTGCCATGCGTCGGCAGCGCGGCGATGATCCCGTTTGCCAGCAAAGGTTTGTGATCGCCCGAACGCTGGTGTAGGAACCGCTGGATTTTCTCAATTGCACGACTGGGCACCTCATCGATGGATCGCATTCGAATTCGTGGCGGCAACACGCTGAACGGAACAATTCCGATTTCAGGCGCCAAGAACGCCGCCCTGCCGCTCATGATCGCCTCGCTTCTGACGGACGATCAGTTGACGCTCGAAAACGTGCCGCATCTGGCCGATGTGGAACAGCTGATCCGCATTCTCGGCAATCACGGCGTCGATTACACCGTGGCGGGCAAGCGGGTCGGGCAGAATTCCGGCATGGGGCGGACCATTCATTTCAGCGCCCGCAACATCGTCGACACCCACGCGCCTTATGAGCTCGTCTCCAAGATGCGGGCGAGCTTCTGGGTGATCGGCCCGCTTCTGGCGCGCATGGGGCGGGCCAAGGTCTCGCTCCCGGGCGGCTGCGCCATCGGAACGCGTCCCGTAGACCTCTTCATCGACGGCCTGCGCGCGCTCGGCGCGAACATCGAGATCGAGGGCGGTTACGCCATCGCGGATGCGAAGGCTGGTCTCGTCGGAACACGCTTCGTCTTTCCGAAGGTCTCGGTCGGGGCGACCCACGTTCTGATGATGGCGGCGACGCTCGCTAAGGGCGAAACCGTTCTTGAGAACGCCGCACGCGAGCCGGAAGTGGTCGATCTGGCCAAATGCCTGAAAGCGATGGGCGCGCAGATCGAGGGGGCGGGTACATCGACGATCACGATCACCGGCGTCTCTCAGCTCGCAGGTGCCCGCCACGCGGTTCTTCCCGACCGGATCGAGACCGGAACCTTCGCGATGGCCGTCGCCATGGCCGGCGGCGACGTGACGCTGACCAATACGAGCGCCGAGCTTCTCCAGAACGCGATCGGTGCGCTGCGGCAGGCCGGTGCCGAGGTTACCGAGATGCCCGGCGGCCTGCGCGTCGTGCGCAACGGGGGCGGCATTCAGCCGGTCGACGTGACGACGGATCCCTATCCGGGGTTCCCGACCGATCTGCAGGCGCAGTTCATGGGCCTGATGACCCGGGCCGGCGGAACGTCGCGCATCACCGAGACGATCTTCGAGAACCGCTTCATGCACGTGCAGGAGCTCGCTCGTCTCGGCGCGAGGATCTCGCTTTCCGGCCAGACGGCGACCGTCGAGGGCGTGCCCGTGCTGAAGGGCGCGCCGGTCATGGCGACGGATCTGCGCGCGTCGGTCTCCCTCGTCATCGCCGGGCTCGTCGCCGAGGGCGAAACGGAGGTCAACCGGGTCTATCATCTGGACCGCGGGTTCGAGCGCCTGGAAGAAAAGCTCACGGCCTGCGGCGCCGATATCGTGCGCATTTCCGCCTGAACGAGGCGGTTCAGGGAAAGGGCGCTGCGGCACCCTTTTTCACGTCAAGCCGACGAAGACGCGGGCCGCATGAACCCTGTCGCCGCAAGGTCCAGGCCGAGCGGCCGGAAGTCTCAGCGCGTTTTGGCCCGATCGATCCGCGGCTCTTCGGTCGGCGCGGCCGCATCGATCGCGCCGCTCGCCTCGAGCGCCGCCAGTGACGCTGGCCGATGGAACTGGAAGCCCTGCGCATAGGCGACGTCGTACGTTTTCAGAAGTTCGACCTGTTTTTCCGTCTCGACGCCGGCGATGATGACGTCGTTGCCGCGATGCCGGACCATCCGGATCAGATCCGACAGGATCGTCCGGTCACGCGCATTCATGGTTTCGGCGAGGAACGAGCGGTCGATCTTGATCGAATCGAAATTGCGCGCCTTCAACCATGACAGGCCGGACGAGACGGTGCCGAAATCGTCGAGCCAGATCTTGACGCCGATCTTGCGCAATTCGGCCAGGGCGCCGAGCGCTTCGGGAAACTCTTCGATCGCCTGGCTGCGCCTGATCTCCAGAGCGAGCCGGGCGGGATTGATCTTCAACCGGCCGAGAAGCGCGGCGGTATAGAGCGCAAAGCCCGGCGTCTTCAACTGAACGATCGATATGTTGACGCTGACGATCGGCGCCCTGTCGGCGACAAGCACGTCCCGGCATGCGGTCAGAAGCGCCCAACGGCCGATCGAGACGATCTGGCCGGTGCTTTCCGCGATGGGAATGAAGATGTTCGGCCCGATCGTGCCTCCATCGGGCCGCTCGAGCCGCATCAGTGCCTCGAGGGCGACGGTCCGCCCCGTCCGCAGGTCCACCACGGGCTGGTAGACGAGCGAGACCAGTCCCGTATCGATCGCCTTTTCGAGAAGTGCGGCGATATCCTCGCCGCCATGCTGACGGGAAAGATGGGACGGATCGAAGATTTCGATGCGGTTTCGTCCCTGGTCCTTGGCGCGGTAGAGCGCCCGGTCGGCTTCGTGGATCAGCGCTTCGATCGTATCGCTCTGCGACGAATGACAGACGGCGGCGCCGATGCTGATGGTGACGGCCTTGCGGCCATCGGGCCGCATATCGTGCAGAAGGCCAAGGCGTTCCACCGATGTTCGGATCGTTTCAGCCAGTTCGATCACGGACGGCAGGTCGTCCGTCGGCATGATGAAGATGAACTCCTCGCCGCCGTAGCGACCGGTCGCGCAGTCGCGCGATCGCGCGATCGAACTGAAGACGTCGGCCAGCCGGACGAGGCATTCGTCGCCGTTCTGGTGGCCGTAATGATCGTTGTAAGGCTTGAAGTAATCGACATCGATGAGAAGAATGGCGAAGGATTGTTCGCTCTGCAGCCAGCCCTGCCAGAACCTGGCCAGCTTCTCGTCCGTCGCACGTCGATTGAAGAGACCCGTCAGCGGATCGGTGCGCGACAGCATCAGAAGATCGTTCCCGCGCTTTTCGACCTCGCGCTGCCCGATCTCGGCCTTCAGCGCGTTCAGGAAAACGTAATAGCGCTCCCGGTCGAGCTTCCAGTTGACGTAGGAAACCGCCGCGAAGCAACCGAAATAGAAGATCGCGAAGGCGAGCCCGTAGTTCTCCATCGGCTGGGGAATCCAGTAGACCGAGACGAGGCCGCCCGCCAGGATCGCAAGGCAGGTGCGCAGGGCGATGGGGATGGGAAAATCGAAGAAGAGACTGGCCACCATCATGAACAGCGCGCCGTAGACGAGATAATAGGACAGCGCGAGGACATCGGCGGTCTGCGTCGCGGAAAACAGCCACGCCGCATAGCAGGCGATGATCGCGAGGCCGCAGATATCGTCGATCATGTCGGCCGACGATCTGGACCGGAACATGAACTCGGTCACGGCCAGCGTCAGGGCCCCGAAGGTGAAACGCACGAGCACCGTCAGCACGAAGACGTCGTAGATCAGGAAATAGTCGGCGAGCGCGAAGCCCGTATAGATGATGACGGCAACCCACATGGTGTAGCGGGTCGCGCTGCGGCGAGAGGCTTCACGACGCTCGTCGTAAAGACGAACGAGTTCCCTTCTCCGGCCAGCGTACCAGGGAAGAGCGAGCTCCGCCTGCACGTTCTCGTTTAAAACTGTGTCGCTCACCGGCCGGTTCGTCCACCATCCCTCAAAATTTGCGCTTAACCACGACGGATCGGGATTTGTACGCAAGACAGACAATGCGTCGGAATGATTGAGGAAGCATTTCATCGACCGATGACAAAAACGTTAGGCATGACCCCGATCGAAGGTTTCGGCAAGCTTTCGATAGCTCATGACCTATGGGAATTGATTCAAATTAATGATATTTTGGGATATGCTAAGACAAGGATCGTGAAGCTTGTTATCTTCCGGGGCAGGGCGTCTTAAGGAGAGCACAAGATGAAGCGGGCTGGTTTTGCGTTCGATGGCGAAAGCTTGATAACGCCTGATATGATCGACGAGAATATCGTTCAGACGGAGCCGATCTCGTCGGGCCAGGAGACCGCGATCGCCTTTGCCCATGTGGCCCTCCTTCTCGAAGTGACGCGTCAGCGCCTATCTGTGCCGGGGTCCGAGAGGGCGGCGATCGCCACGCTCTTCAGCGAGCTGCACAAGGCCAGAGCGCGTTTCGCGCCCTCCGTCTGGCGGGACCTCGTTCCGATGATCCAGGGACACCCCGTTGCCGCGATCGTTCACGAAGATCCCTTTACCCATCGCTCGTTCGAAAAGCCGCGCGGCTATTCCGGCGATGCCGGCCTTCTGGATTTCATCTACGAGCATCCGTCGATGGCCGAGGAGATGAACGCGGCGACGGCGCGCGGCAAGGCGATCAACGCCTACACAAACAAAGCTCCGGCAGCTGCGGCGGTGCGCGAGCGACGCCGGATTCTCGCCCGCGAGGTGGATGGGGTCGCGGCCAGGGTCGGCGCGGATACCGAGATCCTCACCATCGCGGCCGGTCACCTGCGGGAAGCCGAACTCTGCGATGCCTATCGAACGGGCGTCCCGAAACGCTGGGTCGCGCTTGACCAGGATCCCATGAGCATCGGCATCATGATGCGGGATCTGGCGCAATCCTGCGTCGAGCCGATCAACGGGTCCGTCCGCGGCATCCTCAAGGGCGAATACACCCTTGGCACGTTCGATTTCGTCTATGCGGCGGGGCTGTACGATTATCTTCCCGAACCGGTGGCCATCAAGCTCACACAGGCGTGTCTGGCCATGCTGAAGCCCGGCGGACGGTTCCTCCTTGCCAACTTCGCGGACGACATCGTCGACGACGGTTTCATGGAGACGATGATGAACTGGTCGCTTCTCCTGCGCAGCGACGCGGACGTGTGGCGCATCGTGAACGCGTCGGTCGACCGCAACGGCGCCGATATCCGTGTCGAACGGGGCGAGAACGGCAACATCATCTACGCCGTCATCGAGAAGCGGAACGGCTGAAGCAACGGAGCGGATGCCGCGTCCGGTCGCCGGATCAACCGGATGCGCATCGCGCGACGTCGCAGCGCCTGTGTCCGTCCTGAAAGCGGATCTGCACTGCAATCGCGATCGCGGTCCGGACGGTCGTTCGGAACATTCCGGGATCGCTTCGCTATCGGCTATGCCGGGGCCCGACCGGATGGTCGCGCCAAAGCGGCCGGCCAGCGCCGGGCGGGCGTGATGCCGGCCCGCCATCGCAATTCGGACGGACGAAAAAGTGCGATCGAAATTCGACCCACAGACCGAGAGGCCGCGTCGTTTCGGAAGAGGGGACCGGGTCGACTTTATGCATCCTGCACCGGTTCAGGTGCAGAATGCTTCAGCTCTCGTTTCGAGCTCACGCATCGGGTCTTGAGAAATCGACTGCGATTTCCGGGCCGATGCGTCAGCTGACGGCGCCCTTGATGCCCTGGAACGCCTTGTCGCCCCACACCCGTTCGACCGTGTCGTTGCGGCCGCAACCACTGCGGTAGAATTTATATTTGACCGGGTTCTTCAAGTAGTAGTCCTGATGATAGCCTTCCGCGTCCCAGAACTTCGGGGCCTTGCGGATTTCGGTCGCGACCGTTCCGAGCTGCTGCTGAACCTCGGCCTTGGTCGCGTTGGCCTTGGCGAGCTGGTCCGCATTCACCGCGAAGATCGCCGACGTGTAGGAATAGCCCCGGTCGCAGAACTGGCCGCCGCCATCGGTCGGATCGATCGAATGCCAGTAGACGTCGAGAAGCGTGTCGTAGGTCACTTTCGAGGGATCGTAGGTGATGCGGACGGCTTCGACATGGCCTGAGTGATCCTGGTAGGTCGGGTTCTCGCTCTTCCCGCCGATATAGCCGGACGTCGTGTCGAGCACGCCGTCGACATGGTCGAAATCGGATTCGACGCACCAGAAGCAGCCGCCGGCGAAAATAGCGGTCTCGGTTTGCTGCGCCTGCGCCGGCGTGATGAACAGAAGGCAGGCGGCACTTGCCGCAGCGGACAGGATCGAAGCGAAGCGTTGGGTCAAAGATCATCTCCAGGATCGGTGGATGGCGCGCGCCGCAGTCTCGAAACGTGAAACGCCGAACAAACGGCGACGGGGTTCGCGGCGCGCTGATAAAGTCTTGTTCGGTCCTTCGAAGGGAAATGTTTCGCCGCGGCTCCGTCAACCGGCAAGTTCGTCACAGCACGCCTATGTGATGCGGCCGAGCAAGGTGCGTGTGGGTCCGCATGCCGGTGCGCCGAACCGGAATGTGCGAGGGATGTGACCGTTCCCGAATCCTTTCATCTCGCAAAGCCATTCGACGCGCGATGATCTAAGATCGGATATGTGTGCGCAGCCGTTCGAATGTTCGAACTGCTTCGTGAAGATCGGGACAATGCAATGCGCATGGTCGGGCGGCGGCATGTCCCGACCGATCGAATCACTTGGCGGCTCGAAGCGGCACGACCTCTGGAACGGAAAATGGGCCCGCCAAGGCGAGCCCATTCCCTGTCGTCAGACCATGACGATCGCAGTGGTTTAGTTGGCCGGCTCGGCCGTGCCGGCTGCCGGCTCGGTGGTTGCCGCCGCGCCGGTTGCCGCCGCGCCGGTCGCCGCGTCCTCCTCGAACTCCGGCGCAGCTTCCAGCTGCTCCGAGGTCAGTGCGGTCTGGACCGCAAGCGATCCGTTCGCGTCACGCATGAACTGCAGATCGTCCAGATTGACCGAGACCGGCTTCGTGCCGATGCCGAGGAAACCACCAACGTCGATGATCACAGCCTCGATGCCGCCCTCGGGGCTGAGAACGATATCGCCCACGTCGCCGACCGAGTCATTCGTCGGACCCACGACCGAGGTACCGATCAGATCGTCGGCCGTGAGGGTGGACGTATCGTCGACCGGCTGCATGTCGGCCTGCGCGTCGGCGGCCATGGTCGTGTCGCCGGTGCTCGTGGCCGCACCGTTTTCGGTCGCGACACCGTCGACCGTCCCGGCGCCCGACGCTGCGGAGGTCGAAGCGTCCGTCTCGGTCATCGCATCGGTCGCATTGTCGGTGGACTGGGCGACTTCATCGCCTGCCTGTTCCATCGAATTTGCTGCGCCCGTTGCCGCGGCGCCTGCAGCCGCGCCGGTCGCGGCAGCGGTGCTCTCGGCACTCATGCCGGACGCCTGCTCACCTTCGGCGGTATCGCTCTCACGGTCTCCCGAGAACGACGGCGCTTCCTCCAGCTGAGCGCGATCGGAGGCGTAGACGACCTGCGGCGTTCCGTCTTCCTGACGATTGAGTGTCAGATTGTCGAACGGAACGGCTACATCCTTCTCGCCGATGCCGAGGAAGCCACCGACGCCGATGACGCCTGCGACGACTTCGCCGGACGACGAGACGACGAGGTTGTTGATCTCCCCGAAGCTCTCTGCGTTATCGCCAGCGCCGGTCGTGACGTCAGCGCCGATGACGTTCTCGGTCAGGTACTGGTCCGGGCCGACCATCGTCGGCGTATCGGACGTGGACGAGGTCTCGGCCGCATCGGTCGTTGCAGCCGGCTCCGTCGCCGGAGCGTCGGTCGCAGCCGTGCCGGTCGCAGCTGTGCCGGACGCCGCCGTATCGGTTGCCGCGCCGCCCGTCGCTGCCGTGCCGGATGCGCCGCCCGCGGCGGGATCCGTCGCTGTCGCCGAACCGCCGGTCGCGGCCATGTCACCGGCGGCCGTTCCGTCGGAGGCCATGCCCTCGGTGGCGGCCTGCTGCTCGCTCGGCAAGGTGAACGCGGGCATCGACGCAAGATCGCTGCCGCCCGACGCCATCGTGGCACGCGGCTCGTTGTCTTCATTCATCGACCAGCTGATCTGATCGAACGGGACCGCAACGGTCTTTGCGGCATCGCCGGACGTCGTGACGATGGCCGCGACGATCTGGCCGTCGGACCCGACGAGATAGTTGTCGATCGTGGCGACGGCCTCGGCGTCCTGCGCATCGCTTGCGTAGAGGGACTGTCCGGTGATGTTCGCCGCGAGATACTGATCGTCGGACAGGCTCTGCAGATAGTCACCGCTTGCCGGTGCATCCATCGATGCCTGCGTATCGGTGCTGGCAGCACCGGATGTGCTGTCCATGTCCTGATTGGCCTCAGGGGCGGCCGGCTCGGTCGGCGCTGCATCCTGAGCATAGGCGCCCGTGGCGAGAACGCCGGCGAGTGCCGTGGTGACGAGAAGCTTGCGTAGCATGGGTGTTATCCTTGTCTGTCGTTTCATAGACAGCGCCGTCGATGCGCGGTGCGCGTCTTCGACGGCGTTGATGGGGGAGAAATGAGGAAGCGGACCGCCCGGTTCCGGTCGCCGGAGTAAATTTCGACCGAACGGGAAATATTCCGTCCGGGCGCGGAGCGTTCAGTCCCGGTTCATCTTCGTAAGTCCCCGCATTCCGCCTCTTTCACTGCAAGGGTTAGGCATTCGCAAGTAGAGGGCCGACGCAAAAAGCGCTTTGGTTCCCACCAAGATGCAAAAAGATGGGGTGGGCCGCTCCGGGACCGTCTCATCCCCGTTGCAAGCTTGTCATCTGCGCTGGCAGGCACTGTTGCGGAAGGCGCCGCCGCGGTGGTTACGGGACGTCCAGGCACGCTCGCGAACCTGCGCGGCGCCGATCCCGGCGACGATCGGACATCCGTCTGCCCGACGCCGCGCGTTTTCGGTCGAAACGCCGTTCGGGCGTGCCGTCGGCGAATATCGCAGCCGGCATGTCGGTCCGCTTTGCGACGAAGCAGAAGCTGTGCGCGCTTCGGGAAGGCGGCCGCCGGAATATTAATTTCGGCCGATTCGGCGCGGCGGCCTCACCGGAACACCGTATTGACTTATGTATAGGCGCGACCCGATCGGCATACGCCATCGAGGACGGGTCTTCCATCTGCGCTCGAACGAGACGCATCTCCACGCGCAGCGATTGGCGTCGGGCCGGATCGTCCCGCCGGTCGCTCAACAGGAAAGGCGTGCATATGAAAATTCTGGTGGTTCTGAACCAGGATGGCGGGACGCTGAAAACGACGGATCTCGACTGGCTTTCGGGTCTTCTCAAGGACGAGTTCACGGTTCAGGGCCATGAGATCGAGGTCTCGCGCTGCAAGGGCGAGGCTGTCGTCCAGTCCATCAAGGACGCCGTCGCGCGCGCAGATACGGACGTGCTCGTCGTGGCCGGCGGAGACGGCACCGTATCGGCTGCCGCGGCGACATGCGCGGGAACGCGCACGGCGTTGGGTATCCTGCCGGCCGGTACGATGAACCTCTTCGCCCGCACGCTCCAGGTGCCGCTCGATCTGGAGCCGGCGATCCAGGCGCTGGCCTCCGGAACGCTGACCAAGGTCGATGTCGCGCGCGTCAATGGCGAGGTGTTCGTTCATCAATATGCGGTGGGCCTGCATGCGCGCATGGTACGCATGCGCAAGAAATTCTCCTATGGCTCGCGCATCGGCAAGGTCGTCGCGACCTGGAGAGCCGGCTGGATGGCAATCCGAAGCCATCCGAGCGTCAAGCTCACCATCGACCTCGACGGCGAGAGCCAGACGATCAAATCCGCAGCGGTGGCGTTCTCCAACAATTTCTATGGAAACGGGCACATTCCGTTCGCCGACGACCCGACCGAAGGCGTGCTCGGGGTCTATATCTGCAAGGCCGACACTGTCGGGCGCATGTCGAAACTGATCCTCGACATCCTGATGGGCACGTGGCGTCAAAATCCCCATCTCGTGACGCAGAAAGCCCGGCGCGTGAAGATCGTCTACGAAGGGCGCCATCAGGACAATCGGGCCGTCAAGGACGGTGAGCTCGAACGGCTCGAACGCGAGACCGTGATCGAAATCGAGCCGGGTGCGCTGAACGTGCTTGTGCCGAGCCAGGCGACCTACCTGAAGCGCGTTCCGCGGCCGGGCGAGGTCTTGCCGGCCTGATCGCACACGGCGCCGGCCTTTGCCGCGCCGTTGCCCGGCCGACCCTGTCCTTTCCGCGCGAGAGACGTCGGCGGTGCTCGCCGGGATCGACCATCGGCGGTGCGAACCGCTCTGGCGAACTGAGCATGACCCCCAGTTCGACGCCCGGTCGGGCGCCTCGTCCCTTGCGACCGGGTCCGATCGCGATGCCCGGCGCGCCCGCGTCTCGCCGACAGGACGTGCGAAAACCGGGACCGGTTTGTCGGGCCGCCCATGACCGCAGCCGCTGCGGCCCAGCGTCCGGCGATCCTGCGCGACCCGCCGTCGATCTAGCCGTCGAGCTTGCCCGCAGCATGGGCCAGCATCGTATAGACCTTGCCGCTCTCGGTCGTCAGGTAGGCCGTGGTCAGGTCGATGTCCGGATCCTTGCGCGCAGCCTCGGCGAGCAACTTCTCATAGTCCGCGATATAGCTCTCGACCCCGGCGCGGAACTGCTCCTCCCGCTGATAGCGTCGACGCACGGTATCGAACGTCTGCTGACCGCGGATCGTGTAGAGCCGGCGGTTGAACACGTTCGTCTCGCCGCGCCGATACCGCTCCCAGAGATCGGCCGCCGTACGGGCGTCGATCGCGCGGGCGATCTCGCCGGTGAGGCTGCCGAGCTGTTGACCCTTGTCCGAAGACTGGGGAGCCCCGACGGGCGCGGTTTTGGGCAATGGCTCGTCGTCGCGCGATGCGCGGCGCAGCAGATCGGATACCCAGCCGGGCCCTTGCGGCTCGGACGCCCGATCCTCGCCCATGCGCTCGGCGACGGTCGGCTCCGGCTGCTGCGGCTTTTCAAAAGACGCAGAAGGGGGCGCTGAACGCGCGGGCGGCGCAGCCGGCGTGGCGGGCGCCGGCGGCGGGCCCTGCAGGGGGCCGGACGGCGGGCGGACTTCGAGAGCCGTGCTGCCGCGCAGGTTCGAAGGCGCACTGCCCTGGCCGCGGGACGGCCCTGTCCGCGACGAGGCGGTCTGCTCGGGCGTGGCACGGGCCTGGCTCTGGCCGCCAGTGTCCGATCCGCGCAGGTCTCGGGCGAGATTGCCGTCGGTCAGGAAGGATGCCGCCAGCCGTTCCTCGAAATCCTCGTCGTCGAACTGCGAAGCGGCGCGGGCAGCCGGCGGTGCCGCACGGCGCGGCTCGGGGCTCGCGTCCGGGGCCGGCTGCGCGCTCCGGGGCGCGGTCGACGGACGCTGTGTCGGCCGGCTTTGCGAAGACGCGCTTACCGCGGCATTGCCGGCCGCTATCGCCGCCATCGGTGCGACGTCGAGCGCGCCTCCGGTCCGCTGCACGATTTCGGACAGGTCGCGCAGGGCGCGGAGCTGATCGGACACGGCCCGGCGCATGGTCGCCGTCGATTCGCGGGTTTCCTCGGGGAGTTCGAAGACGCCCTGTTTGATCTCGGAGCGCGCCGCCGCCATTTCGTCGCGGATCGCGGACGCCGTCTGACGGATCTCCTCGGTCGCGCCTTCGAAGCGCTGCGTCGCTTCCTCGATGGCGCTGCGCACGGTCGAGCGGATCGCGTCGGCGGCAGCGCGGGAGCGCTGCTCCGTGCTGTCGATCTGCCGTCCGGCTTCCTCGAGCGTTCCGCCCATGTCGGAGGCAAGGCGCGACGAGATCTCGCGCGAGCGCTCTTCCGTGCGATCGAAGAGGTTCGTCATCAGGTCCTCGAAGGAGCGCAGCGTGCCGCCGATATTCTCGGAGCGGGCGACGAGTGCGCTCGCGAGTTCCTCGAGGCCGGTGCGTCCGCCTTCCAGCGTTTCCTTCAGGCGGCCTTCGCCGGTCTCGATCTGGCGCACGACCTCGCCGAGCGCCGCACTGTGTTCGGCGAAGCGATCGACGACGGAGGCGACTTTCGAAAAGGCCCCCATCGACATCTTGTCGAGCCTGTCGACATTGTCTTCGAGCATGCGGGCGGTGAGGGCGATCTGGTTCGACGCCTGCTCCGCCACGGCGGTGAAGCGCTCGCCGGACTGCTGGAGCGAGGTGTCGATCGCGCCCAGATTGGTGGCGCTTTCTTCGACGAGCCCGCGAAGGTCGCCCGACGTCTGGCCAAGGCGGCCGAGCAGCGCGCCGATCTCTCCCGACAGGCGCTCGCGCAGGTCGGAGACGTCGGCCGCGGCGTCGCGGGCCCGTTCGTCGAACGCCGCCATGACGCTTTCCGACGCCTGGTTGAGCGCCATGATCGTTTCCTCGGCCCGGCTCGAAAGCTGGCTGACGAGCGGCTGGGCGTCTTCCTGAAGAAGCCGGACGAGCTCGGTGCGCTGGGCGGTCATGACATTGGTCAGCTCGTGGGTGCGGCCCTCGAGCTCTTCGCCGAGGAGACGGGCCCGGTCGGTGATGCCGCGTTCGCTCGCGCCAAGACGCTCCGTCAGCTCCGTGTCGAGAATGCGGGCGATTTCGCCGGAGCTTGCCGACAACATGGCGGCCATGTCACGGGTACGCGCTTCCAGATCCTGCGACAGGATACGGGCGCGCGCGGCGATCTGGCGCTCGCTCTCGCCCATCTTGTTCGACAGCTCCTCGCCGACGGAACTGGCCGCTTCGATAAGCTGCAGACGCGCCTGTTCGGTCTGATTGCGGATCGTTTCCGAAATCGTCGCGAACTGGCCGGACATGTCCGCGCTGCGGGACAGGAGCTCCGCGCGGGCCTGTTCGGCGTCGTGAACGAACGACTGCGACAAGCTCACCACGTCGCCGCGCAGTTCGCCGGCGATGGTCGTCGCCTCGAGGCGCAGGGAGGCGGAAGCATTGGCGATCTCCGTGCGCACGGTTTCCGTGGCCTGGCGAAGCCCGTCGCCGAGCGCGCTCGACTGGAGAAGCTCCTCAAGTTGCACCGAGACGATGGAAAGCTCTTCGGAGAAGCGCTGCGCGCGGTCTTCCAAGCTCTTGGCCGCATTGTCGGTTTCGGCACGCAGCTTCGAGGATGCACCGGAAATCCGCTGAGCCAATTCGTCCGTATTGTCTCGCAGGAGGGCCTGGCTCGTTTCGGCCTGGCTGCGCATGAGGTTCGCCGCGTTCGCGATTTCCGCGGCGATGGCTTCGGCCTGCGCCCGCAGCACGTCTCGGCTTTCGCTGGAGGTATCGGCCACGCGACTTTCCACCGAGCGCATCAATTCCTCGAAGCGCCTGGTGTTCTGTTCGAACTCCCCTGCGACCTGCATCGAAACGTTCGAAAGAGCGTCCGCGAGCGCCATGCGCTGGGCCGCCAGGCCTTCCTGAACGCCCGCGACTTCCCGGTTCAGCTCGCCCGCAAGTCCCGCGACGGTGCGCGACAGTTCCGTGGCTTCGGCCGAGAAACGAATGCGCGATTCGGACGACAGGGTCTGAAGGGCGGTGGTCGCGCCTGAGATGTTCTCGGCGATCCGGTTGCCTTCGTCGGTGAGCGAGCTCTGGGCCTCGTTCGCCCTTGCGGCAAGATCGGCGGCCAGCGATGCGAGGCGCTCGGAGAGACGGTTCGCCTCGTCCTCGATCTGGCGGCGCGCGGCATCGCCGGATGCGGCGAACAGGGTTTCGATGCCGGAAAGGTTTTCGGCCATCCGGCTCGTTTCTCCCTGCAGGCCCTCGCGAGCCTCCGCCACCTGCGTCTGCATGGTCTGCATGGCCTCTGCGATGGTCTCGCGGATCGTGTCCGCGATCGCGCCGGCCCGGGCGTTCAACGTCCGCTCGACATTACCGAGCCCGCGCTCCAGCGCCGTCGAGATGGCGGCCGTGCGGTCGTCGAGCGCCTGGCTCAACGAGGTCGAGCCGAGATCGAGAGCCGACACCAGTTCGCCGCGGCGCTCTTCCAGCGCCGTCGAGACGTTCGCGACGCTCTCGTCGATCGCGCGGCGAACCTCGTCGCTGCGATCGCCGAGGGTCGCTGCGGCGGCGCGCGAGGCTTCTTCGAGGGTGGATGTCAAGCTGTCGCGGCGCTCGTCGAGGATGGTCGAGAGCTTCAGGTCGGCCGCAAGCAGAGATTCGGAAATCTCGTTGACGCGCTCCTCGATCGTGCGTGCGATCGCCGCGCGCCCGCCGGACAGTTCGCTGGCAATGGCATCGCGGCGCTCGTCGAGGCCGTGGAGGATCGAGGTTTCGGACGCCGAGACAAGGGCGGCGAGTGCGCCGAGCCGCTCGTCGAGACCGTCCACCAGAAG
This sequence comes from Fulvimarina uroteuthidis, assembly GCF_034321785.1. Taxonomy (NCBI): domain Bacteria; kingdom Pseudomonadati; phylum Pseudomonadota; class Alphaproteobacteria; order Hyphomicrobiales; family Aurantimonadaceae; genus Fulvimarina; species Fulvimarina uroteuthidis. Next base: position 151,431 of record NZ_JAXLPB010000001.1, on the reverse strand, counting down.
ACGCTGCGCCTCGCCGATGATGGAACGCAGGCTTTCGGCGCGGACCTGAAGTCCTTCCTCGGCCAGCTGGACCCGTCCGGCCACCTGATCGGCGAGCGTGCGAGCACGGTTGTCGAGATCGTCGACGAGCCGGGTTTCGGCCGACTGGGCGACTTCCCGGATGCGATCGGTCCGCTCGTCGAGACCTGTGATGATCATCGACAGCGCCTGCTCGATCTTCTCCATCTGGCCGTTGGTGCTCTGGCCGATGCGCACGGAGAAGGCGCTGGAGCGTTCGTCGAGTTCGTCGCGGAACAGCTCCGTCTGCCTGTCGATGCTCTCGCGGATCGCATTGCGGGCGCCTTCCATGGCCGCCGCCAGAGCATCCACCTTATGGGAAACGTCGGCCGCGATCTCGCTGGCGAGCGTATCGAAGCCGCCGCGCATCGAACCGATCCGCTCGTCGAGGGCGGACAACATGCGCTCGCGCACTTCCTCGGTGATCGAGGAGAGGATCGCGGTGCGGTCGTCGAGATCGCCGCGAAGCGCGTTCGAGCGTTCGTCGAAGGTCGAGATCAGGCTGTTGCCCTGGTCTTCCAGCGACTGGTTCAGGCGCATCGAGCTATCGGACAGGAGGCCGGCGATCTGTTCGATGCGGCCGTCGAGATTGTCGGTGAGCGAGTTTCGTGTGCGGTCCACCAGAGCTTCGATCGCGCGCCCGCGCTCGTCCAGGAACCGGGCGAGGTCTTCCTGCTTTTCGTCGATGCCGCGTGCCATGACGCCGTCCGCCATGCCGATCAGCGCCTCGACGCGCAGGACGGTCTCTTCGAGAGCCGTCTTCATCTGGCCGGACTGACCTTCGATGCCGGACAGGAGCGTCTGGGCATTGAGGGCAAGGCTCGCCTCGAGATCGGCGCCGCGATCGCCGAGGATCTGCTCGAGTTGGTTCTGGCGATTCTGCAGCAGCTTCTCCAGATTGCCCACGGCCGAGGCGAGGGCTTCGCCGATCATCGCGCTGCGCTGTTGCAGCGCCTCTATCTTCGAACCGGTGGACGTGTCGATCGCGTGCAGCTTCTCGTCGAGCGTATCGCCGAGCGCCTGGCGGCGGCGGTCGAGCATGTCCGACAGGGATTCCAGCCGTTCGTCGAGGAGCGAGCGCACTTCCTCGGCCTTCGCGTCGAAGGCGTGCCGGCGGTCGTCGAACAGACCGGCCATCTGGCCGGACCGCGCCTCCATCAGCGATCCGAGCTCGCCGAGCCGGTCGTCGAGATAGGCGCGAACGGCATCGGCGCGGCGATCGAACTCGCCCTGCTTGGCTTCGAAGGCACTGTTGATGGCGCCGGAACTGTCGGCGAGAAGGGTGTTCAGACCCTCGAGGCGTCGATCGAGGACGTCGCGGAGTTCGCCGGCGACCGCATCGAAGATGCCACGTCTCTCGTCGATCGAGCTCGCGATCGCGCCCGAGCGCTCGTCGAGCATCGCGGCAAGCCCCGCCAGCCGCTCGTCGATGGTGATCCGAACGATGTCGGCCGATTCGATGAAGGCGTTGCGGCGATCGTCGAGGACGCCGGCCATCTGGCCGCCGCGCGAATCCAGCAACGATCCGAGTTCGACGAGGCGTTCGTCGAGATCGTTCGCGACGGTTCGGGCTTTCGTCTCGAAGGCGGACTGGCGACCCTCGAACGCATTCGAGATCGCGCCGGCACGCGCGTCGAGCATGGCGGAGAGGCTTTCCAGACGCGCGTCCAAGACGGCGCGGACCTGATCGGCCTGCTGTTCGAATTCGCGCTGGCGTTCGTCGAAGGAGCCCGTGATCAGGCCCGAACTTGCCGCGAGCAGACCGCCGAGGTTTCCAAGCTGCTCTTCGAGGACGGAACGGAGCGATTCGGCCTGGTTCTCGAAGGTCGACTGGCGGTCGCCGAACGTTCTGTCGAAACGGGCGTAGCGCTCGTCGAGCGCATCGTTGAACGTGCCGATCCGGTTGTCGAGAAGGCTGCCGATCTCCTGCGCCTTCCCGTCGAAGCGCGACTGCTGGGCGTCGAACGCCTCCCCGAGATCGAGGATGCGCTGGGAGATCAGGCTGGACACCTGGGCGTTGCGCTCGTCGAACAGGGCGCGGGCCTGGGCCAGAACGTCCTCGCCGCGCTCGGAGAAGTTCCGGTTTCCGGCCTCGAACGCGGCGACGATCCCGCCGGAGCCGGCGTCGAGCAGAGAATTGAGGCCCGACAGACGTTCGTCGAGAAGTGCGCGAAGTTCGAAGGACCGCTGGTCCATGACCTGTTCGCTCGACCGCATGACATCGTCCGTGCGCGTGACTATCATCTGGTGCCCGGCTTCGAACGCGCCGACGATCTCCTGCGCGCGCTCCGCCAGCGCCTGCGCGAATTCACGCGAACGCTTCTCGAGGGAATCCGAGATCCGCTGCGCTGCATCGGCGATGATGTTGGCGCGTGCGTCGAGCGCGTCCACCAGTCCGCCGCCCCGTTCGGAAAGCGTGCGGTCGATCGCCTCGAGGCGCGCGTCGAGATCGCCGATCGTGCGGGCATTGGTGTCGGACAGCATGAGCGCGGCGCGCGTTGTGCGTTCCGTCAGGCTTTCCTCGATGGTCGCCAGGAAGCGTTCCGACTGGGTGTCCAGCTCGGTGCGGCGGCTGTCGATGCTCCGTGTGAGCTTGCCGATATAGTCGGCGTCGCGCTCGCCGATCTCGCGCAGGCGCTCGTTGAAGGCGCCGTCGAGCTGGGCGAGGAAATTCTGCGCTTCGCCGGCAAGGCCCTGCAGGCGCTGGTCGAAGACGGATGCCAGGTCGGACAGGAAGCGACCGCTTTCGTCGGTCAGCGCCGATCCGCGGGCCTCGAAGAGGCCGGTCATGGATTCGCCCGTCGCCATCAGTTGGCGATCGAACTCGCGCGCCTGATGCTCGAGGCGGTCGACGAGGGCCGTCGACTTCTCGTCGAATTCGCTCGTGCGCGAGGACAGGCGACCGTCGATGTCGATGATCAGCCCGCGCGTCTTGCCGTCGAGTTCCTCGCTGCGATGCTCGATGACCCGGTCGAGATCGCCGAGGAAGCCGCCGCTCTTTTCGGCCAGCTCGCGCAGCCGGTTCTCGAACGCGGCCTCGAGGCCCGACAGGAAATTGCGGGTTTCCGACGACATGGCGACGGACCGCTCGTCGAGAGCCGATGTCAGGTCGGTGAGGAACTGCTGGTTCTCTCCCGTGAGATTGGAGGCGCGACTGGCGAGCAGTCCGCTGATCGCTTCGCCGGAGGCGACGAGGCGCTGTTCCATTTCCTGGCCGATCGCCGTCAGCCGGGTCGCCAGTTCGTCGGTGCTGGCGGTCAGGGATTGGGCCCGGCTTTCGAGCAGGGCACCGATCCGCGCCTCGGACGTCTGGATGCGGTTCTCGATATCCTCGCCGATCGTGGACAGTCGCTCCATCAATCGGTCCGAGCGCTCGCTCATGGCCGAAAGGCGCGAATCGAGCTCGCCCGACACGCTCTCGCCCGTCAGGCGCAGGGTTTCGGTCGCCTGCTCGCCGCTCTGGGTGATGCGCTGGATCAGGTCTTCGCTGTTGGCGGTAAGGCGGTTGCTGATCTCGCTCGACCGGTCGTCGAAGAGGTTCGCCATCGTGTCGGAGCGCTGCGTGAAATCCTCGGCGAGCGCGCGCGAGCGGTCCTCGAAGAGGGCGGTGAACCGGGCCGACGCTTCCTCGATCCGCTGGAGGATCTGGCCGGAGGCCTGGTCGACGTCCGTGACGAGCTGTTCGTGCGAGCCGACCACGGACGAGCGCATGCGCTCTGCATGGGAGAGCATCTGCTCGCGTTCCGATCCGAGATCCTGCACGAGCGTGCGGATCTTCGCCTCGTTGTCGGCATAGGCGCGCTCGAGCGCGGAGACCTCGCCATGAACGACGTTCTCCAGTTCCATCGTCCGCGACAGGGCGCGCTCGACGCTTTCGCCCAGAGACGACACTTCGCGGCGGACCGCCTGGCCGACGCTCGCCACGCGCTCGCTGGCGACCGTCTCCGGTTCGATGAGCTTGAACGTGACCTCGGCCAGGGACCGGCTCATCAGCTGGAGATCGCCGGAGCGGCGCACGAGAACGGCGAACGCGAAGACCAGGAGGACGGGAATGATGCCGGCGGCGGCAAGAAGCGTCAGCAGCGTCGTCTGTTCGGGATCGGACAGGGCCCGATCGAGCGGAAACAGCCGGTCGCCGAAAAGCTGATAGGCGGCAAGACAGGTCAACCCGACCCACAGGGCCGAGACGCCGGTGGCGACCCAGAGGGGCGCCTGCGAGGCGCGCCGGGACAGGAGCGCGTCGGCCATGATGGCGGATCGGCGTTCTTCGTCGTTCGCTGCCCGGTGGGGATGCGAGGGCCCGGACTCCTCGGCGCTCGCCGCCGATGACGGAGCAAAGCCCCTGGCATGGGAATCCTGGTTGGCCGCCTGCGAGATCGGCGCGCTCGGCGCTTCAGGCGGAACCGGCGTTGCCGAGGGTGCGGCGGCTGCCGGCGTCAGCGCGATCGGCACCTCGTCCGGCGACGGATAGTCATCCCAGGAGGGCGCCATGTTCTCTGCGCGCAATTCGTTCGCCGTCTCGCCGAGCTGGCGTTCGAAATCCTCGATCGAGAAGTCGACCTCGGTCGTCTCCGGATTCTGCGGCGTTTCCATATGGGCGCTCGCGTCGCCGGTCTCTTCGGACCAGGCATTGAGATCCGCTTCCAAAACGGCCTCGAGCTCACTCACGGCTTCGTCGGAGAGAGGATCGTAGGCTTTGGACTTCGCCATCGTCGTTACGCCTTCATACTCGTTACTCAATTTTCGCGATCGACCTCGTTTGCGAACGTCCGTTCGCACCCATCGAACCCCGAATCTTGCGGAGACACCTCCACCCAGACGACCCCGGCATCGGGTTGCGGGAGCCCGGCGCCATGGTAACCCCTATCGTACCGGCCCCAAAACCGGAAAGAAACTGTTAAACCGCGATGTTCCAACAAGTTTAAGAAGAAGGTTAACCTGTTCGCAGGCACACTTCGAACTCTAGCCCATCCAGGCCTTCCACGCGATCGGCCGGCCGGCCTGGACGCTGGTTCTCCCCGGCGCGTCGATCGTGTCGCGCTCGCCCGGCGCGGCAGCCGGCGTCGCTCCGTTAACGCTTTGGTGATCCGAAGGGCGCACGCTCGAACATCCGGAGCTGACCGATTCCGCCCGCTCACATGCTCCGTCTCAGGCGTCGCGGGGCGGCGAGGGGATCGGTTTCCAAGCCGTTGCGATAAGGGTCGGTCATGTCCGCTGCGTCCAATCAGAAATACCCCGAGGGTCCGTCGATGCCCGTCACCGAACGCCGCCCGTCTTCGTCGAGCCCGATCGATCTCGTCCATCTGGCGACGCAGACATGCGGCGATCGCGCGCTGGAGCGCAACGTCCTTGCCATGCTCGCACGGCAGATCCGCCTCGCCGAAACGCAGTTGCGCCTTCTGCCGTCGCGTGACCGGGCCATTCTGGCGCACGGCCTCAAGGGTACCGCCCGCAATGTGGGGGCTTTCGCGCTCGCCGATGCGGCGGCACGTCTCGAGGACGGGCCCTCGAACGAGCTGGCGCTGACGAAGCTGATCGATCACATGACGGCGACGCGGAAATTCGCCTCGGAGCTCTGCTGAGGCGCCCGGCCGCTGCGAAAACACCGCCGCGCGCCGATGTTCGCCGGGCTCTGGCGCGCGGTTGACAGGCGCCCGCGCCTTGTCGATAGCTCCGCGGAAGCGGGCGAACCGAATACCGGTCGCTGCCGCGGGGACAAACGGACCGGGAAGCGGATATCATGCCCAAGGTGATCTATGTCACGCCGACAGGCGATCGCATGGAAGTCGACGCGAGAAGCGGAACCACCGTGATGGAAAACGCGGTGCGCCAGGACGTGCCGGGTATCGAGGCGGAATGCGGAGGTGCCTGCGCCTGTGCCACCTGCCACGTCTATGTCGACGAAGCCTGGGCCGACAAGCTCCCGCAGCCGGAGCCGATGGAAGAGGACATGCTCGACTTCGCGTTCGACCAGCGGCCCAATTCGCGCCTGTCCTGCCAGATCATCGTGCGCGACGGGCTCGACGGGCTGACCGTCACGGTTCCCGAAAAGCAGGCCTGAGCGCCTTCTCCGCGCCGGCCATGCTCACCGCCCGGCCGGCGACGGCTCGGGTTCGAGAAGGGCGTCGGCGAGCGTCGGCGTCAGCTGATCGTAGTCGGTGAGCACGGCGGCGACCTGTTTGCGCCCGGCCTCGATCTCGGCATGGCCGAAATCCATCAGAATGCAGGGAACGCAAAGGGCGCGCGCCGCCGCGACGTCCGTCATGGTGTCGCCGATCATCACCACCCGGTCGCGCGGCACCCTTGCCCGGTCGATGGTTCCGCCGAGATGGGCGGGGTCCGGTTTCATGCCGGCAAACGTGTCCTGTCCGCAGATCGCGACGAAGCGATCGGACAGATCCAGCGCGTCGAGCAGCTTGACGGCGAGGCTCTCGCGCTTGTTGGTGCAGACGGCCAGCGACCATCCCGAACGAGACAGGCGATCCATCGCGGCCACGACACCGGGGAACGGCCGCGACAGGTCCGCGATGTTGGCTTCGTAGTGGGAAAGAAACCGTTCCAGATGCTCATCGGCCAGGGCGTCCGGAAGATCGCGGCCGTGGTGCCCGTAGGCGAAGCCGAGCATCTTGCGGGCGCCGTGGCCGGCATGGGGTCGCGCAAGATCGACGGGCAGGGGCGCGAGCCTGTCGGCCGCAAGACACATGTTCAGGCTGGCTGTCAGATCGGGTGCGGTGTCGACCAGAGTGCCGTCGAGATCGAAAACCGCAAGCTTCGTCATCCGTCTGCATATCCGTTTTGGTTTACATGTCGTCGTTCGTATTCGCGCAGTCCCGGCGGCCGGGCTGCCGGATGCGCGACAGTCGCATATGGGGCAAGTTTGAAACCGCGCACCTGTCGACAAGAGCGAGATCAGACTTATCTCAACGCCTGGACGCCGCAAAGCGGCATGGACGTGCGAACCGGACCGTCACCATATGGCCGGACGGCACGGAACCGTCAGAGGAGACGATCGATGTCGGACGCTACGTCCTTGAAGAGGAAAGCTGCGGAAGCGGCATTCGCCGAACTCGAAGAGGGCATGAATATCGGCATCGGGACCGGGTCCACGGCCGAGGCGTTCGTCAGGGTTCTGTCCGAACATGTCGCAGCCGGTTTCGCGATCACGGGCGTTGCGACGTCCGAGCGCACCGAGGCGCTCTGCAGGGAACTCGGGGTGTCGACGAAGACGCTCGACGAACTGCCGATCCTCGACGTCACCGTCGACGGCGCCGACGAGGTCGATCACGACCTGCGGCTGATCAAGGGCGGCGGCGGCGCGCTGCTGCGGGAGAAGATCGTCGCCTTCTCTTCCGCCAGGATGATCGTCATCGCCGACAGTTCGAAGAAGGTCCAGACGCTCGGTGCCTTCCCGCTGCCGATCGAGGTCAACGGTTTCGGGCTGACGTCGACGTTCATGGCGATCCGCCGCCTGACCGAGACCCTCGGCCTCGAAGGCGAGATCGTGCTGCGCAAATCCGGGGACAAACCTTTCATCACCGATGGCGGGCATCTGATTCTCGACGCATCTTTTGGCCGCATTCCGGACCCAGAAGCCCTCAGCGCAGCGCTTGCGACGATCCCGGGGATCGTCGAACACGGCCTGTTCCTCAACCTGGCCAGCATGGCAATTCTGGCCGGCCCGGATGGTATCGAGATGTTGAACGCTTGACGCGGACCTCCTTATCGCCGACCTCGACATGACATGGTTTCAACGGCGGGACGCGCGCGGAACGGTTGCGGGCGCCCGACCAACGGAAGGAGATTGATCTCTTGCGCAAGACGAATTTTGTTTCGACGTTCGGCGCCCTCGCCGTGAGCGGCATGGTGCTTCTCGCCGCCCCGGCGCTCGGGCAGGACACCGGCGCCGCCCCTGCCGCGCCGGCCGCCGATTCCACTGCCGCAGCGCCTGCGGCCGAGCCGGTTTCCGAAAGCCATTTGAGTGCCGCGAGGCGGGCGATCGAGGCGATCGGCGCGACGGAAGAGTTCGACACCATCCTCTTGACCGCGGCGACCCAGACCAAGGCGGAGTTCATTCCCAACAATCCCGACCTCCAGACCGAAATCTCGAACATGGTCGACGACAAGGCGATCGCCCTTGCGCCGCGCCGTGCGGCGCTCGAAACGGAAGTCGCACGGGTTTATGCGGGCCTGTTCTCGGAGGCGGAGCTCAACGAGATCGCCGACTTCTACAGCACCGAGGCCGGGAAGAAGCTTCTGACCGAAGGGCCGAAGGCGGCCCGTGAATCGCTCGGGGCGGCCAATGTCTGGACGAACGGCATCCTGCGCGATCTGCGCCAGGCCTCGCTCGAAGGCATGAACGAGATCTATCAGGCCAACGCTCCGGCCGCCGAGGACGGCGCCGCGCCGGCCGCGCCCGCCGAAGACACCGGCGCGACCCCCCAATAGGCGCGTCCATCACCGAATACCCGAGACGCAACACGAATGCCGTCCGACCGGAGGTTGGCCGCATGCCGATGAAAGCAGGACGACGCGCACGATGACGACCCATGACTATGACCTTTTCGTTATCGGAGGCGGTTCGGGCGGCGTTCGCGCGGCACGGCGGGCGGCACAAGCCGGCAAGCGCGTGGCGATCGCGGAAGAGTATCGGTACGGCGGAACATGCGTCATTCGCGGCTGCGTGCCGAAGAAGCTGATGGTCTATGCCTCGCAGTTCTCGGCGCATTTCGAGGATGCGGCGGGCTTCGGATGGAATGTCGGCTCGCGCGATTTCAGCTGGGAAACGCTCGTCGCCAATATCGACGGCGAGCTCGACCGGTTGGAGGGCCTTTATCGCTCCAATCTGGAAAGATCCGGCGTCCAGACCTTGATGAGCCGCGCGGTTCTGGAAGGTCCGAACCGGATCAGGCTCACCGATACCGACACGGTTGTGAGCGCCGACAAGATCCTGATCGCGGTCGGCGGACGGCCCAATCCGCATACCGACCTGCCGGGAGCGGAACACTGCCTGACGTCGAACGAGCTGTTCCACCTGAAGAAGCAGCCGGAAAGGCTCGTGATCCTCGGCGGCGGCTACATCGCCGTGGAGTTCGCCAACATCTTCCTCGGGCTTGGAACCGACGTCACGCTCGTCTACCGGGGACAGGAGATCCTGCAGGGCTTCGACGACGACATCCGCACCGGCCTGCATCGGCAGATGAGCAACAAGGGCATGTCCGTCCGGTGCCGGCAGACCTTTTCCGAGGTGCGCCGCAAGCCCGACGGGGGGTTCGAAGCCGTTCTGGACAATGGCGAGGTTCTCGATGCGGACGAGGTGCTGCTCGCGATCGGGCGCAAGGCGAACACTGAAAATCTCGGCTGCGAGGCCGCCGGCGTCGAACTCGACGAGCGCGGCGGCATCAAGGTGGACGATTATTCGCGCACGACTGTCGAGAACATCTACGCGGTCGGCGACGTCACCAACCGGGTCCAGCTGACGCCGGTCGCGATCCACGAGGCGATGTGCTTCGTCGAGACGGTGTACCGGAACAATCCGACCAGGCCAGACTACGACACGATCCCGACCGCCGTGTTCTCACAGCCCGAGATCGGGACCGTGGGGCTCACCGAGACCGAGGCGGCCAGGACGTTCCAAGACGTCGCGATCTTCAAGACCGACTTCAAGCCGATGGTCAACACGCTGTCGGGCCGCGACGAGCGCATGATGATGAAGCTCGTCGTCGATCGGGCGAGCGATCGCGTGGTCGGCGTCCATGTGCTCGGTCCCCACGCCGGCGAACTGGCGCAGGTCCTCGGCATTGCGGTGAAGGCGCGCCTGACGAAGAGCCAGTTCGATGCGACGATGGCGTTGCATCCGAGCGCCGCGGAAGAACTGGTGACGATGTACGAGCCGAGCTACCTTCTCAGGAAGGGCGAAAGGGTGGAAGGCTGACATGGCACCCAAGCCCCCCATCCATCCCGATTCGCCGGAGTTGGCGCGGCTCGCCGAAGAAGGACGCGTGGTCGCCTATTTCGGATATGGTTCCCTGGTCAACCCGCGCACCTTGCGCACGAAGTTCCTCGCCATTCGCCGGGCCGAGGCCAAGGGCTGGCAGCGCTTCTGGCAGCCGCGCGATCCGGCGGCCGAAATGGCGCTGCTGTCGGTCCATCCGCATGCGGCCGAATCCATCCACGGCGTCGTCGTCTACGATCTGGCCGACCATCTTCCGAGCGTCGACGAGCGCGAGGCCGGCTACAACCGGCAGGTCATCGATCCCGATGCGCTGACCATCGAGGACGCGCCGCTTCCGGGCGTTCCCGTCTATATCTACGAGGCGTCGCCCGGCGCGAGCGATGCGGCGGAGATGGGGTCGGCGATCCTGCAGAGCTATCTCGATGCGGTGATGCAGGGCTTCCGCGATCTCTACGGCGACGATGGGCTGAAGCGCTTCGTCGAGCGCACCGAAGGCTTCGAGACCCGGCTGCTGCGCGATCGATCGGCTCCGCGCTACCCGCGTTCGGTGCCGCTTGAGGCGGGCGAGGCGGAACTGTTCGACAGTCTCGTCGATGCGCGCGGTGCGCATGCGATCGAACTGAGTTGAACCGAACGACACGAGTTGGAAGGCATATGGCGATGGCCGATAAAATCTGGCGGGTTTATCTGTCCGGCGAGATCCATACGGACTGGCGCACGGAGATCGCCAGGGGCATCGAAGCCGCCGGGCTTCCGGTGGTCCTGTCCGCTCCGGTCACCCATCACGCGGCCTCCGACGATTGCGGCGTCGCCATTCTGGGGCCGGAAGCCGACAAGGCGTGGCACGACCGCAAGGGTGCCCTGATGAATTCGATCCGCACGAAGACGCTCATCGAGAACGCCGATATCGTGGTCGTGCGCTTTGGTGAAGAGTACAAGCAGTGGAACGCGGCTTTCGATGCCGGCATGGCGGCAGCGCTCGGCAAGAACCTCATCGTGATGCACCGGCCCGAACATGCGCACGCCCTCAAGGAAGTCTGCGCCGCCTCGAGTGCCGTCGTGGAGCGTCCCGAACAGGTGGTCGAGATCCTGGCATACGTGATCAGGGGCGAACTTTCGGGCTACTGACGCGCGGTGGATGCTTCCCCTCCGGCTCCCGCCAAAGCCTCGCAAACCGTAAGGCACACCCCCACATTCGGGATGGCGGGGTGGACGTCGCGTCGCGTCGCGATCGGTTCCCGCATTGACCCTTCGCGACAAGCGCGGTAGGCGCAACGCTTGTCAATGAGAAGTTTCTGGGGAGTATCGAGGCATGGCGAAGGAGTGGACACCATCGAGCTGGCGCAATCTGCCGATCGAGCAGGTCCCGGATTATCCCGATCCGCACGCTCTTGCTCGAACGGAAGAGCGCCTGAAGAGCTTTCCGCCGCTGGTTTTTGCGGGTGAGGCGCGCAAGCTCAAGAAAAGTCTCGGCGAAGTCGCACAGGGCCGGGCTTTCCTCCTGCAGGGTGGCGATTGTGCCGAAAGCTTCGCCGAACATGGCGCCGACAATATCCGCGACTTCTTCCGCGCGTTCCTGCAGATGGCCGTCGTCCTGACGTTCGCCGGTTCCAAGCCGGTCGTCAAGGTCGGGCGCATCGCGGGGCAGTTCGCAAAGCCACGTTCGTCGAACAGCGAGACCAAGGACGGCAAGACCTTGCCATCCTATCGCGGCGACATCATCAACGGCATCGACTTCGACGAAGGCTCCCGCATTCCCGACCCCGAGCGCCAGGTCGCCGCCTACCGCCAGTCGGCGGCGACGCTCAACCTTCTGCGCGCCTTCGCGCAGGGCGGATACGCCAATCTCGAGAACGTTCACAAGTGGACGCTCGGCTTCGTCGCCGGCAGTCCCGAGGCGGAGCGTTACGGGCGTATCGCGGACCGGATCACCGAGACGATCGATTTCATGAGCGCCATCGGCATCAACGCGCAGAACCATCGCTCGCTGCAGGAAACCGATTTCTACACCAGCCACGAAGCGCTGCTCCTGGGCTATGAGGAAGCCTTGACCCGGCAGGATTCGACGTCGAAAGGCGACTGGTTCGCAACGTCCGGACACATGATCTGGATCGGCGACCGCACGCGCCAGGAAGACCATGCCCATATCGAATATTGTAGCGGCATCGAGAATCCGATCGGCCTCAAATGCGGGCCGAGCATGGATCCGGACGGTCTCATCCGCATTCTGGACAAGTTGAACCCTTCGAACGAGCCCGGCCGGATGACGCTGATCACCCGGTTCGGTCACGATCAGGTGGACAGGCACCTTCCGGCTCTTATCGATGCGGTGGAGCGGGAAGGGCGCAGCGTCGTCTGGTCGTGCGATCCGATGCACGGCAACACGATCTCGCAGAACAACTACAAGACCCGCCCGTTCGAGCGCATTCTCGCCGAAGTCGAGGCGTTCTTCACCGTTCACAATGCCAAGGGCACCTATCCGGGCGGTATTCATATCGAGATGACCGGCAAGGACGTGACCGAGTGCATCGGCGGTGCCAGGCCGGTCCTGCCGGAAAATCTGTCGGATCGCTACCACACCCATTGCGATCCGCGGCTGAACGCAAATCAGGCGCTGGAACTTGCATTCCTGCTCGCCGAGCATCTGAAATCCGACGCGGCAGGTTCCTCGCGAGAGGCGCAGAAGGCCGCTGCCGAATAGGGTTCAGGGATCGCGGGACGGGGCGTCGCACCGCTGAGCGGTTCCGCGCCTCCTCACTCAGACGCCTTTCGGTAGGCTTTCCCGTGCCGGTGCCCGGATAAGATCCGGTGCCGCAAGGCGTTCGTCTCGATGGCGGACGCCTGTTCTGCCCTGCGCCTCCGGTCCGATTGGTCGCAACCGTTCCTTGGCGGGCGGGCGGCGACCCTATCGCTTCGTCAGCCGCAAGGCGGTTTCGTCGACCTCGGCGCGGCGCTTCAGCCCGCCCGGAACCCTGTCCTGCTGAAGGTTTTCGATCTCGTAGAACGGCCCGTAGAGGCGTTCGACCTCCTCCTGCGGGACCGAGAACGGCGGGCCGTCGAACAGCGCCTGATCATAATCGAAGCTCACGACGAGCTGTCGGGCGGTGTTGGTGATCCGTGCGATGTGGTGCGCATAGCGCTCGCGCATCGGCGGCGGTAGAGCCACGAGGGCTGCCCGGTCGTAGACGGCGTCGACGGGTCCGAGCGATGCGGCGTCGAGTGCGAACAGATCGCCGACGAAGATGTCGATGCGATCGGCGCTCGAGAGGATGAGTTCGCCGTCGCCGGTCGCCTGTTTCCGTAGCACCGGCGTCAGGGCAAGATCGTCGAACAGCTGGCTTATCGCAATCGCGCTCAGATCGATGCCGACGACGCGGAAGCCTTCGGCCAGCATCCAGTGGATATCCACGGACTTGCCGCAGAGCGGCATGAAGACGCGCGCGCCGGCTGCGAGGCCGAGCGAGGCGAAGTGCGCGACGAGAAAACGGTTCGGCCTGCCTTCGTGAAAGGCGGTTTCACCCTTTTTCCACCGTTCGTGCCAGAAGGCTTCATCCATTCTTGAACCTCGTCGTCTTGCCGCACCGAAACTGCACGCCGAAGGCATGCCCGCTCTCCCGCACGCCGGGCGGTGTGACCGAACACCATCCGGATCATGCCCGGCGACCCGAACCGGCGCGACCGACCTCCTCGAGGGCGGGTGTCGTCTCGATCTGCCGCGGACCGTCCGCTCGTGCCGTATGGGCACGAAATCTCGTCAGCGTTTCCATGGCGATCTCGTTGGCCGGGGCAGGGCGCCCGAAAAAATAGCCCTGGATGAGATCGCATCCGCATTCGCGCAGCATCCTCACCTGATCCTCCGTCTCGACGCCTTCCGTGACGACCTTCATGCCCATGGAATGGCCCATGGAGACGATCGTGCGGACGAGCTGCTCCACCTTCTTCTCGCCGTTCGCCATGGCGAACATGAAGCTCTGATCGATCTTGAGCTTGTCGAACGGGAAACGCCACAGATAGCTGAGCGACGAGTATCCGGTTCCGAAATCGTCCATGGACACGGTGATGCCAAGCTCGCGCAGGCTTCTCAGCTGGTCGAGAACGGCTTCTGACTGGTCGAGAACGAGGGATTCGACGACTTCGAGCTCCAGCCTGCGTCCCGATATGCCGGCCCGCTCCAGCGCTTTCGTGACGATGCCGACGAGATCGCCATCGGCGAACTGGACGGTCGAAAGATTGACGGAGACGAAGATGTCCTCGGGCCATGCGGCGGCCTGGCTCGTTGCTTCCTGGATGACCCAGGTGCCAAGCCGCTTGATGTAGCCGCGGGCTTCCGCGACCGGGATGAACTCGGTCGGCGAGATCAGATTGTTCTCGTTGTCGCGCAGCCGCACGAGCGCCTCGAAGCCGACGACATGATGCGTCGAGCCATCGACCAGGGGCTGGTAGTAAAGCTCGAAGCCGTCGTTCTCGATGGCATGGCGGACCTGCGCCTCGACATTACGCCGGCGATGGCTGTCCTCGTCCATCCAGGCCTCGAAGAAGACGAGATCGTCCTGCTTGGAGGATTTGTGCCGGAAATGGGCGAGTTCGGCGTGCTTGACGAGTTCGGTGTGGCTGCGGCCATTGGTCGGCGCCATGGCACATCCGATCGAGATGCGCGGCTTGATGATCTCACCGCACTGCTCGATGGGTTCGCCGAGCGCGTTGGCGAGGCGGCGCGCGAAGGCGCGCACATCGTTGGTGCTGGACTGGCGGCGTTTGAGGATGGCGAAATCGTCCGGGCCGATGCGCGCGACGAGATCGTCCTTCTGGCAGGCGAAGCTGATGCGCTTGGCGACGATCTTCAGCACCTCGTCGCCATTGGCCTGTCCGAGGCTCGCATTGATCTCGCCCAGCTCGTCGAGATCGACGAAGATGTAGGCCATGCGCTCGCGGGTTGCGCGCGCCGTGACCATGATGCGGTCCGTCTCCTCCTGCATGCGGCGGCGGTTGAGAAGCTGGGTCAGATTGTCGTGGTTGGCCAGAAATTCGATGCGCGCATCGGCTTCGACGATCTTGCGGCGCCGGAACAGGAAGGCCAGAAACGGCACGCCGGTCGCAACGAGAAGGATCAGCCCTGTCAGCGAGAACGCCTTGAAGAGCGTGCTCTTGTAGAGGCTGCGGTCGGCGGTGATGTCGGCCTGGACCTGCAGAAATCCGATGCGGCGGCCATCGCGGAAAAGCGGCTTGATCACCGAGGGGCGCGTGCTTTCGTTCTTGACGAAGACCCGCCACTGGCCCTTTCGCGCAACGATGCTGTCCGACAGGGAATCGCCGGTGGACATGCCGCCCGGCCGATCGCGCATCAGCCAACCGTAGCGATCCGAGCGGGACTGGTAGATTTCCTTGCCGTCCGCGTCAAAGAGGGAAAACCGTTCGATGCCGGAAAGGTTCGACACTTTCCGGATCAGGGCTTCGGTATCGGACGCCCGGCTGATGCCGGTCATGAAGGCATCGAGCGCGCCTCGCTCGGTCAGGAGAAGATCGGAAAAATTGTCTGCGCGGCTGGCAACTTCTGTCTCGACAATGTCGCCAACGGCAGAGGAGCCGACGAACAGGACGCTCACGATCACGAATCCCGCAATCGCAATGCCCCCGGCGATGACCGCAACATGTTGTCTCAGTGCGTTCAGCACGATTTGCCTGCTCGCGTTCGATGGTCCCGTCCGAACATTATCCCCGAGAGGTAAATAATTTCGTGGGCTTAGGAAGAGAGCCTTTGATTGCGCGCGGGAACGATGGCCGCCTCTCCTGAAGGTCCTGCCGGGACCCGGTCTCGTCAGGTTCGCCGTGCTGCCGCGGATCTTCGCTCCGGTGCCCGTTCCGATCGGGCTTTGCGGCTGTCTCCACGATCTGCGTCGGCTGCGGCGAACGGCACCATGCCGCAACGGCCGAACATTCGCCGTGCGACGGCGACAGCCGCGAACCGGCACGGTCGAGAATGGCTTTCGGACGATCTGGACTTTGGCGAAAATTAGGCCATGATGCGACGAAAAAGCGGCAAAGCCGACCGTCCATAGACCTGCAATTCCACCCACCGGAGGCCGTGAATGAAGAACATGTCTGCTTGCCTGGCGTTTGCGCTGTGTCTCCTGACGCTTGGTTTCACAAACGGCGCCGAAGCGCGCCTGATCGCCAAGGTCGACCTCTCGTCACAGCGAATGACCGTCATCCACAATGGCCAGGTGCTTTACAACTGGCCGGTCTCGACCGCCCGCAAAGGATACCGCACACCCACCGGCACCTGGAAGCCGAAGCGCATCCATCGCATGTGGTATTCGCGCAAATACGACATGAGCCCAATGCCCTATTCGGTGTTCTACAGCGGCGGATACGCGATCCACGGCACCGGCGCCATCTCGCGCCTCGGCCGTCCGGCATCGCACGGATGCGTGCGCCTGCATCCGGCCAACGCCAAGCGGTTCTACAATCTCGTCCAGCGTCATGGAATGGGCAACACGCGGGTCGTCGTGCAGCGGTAATCTTACCGCCCGACCCGGGTCGCGATCTGAACGGCCGTTTGCTGCGTGAATGCGATGCGGGTTTACCGCGTCTTAGGCGCCGTCGTGTTTCCTGTCGTTTCGAAACAGGCGATGCGCGGCCCCATGCAACAATCCACCTATCCGGCTTACGAGCTCCAGCTTCCCCTGGAACAGCGTCTTCTCGCTGCCGGCCGTTCGCTGTTCGCAATCGCCCTGATGACCGTGCTCGTGATGACGCTCGAGCCGTTTCCGATGTCGTACGAGGCGATCCCCACGCTCGACGGGAACCCGGTCAACAAATACGGCTACAGCGCGCTGGCGGCACTGGCCCTCGTCGGGCTCTTCATGTTCGCCGACAAGCGCGTCGCCCTGACGCTTCTCAGGCCGGCCTGGCTCGTATTGGCGGCATGGCTCCTCCTGTCCTCGCTGAACTCCATCTGGCCGGACCTCGCCTTTCGCTCGGGCCTGTTCACGCTCGCCGCGATGATCGCCGCGACCGGTGCCCTGTCGCTGCCCGAAAACGCCCGGTCCTTCCGTTTCTGCCTCACCGTGATGGCGCTCGCCGTGCTCGGTTTCTGCTATTACGGCGTCCTGTTGAAGCCGGACATCGCGATCCATCAGGGCTTCGAGATCGAAAGCCAGCATTCCGGCCTCTGGCGCGGCATCTACAGCCACAAGAACATTGCCGGCCAGGTCATGGCCGCGCTCGGCTTCGTCGGCCTCTATCTCTGGCGCTCGGGCAATCGGAAGGCCGCGGTCCTGATCGCGGCCCTCAGTTTCTTCTTCGCCTACAAGACCGGCTCGAAGACGACCCTCGTCCTGATTCCCGCCGTGATGGTCATGGTGCTGGCGGGCCGCGTCTTCGCAAGCCGGTCCCTGGCCGCCCTGCTCGTCTTCTGCGCCGTCGCCGGCCTTGCCATGATGACGCTCGGCTCGGTCATGAGCGAAACGCTCGACACTCTCCTGCAATGGGTGCTTCCGGGAACCACCTTTACCGGCCGGACCGATCTGTGGCGCTTCACCCTCGAACTGATGGAGACGCGGCAATGGGTCGGCTTCGGCATCGAATCGTTCTGGCCGGGGCCGATCGTCATGACGGCGGAGCCGCCGTTCGAACTGAACTGGGATCCGCGCGGCATCGTCAACGCCCATAACGGCTATCTGGACCTTGCGATCTCCATCGGCTGGCCGGGTCTGGCCATGGGCGTGATCGTTCTCCTGTTCCTGCCGCTCGCAGACTATGTCCGTTGCGACGGGGCGCGGGAAAATCAGCGCGCCGCCGACCTGTTCCTGATGATCCTGACCTTCATGCTGTTGAACTCGTTCCTCGAATCCTTCCTGTTCTCACGCGGAAACCCAAGCTGGATGCTGATGTGGATCTCCGTCGTGGGATTGCGGCTGACCGCGCGGCACAGGCTGGCGCCATGAACCGCCAGACGGGTCAGGCCTTCGAGAGAGCGGCCTCGAACCGTTCGGCGACCGCGTCGCCCATGCCGCCCGTGCCGACCTTCGTGCAGCCCTCGGCCATGATGTCGCCGGTGCGGATGCCCGCTTCGAGGGTCTGCGAAATCGCCGCGTCGAGTGCGTCCGCTTCCCGGTTCATCGCGAACGAATAGCGAAGGCACATGCCGAGGGAGGCGAGCATGGCGATCGGATTGGCGATGCCCTGGCCGGCAATGTCGGGCGCCGAGCCGTGCACCGGCTCGTACAGCGCCTTGCGCCGACCGGTCGCCGCGTCGGGCTTTCCGAGCGAGGCCGACGGCAGCATGCCGAGCGAGCCGGTGAGCATGGCCGCGATGTCCGACAGCATGTCGCCGAAGAGATTGTCGGTCACGATCACGTCGAACTGCTTGGGCGCGCGCACGAGCTTCATGCCGCCGGCATCGGCGAGTTCGTGCTCGAGCGTCAGATCCGGAAACTCCTCGCGGTGAATGCGCGTGACCACCTCGTTCCAGAACACGCCCGTCTTCATGACGTTGCGCTTTTCCATCGAGGTTACCTTGCCGCGCCGGGTGCGCGCGAGTTCGAAGGCGGCACGCGCGATGCGCTCGATCTCGTAGGTTTCGTAGACTTGGGTGTCGACGGCGCGCTTCTGGCCGTTGCCGAGATCGACGATCTCCTTCGGCTCGCCGAAATAGACGCCACCGGTGAGTTCGCGCAGGATGAGGATATCGAGGCCCTCGATGATCTCGCGCTTCAGGGACGAGGCGTCCGCAAGAGCGGGGTAGCAGATCGCGGGGCGCAGGTTGGCGAACAGCTCCATGTCCTTGCGCAGCCGCAGGAGACCGGCCTCCGGGCGTTTATCGTAGGGCACGCCGTCCCATTTCGGTCCGCCGACCGCACCGAACAGAACCGCGTCGGCGGCCATTGCAAGGTCCATCGTGGCATCGCTCACAGCCTCGCCGCAATCGTCATAGGCCGATCCGCCCACGAGCGCCGTCTCGGTCTCGAAGCCGGCCGACACGACATCGTTGAGGATCGCGATCAGCTTCGAGACTTCGGCTGCGATCTCGGGGCCGATTCCATCGCCCGGCAAAAGAAGGAGCTTGCGCTGCGCCATAATCTGTCCTGTTCTGTTGCAAGGACCCCGGTACGGGTCTGGCAATTCGAGTTATTCTGTTTTAACTTCAAGGTTTTAACGGGATGTCCACGCTGCGTGGCAACGCGTGCGACATCGAAACGTCACCGAACGACAGGCCCGTGAACGGGTGCGATCGCACGAGGAGGATTATGTTTTGCATCCTTTGAAAGCAACCGCCGTCTTCCTTCTCTCGTCCCTGACGGTCTCCGCGGCAGGCATCGAAGCCGCATCGGCGGGCGGCCCCCTCGGCGTGCCCGTCGCATGCGAGGCGGGCCGAACCTGCTTCGTCCAGCAATATGCCGATATGGATGCGGGCGCCGGCGTCGCCGACCCGTTCTGCGGGGCCGCGAGCTACAACGGGCACAAGGGCACCGACATCCGCATCCCCGCAATGTCCGACATCCGGAAGAACGTGCCCGTCCTGGCGCTGAAGGCCGGCACCGTTCTGCGGACGCGCGATACGGAGGAGGACAGGCCGGTCCTCAGCCCGGCCGAATGGCCGAAGTTCAGCCGCAACCATTGCGGCAACGGCCTCATCATCGATCACGGCGACGGCCTCGAAGTCCAGTACTGCCATTTGCGCAAGGGCTCGCTGCAGGCGCGCGCCGGGGACAAGGTCCGTGCGGGCGAGACGATCGGCGCCGTCGGCTCCTCCGGCATGGCGGCGTTTCCCCATCTCCACCTGACCGTCCGCAGGCATGGCATCGCGATCGATCCCTTCACCGGCCGGTCGGTCGGCACCGGATGCCAGACAAAAGGCGAGGGCGAGCCGCTCTGGTCGCGGACGGCGTCGGCATTTCTCGACAGGGCCGCCGTCCATACGATGGCCATCGGAGTATCCGGCGCCGCGCCCGATTACCATCGGCTGATGCTCGACGGCGTGCCGCCCGATGCAAAACCGAGCGATCGCGCGACGATCGGCTGGGGTTGGTTCCTGAACCTTCGCAAGGGCGACAGGCTGCGCTTCACCATGACGGCGCCCGACGGCTCGAATGCTCTGGAGCGCACGAGCAAGCCGCTCCGCCATCGGAAGGCCGCCTATCTTCAATTCGTCGGCCGTGGCGGCCCGCCGGCGCCCGGCCGATGGACGCTGACGGTCGATATCCTGCGTAAGGGCCGGGCGATCGAGACGAAGACCGTCACCGTCGCGGTCGATGCCGAACGGCCCCGCCCGGACAGGCGGTTGCCGCGAAGCGACCGGATCTCCTCGCGATAGGGCTTTCGGCGGCGGGCGGCGCAGCGGCCCCCGGTCTGATGACCGGCACGCGGACGAGCTGCTTGTCTCCGCATCCCATGCGACCGCAACGCCGGACACGGAACGCCTCGGCGCCCTCATGCAAACGCCGGAGACCCTCAAGGTCCCCGGCGCTGCAGCGTCTTTGGTTTCCAACCGTCGGTCAGCCCGCCAGTTGGGCCTTCTTCTCCAAACGGCGCGCATGCAGGATCGGCTCGGTATAGCCCGACGGCTGGACGCGGCCTTTCAGCACGAGGTCGCAGGCCGCCTTGAAGGCGATCGACTCGTCGAACCGCCCCGCCATCTTCTCGTATGCCGGATCGCCGGCATTCTGCTCGTCGACCTTCGCCGCCATCTCCTTCATGGCGTCCATGACCTCGTCCTCGGAGACGACGCCCTGGTGCAGCCAGTTGGCGATGTGCTGGGACGAGATGCGGCAGGTCGCCCGGTCTTCCATCAGGCCGACATCGTTGATGTCCGGCACGGTCGAGCAGCCGACGCCCTGGTCGATCCAGCGCACCACATAGCCGAGGATCCCCTGCGCATTGTTGCGGAGCTCGTCCTTGATCTGCTGCTCGGGCCAGTTGGCGCGGTTGGCGAGCGGGATCGTCAGAAGGTCGTACATGATCGCGCGCCGACCCTTGGCGGCGATCGCCTCCTGCCAGGACAGGACGTCGACCCGGTGATAATGGGTCGCGTGCAGGGTCGCGGCAGTCGGGGAGGGCACCCAGGCGCAGTTCGCGCCGGCCTGCGGATGGCCGACCTTCTGGTTCAGCATCTCGTTCATCCTGGCGGGCGCGGCCCACATGCCCTTGCCGATCTGCGCCTTGCCGCGGAAACCGCAGGCAAGACCCACGTCGACATTCCAGTTCTCGTAGGCGTTGATCCAGGTCCGGTCCTTCATCACGGTCTTGCGGACGATCGGACCGGCTTCCATCGATGTGTGGATCTCGTCGCCGGTGCGGTCGAGGAAGCCCGTATTGATGAAGAACACCCGGTGCTTGGCGGCGCGAATGCATTCCTTGAGGTTGACCGTCGTGCGGCGCTCCTCGTCCATGATCCCGATCTTGATCGTGTTGCGTTCGAGGCCCAGCGCATCCTCGACGCGGCTGAAGATCTCGTCCGAGAAGGCGACCTCGTCGGGGCCGTGCATCTTCGGCTTCACGATGTAGACCGAGCGGGCGCGCGAGTTGCGAAGGCCGCCCATCTTCTTCAGGTCGTGGATCGCGATCATGGTGGTGATCATCGCGTCCATCATGCCCTCGGGCGCCTCCGATCCGTCCTTCAGCCGAATCGCAGGATTGGTCATCAGGTGTCCGACATTGCGCACCAGAAGCAAAGCGCGGCCCGGAACCGTCAGGGTCGAGCCGTCGGGAGCGGTGTACTGGCGGTCCGGATTGAGCCTGCGGGTGACCGTCTTGCCGTTCTTCTCGAATTTCTCCTCCAGATCGCCCTTCATCAGGCCGAGCCAGTTGCGATAGACGACGGTCTTGTCCTCGGCGTCGACCGCGGCGACGGAATCCTCGCAGTCGCAGATCGCGGTGACCGCCGATTCGAGGACCACGTCGGCCACATGGCCCCGATCGTTCTTGCCGATCAGATCCTTCTCGTCGATCTTGATCTCGACATGCAGGCCGTTGTGCTTGAACAGGATCGCGGATGGCGTCTCGGCGTCGCCCGCATAGCCGACAAAGGCCATCGGGTTCTTCAGACGCGCGGTCTTCTCGCCGCTGAACTTGGCGATCAGCATGCCGTCGGCGACGGTGTAGCGCTCCACGTCGATATGCGAGATGCGATCGAGCGGCGCGACGCCGTCGAGAAAGCTCTTGGCCCAGGTGACGACGCGGGCACCGCGGGCGCGATCATAATCCTTGCCTTCGGGCTCGTCGCCCATGGCGTCGGTGCCGTAGAGCCCGTCATACAGCGAGCCCCAGCGTGCGTTGGCGGCATTCAGCACGTAGCGCGCGTTCATGATCGGAACGACGAGCTGGGGGCCGGGAACCACCGCGATCTCGGGATCGACATTCGTGGTCTGGATCTCGAAATCGGGGCCTTCCGGAACGATATATCCGATCTCGCGCAGGAACGCCTGATATTCGTTGGCATTGATCTGCTTGCCGCGCTGGGCACGATGCCAATCGTCGATCCGGGCCTGCAGATCCTCGCGGATCTGGAGCAATTCGCGGTTCTTCGGCGCAAGATCGTTCAGAAGGGACGAGAAGGCGGGCCAGAACTGTTCGGAGGAGATCCCCGTATGGGGGAGAGCCTCCTCGTCGATGAAGGTCTTCAGTTCACTCGCAACTTCGAGATCGTTCACGGCAGTCATGTCGGTCACGTTGGATGCCTTCCTCATGATCGTGTCACCTTGAGGAAATCGACCAGCTCCGGCGATCTGTCAATCGTCCGGAACGCATCGCGATCCCCGGCAGGCGCATCTGCGCGGGTGGGAATACTACTTAAGCGGCCGCGTTTTGACCTGCAGCCCGGTTGTTTGATAGTCTGGCGCGACGAACCTGTCGGCCACCGACATGGAACCGTTCTCGATAGCGGTGCAAAATCAAGACGATCAACGGTTGATGCGACATATCAGTTATAGCAGCATTGCGAACGATCTTTCCCGGGACGAATTTCACGAAATCGTCGCTTCGTCGGCAAAGCGGAACGGGGAACGCGGGATATGCGGCGTCATCGCCTATGACGGTCGCGTGATCACCCAGATTCTGGAAGGGGAGGCGGAGACCGTCGACGCCCTGTTCCAGAAGATCTCCAACGATCCGCGTCATTCGGGCGTCGTTCTGATGACCCGGGTCGACATTGCCGAAAGCCAGTTCAAGACCTTCGGCATGGCGCGCCTGTCCCCGTCCGAACTGTTCCTGATGTCTTCGGCGATCATCGAGCGCTTCGGCGACGGCGACAACTGCCCCAACGCCCTTGTTCCGTGAACGCCACGGACGAGCCAGTGCGAATGTCGATCGCTTGCCGTTGTCAAGTTGCAACAGATGCAGGGCGATGAAATCTTTTGGGTTGCAAGCGTCTGCGAAGCGTGATTGAAAGACGCTCGTTAACTCACGCGGATGTGACGGGTCGCTCAGCCGTCCACGCTTGATTTTATGCTCTCCCCATAGCATGTTCATAGCAACGGCGGTCTTGAACGCCGGTTCGGCCCTAAAGCATGTCCCCCCGCTTTACAGCCGGAACAGTGTCGAGCGCATGGTCCTCTTCCCCCCTCTCGGGGACCGCAGCTCATCGAGAAGAAGCAAGAGAGTCGTTCGGCGTATCCCCCTCCAGGCCGAGCGGCTCTCTTCGCTTTTCAACCTCCCGAAAAAATATTCGACGATCGATGAACCCCGGCGGGTCTTCCCCGCAAGTCCGGCGATTCTTGCCGATCGCGTAGCGTTCCCGGATGACGATCCGACGCCGTAAGGTCTTCCGACACGCAGCGGATTAACCGCGCGCCAGAGGCGTCACCCCGGTCCGATGCCTCCTTCTCCAAATCCGGTTGGTTCGCGGGCGTCTTGCCCTTATGGTCGCCGCGACACAGGCATTTCGTGAGGATCAAGACCCATGGCGTCACTCGACAGCGTTCTGAGCTGCATCGATCTCAATCTCGACCGCTCGCTCGGCCGGCTGTTCGATCTCCTGCGCATTCCATCGATCTCGACGGATCCGAACTACAAGGGCGAATGCCGCAGGGCCGCCGACTATCTGGCGGGCGATCTCGCTGCGATCGGCTTTGCGGCCTCGGTGCGCGACACGAACGGTCATCCGATGGTGCTGGCGCGTCACGAGGGCCCCGAAGGAGCGCCCCATGTGCTGTTCTACGGCCATTACGACGTTCAGCCGGTCGATCCGATCGAACTGTGGACGTCCGAGCCCTTCGAGCCGGTCGTGAAGGAGGCTCCCGACGGCAGCAAGCGTATCGTGGCGCGCGGGGCCGCCGACGACAAGGGCCAGCTGATGACGTTCGTCGAGGCCTGCCGCGCGTTCAAGGCCGAAACCGGATCGCTGCCCTGCGGCGTGACCATCCTGTTCGAAGGCGAGGAAGAATCCGGATCGCCGTCGCTCCTGCCGTTTCTCGAAGCGCACAGGGACGAGCTGAAGGCGGATGCGGCCCTGGTCTGCGACACCAATATGTGGGACCGCCGGACGCCGGCGATCTCGACCGGCCTGCGCGGTCTCGTCGGCGAGGAGATCGTCATCAAGGCCGCGTCCCGCGACCTGCATTCGGGCTATTACGGCGGCGCGGCCGCGAACCCCTTGCACATCCTGTCGAAAATCGTCGCCGACCTGCACGACGAGACCGGCCGGGTGACAATCCCCGGTTTTTACGACGGGGTCGGCGAAGTGCCGGACGCGGTGAAGGCTCAGTGGGACAATCTCGGTTTTTCCGAACAGGCGTTTCTCGGCGAGGTGGGGCTGTCGGTCCCGGCCGGCGAAAAGGGGCGCTCGGTCCTCGAGCAGACCTGGTCGCGGCCGACGGCGGAGGTCAACGGCATGATCGGCGGCTACACCGGTGCGGGCTTCAAGACGGTGATCGCCGCGGAGGCACGGGCCAAGATCTCATTCCGGCTGGTGTTCGACCAGGACCCCGCCGCGATCCGCGAGGCGTTCCGCGCCTTCGTCACCGCCAAGCTGCCGGCCGATTGCACGGTGGAGTTCCACGCCCATGGCGGCTCGGGCGCCATCCAGCTTCCCTTCGACAGTCCCTGGATCGCCGCCGCGCGCGAGGCGCTGACCGACGAATGGCCGAACGAGGCCGCGATGATCGGCATGGGCGGCTCGATCCCGATCGCCGGCGAATTCAAGCATCGGCTCGGCATGGAGACGCTGCTCGTCGGCTTCGGCAATGGCGACGACGCCATCCACTCGCCGAACGAAAAGTACGAGATGACCTCGTTCCACAAGGGCCAGCGGTCCTGGGCGCGCATTCTCGATCGGCTCGGCAAGGGCGTTGCGGTCTGAAGCATCCTGCGTCTATCCGGGCGCGGGATGCTCTCGCCATCTCCCGGGTTTCACGCATCGGGCTTTTCGACGATCGGTTCCGATATTCGGGGCGGGGATCGACCTCATTCCGGCACGATCTCCCGGACCGCCAGATCCGGGTGGGGCCGCCGGCCCTGCCATTGCTTGGGATAGCCGAAGGACACCTCCTCGAACCGCACGCCGTCGATCAGCCGGGACGAGGGAATGTGGATGTGGCCGGAAACGACGGCCCTGGCCCGGTATCGCCTGTGCCACTCTTCGGTCTCGACCGTGCCGCACCAGATGGAGAAGCGCGGCACGCGCGGCGTGCGCGCGACATCCCGGCGCAGCGGCCAGTGGCTGACGAGAACCGTCGGAAGATCGTCGTCGAGGGCATCAAGCCGGGTCCGCGTGGTCTCGACGCGGGCCCGGCACCATTCGCCCCGCGACGAAAACGGTCTCGGCGAGAGGAAGAACTCGTCCGAGCACAGGACGCCGCTCTCGCGGGCCCAGGCGACGGCATCTTCCAGCCGGATGTCGTCCGGGCGAAACGAATAATCGTACAGGAGAAACAGCGGGCAGAGCCGCACGGGGCCGTCTGTCAGATCGAGCACGGGATAGGCGTCTTCGGGCGTCAGAACGTCGTATTCGCGGGCGAGCGAAACCAGTTCCTCGTAGCGATCGACGCCGCGCGCGATCTTCGTGCCCGGCCGCGTCCAGAGCTCGTGATTGCCGGGCACCCAGGCCAGACGTTTGAACTTCCTGCCGAAATGTTCGAAAGCGAACCGGATATGGTCGTTCTTCTCGGCGACGTCGCCGGCCAGGATCAGCCAGTCGTCCGGCCGCGCGCGGATGTCATCCATCGCTTCGCGGTTGGCTTCGTGGCCGAGATGAAGGTCGGAGACGGCGAACAACCTCATGGGAACGCGGCTGTCTCGCCGGGAGCGAACGCGGCGGGCGTGCCATGAGGGGGATGCACCTCGAAGAAGCGTGGCTCCTCGAAATCCGCCGGCAAGGCGAGGGCCAGGCGATGCTGCGGGCCGATCGTCCGCCGGGAGAACCGCCATCGGGACGGCACATCGTCGATCTTGCCGTTGAAGGCGATGGGCGGCGGGCTCTTCGAGCAATCGAAGAAGAAGCCGTCGAGCGGCAGCGACAGGCCCATGCCGCGTGCCTTGATATAGGCTTCCTTGAGGGTCCACAGGGCGAAGAACCGCTCGGTTCGGGCGCCTTCGTCGGCGTCGCCTTCGATCCAGTCGGCCTCGCCGGTCGTGAAGTACCGCCGCGCGACGTCCTGTCCGGGTGCGCCGCGGGAGATCGCCTCGACATCGATGCCGATCTCCTGACGCGGGCCGATGGCGAGCGCGACGAGGCCGCGCGTGTGCGACAGGTTGAAGAACAGGTCGGACGGCTCGGCGCTGGCGCGCCCGTCGCCTCCCATGGCGCGCCAGTCGATGGACGGGCGTCCGTACGCGTTCGGCGAGAACCGCCAGTCGGACGGAGCGACGTTCGGGCATGCGGCGCTGAGGCGGGTTCGCAGCAGGGCGCGGCCGACGAGGAACTCCTGCCGCGCGCCCTGCACCCTGAACCGGTCGTGGCGGTCGGCCTCGCCGGCATCGAGAAGCACCTGACAGGCGCTGAGCGCGTCCGGCGTGATTCTGTCGATAGGGGCCAGGAAAATGTCGGCGCCGGCTGGGCGCATGGTCGCCGCGTCCGGCGTCTCAGCCTTCGTCATGGCGGGGTCCGGCGCTCTCGCCGGCGGGCTTGCGCCGGTCCGGCCTCCAGGATCCCGCCCTGCGGCCCGCGACGATCCAGTAGGAAAGCGCGAAGACGAGGCCCGATATGACGATCGCCGCCTGGATGGACCCGCTCGGCGCGGCCTCGCCATAGGCGAGGATGATGATTGCGACGGCGCCCGTGATCCCCGCCGCGATGTGCAGCACGATCGAGGAGAGACCGAAGATTTCGGTCACCGCCATGAAGATGCCCCAGGGTATCAGCACCGTCGAACCGATCTGCGCTCCTTGCGCCCAGAACGCGAAGGTCGAATGGACGAGGGCCACCGGGCTTGCCAGCAAGTCCGAGCCGTCCCGCCCGACATAGGGCCACAGCATCGTGAAGGCGCTCGTCAGGCAAGCCGTGACGAACCCGAACGGAATGAGAATGAGAAAACGCAGGACCACCGCCATTCTTGCGGACCTATGCACAGTTTCGCATGGTGCGATCACGGCTCGGCGCCGACGCAGGCCGGTGCGCGCGTCGCGTTCTCGGATGCGGCAGCCGGACTTCGGCCGGAGGCCGCATGAAGTGGGAGACCATGATCATGACGTCACACCTAAGTCTCATCGCGCAGATTGCGATGGTCGTTTTCGCCGCTGGTGCGTCGCCCGGTCCGCGGGACGGGGCTCGCAGAATGGCGGACGTGTCGGCGAGCGCGGGTCACGCTGTTGGATCGCGGTCGGCATGGGCCACCGCCCGATGCGACCGAACCGAATGAAGGCGATCGGGCCGGTCAGGCTTCGCCATTGCCCGACAGCTCCAGAATGCGTGCCGATTCCATCCTTTCGCGGTCGGATTTGCGCATGCGCTCCGATTCCGACTTCAACTGGCCGCAGGCCGCGAAGATGTCGCGGCCGCGCGGTGTGCGGATTGGGGAGGCGTAGCCGGCCTGGTTCACATAGTCGGCGAAGCGTTCGATCTGGTCCCAGTCCGAGCACTCGTAGAGACTGCCAGGCCAGGGATTGAACGGAATGAGGTTGATCTTCGCCGGAATGCCCTGCAGCATCCTGACGAGGTTCTTCGCGTCTTCGAGGGAATCGTTGACGTCCTTCAGCATGACGTATTCGAAGGTGATGCGGCGCGCGTTCGAGGAGCCGGGATAGTTGCGGCAGGCGTCGAGCAACTGGTCCAGCGGATATTTCTTGTTGATCGGCACCAGCTCGTTGCGCAGCTCGTCGTTCACGGCATGAAGCGAGATGGCGAGCATGACGCCGGTTTCCTCGCCCGCGCGAACGATCTCCGGCACGACGCCCGAGGTCGACAGCGTAATCCGCCGCCGGGACATGGACAGGCCCTCATTGTCGGAAATGACGCCGAGCGCCGTCACCACATTGTCGAAATTGTAGAGCGGCTCGCCCATGCCCATCAGCACGACGTTGGAGATCAGGCGGCCGGCACTCGGCACGATCGCGCCCGCGGGCGTATCGATGTCGGGAAAGTCTCCGAGACGGTCGCGGGCGAGAAGCATCTGCGAGACGATCTCTCCGGACGTCAGATTGCGCACGAGCCGCTGGGTGCCCGTATGGCAGAAGGTGCAGGTGAGGGTGCAGCCGACCTGGCTGGAGACGCAAAGCGTGCCGCGACCTTCCTCCGGAATGTAGACGGTTTCGATTTCCACCGGCCGTCCGGCCCCGCGCGGCGGAAAGCGCAGGACCCATTTGCGGGTGCCATCGACGGAGATCTGTTCGGTGACGATTTCCGGCCGCTCGATCGTGTAGTCCTCGGCAAGCCGCGCGCGCAGGTCCTTGGAAACGTTCGCCATGTGGGAGAAGTCGGAGACGCCGCGCACGTAGAGCCAGTGCCAGAGCTGGGCGGTGCGCATGCGGCGCTGCTTTTCCGGCACGCCCGCATTGACGAGCGCGTCGCCGAGTTCGTCCCGGCTCATGCCGATGAGCGACGGCTTGTCCTCGCCGCCCGCCCTTACCGGATGGAGGGCCGGCGCTTCGACCACGGGCCGTGTCTTCGGGTCGGCAAGATCGAGGGACACGGACATGGAAGCAAACCTTCGTGCGGTTGGACGGACGGACGATATTCTGGATGTCCCGCGCGCCATGGTGCATTGTCTTGGTGAAACCAAGGCGGGACTGTTGACCCTTCACATGCCTGCGCGGGACGCGATCTTCAACCCGGACCCGCCGAAATGATCCGGTCGGCCCAAAGCAAGAGAGCGCCTCGGCAGGGCCGGGCGCTTCCTTTCTGTCATCGCGCGCGATCGAGGGATCGCGCTGTCTCTTGACGATTCCGGAATGTCCTACTTGCAGTCCTTGATCGAATTCAGGGCCGCCGTCACGCCGGAGAGGGAGTAGGTGTAGCGCGTATCGGTGCCCCGCTTGGACGTCGCCGAGATCGTCATGGAGCGGCCGGCGCGAAGGGAGGCGACGAGCTGCGGCTCCTGCGCCGCGTTCTCCATCCAGGCCGAATCCTTCTTGGAGAACATCGTGAACTTCGTTCCGTCGATATCGACCTCGACCTTGTCGTCTTCCTTCAGCTCGTAGCCCATGACGAGCTGCGGCTCGTAGGCGATGCCCTGGCCGGGCTTCTGCGAAACGAGAAAGAAGATGTCGCCATGATCGACATTGGCCGGCTGCATCTGCTTCGGTGTCGAGAGGATATAGCAGACCTTTCCGCTCGTATCCGAGTATGAATAGGTTCCCCAGTCATTGTACTGGTTCATCCGCGTCGGCGTCTGAGCGGCGCTTGCGGCGCTCGAAACGATGAGGATCGCCGCCGTCGCCGTCAGGATTTTCTGAAAGTTCATGGTTCCCCACTTCGATTGCGTGTTCGTATGGCCAAAGGCCTGATGGGTGCCTTCGGACCCTTGCCGCGTTTCCGAAAGCATCGCCTGAATGGAACAATTGCATGTTCCACCTTTACCGCGGGTTAACGCTGACATGTCGGTTCGTTCAGGAGTCTTAAGGCAAGCGCGATTCTATGACTGGACCGTCGCCCTTGCCAAGGCACATTGAAGACTCCGCCCGTCGAACGGCGCAAACGCGATCAGGTCCGAGGTAGAACCGAACGAATCGGGCGACAGTACGGCGCGTGCGGCTGAAACATCAAAAACAACGCGCCAAGACCGGCCGGGACGGTTCACGAGAGCACGGTTCGATGCCGTAGGCGCCGTTGCCGGGCCGCGATCGATGCGGCTTCGCGCAGAACGGGCGAAGCCTCGCGCCCGTTGCTAAAGCCCGTCGAGCGTTTCGCGTGCCCGGTCATAATGCTCCGGCCTGATATTGCCCTGGACGGCTTTGAAGGCTGCGAGGAGGATCGCGATATCGTCGGTCATGCCGAGAAAGAGGAACATGTCCGGTATGACGTCGATGGGCATGATGAAATAGGCGAGCGCGGAGAACAGGATGGCCCGGCTGGCGATCGGCGTCCGGCTGTCGGTCGCACAATAGTAGGAGGCGACGACGTCTTCCATGAACGGAATGCGCTTCAGGTTCTGGCGCACCTTGTCGAAGAAGGAAGCGCGAACGGTCTTCTCCTTGTCCTCCTGCTCGTCCGCGGTCCCGGGCCGCAAGATTTCCTGAATTCGTGCCCTGTCCAGCGCCATGCGTCACCCTTCCCGATCGTTCCGGATTAGGTGGGAAGGAGGGCCCTTCGTCTCAAGAGGCACCGTGCGGCTTCGCGCGAGAAGGCTGAACTGCCGGGGACCCTGCCGGCGGCATGCCGGTCACGGCCGACGGCGAATGTCCGCCAGCCGAGCTCGTCGGCAAACACGATAAGCGCGCATGCAGGTCAGGGGTGGGATCCGCCGAGATATGCTGCATCGGCTGAGACGGCGACCCGGTCCTCCCCCAAGCCGGCATCGAGGTGGAATGGCTCTTCCAGAACGTAAGGACCTCCGCCGAGCGAGGCGCGCGACGAGTAGAGGCCGAAGCGCTTGGCTTCGAACGCGGGCGAGCGGTAGGCGCCCTTCTGCGCCAGATAGATCGCGACGTCCCGATCCCTGGGCTGGCGCAATCTGGCGATGGTCACGTGGGGCGTGAACTTGCGATTGTCGACCGGCAGACCCAACCGCTTGGCGATCCGGTCGATCTCGGCCTGCAGCTCCATCAGTTCGGGCGAAGCCTCGACGCTCGCATAGATCGAATGTGGCTTCTTCGGCGTGAAGACGCCGAGGCCCAGCAGCGTCAGGCTGAAACGCGCGCGCCGGATCCGGTCGAGCGCCTCCACCAGCTCGTCCGCCGCGCGCGGTTCGATATCGCCGAAGAAGCGTAGGGTAAGGTGATAGTTTTCCCGGTCGATCCAGCGCGCCGAAGGCAATCCGCCGGTCAGGAACGACAGGGTCGTCGCGACAGACTGCGGGATCTCGATGGCCGTGAACAGGCGGGGCATAGCGGCTCTCCGTTCGGTCGTGGCGGGCGGAGCGGGACGTTCTCCACCGAGACTTCCATCCTTCGGGCCATGCCGCAAGAGGGCCGCGGCCCTGTCCTGCAGGATATCCCCTTTTCGATCCGGTTCGTGGCAAACAGATGAAACGGAACGCAAGCGGCGGGAGACGAAGGGTCGTCGGGTCGTCGGGTCGCGGGACGCCGAGGCGCTGGCGCGTGACCCTGCCGCGCGGCAGCAGGGTCCGAGGCTTCCGGTCCGGACCTCAACCCGCATGTGCCAGCCGATTCGCCGGATCTTCGGCCTGTCACCCTCCTGAGCGGCCGTTATGGCGGCGCCCGTCGTCGGGCTGGTCGTCGCCGGTCTCAGCTCTCCTCGGGATCGGCGTCCAGGGTCTTGGTGATGGTCGGCATCATCCTTTCCACGATCACGGCGACGCCTTCCGCGTTCGGATGCATCTTGTCCGACTGGTTCAGGCCGGCCTCGGCGGCGACGCCTTCGAGGAAGAACGGATAGAACGCGACGTCGTGCTTCTCGGCAAGGTCCGCGAAGATCGGGTTGAAGGCCGCGGCATAGTCCCCGCCCATGTTGGGCGGCGCCTGCATGCCGGCGAGGATGACGGTCTGGTCGCGCGCCTTCAGACGCGCGAGGATCTTGTCGAGATTGTCGCGCGTGATCGCGGGGCTGACCCCGCGCAGTGCGTCATTTGCGCCAAGTTCCACGATGACGAGATCCGCGGTTTCGGGCACCGACCAGTCCAACCTAGACAATCCGCCGCTCGTCGTGTCGCCCGAGACGCCGGCATTGGCGACCGCGACATCGTATCCCCTGGCCCGCAGAGCTGCCTGAAGTTGTTCGGGAAAACTCTCCCCCGGGCCGACGCCGTAGCCTGCCGAGAGGCTGTCGCCGAAGGCGACGATCTGCCGCTGCGATGGTGTGGCGGCATCCTGCGCCAACGCCGGCTGAACGATTACGAAATGTAACAGGAGCGTCAGGATCGCCGGAACCGGTTGGAAGCGTTGCATCATGTTCCCCATATGGCAGCGTAGCGCGATTTCGAGCGCACCGATCAACGACTCATATAGGCGATCCTCGATTTGGCGGAACCAGCGATCCGATTAAGAAACGTCCATCTCACGCTCGGCAGCGGAGCGAGTTCCGTTCACGTTCTGAAAGGGATCGATCTGGATGTCGAACGGGGCCATTCCGTCGGGATCGTCGGGCCATCGGGGTCCGGCAAGTCGACGCTGCTCATGGTGCTGGCAGGGCTCGAACGCGCCGACAGCGGCGAGATCGAGATCGCCGGACAATCCCTTGTCGGGCTTTCCGAAGACCAGCTCGCCGCTTTCCGTGGCCGGAACGTCGGCATCGTCTTCCAGTCGTTCCATCTCATTCCCAACATGACCGCCCTCGAGAACGTCGCGGTGCCGCTCGAGCTGGCGGGGACCTCCGAGCCGTTCGAGCGCGCCTTGAGGGAGCTCGACAATGTCGGCCTGAAGGATCGCGCGACGCACTATCCCGGCGAATTATCCGGCGGCGAGCAGCAGCGCGTCGCCATGGCTAGGGCGCTCGCGCCCGAACCTGCGATCCTGATCGCCGACGAGCCGACCGGCAATCTCGACCAGACGACCGGGCGCCAGGTTGCCGACCTCCTGTTCGCCGAGCGCGAGCGCCGCAACATGACCCTGGTTCTCGTCACCCACGATCCCGATCTGGCCCGTCGCTGCCAACGCGAGATCGGCGTGCGTTCCGGCCGGATCGAGGGCGAGCGCGCCACCGAAACCCGCGATGCCGCCGAATGAGCGCCATCGGGACCGCCACGCCTGACGCAACAAACGCCGCACCGTCGAATGCGGGGATCGTGCCGACCATGCGCCTTGCATGGCGGTTCGCGCTCCGCGAGATGCGTGGCGGCCTGTCCGGCTTCGTCATCTTCCTTCTCTGCATCACGCTCGGTGTCGGTGCGATCGCGGCCGTCAATTCCGTCGCCTCCATGATGAGCGAGGGGATCGCGCGCGAGGGCAAGGCGATTCTGGGCGGCGACCTTCGCTTCCAGCTCGTCCAGCGGGAGCGCACGCCCGAAGAGGCGACCTATATCGACGGGCTCGGCGAGATGTCGCAGACTGCGGGACTGCGCTCGATGATCCGGCTCGCGGACGGATCGGACCAGTCGCTGGCCGAGGTCAAGGCGGTCGACGAAGCCTATCCTCTCTATGGATCGGTCGACACGACGCCGCCCATCGCGCTCGAGACCCTGCTCGAGGAGCGCAACGGCCGCTACGGCGCGGTTGCCGCGCAGGAACTCTACGACCGCCTCGACATCGCGCCCGGCGCCATCGTCCGGTTGGGCGATGCCGAAATCGAACTGACCGGCGTCCTCAATCGCGAACCGGACATTCTGTCCGACGGGTTCGTCTTCGCCCCGCGCCTCATGATGTCCCGCGCAGGGCTCGATGCGAGCGGGCTGATCCAGCCGGGAAGTCTCGTCGAGTATGACTGGCGGGTGAAGCTGCCGGCGGGAAGCGATCCGGAGGCGATTGCCGAGGAGGCGCGCCAAGCCTTCCCGACGGCCGGCTTCAGGGTGCGGACGTCGGACGATGCGGCGCCCTCTCTCCAGCGCAATATCGAGCGGTTCTCGCAGTTCCTGACCCTCGTCGGCCTGACGGCGCTGATCGTCGGCGGGGTCGGCGTTGCCAACGCCGTGCGGGCCTATCTCGACGGAAAACGTCCGGTCATTGCGAGCTTCAAGAGCCTCGGCGCAGCCGGACGGCTGGTGGTTCTGGTCTATCTCCTCCAGATCATGGCGCTGGCGACCGTGGGCGTCGCGATGGGGCTGGTGCTCGGCGCGATCGCGCCATTCGTCACCGCACGCTTTCTCGAGAGCGTCATCCCGGTCTCGGCGAGCGCGTCCTTCTATCCGGGCGCACTCCTGATCGCCGCGATCTTCGGGTTTCTGACCGCCCTGACCTTCGCGCTCCTGCCCCTCGGCCAGACCCGCGACATCGCGGCAACCGCGCTTTTCCGCGATGCGGGCGCGACGGCTTCGGGCAGATTGCGCTGGACCTATGTGATCATGACCGGCGTTCTGGCGCTCTGCATCGCGGGGCTCGCCATCTTCATGGCGCGGGACAAGGAGATCGCATTGATCTTTCTCGCCGGGACGGCGGCGGCGTTCGTCATCCTCAGGTTCGTCGCCGCCGGCGTCATGGCGCTGGCGCGGCGGGCGCCCCGGGTCTCGTCGACGCCGCTTCGGCTGGCGCTCGGAAACATCCACCGGCCGGGCGCGCTGACCTCCTCGGTCGTCCTGTCCCTCGGTCTCGGGCTCACCCTTCTCGTGACCCTCGCCATCATCGACTACGATCTGCGTCAGGAGGTCGGAACCGGGCTTGCCGGCCGGGCACCGAATTTCTTCTTCGTCGATATCCAGAACAACGAGATCGATGAATTTCGCCGGACCGTCGAGGAAACCGCACCGAATTCGACCCTCGACGCCGTCCCGATGCTGCGCGGCCGGATCACCCATCTCGGAGATCAGGACGTGGCGACGATGGAGATTCCGGAGGAGGGCGGCTGGGTCCTGCGCGGCGATCGCGGGGTCACCTACGCCGCCGAGGAGCCGGCGAACTCGACGCTCACCGCCGGCCAGTGGTGGCCGAGCGACCATGACGGACCGCCGCTCGTCTCGTTCGCCGACGAGGAGGCGCGCGAACTCGGTCTTGAGATCGGCCAGACGATCACCGTCAACGTGCTCGGGCGATCGATCACCGCGGAGATCGCCAACTTCAGGGCGATCGAGTGGGAAGACCTGTCGATCAACTTCGTGATGGTGTTCTCGCCGAACACCTTCGCGGGCGCGCCGCATGCCTGGCTCGCCACGCTGACGCTCGACGACGGCGGGGCCGACCGCTCCGGCGTCGACGTCACCGAGCGCGAAAAGTCGATCGTGAACACGCTGACCAACGCGTTCCCGGCGGTGACCACGGTCCGGGTCAAGGACGCGCTGGATGCGGTCAACCAGTTGATCGCCCAGCTCGCACTGGCGATCCGGGTGGCGGCGGGCGTCGCGCTGGTCGCGTCGGTTCTGGTGCTCGCAGGGGCTCTGGCCGCCGGAAACCGGGCCCGCGTCCACGATGCGGTCGTCCTCAAGACGCTGGGGGCGACGCGGGCCACGCTGATCAAGGCGTTCGCCACCGAATACGCGCTGCTCGGCCTTGCGACCGGCATCTTCGCGATCGCGGCGGGTGCGGCGGCGTCCTGGTTCGTCGTCGATCAGGTGATGACGCTGCCCTACCGGTTCGACTGGACGGTGGCGCTGACCACGCTGGTGGTGTCGCTGGTGCTGACGGTCGGGTTCGGACTTGCCGGAACGTGGCGGATCCTCGGACAAAAGGCCGCGCCGGTCCTGCGCAATCTCTGACGCTCGCGCAACCCTTGGATGACATCCCACGCCTCCGCCCCGTGCCGCCACGGGGCGGAGGCGGGTTTACGAATTGTTGACGACAATTTCGCGCAAACAGAACCGGAATCTTTCCCGGACACCGCCAGAACTCTTGTGAAGCGCTGTTTCCCACCGCATATTGAAGCCATCGCTGGGCGTCCCGCCAGCGGCCCTTGATCACCCCGTTCTCGTCTGACGAGAGCCAACATCGAGTACCCGACGGGACACTCGTAGAAGGATTATACGAAATATGGCTGATTATCGGAACTCCAGCACGCGCACCGTGCCTGCTGCCGGTACGAGAGCAGATGTCGACGTCGGTCTTCGCACCTACATGCTGAAGGTTTACAACCTAATGGCGGGAGGTGTCGCACTGACCGGCGTCGCGTCATACGCCATGTATATGCTGTCTTTCGTGACCAACGATGCCGGTGAGGTCATCGGCCTGACGCAGCTTGGCAATACGGTCTTCAATACGCCTCTCAGGTGGCTTGTCATGCTCGCCCCGCTCGGGATGGTCCTCTTCCTCTCGTTCCGCGTCCACAAGATGAGCGTCGCAGCGGCACAGACGACCTTCTGGGTCTATGCGGCGATGGTCGGTGTGTCCCTGGCTTCGATCTTCGCAGTGTATACCGGCGAATCGATCACCCAGGTCTTCTTCATCACGGCAGCAACCTTCGGGGCGCTCTCGCTATGGGGCTACACCACGAAGCGTGACATTTCCGGATGGGGATCGTTCCTCTTCATGGGCTTGATCGGCATCATCATCGCGATGGTGGTGAACATCTTCCTTGCTTCGCCCGCAATCCAGTTCGCGATCTCCGTGATCGGCGTTCTCGTCTTCGCCGGCCTGACCGCCTACGACACGCAGCAGATCAAGGAAATGTACTATGAGGGCGACGGGTCTGCCGTTGCCGGACGCAAGGCCGTGATGGGTGCGCTTCGCCTCTATCTCGACTTCCTCAACATGTTCCTCATGTTGTTGAACCTGTTCGGCAACCGCGAATAATTAAGCGTCACAACGGGCGGACATGGACTTGTCCGCGCGATGGAATAAAGGGAAGGGGCGGTCTTCGGGCCGCCCTTTTCGTTGCGGTTTTCTAAAAATGCGGGGCCGTCGCCGGCAATGGGCGTTAGGGGCCCGCCGTGCATTAGACGAGGGTTCAGGCATGAGTGCAGACATTACGATCCGTCCGGCCGGACCGGCCGACATTCCGGCAATTACCGCCATCTATGCCGAGGAGGTCCTGACGGGCACGGCGACCTACGAATTGGTGCCGCCGGGCGAGAGCGAGATGCGATCGCGCATGACGGGCTTGACGGACAGGCACTACCCTTACATCGTCGCGGTCGACGCCGCCGGCACGATCCTCGGCTACGCCTATGCCGGGCCCTACCGTCCGCGACCTGCCTACAACTGGATGGTCGAGGACACGATCTATCTCGCGCCGGACGCCCGTGGCCGGGGCATCGGGTCCCAGCTCCTACGCAACGTCATCGCCGACAGCGAACGCCTCGGGTTCCGGCAGATGGTCGCCGTCATCGGCGGCTCGGACAATCGGGGATCGATCAAGGTCCATGCCAATCAGGGCTTCCAAATGGTCGGAACCATGAAGGCGACCGGTCTGAAGTTCGGCCGTTGGATCGATACGGTGCTGATGCAGCGCGCGATGGGCGAGGGCGCCACGTCGATCCCGCAGAGCGATGCCTATCCCGGAACGCTCGGCTAGATCATCGTGCGTCCATTCGGACGCAGATGATCGGGATCGCTGTTTGCCGTCACGCCTCGGGCTTTGCGAAAATCGGTTCCGGATTTCGGACCGATGCTACAAGCCGTGCCGCACCCATCGCCCGCCACCATCTCCGGGTCGGCCGGCGCCCGCGCTTTGCAAGGTTGATCGATCGTCCGGCAGAGGGCGACGGTCCTGCCGCCAAAGGGCTCGACCCTCACGGTCGCAATGCCATGATCATGGCCCCGCTCGCGGCCTCATGCTGCCCTCGAGCGGAACATCCCCCTGTCGGCTGTTCGGATTTCGACGCGACCGAACCGAGAACCGGAGACCGTTTCGGCTCCGTTGCCGACGCCGAACATCCCGGTTTCACCAAGGGTCCCGGGCATGAAATGCCTGCCGGCCTTCCCCGTATGTCCGTAGAATCGGCAAGCGGCAAGCACGTCCGATCGGTGCTGCTCGACCGTCCGCCCGGTTCCGCTTCGAGACGTCGACCCCGCTTTCAGAGTAAACAGATGTGAAAGTCTCTTCTGTTAAAGAGATTCTTAAGGGACCCGGAGTAGTACATATATCCGTGTCGCAAGCAGATTGCATACAGCCAGGACCTGCAGCAGGCATTGCCCCTTGGGCAAGACGCCGCTGTTTTTATCGACGATGCGCGAAGGCGCGCATCAATCTGAAACCTCTGTGGAAACGCAGTTCAAGCCGTCGCGAGGCGGCTTCCGGGTCCATGCCGAAGGGTCCGGACATTTCCACCCCGACACTCGGAGAGTCCCATGACAGCGAACGTCACCTTCTCGGGCTCGTGTACCCTGGGAGAAGCGGTGGCCGTGCAGGATAGTCTTCAGGCCGTCTTGCGGGACGCGCCGGCCGGTCTGCTGATCGACTGTTCGGCAGTCGATACGGTCGATGTCAGTTTTCTCCAGCTTCTCGCGGCCGCCCGCCAACAGCTTGGCGCAAGCGGTAGATCCTTCGCGATCATCATGTCCGAGCCTCTCAAACGTGCCGTCGAGCGCGCGGGCCTGTCGCTCGAGGCGACGGCGTGAGAGCCCCGGTTGAAACCCGTGACCGGTTGCCCGCAACGCCGATTGCCTGCCGCCAGGGGTCTGACGGATAACAGCAGGCGTCGATCGGCTTCATGAAAAGCGGATGACGCCTGCAACGATGATCGGAACGCGTACGCCGCTCTCCCGGAGGAGCTCCACGTTCGGTGCGATGCCCCTGGCGCGCGGACGACGGTTCGCGGCAACACCGGGCCTTTGCCTTTCGTCTTATGCCAACGCCTCAGGGTGCCGACGCATCATGGGGCTGAGGGAACAGGAAAACCGTCGAGCTTGCAGAAGCTTGCGCGATTTCCGCCGGACTACGACGCGTTTCGTTCCGGGAACGCGTCGCATCACCACCAAATTTGTCTCAATTCGTGAGGTTGCTTCCCGTGGGACGTTCCGTTCTCTGCGTCGATGATTCTGCCAGCATCCGGCAGATGGTTTCTTTTGCCCTGAAGACCGCCGGCTACGACGCCGCGACCGCGGTCGATGGCGCCGATGCGCTGGCTCAGCTCGAAACTGCGCGCCCGTCGATGATCATCACCGATCTCAACATGCCGAATGTCGACGGCATCTCGATGATCAAGGCGGTCCGCGACATGCCGGAGCATTCCGGCGTGCCGATCGTCATGCTCACCACCGAGTCCGACGACATGAAGAAGCAGGAAGGCAGAGCGGCGGGCGCGACCGGCTGGCTGGTGAAGCCCTTCGATCAGGCCAAGCTTCTGGCCGTCGTCAAGAAGCTGGTCGGCCCGGCCTGACCCCCGCGCTTCCCGCCGGGCCCGCCTGATCGTCGCGCGGGCCTGCCCGGAATGTCCGGTCCCCCCGACCGAGACCGTCGTGACTGCCCAGCGCCAATCTATTCCACCCGGAGGACATCGTGCACAATTCGGACCCCAATGAGACCTTTCTGGCCGAGGCACGAGAGCTTCTCGAGCAACTCGAAGAGGCGCTGCTCGATCTGGAGAAGCGTCCCGATGACGCCGGCCTGGTGAACACGACGTTCCGGGCTCTCCACACGTTGAAAGGTTCGGGCGGCATGTTCGGGCCGCCGGCCATGGCAGCCTTCGCCCACCGTTTGGAAGATGCCTTCGAGAAGGTCCGCCAGGGCCTGGTTCCTCTGACGCCGACCCTTGTCGGAGTTTTTCTGCAATCGACCGATCAGCTTCGGCGCCTTCTGTTCGAGGCGGGCGGCGATCATGACGCCGAAAGCGCCCGTCTCGTCGCAGCGCTCGAGGCCGAAGTCGGCACGTCGGGGCCGGCCACTGGCGCAGCGCCCGCCGAGCGGCCAGCCGCGTTCAAGGAAGCGCGTGAGGCGTGCTGCGTCTATCGCATCAGGATGGCCCTGCCGAAGAACGCTCTTGTCTACGGCACCAATCCGCTGACCCTTCTGGACGAGCTTGCCGATCTCGGTGAGATCACCGTCACCGCCTGCACCGACGACATTCCGGATCTGGCGACCCTGGAGCCGCGCGATCTGCATATACGCTGGCTGATTGAGCTTGCCACCGATCAGGGCCACGCTGCGATCGAGGATGTGTTCATCTTCGTCGACGAGCCGGGCGCGATCACGATCGAGGCACTGGATGCGCCCGCCTTGTCGGTCGAACCGGCGGACGCCACAGACGCCGCAGACGCCGCCCCTTCGCGGACGACGATCAGCCCCGAAGCCGGCACCGGCAACGAGCCGCCCACGGGCGAAACGTCGGCCCCGCGCCAGGACAAGGGCGAGTCTCAGGTGCGCGTCTCGGCGAGCCGGCTCGACACGCTTCTCGATCAGGTCGGCGAACTGGTCATTGCCCAGACGCGGCTGGCCACGCTGGCGCACAATCGGCACGACCCGGCGCTTTCGGCGATCGTGGAGGAGGTGGAGCGCCTCTCGGCCGATCTGCGCGACAGTGCGATGGACATGCGCATGCTGCCCATCGAACAGCTCTTCGGGCGCTATCGCCGCGTGGTGCGCGATCTGTCCGGCAATCTGGGCAAGGAAATCGAACTCACAATGTCGGGCGAGGAGACCGAGCTCGACAAGACCGTGCTCGATCGGCTGGGCGACCCGCTGGTGCATATCATCCGCAATTCCGTGGATCACGGCATCGAGGATCCGGAGGTTCGCGTTGCGCGCGGCAAGCCGCGCCGCGGCCGGCTTCAGCTCTCGGCCCGCCAGTCGGGCACCGAAATCATCATCACGGTGGAAGATGACGGCGCCGGGCTGAACCGGCAGAGGATCCGCGACAAGGCCATCGCCAACGGCGTCATCGCGCCGGATGCCGAGTTGAGCGAGCGGGAGATCGACGAACTGATCTTCCATCCGGGGCTTTCGACCGCGCAGAGCGTTTCGAACCTGTCCGGCCGCGGTGTCGGCATGGATGTGGTCAAGCGCACGATCCAGGATCTTCACGGCACCATCGAGATCCTCACCCAGCCGGGCCTTGGCACACGCTTCGTGCTGCGCCTGCCTTTGACGCTGGCGATCATCGACGGGCTCCAGGTGGCCGTCGGCCACGCCATGTGCATCCTGCCCCTGTCGAGCGTCGAGGAATGCGTCGAGCTCGATCAGGTCGCGACCCGGACCTCCAACGGCCGCAACTTCGTCGACATTCGCGGAACCATGGTTCAGCTGCTGTGGATGGACAAGGTTTTCGGGACCGATCGGCGCGGCTCCGTCGTCGCCGTGGTCGAGACCGAGACCGGCAAGATCGGTGTCGTGGTCGATCAGGTGATCGGCCAGCACCAGACGGTGATCAAGCCTCTCTCGCCGCTGCATCGCCACACGCCGGGCCTGGCGGGCGCGACCATCCTCGGCGATGGCTCGGTGGCCCTCATCCTCGATGTCGGGGCTCTCGCCCGGCGCAGCCTTATCGGGCGCCCCATGGATCCGACCCGCTCGTCCCACGAATTGCAAGCCGCCTGACACGCGTGTTCAAGAAGGAGGTCTGCCATGGCGGACACAGACAGTGACGATCAGATCCACGGCCGAGACTATCTCACCATCGCCCTCGACGACGACATCTTCGCCATGCGCGTCGGCAGCGTACACGAGGTGCTCGATCCCCCGGTCATGACACGGGTGCCGAACGCGCCCTCGCATGCGCCGGGCCTCATCAATGTCCGCGGCAATGTCATGCCGCTCGTCGATCTGCGCAAGCGCTTCGATATGGACGAGAGGGAAGACGGGGAGACGACCCGCGTGATCGTCACCGAAGTGGAGCGTCTCGGCGAGACCTATTTCGTCGGGCTGAAGGCCGACGCGGTCTACGAGGTTCTCGACATCGCTCCCGAAGCCATCCAGCCCTTGCCGGAGAACGGAACGCGTTGGCCCCGAGACCTGATGTCCGGTGTCATCCAGCGCGACGGCCGCTTCGTCCTCCTCCTCGATATCGCCAATGTCGTCCGCGGCACCGGCGACGCCAACCCCCAATAGATCCCCAACAATCCACTGAACTCCATCGGCTTCAATCGACTGAAAACAGGAACAACATCATGCGCTTAACCATCAAAACCAAACTGATCGCATCGTTTGCGACGATCCTCCTCCTGATGGGCGGGAGCGGCTATATCGCCGTTTCGAGCCTCAGCGGGGCCAACGATCTCATGACACGTTTCACCTCGGGCCCTTTCGAACAAGTCAGAAATGCCGGCGCAATTCGCCTCTCGGCGACCGAAATACGTCGTCTCGTCGCGCAGACCTATCTCGCGACCGCCCCGGAAGACATTGCGCGACGTTTGCAGCAGTTCAAGGAGGAGTCCGACTCGCTTCCCGGAGAAGTGGAACGACTTCTCGCGGCCTTCGAACCTGAGCGGCGCGCCCAATATGCCAGTCTCGAAACGGATGTGCAGACGTTCAGGGATGCGGCTGCCGATGCGATCGCCAAGGGCGCCGAAGCCGATCCGCAATCTGCCCAGACCGCGTTCAACGACACGAACGAACAGATCAGCGCGTTCAACGAGACGATGGCAACTCTTCAGACCGCCGTTCAAGACATGCGCCAGCGTGAATTCGATCGCAATGGTGCCGCTGACCGCGACCGGATCGAGATGATATCGCGCACACTCGACCTGCTCCATGCGGTGGAACGAGACGCTGCGACTGCCCGCACCCAGGCCGTCGCGTCTGCCTCGCGCGTCGATCCCGCCAGGGTGCGCGAGACGGTCGCGATCGCCCAGGAGGCGCTTGCCGCCGTGAACCAGGAATTGACGGACATCGAAGCGCTTCCCCTTTACAGCGGGGAATTGGCCAGCGGTTTTGCGGCTCTGAAGTCGAACTGGTCGAGCGCTGCTGCAGTCATCGACAAGACCTTGGCCGTCGCTCTGGAGTCGGATCGCATCACCGCGCTGAATGCGATGAACGGTCTTCGGCCCATCTCGGAAACCTTGTCCCAGACGTTGTCGGGGATCGCCAAGGCCGCGACCGACGCGTCGGACAATGCCAGTGCCACTGCCCTTGCGACCTATGAAAGCACGCGCATCACATTGATCTCCCTCATCCTCGTTGCGATCGCCCTCGGCGTTGCCGCCGCCATCTGGATGGCCATTTCGATCTCCCGCGGCCTCACCCGCTCGGTCAATGCGGCCGAAGCGATCGGCCGGGGCGATCTGACCCAGGACATCGATGCAAAGGGCAATGACGAGATCGCCGATCTGCTGCGCGCCATGCAAACCATGAACCAGAACCTTCGCGACATCGCCGGCGATGTCCTCTCGTCCGCCGAACAGGTGGCCTCCGGCTCCCAGCAGTCCTCGTCAACCGCCGAGCAGCTGAGCCAGGGGTCGACCGAACAGGCGGCCGCGACCGAACAGGCTTCGGCAGCCATGGAAGAGATGGCGGCCAATATCCGCCAGAACGCCGAAAATGCGGCCCAGACCGAGAAGATCGCGGTTCAGGCCAGCACCAATGCCGACAAGAGCGGTGCAGCCGTCACCAATTCGGTGGAAGCCATGCGCACCATCGCCGACAAGATCCGCATCGTGCAGGAAATCGCTCGTCAGACCGATCTTCTCGCCCTCAATGCGGCCATCGAGGCGGCGCGTGCCGGACAGCATGGCAAGGGCTTCGCTGTCGTCGCGTCCGAGGTCCGCAAGCTGGCCGAACGGTCTCAGCAGGCAGCCTCCGAGATCGGCGAACTGTCGACCTCGACGCTGAATATTTCCGAAGAGGCCGGTCGCATGCTCCAGGAGCTGGTGCCCGATATCCAGAAGACCGCCGAGCTCGTCGGCGAGATCACCGCGGCCTGCCGCGAACAGAACATGGGCGCCGAGCAGATCAACCAGGCGATTCAGCAGCTCGATCAGGTGACCCAGCAGAACGCCGCCGCGGCCAATGAAGTCTCGGCAACCGCCGAACAGCTTTCGGCCCAGGCCAGCATGCTGAACGAGCGCGCTTCGTTCTTCACCCTCGAACAGACGGCCAAGGCGCCGAGCGCCAGCAAGGGTTCCGATATTCGGGAGCTGAAAGCGAAGGTCGAAA
This sequence comes from Fulvimarina uroteuthidis, assembly GCF_034321785.1. Taxonomy (NCBI): domain Bacteria; kingdom Pseudomonadati; phylum Pseudomonadota; class Alphaproteobacteria; order Hyphomicrobiales; family Aurantimonadaceae; genus Fulvimarina; species Fulvimarina uroteuthidis. Next base: position 107,332 of record NZ_JAXLPB010000001.1, on the reverse strand, counting down.
GCTTTGCCACCCGCAAGGCGCTGACCGGCCCGACGGCACAGTCCAAAAAGCCGACCAAAGCCGCCACAAAGCCCGCCCAGAAGACGGCCCAGGGCGGCTACAATCTCGACCTCGACGACGAGACGGAAGAGGTCGGCTTCGAGAGGATGAGCGCATGACACGCGCCTCTCAAGCCGACAAGACCCTCCTGGCCGCATCCGACGGCCAGGAGGAGGAGGCCAGGCAGATCCTGACCTTCCGGCTGGGTGGCACCGTCTGTGCGGTGGACGTGCGTCACGTTCGTGAAGTTCTCGATTTCACGAAGATCGCTCCGATACCGAGCGCGCCTGCCAACTTGATCGGCATCATCGACGTGCGGGGAACGGGCGTGCCGGTGGTCGATCTGAAGCGCAAGCTTCGCATGATCGGCGGCGAGAACGAGACCACGTCCGAGACGCGCATCGTGGTTCTCGAAATCGGCCCGGATACGACCCGGAAGGTCATCGCCATCGTCGCCGACGCGGTCCACGAAGTGGTCGAATATGACGGCGAGACGATGGAAGAGCCGCCGCAATTCGGCGAGAGTTGGGATGCGAGCTTCATGCACGGTCTCGGCCGACGTGAGCGGGAATTCCTGACCTTCCTCGACATCGACGCGGTGTTTTGCGGGGACCGGCACTTGCTCGCCGACACCCTCGCTGCCTGAGCTGACCTTGAACCGGGCGGGTCACCGGGCCCGCCGGGTTTCCAAGCTTCGGGCGCCGAGCGCACGAGCGGGCACCGGTTTTTCGACCACCCGGCACGCCGAGCCACAAACTGCCAGCATCGGGCGATGCCGGCTCATCACCTGATGCTGCACGGCGAGGGCGCATCGCCCCCGTTCGCACCGGACCCTTTCAACCCGCGTCGCGAAAGCGAACCGGAAGCGGCAAAGAGATCAAGACATGCAGACTGCGACCCGGCCCCTATCCCAAGACGCGCCTTCGCCGTGCGCGGCGAGCGCCAAGGGCCCGCGCAGCCGGAACGCGCCGACGGACAGCGCCTTCAAGACCGTCCCGCCCGCCAGGCGAGCGATCGAGACACCGGGCTGGATGCAGGCCACGCTCGACGACGCCCTGCTTGGCAAATTCCTGCATCTCGTTCACACGGTCTGCGGCATCTCCATGGCGCCCTCGAAGCGACTCATGCTGCAGACGCGGCTTCACCGGCGTCTGCAGGCCAACGGCCTGACCGATTTCAGCAGCTATTACGCGCTTCTCACCTCGCCCGAGGGGCGAAACGGCGAACTGCAGGCCTTTGTCGACTGCGTGGTCACCAACGAGACCTCGTTCTTCCGGGAGCGGCCGCATTTCGACTTTCTCGACGATGCGACGCTGACCCGCTTGGCCATGGAGGGCGAACCCGGCCATCTGGCAATGTGGTCGGCGGCATGCTCGACGGGCGAGGAAGCCTATTCGATGGCGATGGTGGCCGCCGCCGCCGCCGCAAGATTGCCCGAGAGCGAGCGCTGGCGCTGGTCGGTGCTGGCGACGGACATTTCGATCAAGGTCCTGGCGGAGGCGCGGCGCGCCGTCTACCAGGCGCGCGAATTCGACCGGGTGCCCGCCTCGCTTCTTTCGGCCTATGTCCTGCGGGCCCGTGACGGGGCCAGCGACGCCGTCCGCATCGGCCCGGATCTGCGAAAGCATGTCAGCTTCGGACAGATCAATCTGATGCATGAACGCTTCAATCCGGGACGCGTGATGGATGTGATCTTCTGCCGGAACGTCCTGATCTATTTCGACACGAAGACCCAGCAGGAGATCATTGCCCGGCTTTGCAGGCATGTGCGGCCCGGTGGACTGTTCATCCTCGGACATGCCGACGTCCTGAGGGACACGACGCTGCCCCTGCGGCTGGTTCGAAACAACATCTATGAGCGCCGGAAGGACTGAAGCGACATGGCCGATATCAAGGTACTCATCATCGACGACTCCGCCAGCGTTCGCGAAGCCCTGTCCAACATCATCGAATCGGAGCCGGGCATGAGCATCATGGGCACGGCGTCCGATCCCTATTTCGCCGCCCATCGTCTGAAAAGCGAGGTGCCGGACGTCATCATCTGCGATATCGAGATGCCGCGCATGGATGGCATCACCTTCATCCGGAAACTGATGAACCAGCGCCCCGTGCCGGTGGTGATCTGTTCCTCTCTCGCCGAGACCGGCTCGCGCATGGCGCTTGCCGCCCTCGAAGCGGGCGCGGTCGAGGTGATCACCAAGCCGAAAATGGGGACGCAGCGGTTCTTGCTGGAATCGCGCACCCGGATCTGCGACGCGGTCCGCGGTGCGGCCCAGGCCCGGGTCGAGCGCGTGGCGCCGAAGATCGACGTGCAGGCCAAGCTGACCGCCGATGCCGTCCTGCCGCCCGCGAGAAACGCTCGCACGATCGAACGCACGACCGATCGCGTCGTGGTGGTCGGCGCATCGACCGGGGGCACCGAGGCGCTGCGCAAGCTGCTCGAAGGGCTGCCCGCCTACGCGCCCGGCCTTGCCATCGTCCAGCATATGCCCGGCACGTTCACCAAGGCGTTCGCCCAGCGTCTCGACGGCCTCTGTCGCATCGAGGTTCGCGAGGCGACGACCGGCGACCGGCTTGTCCCCGGTCTCGCCCTCATCGCGCCGGGCGACTATCATATGATCGTGCATCGCAGCGGCGCACAGTACCGGGTCGAGGTCCGGGAGGGCCCGCTGGTCTCGCGCCACCGGCCCTCGGTCGATGTCCTGTTCCGGTCGGCCGCGCGCGCTGCCGGCGGCAATGCCCTCGGCATCATCATGACCGGCATGGGCGACGACGGGGCCAAGGGGCTCTTGGAACTGCGCAATGCAGGCGCAAGAACCCTCGGCCAGGACGAGGCGAGCTGCATCGTCTACGGCATGCCGAAGGAGGCCAAGAAACTCGGCGCCGTGGTCGAGGAGATGCCGCTCAATCGTCTGGGCGCCGAGATCATGCGTTTCGCCCAGAACGATATTCCAAGTGCGGTGGCCTGATCATGGCGTCTTATCATTTCGATAGTGTCCCGGCTGACGCGGACCTGCTCGAGCAACCTGCGCCGGCGGCCGATCTCGACGCGATCGCGCGCGTCATGACCCTTCTCGACCAATGGAACACGTCCAGCGAGAGCGTCTATCTGAAGACCGGCGAGGAGCTGCAGGCCATCCACGCCGATCTGTGCACGATCGAGGCAACGCTGTCGCGAACGATCGACATCATGACGGGCGAGCGCATCGCCGCCGTCCATGACGAGCTCGTGCGAGCGGTCGAGGAAGCCGCCGTCCTGTCCGGCAGCATCGACCGGATCGACGATCTGATCCGAACGGCAATCGCCGGTCGGAGCGAGGCGATCGAGGGCAAGCTCGGCGTCGTCAGTGTCTTCCAGATGCTTCGTTATGTGACGCTGGTCGGACGGACCCATATCCGCTCGATGCCGATCTCCACCGGCGAGCTCGATACCTTCGTCGACAATGTCGTCGACCTGGTCAACACGGGCGAGGAAACGGCGACCATGCTTGGCGAGCGCCTGGATCAGCTCGGCGACTGCCTGTCGGACAGCGTCGGGATCCTCGAGACCACCCGCCGCCGCGCGAGCGACGAAGCGCGGCCTTTGCCGATCGCGATCGGCGAGATCGACGAGGCCCTGACAGCGCGTCAGGAAAGCGCCAAGGCGGCCCAGGAGAAGAAACGCGAGGCGTTTCGCGCGGCGGCCGCGGCGGTGGCCGGTGTCGTGTCCGGCCTCCAGTTCCACGATATCGCGCGCCAGCGGCTGGAACATACGAGTGCCAATATCCGGCTGATGATCGATCTGGCCAAAGGCGTCGCGCTGCCAGGTCGGGATCATCCGCCGGGCCCGGAGGCGCGCGACGCCTTCATCGCCAAGCTGGCCGATCTGGAGATCGCTCAGCTCGGCGATCTCGCCGCCGCCTATGACGGGAAAATGCGCGACATCGAAGATCATCTGGGACGGATCTTCGAGCAATCGCAGTTTTGCTCCGGGCTCGTCCTCAACGCGCTCGAAGGCGATCAGGACAGCCAATCGACCCCGCTTCTCGGCGGCGCGAGGCAGATCGAGCAAAGCTTCTCCCAGAGCGAGACATTGCGCACCGCCCTGCAGAGCGGGCTCGATGCCTATATCGAGACAGCCGGCTTCTTTTCGGCCACCACCGCCCAGCTCGACAGCCTGGAATTTCACCTGCAGATCGCCGGGTTCAATGCCGCCATCCGCGCCGCCCATATCGAACAGGGCGACGAGGCGATCGGCTATATCGCACGCGAAATTCGCGGACAGGCGTCCGGTGCGAAATTTGGCGCTGATCGCGTGCGCTCGGGCATCGAGGCGGCGCTGGTCGCCGCGAACGAACTTCAGGATCACGTCCTGCCCCGTTCCGATGCCGCCGTCGAGACGATCCGCGCCGCGATCGCGCTGATGGTGACGACATTCACCGAAGCCGAGGCCGAGTGCCTCGCCCAGCTGAGCGCCAACGAAGACGCCGCCACCAGCCTGCCGGACCGCGTCAGCCGGGCCCGATCGCTGATGGGACGCTATGTCGAAGGCTGCGAGCTCATGGACAGCGCCGTCGCCGCGCTGACCGCGCTGTGCGCAGCTCTCGGCGATCGCGGCGAGATCGAGGTGGATTACACTCCGCTCGCCGAGGCCGTCTCGCGCCAATACACGATGCGGGAGGAGCGCCAGATCTTCGAGACAATCTTCGCCATCGCTCCGGCGCGTCCGACCGCCGTTCCGACGAAAGCGGAGGGTCCGAGCGGCGAGCCCGCATCGGCGGCGTCCTGCGAAAACGGTGACGGGGACGAGGACCTGTCCGACGTCTTTTTCTGACAGGAAACCCCGACGAACAGGTCGGACCCCCCGTCTCCTTGCGTCTCGCCCCGCTCCCGGGATCTGAAAGGGACGTTCGCCGAGCGCGGCGTCACGGCCTGTGCACCGCGCGATGCGATGGCCCGAAACGAAATGTCGCGGACATCGGGTGCCAACTCGGCCAACTCGTCACGGCCATCGGCCGGACGAATGGCGCAGCGGCTCCACAGGCGCCGGCCCTGCATCCCACACCACGTGAAACGCTCTACGCTCCCCGCCGACGGAAGAGCGGCCGCTTCGCCGTCTCGTCGCTTTGGAGAAGCCGGCGCGCATCGGAAGAAGAAAGCGTCGCGGCATCGCGCACGAGGCCTGCCGGGCAAGCCCGTTCAAATCTGTCGCGTCAGTCCTGTTCGGCGCCCTTCAATTGCCTGTCGAAGACGTTCAGCACTGTCCCCAGATCGTGCCCCCGCTTCATGACGAGGCCACCGGCGGCGACGACCTGATAGGCACCCTGCTTTCTGGCGAGCTTCGGATTCTTTTCGACGCGATAGATCGGCATCTCGCTGGTTCGCCGGAAGATCGAGAACACGGCGCGATCCTTCAGCATGTCGATGGCATAGTCGCGCCAGTCACCGGCCGCTACCATCCGCCCGTACACCTTGAGAATGGCGGAAAGCTCTTTTCGATCGAAGACGATCTGCGCATCCGCCCCCTTCGTTCCCGGAAATGCGATGAGGTTCGATGTCTCGGTGGAACTCACGACTGTCATGCGGCTCTCGGCACCTTTTCCATGGGGTTTGCGACCGACAACGGGGAAAACGGACCGTTCGTTCGACGATGCCCGTCCCGTTCATGACGCCATGGTGACATGGAATGGCGAGCGCGGCAAAACACCTGCGGCATCGCGTGACGTCCCGTCCGATGTCCGGGCATGCTGTTCGGGGGGCGCAAAACCCGTATCTTTCCCCGGCGGAGACCAGCCGTCGCCGTGCGCGCCGACGGCGGACGGTCGCGCGGGGGTCGTGTCGCGATTTCAGTCGCGGACGGCGGAGGCGCTCCCATGGGCCGCGGTAAGATCGAGGCGGGCCGCGGCCAGGATCGCGCCGGGCTTGCCGAGCTTCGACATGGTCTGGATGAAGATCGCGAAGCCGTTGTCGCCGTGCGCCCCTTCGGTCAAGGTGGCGAGCGGCAGGCGGATCTTCATCGGCTCGCCCGACCAGGCGCCGAGGATGCGCCAGTCGCGCACGGGATGGGTCTCAACGAGGGTCCTGCCGCGGTTCGCGCCTCGCGTCACGACCGTCTGCGCGCTCCTGTCGTAGCTGACGACGATGAGCACCGGCATCGGACCGCGCGTGTCGACGTCGGTCATGCTCGCGGTGATCTTCACGTCGTCGCCGACGATGCGCGCGCTGACCGAGGCCTTGCCCGTCGAAACGATCTCCGGAAGCGTGTCGATGATCTCGCGCACCGCTTCGGCTTGTCCACCGGCGACCTGGCGACGTCCGTCGATCACCATTTGCGGCGTGTAGAGGGTCGAAATGTCGAAGCTCACGCCGTAGGCTTCCTGACGGGCGGTGTTTTCCGGCGCGCCGTGCGTGTCGCTCCAGCCGATATAGTCCCAATAGTCGACATGATAGGCGAGCGGGAGAATGCCTGGCTCGTCGGCAAGATCGGTGAGAAGCGCCTCGGCCGGCGGACAGGCGCTGCAGCCCTGGCTGGTGAACAGCTCGATGACATGGGTGACGGGCGCGGAGGTTGCAGTCGGCGCCGCTCGCTCGCTCCCAAGGGTGGACGAAGCCACGAACATCGCAAGACAGGCCGAAAGTCCGATCGTGAGGGTCCGGGCCTTAAGTCCCGCCTTGGATGCGGGGAACGTGAACAGCGCGGAAGCGGCACGGGAACGCACGATCAATACGGGACCTGATTGTTTCATGTTCAATATCGTACGAAGTCGTGCGATTTGCATGCACGATAAGAGGCGGGCGCGAATCCATCCAGTCACGTCGCAGTGAAGGCGCAAACGAATTTGCGATTTTGCCGTGATGCGGTGCGCCGGTCTGTGTCCGAACGGGTGCCGCGCGCACGAAAAAGCCGCCGGATGAAGACATCCGGCGGCTCTCGTCAATGGGGTGTTCGGCTGGACCATCGGCCCGACAAAGCGGAATCGATGTTCGCAAACGCCCGATGCGTGGCATCCAGGGTAAAGCGTGGGCTTCGTGCGTCCGACCAGACGCACGAAGCTCTGGCCGCAGATTACGCCGCCAGCTGGCGCAGCACGTAATGCAGGATGCCGCCATTGGTGTAGTAGTCCATCTCGTCGGCCGTATCGATGCGAAGCTTGATCTTCACGGTCTCCGTCGAGCCGTCGGCCTTCTCGATCCGGGCTTCCATCAGGTCGCGCGGCTTCATGGTCTCGAGGCCTTCGATCGACACCTTCTCGTCGCCCTTCAGGCCGAGGGTCTCCCAGGACTGGCCTTCTTCGGCAAAGACGAACGGCGCGACACCCATGCCGACGAGATTCGAACGGTGGATGCGTTCGAAGCTTTCGGCGATGACGGCACGCACGCCCAGAAGGATCGTGCCCTTGGCCGCCCAGTCGCGTGACGAGCCGGTGCCGTATTCCTTGCCGGCGAAGACGACGAGGGGAACGCCCTCGTCCTTGTACTTCATCGCCGCGTCGTAGATCGGCATCTGCTCGCCGCTCGGATGATGGATCGTCACGCCGCCTTCGACGCCCGGCACCATCTGGTTCTTGATGCGGATGTTGGCGAACGTGCCGCGCATCATGACCTGATGGTTGCCACGACGCGCGCCGTAGGAGTTGAAGTCGATCGGACGGACCTGATGGCTGACAAGATAATCGCCGGCCGGACCGTCCTTCTTGATCGAGCCCGCGGGCGAGATGTGGTCGGTCGTGATGGAATCGGCGAAGAGGCCGAGAATGCGGGCCTCCTTGATGTCCGTGACCGGCTCCGGCTCCTGTCCCATGCCCTCAAAATAGGGTGGGTTCTGGACATAGGTCGAACGGTCGTCCCAATCATAGGTGAGGCCGCCGGACACGTCGATCTTCTGCCAGTGCTCGTCGCCCTTGAAGACGTCGGCATAGCGCTCTTCGAACATCTCGCGGGTCACGGTCTTGCGGACGATGTCGGCGATTTCCTGGGTGCTCGGCCAGATGTCCTTCAGGAAGACGTCGTTGCCGTCCTTGTCCTGCCCGAGCGGATCCTTCGTGATGTCGACGAACATCGAACCGGCGATGGCGTAGGCGACGACGAGCGGCGGCGAGGCGAGATAGTTCGCCCGCACGTCCGGATTGACGCGGCCTTCGAAGTTGCGATTGCCCGACAGCACCGAGCAGGCGACCAGATCGTTGGCTGTGATCGCCTCGGAAATCGGCTCGGGAAGCGGGCCGGAATTGCCGATGCACGTCGTGCAGCCATAGCCGACGAGGTTGAAGCCCATCGCGTCCAGATCCTTCTGGAGATCGGCCTTTTCGAGATATTCGGTCACGACCTGAGAGCCGGGCGCGAGCGATGTCTTCACCCAGGGCTTCACGGTGAGGCCCTTCTCGTGTGCCTTGCGCGCGACGAGGCCGGCTGCGACGAGAACGTTCGGGTTCGAGGTGTTGGTGCAGGACGTGATCGCCGCGATCACCACGTCGCCATGCGACAGGCCGTGCGCCGCGCCCTCCACGTCGTGGCGGTAGCCGACGTCGGACGGCACGTCGTTCGGCAGGGTCGCGCCTTCGTCCATGTAGCGCGAATCGCCCGTCGATGTCGGGTTGTCGTCCGTTTTGCGGCCGCCACGGATCTCGTGCAGCGCCTTGTGGAACGCCGAGGCCGCTTCGGTCAGCGCGACGCGATCCTGCGGCCGCTTGGGACCTGCAAGCGACGGCACGACCGTGGAAAGGTCGAGGCCCAGCGTGTCGGTGAAGATCGGATCTTCCGTTCCGTCCTCGCGATACATGCCCTGTGCCCTGGAATAGGCCTCGACGAGGGCGATGCGATCCTTCTCGCGGCCGGTCGCCTCGAGATAGGCGATCGTGTCCTTGTCGACGGGGAAGAATCCGCAGGTCGCGCCGTATTCGGGAGCCATGTTGGCGATGGTCGCCTGGTCCTCGAGGGTGAGATTCGACAGGCCGGGGCCGTAGAACTCGACGAACTTGCCGACGACGCCCTTCTTGCGCAGCATCTGCGTGACCGTGAGAACCAGATCGGTCGCGGTCGTGCCTTCCGGCAGCTTGCCGTCGAGCTTGAAGCCGATGACCTCGGGGATCATCATCGAGATCGGCTGGCCGAGCATGGCGGCCTCCGCCTCGATGCCGCCGACACCCCAGCCAAGGACCGACAGGCCGTTGACCATGGTGGTGTGCGAATCGGTGCCGACCAGCGTGTCGGGATAGGCCGTCGTCTCGCCGTTCTCCTCGCGCGTCCAGACCGTCTGGGCGAGATATTCGAGATTGACCTGATGGCAGATACCGGTTCCGGGCGGCACGACGCGGAAGTTCTGGAAGGCTTCCGAACCCCAGCGCAGGAACGTGTAGCGCTCGCCGTTGCGGCCATATTCGGCGTCGACGTTCTTCTCGAAGGAATCCTTCTGGCCGAAATAATCCACCATCACCGAGTGATCGATGACGAGATCGACGGGAACCAGCGGATTGACCTTCTTCGGATCGGCGCCCAGCTGTTTCGTGGCGTCGCGCATGGCGGCGAGATCGACGACGGCCGGAACGCCGGTGAAGTCCTGCATCAGCACGCGGGCCGGACGGTAGGCGATCTCATGACCAGCCTTGCCCTTGTCCTCGATCCATTTGGCGACGGCGAGAATGTCGTCCCGGGTGACCGTGCGCCCATCCTCGTTGCGCAGGAGATTCTCGAGCAGGACCTTCAACGAGAACGGCAGGCGGGCAATGCCTTCGAGGCCGTTCTTCTCGGCGTCCTTGAGATCGTAGTAGACGTAGGGCTTGCCGCCGACGTCGAGCGTCTTGCGGCATTTGAAGCTGTCTGGATGATGTGACATGGAGGATGTCGTTCCTTCTCGAACCGAGACGACGGCCGAAGGGCGAACAAGCTTCGCGCGGCGGAAAAACGCGCGTCGAAGATGCGGGTACGACCATTTCCGCTGTGTCCGCCCCGGGCACCCTCGGGAATAAGGTGCCTCCGTATCGGCTCTGATAACGTTCCACACCGGTCGCTGGCATAGTTGCACTTGTCATCTAGCGCTGTTTGGAATGGTGATAAAGGGCCGCCGGACCTCAAGCCGCGAATTTATGCTACACCGCACAACGAACCGGCGCCGCTATCCCCGCGCGTGCAGGACGAACTCTTTGATGGACCATTCATGCTGACGATTGCTGCGGACGGGCTCCTCGTCGGACGCGGACGCGCCATTGCCGCGGGCCCTCTCGACTTCGCGCTCGCGGCGGGCGAGGGCCTCGTCGTGACCGGGCCGAACGGCTCCGGCAAATCCACGATGCTGCGCACGCTCGCCGGCCTCCTGCCGGCGCTCGGCGGCACGATCGCGGTCTCGGGCGGTCTTGCGGGCGACGGCGAACCGGTCGGTTCGATCGCCGAGATCGCGCACTATGTCGGCCATCGCAACGCCATGAAGCCGGGAATATCGGTCGGCCGGAATCTCGATTTCTGGCGCGCGACCCTCGATCTTGCCGGTACGCCCGTGCCCAACGAAGCGGCGCTCCTCGCGCTCGGGCTGCCGGATCTGACCGCCGTGCCGTTCGGCTATCTCTCCGCCGGCCAGCAACGCCGTTCGAGCCTTGCCCGGCTCCTCGTCGCCCCGCGCGACATCTGGATCCTCGACGAGCCGACGGCAGCGCTCGACGCTGAAAGCCAGGCGCTCTTCGGCCGGCTCATGCAACGCCACCTGGAAACCGGTGGGCTGATCATCGCGGCGACGCACCAGCCCCTCGGCCTGGAACATGCAAGGCGTCTCGACCTGTCGCGGTCCGACCTGCGCGAAAGCCGCCCGGCCGGGCCGGGCGTCAATGTCAGCGACGACGAACTCGTCGAAGCGGAGGGCTGGCTGTGACCTCTCTTGGAGCCCTGTTCCGCCGCGACCTGCGGCTCGCGATCTCGGGCGGCGGCGGAGCTATGACCGGCGTCATCTTCTTTCTCGCGGTGATCGCGACCGTGCCGTTCGGCATCGGCCCCGATCTCAACCTCCTGTCGCGCATCGGACCGGCGATCCTGTGGATCGGCGCGCTTCTCTCGACGCTTCTCACCCTCGACCGGCTGTTCCAGGCCGATCGCGAAGACGGAACCCTCGATCTTCTGATCATGGGCCAGATGCCGATGCCGATCGTCGTCGCCGTCAAATGCGCGGCCCTGTGGACGGCCGGCGGCCTGCCGCTGGTCCTTGCCGCGCCGTTTCTGGGTCTGTTCCTCGCGCTGGAGCCGATCGCCATCTTCGCCACCGCGCTGACGCTGCTCGTCGGAACGCCCGCGATCACCTTCATCGGCGCGGTCGGCGCGGCGGTGGCCGTCGCCCTGCCGCGCGGCGGGCTTCTGGTATCGGTGCTGGTGCTTCCGCTGGCGATCCCGGTCCTGATCTTCGGGGTGTCCGCGACCTACGGCGCGGTGAACGATCCGGATTCGTTCCTGCCGCCCTTCCTCATCCTGACCGCGCTGACCCTGTTCTTCGGGACCATCGGGCCGCTCGCGGCCGGCGCCGCGCTGAAGTCGGCCGCCGACTAGAGAAGGTCACGCCCCGCCCTTCGCGGCGGAAGCTTGAGGCGAACCGCGGCTTGCCTCGCGCGATCGGCGTCCGGAACCTCGACCGGGCGGTGCTCAGCGACCGCCCATCTTCAGAATGCGCATGACGATGAAGATCGGAACGACGATGACCGCGCCGAGCAGGAAATAGGTGACGACGTTCTCGACCGAGCCGAACGCGACCTCGACGATCCGGTTGAAGGCGCTGATGCCCCAGTCGATCACGCGGCGCGGCGAGATGTCGAACCAGGACAGGAGCAGTCCGACAACGATCGACATGAGGATCAGGCGAACGCCGACACCCAGCGGCGAGCCGCCGAGAAAGCGCTCGAGCCTGTAGGAAACACGACCGCGACCGTAGCGGCCGGTGTCGTCTTGGTCGGAAATGTCTCGCATGGCGGCGGGTCGCTCTCATCGGTCTTGGTTGCGGTCCGCGGCAATATAGGGTTGCGTGTCGGCGAAAATCAGGCCCCGGTTTCGAGCCCGTCTACGAATTGCCGCGAAGCCGACCGATATGATGCAGGACGCGCCCTGCGTCCGAGCCCTCGAGACAGAACCCGCGAGACCTGAATGACCGACCGCATCATCGAACGCTCTCCGAACGATCCGGCGAAGAAGGAGATGAACCCGCTTCTCAAGTTCGCCCTGGAACTCGGCCCGCTTCTGGTCTTCTTCTTCGCCAATTCGCGGGGCGAAGACATCGCGGCGCGTTTCCCCGTTCTGCAGGAGCTGGGCGGACCGCTCTTCATTGCGACGGCCCTGTTCATGGCCGCGCTCTCGATTTCGCTGGCGATTTCCTGGGCCGTGCAGAAGACCCTGCCGATGATGCCGCTCGTTTCGGGCGTCGTGGTCATTCTGTTCGGCGGCCTGACGCTCTACCTTCAGGACGAAACCTTCATCAAGATGAAGCCGACCATCGTCAACGGCCTGTTCGCGGCGATCCTGCTCGGCGGCCTCTTCTTCGGCAAGTCGCTGCTCGGCTATGTCTTCGATCAGGCCTTCAAGCTCGATGCCGAGGGCTGGCGCAAGCTGACGCTCAACTGGGGCCTGTACTTCGTGTTCCTGGCGGTCGTGAACGAAGTGGTCTGGCGCAATTTCTCGACCGATTTCTGGGTCGCGTTCAAGGTCTGGGCGACGATGCCCATCACCGTCATCTTCATGCTGACCCAATATCCGATGATCAGGCGGCACGCTCTGGAGCCGAACGGCGCCGGCGAGAAATGAGCCGCGCCTGCCTTCCTCTCGAGGGCCGGGATATTGCGAAACGGGCCCCGCGTCTCGATATCCGGAAGATAGTGATCGAACGCTCGAGGAATTGACGCCCATGGATATCCAACGCCTACTCTCCGACTTCATCGGCAAGCAGACGCAGGGATCGCCGCAACGACAGCCATCCCATGGAGCCACCAATTCCCGCGTCGGGCAGGCGTCGGGGTCCGGCGGCTCGCTCCTCGACCAGGTTGGCGGCATGATGCAGGGCAGGGGCGGCACGGCCGTCACCAGCGCCGTCGTCGGCGGTCTCGCCTCTCAGCTCTTCAGCAAGAAGGGCAAGAGCTTCGGCAAGGGCATCGGCGGCAGCGCCCTGAAGCTCGGTGGCGCGGCGCTGGTCGCAGGTCTCGCCTACAAGGCATACCAGTCCTACCAGGCGAAAAGCGGCGCCACCGCGCTGCCGGGCGCCCAGCCGGTCCCCAGCCTGCCCGCCGCGCACCGGGACGACGAACTGCCGGCGCCCGCGGGCACGGCCTTCATGCCGTCCGGCGAGGAAGATGCCCGCGCCCGTCTCATGCTGTCCGCCATGATCGCGGCGGCCAAGGCCGACGGCTATATCGATGCCGACGAGGAGCGCGCGATCTACGGGCGGATCGACGACATGGAGATGGAGGCCGACGAGAAGGGCCTCGTGATGGACGAGTTGCGCCGCCCGAAGACGATCGACGATCTCGCCGCCGAAGCCAGGACCCCGGAGATCGCGATGGAGATCTACACCGCATCGGTGCTGGCGATCGACGCCGACCATCCCGCCGAGCGCGCCTATCTCGATCTTCTGGCCTCGAGGCTCGATCTCCCCCCGGACCTTGCGCGCGAAATCCGCCAGACGACGGGCGCCGAATAGGCCGCGACCTCAGAAATCCCCGGGCCTGACGGTCTCGCCACCCGGCATCATGGTGGCGGTCTCGCCCTCGGGATTGGTGAAGGGGACGGGCGGCGCGCCGGCTTCGGCCTCCGCGTCGTGCCTCAGCGCCCAGTGTACGGACGGAAAGGCGAGATCCCCATAGGGGATCTCGTCCGGCGCGAACAGCTCGACCTCCAGGCTCTCCGGTCCCGGCGAAAAAGACGGTTCGGCAAGCCGGGCCCGGTAGATCAGCTGGACCTGCGAAATCCTGGGAACGGAATAGACCGCCAGCAGGCGCTCGATGTGCAGCGCCACATTGGCTTCCTCGGATGCCTCGCGCCGCGCTCCCTCCTCGGGCGTTTCGTTGAGTTCCATATAGCCGGCGGGGATCGTCCAGTATCCGCGGCGCGGTTCGATCGCCCGGCGGCACAGGAGGATCCTCCGCTCGTGCCGGACGACGGAGCCGACGACGATCTTCGGATTTTCGTAAAGGACGAAGCCGCATCGGTCGCACATCTGGCGGCTGCGATCGTCGCCGTCCGGCGTGGCGAGGGAAAAGGATGGTTCGGTCATGCCGGACTAGATGGTTCACGCCCGGCATTCGGGAACGCCCCGCGGCATGCGGACGGGTCATGGCCCGTCACGGCATGCCGGCGGCTTTCACGGCAGGCGTCGTCCAATGCCTCATCCCTTGCGGCTGAAGAAGGCTTCGAACGCCTGTCGCGCTTCGCTCGAGACGAGGCGCCGTGCGAAGATCTCGATCTCGTCGTCGATGCAGGACAGAACGTCGCTGCGGTCGCCCCGGATAAGGGCCTTCGTCAGCCGCACGGCCTCGCGCGGCTTGGCGGCGAGGGCCTTGGCGGCGCGAAATCCCGACCCTTCCACGTCGTCGGCGACGATTTCCGTCACGAACCCGCATTCTCGTGCGAAGGCGGCATCGAACGGCCGCCCCATGGCCAGCATCTGGAACGCGCGTTGCGCGCCCATCAGGCGCGGCGCGATGAGACTGGACGCGGCCTCCGGCGTAAGGCCGAGATCGACGAAGGGCGTCTTGAACTCCGACCGCGGAGTCGCGAGAACCATGTCGCAATGGAACAGCATCGTCGTGCCGATGCCGATGGCAAGACCATCGACCGCGGCAAAGACCGGCAGTTCGGCCTTTGCGAGCGCATGAAGAAAATCGCGCACTTCGTTCGGCAGGCCGCCGCCTCGGGCGATCTCCATGAAGTCGGCGAGATCGTTGCCGGCGCAGAACGCGCCGGGCGTCCCGGTGATGAGGATGCAGCCGACAGTCTCGTCGGACGCGGCTGTCGCAAAGCCCGCCGTCATCTGCCTATACATCTCGCGGGTCAGGGCGTTCTTCTTGTCGGGGCGGTTGAGGCGGATGGTCAGGACGCCATCGGCCTTCGACGTTTCGATATGCTGGCTCATGCGGCCTCCAGTCCGAGTGCGATCCGCCCGAAGGCAAGGCTTTCGGCGCCCTCGCGGACCTGCGTCGACAGGCCGGCACATTCGGCGAGGAGGTTTTCGGCCATGAAGCGGGCGAGCGCCGTGCGCGCGCCGTCCGGGTCGGAGGCGAGCGCGCTCTTCACCAGATAGATGCCGCCGGCGCAAAGCCCGAACAGTTTCAGATAGGCGGTGGCGCCGGCGAGCGCGGTATCCGTCTCGCCGCGCGCCAGCGCATCCTGCAGGTAGCGGGTCGCCGTCTCCAGTTCCCGAAGGGCGGCGTCGAGCGCTGCGGCGGAGCGGCCGAAATCGGGCGCGTCGCGGCCCTCCAGGGCTTCGAGGACCGCGCGCAGTTCGAGCATGTAGCTTTCGACCGCGCCGCCGCCCGAAAGCCCGATCTTGCGGGTGACGAGATCGATCGCCTGGATGCCGTTGGTGCCTTCGTAGATCGGCGCGATCCGGGCGTCGCGCAGGAGCCTTGCCGCGCCGGTTTCTTCCACGAACCCCATCCCGCCATGCACCTGGATGCCGAGATTGGCGACTTCGACACCGATATCGGTGGAAAACGCCTTGGCGATCGGCGTCAGAAGGTCGACGCGATCCTTCCACGATCTGGCCGCGTCCGTTTCCCCCGTCCCGGCGTGGTGCTTCGCCATGTCGCCGGCGTGGCCGCAGGCATAGCAGATCGAGCGTGCGGCGCCGGTCAGCGCCTTCATCGTCAACAGCATGCGCGCGACGTCCGGATGATCGACGATCGCCGACATCTGGCTTTTCCCCTCCGGTCCCTTCGCAAGGCGCGTCGAGCGGCCCTGCCGGCGCTCCCTGGCAAAGTCCAGCGCCTTCTGTGTTGCCGCCTCCGCGACGCCGACGCCCTGGATGCCGACGAGCAGCCGCGCATTGTTCATCATGGTGAACATGCAGGCGAGACCGCGGTTCTCCTCGCCGACGAGCCAGCCGATCGCACCGCGCTCTCCGGTGTTGCCCGTCCCGTCGCCATAGATCATCGTGCAGGTCGGCGAGCCGTGAATGCCGAGCTTCTTTTCCAGCGCACTGCAGACGACATCGTTGCGGGCTCCGAGGGAGCCGTCCTCGTTCACCAGGAATTTGGGGACGAGGAAGAGGGAGATGCCTTTCACGCCGGCCGGTGCATCCGGCAGGCGGGCAAGCACGAGATGGACGATATTGTCGGTGAAATCCTGCTCGCCATAGGTAATGTAGATCTTCGAGCCGAAGATCCGGTAGGTGCCGTCGCCGGCGGGCTCGGCGCGGGTCTTCATGCCGGAAAGATCGGAGCCGGCCTGCGGCTCGGTGAGATTCATCGTTCCCATCCACTCGCCGGAGACGAGCTTGTCGAGATAGCGCGCCCGAAGCGCGTCGGAGCCGTGCTGGATCAATGCCTCGACGGCGCCGATGGTCAGGGACGGGCCGATGGCAAAGCCCATCGAGGCCGAATTCCAGATTTCGAACAGGGCGGTGGAGAGCGCCATGGGCAGCTCCTGGCCACCATGGGCCTGCGGGCCGGTGAGGGCGTTCCAGCCGCCTTCGCGCCATTCGCGATAGATCGTCGGCCAGCCCTCGGGGGTCGTGACGTCCCCTTTCGCCAGACGCGCGCCCTGATGGTCCCCGTCGGCGAGGGCGGGGGCCATTCGCTCGCTCGCGAAGCGGCCGGCCTCCTCGACGATCGCGTCGAGCACGTCGCCGTCGAGATCGCCGGCCTTGCCGGCATCGATCGCCGCGTTGAGACCTGCCACATGCCGCAGAATGTGGGCGATCTCTTCCGTGGGAGCTTTGTACATACGGAACGCCTCTTGAAGTTGTCGTTTGGCCGCAAGGGTGCGGCGCGTTGTGGCCGCCAGCTTACGGTTTCGTCAACGCGGGGCAAGCACCCACGGAGAGACGGACGCGATTTGGTCGCACCGGGCGGACGCGAAGCGCGCCGAAAGGCCGTTCGTCGAACGGTGGCTTCGTCCCCCGCACCCCATGCGGCGACCGCCCTGTCGCAGGGTCCGGACGGCGAACGCGCGGGCGCTCGCCGAGGCTGGCGTCAACGCTCGCTCGAGGCTCCGTGCTGCTCGGCGCACCGGCCCTGGATCTCGACATCCTCCTTCTTGTCGCCCCAGTGAACGGTCATCGAGCCGATATATTCGACACCGTTTTCGGTCTGTTTCGTCTCGGAGATCGCGACGGACACGTTGATCCGGGGCTCGCCCGCCGAGCGCCACACGGTGATGACCGTGCCTTGCTTGTTCGGTGCGGACTTGCCCCGCTCCAGTTCCCGCACGATCCCGTTCGCCATGATGTAGCCGCGCTCGAGCGGCGGCGTGGTCTCGCCGGTCGGCGATGCCATGGTGACGAAGACCAGGGGCTGGGCCTTCTCGGTCTTCATGACGGGTGCCGCGTCCGTGCCGCCGGTGAAGCCGCACTGGCTCTCGATCGGCGCCCAATGCAGTTCGCCGAGCACGAGGCTGCGCGACGGGTCGCCGAGATTGGCCTGTTTCGACTGGCCCGGAACGGTGCTTTCGAAGGGGGGTGGTTTCAGCGCGCCTTCGTCGGGCATGCCGGACAATGCGCTTTGGGCGGAGGCGGAAAGGGTGAGGCCGGCGATCGTGACGAGCGCGGTCGCGATCGAGGTGGAAAAATGGCGTTTCGTTTCGCCCACGGTTCTCATGCTCAGTCCATCTCCCGGCGTTCGCACTGTCTCGACGCACCCGGAACGTAACGGCAGGTGCGCGGCGTCACAAGAAGCTTTGCGGATCGATGTCGATCTGCATCTGTACCGAGCCGCGCGGCTTGGGCGCCCGCGCGAGCGTCTCACGCAAATAGGACTGAAGCGGGGCGCGGCGCGAACCCTGGATCAGAAGGCGGAAGCGATGCCGCCCCCGCAGGACGGCGAGCGGCGCTTCCGCCGGGCCGAGCACTTCGAGATCGGGATCGTCGGGTGCGGCCTTCCGGATCTCGCGCGCATGGGTCTCGGCCTCCTTGCGCGTGTTGGCCGACACGATGATGGCGGCGAGCCGCCCGAACGGCGGCAGCTGCGATCGCTCGCGTTCGCAGATTTCCCGCGAATAGAACGCCTCGACATCGCCGGACGCGATCGCCTTCATCACCGGATGATCGCTCTGATAGGTCTGGATCATGCCCCGGCTGGCCCGGCCGGTGCGTCCGGCCCGCCCCGTCACCTGGTGCAGGAGCTGAAAGGTCCGCTCGGCCGCGCGCGGATCCCCATTGGCAAGGCCGAGATCCGCGTCGATCGCGCCGACGAGCGTCATCATGGGGAAATGATGCCCCTTGGCGACGAGCTGGGTGCCGATCACGATGTCGGCCTCGCCGTCGGCGATCGCATCGAGCTCGCGCCTCAGGCGCCGCGCGCCGCCCGGCAGGTCGGACGATAGAAGGATGGTGCGCGCCTCGGGCAGATCGGTCAGCATCTCCTCCGCGATGCGTTCGACGCCGGGACCGCAGGCCACCAGATGATCCAGCGTTCCGCATTCGGGGCAGGCTTCCGGGCGCGGGGTCTGAAAGCCGCAATGGTGGCACTGCAGGATGCCACGCAGACGATGGTCCACCAGCCAGGTCGAGCAGGAGGCGCACTGGAACCGGTGGCCGCAGACCCGGCACAGCGTCAGCGGCGCATAGCCCCGCCGGTTGAGAAACAGGAGCGCCTGCTCGCCGCGTGCGATCGTTTCCCTGATCGCGGTCAGAAGCAGCGGCGAGACGAACCGTCCCCGCGCCGGCGGCACCCGCCGCATGTCGACCAGCGACAGGTCCGGCAAGGCGGCATTGGAGAACCGGCTCGACAGGAGAAGATGGCGATAACGCCCCTGCGCGGCATTGACCCGCGTTTCGACAGAGGGCGTGGCCGAGGCGAGGATGACCGGGAAGTTCGCGACACGGCCGCGCACCACCGCCATGTCGCGAGCATGGTAGAAGGTGCGGTCCTCCTGCTTGTAAGCGGGGTCGTGCTCTTCGTCGACGATGATCAGGCCAAGATTTTCGAACGGCAGGAACAGCGCCGAGCGCGCGCCGGCGACGACGCGGACCCGACCCTCCGCGACTTGGCGCCAGATCTTCTCGCGCATCTTCGGCGACACGTCCGAGTGCCATTCGGCGGGCGGCGCGCCGAATCGTGCATGGAAGCGGTCGAGAAAGCTCTGGGTGAGGGCGATTTCGGGCAGGAGGATCAGCACCTGCCGCCCGGCATCGAGTGCGGCGGCGACCGCCTCGAAATAGACCTCGGTCTTGCCCGAGCCGGTCACGCCTTCGAGGAGCGTCACGGAAAATCCGTCCTCGGCACCGGTCGTGGCCAGCGCACTGGCCGCATCGTCCTGCTCGCGGCTGAGCGCGGCGCGTCCATAGGCCGTGTCGGGCTCGGCGACGGCGGGCGGCGGGGGAAAGCGGACGGCCCGGAACGTGCCCGCCTTGACGAGGCCGTCGACGACCGAAGCGGTCACGCCGGACGCGTGGGCAAGCCCGGACTTCGTCCAGACCGACGTCTCTTCCGCCGTTTCGAGCACCCGGCGGCGGGCCTCCGTCATGCGGTCGGGCCTTGTTTCGCCGAGCTCAAGCCCCTCGATCCAGGGCTCCGGGTCGAACGCTGCGGGTGCGCGAAGCGCCATGCGGGCGACCAGACCCGGAGGCGAGAGAGTGTAGTCGGCGACCCAGTCGATGAAGCGGCGCATCTCGTCGGTCAGCGGCGGGCAATCGAAGGCCCGCGTGATCGCGCGCAGCTTCTTCGGATCGACGGATCCGCCCGCGTCCGCATCCCAAACGACGCCGGCGACCTGCCGGGACCCGAGAGGCACCTGCACGATCGAGCCCGGCCTGACCGCCATTCCCTCCGGCACCGCGTAGGAATAGGGCCCATCGACCGGAAGCGGCACGAGGACGGGGACGGTTGGTGCGGGGAAAAGGTCGCCTTCGTCCTTCACATGCAATCCTGATTCGAATTTCGCGGACTATCGCAACGATATAGGAATCGATCGCCCCAAACGAAGAAAGCGCCGCGGCATCGCCGCAGCGCTTCCTCTCCGACATATCGAACGTCGGCGGATCAGTCCGTCTTCACGACCTGAAAATGGCTTTCGAGGAAGTAGAGAGCCTCGTCGATGCCGCGCCCGACCTCGGTGATCAGGTCCTCGGTCAGATCGTCGCCCGCCTCGCTGGCTTCGCTGATCGCGGCCATCAGGGCCTTCGACCAGACGGCATAGGAATCCGACAGGCGGCGAAGATGCGCCTCCGAATCGACGAGATCGAGCGGATAGGGCTCGAGAATCGAGTTCTCGGACGCCGCCTGGACCGTGCCCTTGGCCTGGCCGCCCAGGGCAGTCAGACGCTCCGCGATCGAATCGACATATTCTTCCGCGGTCTCGTGGAGCTCGTCGAAGAGCTTGTGAACGGCGATGAAGTTCATGCCCTTCACGTTCCAGTGGGCCTGCTTGGTCTGATAGGTAAGGTCGAGGGCCGTCGCGAGATGGGTTTGCAGAAGTTCCACCATCGCGCCGCGCGTGTTCTCGGAAAGCGGATGCTTGGTGGGATGCAGCGTTGGCTGGCGCTTGGTTGCCATGATGAGTGTCCTTGAAATCTTTAAGATTGCCGATCCACCGCGGCGGCGGCCATCCGTTCCAAAACGGATCTTCGTCGCCATGCGGTCAGCTTACCTTTCTAATAGATCGCGAAGACGACAGTTCCATCACACATCGTAACCGCAGCGTTCACCGCGCGGCGCAAGCGTCACGCCGCGTTGCAGATCGAACACATGCCGATCAGCTCGATATTGGCGCGGCGCACGGCAAAGCCCTTGGCCTCGCCCCGTCGGGTGAGATCGTCCGACAGGTCTTCGTCCTCGAACTCCGCGACGCTTCCGCAGGTCTCGCAGATCAGGAAGCCGGTGGCGGAATGATCGCTGCATCCGCCGTGGCTGCAGGCGACGAACGCATTCAGGCTCTCCAGACGGTGGGCACTGCCGATGGCGACCAGCTTGTCGAGTGCCCGGTAGACCTGAAGCGGCGCCTTCAGCCCTTCGGCGCGCAGCCGGTCGAGAATCGCGTAGGCGCTCATCGGGCGCTCGGCGCCCCGCAATTCGCCGAGAACCAGGGACTGGTTGCGTGTCAGCTTCTGGATGGGCGCATGGGCGTGGCGATCGTCGCTCATCGGGACGCGTCCTTCATGTCGGCGGGTGGCGGGGCGTTGCGGTTCGCGGGAAATTTCAATTGGGAGCCGATGAACAGGATCAGCGCCGCCACGACGATCGAAGGTCCGGACGGCGTGTCGAAGCTGAGGGATCCGTAAAGCCCGAGAATGACGGCCAAGGCGCCGATCAGCGCCGCCAGGACGGCCATCATCTCCGGGTTCGGCGCGAAACGGCGCGCGGTCGCCGCGGGAATGAGGAGCAGTGCCGTGACGAGAAGCGCGCCGACGATCTTCAGCGCCATGGCGACGACGCCAGCCATCAGGACGATGAAGACGAGTTCGGTCCTGCGCGGCGACAGACCTTCCCCGCTGGCGATCTCCTCGCTGACGGTCGCCGCGAAGAAGGGGCGCCAGATGAGGGCGAGAACGGCGAGCACGGCGGCGCCCCCCAACCATATCTGCAGGATATCGAGACGGGAGACGGCCAGAATGTCGCCGAACAGATAGCCCATCAGATCGATTCGGACGCTTGCCATGAAGGACAAAGCGACGAGCCCGATGGCGAGCGCCGAGTGGGACAGAAGGCCGAGCAGCGTGTCGGAGGCGATCGAGCCGGAGCGGCGCAAGGCGAGCAGCGACAAAGCGACGAGCAGCGAGACCGCGAACACGGCGATCGTCACGTTCGCCTCGAACAGGAAGGCGAGCGCCACGCCGAGAAGCGCCGCGTGGGAGAGGGTGTCGCCGAAATAGGCGAGACGCCGCCACACGACGAAACAGCCGAGCGGCCCCGCCACGAGCGCGACGCCGATGCCGGCGACGAGCGCGCGCGTGAAGAAATCATCGAGCATGGCCGGTCTCCTCGCGGGCGCCGACGCGCGTCTCGCCGGTCGCGCCAGTCCCGTGCGCATGGGCATGGGCGGGCGCGCCGGGCTCATGCGAGAGGGTGTGGACGCCGCGACGATGGTCGTGGCCGCAAGCGTCGACGCCGCCATGCGCCGCCGCGGGCGCCTGTTCTTCGTTCCCGTAGGCGATCTGTCCGTCCGGCAGATGGACGTGGTCGTGATCGTGCTCGTAGACCGCCAGTGCCTCGGCGGCCCGCGCCCCGAAGAGCGACCGGTATTCCGGCATGGCGGCAACCGCCCGCGGCGCGCCATGGCAGCAGACATGGCCGTTGAGGCACAGCACGCGGTCCGTGGCGGCCATGACGAGGTGGAGATCATGGCTGACCAGCAGCACCGCGCAGCCGATCTCGGTGCGGATCGCCTGGATCAGTTCGTAGAGCGCGACCTCGCCGCCGAGATCGACGCCCTGTACGGGCTCGTCCAGCACCAGGAGATCCGGCTTGCGGGCGATGGCGCGCGCCAGTGCCACACGCTGGAACTCGCCGCCCGAAAGATTGCCGGCCTGCGTCCTCGACAGGTGCGAGACGCCGGTGCGCGCGAGCGCCTCTGCGATCTCGTCCCCGGTCAGGCGCTGGGTCAGCCGCATGAACCGCTCGACGGTGAGGGGGAGCGTCCTGTCGATGGCGAACTTCTGCGGCACGTAGCCGACGCGTAGCGATGCCTTGCGTTCGGCGCTGCCTTCGTCCGGCGCCAGGATGCCGAGCGCCATCTTGACCGTCGTCGACTTGCCGGCCCCGTTCGGGCCGATCAGCGTGACGATCTCGCGCGGCGCCACGTCGAGGTCCATGCCGCGCAGAAGCCAGCGTCCCGAGCGGTAGACGCCGGCACCACGGAGCGACACGAGTGGAGCGTCGCCTTCCCCGAATGTCTGCGTCGGCAGGGGGTGCGGCGTCCTCGAGGGGCTGTGAGATCCGAATTTCATCATGGGGCTTGGCTTTATGGATGTTACATTATAACAGTCTTGTCGTGTAACATTATAACATGCAACTCGCCCTGTCGCGGAGAATCGAACGATGCCGAACCTTGTTTTCTCAACTCGCTACACGTTGAAGCTCGTCACCCTTGCATTGCTGGCGTCCGGCGTCTCGGTCGCGGCGCAGGCTGCGCCCAAGATCGTCGCGTCGATCAAGCCGATCCATTCCCTGGTCGCTGGCGTCATGGACGGGGTCGGCGAGCCCGAACTCATCGTCGAGGGTGCCGGGTCGCCCCACGCCTATGCGATGCGCCCCACCCAGGCCGCCATGCTTCAGGATGCCGACCTCGTCTTCTGGGTGGGTCCGATCCTCGAGACATTCCTCGCGCGGCCGATCGAAACACTCGGCGCCGGTGCATCCGTGCCGTTGATGGAGGCCGCGCTGGAAAGCCATGGGGATGGCGGCGCGCATGCTGGCCACGAGGAAAGCGAGAAGCACGGCGCCGACCGGCACGCGCACGAAGGCGAAGCGGGCGCTTCCTCGGGCGAGCATGCGCACGAAGCAGCGGGCCATGCCCACGAAAACGAACACGAACACGAGCACGAACACGGCACCGAAGCCGAAGCGGCGCACGGGCATTCGCACGAGGGCGGCGATCCGCATGTGTGGCTCAACCCGGACGAGGCGGCGAGCATGGTCCACCGGATCGAGGAAGCGCTCTCGAAAGCGGATCCGGAGAATGCCGCGACCTACGCCGCCAACGCCGAAGCCCTGGAACTGCGTCTCGCGGCGCTGGAAGGTGAGATCGAGACCGAAATCGAACCGGTGAAGGACGCCCATTTCGTGGTCTTCCACGATGCCTACACCCATTTTTCCGAGCGATTCGGAATCACGCCCGACGCGTCCGTCACGGTGAGCCCCGACCGCACGCCGAGCGCTGCCCATGTGGCGGAGGTGAGGGAGACCATCGAGAGGACGAAGGCGACCTGCGTCTTTGCCGAGCCCCAGTTCGAGCCGAAGCTCGTCGATGTTCTGATCGAGGGCACGAGCGCCCGCGCAGGGACGCTCGACCCGCTCGGCGCAACCCTGGCCGACGGGCCGGACCTCTACTTCGAACTGATGCGCAATCTCGCGACATCGCTGAAGGACTGTCTGTCCGCGCAGAGCTGAGGATTGCCGCCGAGCTTCGATCCTCCGGGAGCGTTGCTCCCGGGGGGCAGGGTTTCGAGCCGGTTCGCATGTTGGAAAACAGTGTTTCAACCGGCGGCGTTAAGGATCCGGCAAGGAAATCGCTTCAGTGTGATCGCTACCTTAAGACGCAGTTCGAGAACCTGACATGTCAAAAACCAGTTGTGTAGGCTGCCGGACGTCGAAGCCGCTGGGTTTTGCGTTCTCGATGGCGTTCCAACCGATCGTCGACATCGTCGGCGAGCGGGTCTGGGGTTACGAGGCGCTGGTGCGGGGTCTTGCGGGCGAGGGGGCATGGTCGATCCTCTCCCAGGTGACCGAGGAACAGCGATACCGCTTCGACCAGGCCTGCCGCACCAAGGCGATCGAACTGGCCGCCGGTCTGTTCGATCGCGAGGGAACCCGGCTGTCGATCAATTTCCTGCCCAACGCGATCTACGATCCCGCGACATGCCTGCGCGGCACGCTCGCGGCGGCGCGCAAGAACCGGTTGCCGCTGACCTCGATCATGTTCGAGTTCACCGAAGGCGAGCAGGTCGTCGACGTGGCGCATCTGCACCGGATCATCGAGGAATATCGGCGCGTCGGCTTCATCACGGCCCTCGACGATTTCGGCGCGGGCTATGCCGGGCTCGGGCTTCTCGCCGACTTCCAGCCCGATCTCATCAAGATCGACATGCATCTCGTGCGGAACATCGACGCCTCGCCGGCACGCCGATCGATCGTCGCGGCGATTCTCATGGTCGCCAGGCAGCTCGACATCATGGTGCTGGCCGAAGGCATCGAGACCGAGGCGGAGTTGCGCGAACTGCGCAGCGCGGGCGTCCGGCTGATGCAAGGCTACTATTTCGCCAAGCCCGCGTTCGAGGCGCTTCCATCGGTCGACCGCGCGACATTCGAAGCGCACCGGATCGATGGCGCCGCCGACGTCGGCATGATCGCAGCCGAATAGGCACGCCGTCCCAGCAGGGGTACGGCGGTCGCCGACCCGTCGCCGAGAATGCCGCAAAGCCGGGCCTTTTTCGCTCAGATTCCGCCGAATGGCTTCTACCAAACGCGCCCCTGCGGGCCCATGTCGGGAGCCTGGGGGGCGTTGATGCGCCCGAACGAAACGAGCGAAGGGACGAAGCCGTATGGGACTTGTGTGGGATCTGGCGTTTCTGGCGGTGGGGCTCGTCCTGCTGTTCATCGGCGGCGAAGGCCTCGTAAAGGGCGCCACTTCGATCGCGATACGCTTCGGACTGTCCCGGCTGATCGTCGGGCTCGTCATCGTCGGATTCGGCACCAGCGCCCCTGAACTGCTCGTGTCCATCCAGGCAGCGCTCGCCGGTTCGCCCGATATCGCCATCGGCAACGTCGTCGGCTCCAACATCGCCAACATTCTTCTTATCCTGGGCGTGGCCGCCGTCATCGCACCGATCGCCAACACGGACACGTCGATTCGGCGCGATCTCGTCGTCATGGTCGCGGCGTCCCTTCTGATCGGCGCGCTCTTCCTGTTCGGCACGATCGACCGGGTCATGGGCATCGGCCTGTTTGCGGCGCTCGGCGTCTACCTCGTCGTCAGCTACGGTCTGGAACGCCGGCGCAGGAAGGCCGTGCAGGTCGAGCTTCGGGAGGAGGCGCCTGGCCTTGCGCCGCTTCCCGCCGGCCTCTTCGTCGTCGCGGGCATCGTCATGCTGGTTCTCGGCGCCCGATTCATGGTGGACGGCGCGACGGGAATTGCCCGCGATCTCGGCATTTCGGAAGCCGTCATCGGCCTGACGATCGTCGCCATCGGCACCTCCCTGCCGGAGCTTGCGACCGCGATCGTCGCCGCGCGCAAACGAGAGGCCGAAGTGGTGCTCGCCAACGTCGTCGGCTCGAACATCTTCAACATTCTCTGCATTCTCGGCATCACCGCGATCATCAGCCCGATTCCGGTGGCGGACCGGTTCGCGAGCGTCGACGGGCCGATCATGATCGCGGTCGCCGCTGCCGCCGCCCTCTACCTGTACAGGGTGACCATTGTCGGACGCGGCGTCGGCGCCGCGCTGCTGTTGGCCTATGCGGGCTACGTCGCCGTCCAGAACACGGTCTGAACGGGCGACGGGCAGGCGGATCGGGTAAGGCGAAGACTTGCCGAAACCAGGCTTTCGGCTACACGATGGCAGGCGATTCTGCGCCCGTTCACAACAGCCGGACCCACCCCATGCCCGTTACCCTTGGCCTCGATCTCGGTACGTCCTCCCTCAAGGCGCTCATCGTCGGGGAGGACGGCCTGCCGCTGGCCTCGGCGAGCGAGAGCCTCTCCGTCGAGCGGCCGGCCTTCGGCTGGTCCGAGCAGAATCCCGAAAGCTGGATCGTCGCCTGCGAGGCGGTGCTCGCGAGGCTCGGAGCCGAGCATGGCGAGGCGCTCGCCGCGGTCGAGGGCATCGGCCTGTCCGGCCATATGCACGGCGCGACCCTGATCGGCGCGGACGAGGGACCGCTTCGGCCCTGCATCCTGTGGAACGACACGCGGGCCGCCCGGCAGGCCGCATCGCTCGACGATGCGCAGGCCCGGCGGATCACGGGCAATATCGTCTTTCCCGGCTTCACCGCTCCGAAGCTCGACTGGGTGCGTGCCAACGAACCCGAGATTTTCGACAAGGTGTCCGCCGTGCTCCTGCCGAAGGACTATCTGAGGCTATGGCTCACCGGCGAGAAGGTTTCCGACATGTCGGACGCCGCCGGGACCGCCTGGCTCGACACCGGCGCGCGCGACTGGTCGGACAGGATGCTGGACCGCACGCATCTGTCGCGCTCGCACATGCCGCGCCTCGTCGAAGGCACCGAGGCCTCGGGAACGTTGCGCGCCGGCCTCGCCGAACGGTTCGGCCTTCGAAAGGGCGTGACCGTCGCCGGTGGCGCCGGGGACAATGCCGCCTCCGCCTGCGGGGTCGGCGTCTCGGAGCCCGGCAGCGGGTTTCTTTCGCTCGGCACGTCCGGCGTCCTGTTCACGCCGTCCGCCGGCTATCATCCCGCCGCCGATACGGCGATCCACACCTTTTGCCACGCCATCCCCGGTCTGTGGCACCAGATGGGCGTGACCCTGTCTGCCGCCGGGTCGATCGAATGGCTCTCCGGCCTGCTGCAGGAAAAACCCGCCGCCCTCACAGGCGCCCTCGGCGACACGGTTGCCGAGCCCGGACGGCTGCTCTTCCTTCCCTACCTGTCCGGCGAGCGGACACCGCACAACGATGCCGACATCAGGGGCGTGTTCGTCGGTCTCGAAGCCGGGACGAGCCGCGCGGACATGACCCGCGCGGTGATGGAAGGGGTGGCCTTCTCGATGCGCGATTGCCTGGAAGCAGGTGCCGCATCGTCTCGGGCCACCCGCCTCGTCGCGGTGGGGGCCGGCGCACGCTCCGCCTACTGGCTGCAACTGATGGCGACGGTGCTCGAGACCGAGATCGTCCTGCCCGAGGCCGGCGACTTCGGGGCCGCGCTGGGCGCCGCCCGTCTCGGCCGGTGCGCGGCGACCGGCGAGGCGGCCGCGAGCGTCATGACCATGCCGCCGATCGCGCGCACGTTCGAACCTTCATCGTCGCAGGTGGAAGCGTTCGAGGATGCCTATCGCCGGTACCGTGCGCTCTATCCGGCCCTTGCCGCACTGACAAAGCCGACCGCGGCCGCTTAGAGCATCGTGCGTCTGTCCAGGCGGACGATGCTCTAGCAATCCGCGGGATTTCTCGCGTCAGGCTTTCCGAAAATCGATTTCGATTTAAGGCCGAAGCACTGCTCGCTCCGGATCGGGCCCTCGCCTTGCCCGGAGCGCATTGCCCCGGCTTTCCACCGTAGGCTGCGCCGTCCGACCGATCGATCCGCGAAGCGACATCGCGTCGCCGCTTCCCCCCTTCACTTTCCTCTTCCGTTTACGTAAGGTGTAGCCATACCGTCGCGACCATTGTGACGGACCCGAGATCGCGAGATTTTCGGGTCCGCTCGTCATGGATGGTCTGGAAACCAATTCGAATCGCCTACGTTAACCAAGGGTGGACGGGGCGAGGCAATGAGGAGCGCAAAACAATGTCCTGGCGAGCCGAAAAACTGACCCGTCCCATCTTCAAATGGGCCAAGGGCGTGATGCCTGCGATCTCGGAAACCGAGCGCGAGGCGATCAATGCGGGAACCGTCTGGTTCGACCGCGAACTGTTCACCGGCAATCCCGACTGGCAGAGCCTCGTCGACATGCCGCCCGCCCGCCTGACGGCGGAGGAGCAGGCCTTTCTCGATGGTCCCACCACCGAACTCTGCAAGATGATCGACGACTGGCAGATCATCAACAAGGACCATGATCTCGCGCCCGAGGCATGGGCCTTCATGCGCGAGAAGAAGTTCTTCGGCATGATCATTCCGAAGCAGTATGGCGGGCTCGGTTTCTCGAACACCGCCCATTCGGAGGTCGTGCGCAAGATCTCGTCCTGCTCGGTCGCGGCGGGCGTGACGGTCATGGTCCCGAACTCTCTGGGACCCGGCGAGCTCATGCTGCATTTCGGCACCGACGCCCAGCGTGACTATTGGATGCCGCGCCTTGCGGACGGGCGGGAAATTCCGTGTTTCGGCCTGACATCGCCGGAAGCCGGCTCCGATGCCGCCGCCATGACCGATGTCGGCGTCGTGGAATATGGCGAGCACGAGGGCGAGCGGGTTCTGGGCATCCGCCTCAACTTCGAGAAGCGCTACATCACCCTCGCACCGGTGGCGACCGTCATGGGTCTCGCCTTCAAGATGCGCGACCCCGAGAACCATCTCGGTCGCGGCGAGAATCTCGGCATCACGGTCGCGCTGATCCCGACCTCGACCAAGGGCGTCGACCAGAGCGAGCGCCACGTGCCGCTCAACACCTATTTCCAGAATGGTCCTCTCTACGGCAAGGATGTGTTCATCCCGATGGATTGGATCCTCGGCGGTGAGAAGCAGATCGGCCAGGGCTGGACGATGCTGATGACGGCGCTCGCCGCCGGTCGCGGCATCTCGTTGCCGTCGCAGTCGAGCGCGTCCACGGCGCTCTGCGCCCGGACCGCCGGTGCCTATTCGCGCGTGCGCACCCAGTTCAACGTGCCGATCGGCATGTTCGAGGGCATTCAGGAGCCGCTCGCCGACATCGCCGGCAACGCCTATCTTGTCGATGCGGCGCGCCGCCTGACGGTCGCCGCGCTCGACGAGGGCCACAAGCCGTCCGTCATTTCGGCGATCATGAAATCCAACGCCACCTATCGCATGCGCGAATCGATCGAGCGCGGCATGGATATTCTGGGCGGCAAGGCGATCATCGAGGGGCCGTCGAACTATCTGGCGGCGGCCTATCGCGGCGTCCCCATCGCCATCACCGTCGAGGGCGCGAACATCCTGACGCGCAGCCTGATGATCTTCGGCCAGGGCGCGATCCGCGCGCACCCCTACATGTTGACGGAGCTTCTGGCGCTTTCCGACGAGGATCAGACACGTGGTCTGAAGGATTTCGACAAGGCGTTCTGGAGCCATGTCGGCCATTCGGCCAAGAACGTGTTCCGGGCCTTCCTGCGCGGTTGGACCGGCGGTCTCGCTGCGCCGGCGCCGAAGGCTGCGCTCACCAGTCACTGGCGGCAATTGTCGCGGCTTTCGTCGGCCTTCGCCATGTTGTCGGATCTCTCGTTGCTGACGCTGGGTGGCAGCCTGAAGCGCCGCGAGATGATTTCGGGCCGCCTCGGCGACATTCTGTCCGAACTCTATCTGCTCTCGGCGAGCCTCAAGCGCTTCGAGGACGAAGGTCGGCCCGAGGCGGACAAGCCGATCATCGAGTTCATCATGCAGAACGGCATCAACCGCATGTCGCTCGCCTTCAACGGCGTTCTCGACAACATGCCGGCCCGCTGGGCCGCAGCGTTCACGCGCTTCGTCGCGTTCCCGCTCGGGGTCCCCTATCAGGCGCCGTCCGACGAACTCGTCCGCGAGGTCGCCGATATCCTGATGCGTCCCTCGTCCCAGCGCGATCGCCTGACGCCGGATCTCTATCTCGGCGAAGGCCGCGACAACCACCCGCTGCAGGACCTCGAGCGGGCCTTCCAGCTTGCCGTCGAAGTCGAGCCGATCGAGAAGAAGATGCGCCAGGCCAAGGTTCGCGACAGCGAGGTCGCGCGCGACCAGGGCGTGATCACGACCGAGGAGTTCGACACGCTGTCGAATTATCTCGCCGCCAAGCGCAAGGTCGTCATGGTCGATTCGTTCAAGCTGTCCGAGATCTCGCACCTGACGGCCGAGGACGCGCGCGGCTCGAACCAGCAAACCCCTGAAACCCATCGTGAGGCTGCCGAATAATGCCGAAACCGGTCTTCATCGTCGACGGTGCCCGTACGCCTTTCATCAAGGCGCGCGGCAAGCCGGGTCCGTTCACGCCCGTGGATCTTGCGGTCCAGTGCGGGCGGCCCCTGCTGATGCGCCAGCCGTTTCCGGAGACCGCGATCGATCTCGTCATTCTGGGTTGCGTCAACGTGATCGCCGACGAGATGAACCCGGCGCGCGTCGCGTCCCTGAGGCTCGGTCTGTCCGACGAGACGCCGGCCTTTTCGGTGCAGATCAATTGCGGCTCCGGCATGCAGTCGATCGACACCGCGTTCCGCTACATCGAGCGCGGCACGGCGGATATCGTCATGGCGGGCGGCGCGGAGGCGCTCAGCCATTCGCCGCTCGTCCTTAGGCGCGGTGCGGTGGACTGGTTCGCCAGGCTGAACGGCGCCCGGACGACCGGCGACAGGCTGAAGGTCTTCGGCGGGCTCAAACCCGATTTCCTGAAGCCGGTGATCGGGCTCGAGCGCGGACTGACCGATCCGATCACCAATCTCAACATGGGCCAGACCGCCGAGATCCTGGCGCATCTGTTCAACATCACCCGCCGTGACGCCGACACCTACGCCGTCGACAGCCATCTCCGGCTCGCCCAAGCGACCCGGGAAGGCTGGTTCCGGCACGAAATGCTGTCCATGGTGGCGCGCGACGGTTCGGTCTACGATCACGACGACGGCAACCGCCCCAACTCCGACGTCAAGTCCCTCGCCAAGCTGAAGCCGGTCTTCGAGCGACCCTATGGCAAGGTGACCCCCGGCAATTCCTCGCAGATCACCGACGGCGCGTCCTGGGTGATCCTCGCCTCGGAAGAGGCCGTCGAGAAGCACGGGCTGACGCCGTTGGCACGCATCGTCGATTCCGAGTGGGGCGCGCTCGACCCCTCGATCATGGGGCTCGGTCCGGTCGTCTCGACCGCGCCGATCCTGAAGCGCCAGAAAATGGCGGTCGCCGATGTCGATCTGTGGGAAATCAACGAGGCGTTCGCCGCGCAGGTCCTGTCCTGTGTCGAGGCGCTCGACACCCCGGACATCGCCGACACCGTGCTCGGCCTTCACGGCGCAGGGGGCCGGATCGCGCGCGACAATCTGAACGTCGACGGCGGTGCGATCTCGATGGGTCATCCCGTCGGCACCAGCGGCAACCGCATCACGCTGCATCTGGCGAACGCCATGAAGCGCCTCGGCAGGAAGCGCGGCATCGCGACGGAGTGCATCGGCGGCGGGCAGGGCGGCGCCATGCTGCTGGAAGCGGCTTGAGCGCCGGATTTTCGTGACGACCGGACGGCCCTGTGCCGGTCCGGTCGGGCTCCTTTGCGCGGGCGCATCGGTCCAGACGACGGTTTCGTCGGCGATCGTGGCGGGCCGCGACCCCAAACGACGAGAGAGATGACCGATGGGTAGAATGCTTTCCGCACTTGCAGACCGTGCTCTCGAACTCGGGCCCGTACGCCTTGCGGAGCCAGACGGAAACTGGCGCGGAGCGATCGACGAGGATTATGTCTACTGGCTCGCGCTCGATTGCCCGGGAAAGTCGGTCAACACGATCAATCGCGACGTGCTGGCGGAGCTTGCACGACATATCGACCATATCGTCGACCAGAAGCCGGCGGCCGTCGTCATTCGCTCGGCAAAGCCTGCCGGTTTCGCCGCCGGCGCCGACATCAACCAGTTCGTCGGGGCTTCGACCGGCGATATTCGCGGCATGTTGCGGGAAGCCCATCTCATCCTCGACCGGCTGGCGAACGTACAGGCCCGGACGATCGCCGTCATACACGGCCATTGCCTCGGCGGTGGACTGGAACTCGCGCTCGCCTGCGACAAGCGGATCGCCGTATCGGACGCCTCGCTCGGCTTTCCGGAGGTCATGCTCGGCCTGCACCCGGGCCTCGGCGGCACCTACCGCTCCACCATGAAGGCCGATCCGCTGGAGGCCATGACACTGATGCTGACCGGCAAGTCGGTGAGCGCCAGAAAGGCGAAATCCATCGGCCTCGTCGATGCGGTGGTCGAGGAGCGCCATGTGGCAAGCGCGATCGAGGCGGCGCGTCACGACGAGATCGGTTCGGATTCGGGCAGCCTGAAGAGGAGCGCCTTCGGACTGAAGCCCGCCCGCTCGCTGGCCGCCAAACAGATGCGCCGGAAAACGGCGGAGAAGGCGAAGAAGGACGTCTATCCCGCGCCCTACGCGCTGATCGATTTGTGGGAACAGCATGGCGGTTCGGAAAAGGCGATGCAGGAGGCGGAGATCCTCAGCTTCTCCGACCTCGTCGAGACCGAAACCTCACGCAATCTCGTGCGCGTCTTCTTCCTGCGCGAAACCATGCGCGGCCTGCGCCAGGGCAAGTCCGGCATTCGCCATGTGCATGTGATCGGTGCGGGCGCCATGGGCGGCGAGATCGCGGCATGGTCGGCCAAGCAGGGCTTCACGGTCACGCTCGGCGACGTTTCCCTCAAGCCCATGGGCAAGGCGATCAAGGCCGCGTCGAAAATGCTGCAGGCGGTCCTGAAGGACCCGATCAAGGTGCGTGAGGCGCTCGACCGGCTGATCCCGGACACGGACGGGCTCGGCATCGCCCGTGCCGACATCATCATCGAGGCCGTGCCGGAAAAACTGGATCTCAAGCGCAAGATCTATGCGGACGTCGAGGCGAAGATGAAGGAGGGCGCGATTCTCGCGACCAACACGTCGGCCCTGCCGCTGCCGGACCTTGCCGAAGGCCTGTCCGATCCCTCTCGCTTCGTCGGCCTGCATTTCTTCAACCCGGTCTCCCGGATGCAGCTGATCGAGATCGTCAGTCACGACGCGGTCAGCGAGGAGACGACACGGCGGGCGACGAACTTCGCCGTGGAGCTTTCTCGCCTGCCGGCCCCGGTCAAGTCCGCGCCGGGTTTTCTCGTCAACCGCGCGCTGCTTCCCTACATGGCCGAGGCCATGATCCTCATGGACGAGGGCATTCCGAAGGAGCGTATCGACGATCGCGCCGAGCGGTTCGGCATGCCGATGGGCCCGATCGAGCTGAACGATCAGGTGGGTCTCGATGTCGCCTTGGATGTCGCGACGTCGCTGCGCGAACGCCTCGGCGGAAACTTTCCGGAAACGCCCGCCTGGCTGAAGAAGCGCGTCGACGAGGGCAAGCTCGGCCGCAAGACCGGCGAGGGGCTCTATAAGTTCGACGAGAGCGGCAAGCCGATCAAGAAGCCCGTCGAGGCGCTGAAGGACGGGTCGAAGGACGATCCCGACCTGATCGATCGCCTGATCCTGCCCATGCTCAATGCCGTCGTCGCCTGTCTGCGCGAGGGCGTCGTGAAGGACGAGGACGTGGCCGACGGAGCGATGATCTTCGGCACCGGTTTCGCACCCTTCCGCGGCGGCCCGATCCATTATGCCAAGACGCGCGGCGTGGACGAGATCGTCTCGACCATGAACCGTCTCGCCGCAAAGCACGGTCCCCGCTTCACGCCCGACGCAGGGTGGGACCGCCTCAAGGGCTGACGCCCTTGGATCCGGCCCTGCCGTTTCATCGTTTGCCGCAGTGCAGCAAATTGCGCTATGGCACGGATTTGCGATGAAGCGGCAGGGAGTGGTTCGCGATGCAAGGCCTGATGCAGGATCGACAGCTTTCGATTTCCTCCCTCATCGAGCATGCCGCACGGGTGAACGCGGCGACGCCGATCGTCTCACGCCAGATCGACGGTTCGATCCATCGCACGACCTATGCCGAGACCGCGCAGCGCGCCCGCCAGCTTGCCAACGCGCTTCGCCGCATCGGCGTGACGGCGGGCGACCGCATCGGAACGCTCGCCTGGAACACCCATCGCCATCTCGAACTCTATTATGCGATCTCGGGGTCGGGCGCGGTCTGCCACACCATCAATCCGCGCCTCTTCATCGATCAGATTCAGTACATCGTCGATCATGCCGAAGACACGGTGTTGTTCTTCGATCCGACCTTTACGGACCTGGTGGTGGACATTGCGCGGAACTGCGGGTCGGTCCGCACCTTCGTGGCGCTCTGCCGGCGCGAGGAGATGCCGGACGATGCGGGACTTGCCGGCGTCCTTTGCTATGAAGAGCTTCTCGCGGCCGAGGACGACGTCTTCGAATGGCCGGAATTTCCGGAGGAAACGGCCGCCGCGCTCTGCTATACCTCGGGAACGACCGGTCATCCCAAGGGTGTTCTCTACACCCATCGCTCCACGATCCTCCACGCCTATGCCTCGGTGATGCCCGACGCGTTCGGCATTTCCGCCCGCGATTGCGTCATGCCGGCCTCGTCCATGTATCACGCCAATGCGTGGGGACTTCCCTATGCCGCGATGCTGGCCGGCGCGAAGCTGGTCCTGCCCTGCAACCAGCTGGGCGGTGCGGACATCACCGAACTCGTCGTGGCGGAAGCGGTGACGATTTCCTGCGGCGTCCCGACGATCTGGCTGGGTGTCCTGCAATCTCTGGAGGCGGAGGGCCGGACCCTGCCGACGCTGCGCACGCTCGTGGTCAGCGGTTCGGCCTGTCCGGTTTCGCTGATCACGCGGTTTCGTGAGCGCCACGACGTCACGATCGTGCATTTCTGGGGCATGACCGAGCTGAGCCCGCTCGGCACGATCGCTCGCGTCTCGCACGGGGAGGCCACGCTCGATGCGCAGGCGCTCGACGAGATCCGCTCGCGCCAGGGACGGCCGCTCTACGGCGTCGAGATCGAGATCGTCGGAGACGGCGGCGAGACGCTCGCCCACGACGGAACGAGCTTCGGCGACCTCATGGTGCGCGGCTGGTGGGTGGCGGACGGCTATTTCCGGCAGGAGGGGTCTTTCGTGGACGACAAGGGCTGGTTCAAGACCGGCGATGTCGCGACGATCGACGCCGACGGCGTCATGCGCATCACGGACCGTTCGAAGGACGTGATCAAGTCCGGCGGAGAGTGGATCTCGTCCATCGACCTGGAAAACGCCGCGGTCGGTCACCCGGATGTCGCCGAGGCGGCTGTGATCGGCATTCCGCATCCCAAATGGGACGAGCGGCCGCTCCTGGTCGCCGTGATCCGGCCGGGCACGACGCCCGACGCCGCCTCCATCCGCGATTATCTTTCCGCCCACGTCGCCAAATGGCAGCTTCCCGACGACATCGTGTTCGTGGATGAAATTCCGCATACCGCGACCGGCAAGATCCTGAAGACTGAGCTGCGCGAGGCCTATGCGCGGCATTTCCTGACGCGCGAACGCTGACATTCGCGGCCATCGCAACGCGTCGGACCTGTGTGCTAAGGAAGACGCGTGGGCGTGCGCCCCCTGCGCATCGGGCCGCGACTTGTTATATGGGTCGTCATGAACGTTTCAGTCCTTTCGGCACGTGCGAAGGTCAAGACCGACCACTCGCACGTCACTGCGGTTCTCGGACCGACCAACACCGGCAAGACGTTTCTTGCGATCGAACGGATGGTCGCCCATTCGAGCGGCACGATCGGTCTGCCCCTGCGGCTTCTGGCCCGCGAGGTCTATCAGAAGGTCTGCGACCGGGTGGGGGAAGCGAACGTCTCGCTGATCACCGGCGAGGAAAAGATCAAGCCGCCCCATTCGCGCTATTCCGTCTGCACGGTCGAGGCGATGCCGCGCAATCCGGGGACCGCCTTCGTCGCGATCGACGAGGTGCAACTCGCCTCCGATCTCGAGCGCGGCCATGTCTTCACCGACCGCATCCTCAATTGCCGCGGCTATGAGGAGACGCTGCTGCTGGGCGCCTCGACCATGGCGGGCGTGCTCAGCCGCCTTCTGCCGGGCCTGACCATCGTCACGCGTCCCCGCCTGTCCAACCTCGTCTATGCCGGCCAGAAGAAGATCACCCGCCTGCCGCGCCGATCGGCGATCGTCGCCTTCTCGGCGTCGGAAGTCTATGCGATCGCGGAGCTGATCCGGCGCCAGCGCGGCGGTGCGGCCGTGGTCCTGGGCGCGCTGTCGCCGCGCACGCGCAACGCCCAGGTCGAACTATACCAGAACGGCGAGGTCGACTTCCTGGTCGCCACCGACGCCATCGGAATGGGTCTCAATCTCGATGTCGACCATGTCGCCTTCGCGCAGGACTGGAAATATGACGGGTTCCAGTATCGCCAGCTGACGCCCGCCGAATACGGCCAGATCGCGGGGCGGGCGGGCCGGCACCTGCGCGACGGCACGTTCGGGGTGACGGGCCATGTCGATCCTCTGAACGACGATCTCGTCGATGCCCTGCAGGCCCACAGCTTCCAGCCCGTGCCCCTTCTGCAGTGGCGCTCTTCGCGGTTCGACTTCGCGTCCGTCGACGCCTTGAAGGACAGTCTCGACGTCACGCCGACGCAGACGAATCTGTCCAAGGCCTTGCCGGCGGTCGATCGCCGCGCGCTCGAATTTCTGTCCCGCGACGCGGACGTGATGGATCTGGCGCAATCGCCCAAGCAGGTCGAGCTTCTCTGGGAAGCCTGCAAGCTGCCGGACTATCGCCGCATCGCCCCGGCCCAGCATGCGGAGATCATCGCAACGATCTATCGCGACCTTGCCAAGCGCAGCCACGTGGCCGAAGACTATATGGGCAAGCAGGTCGCGCGCGCCGATCGCACCGATGGCGAGATCGATACGCTGTCCCAGCGCATCGCCGAAATCCGGACATGGACCTATATATCCCATCGGCCCGGCTGGTTGGCCGATCCGACACACTGGCGCGAAAAGACGCGAAGCATCGAGGACCGTCTTTCCGACGCCTTGCACGACAGGTTGACGAAACGCTTCGTAGACCGCAGGACAAGCGTATTAATGAAGCGCCTAAGAGAGAACGCATTCATGGAAGCAGAGATCGCGAACGACGGCACCGTTATGGTCGAAGGCCATGCCGTTGGCGAACTCCAGGGATTTCGCTTTACGATCGACACGAGCGCCGAGGGGCAGGACGGCAAGGCCGTCCGCGCCGCCTCGCAAAAGGCGCTCGCTGGCGAATTCGAAAAGCGTGCGGAGCGTTTCGCCAATGCGCCGAACGGCGACTTCGCGATCGGATCGGACGCGATCGTGCGTTGGCTCGGTGCGCCGGTGGCCGCGCTGTCCGGCAGCGACGATCCGCTGAAGCCCAAATTCGTGCTTCTGGCCGACGACCAGTTGAACGGACCGACGCGCGACAAGGTCGCCGCGCGCATCGACCGGTTTCTGGGCTATCAGGTCACGACAGTCCTCAAGCCGCTGATCGACCTGCGCGAAGGCGAAGGGCTCGAGGGCGCCGCCAAGGGCATCGCGTATCGGCTGTACGAGAATTTCGGCCTCGTTCAGCGCCGGGACGTGTCCGACGACATTCGCGGGCTCGATCAGGCCGCACGCGCCGCTCTGCGCCGGCTCGGCGTCCGGTTCGGCGCCTACCACATCTTCGTGCCGCTGCTGGTGAAGCCCGCACCGGCCAATCTGATCACGCTTCTCTGGGCGATCCACAACGATGCGCGCGACCGGCCGGGCTATGGCGACGTTCCGGGCCTTCTGGCGACCGGACGGACCTCGGCCGTCGCCGACCCGACCTATGATCCGAAATTCTACGCGCTGTCGGGCTATCGCCTGCTCGGCCGCCGTGCCGTTCGCGTGGATATTCTCGAGCGGCTCGCCGATCTCATCCGCCCGGCGCTTTCGTGGAAGCCCGGCGAGGGACGGCGCCCTGACGGCGGCTATTCCGGCAATCAGTTCCTGATCACGCCGGGCATGCTGTCGATCCTCGGCGCGACCGCGGACGATATGGAAGAGATCCTGAAGGGCCTCGGCTACCGAGCCGACCCGAAGGACGCGAACACGGTCGAGGTCGAACTCGACCAGTTCGATGCCGACGCCGAAGCGCGGATCGCCGCCGCGCGCGACGCCGATGCCGCCAAGGCGGCGATCGCCGCGTCGAGTGCCGCTCCGGCGCAGGAACCGGCCGGGGGCGAAACCGTGGCCATGGGCACGGATGGCGAGGCCGCAGCCGATGCCGACCCCGCGGACGCGGCGAAGCCGGAAGCGGGTACAGCGCCGACGGATGACGCCTCGTCCGGCGAACCGGCGGCCAAGGCATCGCCTGAGGATGCCGATGCTGGTATCGCGCCGGCCTCGGACGCAAACGAAGGAACGGCGGACGCCCCGGCGACGGACGACGACGGATCGCCCGATAGGGGCGAGGACGCCGATACGGATGTGGCCCCCACGGGCGAGGACCAGACGGGCGGCGAAGCCGGCGCGACCGCAGCACCGGCTGAGGGCGAGACGGCCGGGCAGGATCTTGTCGCCGCTTCGACCGACGAGCCGGAGGAGCCGCGCACCGTTCTCGTCTGGCGTCAGCATCGCGGCGACCGCACGAGCCAGCGCGGCGGTCAGCGCTCGGGCGCACCGCGCGGTCGCCAGGCGCGCGGTGGTCAGGCCCAAGGTGGCGGAACCGAAGGCGGCCAGGCGGAGGGCGGCGAGCAGCAGGATGCACGCGGCCGCCAGAACCGGCCGGGCGGCAAGGGCGGCGGCAAGCGTCGTTTCGACAAGCCGCAGGGCGAGCGAAGCGGTGGCGAGCGCAAGGGCGGCGACCGCCCCGATCACGGCGCCCAGGCCAAGCCCGGCAGCGCACAACCCCAGCGGGAGACCCGTCCGCAGCGCGTCGATCCGGATTCGCCCTTCGCCAAACTCGCGGCACTGAAGGACAAGCTTGGCAAATAAGCGTCGCCCGTTCGTGGAAGAGGCGGAGGTGGTTGCGGCCGCCTCCCAACGCATCGACAAATGGCTGGTGTTCGCACGGATCGTGAAGACGCGCGGGATCGCCCAGCAGCTCGTCGAGACCAGGAAAGTCCGCCTGAACAAGGACAAGATCGACAATCCGGCGCGCAACATCCGCCTCGGTGACGTTCTGACGATCAGCTATTCGAGCCGAGTCCACGTTCTCAAGGTGACCGGTTTTGCCGAACGGCGCGGCTCTCCGGCGGAGGCGCAGGCGCTGTACGAGGATCTGAGCGTTCCCGCGGCCGCCGTCGCGGCAAGCGCGGCGGATGAACCGTCCGCGGAACCGGTGGTCGCCGTCATGGAAGGCGTGTTCGACGATATCGGACGGGGCCGCAGGGACCCGGTCCAGCGCGACAAGGACCGGCGGACGGCGCGCAAGGCCAAGAGCATGCGCGAAACCTGGTAGGACGCAGGCGTCTTGCCCGGACGGCAGACGCGGGAGGGTTGGGCCGCTTTTGCTCCAAAGCCCCGCCGCCGCGACATCGTTTTTCCTTGCAACACTTCAGTACAGCCGATAGTTCGCAAAAACGACGAGGACACCGCGCCGTCCCGTGGACGTGCCGGACGAGAACCGAGACGATTTCGAGGAATTTTACATGACCTATCTGGTGACGGACAATTGCATCAAGTGCAAATACACCGACTGCGTCGAGGTCTGTCCCGTCGATTGTTTCTACGAGGGCGAGAACATGCTCGTCATCCATCCCGACGAGTGCATCGATTGCGGCGTCTGCGAGCCGGAATGCCCGGCGGAGGCGATCAAGCCCGACACCGAGCCGGGTCTCGACAAATGGTTGAAGATCAACACCGAATATGCCGAGAAATGGCCGAACATCACGATCGCCAAGGACAAGCCCGAGGACGCTGAGAAGTTCGACGGCGAGGAAGGCAAGTTCGAGAAGTACTTCTCCCCCGAGCCCGGTTCCGGCGACTGAGGATTCTGCTGGTGAAAAATCCAACGAGGCTCGCTCGAGGCGGCCCTCTTTGGATTTGGCGGCGTTCGTCAGAGGGCGGCGATCTGCTGGCCGATGGGTGATTGATGCACCACGATGCGCGCATGGTATGGAACGCGCTCATAAAGATCGATCACGTCCTGGTTGACAAGCCGCACGCAGCCTGACGAGTTCGCACCGCCAATGGTCCACCATTCGGGGGTCCCGTGCAGACGGTAAAGCGTGTCCTTGCCGTCATGAAATATATAGAGCGCGCGCGCGCCGAGCGGATTGTCGATGCCCGGCGCCATGCCGCCGTTCGCGACGGAATAGATCTCCAGCGACGGCTTGCGCGCGATCATCTCGTCCGGCACCTTCCAGCGCGGCCAATGCTGGCGCCAATGGATGATGCCTTCGCCGCTCCATTCGAACCCGTCGCGACCGATGCCAACGCCGTAGCGCATCGCCATCCCGTCCTCCTCGACGAGATAGAGGAACCTGTTCGGCGTATCGACGATCACCGTTCCCGCGGGCTCGCCCGTGGGGTTCGGAACGCGCTGGCGATAAAAGCGCGGCTGCATCTTCCAGTAGGGGATCGCGGGCAGGGAATGCCCATCGTCCACGACGGCGGCATACCGTGCGTCGAGCTCATTCGTGCGCAGTGCCTCGCGTGGATCGGTCGGCGCGCCCAGGTCTGCCTGTTCAGCGCGCAGCGGTGCCGGGACGAGGTTTCTCGATTGCTGACGTGGAGTCGTGCAGCCGGCCAGTCCTATCGCGGCACCGCCGACGAGAAGGGTGCGACGAGTCAGCGGGCTGGGTGAATGGGTCATGTCGGTCTTCGCGGTGGTGGACGGAACGGGATGACCCAAACTTCGGGGTCTATTATAAACAATGGCAATCGGAGCATGGGTCCTATAACCGTAAGGAATGGCTATGGATGTAACATCCGCGTTGCGGGCCTTCGCGCGCACGATCGAACGGGGTTCGATGACCGGTGCGGCCGACGATCTCGGCGTCAGCCAGCCGGCGATCTCCAAGCATCTTGCCAATCTCGAGCGTCACGTAAAGGCACGTCTGCTCGAGCGCTCACCCCGGCATGTGCGTGCGACGGCCGCAGGCCAGGCGCTCTACGAGGCAACGCGGTCCGGGCTTGCCGCGATCGACGCCGCGATGGAAGGCATCCGGGTCGAGACAGGCGCGATCGAAGGCAGTCTGCGCATACATGCGCAGTCCTGCGTCGGCGGAAAGGTCATCCATCCGATCGTCATGGCCTTCCAGCGTGACCATCCGAATGTCTCGGTCGATCTCGTCCTCGAAAACCGCGCCATCGATCTCGTCTTCGACAATTTCGACATGGCGATCCGATATTCCCGGCCCGAAAATCAGGATGTGGTGGTGCGCAAGATCGGAACCGTCGAGCGGCTGCTGGTCGCAAGTCCGGCCTTTCTGGATGCCGTTGGCGGGATCGACAGTCCCGGTCGTCTGGAAGGCATGAAGCTCGTCACGACCGCCCAGGTCATCTCGCCGCGAAAGATGCTGACCCTCACTCGCAACGGGGTTCATCGCGAAATCCCGGTTCAGCCCTTCCTTCACACCAATGATGCGAATGTCATCCTGAACACGCTTCTCGCCGGCCATGCCTGTGGACCGATCCAGACGCTCTTTGCCGGCGAAGCGCTCAGGGATGGCCGGCTTGTCCGCGTTCTGCCGGATTATGCGGTGAGTTCAGCCGAGATGGTGCTCGCCTATCCGTCCGTGCGGTTCATGAGACCCGTCGTGCGCGCCTTTGCCGACCGGCTGATTGCCGACATCAAATCGATTGACGGTGTCCAATGAGCTTCGACATCGCCCTAACAGACGCCTGCCAAGACCCTATGCTTTCGGTTCAGCCTGCTATGGCGATCGGAAAAGAGCGGACGTCGGGTTCTTCCGTTCGAGGGCCTGCGGGCCGACTGTCCCTGTCACCCGGCTCCGCCGGTAAGTTCCGGTAAAAGAACACCTGACGCTTGCCAAGCGCCTTGCCGTAGCGCAAGGCGTCGTCGGCCTGTCTCAGAAGCGTCTCGGCGGTCGTGCCGTCATGGGGCGCCAGAGAGACGCCGATCGTCACGCCGACCGAAACTGAAGCTCCGCCCGAGACATGGATCGGTCGCTCCACCGATTCGATGATCGTGCGCCCGACTGTTTCGATGCCGTCTGTCTCCCACTTTGCGTTAAGGACCAGAACGAATTCGTCGCCACCCAGCCGCACGGCCAGATCGCCTCTGGTGACGAATGCGGATATTCGGGCGCCGATCGTTCTGAGAACTTCGTCCCCCGCCTGGTGGCCGTGCAGATCGTTGATCTGCTTGAAACCATCGAGATCGAGATAGAGGATCGAAAGCGGTTTCGCGTCGGCACCAGCCTCCAACAGCGCCGACAGTTCGAAGAAATCATCCAGAAGGGCGCGATTGCCAAGCCCTGTCAGGGAATCATGGGTCGCCCGGTGCTGGCTCGCGCGAAGCCGTTGCGCGCTCAGCGTGACCGTTCGCATGAAGAACTTCATCAGGAGGGCAAACACGATACACAACACGGCCCAGATCGGGATCGCGAATTTCAGCAATGTGATGCCCGGCGACGCGCCATCCCATGTCAGATGGCCCA
Organism: Fulvimarina uroteuthidis; assembly: GCF_034321785.1. NCBI lineage: Bacteria > Pseudomonadati > Pseudomonadota > Alphaproteobacteria > Hyphomicrobiales > Aurantimonadaceae > Fulvimarina > Fulvimarina uroteuthidis. The sequence continues at coordinate 64,429 of NZ_JAXLPB010000001.1, read as the reverse complement.
GTGTTTCTCCGCTCGCCGTGATAAGGGGGATCGATATACCGTCGTTTGGCGCGTTGATCGCGGCGCCTGTCCGACGCAGATTGGGCAATAGATAGTCGCGTCCCATTTGGTTCAGCGTGGCGCCGCTCAGCGTTTCTGCAAATATCAGAAGATGATATTTGCTTCGGGGTTTCTTGACATCGGGTGTCGGCGTGATCGGCGCGATTGCGGCAATGGTTGGTGCGCCCTTGTCCGACAGCAGAGCCGAATGGGTTTTGCCCGGTGCGCCATCTCGAAATTCGGCGATGAGCTGGTCGACGCCTCCTTCGAGGATGGTGTGCACATCGGCGTCCGTGCGAACACCGTCGACGCTTGCGTAAATCGTCGATCCATCGGGCGCGACGATGGCGGTGACGTTGAAATGATTATTATCGAAGACCCATTTTCCGACATTCTCGTCGGCCCAATCGAAATCTCTCCCGGCTACGAGTTTCTCGACCAGGTCTTCCCAGGTCGAATAGTCGTAAGCCAGTCCGCCAATAAGGTCGCCGCGGACGTCGAGTGTCGACTTGGCGAGTTGGGCTTCTCTGTGTTGGGCCCTGGCTGTCTGATATTGGCTCAGCGAGATGATCGCGATGAAGAGGACACTCATGAGCGCCAGCATCAGGACAACAACGTGCGTCAGGGCATCGTCGACGCTCTGTTCAAGCGGGCTCATCGTGGCAGATCTCTCTTCGTTATTCCCCAAGAATAAAAAACGAACCTGAAGATTTCGTAGGCGAGCATGGTTACGCGTTTATCGTTCGGGCGATTGTCGACCCGGCGAGCCGTGGCTGCGCGCCGCAGTTGATACGCCGTCCTTTCCGGCCATTTCTTCCTGCATTGGTGCGCGGAGAGGACGGCTCATGGGACGGTATCTGATTTACGGCGGCAATGGCGGCATCGGGGCGGCGATCGCGCGGCGGCTTTCGAAGGCCGGACACGAACTGGTTCTGGCGGGCCGCAACGAATCCGAACTTGCCAGGATCGGCGAAGCGCTGTCGGCGAAGACGATCGTCTGCGACGTGATGGACGAAGGGGCGATCGCGGCCTGTGCCGCAGAGGCCGGCGACGTTCTGGACGGGCTCTGCTATGCGGTCGGATCGATCAATCTCAAACCGTTCGCCAAGTTGACCGCGGACGATTTGCTGACCGATTTCAGGCTCAACGCCCTGGGTGCGGCCATGGCTTTCCAGGGCTCGGCCAAGGCCCTTTCGGCCAGTGAGACCGGGGCAAGTGCGCTGTTCTTTTCGACGATCGCTGTCGATCAGGGCTTTTCGGCCCATGCCTCCATCGCCATGGCGAAGGGCGCGGTCGTCGGGCTCGTGCACACCCTTGCCACGGAGTTCGCGCCGAAGGTGCGCGTCAACGCCATCGCACCCTCGCTGGTCGATACGCCGCTCGGCCAGACGGTCGCCGGCAACGAGAAGATGGCCGATGCCGTCGCGAAGATGCATGCGATCCCGCGCCTCGGCACACCGGACGATATCGCGGCCATGGGCGAACTGCTGCTGACCGATGCGGGATCGTGGATCACCGGGCAGGTCATCGGCGTCGATGGCGGGCGCTCCTCCATCCGCGTCATGAGGAGCTGATCCGAATTGGCCTGCCTGCGCCTCGTCCTCGGCGACCAGTTGAGTCGCGAGCTGTCCGCCCTGCGCGATCTGGCCGAGGGCGATATCGTCTTCATGTGCGAGGTCGCGGACGAGGCGAACTATGTCCGCCACCACCAGCGCAAGATCGCGTTTCTGTTTTCCGCCATGCGGCATTTTGCGGGCGATCTGCGCGGGCGCGGCGTCACCGTCGATTACGTCACGCTCGATGACGAGGCGAACACGGGATCGTTCACCGACGAATTGAAGCGCGCCGTCGCCCGGCACGGGCCCACGAGCGTCGTGGTGACCGAACCCGGCGAATGGCGCGTCCTGCAGATGATGAAGGACTGGCGCGAGACCCTCGACGTCGAGGTCGAGATCCGGCCGGACGACCGGTTCCTGTGCGACCACGGAACGTTCGATGCGTGGGCCGAGGGGCGCAAGGAACTGCGCATGGAGTACTTCTACCGCGAGATGCGGCGCCGGACCGGTTTCCTGATGGAGGGCGACGAGCCGGTCGAGGGCAAGTGGAACTTCGACCATCAGAACCGGGAACCGCTGAAGGCGCGGATCACGCCGCCCGAGCGTCCGACCTATGCCGTGGACGCGACGACACGGGACGTTCTCGACCTCGTGCGCTCGCGCTTCGGCAACCATTTCGGCACGCTGGACGATTTCGACTATCCGGTCACCCGCCGCCAGGCGCTGCATTATCTGCGCTGGTTCCTAAACGAGGCGATGCCCGAATTCGGAACCTATCAGGACGCCATGCGCCAGGGCTCGCCCCTCCTGTTCCATTCGCACATTTCGGCGCTGATCAATTGCGGTCTGCTCGATCCGCGCGAGGTGTGCGACCGGGCCGAGGACGTCTACCGGGAGGGCAATGCGCCGATCAACGCGGTCGAAGGCTTCATCCGGCAGATCATCGGCTGGCGGGAGTTCATCAGAGGCGTCTACTGGCGGGAAATGCCGGACTATGCCGCATCGAACGCGCTGGACGCACGCCGCAAGCTGCCGGACTTCTTCTGGACCGGCGACACCGAGCTCAACTGCCTGCGCCAGTCCATCGCAGAGGTGCGCGCGAGCGCCTACAACCACCATATCCAACGGCTGATGGTCATCGGCAATTTCTGCCTCCTCGCCGGCTTCGATCCGGCCGAGGTGCAGGAATGGTACCTCACGGTCTATCACGATGCCTATGAATGGGTGGAGATGCCCAATGTCGTCGGCATGATCCTCTACGCCGACGGCGGCCTGTTCGCGTCCAAGCCCTATGCCGCCTCGGCGAACTACATCGACAAGATGTCGGACTATTGCGGACATTGCGTCTATTCGCCGAAGACGAAGACGGGTGAGGGCGCCTGTCCCTTCAACCTGCTCTACTGGGACTTCATCGCCCGCAACAGGGCGCGGCTGAAGGGCAATCCGCGGCTCAACCGGACCTATGCGACCCTCGACCGGATGAACGAGGACAAGGTGGCGACGGCGCGCCGCGAAGCCCGGGCGTTTCTCGACGGTCTGGTGGCGACCGGCGACTATTGAGGCCTCGCCGGACATCCGCCGGCACTGATCGCGTGCCCGCGTCTTCTCAAGCACCGGCATTCCCTTAGCTTCCCCTCGAAGCCGAACCATCGGGAAGGGCCGGACCATGTCCATGTTCGACGCATTCGAAACGAGAACCATCGAGGTTCCGGGTGCCCGGATCTTCGTGCGGGTGAAGGGTGAGGGCCCGCCGCTTCTCCTTCTGCACGGCTATCCGCAGACCGGCGCCATGTGGGCTGGCCTCGCGCCGCGCCTTGCCGAACGCTTCATGGTGGTCGTGCCGGATCTGCGCGGCTATGGCAGGTCTTCGGCGCCCGACAATGATGCGGACAATCTCGCCTATTCGAAGCGTGCCATGGCGGCCGACATGATCGCGGTGATGAACGCGCTCGGTCACGATAGCTTCCAGGTGGCCGGCCACGATCGCGGCGCGCGCGTCGCCTATCGGATGGCGTTCGATCATCCGGACGCCGTCGAGCGGCTGGCGGTTCTCGACATCGTGCCCGTCGCCGAGGTCTGGGAGCGCATGGACGCCAAGGCCGCGATGAAGACCTATCACTGGACGTTCCTGGCCCAGCCGGCGCCCATGCCCGAAACCCTGATCATGGCCGATCCGGTCTACTATCTCGACCACACGATCGCCAGCTGGACGAAGGCGAAGGACCTGTCGGCATTCGCGCCCGAAGCCCTCGAGGACTATCGACGCAGCTTCGAGCGGCCGGGCGCCGTCCATGCGGCCTGCAACGATTACAGGGCTGGGGCGACGATCGACTGGGCGCTCGATCGTGCCGACCGGGCGGCGGGCAACAGGATCGCCTGCCCGACGCTCGTGCTCTGGGGCGCGGACGGCATTCCGGCGGCCGGCGAGGATCCCGCCACCATATGGTCGAACTGGTGCGTCGCTGTCGAAGGAGGCCCGCTCGAGGCAGGCCATTTCATCGTCGAGGAGGCGCCCGAGGAGACGTATCGGGCGCTCGCTTCCTTCTTTCTCGATTGAGATCGGGGGCAGGTCAGTCGCTGGCGATCGCCTTGTCGCGAAGGGCTTCGACGATACGCATGAGCCGCTTCTCGTTGGCGCCGAGATCGGACCGGCCAAGCAGCGATCGCGAATAGAGGAGCAGGCCGCTCTGGCCGTCGATCGCGCGGACCGCGACGTTGAGCGTATCGGGAAAGCCCATGGTCGGAGTTCTGACGACGTAACGCCGCGCCAGCCTGTCCTGACCATCGTCCACCCGCTGGACGTCGCCCGACAGGATGCCGCTGCGGATCACGGCATCGACCCGCCCGATGAGCGCGTCCGGCGGCTCGTTGTAGGCCGACAGCGTGATGTCGGCGGGGGTTGCACAGGCGCCGACGGAGCCGACGAACGAATCGTTCGGCGTGCCGCTTCGTTCCAGATGATCCCAGTCGACCGAACCCTGGTCGGGATCGCCCGCGACCCGCCAGACCTTCGCCGGTCCGAGCGCCCAGAATGCGCCGATCGCCGCGACCCCGAGGATGCCGACGCTCGCGGCCGCGATCTTGAGAACCTTGCCCATGGATGATGTTCCTTCACGTTCGTTCCGATCGCCGCGCCTTATGCGGTGCGTCACGTGCTTGCACTCCCGGAACAAACGCCGTCAACGTCTCGTTCCCCGATGGAGTTCGGCGTTGCATGGATTTCCAGGCCATGGACGCCGCGTCACGAATTTCACAGCGTGTCGTGAACGCGAAACATTCGGGAACCCATCCATGAAAACGATCCTTCTTTCAGCACTCGCCTCCGTTGCCTTCGCCGCCGCCCCCGCCTTCGCGCAGGATGCCGCAGCGACCGGTGACGGCGCCTCGGCCTCGATGGAGCCGATGACCATCACCATGAATGCACAGGACGGTTCGAACCGCGGCACCGTGACGATCACGCCGACCCCGAACGGTCTTCTCTTCGATGCCGACCTGTCGGGCCTGGAGCCCGGCGAGCACGGCTTTCATATCCATGAGACGGGCACGTGCGAAGGTGACTTCACGTCCGCCGGCGGCCACTACAACCCGACCGACATGGAGCATGGCTTCAAGGTCGAGGGCGGCCCCCATGCCGGCGACATGGAGAACTTCACCGCAGCCGAGGATGGCGCGGCCAAGTTCGCCGCGTTCAATGCGAACCTCACGGTGACCGGAGGCGACGCGCCGATCATGGATGCGGACGGTTCGGCCGTGATGGTGCATGGCGGCGCGGACGATTACGAATCGCAGCCCTCCGGCGACGCGGGCGACCGCGTTGCCTGCGGCATCATCGCCCCGGCCCAGTAAACCGGGCGGCTTCAAAGGCTTCCAATCCGGCCTCGACGCGCCGCGACCTTTCCCGATCCATCCGAAGCGCCGGAAGCTCCCGGCGCTTCTTTTTCGTCACGATAGCGACGGGACCCGACATCCCATGCAGGCATTCGCGCAAACGGCCGACCCCGCGGCCGACCGGCCCCAATCCTTGGAACAGGCCGTCGATCTCGACCCGGCGATCGCACTCGGCAAGGTGGAATCCTGGATTATCGGCATCCAGAAGCTCTTGCCGAACATCCTGGTCGCGGTGGTTGTCGTCAGCCTCTTCTGGATCATCGGCTGGGTGTTCAACCACGCGTTCAATCGCTGGGCGAAGCGGCACGGCCGGGACAATCTCGGCTCGGTGATGGGGTCTTTCGTCAAATGGCTGATCGTCCTGTTCGGCATTCTCCTCGGCCTCACGATCATCATCCCGTCGCTCAATCCGGCCGACCTTCTGGCCGGTCTCGGCATCGGTTCGGTGGCGATCGGCTTTGCGTTCAAGGATATCCTGCAGAACTGGCTGGCTGGTCTCCTGCTCCTCATCCGGCAGCCCTTTCACGTGGGCGATCAGATCGTCGTCAACGGCTATGAGGGCACCGTCGACTGGATCGAGACCCGCGCGACCATCATTACCACCTACGACAATCGCCGCGTGATCATTCCCAATGCGGACGTCTATTCCCAGGCGGTCACGGTCAATACCGCCTATGAGAAGCGCCGGTCGCAATATGATGTCGGGATCGGCTATGGCGACGATATTGCCGAAGCGTCCAGCGTCATCCGCAAAGCCTTGTCGCGCGCCAAGGGTGTCGAGACCGAGCCGGCCCCGGAGGTTCTCGTCTGGGATCTCGCGGCGAGCTGGGTGACGCTCCGGGTGCGGTGGTGGACAGCATCGGCGCGCAAGGATGTCGTCCATACGCAATCCACCGCGCTTGCCGAGATCAAGGCGGCACTCGATGCAGCCGGGATCGACATGCCTTTCGAGACCCGGATCTCGCTTTTCCACGACCAGACGGAGACTCTGGATGGCATGCGCGGCCGTCAGCGCGAAGGCTGGCCGGCACCCGCCGACGGTGCCCCTCCCGAACCTGCCCGCCTTGCCGATCCGGCGCGGACGAACGGTTGACGGAAGGCCGCTGCCCGCGGGGCGCATTCGAGCCCGACATCGATCGTTGGGAAGAGCGGCGGCGAACACGGGGCTTCCGCCGCGTCTCATCGGGGCTGTGCATGCAGCCCGGTTTGCAGCGTGGTGGTTTTGCGATCGGGTTCCGCACCTCCGCACCGGATCGAGGCGAGGGCGGCAGGGCGGCAGGGGATCGGTCGGATCGCCTGCCGATCCCCGTCAGACCGTATGGGCCTTTTCCAACGGCGAGCCGCCGACACGCATGCCGATTCCGGCATGGGCGCACTCGTCGATGATCAAACGCTGCAGCATGATCGCGGTCGTCGAGCTCTCACCATCGATCTCTTGCGACAGGAGGGCGGCGAGCGCACCCACATCGATGATGGCATCCCGCGCACGACTCTTCTCCACTTCGAGGCGAATCCTGTGACGCAAATGATAGCTCATGTCTGTTTCCGTTCCCCGTTTTTCGAGCGCCGGCTTATCGATCGCCGAAGTCCCGGAAGCCGTTGATAACTACGACTTACTATTTTACCATTCGTCTCTCAAGCCGCATAGGCCGGAGCCGAAGGGCCGCCGATGCCGCCCGTCTGACGACGAGCCACCGAGGGCGCGGGCCACTCCACACCTATCCCGTCCGCCTTGCACGAAGATGACGTCCGGCCCCGACGATATGTCAGAAAACCTGAGTTGGTTCATGGCTTTGGAGGGGCGTTGGGTGTGGCCGGTCGCGTCCCCTCATATGGCGTCGCAATGTGTCGATCCAACATGACCTCGTCATGAATGCACGCATTGTTTGGTTGGCCGGATACTCATATTTTTCCGTCCCGTTTCGCGATCGGGACAGTTCGGCGGTCCGGCGAACGGGTCCGGTCAATCGTCGGGAAGCCAGTCCATGGGCCTGAAGCCCGTCAAGCCCGCGACCCGTTCGAGCCAGACCGTCAGATTGGGATAAGCGTCGAGCTCGAAGCCGCCTTCGGGGGCGACATGGGTGTAGGCGTAGAGGCACAGGTCGGCGAGGCTCGGCGCGTCGCCGGCGAGCCATTCCGCCTGTGCCAGCCGGCCTTCCATGACGGCGAGCGCCTTCCCGCCGCCTTCGAGAGTCTCGGCGAGACGTTCGGCCGTCGCATCCGCGGCAAGGTCCGGATAGATCATCAGCGATCGCCGCACCGCGACCGTCGGCTCGTGGCTGTATTGCTCGAAGAACATCCACGCGAACATCTCGGCGCGCGTGAACGCATCGTCAGGCATGAACCGTGTGCCCTCGCCGAGAAAGGTCAAAATGGCGTTCGATTCGGGCAGGAAGCGCCCGTCGCCGGTTCGAAGGAGCGGCACCTTGCCGTTCGGGTTCATGGCCAGATATCCGGGCGTCCGGGTGCCGCCATCGAGCATCGATACCTGCACGTGGCGGAAGGCTCGGCCGGTCAGGGCGCACAGCAGTCGCGGCTTGTAGCAATTGCCCGAATCCGGCATTCCGTAGAGGGTGATCACGACCGCGGCTCCTCATGCTGCACGAAATTGCCATGATGAGCGGGCAGGGCGGCCCGGCACAAATCAAACCTCGTTGCGCGGCCATCGATCTGAATGATGGATGTCCCGGCCTTTCCGCGCTTGCGCCTCTCCCGCGACAGGATTACGGTCCGCTCGCCCTTCGCCGGGGGCGTCGTCGTTCGATGCGCGCGCCCGCCTGTTTCCTCGAAGTTCCCGAAAGCCGGAGTTTTCCCATGGCATTCCTTGCCGATGTCCTCGATCGCGTAAAGCCGTCCGCCACCATCGCCGTCAGCCAGAAAGCCCGCGAGTTGAAGGCGCAGGGGATGGACGTCATCGGTCTGGGCGCGGGCGAGCCCGATTTCGACACGCCCGACAACATCAAGGAAGCGGCCATCGCAGCGATCGCGCGTGGCGAGACCAAATATACGCCCGTCTCCGGCATTCCCCAGCTGCGCGAGGCCGTCGCCGCGAAGTTCAAGCGCGAGAACGGTCTCGACTACAAGGCCGAGCAGACGATCGTCGGCACCGGCGGCAAGCAGGTTCTGTTCAATGCCTTCATGGCGACGCTCAACCCCGGCGACGAAGTCATCATTCCCGCGCCCTACTGGGTGAGCTATCCGGAAATGGTCGCCATCTGCGGCGGCACGCCGGTCTTCGTCGAGGCGGGCATCGACTCCAACTTCAAGCTGACGCCGGAAGCCCTTGAACGGGCGATCACGCCGAAGACCAAGTGGTTCCTGTTCAATTCGCCGTCGAACCCCTCCGGCGCCGCCTATACGCGCGACGAGATCAAGGGGCTGACCGATGTCCTGATGCGTCACGAGCATGTCTGGGTGCTGACCGACGACATGTACGAGCATCTGGTCTATGGCGACTTCACCTTCCATACGCCGGCGCAGGTCGAGCCGGGCCTTTACGAGCGCACGCTGACGATGAACGGCGTGTCCAAGGCCTATGCGATGACCGGTTGGCGCATCGGCTATGCGGCGGGGCCCCTGAAGCTGATCAAGGCGATGGACATGATCCAGGGCCAGCAGACGTCGGGCGCGGCCTCGATCTCCCAATGGGCGGCTCTCGAAGCGCTGACCGGCCCGCAGGACTTCATTCCGAAGAACCGGGAGATCTTCCAGGGCCGCCGCGACCTCGTCGTCGGCATGCTGAACCAGGCGCATGGGCTGAAATGCCCGACGCCGGAAGGCGCGTTCTACGTCTATCCCTCGTGCGAGGCGCTGATCGGCAAGACGACCCCGGCCGGCAAGACGCTTGAGACGGACGCCGATTTCGTGACCGGGCTTCTGGAAGCCGAGGGCGTCGCCGTCGTGCAGGGTTCGGCGTTCGGCCTCGGCCCCAACTTCCGCATCTCCTACGCGACGTCCGAGGCGCTGCTCGAGGAAGCCTGCTCGCGCATCCAGCGCTTCTGCGGCTCGCTCAAGGACTGACGCCGGGATTTCCGCACGCGGCAGACCACCGATCGCCCGGCTCCTCATCATGGGGGCCGGGCGATTTTCTCATGACCGGACGCCCGGACCGCGCGGGGTCTGCCAAGACCGATCGGGATCCGCGCGGCATCAAGCGAAGCGTTCTCGTTCCTTGGTTGACCGGTCGATCGCGCCCGGCCTCTTGCGCTCGCCGCCGCGTTCGGATTTCCTCCAGGCGACAAGCCCCTTCAAGATGAGCGAAACGCCCCGATGCCACCCCTGCCCAATTCGATCGAAGCGCGCGACATTGCCTTTCATCTTCACCCCTACACGAATGCCCGGCGGCACGAGGAGATCGGCCCGATCGTCATGGCGAAGGGGGATGGTGTTTATGTCGAGGATGTCGACGGCAAGCGCTACATCGAGGCCATGGCCGGCCTGTGGTCGGTCGCGGTGGGCTTTTCCGAAAAACGGCTGGTCGAGGCCGCGTCGCGCCAGATGGCGGAGCTGCCCTATTATCATGCCTTCACGCACAAGACCCATGCGCCGGTCGTGGATCTTGCCGAAAAGCTGATCCAACTCGCCCCCGTTCCCATGTCGAAGGTGCATTTCACCAATTCCGGCTCGGAGGCGAACGATCTCATCGTCAAGCTTCTGCGCTATCGCGCGAACGGGATGGGCGAGCCGCACCGCAAGAAGATCATATCCCGGCTGCGGGGCTATCACGGTGTCACGCTCGCCTCCGCAAGCCTCACCGGCCTGCCGAACAATCATCGTTCCTTCGACCTGCCGATGGAGGGCATCCTCCACACCACGTGCCCGCACCACTGGCGCGAAGCCCATGAGGGCGAGAGCGAGGAGGCATTCGCGACCCGCTGCGCCGACGATCTGGAGGCCATGATCGCAGCGGAGGGGCCGGAGACGATCGCCGCCTTCATCGCCGAACCGCTCATGGGCGCCGGCGGAGTCGTCGTTCCGCCCGCGACCTATTGGGAGAAGGTCCAGGCGGTTCTGCGCAGGCACGACATCCTGCTCGTCGCCGACGAAGTGATCTGCGGGTTCGGGCGAACGGGCGAAATGTTCGGCTCGACCTATTACGACATGAAGCCGGACATCATGACGGTGTCGAAAGCCCTGTCCTCGTCCTACCTGCCGATCTCGGCGGTCCTCGTGAACGAGCGGGTCTACGGGCCGATCGCGGACGAATCGGCGAAAATCGGCACGTTCGGCCACGGCTTCACCACGTCCGGCCATCCGGTCGCCGCCGCCGTCGCGCTGGAAAATCTGAAGATCATCGAAGAACGCGATCTGGTCGCGAACGCGCGCGAGCGCGGCGTGCGTCTGCAGGCGGGCCTTCGCACGCTGTCCGATCACCCGCTCGTCGGCGAAGTGCGCGGCGTGGGATTGATCGCCGGCGTCGAACTCGTCACCGACAAGAAGGCCAGAATCGCCGTCCAGCCCCCCGGCGCGCTCGCTGCCAGGGCTTTCGGCCTCATCCAGGAGCGCGGCGTGATTTCCCGCGCCATCGGCGACACGCTCGCCTTCTGCCCGCCGCTGATCATCGACGACAGCCAGATCGACACGATCGTCGAAACCGTGCGGCTGGGGCTCGACGAACTGGCGGGCGAGATGGGCATGGGGCGCTGACCGGGCCTATCCGGATCGCGGCCGGCCGGAGCGTTCGTGTCGCGGTCGTTTCCGCGCTCTGGACGGCCGGGCGTCTGCCTGCGCACCATGGCGCCGCCGTGGGAGGGCCGTCGCCATGATCGATAAGCTCGAATATCTCATCATGCTCTCGCACGAGCGCCATTTCGGCCGCGCGGCCGACAAGCTCGGCATCACCCAGCCGACGCTTTCGGCCGGCATCCGCCAGCTCGAGGAACGGCTGGGCGTGACGCTGGTCAACCGTGGCTCGCGCTACAAGGGCATGACGAGCGAGGGCGAACGGGTGCTGGCCTGGGCCCGCAAGATCACGGACGACGTGCGCACCATGCGCGAGGAGGTTCGCAGCGTGCGGCGGGGCCTGTCGGGCCATCTGCGCATCGGCGCGATCCCGACCGCTCTCTCGCTGGTTCCACGTCTGACGACGCCGTTCCGCGAGCGCCACCCGGACGTCACCTTCGACGTCACCTCGTTCTCCTCGCTCGATCTTCTGGCGGCGGTGGAGAATTTCGAGATCGATGTCGGCCTGACCTATCACGAGGACGACCGGGTGCGGCGGGTGGATGCCCGCCCGCTCTTCGAGGAACGCTACAGCTTCATCACCACGCGGGGGCATCCTCTCGCCGATCGCGACAGGATCAGCTGGCAGGAGGCCAACGCCGTGCCGCTGTGCCTGCTCAGCCCCTCCATGCAGAACCGCCGGATCCTGAACCGACATCTCGGCGAAAAGAGCGCCGTGCTCGAAACGGTGATGGAATCGAACTCCATGATGGCGATCCTCGCACAGGTCCGCATGGCGGGGCTCGCGACGATCATGCCGCACCACGTAGCGACCATGCTGGGCCTCGGCGATCCGCTGGTGGCCATTCCGCTCGACGATCCGGACGTGACCTATACCATCGCCCTCGTGACGGCCCGCCGGGACCTTCGCCCGCCGATCGTGGCGGCCTTCTGGAGCGAGGCGAGCGAACAGGCCGATCCGGTCGGCTGACGAAGGAAACGCTCCGCGCAGCAGGCGAGGGCGGCGGAAAACCGCATGGTGTGACTGGCGCATTCTATGGGGCGCTTGAGAAACGCCGCGCGACCGGACCATCCGGGCGACGGTTCCCAAGCCACCGGAGACTGTCCAGCCCCTTGATTCCGTTGAGGTTCGGGTTCGAAGCCCACCAAACCCCGCGAATTTCGTTTCGTGATGCGAAAGCCGCTATGATAGAATGTTTCTATTGAGGGATGGAAAGCGGAACTTGATCAAACGTTTAGGTCCGTGTTTGCTTCAGATGGAAATATCATAACCATGCGGGGAGGCGCCGGCGTGGCATATCACGTTGAATTCGACGCGGACGATGCGATCAGCATCGTCGAAGAACATAAGCACCTGGAAGGTCCGCTCCTGCCGATCCTCCATGCGTTCAGCCATCGCTACGGGCATATCGGCGACGAAGCCGTGCGGGTGATCGCGGGCGAACTCAATCTGACGCGCGCCGAAGTGTACGGCGTCGTGTCGTTCTATCACGACTTCAAGCGCGAACCGCACGGGCGCCATGTCCTGAAGGTCTGCCGGGCCGAAGCCTGCCAGGCCGCCGGCGGCGATGCCGTTGCCGACGCCCTCGAACAGGCGCTCGGCGTGAAGATCGGGGAAACCTCCGCCGATGGCGCGGTGACGCTCGAAGCCGTCTATTGCCTGGGTTTGTGCGCGACCGCGCCCTCGGCCATGCTCGACGACCGCATCGTCGGCCGTCTGAACGAGGCCCGCGTCCAGAAACTTGCCGCCGAGGCCCGCCTATGACCCGCGTCTATATCCCGCTCGATTCGTTCGCTGTCGCCAACGGTGCGGACGAGATCGCGGAGGAACTCCAGAAGCTGTCGGACGATCGCGGTCTCGGCATCACGATCATCCGCAACGGCTCGCACGGCATGGCGTGGCTGGAGCCGCTGGTCGAGGTGGAGACGCTGGACGGGCGCATCGGCTACGGTCCGGTCGAGCCCGGCGAGATGGCGGCGTTGCTCGACGCCGGCTTCATGACCGGCGGCGCCCATGACAAGCGCATCGGAAATCCGCTCGATCATCCCTTCATGACCGGCCAGACACGTCTGACCTTCAAGCGTTGCGGCATCACCGATCCGCTGTCGCTGGAGGACTACGAGGCCCATGGCGGGCTTCTCGGCCTGAGGCGCGCACTCGAGATCGGTGCCGAGGCCACCGTCGAGGAAATCAAGGAATCCGGTCTTCGCGGACGCGGCGGGGCGGGCTTTCCGACCGGCATCAAATGGGAAACGGTCATGAAGACCGAGGGCCCGAAGAAGTACATCGTCGCCAATGCCGACGAAGGCGATTCGGGCACGTTCGCAGATCGCATGATCATGGAAGGCGATCCGTTCTGCCTGATCGAGGGCATGACGATCGCGGCCGTCGCGACCGGCGCCAGCAAGGGCTACATCTATCTGCGGTCCGAATATCCGGTGGCGATCCGGGTCATGCGCGAGGCGATCAGGCGGGCGGAAAAGTTCGGCTGGCTCGGCGTGTCGGTTCTCGGCTCCGAACACGCCTTCGATATCGAAGTGCGGGTCGGCGCAGGCGCCTATGTCTGCGGCGAGGAGACGTCGCTCCTCGACAGCCTCGAAGGCAAGCGCGGGCAGGTGCGCTTCAAGCCGCCCCTGCCGGCCATCAAGGGCCTGTTCGGCAAGCCGACCGTGATCAACAACGTGATCTCGCTCGCCTCGACCCCGGAGATCATGGCCAAGGGTGCGCGCTACTACAAGGATTTCGGCATGGGCCGCTCGCGCGGCACCATCCCCTTGCAGATTGCCGGCAACGTGAAGAATGGCGGCCTCTTCGAAGTCGCGTTCGGCCTGACCCTCGGCGAGATCGTCGAGACCATCGCCGGCGGCACGAACTCGGGAAGACCGATCCGTGCCGTTCAGGTGGGTGGCCCGCTCGGGGCCTACTTCCCGCGCTCGCTGTTCGACACGCCGTTCGATTATGAATCGTTCGCCGCGAAGAAGGGTCTCATCGGCCATGCCGGCATCGTGATCTTCGACGAGACCGTCGACATGATGAAGCAGGCGCGGTTCGCCTTCGAATTCTGCGCGGTCGAATCCTGCGGCAAGTGCACGCCGTGCCGGATCGGCGCGGTGCGCGGCCTCGAGACGGTCGAGAAGATCATCGCCGGCGAACGGCCGGAGGAGAATCTCGAACTCGTCGAGGATCTCTGCAACACGATGGAGTTCGGGTCGCTTTGCGCGCTCGGCGGTTTCACCCCATATCCGGTGATGAGCGCCATTCGCCACTTCCCGGAGGACTTCAAGGGAACGCCGATGCGCGAGGCGGCCGAATAGGTCGACCATGCCGCGCCGGACAGGAATTCAACGGGAGGACGTCATGTCTCTGGTTCAAGAAAAAGATTACGGAACACCCGCTTCGAAAGCGGAGAAGACGGTCACCCTGACGATCGACGGACGCGAGGTCACGGTTCCGGAAGGCACCTCGATCATGCGGGCGGCGGCCGAGGCCGAGATCTCGGTTCCCAAGCTGTGCGCGACCGACATGCTCGACGCGTTCGGCTCCTGCCGCGTCTGTGTGGTGGAGATCGAGGGCAAGGGCGGTACGCCGGCCTCCTGCACCACGCCCGTCGGCGAGGGCATGGTCGTGCGGACCGAGAGCGACCGTCTCTCCCGGATCCGCAAGGGCGTGATGGAACTCTACGTTTCCGATCATCCGGGCAAGTGGGACGAGCGCAACGGCGGCGGCGATTGCGAACTGCACGAGGTCGCCGATGCGGTGGGCCTGTCGCAGGTTCGCTACGACGCGTCCGAGCGCAATCATTTCGACGCCGAGCTCGACGAGTCCAATCCTTATTTCACCTTCGATTCGTCGAAATGCATCGTCTGTTCGCGCTGCGTCCGCGCTTGCAACGAGGTGCAGGGCACCTTCGCGCTCGCGGTCGAAGGCCGCGGGTTCGACAGCCGGATCCGCGCCGGCACGCCGGTCGACGATTTCATGACCTCCGAATGCGTGTCGTGCGGCGCCTGCGTCCAGGCCTGCCCGACCGAGGCGCTTCAGGAAAAGACGGTGAAGGCCAAGGGCATGCCGACCTCCTCGAAGGTGACGACCTGCGCCTATTGCGGCGTCGGCTGCTCCTTCAAGGCGGAGATGCAGGGCGAGGAGGTCGTCCGCATGGTTCCCTACAAGGACGGCAAAGCCAATCGCGGCCATTCGTGCGTGAAGGGTCGCTTCGCCACCGAATATGCCAAGCACGAGGATCGCGTTCTCGAGCCGATGATCCGCGAGACCTACAATGATCCCTGGAAAGTCGTCTCGTGGGACGAGGCGATGGCGTTCGCGGCGGGCAAGATCAAGGATATCCAAGAAAAATACGGTCGCGGTGCCGTCGGTGGCATCTCTTCCTCGCGTTGCACGAACGAGGAAATCTACGTGGTCCAGAAGATGGTCCGCGCCGGTTTCGGCAACAACAATATCGACACCTGCGCCCGCGTCTGCCATTCGCCGACGGGCTATGGTCTCGCCACGACCTTCGGCACGTCCGCCGGCACGCAGGACTTCGATTCGATCGAGGATACCGACGTCATCCTCGTCATCGGCGCGAACCCGACCGACGCCCACCCGGTGTTCGCATCGCGCATGAAGAAGCGCATTCGCGAAGGCGCGAAGGTCATCGTCATCGATCCGCGCCAGATCGATCTCGTGAAGACGCCCCATGTGATGGCGGACGTTCACCTGCCGATCCGTCCGGGCACGAACGTCGCCGTTCTCACCGCGCTTGCCCACGTCATCGTGACGGAGGGCCTCGTCAACGAAACCTTCGTCAAGGAGCGCTGCGATGCCGACGAGTTCGCCGACTGGAGCGAGTTCGTCTCGCAGCCAGGGCGTTCTCCCGAGGCCGTCGAGATCGTCACCGGCGTTCCCGCCGATCTGATCCGCCGTGCGGCCCGCCTTTACGCGCGGGGCGGCAATTCGGCGATCTATTACGGTCTCGGCGTGACGGAGCACAGCCAGGGCTCGACCTCCGTCATCGCGATCGCGAACCTTGCCATGGCGACCGGCAATATCGGCCGCAAGGGCGTCGGCGTGAACCCGCTGCGCGGCCAGAACAACGTGCAGGGCTCGTGCGACATGGGCTCGTTCCCGCACGAAATGCCGGGCTATCGCCACATCTCGCAGGATGCGGTCCGCAAGATCTACGAGGATCTGTGGAACGTGAAGATCGACAAGGAACCCGGTCTGCGCATCCCGAACATGTTCGACGCGGCCGTCGAGGGCTCCTTCAAGGGGCTGTACGTGCAGGGCGAGGACATTCTGCAGTCCGATCCCGACACCAAACACGTCTCCGCGGGCCTCGGCGCGTTGGAACTCCTCATCGTCCAGGACCTCTTCCTGAACGAGACGGCGAACTACGCCAACGTCTTCCTGCCGGGCTCGACCTTCCTCGAAAAGGACGGCACCTTCACCAATGCCGAGCGCCGCATCAACCGGGTTCGCAAGGTGATGGAACCCAAGAACGGCTATGCCGACTGGGAAGTGACCCAGCTTCTGGCGCGTGCCATCGGCATGGACATGAATTATGGCCATCCGTCCGAGATCATGGCCGAGATCGCCGCGACGACCCCGTCCTTCGCCGGGGTCACCTACGATCTTCTCGACAAGGAGGGCTCGGTGCAGTGGCCCTGCAACGAGGAGCATCCGGTCGGCTCGCCGGTCATGCATATCGGCGAGTTCATGCGCGGCAAGGGCAAGTTCGTGCGGACGGAATATGTCGCGACCGACGAGAAGGTCGGCCCGCGCTTCCCGCTGCTTCTGACCACCGGCCGTATTCTGAGCCAGTACAATGTGGGCGCGCAGACCCGACGCACCCACAACACGGCCTGGCATCCGGAGGATCTTCTGGAGATGCATCCGCACGATGCCGAGCAGCGCGGCATTCGCGATGGCGATTTCGTCAAGCTCCAGAGCCGCGTCGGCGAGACCTCGCTGAAGGTGCTCATCACCGAGAAGATGGCGGTGGGCGTCGTCCACACGACGTTCCATCACCCGACGACGCAGATCAACGTCATCACCACGGACTTCTCGGACTGGGCGACCAATTGTCCGGAGTACAAGGTGACCGCGGTTCAGGTGTCGCCCTCCAACGGTCCGACCGAATGGCAGGACGATTACGAGGAATTCTCCCGGAGAAGCCGTACGATCGCGCCTCTGGAAGCGGCCGAATAGGGCCCATCGCAACGACGGCGTCCCTCCCGCGCGGGTGGATGATCCATGCAAGGTCGAAGATCGCGGCGCGATTGATCGGACGCAAGGTGGGGACGCACGTATGGGACACGAAGCCGCGCATTGTCGCGGCTTCGCTCGTTTGACGAAGAACTGAAGATCGGATCGACGCCGTGCCGGACGGGCCTGAATTCACCTCCGTGACGAGCCTTGCCTTCCGCGGCGGCGTCTTTGTTCGCGAGACGAGGAGCGTGCCGGCCGAACGGGCGGTCGCGATCTCCATCGGCGGATCGACCCATGCGGTGATGATGGCGACGCCGTCCCATGTCGAGGAGCTCGGCGTGGGTCTTGCGTTGAACGAGGCGATCGTCGACGGAATCGGCGAGATCGAGGCGGTCGAAATCGTCGAGACCGAGGCCGGCATCGATTGCCAGATTCGTCTCGTTCCGCAGCGCGCGGCAACCTACGTCGCGCGCCGCCGGCAGATGACCGGGCCTGTGGGGTGCGGTCTTTGCGGCGTCGAATCCCTGGAGCTTGCCGGGCGTGTCCTGCCCGTGGTGAGGGACCGGGCGATGGTGGCGCCGGCGCGGCTCCGGGAGGCGATGGCCGACATGGCGACGGGCCAGCATCTCTCGAAGAAGACACGCGCCGTCCACGCCGCCGCGTTCCATGATGCGGCCGGGGCGATGATCGTTCTGCGGGAGGATGTCGGCCGTCACAATGCGCTGGACAAGGTGACCGGGCATCTGGCGCGACGGGGCGTCGATCCTGCGCCGGGCTTCCTGACGATGACGAGCCGGGTATCGGTCGAACTGATCCAGAAGGCGGCGAGCATGGGATGCGGCCTGATCGCCGCGATCTCCGCGCCGACCGAGCTTGCGATCGACGAAGCGCGCGCGGCCAATGTCACGCTCGCCGCGATCGTCAGGGGCGACGAGTTCGAGATCTTCACCTGTCCCGAACGGATCGAAGGCGCGGTGGACGCGCTCGACACGGACGGCAAGCTGCGGGCATAAGGCGCGCAAGGCAATTGAGCGAGGAAACACGATGGAACGCGACAAGCTCGTACATATGGCGAACCAGATCGCCACGTTTTTTCAGTCGACGCCGGAAGGCGCGCGTTCCGAAGGGGTCGCCGACCACATCAACCGGTTCTGGGAGCCCAGAATGCGCACCCAGCTGTTCGCCAAGATCGATGCGAACGACACGGGTGAACTTCATCCGCTGGTGCTGGAGGCGGTCCCGCATATCCGCCGACCCGACAAGCCGCTCGAACAGCGCGCCGATCGCCAGGCGGAGACCTCCTGATCGAACGTTTGCTCGCCCGCGCACGGAACTTTCGCGGCGATCGGGCGCTTCCGACTGCACAAGGCAGTGTCGAAGACGTTCCGGTGCGTTGCGAGAGTGTCGCCATCGGGACCGGTGTGTCCCGAGGGACGCGCCAACTGAACCGCTGACAGGATCGATCCGCTTCCGGAGGGATCGGCGCGTTCAACACGCCGCCGGTCCTTGCCGTTCGAACGGAATTTGAGAAAAGGGCGGGCGACATGGCCTTCTTCGTCATCATACTGGTCATCTGCGCCATGCTGCTCGGCAATGCGTTCTACGTCGCTGCCGAGTTCGCGGCCGTCTCGGCCAGCAAGCCGAAGCTCGAAGCCAAGGCCGAGGACGGAAACGCCGAGGCCCGCTTTCTCGAACGGACCGTGACCGACGAATACCGGATGGATCGTTACATCGCGTGCGCCCAGGTCGGGATCACGCTGACCAGCCTCGTCATCGGCGTCTACGGCCAGAGAGCCCTGATGCCCTATGTCGGCCCGCCGCTCGACGAAATGCTGCCGGACGGGTGGACCAGCGCTGTCGTCGGCGCACCCCTCATCCTCATCGTCCTGACGACGCTTCAGGTGATCTTCGGCGAGTTGTTTCCCAAATCGATCGCCCTGCGGTCCCCGGAGCGCACCGCGATGGGAACCGCACGTCCGATGCGCTGGTCGCTGTTCGTTCTCGGACCCTTCATCAGCCTCTTGAACGGTTCGGCGATCTTCGTGATGCGCCGGCTGGGTCTCGACAAGCCCAAGGAGGCCGGCGACGAGCACAGCCACGACGAGCTGCGCCAGCTGATCGAGGACAGTCTCGAAGGCGGCGAGATCAAGCGTGACGCCCACGAGATGCTCCGTCAGGTGCTGGCCTTTCAGGACCGGACCGTCAGCGAGGTAATGGTGCCGCGCGTGCGGGTGAAGTTCATGACGCCGGAGCCCAGCGCCGCCGAAGCCCTGCGCCAGATGCTGGCGACCCCCTTCACCCGGTTTCCCGTCATCGACAATGCGCAGAACGAGAGGCCCGTCGGCTTCGTTCACATCCGCGAGGTCTTCGAACTCAGCCGGCGGGATCCGGACGCTTCGATCGAGGGCATCATTCGCCCGGTCCAGACCCTGCCGGACAGCCTGACGCTTGCCGAGGTATGGAGCCGGCTGGACGACAGCCGGGCGACGATCGCCGTCGTCTTCAACGAGTATGGCATCGTGTCGGGCATCGTGTCGGTGGAGGATCTCGTCGAGGAAATCATCGGCGAGGTGGTCGACGAGTTCGACGAAGAGGCGCCGCGGATTCACCGGCGGGACGATCGCGTCGTCCTGCGTGGCGATCTTCCGGTTCGCGAGGTCAACCGCACCTTCGCGTTTCAGCTTCCCGAAGATCGGGCCGACAGCATGTCGGGCCTCATAGGCCTGAAGCTTGGCGTCAAGGACGGAAAGCGCGGCTCGAAGGTGGCGATCGGCGGCGTCGATTTCACCGTGGAAAGCGTCGAGAACGGATTGCCGCGGCTGGTCTCGTTTCCGAGTGCCGCCACCAGCGTGGAGGCGCCGAAATGATCGCCCTCGGTATCATCGTCGCGCTGATCGCCATCAACGGCATTTTCGTCGCGATGGAGTTCGTCATTGTCGGAAGCCGGCTGTCGCGTCTCGAAGCGATCTCCGAGAACGGACGATCGATCGCCGGTAAGCTCGACGGGCCGGAGGCGCAGGATCGTTTCGTCGCCGTCGCCCAACTCGGCATCACGCTCGCTTCGATCGGGCTCGGCATGTATGGCGAGCACCAGATCGCGCTCTGGCTCGAAGCGCCGATGGCTGCGCTCGGGATCGATGGCGCGGCCGTCCACCTCGTCGCGCTCGTCCTCGCGGTGGTGATTCTCACCTATTTCCACGTGGTTTTCGGCGAGATGATCCCGAAGGCGATGGCGCTCAAGGGCGCGGAGAACCTCCTTATCGTCATGTGGCCGATCATCCGGTTCTTCGAGCTGCTGTTCCGGCCGTTCGTCTGGCTTCTCAACGTCATCAGCCAGTCGCTGCTGTCCCTGTTCGGGCTCGATCATGCGGAAGCGCGCTACTACACCCCGCGCGAACTCGCGGCGATCGCCGAGGATTCCGGCGAGGGCGGCTCGATTTCCCACGAGCAGGCCGAGTTCATCCAGAACATCGTCAAGATGCAGGGACGCCGCGCCGAGGAGCTGATGACGCCGCGTCGGCACGTGATCATCCTCGATCTCGACCGGGTGCAGACGGACGACTATGCCGACTGGATCCTCGATGCCGGACCGAGCCGCATCCCCGTGACCCGCGGCGGACTCGATCATGCCCTGGGCCTTGTTCACGTCAAGGACGTCATCCGGCACAAGACCGAGGAGGGCACCCCGCTCGACGCGGCGACGCTCGAAACCATGCTGCGGCCGCTTCCCAAGACGCTGGCGAGCGTCGACACCGCCTCGCTCCTCGACAATATGCGCAAGCACGGCACGCACATGGCGCTTGTCGCGGACGAATATGGCAGCGTTCTGGGAGCCGTCGCGTTTCAGGACGCCATGGAAGAGGTGGTGGGCGAGGTGCATACCGGCTTCGAGGTCGACGTTCCCGACACGGAAAACTTTCAGGGCCGCCGCTGGAAGATTCCCGGCACCACCTCGGTCTACCGCCTGCGCGAGCGCTACGGCTGGCGGCTCGAAACGTCGAAGTCCAGCACGATCGCCGGTCTCATGCTGGAGCATCTGCGCAAGGCTCCGGCGAACGGCGACAGCATCGAGATCGAGGATCTGCGCCTGACCGTGACCAAGGTCGAGGGCCTCTCGATCGCCCAGATCGAGGCCGAACGCGTGGAACGCGCGGCGTCGGACGGCGAGCGGCCGGCCTGACGGTCTCACCGGTGCGACGGTGTCTCAAAACCTGCCATCGAGCGTGACGCGCCGGAGTCCGATCTTGGATCGAACGATTTCGGATTGTCGTCCCATGTCGCTGTTTCATCCTGGTTGCGCACTGCCGTGCGCCGCAACGCGCGCGGTCTGCGCCTTCTCCAAGGCCCGCACCGTCGGCATGATCCAAGGTTTTCTGACGGGGATCGACCGCCGCGGATGAAGGGTGGTCGATCCGACGCCGGTCCGTAACGTGCTGGCGGCGCCGCGCTGCGGATCGTCGAATGGAACCTACGTCTCGCCCGATCGCCCGGTGCTTCGACCCGGCGGCGGCGCATCCCGTTCGAGCCGGTCGATCCTGCGGCGCTGGGACAGGGCGTGCGCCATGATGAGGACGAGGGACAGGAAGCAGCCGACGGGAAAGACCGCCCGGGCAAGGCCGTCCATCACCGGCTCGGTTCCGGCGACGGCGGCGATGGCGAAGAACGACACCGCGACGAGGACGAGGACGCTCCGAACGAGGAACAGCGCGGCGAGGACGGACAGAATCGCGACGATCGCGACGATTGGATGATCGGCCGCACGGGCGGCGAGGGCGGATAGGGCTTCGGTCAGGACGCGGAACGATGGCTCCGCCAGCCAGGCATGCACCGTCTCGAACGCCGGCCCGGCGTCCGGAATTGGCGCGTCGATGCTTCCGGTGCCCTCGTCCAGAACCTCGTTCATGCTTGTCGTCCGCTCACTACTCCGCCGGGTTTGAGTCCTCGGCCAGCTCCTGCGTGGCCTCGCTGTTGGGCTGATGGGTAAAGCCCTTCAGTCCGGCATGCAGATTGCGGTCCCGCTCGATCTCGACCGGCGACGTCACATAGGCCGTCACGAGTTCTGCGAGCGAGCGCAACGCATGGACGTGAATGCGCTCATATCCGTGCGAGGCGTCGACGCCGAACGTGATGAGGCCGGTCCGCACATCGTGTCCGGCTTCGACGGCCGAAGCCGAATCCGACCGGTAATAGCGGAAGATATCCCGCTCGAACTTGATTTCCTCGTCTTCGCAGAGGCGGATCAGCTTCTTGGTCAGATGATAATCGAAGGGTCCGGTCTGATCGGCCATGGCGATCGTCACGCCGAATTCCGACGAGTTCTGGCCGGGCGCCGATGTTCCGTTGTCGATCGCGATCATCGAGGCGACGTCGGGCGTCAGGATCGAGGATGCGCCGACGCCCACCTCCTCGGCGATGGTGAAGAGCCAGTGGATGTCGACGGGGGTCGAGGCGCCCTCGCGCTCGAGCGCCTCTATCGCCGAGAGCATGACGGCGACGCCGGCCTTGTTGTCCAAATGGCGCGAAACGATGAATCCGTTTTCGAGAAATTCCGGCTGCGGGTCGATCGCGACCATGTCGCCGATATGGATGCCGAGCCGGGAAAGTTCGTCATAGTTGCGCGACAGGGCATCCACCCGCATCTCCACATGCGTCCAGCCGACCGGCGCGCTGTCGATCTCGTCATTGTAGGTATGGCCGGACGCCTTCAGCGGCAGGATCGTGCCGCGATAGATGCCGCTTTCGGAAAAGATCTGGCACCGCGCGCCCTCGGCGAACCGGGCCGACCAGTTTCCGACGGGCACGAGTTCCAGACGGCCGTTCTGCTTGAGATATTTGACCTGCGCGCCGAGCGTGTCGACATGGCTGACGATGGCGCGCGCGCCGGCCCGCCGCGATCCCTGCCGCAGCGCCGAGATCGCACCCCGGCGCGTCAGTTCGATCTTGAGCCCGAGCCGTTCCAATTCGTTCGCCACGTAACGGACGACCGTATCCGTGTAGCCGGTGGGACTTGGAATATCGAGCAGTGCCTTCAGTTGCTCCGTCAGGTAATGGGCGTCGATGACGAGGCGTGGCACGGTTGCTATTCCTTTTGCTTTCGTTGCCGATTGCGGGCGTTTCGCATGGCGTAGGGCATCGAGCGGGGAAACAGGAGATCGACAAACCGTTCGGCCGTCGGCTGTGGCTCGTGATTTGCAAGCCCCGGACGTTCGTTCGCTTCGATGAAGACGTAGTCGGGTTCGTGCGGTTTCTTGATCATAAGGTCAATCCCCGTCACCGGGATTTCGATGGACCTCGCCGCATTGACGGCAGCCTCGACGAGGGCGGGATGAAGCTGGCCGGTGACGTCGTGGATCGTGCCGCCGGTGTGAAGATTGGCGGCCTTGCGCACGGAAATCTTCTCGCCTTCCGGCAGGACATCGTCCATCGAATGGCCGGCATGCTTCACGCAGCGCGTCGTCTCGCCGTCCATCGGAATGCGACTTTCGCCGCCCGTTGCCGCCGAGCGGCGGCGCGACATGGCCTCGATCAGCTCCCGGACCGTCATCGCACCGTCGCCGATGATTTCCGGCGGCCGGCGCAAGGCCGCCGCGACCACCCGGTAGTCGATGACGATCAGGCGCAGATCGTCGCCTTCGAAGCAGGCTTCCAGCAGTACCCGCTCTGACACCTCGGCCGCGGTCTTGATGGCCGCCTTCGCATCCTCGAGATTGTCGATGCCCACGGCGATGCCGCGACCCTGTTCGCCACGGGCCGGTTTGACGACGATCTTGCCGTGTTTCTCGATGAAGGCCGCGATGTCGGCATCGTCCGCCTTGTCGCCGTCGATCTGGTCGGGAACCACAACGTCGGCTGCTTCCACGATGCGGCGCGTCACGGTCTTGTCGTCGCAGATCGACATCGCAACCGCGGACGTCAGTTCGGACAGGCTTTCACGACAATGGATGGTGCGTCCGCCCTGGGTCAGCCGGAAAAATCCGCCCGGCCCGTCGGTGACCTCGGCGTGGATCCCGCGCCGACGCGCCTCGTTCACGATGATCCTGGCGTAGGGGTTCAGCTCCTCGAACTCGTCCGGTCCGGTGAAGAGCTGCTCATTGATCTGGTTTTTGCGCTTGATGGCGAAATAGGGAACGCGGCGAAATCCGAGCTTCTCGTAGAGGGCGATCGCCTTGTCGTTGTCGTGCATGACCGACAGGTCCATGAACGCGCAGCCGCGCGCCTGGAAGTGCTCCGACAGACGCCGCACGAGGCTCTCGCCTATGCCGGGATGGACCGCCTGAGGGTCGACCGCGAGGCACCAGAGCGACGACCCGTTCTGCGGATCCGCGAAGGCCCTGCGGTGATGGACGCCGGTCACCGTACCGACGATCGCGCCGGTCGTCTCGTCCTCGGCCACGAAATAGGTGAGCGAGCGATTGTCGTGATTGGCGTTGAGGAAGGCCGGATGTACCTGCACCATGTTGCGGGTCTGGTAGATCCGATTGATCTCCGAGCCGTCCTGATCGCTCGCCATGCGGCGGATGAAATAGCCGCGGGGACGGCGTGAGCCCGGCCGGTAGGTGGACAGGTCGAGCCGGTAGGTGTGGGAGGGGTCGAGGAACAGTTCCTGCGGCGCGTAGCTGAGAAGGACGTGCGGGTCCGAGACGTAGAACGCGATGTCGCGTCGGTCCGGTCCCTCCTCGCGCAGGTTCGCGACGAGGTTTCCCGTATCCTCGAACGTCTGCGCGAACACCAGCCGGCCCCAGCCGCAATCGAGAAAGGCGTCGGGTTCGACGTCCTTCATCCGGTCTCCACCCTGTGCGCCCGGTGCCGCAAGGCTGGTCGAACGCTTCTTTCTAAGCCGCAATTCGGCGCCGGACTTGGCGCGGTGATCCGCTTCGGACTGGCCCACGATCACACTCCCTGCGACTGAAGCCACATTTCGAGCAGCGCCACCTGCCAGAGTTCCGAACCGCGCAGCGGCGTGATGTGATCGGACGGATGTTCGAACAGTTCGTCGACGTAGCTCGTCTGAAACAGACCGCGCGACTTCGCCGCGTCCGAGTGCATCGCGTCCTTGACGAAATCGAGCGTCGATCCGGACAGATATTTGAGCTGGGGCACGGGGAAGTAGCCCTTCTTGCGGTCGATCACGTCCGAGGGAATGATCTGGCGGGCGACATCCTTGAGGACACCCTTGCCGTCCTGTTTCAGCTTCTCCTCGGCCGGAACGCGCGCTGCGAGCTCCACCAGTTCGTGATCGAGGAACGGAACGCGGGCTTCGAGGCCCCAGGCCATCGTCATGTTGTCGACACGCTTCACCGGGTCGTCGACGAGCATCACGTGCGCGTCGATGCGCAACGCCTTGTCGACGGCGAGCGTCGCGCCTTCCTTGGCGAAGTGTGCGGCGACGAAATCCCCTGACACGTCCGTCTCGGCGAGCCATTCGGGGCTGAGATGAGTGGCGAGCGTCTCGCGGCTGCGGTCGAAGAAGGCCCGGCGATAGGCGGCAAGCGGATCGTTCGCGCCGTGAACCTTCGGATACCAGTGATAGCCCGCGAAGATCTCGTCCGCACCCTGGCCGGACTGGACGACCTTGATGTGCTTGGCGACCTCGCGCGACAGAAGGTAGAAGCCGATATTGTCATAGGAGACCATCGGCTCCGACATGACCTCGATCGCGTTGGGCAGCTCCCTGACCAGCTCGTCACCGGGGATGAAAAGCTTGTGATGCTCGGTTCCGTAATGTTTGGCGATGAGATCGGAATATTCGAACTCGTTGCCGACCTCGCCATTGGCATCCTCGAAGCCGATCGAGAACGTGTTGAGATCCTTCTGGCCGGCCTCCGCGAGAAGCCCGACGATGAGCGAGGAATCGACACCGCCCGACAGCAGCACGCCGACCGGAACGTCGGCGACCATGCGCCGATCGACGGCGAGTTTCATCGCGTCCATGACCAGATCGCGCCAGTCGCCTGACGACAGCCTGTCATCGCCGTCGCGCGCGGTAAAGTCCGGCCACCAGTAGACCGCGTCGTCGTAGGACCCGTCGGCTTCGATCATCCGTGTCGTCGCCGGCGGCAGCTTCCTCACGCCCTTGATGATCGTATGCGGCGGCGGCACGACGGCATGGAACGTCATGTAATGATGAAGCGCGACCTTATCGATGCCCGTGTCGACATCGCCGGTCTTCAGGATCGCCTGCAGCGAGGAGGCGATGTAGAGGCGCTTCTCGTTCTGGCTGAGATAAAGCGGCTTGATGCCGAACCGGTCGCGGGCGAGCATGACACGGCCGGTCTCGCGCTCGTGGATCGCGAAGGCGAACATGCCGTGGAAACGCTTGACGCAGTCGCGGCCCCAGGCGTGATAGGCCTTGAGGATGACCTCCGTATCGCCGGTCGAGAAGAACGCGTAGCCTTTCGCTTCCAGTTCCTTGCGCAGTTCCGGATAGTTGTAGATGCAGCCGTTGAAGGTCAGCGTCAGTCCGAGAGTCGGATCGACCATGGGCTGCTCGGCTTTCTCCGACAGGTCGATGATCTTGAGACGGCGATGGGCAAAGCCGACCCGCCCGCGCATCACCTGGCCCGAGCCGTCGGGACCGCGCCGGGCGAGACAATCGCCCATGCGTTGAATTCGCTCCGGCGAAGCGCTTTCTCCGTCGAAGCGAATCTCACCGCAAATGCCGCACATAGGGTCTCCGATCGTCTGATTGGGTCGTTCGTGTGGGGGATATAGCCCACCGATCCCAAACCGACACCGCGAACCCGCGCAAAAATCTTGCAGTGCGGGATGAAACCCGGCCTATTCCGCGTTCAAGGCCGCAACAGGATCTTGCCGCGATTCATGCCCTCCATCGCCTTCGCAAGTCTGGCCGGCGCTTCCGCGAGCGGCAGCGTCTCGGCGACGTCCGTCCGCCATTTGCCCTCGATGAAACGCTGCTGAACCGTCTGGAAGGCCCGCTTCCTTTCTTCCGGCGACGCCTCGCTCATCCACTGCGAGAGCCAGAAGCCCTCGATCGATTTTTTCATGAAGACGAGTTGGCCGAGATCGGGCAGGGAGGGCACGTCCGGGCTCATCTTGCCGTAGAGAATCCAGCGCGCGCCCGGCGGCATCGCATTGAAGATCCTCGCCGAGACCGTATCGCCGACGGCGTCGAGCATCACGGTCGGCGCATGCTGCTTCATCGCCTGCTTCAGCATGTCCGGAAAATCGTCGCGCTCCGTGTTGAGGACCGTGCCGACGCCATATCCCTCGAGCGCCGAACGATGCTCCTCGCGACGGACCGTCGCGATGGAGTGCAGCCCCCGCTCCCGCGCAAGCGAGGCCATCAGCTTGCCGAGCTGGCTCGATCCGGCGGTCATGACGAAGCTGTGGGCGCCTGACTGCTCCACCAGATCGACCATCGCGAAAGCCGTCATCGGATTGACGATCAGAGCCGCGGCGTCCTCGTCCTTCAGGCCTTCGCTCGCCGGTATCACGGAGGCCATGTCGGTCATCGCATATTCGGCCCAGGTGCCGCTGCCACCCTGGCTGGTGGAAACCGTGACGCGGGTGCCGACCATATCCCCGGCCTTCTCGCCCGCTGCAACGACCGTACCGCAGCCCTCGAAGCCTGCGGGCATGCCCTTGTCGCGCGGCTTGCCGTACTCGCCCTTGATGTAATGGATGTCCGAGGGATTGACGTTGGCATAGGTCATCTCGACGAGCACCTGCCGGTCGGTCGGGTTCGGCACGTCGATCTCCTTCAGGGTCACCCATCTGGCAAGATCGTCGAGGCTCGGGCCTTCGGCCGTGCCGGAATAGCCGTCATGGTTGAGAATGAGGGCTTTCATCTTGGTCGGTAGATCGGTCATCACATGCCTTTCGGGATTTCGCTTCGTTTCCACAAGCGGGTGTCTGTTCGACGAACGGCGGCCGGCGGCTTTCGTTGCGGCTGCAAGCGCGAGGCGAGCGCCCGGAACGGATGCGACGGTGCTCGATTTGTGCGCCGGCCGCGATATAAGCAGCATGCAAGACGCATGGACGCGCCGCGCTTTAAGGGCGCGGTCCGCCAGTTCGAAATCACGACACGTAAGGATGGCGCATGGCACTCAGTTCGGTCGAGGACACGGAAAGGCGCTTGCGCGAACGTCTGGTTCCGCTGGAAACCTATCGCGCCTATGTCGGGGGCGAGGCGTTCCAGTCGGAATGGCTGACGGTGGATCAGGCGATGATCGATGCCTTTGCCGGAGCGACCCGCGACTACCAGTTCATTCATGTCGATCCGGTGCGGGCGGCGGCGCAATCGCCGTTCGGCGGGACGATCGCCCACGGCTTCCTGACATTGTCGCTATTGTCGACGTTGGCCTACGACGCCTTGCCCGGGGTGACCGGAACGAAGATGGGCGTCAATTACGGCTTCGACAAAGTACGGTTCCTGAGCCCGGTGAAGACCGGTTCGCGGGTGCGCGGCGTCTTCAGGATGACGGCGCTGAAGGAGCGGGCGGTCAGCCTGCAGACCTCCTGGAACGCGGAAATCGAAATCGAGAAATCCGTCAAGCCGGCGCTCTCGGCCGACTGGATCACGATCGCCATGTTCGACGGCCAGGTGGCGTAACCGGCCTCGGCTTGCGCCCGGCCGGCCCCAAACCATCATTCACCCCGCTGGACGCGCACCGAAGGATCGCGGCGCCGAAGCCGAAGGCGCGCGGCCGATCCATGTTGCCGGTCGCCGCCGGACAAACGAAAGCCCGCACCATGACGTCAGATCCCCGATCTTCCCGCTGGCCCTTTGCCGTCCTGTTCGATCTCGACGGCACGCTGATCGATTCCGCGCCCGATATTCGCGAGGCGCTGAACGAGGCGCTTGCCGAACGGGATCTCGCACCGTTCGATCTCAAGACCGTCCGCCGCATGATCGGCGGCGGTTCGCCGCTCCTGATCGAACGCGCGCTCGACCGTCGCAATGCCTCTATGAACGACACGGACCGGGCATTGCTCGTGCGGCGGTTCCTGTCGCTCTATGCACCGCGCGCGACGCGGTTGACGACGCTTCTGCCGGGTGCCGAGGATGCGCTGCTGGCCTGCCATCGTCATGGTGCGAAGGTCGCGCTCGTGACCAACAAGCCGCAAGCGCCCGCCGAGGCCATTCTTGACCATTTCGGACTCCTCGATCGGTTCCATCTCGTCGTCGGCGGAGACGCGGGGCCGCGGCCGAAGCCTGCGCCGGACCTGATCTATCATGCCGCCGACAGGCTGGCGGTGCCGGTCGCCGATTGTCTCTTCGTGGGGGACAGCGAGAACGACGTGAACGCCGCGAAGGCGGCCGGAGCAAGGATCGCGGCAGTAAAGGGTGGCTACACCGCGCTTTCGGACGAGGATCTCGGGGCCGACGATCTGCTTGCGACGCTTCACGATCTTCCATCGCTGTTCGACGAGAACACGGACATGTGAGCCTTCGCCGCGTTCGCGCCGCAATCGCCGCACGCCCTGGCTGTTAACGTTTTCTTGAGGAATCGAGATCGGCTTTCTTTTGAAGTCGCTAAGCATGGTTGTGGCAAAGCGTTGTCATTCTGCCCGGTTCAATTATGTCTAAATCATGATGCCGGCTTGGCACCGATGAGGACGGTGCAGGAAAGGACGCCATGTTGATGAATTATCGTTTGGCTGAAAACGCAATTCTCGCTGCCGCGGTCTTGGGCTGGACCGCGGTCGTGTCGGTGGCTCTGATTTCGAGCTGACGGCAGGGCACTCGGGCGGAAAGCCGTGCGAAACGCGATTGGCCTTCCGATCCTATCTCGGATCGGGGGGGGCGGACGGCGGGGCTGCGAGAAAGCCTTGTACCTCGACGGCGAAGGCTACCCCTTGCGTTCCGTACGATCGTCGCCGTCCCGTTGGCCTGCGAGCGTGCGGTTCGAGCCGGGTCTTAAGTTACTCGTGGGAGCTGCTTTAGACCGGATTGCCCGATGCGCGCGGACGCGGCAGAATATTCTGCGCTAGGTGTCGACGATCGCGGACGGAGACTCCTACGCACCGCAGTTCCACATTCCCACGTTCCCGGGTCGGGCTCCTTGAGTTGCGTCACGGCGGGGAAGCCAGGGATCGCACGCCGATGCGGGGTGCCGCCTCGATGCCGGATCGGGGATCCTGGAAGACGAAAAAAAAAGCGCCGCATCTGTGCGGCGCCTCCCACTCAGGAAACGAACGCCTGTTCCCCACGACGACCGGACGAGGGTCGGCGATCACGACCTGCGCGACCGGTTCGTTTCCAGTCGCGTTCGCGATTCTAGGCCCGGTGTCAGGCGGATTCGAGATTGACGGCTTTCGGGCCCTTGCCGCGCTTGTCGGGCTCGGTCTCGTAGGACACCTTCTGGTTTTCTTCGAGGCCCGTGAGGCCGGACGCCTGAACGGCCGAGATGTGAACGAAGATATCAGCACCGCCATTGTCGGGCTTGATGAACCCGAAACCCTTTTCGGTGTTGAAGAATTTGACCGTACCGGTCTGCGCCATGATATGAACCCTTGATCCTTAGCATTCATTGTCGCCCGAAGGCATCTGCAGGCAAGTCTTGTGCTTAAGGAAGGAACAAATGGATCGCAGCCAAGGCCACTCGGAAAAAGCGCTTCCGATGCGCATATCGTCCATACCTAGCGTTCGCGAAATTGCCCGAACGGCGATAAAGATGCATGCGTTGGCAAGCGTTGGCAAGTAAAACTTTTCTTACATGACTTTGTGCCTATATAGATACGCCGAAATCGTAACGTTCCACGAAAACAATGGCCTGAGGCGCATGACGACAGTGATAGCCGGGTTCGCGCCGTTTCCGGGCGCGCCATTCAATCCTTCCGGCCAGCTCGTCGAGGCTTTGCAGAAAGCGCCACCGATCGACGGCGTTCGTTCCGTCGTGCTGCCGGTCGCTTGGGAGCAAAGCTGGACCGTCCTGAAATCCGTGATCGAGGAGCATCGCCCGCGCAACGTCCTGCTGTTCGGCCTGCACATGAAGACAGAGCGTGTGCGGCTGGAACTCTGCGCGCGCAACAAGCGGGAGCTTGGACGCGAGGACCGGGTCGGGGCGTTTCCGTCCGGGCCCAGCATACTCGACGGGCCGGAACGGTACGACAGCCATCTTCCCTGGGCGCAGATCGCCGCGTTGCTGCGGCAGGAGGGGCTGGATTTCGAATGGTCCACCAATGCCGGCGCGTATCTGTGCAACGATACGCTCTATCGCCTCGCCCATCATGCGAGAGACTATGGGATCGAACATTACGGGTTCATCCACGTGCCCGTCACCGATGAGATGGTGGAAGATCTCCTGAAGGGTCCGGCGGATCTGCCGGCCGTGTTCAATTCCATCTCCGCGGCCGCCCTGTTCCAGTTCGCCCGCGTCCTCGGCGACTGGTTGAGCCGTACGTTCCCCGGAACCGGGCCAGCCGTCGAAGACAGGGTCGCGAGCGCCTGATATCGGCGTCTTCGACCTGCGGATGCCGCGCAGAAGGCGGCGCCACGGGGAACGTAACCGGCCCTGACCTGTTATCGCCGTAACATCAGGACGGAGAATATTCATGGCCTCGACCTTTACAGGCTTTTCCAGGATCGCCGCGCTCGCCCTCGTCACCGCCGGTCTCGCGGCGCCCTCAGCCCACGCGCAGGGCGCAGCCGACATGCAGGCGCCGGACGGCGAAGTCGTCTACGAGACGAACGGCCAGTTCCCGACGACGGCGCGGGACGAGTTCTCGGGTCTGCCGGGTGTCGATCTCTCGGACGGGGCCGGTAAGGTCCGTGTTCAGGGTCCAGGCGGACTGCAGAACAATGTCGGCGCGATCGGCATGGCCGCCCCTTCCACGTCGAGCGCGAACCCGCTTCCATTGCAGAACGATACGGCAACGACCGGCGGCTCCATCGCCGTTCGTCGCTGAGCCGCGATCCCTTGACATCGTTCGACGAAGATGAACTGGGCGAGGCTTATGTGACCGGTCTCGAAGCGGAGAAGCGGGGCGACATTGCCTCGGCCGCAGCGGCCTATCGCAGGTGCCTCGAGATCGACCCCGCCGATCATGTCGGGGCGACGATCCGGCTGGCCGGAATGGGCGAGGGCGAAGCGCCTGCAAGCGCGGGTCATGCCTATGTCGCCACGCTCTTCGACCAGCACGCAGAATCGTTCGAGGACATCCTTGTCCGGCAGTTGCGTTACGGCGTGCCCGAACAGCTGGCCGACCGGCTGAAGTCGGGCGGCGCGTCCTACGGACACGTCCTCGATCTCGGCTGCGGTACCGGGCTCGCCGGCCAGTATCTGGAGGCAGTGGCGGACAGGCTGACCGGCGTTGACCTGTCCGAGGAGATGATCCGCATTTCCGGCGAAAAGGATATTTACGACAAGCTCTACGTCGCCGAAGCCGTCGGCTTTCTCCAGAAGCACGAAGAGCCCCCGGTCTACGATCTGATCGTCGCGACCGATGTGCTGCCCTATCTCGGCGATCTGGACCCATTCTTCTCGAGCCTCGCCAAGCGGCTGTCGCCGGGCGGCCTCGTCGGTTTCTCAACCGAAACCATGGACGACGCCATGCTCGCCGGTCGCGCTTTCGCCGTCGGCAAAGCCCAGCGCTTTCACCATGGCGAGGCTTATGTGCGTGACAGATTGTCCGTCTTCGGTTTTTCGATCGAACATTTCGAGGCCATCACGGTTCGCATGCAGGACGGGCTTCCGGCGCCTGGCCATCTCGTCGTCGCCCGGAAAGGCTGACATTCCGACCTTCGGCCTATGGGCCGATACTCCGCAAGACACCAACATCGTAGCGAAACGAGCGAACATGAAAATCACCCTTCTCCCCATCGTCGCGGCTCTGGTCTTCCTTGGCGCATGCACATCGAACAACAGCGCGGCCACCACCGAGATCAACAATCAGGAAACGCCGTCCGACGGCATCGTTCCTGGACAGCTGCCCGACTAGGCTTCGAGTTTAGGAACTCCTTGGTGCGCCCGGCCACGGGCGTTCCAAGGTTGCGGCAAGTCTTGGAAGGCATGATCGCGCTTCGACCGATCCTGAACAGCCATCGGATGCGCCTTCATGCCCAGTCTCGCAGTTCGTCTCGCGGCGGGCCTCGTCGCCCTCGGTCTCGGCATGTCCAGCGGCGCCGCCGAACCCGTCTCGGGTTGGTCCGCCGGGCCAGACGAGGACGCGACGATGGCCGTGGGGCAGATCCATCGCTGCGATGGCCCCGAATGCCTCGGCGGCTTCTCGTGCCTCTATGCTGCGGCTCCACCGCGGCCTCCGGCCTCGCGCTGGCTGAAACCGGAAGACGTCTCGAACCCGAAAGTATGGCCCTGGCGCTCGGTCGAGACGTGGATGGGCACGAAGCTCAACGAAATGGCGTCGAACCCGATCGAGGATCCGTCGCTTCCGGTCAGCGAATGGTCGGCGCGTGATGAGCCGGTGGTCTTCGAAATCAAGGGCGAGGCGTTCGCGCGGCGGGTCTACAGTCCCTATGTGAACGATCGCGACTTGACGGTGCCGATCTGGTTCTGGACGTCCGGCGGCCGGCTCTTCACCATGTTCTGCGCCATCGACGGCATGCAACTTTCCGAGGTCCGCGAACCGATCCACGCGCTCCTCAGCGAACTGCATCCCGGCGAGAAGATCCGCGACGACATTCCGAAGCATTTCTGACCGGCGCGCCGCGAGCCCCGACCATGCGTTCGGCCCTGCCGCGTGTGGGGAACCTTGGCGCGCCTCTGCCGTCTTCTTGGAAAGCACACTTGCTCGAACAGGAGACTTTGATGCGTTCCGTCGGACTTCTCGCCGCAACCGCGGCTCTCACCCTTGCGTCCTTTCCCGCGGCGACGAGCGCGGTCGCAAATGGTCTGAAGGACCGGGACGGCTACGATATCGTCGGTATCCGCCTCAGCGAACGCGAGCGCGAGGAAAGCCGTCCGGTGCGCCTTCCCGATGGCCGGGTCGTCCTGAGACCCGTCGATGCGGGCGGTATTCCGTTCCTCTATGGCTTCGGCGATGCCCGCGGGGCGCCGTCCGGCCTGCCCACCACCAACGGCGTGACGCCGACGATCAGCGCGTCGACGCCGTCGGGCGGCCTGGTTCCCGGTCAGGAATCGCGCTGACCGGCTTCAACTGGGAGGGCGCAGCAGCAACGCTCGCCGTTTCCGGTCCTGCCGCTGCTCCCGGAACCAGATGACGAGGCCGGCGCCCGCGACGATGACGGCGCCGACCATTGTCCATGCGTCGGGCCACTCGTCGAAGAACACGATGCTGGAAATCGTCAGGTAGACGATGAAGACGTACGAGAAGGGGGTCAGTGCCGAGGCGTCCGCATAGCTATGCGCCCGGGTCAGGAGTTCGTGGCCGAACCAGCCGAACCCGCCGATGATCAGTAGCAGCGTCAGCGACGTCCAATCTTCCGGCATCTGCCAGACGACGAACGCGAACGGGGCGATTGCGAGCGTGCCGACGAGGCCGCTGTAGAACTGCATGGTTTCGGGATGGACGCTGCCGGCGAGCTTGCGCGTCAGAATCGTGTAGAAAGCCATGCAGACCGCGCCGAAAAGCGACAGGAAGACGGCCCAGTGGAAGTCGGCGTCGAACGGCCGGATGGCGATCATGATGCCGAAGAACCCGACGAGAATCGCACCCCACCGCCACGGACCGACGCGCTCTCCGAGCATCGACCAGGAGAGCGCGCAGATGAAGATCGGAGCGGAGAACATGATCGTCGCGGTCAAGGTGAGCGGCAGATAGCGAAGCGCGATGAAGTTGGCGATCGTCGACGCCATCAGGAATCCGCCGCGAAGAACCACGAGACCGGCCCTGTGCGAGCGGAACCGGTCGATCTCCAGACCATCCTTGGCGATAACGCCCGCGGAAATGACGAAATGCGTGAGATAGCGCATGAAGGCGATCTGCAGCGCCGGAAACCCGGCAAGCCCCAGCCATTTGGCGCTCGTATCAATTCCGGAGAAGGCGAAATAGGCGACCAGCATCATGCCGATCCCCAGAAGAACGCGATCTTCGTTGGCTTTCGTCGCTAAACCGACCATGCGAACTGCTCTTTCTCATCATTCCGTCACGCACGAAGCGCGAACCCACACCGCCGCCGAACGAGACAGCCTGCGCCATCATTTCGTTCCGGATCGCCGACCTGCCGCGACGGCGCGCACCGTAGCGCGGGCTTTCGCATGGCGCCAAACACGCCTGCGTGCCGGCTGTGGCGGCGCAACCGCTGTGGGTGCGTGAATTCCTCCGTGCGTGTGCAGCCATCCGGCGCGTGCGTCCACGCACTGCCTCGGGCAAAACGGTCCCTGACGCAAGGCGATGGCGGCCAGTCCTTCGGTTGCAACGCGCCAAGAGCCCGGCGCCCCGGTCACCCGATCAGTCACGCCAGCGTTATCGGCCTGTCTCGCAACCATTTTATCAGCAAAACATTTCTTACCTGAGGCTGATTACCACGACACAGCCAGCGAGAACGCGCCTTACCCGGCGTGACAACCGCATCGAGACAAAGGACGACACCATGCTGAAGACAATCCGCACTGCCACTATTCTTGCAGGCGTTTCCGCATTCGCACTGCCCGCCCTTGCACAGACCGCAGCGCCGATCGTGCCCGGTTCCGAGACCGCAGTGGAGGAGGGCGAGGCCGAAACCCGGACGGACGTCGCCGATGACCCGGCTGCCGCGACTGACAGCCCGACCGCCAATCCTGAGAACGAGACGATCGTTCCCGGCAACGAATCCGAGATCGAACTCAACAATGCCGAGACCCGCGAAGGCGTTGCCGCAGGCGAGAGCATGGGCGAGACGACGGGTGCCGAGAGCGATGGCGGACCGCTGGTACCCGGTTCGGGCGCAACCTTCTCGCCGGCCTCGGAGCCTGAGGGTCAGGAATCCGTCATTCAGGACGAGTCGCCCGACCAGCCACAGTAATTTCGCATAAGCGTCGTCGATCGGCGGTCTCGCGGATTGAACGGTAAGGATTGATGAAACCCCCGGCTTGGCGGCCGGGGGTTTTTTCGTGCGGATGGTTGGAACGGGCGGTGCCGGATTGTTCGGGCAAGGTGGGACGACGACGCAGAACGAGGACGCAGGTCGGCGAGGTGGAACGAACAACAGCCATCCGTCGAGGATGTGTGACTGCGCTCTCCACCAACTGCCGCGTCCATCCGCGTGCCGCGATGCGCGGCGGTGATTGTTCAAGCGTGAAGTAATTGTCGCCGCACGGTATACAGGCTGTCAACGCCGCCGCCTGCAACGTTTGGCGCGCTCAGACGTCTTCGTCATGAAAGGTTCACGAAGAGCCAAATCACGACAGCCGGTAAAGGCTGAGACAACACTGCATCGAATATCGATGCTGAAGAATTTTGGAAACGAATCATTATGTTGAAGACAATCCGTATCGCCACGCTCCTGACCGCCGTTTCGGCATTTGCAATGCCTGCTCTGGCCCAGACCTCGGACGCGATCATTCCGGGCAGTGAAACCGCCGTCGAGCAAAACGAAGCCGAAACCCGCACCAATGTCGCCGCCGAGAGCGACGTCGATCTTTCGCAGCCGGCAAACGCAGTCGCCAATCCGGAGAACGAGACGATCGTCCCGGGCAACGAGGCGCAGATCGAACTGAACGAAGCGGCCGAGCGCGAGACCGTTGCTGAAGGCACGGCCGCCGAGACCACCGATCGCACGGGTGCGGCCGGCGAAGAGCAGCTGATCCCGGGTTCGGGTGCGACGTTCGCTCCGGAGAACGCGGCCGATACCGAGCGTTCGGTCGTGCAGGACGAGCCGAACACCGGCGCCGTTCAGTAAGCCGAGATCAACAACATGATCGCTCTCAGGCACATGCGTGCCCGGCGATCGATCTTCGAAAAACCCTCGGCCATCGCCGGGGGTTTTTCTTGTCCATTTCCGATGACTGCGGTGGACATGGCGCCGCATCGGTCGGCGCGGCGTTGTCAAACCCAACGTCAGCCCCACTCTTTCGTCTGGGCACGCGTACACGGCGTCCGACGTCCAGCAAGAGGACGGACGCCGCGATAATTCGGGAGAAACACAGATGAAGAAGAACCTGATCAGGGTGGCGGCACCGCTTGCGGGTCTCATGCTGTTTGCAACGCCGGCGCTTGCACTGGAGGTCACCCAGTCGGCGCAGATCGAGGCGGATCCGGCCAAGCTCTGGTCGACGGTCGGCGGTTTCTGCGCGATCGCCGACTGGCACCCGGCCGTCACCGCCTGCGAGGAAAGCGAAGTCGACGGCACGCAGCGTCGCACGCTGAGCCTCGAAGGCGGTGGGACTC
This sequence comes from Fulvimarina uroteuthidis, assembly GCF_034321785.1. Classification (NCBI taxonomy): domain Bacteria; kingdom Pseudomonadati; phylum Pseudomonadota; class Alphaproteobacteria; order Hyphomicrobiales; family Aurantimonadaceae; genus Fulvimarina; species Fulvimarina uroteuthidis. Next base: position 26,809 of record NZ_JAXLPB010000001.1, on the reverse strand, counting down.
TCGTGGAGGACCTCGTATCACGCGACGATGACGCGATGACCTATACCTATCGGATCGTCGAGGGTCCGTTGCCCGTCGCCAATTACGAATCGACGATCTCGGTGTCGGGCAACGACAATCTGACGACCCTCGCATGGGACGGAACCTTCGACGCAGCCGAGGGCGCGACGGATGAGGAGGCGATCGGCGTGATCACCGGAATCTACGATGCCGGCATCAAGTCGATCGCAGGCATAGCTGCCGGCGAGTAACGAACCGGCGAGAGCCCTCCGCCCGAACCGTTCCGGCTTTGCCACGTCGCCGCGAACCGAGCCCGCGTTCCCTGGGGTGCGGGCTCCCTTGGTCGCTAGGCTTCGTTGCGGAAGACAAGCGCGCCACCCGGTCGGTAGGCCTTGCGAACGGTTCCGAACCCGCGATCCGTCAAGACGGGCTCCCGGATCACGAGGTTGACGCCATCGGTCGACAGGAAATCCAGCGTTTTGGCCTCGCGGTCGATCAGGGCGGCCGTCAGCAGGCCGCCGTAGCAGGCGCCGGTGTCGATCGAAATGCGGTTTTCCGTCAGCGTCGGACGGTTGTCCTTCTGCGGCGTATGGCCGTGAACCACGATATGGCTGAGCGGGCCCGCATGACGCATGAAGGGGGCACGGATCCAGACGCAGTCACGCGCCGACTGGTTGTCGAGCGGCTTCGTCGGATCGACGCCCGCATGGACGAACGCAAGATCGCCGACGAGGGCGATCGTGTCCGCCCTTCTCAGACATTCGAGATGGGATGGACAGTCCTTGAGAATCGCCTCTCGTACGCCCTGCGGCGAACGGTCGGTTCCCGCCTGATAGCTCGCCAGGGTTTCGCGGCCGCCTTGTTCGATCCAGTTCGACAGTTCGGACGCCGCCAGTTCGTCAATCAGAAACCGAAGAAACCATTCGTCGTGATTGCCGAGGAAGATACGGGACCCCGCGCGCCCCTTCGCGAGGGCAAGCGCACGGTCGATCGCCCCACGCGAATCGGGACCACGATCCACCAGATCCCCCAGAATGAAGAAGGCGGCGTCGGCGAACGCATCGATGCCATTCACGCCTGCAACGAGATGGTCGAGATGGCTCGCCATTCCATGCACGTCGGCAATGGCGACGATGCGCTTCGGCTGGCCGTCCGCGTCGAGAGCGGCTGCGCGCCGTTCAAGCGTCGGAAAGAGATCGGCGGGATTCGTCGCCATCATCGCGTCACATGCCCTTCACGTTTGCCAGCGTCCCGACCGGGGACGCAGGATCGCCGCGTCAGAACGTCCAGGTCCGGGCTTTCGAGATCAGGAAGTCCCGAAAGACCTTCAGCTTCGCCGAATTTCGCAGTTCGTCCGGATAGCAGAGAAATGTATCGAAGGTCGGCATCTCGATTTCCGGCAGGATCTGGACGAGCTTCGTGCGCTGGTCGATCATGTAGTCCGGCAGGAGGCCGAGCCCGATGCCGCTCTCGATGGCCGAGCGGATGGCGATCAGATTGTTGATCTGCAGGATCGCCGAGCGAGGCTGTCCATGCTCGATGCCGATCGTCTCGAGCGTGTTCAGGTTGCGCAGATAGGGCGGTGCGGGTTCACCGAAGGTGATGATGCGGTGCTGGTCGAGATCGTCGATCGTCTGCGGGGCGCCGAAACGGGAAATGTAGACCGGCGAGGCGTAGACATGCAGATGCACGGTGAAGAGCCGGCGCTGGATGAGGTCCGGCTGCTGAGGCTGGCGAAGGCGGATGGCGGCATCCGCCCGGCGCATCGTGAGGTCGATCTCCTCATTGTCGAACATCAGCTGCAGTTCGATTTCCGGATAGAGTTCGAGGAATTCCTTCGAACGCTCGGTCAGCCACCCGGACCCGAGCCCCACGGTGGTCGTGACGCGCAGCTTGCCGCTCGGCTTTTCCTTCGTCTCGGTCAGCTGCATGCGGACCGCTTCGAGCCGTTGCAGCACGTCGTTCGCGGTCTGGAACAGCATCTCGCCCTGTTCCGACAGGACGAGGCCCCGCGCGTGGCGATGGAACAGCGGAACACCGACTTCCGCTTCCAGCGCCGCCACCTGACGACTGATGGCCGACTGGCTGAGGTTCAGGTTTTCCGAAGCCCGGGTGAAGGATCCAGCCTCGGCTGCCGCGTGAAATATTCGCAGCTTGTCCCAGTCGAGGGCCATGATCGCAATCCGTTCTGCCGGTCTCTTGGAGGCAATCGATTTTCTGGCAATCGATTATATTGCACTGCAGCATAACAAATCACGCTGCGCGAACCTAGTGTTATTCTGCGGCGAGCTTGTGACGTTCGATGGAGCGCGCCTGCAGCCATTTCTCCGCGTCGAGCGCTGCCATGCAGCCCATGCCCGCGGCCGTCACGGCTTGGCGCCAGACGTCGTCCGCCACGTCGCCGGCAGCGTAGACGCCCTCGATCGACGTGCGGACCGTGCCGGGTTCGACCCACAGATAGCCCGACGGCTTCTGCTTCAGCTTGCCTTCGAAGAGTTCGACCGCCGGCGCATGCCCGATGGCGACGAAAACGCCGTCCGCGGCCAGTTCCTCGGTCTCGCCGCTCCGCGTGTCGCGGACCCGCACGCCCGTCACCGAGCGCATCGGCTTCTCGTCGCCCAGGATCTCGTCGATCTCGCCGTTCCAGCGGGTGTGGATGTTGCCGGCGGCGAACAGGCGCTCCTGGAGAATGCGCTCGGCGCGGAACGCATCGCGCCGATGGATCACGGTGACCGATCTGGCGATGTTGGACAGGTACAGCGCTTCCTCGACAGCGGTGTTGCCGCCGCCGACAACGACGACGTCCTTGCCGCGATAGAAGAACCCGTCGCAGGTCGCACAGGCGGAAACGCCGTAACCCTGAAATTTCGCTTCGCTCTCCAGCCCGAGCCATTTGGCCTGGGCACCCGTCGCAACGATCAGCGCGTCGCAGGTATAGACGTCGCCCGAATCGGCCGTCAGGCGGAACGGGCGAACGTCGAGATCGGCGTCGACGATCAGGTCGTTGACGATCTCGGCCCCGACATTCGTCGCCTGCGTCTTCATCTGCTCCATCATCCACGGCCCCTGCACGGGATCGGCGTAGCCGGGATAGTTCTCGACGTCCGAGGTGATCGTGAGCTGGCCGCCTTCCTGGAGGCCTGCGATGACGAGCGGCTTCAGCATGGCGCGTGCCGCATAGATCGCCGCCGTGTATCCGGCGGGGCCCGATCCGAGAATCAGGACTTCCGTGTGCCGTTCGGTCATGTGACCCTCTTCATCGTCTGTCGTTGGCATTCCGCAGATGGCCTGCCGGTCTCCCCGGTTCAATAAGGCAGGCGCGGAAGGCTCGCAACACGGCTTGATGATCGACGATCAACAAGCCGTGCCGTTGCGGGCCGTTCCGACTGCCTGTAACTGTGCGCGCGCCACGCAGAGGGATGGAATGCCCCGCAAGGCGTTTCGGTTATGGGGAATCTCGCCATTTTCAGGACGATCGCCAACGTCACCTCGAATTTCGGTCTGGTGCTGGCCGGAACGATGATGATTCCTGCTCTCGTGGACATTTCGGACAGGAACGAGGACTGGAAGGTCTTCGTCGGGTCCGGCGTCCTGATCGCCGCGATATGCGGGCTGGTATCGGCAGCGACCGCGGGTGATCGCCCGCGCTTCACCCAGCGCCTCGGATTTCTCATCGTCACGTCGGTATGGCTGGTGGGCGCGCTGATCGGCGCGGTCCCGCTCTACATCTCGTCCGTCGAGATCACCTTTGCGGGCGCCTTCTTCGAAGCTATGTCGGGACTGACGACGACGGGCTCGACGGTGCTTGCCGGGCTCGATGCGATGCCGCGCGGCGTGTTGATGTGGCGCTCGCTGCTGCAATGGGTCGGCGGCATCGGCATCATCGGCATGGCGCTTCTCGTCCTGCCGGTGCTGCGGACCGGCGGTATGGCCATGTTCCACATGGAAAGCTCGGACCGGTCGGACAAGGTCCTGCCGCGGGTCGGCCAACTGTCCGGAGGTCTCGCCGCCGCCTATGTCACGCTGACGCTGCTGTGCTCCGTCGCCTATACGGGCCTTGGCATGACGTTCTTCGACGCCATCAACCACGCAATGACGACGCTCTCGACCGGCGGCTACTCGACCCACGATCTGTCGATGGGCTATTTCGACAGCGACGCAATCCTGATCGCGTCCACTTTGTTCATGATCCTCGGCGCCTTGCCCTTCGTCCTCTACATCCGGGCCTTCCTGCCGCGACGCTTCCAGTTGTGGAGCGATCCCCAGATCAAGGTCTTCCTGACGATCTGCCTGGTGCTGACGGTGGCGATCGCGATCACGCGACGGATCTACAATGACAGTTCGCTGGAGGAGGCCTTCGTGTCCTCGGCGTTCAATCTCGTCTCCGTGATCACGACGACCGGCTATGCCTCCGAAGATTATACGCTCTGGTCGAACGCGGCTGTCGGCATCATCGTCTTCGCCACCTTCCTGGGCGGATGCGCCGGCTCGACCTCCGGCGGCATCAAGGCCAACCGGCTCTATATCCTCTACAAGCTCGTCGCGCAGAACTTCCGCCGGCTGGTGCGGCCGCATTCGATCGTCCGGTTGAAATACGGAAACAACGAGGTCGCGCCCGAAGCCGTGCAGACCATCACGATCTTCTTCTTTCTGTTCTTCGGCACCTTGATGATCGGCACCGTGGCGCTGAGCCTTTTCGGTCTCGATTTCGACACGGCCTTTTCGGGAACGCTGACGGCGCTCGCCAATGTCGGCCCGGGAATCGGCCAGATGATCGGGCCGGCCGGCAACTTCGCGCTGATCCCCGACGGTGCGCTCTGGGTGCTCTCGGCGACGATGCTGCTCGGCCGGCTGGAGCTCGTGACCGTGCTCATTCTCTTCTTTCCCGCCACCTGGACCGACTGACCGGTTTCGCCCGCTCCCCGGAACGAAAGGGATGCAGGGCAGCAACAAGTGCGCTTGCGCGCGCTCTTTCGCCGTTGCCGCCTCGTCCGCCAGTCTGTATCCGGTTGAGACATGTTCGAGGGCCGGCCACCCCGGAACCCGAAAAGCACAGCGTTGCAGAAGGGGAGTCGGCAATTTTCAAGACGATCGCCAATGTGACGTCGAGTTTTGGCCTGGCCCTTGCCGGAGCCATGCTGATTCCCGCATTGGTCGATATTGCCGACAACAATCAGGACTGGAAGGTGTTCGTCGGCTCGAGCGCCCTCATCGGCATGCTCTGCGCCCTGGTCTTCATGGCGACGCGGGGTGACAAGCCGCGCTTCACCCAGCGACTTGGCTTCCTGATCGTCACCTCGGTCTGGGTGTTCGGGGCGGTCGTCGGGACGGTTCCGCTCTACGTCTCCTCGGTGAATCTGACGCCGGCGGGCGCCTTCTTCGAATCCATGTCCGGAATCACCGCCACGGGCGCGACGGTCATCTCCGGGCTCGACGCACTGCCGCGCGGCATTCTGATGTGGCGTTCGCTGCTGCAGTGGATCGGCGGCATCGGCATCATCGGCATGGCGCTGCTCATCCTGCCGACGCTTCGAACCGGCGGCATGGCGCTGTTTCACATGGAAAATTCCGACAAGTCGGACAAGGTCCTGCCCCGTATCAACCAGCTCTCGGGCGGGCTGGTCGCGGCCTATATGGTGCTGACCATGTTGTGCACGGTCGCCTATACCGGTCTCGGCATGTCGTTCTTCGATGCTGTCAACCACGCCATGACGACGGTGGCGACGGCCGGGTTCTCCACCCATGATCTGTCCATGGGCTATTTCGACGACAACCGGATCCTGTTGACGGCGACCCTGTTCATGATTCTCGGCGCCTTGCCCTTCGTCATCTACATCCGGGCCTTCCTGCCGCGCCGGTTCCATCTGTGGCGCGATCCCCAGATCAAGGTCTTCCTCACGCTCTGCCTGGTGCTGAGCCTGACCATCGCGATCTCGCGCCGGATCATCAACGGCACACCGTTCGACGAGGCGATGATCTCGTCGGCGTTCAACCTCGTCTCGATCATCACCACGACGGGCTACGCGTCCGAGGACTATACGCTCTGGTCGAACGCGGCGATCGGCGTCTTCTTCCTGGCGACGTTCCTCGGAGGATGTGCCGGTTCCACGACGGGCGGCATCAAGGCGAACCGGCTCTACATCCTCTATCAGGTCGTCGAGGCGAACTTCCGCCGTCTCGTCCGCCCCAACGCCGTCATCCGCATGCGATACGGCAACAACGAGATCGCCCCGGAAGGCGTCCAGACCGTCACCATCTACTTCTTCCTGTTCTTCGGAACGCTGCTGCTTGGAACCGTGATCCTGTCCATGTATGGGCTTGATCTCATCACCGCGTTCACCGCAACCTTGACGGCGCTCGCCAATGTCGGGCCCGGGTTCGGACAGGTGATCGGGCCGGCGGGCAATTTCTCGTCCCTGCCGGACGGCGCGCTGTGGGTGCTTTCGGTCACCATGCTGCTCGGGCGCCTCGAGCTGGTGACGGTCCTGATCCTGCTCTTCCCGGCCACCTGGAACGACTGAGTTGAAAGACCGGGAATGATCGCTGCAGCCTACATCAATCTTTCCCGCGCTAGCGAGCGGCGCGCGTTCATGGAAGGCCAGGCAGAGCGCCTCGGTCTCGATCTGGCCCGGTTCGCGGCCATCTCGACGGACGATGTGGACGAGGTCCGGTTCGAGGCCCTGCACGATCGCTGGGAGCGTCCCATGACGCGCACCGAGGTCGCCGCGCTCCTGTCCCATGCGGGCCTGTGGCAACGGGCGATGGAGACGAACGCGCCGATCGCCATCTTCGAGGACGATGCCGTCCTGTCGCCGCGCCTGCCGGATGTCCTGGCCGGCACGCTGCCGGCCTTCGACCTGATCAATCTGGAATATTTCGCACGGCGCAAGTTCTATCGCCGCTATGCGAGCGACGGGGTTATGTTCGACGTCGCACGCGACAAGGCCGGGGCCGCCGCCTACATCATCTCGCCGGAAGGCGCTCGCAAGGCACTGGCCGATCTCGATCGGCACGCCGCGCCGGCCGACGCATTTCTCTATGCCAGCGGCCGCCTCGACATCACGCAGATGGAGCCGGCGCTCGCCGTTCAAGCCGAAATCCTGCACCGCAACGGGATCGACCCCGGGATCCGGACCGTCACGCAGATCCACACGCCGCGCCCGCCTTCGAGCGCGCGGCCGGAAAACTGGCTTTTCGGCTGGCGCCGCTTTCTCACCCATCTGCGGCTCGTGCCGCTGCATCTGGGGCGCGGAACGTTCTACGAGTTTCGCCAGCCGCGCGTCGATCTGTCGGAATTTTCCCGCGACCAGAGCGCGTCGTAGACGGCTGCGATCTCGCCGGCCTCCCGCGCCAGCGGAAAGCGCGTCCGCACATGGGCAAGGCTCGCATGCGAGGCAGCATCGCGTTTTGCCGGATCGTCCATCAGCGGGGTGACGGCACGGGCGATCGCGTCTCCCGTGAACGCGTCGACGACGGAGCCGGTGACTCCCTCGACGATCAGCTCGCGAAAGGCACCTGCATCCGTCGCGACGACGGGGGTGCCGCTCGCCATGGCTTCGAGCGGCGTCAGTCCGAAACCCTCGTTGCGCGGCGGCGCGACGTAGAGATCGAACCGGCGGAACCAGGGCGCGATGTCGTCCACCTCGCCGACGAGCAGGATGCGCTCGCCCATTCCGGTCTCTGCGATCCGGCGTCTCAGGCCGGCTTCGAAGTCACGATGTTCGGCGGTGGTGCGACCGGTCGCGACGGCGACCCAGTCCGGCCGGTCTTTCAGGACCGCGATCATCGCCTCGACGAACAGGTCGGTGCCCTTCTGGTGGCGAATGCGGCCCGAACAGCCGACGACGCGCTTTCCCTTAAGCTGCGCGGCGAGCTTGCCGTCCAGCTTCGGCATCGGCCCGTCCGGCGTGAAGCGCTCGCAATCGATGCCGTGCGGAATGACGGTGTGCGGCACTTTCAGATAGGAGCCGCTTCGTTCGGATGTCGCGATCACGGCGTCCATGCGCCCGATGAGGAAGCGGGTGTAGGCCGAATGCTCCCGTTGAGCGGCCGACGTGAAGACGAGCCTCAGCGGCATGCGCAGGATATCGCGCATGACGAGGCCGGGCAGCATTTCGGTGTTGCGGCGCGCGTGCCAGATGCGAAACGGCTTTTCGCGCGGGCGTGCCCAAAGGGCGGGCAGGGCGGTCCAGGGCAGGCGGGGTATCGCGGCGGGCAGGACGTCGGGCCCCATCGATGCGATGGCGATCCGCCTTGCCTGAAGCGGCAGGAGCTGGACGATGGTGGAGGTGACGCCCGAAAGGCGGCGCTTGAAGTTCGGCGCGATGACGATCACGTCACGCGCCGAACCTCTCCTGCGACCGGTCCGGTGGTTCAAGATCGGCTACCGCCAGAGAACTTCGAGGATCTCGTAGGAGCGTGCGCCTCCCGGAGCCGCGACCTCGACCGTGTCGCCTTCCTGCTTGCCGATGAGCGCGCGGGCGATCGGCGAGGAGATCGAGATCCGGCCCTGCTTCACGTCGGCCTCCTGATCGCCGACGATCTGGTAGAGACGCTCTTCGTCGCTCTCCTCGTCGACGAGCTTGACCGTCGCGCCGAACTTGATCTTGTCGCCCGACAATCGCGAAACGTCGATCACCTCGGCGCGGGCCGTATAGTCTTCGAGTTCGGAAATCCTGCCCTCGTTGAGGCTCTGCGATTCCTTGGCCGCGTGATATTCGGCATTCTCGGACAGATCGCCGTGGGCGCGCGCTTCGGAGATCGCAAGGATGATCCGCGGACGCTCTTCCTGCTGACGGCGGCGCAGCTCTTCCTTCAGCGTTTCGAAACCCTTGGTCGTCATCGGGACCTTCTGCATTTCGCAACTCCACCTTTCGATACGGTCGGCCCACGGGCCGGCGCGTCTTTTTATCGTTCGTGCGGTCCCGTCCGACGCGCGGTCGAGCGGATCCGGAATACAAAGACAGGCCGTCCCGGGCGATGGGGACATCGCTCGGTTCCAGCCGGTTGATCGGACTTTGAAACAGCCCCGCCAGCGCCCTGTCGTGAGGGGCCCCGACGCGCTTGTCGTAAAACCTCAGGCGGCTGTAAAATACGACTGAAGCGGCCTGACTTCAAGATTGCCCGTCTTCAGCGCGTCGACCGCTTCGGCCGCCGCCTCCATGCCGGCGAGCGTCGTATAGTAGGGCAGCTTGTGCTGCAGCGCCGCCCGGCGCAGGGACAGGGAGTCCGAAAGCGCCTTCGCGCCTTCCGTGGTGTTGAAGACCAGCTGGACCTGACGGTTGCGCATGGCATCTTCGATGTGCGGACGTCCTTCGAGAACCTTGTTGACCCTCACCGCGTCGATGCCGTTTTCGGTCAGGAACTTCTGGGTGCCGCCCGTCGCCATCACCGAGAAGCCGATCTCGCTGAGGCGCCGGATCGTCGGCAGGATGCGCTGCTTGTCGGCATCCTTCACCGACACGAAGACGGTTCCCTCGCGCGGAAGATCGACGCCGGCACCGAGCTGGCTCTTGGCGAAGGCGAGCGCGTAGGTGCCGGCAAGGCCCATGACCTCGCCCGTCGAGCGCATCTCGGGGCCGAGCAGCGTGTCGACGCCCTGGAAGCGGGAAAACGGGAACACCGCCTCCTTCACCGCGATATGCGTGAGCTTCGTCATGTCCGGCTTGCCGCCATAGGCCGCGAACGCCTCGTCGAGGCTCTCGCCGGCCATGATCCGCGCGGCGATCTTGGCGATCGGTTTGCCGATCGTCTTGGCGACGAAGGGCACGGTGCGCGACGCGCGCGGGTTGACTTCGAGGACGAAGATCTCGTCCCCCTGGATCGCGAACTGGACGTTCATCAGCCCGCCGACCTTGAGGGCGACGGCCATCTCCTTCGTCTGGCGTTCGAGCTCGTCGGTGATCGCGGCGGACAGGGAATGGACGGGCAGCGAACAGGCCGAATCCCCCGAATGGATCCCGGCCTCCTCGATATGTTCCATGATGCCGGCGACATAGCTGTGCGTGCCGTCGCACAGGCAGTCGACGTCCACCTCGATCGCATCCTTCAGATAGCCGTCGATCAGGACCGGCGACTTGCCGGACACGACGACCGCCTCGCGCATGTAGCGCTCGAACTGATGGTCGTTGCGAACGATCTCCATCGCCCGGCCGCCCAGGACGTAGGACGGGCGAACGACGACGGGATAGCCGATCCGGTCGACGATGGTGCGGGCCTCGTCCACCGAGCGCGCGATGCCGTTGTTCGGCTGCTTGAGCTTGAGATCGTTGAGGAGGCGCTGGAAGCGATCGCGGTCTTCGGCCAGGTCGATCGCGTCCGGCGAGGTGCCGAGGATCGGGATGCCGGCCTTTTCCAGGGCTTCGGCAAGTTTCAGGGGCGTCTGCCCGCCGAACTGGACGATGACGCCGTGCAACGTGCCGCGCTGCTTCTCCGTATGCAGGATTTCCAGCACGTCCTCGGCCGTCAGGGGCTCGAAGTAGAGCCGGTCCGACGTGTCGTAATCGGTCGAGACGGTTTCCGGATTGCAATTGATCATGATCGATTCGTAACCGGCGTCGCCGAGCGCGAAGGCGGCATGGCAACAGCAATAGTCGAACTCGATGCCCTGGCCGATCCGGTTCGGACCGCCGCCGAGAATCACGACCTTCTTGGCATCGGTCACGTCGGCCTCCGAGCGTGCTTTGCCGGCGAAGGGGCGCTCATAGGTCGAATACATGTAAGGGGTGGGCGAGGCGAACTCCGCCGCGCAGGTATCGATGCGCTTGAACACCGGGCGCACGTCCAGCCCATGCCGGTGCTTCGTGACCGCGGCCTCCTCCACGCCGGCGAGCGTGCCGAGACGGGCATCGGAAAAGCCGCAGGATTTCAGGAAGCGCATATTGTCCGCATCCTCCGGCAGGCCATGCTCCCGTACGCGTGCCTCCATCTCGATGATCGCGCGGATGCGGGCAAGGAACCAGGGATCGATCTTGCAGGCGGCGAAGATATCGCCGTCGGTCAGGCCCATGCGCATGGCCTGCGCCACCATCAGAAGCCGGTCGGGCGTCGGCGTGCCGAGCGCGGCCCTTATCGCGTTGAGATCGTCGCCTTCGCCCGATCCGGGGATCTCGATCTCGTCGAGGCCCGTGAGCCCGGTCTCGAGGCCGCGCAGCGCCTTCTGGAGCGATTCGGCGAAGGTGCGGCCGATCGCCATGACCTCGCCCACGGATTTCATCGCCGTGGTCAAGATCGGCTCGGCGCCCGGGAACTTCTCGAAGGCAAAGCGCGGGATCTTCGTGACGACATAGTCGATCGAGGGCTCGAAGCTCGCGGGCGTCGCGCCGCCGGTGATGTCGTTCTCGAGTTCGTCGAGCGTGTAGCCGACCGCGAGCTTGGCCGCGATCTTGGCGATCGGAAAGCCGGTCGCCTTCGACGCCAGCGCCGATGAGCGCGAAACGCGCGGGTTCATCTCGATCACCACGAGGCGGCCGGTCTCCGGATTGACCGCGAATTGCACGTTCGACCCGCCGGTCTCCACCCCGATCTCGCGCAGAACCGCGATCGAGGCGTTCCGCATGATCTGGTATTCCTTGTCCGTCAGCGTCAGGGCCGGGGCGACGGTGATGGAATCGCCGGTATGGACGCCCATCGGATCGATGTTCTCGATCGAGCAGACGATGATGCAATTGTCCGCCCGGTCGCGGACCACCTCCATCTCGAACTCCTTCCAGCCCAGAACGCTTTCCTCGACCAGAACTTCCGTCGTGGGGGAGGCGTCGAGCCCGGTTTCGACGATCTCGAAGAATTCCTGCCGGTTGTAGGCGATCCCGCCGCCGGTGCCGCCGAGGGTGAAGGAGGGGCGAATGATGGCGGGCAGGCCGACCTCGTCGAGCGCCTGTGCGGCGGCCGCGAGCGCATGGTTCATGTAGCGCTGCTTGCGATCCGAGCGGCCGAGCTGCCAGGCGACCTCGAGTTCGTCGAGAGCTGTATTGCGCGCGTCGCCCGTGGGCAGCCGGGCGCGAATCTCGTCGCGCTGGTCTTCGTGCACCTTCCGGTCCTCGGCCTTCGGGCCCGCGGCATTCGCCAGCACCGAGCGGGGGGTCTCCAGCCCGATCTTCGCCATCGCCTCGCGGAACAGGGCGCGGTCTTCCGCCTTGTCGATCGCTTCGGCGTTCGCGCCGATCATCTCGACATTGTACCGCTCGAGGGTGCCCATGCGCTGCAGGGAGAGGGCGGTGTTCAGCGCGGTCTGGCCGCCCATCGTCGGCAGGAGGGCGTCCGGACGCTCCTTCTCGATGATCTTGGCGACGACTTCGGGTGTGATCGGCTCGATATAGGTCGCGTCGGCGAGATCGGGATCGGTCATGATCGTCGCCGGATTCGAGTTGACGAGGATGATCCTGTACCCTTCGGCCTTCAACGCCTTGCAGGCCTGCGTGCCGGAATAGTCGAACTCGCAGGCCTGCCCGATGATGATGGGTCCCGCGCCGATGATGAGGATCGATCGGATATCGGTACGTTTGGGCATGGGCTTCTCATCCGCTTCACGGGGTTCGCGCGCAAAACCGCACCGGGGCTTTCAAAGAAGCGTTCCCGGGTCGCGGCGCAAACAGGTCTCAAGGCTAAGGCCGCCTTATAGGGACAAGTCGTTCACGGGGAAAGGGGACAGCCGCGCATTTTGCGGCATGGCGGAACCGGTCGCCTTCCGCGTCCCGTTCGCGATCCCGCCGGACGCTGACGGCGGCCGCGATCACTGCGAAGGGGACGTCGGGCCGGTGATCTCGGCAACGCCGGGCAGGGTTCGTCCGTCATAGCCTTCGATGCCCATCGAAAGCGCGAAGCAGGCGAGCTCCACGGTCTTCGGAATATCGACCTCCTTGCCGCCGCGCGCGCCCTTTTCGTAATATTGGATCACCCGTTTCTTCAGGCCGAGCTTGTCGGCGGCGTCTTTCTGCTTGAGCCCGAGACCCTTTCTCCAGGTCCTGAATGCTGCGGGCGTCATCGGCAACTCCATCCATCGTCGCGCGTCTTGTTCGTCGCGTGTTGCAATCCCCGGAACGGGTTTCCCTGTCAACCATGGCCGAACCAGGCGCAAGCCGGCGCAAAATCGGGAATCGCGAATGCCTGGCGTCGGTTACGCCCGAACGCACCGCCGACCCTTGGCAATAAAAATGCACGAGGTGCGCTTTCGAAGGGTTGAAAAAACGCACGATGTGCACCTTATTGAAAACAGCCGATGGCGCGTCGCCGGTTCCGCGCATCCGCCGGAAACATGACGCAACGTCCGGTTAAGTCTCTTGGAATACACTAGAAAAAACTGTCGGGAGGAATCCAATGCTTGCAGATATCATCGTCGGGCGCTCGTCCTGTGGCGGAGAGCGTGGACGTTTCGACATGCACCAGCACGCCATGGTCCATTACGGGTTTCGCCGTTCCCTCAGACGGCTCCTCGTGCGGTTTCATCTCGTGAAGGCGCGGTCCGTCTGACCGGGCGGGCCCGACGGCCGGGAGCGAAACGTTCAAAGGGGCGAAAGCGCTACGCCGGTCGAAACGCCGCCGCATCCTGAGCATCGCCGCGCAGTCACGACTTGCGGACGGCGACGGCTGGCCGGTTCCGCCTTCGTCCCTTTCCGGCGACCCTCCCTGACTTAGGCCGGCGGCGTTCGAAGACGGGCGCGCAAAGCCATCAAACGTGCGTTCGCGATACCGGAAGCGACAGGGTGCCCGTGCGAAAGGTTCGCTAGGCCGTCATGCCGAGAGGCGCGATCCGGTCGTGTCGCGTTCCGCAAACCCGGTTGCGGCCGCAGGTCTTGGCTTTGTAGAGCGCGCTGTCGGCCTGCCGCATTGCTTCCTCGAAGCCATCCAAGACCATTTCGCTGATGCCGACGCTGATGGTGACCCGGATTGGTTGGGCGTCCGGAAGCGCGAACGGCTCGGCCTCGATCGTGCGACGCAGACGCTCGGCGACCGCGAACAGGTCCGAGAAACCGGTCTTCGGCAGGATCACGAGAAACTCCTCTCCCCCCCAGCGCGCGACGATGTCGCTCCGGCGCATGGAGTCGCGCAATCGCTGCGAGAAGGTCGCGAGCACCGCGTCGCCGGCATCGTGCCCATAGGTGTCGTTGATCGCCTTGAAATGATCGATGTCGACCAGAAGAACCCCGTCCACACCCTCCGGCGTCGCGTTGGAATGGATCTGGGCCAGCTTGATCTGCAGGCCGCGCCGGTTGACGAGATCGGTCAGCGGGTCCGTATAGGCCAGACGCTCGATGGTCAGAAGCGCACGCTCGTTCGCCATCGCGATATAGCCGAAATAGATCAGGATCCCGGATGCCTGGTCGACGATCATCGAGGCGGTGGCGCTTTCGGTGGAATTCATCGGTATGTCGGTCGCGACAAGCAGGACCAGCGTCAGACAGAGCATCACCGCATAGGAACCGAGCGCCCCGGCCACGATATAGGCCGACCACAGGCGTTGCCCCTGCGAACGTTGCACCGCCTCATAGGCGCCGAGAGCCGCATAGGCGGCGCCGGCAACGACGGCGGCCGACAGCGCGACGCGCAGGGGAACGCCCGCCAGCATCATGCCGCCATAGACGAGCCCCGGCACGAAGATCATCCATGCCAGGGTGCGGATCGGCACGCTCTTTCCATGGAACTCGCGCAGTCCGCTCCAGGACAGCGCGAGGCTGCCGGCGAAGAAGGTGTAGATGACCCAGGCTTCGGCGAACGTCATCCATCGGGTGGTGGGCACGCGCGCCATGATCGTCGATCCGATCATCGAGGCGAAGATCGCGCCGATCCAGTGCCAGTGGCAGCGCTCGCCTGGATTTCGGACCGCCACGATGGTGAAGACGATCAGATAGGCGCAGCGGCCGAGCGCGCTCGAAAGATGAAGCGTTTCGAGATCAAACTGCATGGCGCAAACTCGGTCGCGATCGCCCGGTGATGCGATGGTTCGATAACGGGATGGGATGTGGGCGTCTCAAGTGCGGGGCTTTCGCTGGCCGGTTTTCATGTTCGCGACACCAGGCCGACAAGGGATGCGGTCTGTAGCATCAGAAAACCACGGACACGTAAAGCGCTCATGAATATTACTTATAGGATGTGTTAACACGCCCGTGTTACGGGTCATTCGCAACGGCATGGCGCGCAGGGGCTGCGCCGCTCGCAAGCCCCCTTCGACGGTCCGACGGCGTCTGAGGGAGATCCATCACGGGCAATGCCCGATCCACATATGTCCGGGACGCTCGCAGGTTCGAAAATGCATTCCACGACTGTCAGATTTCCGGGCCTTGTCCGCGCTCTCGCCCTCACCGGCACGATGATGGCGGCAACGCTGGCGCAGGCGCAGGACGCTGCCATTCCGATGCCGCGCCCGACCGAAGAACAGGCTGCGGGACTGGAGGCGGGCGACTGGCTCGTCCGGGCGCGTATCGCCGGCCTGTTTCCGGTCGACGAGACCTCGTCGGTCGGCCTCATCGGCGGCCGGATCGAGACGCCGGACATGATCCTGCCCGATCTGCAGATCGCCTACTTCCTGACCGATCGGATCTCCGTCGAGGGCCAGGCCGGCGTCGTGCGGACGCGCCCGAGGATCGTCGGCTCGATCATCGGCGAGTTCGAGATCGGCACGATCTGGAGCGCGGCGGTGTCAGGCTCGATCCAGTACCATTTCCTCCCCGATCAGCGGCTCAACCCCTATGTCGGCATCGGGGCCAGCTACTCCCATCCGATCTCGACAAAACCGGCCAGGGGTGTTTCGGACTTCGACGTGAAGGCCCAGACCAGCCTCCTGATCCAGGCCGGCGCGGACTATCGGATCTCCGGCGACTGGTTCGGCAACGCGGTCGCGAGATATCTCGTCGTTCCCGAGCAGGTCTACCAAGGCGGCGGCGCATCGTTCGAGTCCGACGCCGACATGGTGTTCGTCGGCGCCGGCATCGGCTACCGCTTTTAAGGTCGTCGCGCGCGGGGATGCTCGCAAGGCGCGAACGGTGCGATCGCGCCGGCCCTGAGACGATCGTTGCCGGCTCGCCGCGATCGCGGCTGTCGGACATCGGATATCGGGTGCGCCGCAAGGGCGTCCGATCGCACGCAATGTCTCGGCTTCCCGACTGACCGCCGTCAGAACCGCATTTGCGGGCCGCGCGCCTATCCGCAAGGATCGTCGTTCGACATGAAAGATCCAATGATACGGTCCCGGTCGCGGTCCTCGTCTCGCCAGGGACGCCGCACCGATCCGGCCGAACGAAAAAGGACGAGACATGTCAGGCGACATTCCTCGTCCTTGAACGGTTGCAGCCGCGACCCGTCCCCCGGTCCGACGCAAGATCGCGACGATCCGGGGACGGCGGCGAACGCCATATCGTTCGGCGAACTTACCTATCGCAGTATGCCAGTACTCCTCCGGGCGATCAGCTGCAGCCGCTTGTGGATCCGCAGGTGTCGCATTTCAGGCAGGTGCCGTTGCGGACCATGGAGTAGTTGCCGCACTCGGTGCAGCTGTCGCCGGTGTAGCCTTTCATCATCGCGACGGCGCGGCGTTCGCCGACGGTGGCGTTGGCCTGGGGGGCGACGGCGCTGGCCGTCGGGGCAGCATCGCCGCCAGCATCGCGGGCGCGGGGCGTCGAGATCCGGGCGTTGGCGACATTGGCCGTGTCCTTGCCGGTCGCCGGGAAGGCGAGCGGCTGGTCGAACAGGCCATGGGCCGGCGACTGGTCGGCGACCGGCGCGGGTTCGGAGACGGGCGCCGTCTCGTAGTCGCGCTTGAACGCCGTGGCCTGGCCGCCGGAGACGACGGCGAGGGGGCCGGGCGTCTTGGCCGCGCCCGCCGCGCCGGGCTTGGTGCCGATCTGGGCGATATTGCTCGAAGCCTTGGCCGTCGTCACCGGGGCGGCGCCGCCGGCGGGACGGGCGTTGCCCGGCTTGTCGCTGCCCGCGAGCGCGCCTTGCGCCTCGCTGGAGGAGACCAGACGGAACTTCGAGGTCTGGCCGCGCACCATGCCGCTCGAGATCGGCAGGGAGGCGGGCTTGTCGCCCTCCACGCCGCGCCCGACGGTGGAGGCGCCGAACTCGTCCGGCTGGACGTGGGCGAGATCGTGCCGGCCGAGATAGGACACGGCGAGCTCGCGGAAGATATAGTCGAGGATCGACGTGGCGTTCTTGATCGCCTCGTTGCCCTGCACCATGCCGGCCGGCTCGAAGCGGGTGAAGGTGAAGGCCTCCACATATTCCTCGAGCGGCACGCCGAACTGCAGGCCGAGGGAGATGGCGATGGCGAAATTGTTCATCATCGCGCGGAAGGCGGCGCCTTCCTTGTGCATGTCGATGAAGATCTCGCCGATGCGCCCATCGTCGAATTCGCCGGTGCGCAGATAGACCTTGTGGCCGCCGACAATGGCTTTCTGGGTGTAGCCCTTGCGCCGGTTCGGCAGCTTCTCGCGGTCGCGCACGACCTTCTCGACGACGCGTTCCACGATGCGCTCGGCGATCTGCACCGCCTGCTCGGCCGGGGGCGCGGCCATGAGGGCGGCCGTCACCTCCTCGACCGTGTCGTCCTCGTCCTCCTCGTCCGCAATCAGCGAGGCGTTGAGCGGCTGGGACAGCTTGGAGCCGTCGCGATAGAGCGCGTTCGCCTTGAGGGCGAGCTTCCAGGACAGCATATAGGCCGCGTTGCAATCCTCGACGGTCGCTTCGTTCGGCATGTTGATGGTCTTGGAGATCGCACCCGAGATGAAGGGCTGGGCGGCGGCCATCATGCGGATGTGGCTGTCCACCGAGAGATAGCGCTTGCCGATGCGGCCGCACGGATTGGCGCAATCGAACACCGGATAGTGCTCGACCTTCAGGTGCGGCGCGCCTTCCAGCGTCATCGCCCCGCAGACGTGCACATTGGCGGCCTCGATGTCCTTCCTGGCAAAGCCGAGGAAGGGCAGGAGCTCGAAGGTGAAATCGTTCAGCTGCTCGTCGGATACGCCGAGCGTCTCCTTCATGAAGGTGTCGCCGAGAACGTAGCGGTTGAAGACGAACTTGATGTCGAAGGCCGCCGTCAGCGCGTCGTTGATCTTGCCGATCAGCTCGTCGGTGAAGCCCTTGGCCTTCAGCGAGCCCGGATTGATCGCCGGCGCCTGGTCGAGATTGCCGTGGCCGACGGCATAGGCCTCGATCTCGGCGAGCTGGGCTTCCGAATAGCCGAGGGTGCGCAGCGCCTCGGGCACGGCGCGGTTGATGATCTTGAAGTAGCCGCCGCCGGCGAGCTTCTTGAACTTGACGAGGGCGAAGTCCGGCTCGATGCCCGTGGTATCGCAATCCATGACGAGGCCGATCGTGCCCGTCGGCGCGACGACGGAAACCTGGGCGTTGCGGTAGCCGTTCCGTTCGCCGAGTTCGACCGCTTCGGTCCAGGCGGCCTTGGCCCGGGCGGACAGGCGCTTGTCGGGAAGGTTCGCATGGTCGAGCGGAACCGGATCGACCGCGAGCTTCTCGTAGCCGTTGGCGATGCCGTGCGCGGCGCGGGCATGGTTGCGGATGACGCGCTGCATATGTTCGGCGTTGCGCTCGTAATCGGGGAATGTGCCCAGTTCGGCCGCCATTTCTGCGGAGGTCTTGTAGGCGATGCCGGTCATGAGCGCGGAGATCGCACCGCAAATGGCGCGGCCTTCCTTCGAATCGTAGGGAATGCCGCCCGACATCAAAAGCCCGCCAATGTTGGCATAGCCGAGGCCCAGCGTGCGGTAGTCGTAGGAAAGGCGGGCGATCTCGCGGCTCGGGAACTGGGCCATGAGGACGGAGATCTCGAGCACGATCGTCCACAGCCGCGTCGCGTGTTCGAAGCTTGCCGTATCGAAGCGCTTGATCTCGCCGTTCCGCTCCACGAACTGGAGAAGATTCAGCGAGGCGAGGTTACAGGCCGTGTCGTCGAGGAACATGTATTCCGAGCACGGATTGGATGCGCGGATCGAGCCGGCCTCCGGGCAGGTGTGCCAGTCGTTCATGGTCGTGTTGAAGTGGAGGCCCGGATCGGCGGAGGCCCAGGCGGCGTAGCCGATCTGCTCCCACAGGTCGCGCGCCTTGACGGTCTTGTGGATCTTGCCATCGGTCCGGCGGACGAGATTCCACTCCTCATCGTTCTCGACGGCGCGCAGGAAATCGTCGGTGAGGGAGACCGAATTGTTGGAATTCTGGCCGGACACCGTCAGGTAGGCCTCGGAGTCCCAGTCCGTGTCGTAGACCGGGAATTCGATGTCGGTGAAGCCCTGGCGCGCGAACTGGATGACGCGCTTGACGTAGTTCTCCGGAACCTGGGCCTTCTTGGCGTCCTTGACGGCGCGCTTCAGGGCAGGGTTCTTGTTCGGATCGTAGCAGTCGCCGTCGGGCCCGTCGCAATTGATGCAGGCCGACAGGATGATCTTCAGGTGCTTGGCGACGGTCTTGGAGCCGGTGACGAGCGCGGCGACCTTTTCCTCCTCGCGCACCTTCCAGGAGATGTACTTCTCGATGTCCGGATGGTCGATGTCGACGACCACCATCTTGGCCGCGCGGCGCGTGGTGCCGCCGGACTTGATCGCGCCGGCCGCCCGGTCGCCGATCTTCAGGAAGGACATGAGGCCGGACGAGCGTCCGCCGCCGGACAGGTTCTCGCCTTCGCCGCGAAGGTGCGAGAAGTTGGAGCCCGTGCCCGAGCCGTACTTGAAGAGACGCGCCTCGCGCACCCACAGATCCATGATGCCGCCTTCGTTGACGAGATCGTCGGCGACGGACTGGATGAAGCAGGCGTGCGGCTGCGGATGCTCGTAGGCCGAATCGGACGCGCGGAGTTCGCCCGTCCTGTAGTCCACGTAGAAGTGACCCTGGCCGGGGCCGTCGATGCCATAGGCCCAGTGCAGGCCGGTGTTGAACCATTGCGGCGAATTCGGCGCGACCTTCTGGGTCGCCAGCATGTAGGCGAGCTCGTCCCTGAAGGCGCAGGCATCGTCCTCGCTGTTGAAATAGCCGCCTTTCCAGCCCCAATAGGTCCAGGTGCCGGCGAGCCGGTCGAAGACCTGACGGCCGTCCATTTCCGAGCCGAAGCGTTCGTCTTCGGGAAGCTCGGCGAGCGCGTCATGGTCGGCGACCGAGCGCCAGAGGAAGGAGGGAACGTCGTTCTCCTCGACACGCTTCAGGCGGGCGGGAACGCCGGCCTTGCGAAAATATTTCTGCGCGAGAATGTCCGATGCGACTTGGCTGAACTGCGCGGGCACGTCGATATCGGCCAGCCGGAAGACGATCGAGCCGTCCGGATTCTTGATCTCGCTCGTCGCCTTGCGGAATTCCACGGTCTCGTAGGCGCTCTCGCCGGCCTTGGTGTAGCGGCGTTCGATCTTCATGCCCATGACGGCCTCGTTCGTTCTGAATTGTGCTCGTGGCAGTGGCTCCGGGACGGCATGGTCACTGGAACAGCCACCATGCCAGACGTGGCATCCAGTGGAGCTACAACATATGCCCGTCCGAGAGTTCGCTGACGCTATATATAGTAGAACGAAGAGGCTTAAGCGAGTCTGAACGCAGTCACCCGAACGGTTCGACGGGACTTATGCACCGCTTCCGCGAGCCCTCCGGCCGCGGATTGCGGTGCGCTTGCCTTGCTGCGAGAGTAGGTCGCCCAAGCGATTCGGGCAAATCGTCAACGACACATGTCCACCGACTTCGGCTTTTGAACAAAAGCCTGTGGAAATCTTCGAAAGACCGGACGGGGTGTTATCGTTCGACGGTATGGCGCAAACCGCGAACGAGCCCCGTAACGGACGGGAAGAGACCGGCCTTTCAGGTGCTTACGCGCATCTGTCGCCCGTCCGGCCTGGCGTCGTCGCACGCCCACACGCAGTGCGGGGCCGCTGTCTTTGGGATCGACACAGGATAGACTTGGCAAAACCTCGCTTGAACCTGTGAGGCTCCCCTCATGGCATGGAAGGATGGACGGCTGGCCGATTGGAGCATCTTCGGGCCCGAGCCCGAGCGCGAATTCGATCGTATAGCGCGTCTGGCCACGCGATATCTGCGCGTGCCGTCCGCCTTCATCACGTTCATGGAAGCGAACCGGCAGGTTTTCAAGAGCGAGGTCGGACTGCCCGAAGCCTGGGCCGATCTGCGCGAAGCGCCGATCATCCATTCGCTGTGCAGCGACGTGGTGGCCGAGGGCAAGCCGATCGTCGTCGCCGACTCGCGCCTCAACGCTCGGCTGAAGGACGATCCGGCCATCGAAGCGCTTGGTGTCGTCGCCTATCTCGGCGTGCCGATCAAACTGCCGACCGGCGAGCGGGTCGGTTCGTTCTGTGCGATCGATGACCGACCGAACGCCTGGAGCGACGACGATATCGGCGTTCTCGCCGAACTTGCGGAACTCATTTCGCGCGAGATCGAGCTCCGGTTCGAGGTCGCCCGGCGCGAGGCGGCCGAGGCCGAGATCCTGCTCGTTGCAAGAGAGCTGCAGCACCGGGCGCGGAACGCCTTCTCCATCGTCCAGGCAGTGATCTCCCTGTCGATGCGGGACAAGGCGCTGATGCCCCTGAAGCTCGAAATCATCGACCGGATCTCGACGGTGTCCTCGACGCAGGACCTGATCGCCCGGCAGCCCGGCGGTACGGTCTTGTTCTCCGACGTGGTGGAGCGTGAGCTCTCGCCGCTCGCAAGGCCCGAAAGCTATCATATGGCCGGATCCAGCGTGCCGATCATGGCGAACGAGGCCGTGTTCGTCGGGATGATCGTCCACGAACTGGTGACGAACGCCGTCAAGCACGGGGCGCTGCGCCCCAATTCCGACGGGTTCCTTTCGCTGCGATGGTGGAGCGAGACCGAGGCGACGGACCTGCGTCTGCATTTTCTGTGGCGGGAAACCAATCTTGGCGAGGCGGCCCGCCTCGACCCTCACGAATCGGACGAAAGCGGTTTCGGATCCGAACTGCTGCATATCCTCGTGACGAACCAGTTAAAGGGGTCCATCGAACGCGAGCTCAACGCGGACGGCCTGACGATCCGGATGCAGCTTCGTCTCGCCTCGCCGCCGACTGTTCCGGCGCTGCCGGCCAGCATGGGCGATGGCGTCGTCTAGCCCTTCGTCTCCTTGCCGATCGGCGCCTGGAAGGTCAGGCCGAGATCCCAGGGAAAGAAGATCCATGTGTCCTGGCTCACCTCGGTGATGAACGTATCGACGAGCGGGCGCCCCATCGGCTTGGCGTAGACGGCGGCGAAATGCGCCGCGGGCAACATGTCGCGCACGATCCGTGCGGTCCGGCCGGTGTCGGTGAGATCGTCGACGATGAGGACATCCTTGCCGCCATCGGCGGTCAGTTCCGCCGACACGCCTTTCAGCACCTGCAGCTGACCTTGCTCGGAATAGTCGTGATAGGAGGCCACGCACACCGTCTCGATCATGCGCACGCCCAGTTCGCGGGCGATGATCGCGGCCGGAACGAGACCGCCGCGCGTGATGCAGACGATCGCGCGCCAGTCCTTGTCCAAGCCGGACAGCCGCCAGGCGAGCGCGCGCGCATCCCGGTGGAACTGGTCCCAGGAGACAGGAAAGGATTTTTCGACCGCTGTCATCGCGTTGCGCCTTCAAGGGTTGGTTCAGGAAAGGCACCGATAAGCGGGCCGGACGGTTCTTTGCAAGGCCGCTTCTGCGACGCGTCGATCAGGACAGCGCGTCGATCATGGCGCGGACGGCTTGTTCCGCCTCGTCGAGCTTTGCCCGGTCGCGCGACCGGATGATGATCTCAGTGGTGTAGCGACCTTCGGCGAACCGGGGATAGGAGCCGATCGATACCCCGTCGCGCGCCCTGGCGATCTCGGCCAGCGGACCGCCGATATCGCCCTCGCCGAGCGGGCAGGCAACGGCGCGGCTTTCGATCGGGATGCCGTGCGGCAGGCTCTTCACCAGATTTTCGAGCATCGCCTGGAAGACGTGCGGCACGCCCGCCATGACGTGGACATTGCCGATGGAAAAGCCTGGCGCGGTGGAGACCGGATTGTCAATCAGGCTCGCCCCCTGGGGCGTCCGGGTCATGCGGCGGCGCGCATCGGTGAACGGCAGGTCGCGGCCTTCGTAATAGGAGCGGAGCCGTTCGACCGCTTCCTCATGCTCGCCGACCGGCAGTCCGAAGGCCGCGCCGACGGCATCCGCGGTGATATCGTCATGGGTGGGGCCGATGCCGCCGGAGGTGACGACGATATCGTAGCGTGCTCGCAGCGCGTTCAGCGCCTCGACGATCCGAGCCGCGTCGTCCGGCACGATGCGCACCTCGGCAAGATCGATGCCGGCGAGCGTCATGACCTCGGCGAAATGGCCGATGTTCCTGTCCTTGGTCCGCCCGGACAGGATTTCGTCGCCGATGGCGAGCATGGCGGCGGTGGAAGGCACTGGCTCGGTCACGATCATTTCGCCCTTGTCGTTTCGCCTGGACGAGATCGGCATCGCGCGCCGAACGTCAACCGGGAGGCGACGTTCCGTCATCCACTTTTGGGCTCGCCGGACCCGGGCATTCATTCTAAGTGCGTCCTTGCACGCATAGAGACACGGAAAAGGTGACAGGAATGACGAAAGTTCTCGTTCTTTACTATTCGAGCTACGGCCATGTCGAAATGATGGCCGGCGCGGTTGCCGAGGGCGCACGGGAAGCCGGTGCCGACGTCGACATCAAGCGCGTGCCCGAGACCGCCCCCGCGGAGGTCGTGAAGGCGGCCGGTTTCCGTAGCAATCCCGATCATCCCGAAGCCCAGCCGGACGATCTTGCCAACTATGATGCGATCATCGTCGGTTCGCCGACGCGGTTCGGCAATATGAGTTCGCAGATGCAGTCCTTCTTCGACCGCACCGGCGGTCTGTGGGCCGGCGGAAAGCTGATCGACAAGGTCGGCGGTGCGTTCACCTCGACCGCCTCCCAGCACGGTGGCCAGGAAACGACGCTGATCTCGATCCAGAAGACGCTGCAGCATCACGGCATGATCCTCGTGGGGCTTCCCTATTCCTACGACAAGCTCACGGAGCTCGGCGAGGTTATCGGCGGCACGCCCTATGGTGCCTCGACGATCGCGGGCGGCGACGGTTCGCGTCAGCCGAGCGAGATCGATCTGGGCGGCGCGAAGTTCCAGGGCAGGCGCATCGCGCAGATCGCGGCCAAGCTCGCCGGCTGACGCCCGGACGATCGATCCGCGGTTCGGACCCGGCGCGACATCGGACGAAGACAGGCGCGGCAGCCGGCAAGGCTGGCGCGTTTTTCGCGTTTTCCGATGGTCCGGGCGCCGGAAAGGGTTGGCTCCGGAACGGTTCCGGTCTAGCTCGTTTCCGAAGCTCGACGAGCCTTCCGTTCCCTCACCTCTTGTCCGTTCGGTTTTCCCATGACCCATCTGTCGCGCCTGCGCTCCGAAGCTCTCAATGCCCCCGCGAGCGGGATCGTCGCCGTCATCCAGTATGCGCTCGGCCGCGAGGGCCTGCTGCCGATGTGGGCGGGCGAGGGCGATCTCCCGACGCCTGACTTCATCGCCCGGGCGGCCGCCGACAGCCTTGCGCGCGGCGAGACCTTCTACACCTATCAGCGCGGCCTTCCCGAGCTGCGTCAGGCGCTCGCGGACTATACGGCGCGGCTTTACGGCCGGCCCCAGAGCGAGGAGCGGTTCTTCGTCACCGGGTCGGGCATGCAGGCGATCCAGATCGCCATCGGCGCGCTGGCCGGCGCCGGTGACGAGGTCGTCTATTTCGGTCCCGCATGGCCGAATTTCGCCGCCGCCGCGGGACTGATGGGCGCAAGACCGGTGGAGGTGGCGCTCGAGCCCGTCGAAGGTGCCTGGCACCTCGATCTTTGCAAGGTGCGCAGCGCGGTGACGGAGCGCACGAAGGCAATTTTCGTCAACACGCCCGCCAACCCTACCGGATGGACCGCGAGCGAGGACGAGTTGCGGGCGATCCTCGCGATCGCGCGGGAGACGGGCACGGCGATCATCGCCGACGAGATCTACAGCCGGTTCTACTATGGCGGCGCGCGCGCCCCGTCCTTCCACGATGTGATGGACGAGAGCGACACGATCCTGTTCGTCAATTCGTTTTCGAAGAACTGGGCGATGACCGGCTGGCGCATCGGCTGGATTGAGGCGCCGGCGGAACTCGAGGCGGTCATCGCCAATCTCATTCAATATTCGACGTCCGGCGTCGCGCCGTTCATGCAGCGGGCCGCGATCGCGGCGCTGCGCGACGGCGAGCCGTTCGTCGAAGAGCAGATCGCCCGCGCCCACACGGCGCGCGATCTGTTTTCCGAACGTCTCATGGCGACGAACCGGGTGTCCCTGACGCCGCCGGCCGGCGCGTTCTATGCGTTCTTCGCGATCGACGGCGTCACCGACACGCGGGCTGCCGCCTTCCGCATCATCGACGAGGCGGGCGTCGGGCTCGCGCCGGGTACCGCGTTCGGTCCGGTCGGGCCGCAATTCCTGCGCGCCTGTTTCCACCGCCGTCTGGACGAGGTCGAGATGGCCGCGGACCGGATCGCCGACTGGATCGGCCGGAACGCCTAGCCATGGGTGTCATGACGAGCGCGCGACGGCAGCGCATCCGGCAGGTCGCCGTGGCGCTTCTCGTGGCGGCGGCGGGCGGCGCGCTGGCCGCCGCTTTCTCCATGCCCGTCGCATGGCTGCTGGGGCCGCTTGTCGCGATCGCGATCGCCAGCGTTCTGGGGCTCGACACTCGCTTGCCCCGACCGTTTCGGCAGATCGCCTTCTTCGTGCTCGGCGTCCAGGCCGGCTCCGGCGTGACGCCGGATGTCGTGAACCAGTTCGCGATCTGGCCGTTTTCCTTCGCGATCCAGATGGCCGGCGTCCTGCTCATCACCGGGGGCACCTACGTCTATCTGCGCCACCTTCTCGGCTGGAACCACGAGACCTCTCTGTTCGCCAGCCTTCCCGGCGCGCTCGCCTTCGTGGTCGCGGCCGCCGAGGACACCAACACCGACATGCAGCGCATGCTCATCGTCCAGACGGCGCGGCTTCTCCTCCTGATCGGGGCGTTGACGCCGTTCCTCGCCTGGCTCGAGAGCGGCGGCGGCGGCGGTCTGGAGCTGGCGCGAGGTGCGGGCGGGACGGTGTTCGACTACGCCGTGCTGCTGGCTGTCTGCCTCGCGAGCGCGCTGTTCGGAGCTCTCGTGCGGCTGCCGGGCGGCATGATGCTCGGCGCGCTGATCGGCAGCGCCGTCCTGCACGGCACGGAACTCTCCTCCGTACCGGTGCCGGACGTCATCGCGTTGCCCTGCCTGGTCCTTCTTGGAACCGTCATCGGCTCGCGGATCTACGGTGTCGAGAGGCGGGCGCTCGCAACGCTCCTGCCGGTCTCGGTCATCTGCTTTGCGATCGGCATCGCGTTTTCGGCGCTCGCAGGTCTCGTCGCCGTTCTGATCCTGCCGCTCGATCCGGGCAAGGTGGCGCTCGCCTATGCGCCCGGCGCGCTCGAGGCGCTGACCGTCCTGGCGTTCCAGTTCGACGTGGATCCGGCCTATGTGGCCGCGCACCACGTGGTTCGCTTCATGGCGATCGCGCTGATCGTGCCGTTTCTCGCACGCAGCATCCGGAGGAAAGATCGTCGCGGCGGCGTCGGGGAAGAGACTCCCTGACCGATGGTCAGCCGCCGGCCTTCGAGACGACGAGCGGTGTGACTTCGGACGAACACTCTTCCGCATCCGGGCGGTCGGAGGCGAACGCGATTCCGAGGGTTTGCCAGGTTTCGACGAGGGCGATCTTCAGGTGCTCGACGAGGGTGTCGTCGTGGAGGGGGGTCGGCGTGATGCGGAGCCGCTCGGTGCCGCGGGGC